>NZ_VCJR02000002.1 GCF_009712425.2 Aquisalinus luteolus
GACACATGCACGCTGCCATTCGCATTCTCGTCAACATTCCAAAATTTGCCCTTGCATCGCGGAGGCCATCCACACATGCGCGGATTGGATGCCGCCAGCCAGTCGCCGCTGGACCGTTTGAAGTTAGCCCGTGGGAAAAATCACTTCTGATACAAGCCACTAGGTGATAGCATTACCAATGGTTGTGCCTCGACTAAGAACAAAAAGATGAATGAAGAGACCAAAATTGATGAGTTGCCACAAGTTTCGAGCTTGTTGACCGGCACTATACGGGGCGGGACGAAAATTACAGATGTCCATTTGAAAGAGTTAAGCACAGGCCTTGCCGTCGAAGACACAAGAACGAGCGTCAATTGCTATCGGCTCCCAATCGATAAACATGGTCGTGTCAGATTTAAGCCCTTGGCAGAATTTCTAAGAGAAAGAATTGTCGATTATGCCATCCCGCGGCGCCGTATTGATGAAGCGAAGAAGCATCTGAATGAGACAGGCTCCACTGCTCAATTATCAAAGCTCGAAAAAGAAGCGAAGAAGCTATTCACTTCGCTGAGCCAAAGTGGAGAAGGCGGCGAGCTTATGGTCTTCGCGTTTGCAGAGGCCGTTTTTGGTTTGTCACAGATCATATGCAAGATGAGCCTAAAGACATCTACTGAGATGCACTACCATGGCGCTGACGGTGTTTATGCAGAAGGCACCGATGATGGAGGCCTCAATGTGTATTGGGGAGAATCAAAGTTGTATGGTGACCCATCAGATGCGGTAAGAGATTGCCTCAAGTCTTTAGCACCTTTTCTTATTGATCCAGATGGAGACGATTCTGCGCGTTCTCAAGATGTTTTTCTGATCAATGAGTTTGCCAGCTTTGACGATCCAAAACTCACGGAAGGGCTAAAAAGATATTTTGATTTGGATGATCAAAAATCCTTATCGTTGCACCATTGTGGCATCGCATTAATTGGATTCGATACAACTTCTTATTTGAAGGACGGTGAAAACAGCGATGAATTGAAACTGGAGGCCGAACTAAATGAACAAATTCCAGCTTGGGTTAAGCAAATAAAAAACCGAGTCGGTAAAGAAAATATAGCCTCTTATGATATAAATTTCATCTGTGTACCAATGCGCACAGTCGAAGAATTCAGAAAATACTTTTTAAGCCTTTTGGAGAGCTAAGGTGGGTCTCGAAGTCATTCAAGAATGGTTGGTTGGACCAGATGGCATCAAGGAAGAGTTGGACCGTCTTAGGTTATGGTCAGCGGCCCTGAGTTTTGGTCCTGATACTATTCGGCATGACAATCTGACCTCTGAGCATGACTGGAAAAGGCTTTTGTTTGCGGCCAGCATTTTGGCACAAAGCGAAGATCGTGAAGCTCAAGAATACGCGTTAATGGTGGCGGAAGCCGCAATTTGCTTTTCAGAAGATCGAATCTTTCAAGACGCTGGCGGCTTAATTTTAACAAGGCTTTCTAATCATCGAGCAGTTCAGTTAGCGCAAGAACGTGAATTTTTAAAACCTAATCTTGAAAGTCGTACTGGAACTATAGAACAGCTCCTTCTCACGCGGAGACGACTGCAATCTGAAATCCTGCTGAATGAGAATGATTCTATCTTGGGAAATAGGTTTCAGAATGAGTTGTGGTCCAGTCTAGCGACTTCACATTGGCTCTCTGCTACTGCACCTACTGCCGCAGGAAAAACTTATGCTGTGTTGAACTGGCTCTTGCTTCAACATGCAACAGGAAAAGCAAAATCATCTGTATTTGTCGCCCCGACCCGGGCGCTGGTTTCAGAAGTTGAGCACCAGCTAAATCAACTCAAACTAAACCATGAGCTGAACAAACTCACTATTACCTCCCTTCCAATAAATGAGATTGATTCTGACGATAAGCCTTTCATCGCCGTTTTCACGCAAGAACGACTTCATATATTTTTGAACGCAAAACCACAGCCACATCCTTTTGACATCGCAATTATCGATGAAGCTCAAAAACTATCAGACGAGCGCAGAGGGGTAATCTTGCAGGATGCAATAGAAAGAGTTACTCGTGCTAATGAGCAGTGCAGACTCATTTTTTTGAGTCCTCATAGCGAGAATCCTGACGTTCTTTTGGAAGAAGCGCCTAGCGGAGTAACCACTGCAGTTGTTCCGAGCAATACCGCCACCGTCATGCAAAATGTTATGGTTGCGGAACAGGTACGTGGAAATACAAAAGAATGGACCCTCTCTCTTTCTACCAATGACGGATTTAAACCGCTCGGCGGATTCTCGCTGTTTGACCGGCCAACCTCTGTCAGGAAGAGAATGGCCTTCGTTGCTCTTGCGCTAGGCAAAGAGACTTCTGGCACTCTTATTTATGTTACCACGGCCGACTCAGCCGAGCGAGTTGCAGGCCTGATTTATGACGGACTGGCAGATGAAGAAATTAGTGACGACGAAGAACTAAATGATCTTTCTGAGTTCTGTGACAAAATTATCCATCCAAAATTTCAATTAGTACATCTCGTTAAGCGTGGAGTCGCTTTCCATTACGGCAATATGCCTTCGCTTCTGCGCGAGGAAATTGAACGGCTTTTCACTGCCGGCAAAATTCGTTTTTTGGTGTCTACTTCAACTCTCATCGAGGGAGTGAATTTGGCTTGTAGAACCATCATAATAAGAGGCCCCAAAAAGGGTATTGGCCGAGACATGTCTCCACAAGATTTTTGGAATTTAGCAGGACGTGCTGGCCGGTGGGGAGCCGACTTTTACGGGAATATTGTTTGTGTTGATGTTAGTAAACCGGCTGTTTGGCCACAAGGGTTACCCAATAAGACTGCATATCCTATTCGCCGTGAAACGGATCAGGTTATCGAGCAATTTGATGATCTTTCTGAATATCTTTCTCAGCGTACAGAAATGAAAACAGAAGCTGTAAACGGGAAGCTTGAGCATGTAGCCGCCTACTTAATGAGTTGGCAATATCGCGAAGGCTCTCTCAGAAACGCCCCTCCAGTAAAAAAACTAAGCGAAGATAGGGCTAATCAGCTCGAAGAGCTGATTAAGCCATCGCTCGAAGCAATTGAAATAAGCCAGGAGATCGTAGATGCGAACCCTGGAATTTCGATTGTAGCATTACAGCGTCTGTTAACATATTTCAGAGACTTCTCTGCTGACCCAAAGTTATTGCTCCCCATCCCTCCGGAAGATGAGGAATCTGTGAACCGATTTGTGTTCATATTTGATGTAATAAATTTAACCCTCGCCCCCGTCTTTGCGCCAGAACAACGCGTGTTGCCTTGTGCGCTAACAACTTGGGACTGGATGCGAGGCAAAACGCTGGGGCAGATGATAAAAGCCCGACTGAAACGTGAAAGAGCTAAACCTGAATACCAGTCAGACGAAGAGCTTCCTTATGCAAAATTTATTCGTGACACAATGGCTGCGGTTGAGGAAATAGCGAGATTCTTAGCGCCAAAGTATCTGGGTGCATATCTATCAGTGTTAAGACAAAACTTTCACGAAAGAGGAATTTCTGAAGAATTTCCTGATGATCTCACATATGATCTGTTCTTGGAATTCGGAGTAAGCACCCGGACATTGATTACGCTGATTAGCCTCGGCCTATCGCGCACAAGTTCAATCGAATTGAGTGACTACCTAGGGCGTACCGATTTAAATGAGATCGAGGTATTACAGAGACTAGAACGGGGAGAATGGGAATCTTTAGATTTACCTGCGTTAGTGAAGCGTGAAATTCGTCGTGTCATTGAGCAAAAAAAGCTCGAGAACTCAGCTGACTCTAATATGGAGCAAAACTGATGGCTAAAGGGAAAGTAGTAAAAATTGACGGTGTGCTTTTCGAGCGAAAAGGCGATGCAATGGCACACTTAAGAACAATGTTAAATAGCTATGAGCTTGAGCAACGGGTGTCAGAAAAAGACCAATCATTTTTGTTAGACGCAATTAGAAACCATCCCGAATCCGAAGAAAAGATTGGTTCTGGCATTGATCATTTTTTCGTCCGTAGGGCTGATTATGGGACGCGATGTTTTTGGATCCGACGGGTGGACGGTAGCGAAGAGCGTTTTTCATACAAGAGCTGCGTATGAGAATGACGCACTGATATGCTCGACGATTTTAAACCATACCAATTTTTATAGACCCGTATTTTACATAGGGGCTTTGCCCCTCGCGCGGGCAAGGCATCCAAACGTATCCACGCCTGACGGCGCGGAGCCTCGTTCGGAGCCTCCTTGCCCACGGCACACCCCATTCTTCGCCAGAATGGCAGAGGGTTGCAGGGCAACCCTTGCTTTTTATCTTTCAAGGCCGTGGCCACGGTCGCGCGATGATCTGACTTGCGGGCGTTGGCGAGGTTCGCGCAAACGCGCCAGGTATTCCCTCCGCTTGTCGGCCTGATCGTTGAAGACTTCCCTCGGCGCTCTCTTCTCCGGCGGCTTTTCCTGTTCGCGTTGCGG
The DNA here is from genome assembly GCF_009712425.2 of Aquisalinus luteolus. GTDB lineage: Bacteria > Pseudomonadota > Alphaproteobacteria > Caulobacterales > Parvularculaceae > Aquisalinus > Aquisalinus luteolus. The sequence goes on from NZ_VCJR02000002.1 coordinate 4,459, forward strand.
CTCTTTACCTTCCCGTCGATAGCGGGCCAGCTCCCGGTGAACTTCCGTCACCTCTTTCAGATGTTTGCGCCGTTCCATCTTGATCGGCACTTGCAGGGCATGCCGCTGGAATAGCTGCCGGGCGATCATGTCCGTGCGCTCTTTGCGGTCGCGCTGCATGGCGGCTTCGGCCTGCCGCTCATTTTCCTGCACGATTTTGGAGCGCTTGCCCGTCACCCGATCCCAAAGACCGAAGAAGCCGGAGCGCAGTTTCGCGGCCCTCTCCAGCACCTCCCGCTTGGCGCGGTCATCCTGCTGGCTTTGCAGGCTGGCGCGCTCAGCCCGATGCTTTTCAGTCACCTTGGTCTTTTGCGCGATTAGCGGCTCCATACGCTTTTTGGAGCGTTCATCCGCTTCACGCAGCCAGCCTTGAGCAACGGGAGTCATTTCCCGCGCCATAGTTTGCTTTGCCTGATCGACCGAAGGCAGCTCTTGCGGTTTGCCAAGTCGTGCCTCCAGCTCGGCTTTCTCGCCGATATAGCGCGACAGCGACAGCGCTTCGCCACCATAGGAGACAGCCACGAAGCCCCGGCGATCCCCCTTCGCGAGTTTCAGCCCGTGGTCCTGCAGCGCCGCCTCGAAACTCGCCCGGCTATCGGAGATCGCCCAGCAATCCTGCAGGACATGCTTCAGATCGCCCGCATGTTTGCCCATGCGCTTGGCCTGCTGCCATTGGTCCAGCGTGAAATTGCGCGGGTCGGCGTTCCCGCGCTCGATCAGGCCGCGCGGCATTTGCCAGCCATGCTCTCGGTATAACTCGCGGGAGACTTCCTGCAGCTTGCTCTTGGAATAGGAAAGCTGGATCGCCTTCATTTCCTCTGCATCGATCCGCGACCAGACCGCATGACAGTGACGGCGGCCTTCCTTTTCATGAAAGACGATGGCGCGGGGTTGGCCCGTCAGGCCGAGGCGTGTTTCGGCTTTGGTGACGGCCTGCTCGAATTGTTCATCGCTGACCGCCTTGCCTTCCGGCGGATTGAGCGAGAGCGAGAACAGGAATTGCCTGCAGCGCGTACCGCGTGAGATCGCTTGCACCTCGTTGAACGCCCCCGGCAGCGTGTCCGAGGCAAAGCCTGATATCTCATGCACATGGACATGCTCGTTTTCCGGCGACATGAGATGCCGGGCGAGGTCTTGCGCCCCGCCGCGTTGATTACCGACCAAGATCATAAATCAGCTTTGCGACTTGATACCGAGCGCCGCGATCAGCTCTTCGCGCATCCGGCGTATATCGGCACAGGCCGAAGCCAGTTCATCGGTCAGATCAGGCGTGACCGGGAGCGTGCCGAGATTGGCGGCTTTGGCGATCTGGTTGAGGTTGGAAGACAGACGCGATTGGCCGAGCAGAGCCAGCGCCTTGCCGATGGCGGCTTCATCCGAGCGGGGTTTACGATAGGAACGGCGCGGCGTTTCCTGATCGCCGAACACCTTCTCGCGCACATAGGCATTGACCGAGCGCTGCCCGGCCAGCTCTTTGAGCAAGGCCCGTTCATTTTCGGAAACGCGCAACGAGATCGGCGCAGGGCGTTTCTTCTTCGGCTTGGCGGCTTGATTGAAAGAATGGCAGGTCATGCGTCCGGCCCTCCATCGAGATCAAGTGCTTGAAGTTGGGTGTTCCAATCTGATAAAGTTTGGAAAAGGATGTTCGAAGGGAGTCCTTCGATCTCCGCCACTTTTGCAAGTGCGCGATGCTGCCCGCCAACCCATCGTGCGGGCTGCGAGTTCAGGCTATGAATTCTCCGCCAGCTTTTCCGGACGGCGCTAATCTGTCAGCTCGAGCGTGACGTCGAACGGCTCTTCCCTGTCAAGCAGGCGCAAATCTGCGTTCACTTTGCCCAACAGGACCAGACCAGGCGCGTGTCTGAAGTCACGATAAAATAGGGCAAGATTGCCCCATGGTGCGTAATAGGTGATGTCACCCGCTGATGGCTTGTAGCCGCTTGGCACACCACCTGTGTCCAGACGGCGCGGCAGGTCACTGACCTTCTCGATCCCCGCATAATCCTTCAGGGTGAGCGTTAGTGGCAATAGTGACGCAAAATCCTGCGCAGCTACATTGTCAGCAAGCGTCAGGGGCATTTTTTGCCCTGCCATTTTAAGAGATATCCCGATCATCTTACCCTCGCGATCAGTTTACAGACAATCACGAGGCGGTGCAAAGCCGCCCCGCGACCGCCTGGTTTACTTATTGAGGCTTGGCATAGACGGGGAAATCGCTTGCCTCGCCATAATCCTTGATCGGTTCAATCGTGCGCAGGGCCTCCATATCGCTTTCGGAGATCTCGAAGCCCACATCGGCATTGTTCTGCATGTGATCGGGATTGGCGGTTTTGGGCAGTGGCAGCAGGCCAAGCTGTAGCAGGTACCGTATACTGAGCTGTGGTACGCTGACATCATAGCGTGACGCGATCTCCTTGATCTTTTCATTGTCCAGGATCTCGCCGTGGCCCATCGGGGAATAGGCTTCGACGACCATATCCGCGCCCTTGCAGTGTTCGATCAGCTCGAAAGGCGTATTGCTGATGTGAGCCAGGATCTGGTTCGACATCGGCTTTATGCGCGCATTCTCTATCAGATTATCCACGTCCTGCTTCTGGAAGTTGGAGACCCCTATGGCCCGCAGCTTGCCAGCCTCACAGGCTTCCTCAAGCGCCTTCCAGGCAGCAAGGTTGCCCTCGAAGAACCGGTCATCGCTGCCGAACTTGTCCCAGGGTTGTGGGCTGTGGATGATCATGAGGTCGATGACATCGAGCCCCAGATTTTCCAGCGAGCCATCGATGGCTTCCTTCGCCTCCTCATAGGACTTGATGCCGGCATCGAGCTTGGTCGTGACGAACAGCTCTTCCCGGGCAATGCCGCTGTTGCGAATGCCGTCTCCTACACCACGCTCATTGCCATAGGCCTGTGCCGTGTCGATATGACGATAGCCAAGCGCTACGGCGGATTTCACCGCATCGGCAACCTTGTCATCCTCGATCATCCATGTGCCAAGGCCGAGCCGCGGAATCGCAACACCATTTGAAAATTTGTATGTATCTTGAATAATCATGTCAGTTTCCTTTCGGTAGTATTCTTCCGTCTATCGAAATTGTGCCCGATACGGATCTTATTTATCCGCTCCGAGATATTCCTCGTCGGTGACATGCTCCAGCCACTCGACATTCTTGCCGTCCAGCCTTTCCTGAAGGGCGATATGCGTCATCGACGCATCGGGTGTCGCGCCGTGCCAGTGCTTCTTGTCCTTTGGGCAAAGCATGATGTCGCCAGCATGGAATTCGATTTTTTCCTTGCCCTCCACCTGCGTCCAGCCGATACCTTCGGTGACGATCAATGTCTGACCTAACGGGTGCTTGTGCCATGCAGTTCGGGCGCCGGGCTCGAACGTTACGATGGCGCCGGTCAGGCGCGAGGGTTCTTCGCGGGAGAACATGCCCTTGATCGTCGCCTTGCCGGTGAAATTTTCCGCAGGACCTTCGACAGTTTCCTGCTCTTCCTTGCGTATGATTTTCATCATGCCATCTCCTTTTCGTCTTAGGTCTCGGCTGTCGCCTGACCTGATGGAGAGATAGGCGCTGCTTCCGCATGGCAATAGATCAATCCTTTGCGATTATTGCCTGATCCAGCACGATTGTCCCGGACGACGCACTGCAAGTTTCGATTTACCAGTAAGTTAGAGATACATTCTTTGCCTGATAGGCTTCAGATTTTGACTTTCAGAATGCCTCATCGGCCATTATGAAAGCATTTTCTTTTTGAGACGGTCGATACGCGCTTCTTGCCCGTTCCTGTGCCCGCGCGCTCCGCTCAACGTCCTTCCGCGACTTTCCGTTTGCGCCCTTCATTACCCGGGTATCCTGCCCTTCATGGCAAAATCAGGCGGCATTCGGGAATTGTCGGATGGATCTACGCGCCGCGCGAGGCGTTCTTCTCTTTTATCAGCGGTCACAAGGAGCTAAACTCGCTCGCTGCCATGGCCCCGATCGACCGGCTGGACTGGTCCCTCTTTATCCGCTGCCATTAACAGGATGTTGGTTAATCCCCGGCATACTCCCGGCACTTCTTGCCCGTATACCGGGTGCAGACCAGTGGGACAGCCATGTCGGCGACCAGGACGGCCACAAATTCCCCTGCCTCACCCGGCAGCCGGATCAGTTTCGACATCACCGATGGAGAGAACCGCCATCCGGTCTGGTTCGCCTCGCCCGATGTGCAGCTCGCCTCGCGGCCGGAGCTGGAATTCGTCACGTCTATCCTGCCCTGCATGAAAAAAGGCCGCGCCTATCGCGCGCCGCAGCCGCTCGACCCGCGCCTGCTGGCCAGTTTCGAACAGATTCAGGACCTGTACCTTGCCTGGATACCGGGCGTCACACGGCTGCCAGCCAAGGCCCTTGAAGCCGCAGAGCCGCGCGCCCGCACCGGCAAGAACCGTGTCGCCGCCTTCTTCTCCGGCGGCGTCGATTCCTTTTATACGCTGATGAAGCGGCGCGAGGAGATCACCGATCTCGTCTTCGTCCATGGCTTCGACATCAGGCTGGAAGATGAAAAGCTCTATCGCGAGACACTCGCCATGATCGAGAGGATCGCCCGCGAGACCGGCAAGAACCTGATCCGGCTTGAAACCAACATCCGCCCTGTGCTCGACAGCTATATCGGCTGGGACTACGGCCACGGGCCGTCACTCGCCGCCACCGCCTATCTGCTCTCCGACCAGTTCGACAAGGTCTACATCCCGTCCTCGCAGGATTACACGCATCTTTTCGCCTTCGGCTCGCACCCGCTGCTCGACCCGCTCTGGAGCCTGTCCGATCTTGATATCGTCAATGACGGTGCAGAGGCCCGCCGCATCCGCAAGGTCGAGGCGATCGCCCGCCACCAGATCGTGCTGGACACGCTGCGCGTCTGCTGGATGAACCCGGACAGCGCCTATAATTGCTGCCGCTGCGAAAAGTGCCACCGCACCATGATTGCCCTGAAAGTCGCTGGCGCCCTCGACAAGTGCCGCACCTTCCCGGAACCCTTGCGCAACGAGAACATCCGCGCCCTGAAAATCGTCGCGACCAACACCCGCTCCTTCATGACCGAGAGCATGCGTGAGGCAGAAAGGCGCGGGCTGGAACCGGCCTTTATCAAGGCCATGGGCGATGCCCTGAAGGGACAGACGAAACCGCAGCGCTTCGTCAACAATATGCGCCGCGCAATCAGCCAGCCGCGGCGCGCCATGGCGAAAATCCGCCGCAAAATCGGCCTCTAGCCCTACCATTCCTGCCTGACCTGGGGCATGCTTCTCCCATAAGGATAGCCGGACCAAACCGGCCGGGAGGAACAGGGTATGACCGCACCAAGCGGCGATCACGACGTCATCGTCATCGGCTCGGGTGCCGGTGGTGGCATGGCCGCATGGCGGCTCGCCGATGCGGGCGTAAAAGTGCTGATGCTCGAGGCCGGACGGGACTACGATCCCTACACCGAAACCCCGATGTTCAACTGGGGCCGCGAGGCGCCCCTACTCGGCGGCGGCACCCCGGAAAAGAATTTCGGCTATTACCTCGCCTCCATCGGCGGCTGGACCCTGCCGGGAGAGCCCTATGTCAGCGCCGAGGGCAACGAGTTCATGTGGTGGCGCTCGCGCATGCTGGGCGGGCGCACCAATCACTGGGCGCGCAATTCCTTCCGCATGGGACCGCATGATTTCAGGCCATATTCGCGCGACGGTCTCGGCGCCGACTGGCCGGTCAGCTATGACGAGATGGCGCCCTATTTCGACCGGGTCGAGAAGCTGATCGGCGTCTATGGCGCCAATGACGGGCTGGAGAACCACCCGGATTCTGGCCCCGGCGTGCTGCACGAGCCGCCCAAACCGCGCATCAACGAACTGGCGATCAAGGCTGCCGCCAACGATCTCGGCATCCCCTGCGTCGCCTCCCGCCGGGCCGTATTGACCAAGAACATGGGCGACCGGCAGGCCTGCTTCAACGCGACCAATTGCGGTCGCGGCTGCAATATCGGCGCAGCCTTCCAGTCGACAACCTCGCTGATCCCGTGGGCACGCGCGACCGGCAACCTCGAAATCCTGACCAATGCCATGGTCTATGAAGTCGAGACCGACCGTTCCGGCAAGGCGACGGGCGTGCACTATATCGACAAGACAAGCGGCGAGCACAAATTCATCGCCGCCCGCGTGGTCGTGCTGGCAGCGAGCGCCTGCGAAAGCGCGCGCATTCTCCTGAACTCGAAGAATGCCCAGCACCCGGACGGTGTCTCCAACTCCTCCGGCCAGGTCGGGCGAAACCTGATGGACACGGTCGGCGCCAGCGTCGGCGCACAGATACCAGCGCTGGAAAACCGCCCGCGCTACAATGAAGACGGCACGATGGGCCTGCACCTCTACATTCCCTTCTGGGACTATCAGCGACAGGCGGCGGGGCAACTCGACTTCCCGCGCGGCTATCATGTCGAAATCGGCGGCACCTTTGGTGAACCCGGCATCGGCATGGGCGGGGCCAGCTGGCAGGTCGATGGCTATGGCCCACAGGTGAAGGAAGACGTGCGCCGTTATTATGGCAGCTTCATTCACTTCTCCCAGCGTGGCGAGATGATCCCGAACGAGAACTGCTATGCCGAACTCGACCCGGAACAGGTTGACGATTACGGTATTCCCATCCTGCGCTTCCATTATCGGCATACGGAGCATGAGATCAACCAGACCGCCCATTTCCAGCAGAACATGCTGGAGATCATCGACCGGCTGGGCGGCACGCCGACCTATGGCGCGGACAGCGCCCCCCGGGACATGATGGCCAAGGGTGGCCAGATCATTCACGAGGTCGGCACGGCACGCATGGGCGACGACCCGGCGACCTCCGTGCTCAATGCCTCGGGCCAGAGCTGGGACGTGCCGAATTTGTGGGTCATGGACGGTGCCGCCTTTGCCTCCAAGGCGCACAAGAACCCGACCCTGACGATCATGGCGCTTGCCGATCGCAGCTGCGACCACCTGATCGAGAAGATGCGCGCGAGGGAAATCTGATGAGCTACACCCAAAAGATCAGCCGCCGCACGACCCTGAAATGGCTTGCCGGGACCATGGGCGTAGCCGCCACCGCTGCCTGCGGGCCGGAACATACGAGCCCCGAACAGGACTATGCCGAGCGCATGGCCAAGCGGAAGACCCTGACACCGGCACAGCCCGTTTCCGGCACGACCTATGGCTACGACCCGGCGCAGATCGAGCCGGTCCTGACATGGGAAAAGACCATGAGCCAGGACCAGCTTAACGTCGCTGCGCGCCTGTCGGACCTGATCCTGCCGGCCGATGACCGCTCCCCGGCGGCCAGCGCTGTCGGCGTGCCGGACTTCATCGATGAATGGGTCAGCGCCCCTTACGAGAACCAGCAATATGACCGCGAGCGTTTCTTTGCCCTGTTCGACTGGCTGGAGGTGGAAGCGCAAAAGCGCTTCGACACCGGCTTTGCCGAGGCGAGCGATGATCAGCAAAAGCAGATTCTCGACCAGATTGCCTGGCAGGGACGCGTCGGCGAAGGGCTGGGCGACATGGCCGCAAGTTTCCGGTCTTTCCGCAATATCGCCATTGGGGCGTTCTTCGCCTCTGAGGCTGGTGTTGAGGATATCGGCTATCTCGGCAACAAGCCCGTCATCGGCCCCTATCCCGGACCGTCGCCGGAAGCGATAGAGCACCTTCGCGGTGTACTGACGAGCATGGGTCTTGAGATGCCCGAGGCACGATACCTGCCGTGAGCAGGTGCAGCACGGGTCCTGCTTGATAGCGGTGTCAGAGTGCCGTAGCTTGGCAAAAACTGATTGAAAACTGGAGGATTAATGGCTGAGAAAATACGCATGGGCATGGTCGGTGGCGGCAAGGGCGCTTTCATTGGCGCAATCCACCGCCTCGCTGCAAATATTGCGGGCGATATCGACCTGGTCGCCGGGGCGTTCAGCCGCGACGCGGCGGCCTCGAAGGAATTCGGCGTCAATGAGCTGGGTCTCGACGGCGCGCGCGCCTATGGCAGCTATCAGGAAATGTTCGACGCGGAGAACGCCCTGCCGGAAGACCAGCGGATCCAGTGCGTCTCCATCGTTACGCCGAACGACACCCATGCGCCGGTTTCCATCGCCGCGCTGGAAGCCGGCTTCCACGTTATTTGCGACAAGCCACTCGCCGGCACGCTGGATGACGCGCTCGCCATCGAAGCGGCAGTGAAGAAATCCGGCAAGCTGTTCGGCCTGACCCAGACCTATACCGGCTATCCCCTCGTTATGCAGGCCCGTGCCATGGTCGCAAGCGGCGAGATCGGCAGTATACGGCGCGTCGCCGTCTCCTATCTTCAGGACTGGCTGTCCAAGGCCGAGGACACAGGCTCTTCCAAGCAGTCTTCCTGGCGCACGGACCCCTCCCGCTCAGGCGAGTCCGGAGCCTTTGCCGATATCGGCACCCACGCCTTCAACCTCGTCGAATACATGACCGGCGAGCGCATCACCGATGTCGCCGCAGAGCTGCGCTCAGTGATTGAAGGCCGGGCGATCGACGATGACGGCCAGGCGATGTTCCGCCTGTCTGGCGGCGGCTCCGGTCTTCTGTCTGCCAGTCAGGTCTGTTCCGGTGCGATCAACGCGCTGAAGATCGAGATCTATGGCGACAAGGCGAGCCTGCACTGGCAGCAGGAACAGCCGAACGAGCTGATCGTGAAGACCCGAGGCAAGCCGGAACAGATCCTGCGTCCCGGCGCCAATATGCCGTTCCTGACCGACCGGGCGCTCGCCAATTGCCGCACGCCGGGCGGCCACCCGGAAGGCTATATCGAGGCCTTTGCCAATATCTATGGCGCCTTCGCCTCCGCCGTGAAGAAATTTCCCGACACGGAGCCAGAGCCGGGCTTTACCACTATCGAGGATGGCATTGCCACGATGCGCTTCATCCGCGCTGCAGTGAATTCCAGCAACAACAAATCCGCCTGGACAGCCCTGTCCGGTGTCGAGAATAGCTAATACAGGAGAGACATCATGAAAGGTCCCGCCATTTTCCTTGCCCAGTTCATGGGCGACGAACCACCCTTCAACGATCTCGACACGATCACCAAATGGGCCGCCGGCCATGGCTACAAGGGCGTACAGCTACCCTCCGATGATCCGCGCCTGTTCGACCTGGAAAAGGCCGCCGAGAGCAAGGATTACTGCGACGAGATCGCCGGCATCTGCGAGGGCAATGGCGTCGAGATCACCGAGCTGTCGACCCATTTGCAGGGCCAGCTCGTCGCCGTTCATCCGGCCTATACGGAAATGTTCGACGCCTTCGCGCCGGAACAGGTCCATGGCAACATGGAAGCGCGCACCGACTGGGCGATCGAGCAGTGCAAGATGGCCGCGAAGGCCAGCCGCAATTTCGGCCTGACGTCGCATGCGACCTTCTCCGGCGCCCTCCTGTGGCACACCATGTATCCGTGGCCGCAGCGCCCGGCAGGCCTGGTTGAGGAAGGCTTTGCCGAGCTTGCCCGCCGCTGGAAACCGATCCTCGATGTGTTCGAAGACAATGGCGTCGCCGCCTGCTACGAACTGCACCCGGGCGAGGACCTGCATGACGGGATTACCTTCGAGCGCTTCCTGGATGCCGTCGACGATCATCCGGCTGCGAACATTCTCTACGACCCCAGCCACTTCGTGCTGCAGCAGCTCGACTACCTCCAGTTCATCGATTTCTACCACGACCGCATCAAGGCCTTCCACGTCAAGGACGCGGAGTTCAACCCGACCGGCAAGTCCGGCGTCTATGGCGGTTATCAGGGCTGGGTCGAGCGCCCGGGCCGGTTCCGCTCGCTCGGCGACGGCCAGATCGATTTCAGCGCCATCTTTTCCAAGATGACGCAGTATGGCTTTGATGGCTGGGCAGTGCTGGAATGGGAATGCGCGCTGAAGCACCCGGAACAGGGTGCCGCCGAGGGCGCGCCGTTCATCGCCGCGCACATGATCACCCGCACCGAGAAAGCCTTCGACGATTTCGCCGGGGCGGACAGCGACGCAGCGCGCAACCGGCGCATTCTCGGTCTCGATTGAGGAAACAACACCTCCCTGTCCCGGCAACCGGGACGGGGGTACTCTGACAACAACACCCGCCGGCAAAAAGATCAAAAGGGCGGCTTGAGGGAGGATTAAATGAATACAGCATCAGCCACCGTGGGCGGCGCAACGCCATCCATCAATCGCAACCGCCTGTTCATCATGGCGTGCCTGTCGCTGATCGTGACGTCGATGACGTTCTCTATCCGCGCCGGCGTCCTGAACCAGCTCGGTGGCGAATTCGCCCTGAGCGACACCCAGCTCGGCTGGATGAACTCCATGGCGTTTCTTGGCTTCCCCGTCGCGATGATGATCGGCGGGCTCGTCTATAACCAGGTCGGTGCAAAAAACCTGATGATCATTGCCTTTATCGGCCACCTTCTGGGGCTGGTACTGACCATCCTCGCCACGGGGTTCTGGGGGCTGATCATTTCAACCTTCTTCATCGGCTTTGCCAATGGCTCGGTCGAGGCTGCCTGTAACCCGATGATCGCCGACATGTATCACAGGAACAAGACAGCGATGCTGAACCGCTTCCATGTCTGGTTCCCGGGCGGCATCGTCATCGGCGCGCTGGTGTCACAGGGCATGACCTCTGTCGGCCTTGGCTGGCAGCTGCAGGTCGCGACCATGCTGATCCCGACCGCCATCTACGGCTACATGGTCTTTACAGAGACATTCCCCAAATCGGAGAACATCGAAAGCTCCACGGCCACGAACATCAAGGGCCTTCTCAGCCCGCTGTTCTTCGTCATGATCATCCTGATGACCATGACGGCGACGACGGAGCTTGGCACCGGCCAGTGGATCGAGCGCATTCTCGCCGGTTCCGGTGCTTCCGGCCTGATGGTGCTGGCCCTGACCGCTGGCCTCATGGCAGTCGGGCGCTATTTCGCCGGGCCGATCGTTCACCGCTTCAACCCGGTGGGCGTTCTGCTTGGTTCTGCGATCTTCTCCGCGCTCGGCCTGTTCCTCTTCACCCAGACATCGGGCGCGATGGTCTATCTCGCAGCGATCGTCTTCGCACTGGGCGTGACCTATTTCTGGCCGACCATGATCGGCTTTGTCGGCGAGTACCTGCCGAAGACGGGTGCGCTCGGCATGTCCCTGATGGGTGGTGCCGGCATGTTCGGCGTATCGATCTGGAACCCGGTCATCGGCGGCTGGCTCGACAGCGCACGCGAGGCGGCAACGTCCAGCGGCCTTGATGCAGCAGCTGCGGAGATCGCTGCGGGCCAGGCCGTCATCAGCCGGCTGATGGTCTTCCCGATCCTGCTGATCGTCGCCTTCGCGATCCTCTATTTCATGCGCCTGAAACGGCCTGACGAGGACACTGCAGAAACTGTCGTGCATGAAGGCGCGACGGTTACATCCGCCGCTGCGGAACCGGATGATCCCACACGCCCGGTTTAACGCAGGTCATCCAGAACAGCAAAAGGGCCGGTCAGCGCGACCGGCCCTTTTCTTTTGCGTCCTGATCCTGAGCTGGTTACGCAGCAGCCCATGAAGGATTTATTCAGGCCGGTCGTCGCGGTCGATCCGGTAGCTGACGAAAGCCACCTTGGTGGAATCCGGTGACCAGGACGGCACATTGATCGTGCCCTGCCCGCCGAACAGTTTCGCGACGATCCGGGGCGGTTCAGACCCGTCCGTCGGCATCATCCGCAGCCAGACATCACGGTTCGGCGGATGGTCGCCAAGGTCCACGTCGAGGCCGAAGGACACCATGATGATATTCTCGCCATCGGGCGACGGATGCGGGAACCAGTCGCGATAGTTACCATCGAAGGTCACCTGCGTCGGCTCGCTGCCATCGGGCCGCACCTTCCAGATCTGCATCGCGCCGGAGCGGGTCGAGTTGAACCAGACCCACTCCCCATCGGGTGAGAAATCCGCGCCGTCATCGAGCCCATCGGAATCCGTCAGCCGGAACTCCGCCCCACCGGACAGGCGCTTGGCCCAGAGGTTATAGGCCGGCGAGACCTCAGGCCGCTGGGCGGTATAGACGATCATGTCGCCATCGGGCGACCAGCCATGCCAGTAGGATGGCGCCGAGGGGTGCGAAACGACCTCGCGCGGAGTGTCCGATCCCTCGATGGGCAGGATATAGATGCGCGACTGGTTGTCCTCCGCCGACTGGTCGGAGATGATCAGCTGCGTGCCATCCGGCGAAATGCCGTGATCGTTGTTATTGTTGATATACGGACCGGTATTGATCTCGACCGGCCCGCCGCCTTCGACCGGGATACGATAGATCTTCCCACCGGCATTATAGACGAGGAAGGAGCCATCGCGCGACCAGTTCGGTGCCTCGAACTTGTCCTCGCTCACATGCACGACGCGGCGGTTGCCGCTCGTCACATCCAGAATTTCCAGCGTTGAATCCACGGTGGCAGCATAGCCGGTCTCGGTCACCGGCGCGAGGTCCATGGGCGTGATCTCGACATTGGAAAAACGCGCCGTCTCGACGACGTCATTATTGTGTGCGCTGACGGCAAGACCGACATGGAACGGCTCGGCGAAAGCCAGCCGGTAATTGCCGCCGGTGATCCAGTCGCCACCTTCCTCCCGGACGGACATGTAGACATAGTCGCCTTCCTTCTCCAGCCGCACGCTGTCGGCCCCGGTGATGGAAGCGACGATCTCCTGTGTCTCACCGCCTGGCATGGCGCGATACTGCATGGACGTCAGCCCGTCACCATGAACCACAATGTCAGCATAAGGTGCATCGGGTGCTGTCCCGGCGCGGATCATCACACCCGCCTTGCGGTGCGGGTCGACGCCCTCGCCCACGAAATCGACATCGGCGGCGATCATCACATCGCCGCTCATCTGCGTCCAGATATAGTGGAACTGGTCGTCCACCCCCCACATATTCGTGCCGCTGGCGGATATCTCGTAGACACCGACAGCGGGATCATAGGCAACAGAGCCTGCCGCGCCGACATCACCGATATCGGCATGGCTGTCGAACTGCCCGATATCCTGAACCTCGCCCACGTCCTGATCCGCCTGCTCGACAGGGGCGGAACAGGCACCGGCCAGCAACCCCAAGGCACTGGCCGACAGCAGCAGCCTCACCAGATGTCCCCTCATCACCCCCTGCCCTTCATCTATCTGGCGTGTTGCCCGCCAACCGTCTGCAGGATGGTCTCCAGAGTCGCGTGGCCGACTGCCGCCGTTTCGAATGGCTGCGGGGCATCATCCCGCTCGATGAAGAAATGCTGGAAGCGGGACACATCACTGGCGAGGAGTGACCGGAAATCCATGACGCCGGTGCCCACATCGGCCATGTTGCCCGACTGGTCCATGTCCTTGACGTGACACATCACAAAGCGGTCCGGGTCCCGCGCCAGCAGGGCCGGAATATCCGTACCCGCCTTTTGTGCCCAGAACAGGTCAAGCTCGAACTTGACGAGGTCCGGGTCGCACTCATCTATCAGCACATCGAGCGGCACCGTGCCGTCGATCGCCATCAGCTCGAAGTCGTGATTATGCCAGGCGGCTTTCATGCCCGCCGCCTTCGCCTGTTCGCCGAAGCGGTTCATCACCTCGGCCCAGCGCTTGTACTGGTCGATGGTTTCACGCTGGTCTGGCGCGAGCCAGTTCAGCACCAGCCATTCATGGCCGACTTCCGCGCCGGCTTCGATCGCCGGCATCGGATTGTCGCGGATCACGTCATGACCGACATGGGTGCTGGGTGCGGCAAGACCGTTATCGGAGAGGATCGCCTTCACCTCTGCCGGGCTCTTGTCGAAATAGCCGGCGAACTCGACTTCCCCATAGCCGATCTCGGCGATCCGGGCGAGCGTGCCCGCCATATCCTCAGCCATCGCATCGCGCACAGTATAGAGCTGGATGCCCGACACCGGTTGCACAGTGCTTGCGGCCTGTTGCTGTCCACATCCGGCCAACACGGCAGTGGTTGCCAGCGACCCGCCGATAATGAAGTTGCGACGAGACAAGACTGATTCTTCGAGCATCCGTTTACGCATCATAATACTCCCTCCTGTAGCAGATCTGCAGCATGATTGGCCGCCCGTGCGGTCACGGCCATGTATGTCAGTGACGGGTTCTGGCAGGCAGACGATGTCATGCATGCCCCGTCGGTTACGAACAGGTTCGGCACGTCATGGGCCTGGTTCCAGCCGTTGAGAACCGATGTCGACGGATCGCGCCCCATGCGGGCCGTGCCCATCTCATGGATGCCGTATCCGGGCGGTGCCGGATCGCCGCCTACCTCGATATTCTGCACACCCGCCGATTCCAGCATGGCGACGATATCGGCCTTGCAGCGCTCGACGATCTTCATCTCGTTTTCGCCATAGGCACAGTCGATGACCGGTAGCGGAATGCCCCATTTGTCGACCTTGTTGGGGTGCAGGCTGACGCGATTGTTCGGATCGGGCAGCATTTCGCCAAAGCCTGACAGGCCGACGCGCCACGCCCCCGGGGTGCGCAGGCTTTCCTTCAGCTCCGCGCCGATACCCGGCCGCCCCCCGGCCCGGCTCCAGTTCATGCGGCCGATGCCGCCCTGTATGCCGAAGCCGCGAACGAAGTTTTCTTCCTCCTGTCCCGGCAGGTTGCGATAGCGCGGAATATAGAAACCACCAGGGCGCTTGCCGGAGTAATACTGATCCTCATGACCCGGATAGATACCGCCGGCGCGGATACCGGAGATATGGTCCATCAGGTGACGCCCCAGCGCGCCGGACCGGTTGGCGATGCCGTTGGGGAAACGCTCCGATGTCGAGTTCAGCATGACGAGCGCCGAGCCGATGGCAGAGGCGCACAGGAACACCATGCGGGCGGTATAGGTGCGACCTTCTTTCGTATGATAGTCGACGACGCGCACGCCGCTGGCCTTGCCGGTTGAAGGGTCATAGACGACGCTGTGTCCGATGGCATCGGTGACAACCGTCAGGTTGCCGGTGCGCTCCGCCGCCGGCAGGGTGGCCGACAGGGCAGAGAAATAGGCGCCGAAAGAACAGCCGCGATAGCAAAGGTCCCGGTACTGACAGCTGCCACGGCCGAGCGATTGCTGTTCTTGAGTGGGCTGCGTCAGATGCGCGATGCGCCCCATGATCAGCGTGCGGCCCGGATAATTTTCCTCAATATGAGACTTGAAGTCGCTCTCGGCACAATTTAGCGGCATGGCCGGCTGGAATTCGCCATCAGGCAAGTGCGCCAGCCCCATCTTCTCGCCGGTGATACCGGCAAAACGCTCGACATGATCATACCATGGCGCGAGGTCGCCATAGCGGATCGGCCAGTCGACACCGTAGCCATCTTTCTTGTTGGCCTCGAAATCCATCTCGCTCCAGCGATAGGAATGGCGCGCCCAGAGCAGCGAGCGCCCGCCCAGGTGATAGCCACGAAGCCATGCGAAGGGCTTGCCTTCCGGCGTCTCATAGGGGTGGTCGGAATCCTTGACGAACAGGTGCTTGTTCGCCGTGTTCAACGCGTAACAGCCGCGCTGGACCTGATAATGCTCGTCCAGTTCCTCCTCCGGGATGCGGCCGCGGTTCTCGACCTCCCAGACCTCCTGCATGTCATTGTAGTCAGCGCCATGCTCCACATGCTGGCCACGCTCGATCACCAGCACTTTAAGGCCGCGCTCACATAATTCCTTGGCTGCCCAGCCACCACTCATGCCGGAGCCTACAACGATCGCATCAAAATCCATTGCGTATCTCTTTCATCTTCATTCGTATACTCATCTAAATTCCGGGTCAGTCAGCCCATGCCCGGCCGACTTCCGACAGCGGCAGGCAGGCACGCAATTCACCGGGGATCAGTTCATATTGCAGCTCCTGGGTCGCGCCGATCTGCGAATGGTAATAACCAACCAGCACCAGGTTCTTGAACTGGCGATACGGCCAGCTATTCTCGCCCAGTTTTTCCAGGTCATAGTCGCGGATGATGTCGAAGCGCTGCTCCTGCGGCAGTCGTGTCAATCGGTCACCATGGGCCGCAACGGCGCGCTCATCGAGCTCGTCGATCACCTTGTCGAATTGTTCGCGCGTGTCCGGCGCGGCCCAGTCGGCCATCATCTGGTCGATGAAGGTGTGTACGCCCGCCGCCACGGCCCCCGGTGTATCCGTATCCGGAATGATCGTGTCGACGATCAGTTTCAGACGCGTCATGCGAACACCTGTGAAATAGCGCCCTGGCCCGCTGAGGCGCGGAATGCCGCCCTCTTCGACACCCTGTTCAGAACAGGCCGCCAGTGCGTTCAGGCCCGCAGCCCCGCCAACCATGTAGACGGCCTGCCGCAGCAATGTGCGGCGATTGACGGTCATTGGTTCGTCCTTGCTCATCGCCTAGATCTTCCCTTCCTTCAAAAATTCAGCTGCATGATGGGCCGCCCGCGCCGAAATGGCCATATAGGTAAGTGACGGGTTCTGGCAGGCTGTTGATGCCATGCACGCGCCATCTGTCACGAACAGGTTCGGCACATCATGGGCCTGATTGAAACCATTGAGTACGGATGTTTTTGGATCTCGCCCCATGCCTACCGTACCCATTTCATGGATCGCCCGGCCAGGCTCATGCGGCTCATCCCCACGCTCGCGCACGCCCTGAAACCCTGCCGCTTTCAGCATGTCGACAGCATCCCTGTTGGCCTGGCGCGCCATTTTAAGGTCGTTCTCGCCATAGGCACAGTCGATATGCAGCAGCGGGATGCCCCATTTGTCGACCTTGTTCGGATGCAGGGTGACGCGATTATCCGGGTTCGGCAGCATCTCGCCAAAGCCGGCGAGCCAGACACTCCACCCGCCGGGAGTGCGCAGGTCCTGTTTAAGCTCTGCGCCAATGCCGATCTGCCCGCCACCACGGCGCCAGTCGCCTCGGGAGGCGCCGCCCTGGAATCCATAGCCGCGCACGAAGTCAGCATCCTCTGTCACATTGCGGAAGCGGGGGATGTAGAACCCAGTTGGGCGACGGCCCTTGTAGTATTGATCCGCATACCCCGGCAGATAGCCATTGGCGCCCAGCCCGCTGACATGATCCATCAGGTTGCGCCCCAGCATGTCGCTGGAATTGGCGATGCCCGTCGGGAATTTCTCGGACCGCGAGTTGAGCATGATCTGCGCCGACCCGATCGCCGAGGCGCACAAAAAGACGATGCGGCCGGTATAGACCTTGTGCTCTCGCGTGACGGCGTCGACGACTCGCACACCGCTCGCCTTGCCGGTTGCCGGATCATGGACGACACTGTGGCCGATCTCGTCAGTCACGACCGTCAGATTGCCTGTCTTGCGTGCCGCGGGCAAGGTCGCCGACAGGCTGGAGAAATAGGCTCCATAGGAACACCCGCGCGGGCACAGGCTGCGCGCCTGGCACTCACCACGGCCCAGAGCCTGCTGTTCTTCAGTAGGCTGCGTCAGATGCGCGCACCGGCCAATGGTCAAGCGTCGGGTCGGATAGGCTTCATGAAGCCGGTCGCGAAACACTTCCTCGACGCAGTTCAGCTCCATCGGCGGCTGGAACTGGCCATCGGGCAATTGCGGCAAGCCTTCGGCCTGACCGGAGATACCGGCAAAACGTTCTACGTGATCATACCAGGGGGCGAGGTCGCCATAGCGGATCGGCCAGTCATTGCCGTATCCGTCCTTTTTGTTGGCTTCGAAATCCATCTCGCTCATGCGATAGGATTGCCGCGCCCACATCAGGGAGCGCCCGCCGAGATGATAGCCACGAAACCAGCGGAACGGCTTTCCCTCGGCGACGGAATAAGGATGCTCGTCTTCCTTGATACGGAAATGCGCCATCGACGCTGGCAGGGCACGCCCACCATAGTGGACCTGCTCGCGCTCCGGCACGGCATCGAGGTTGGGCAGCTCCCACGGTGCCTTGAAATCGGTATAGTCCGCACCATGCTCAATGTGCCTGCCACGCTCGATCACGAGCGTCTTCAGCCCGCGTTCGGCGAGCTCCTTGGCGGCCCATCCCCCACTCATGCCGGAACCGACGACGATGGCGTCGAAATCCGCGGTCATTCTGTTTTCCTCCAGTGCCGGCGTGCCGGCAGATTATGCACCGGCTCTTGGCGACCGGTTGGGTCTGGTCGCTCAACGGCAACCATGATTATGTGGCCCAATTCATGTGGCCCAAGTTACGTGGCCCATGTCCGGCCGATCTCCTCGAAGGGTACACACCCCTGATAGGGACCGGGGACCGGATCATATCTGAGCTCTTTTGTTGCACCGGGTTCGGAAGAATAATATGCCTCGACGATCGTTGACTTTATCTGTCTGTAGTTCTGATCGCCATTGGACAGGGCGTCGGCATCATGGCGCGACAGCAAATCGAACTGCACAGCTGGCTCGAGCCCCACAAACGCCATGCCGTGCTCACGCCGCGCGCGCGTGTCGATGGCGGCCAGCCCTTCGAGCCATTCGCCCTGCGTTTCGGCCAATGCCCATGTCACCATCATGCGGTCGATCACCTGCGGCACCCCGGCGGCAAGCGCGCCGGGCGTATCCGTGTCAGGGATGATCAGATCGCTGATCCGCTCCAGCAGCCGGAACTGGGCTACCGAGAAGAAATGCCCGGGCCGTCGCACGGCGTCGCGGGTGGTCAGGCCGGCAAGTTTTGCCGCCAGCTCATCCGTCGGCTCCTTGCCTTCGCTGGACCCACAAGCGGAAAGGCCGCCGCCAACGGCAAGGCCGCCGGCAAGCCGCGCGCTGCCAGACAGAAGCTGGCGCCTGCTGAACCCGCTGGATGGGGATGAACTCACTTTCTTGCCCTTACTTTTTTACAAACTCTATGGTGCCCGGCCCCCTCTTGTCCAGCCATTCGGGGCGATAACGAATGCTTCAGATCAGGGGCCGCACATGCTATGGTCCGGCATTAAAACAAGGGCCAAAAATTCAGGGAAGGAACGATGATGAATTTCAGGTACACGACTGCCCTCGCCGGGGCGATCTGCCTGCTCGCCACCAGCGCCTGCAGCAATGCCGAGCAAGGCAACACGACAGAAGCCGATACACCGCAAATCCTGGTCTTTTCCCTCGCGACGGGCTGGGTGCATGATTCCATCCCGGCAGGCGTCGAGGCACTGACGGCACTGGGCGAGCGCGAAGGCTACAGCGTGACCAACAGCGACGATCCGGAAATCTTCAATGATGAGGATCTTGAGCAGTTCGATGCGATCGTCTTCCTCAATTCCACCACCGGCAAGGAAGTGGAGAATGAATGGTTCGTCGGCGAGCGGCGCGAGGCCATGCAGAATTTCCTCCGCGCTGGAAAAGGTGTCGTCGGCATCCATGGTGCCTCTGATTCCCATTACAGCTGGGACTGGTATGGCGACATGATGGGCGGCTATTTCGAGAGCCATCCGCAAGGAACGCCGACCGGGGAACTGACTGTCGTCAACGGCGATCATCCGTCGACGACCCATATGGATCCGGTCTTCTCGCGCACCGATGAATGGTACTGGATCGCGAATTTTGACCCGTCGGTGGACCTGCTCGTCACGCTGGACCCGGAATCGATCGGCGAGCCGGCAGGCGAGGAAAAGCCCATTTCATGGTCGCAGGAATTCGATGGCGGCCGGGTGTTCTACACATCCATGGGCCATACGGTCGAAACCTATTCCGATCCGGTCTTCCTTGATCACGTCGCCGGTGGCATGGCGTGGGTATTGGACGACACCGAATAGGCCTGTCGGCGATACAAATCGATCAGGCGCCGGATCAGTCATCCGGCGCCTTTTTTCATTACGCCGACATGAGGGAATTCGCGGCGCAGTACCTGTCGATGAATTCCTGATGGGACGGCATCCCGTTCAGCCTGTCCTGAATGCCGGAGCGTATCTTGGCGAGGCGCAGCTTCAGGTCATCCTCTGAGATGGAGTTGGCGACAGGATGATATCCCGTCGGCTCCAGGCCCTGCCCATAGAGCACAGCAAACCAGCTGACTTCCTTGAACAGTTCGCTCTTGTGGCAGAGCGTCTCGCCGCGATTGCGGAAGGTTTCCAGACGGCGTTTCAGTTCGTCCGGAATTTCCATCGTGCGCACATAGTTCCAGAACGGCGTGTCATCGCGCTCGGTCACATGATAGTGGGCGATGAGGAAGTCCTTCACATGATCGTATTCCCAGTGCATTTCCTCGTTATACTGATCGACTAGGCCAGTCTGTATCTGATCCCCAGGGAACATCGCCAGGATCTTGGCAATCGCGACCTGGATGAGGTGGATGGAGGTTGACTCAAGCGGCTCCAGGAAGCCGTTTGACAGGCCGACGGAGACGACGTTCTTGATCCAGCTTTTCTTGCGCACGCCGGTGGTGAATTTCAGCACTTTCGGGTCCGCCAGCGGCTCCCCGTCGAGCGAGTTCATCAGCCTTGCCGTTGCCTCGTCCTCGCTGATGAATTCGCCGGAAAAGACATAGCCATTACCGGTGCGGTGCTGCAGCGGGATGCGCCACTGCCACCCGGCCTCCCGCGCCGTGGAGCGTGTATAGGGCAGTGGCGGACCGTTCTTGGCACAGGGCACGGCGACCGCCTTGTTGACCGGCAGCATGCTGCTCCAGTCATGATAACCCGCCTTGTAGACCTGCTCGATCAGCAAGCCACGGAAGCCGGAACAGTCGATGAAGAAATCGCCGGTGACGCTCTGGCCATTCTCCAGCTTGACGCTCTCGATGAAGCCGCTCTCTGCATTCTGGGCGGAATCGACGATCTTGCCCTCGATGCGGCGTACACCACGCTTTTCAGAAATCATGCGCAGATATTTCGCGTACAGGCTCGCATCAAACTGATAGGCATAATTGACCGACGGCATGTAGATATTGTTGTCATCGTTCGTGCGCAGGAATTTCTCGTCGCGCGCGGCCTCCGTCTCGACATTGAATTTCGTGTAGTCGAGATTGCCCCCGGCCTTTTTCCAGCGCAGCCAGTAATGAGAGAAGCTGATGCCGCCCATGTCGACGCCGTAAAACCCGAACGGGTGGAAATAGCTGTGATCGAGCTTGCGCCAGTCGCGGAACTCGATCCCCAACTTGAAGGTCGCATTCGTCTCGCGCATCATTTCGGCCTCATCGAGACCGACGACGCTGTTATAAAGGGCGATCTGCGGAATGGTCGCCTCGCCCACCCCCACAGTGCCGATCATTTCGGACTCGATCAGCACGATGTCATGGTGATGCGTACCAAGAGTTTTCGCGAGCGCCGCCGCGACCATCCACCCCGCCGTACCGCCGCCGACAATTACTATTTTCCGGATTTTCTTCTGCATGGGCTTCTATCCTAGAAAGAGCTTCTGGGTTTTTGCGGCGCATAAAGTTCCATATGCGCCGACAGGGACGTCATCTCGGAGACTTCCTCGGCAATGAATTTCAGCATGGCCTGGAAACGTTGCATCAGTTCGGCATCGGGTACGCCATCGACAAGCGGGTGATACTGGTCGAGCAGGTGATTGTGCCCGATCATGATCGAGGTCCAGTTCTCTTTCTCGAAGGCCTCGTCATCATGAAGCGGCACCTGTCCCGTCGCCTTGAACGTGGAAAGCTTGTAGGCAAGCCGCTCCGGCGTTTCCATTTCGCGCGCCCTGTCCCACAGCGGTTCATCATAGCGCTGGTTGAGACGATAATGGGCGAGCTGGAAGTCCCGGATATTTTCCATGTGACCGGCAAATTTGCGGTTGAAAAGGCGCGCTTGCGGCATTGCATCGGCAGCAGCTGGGAAATGATCGACCAGCAGCGACAGGCCGGTATGCAAGGGGTGAAGGGACACCGCATCCAGCGGCTCCAGCATCACGGCAGCCTCGCCAAGCGCAACACAATTGCCGACCCAGGCATTTCGGCGCAATCCGGTGTTCAGTGAGCTGACGACGGCATCTCCCGACACCGGCACACTGGACAGGACGGGCACGGATTGCGTCATGTCCTCATCGGACAATTCGTCATCCGAATAGACAGCGACGATCGCCGTGCGATCCTGCAACGGGAACATGCCGACCCAGCCGCCCCTGAACGCCTGGATATGACTGTAGGATGGTGCGGGCGACACCGGCGCACCGGCCATCACCATCATCCGATTGCACGGATAAAGATGATCCCAGGAGTCGGGCCCCGCTTCATCGAGCTGGCTGATCAGGGATGCCTGCGGCCCGGTGGCATCGACAAACAGGTCACCCTCATGCCTCGTCCCGTCGGCCAGCGTGACCGACATGACCGCCCCCTCTGCGACATCCACCTTTTCCAAGATGCCTTGGCTATGGGCAATGCCGCTCTTCAGCGCATACGCCTTCAGCAGCTGGCCATAGCTGAAGGCATCGAGATTGAACCCCTGGGCGGCCTTTGAAAATGGTGTCGCAGATTCCCTCAGGTCAGCGATGCGCCCCTGCGCTGCGGCGACAGCACCAATCGAGAAATTCTCGAACGGTACGTTCATCCCTGCTCGCTGTGCCTTTTGCCAGAAATGGACAAAATCGACATGCCCGAAATTCGTGCCGGTCGAGTCGTAAGGATGCATGAAGGGAGGGCGCGACCCGGACCAGCCGGCAAATCGCTGCCCCAGCACATAGGACGCCTTTGCAAACCTGAAGACATTGTTCTCGGCAATCCCGAGCAATCCGTGCAGGCCATAGGTGGTTGGCAATGTGCTCAATACGTCATTAGGCTGCAGCAGTGACGGCAGTTCGATAGCGTGAACCTTTACACCGACCTTGCCATAGGCCCGTTGCAGGCCAAGGGCGGAAAGCCATAGCGCGGCATCGCGCCCGACCACGGTTATGGTTTCAATCGGGCGGCTCATTCCACGGCCTCCGCAATCGCTTCGGGAACGTCATTGGACGGACAATAGTCTTCCACGAAAACACCATGACTTGGCATGCGGTCTACGCGCTCTGCGATCTGTGCCTTCATCTTCCTGATTTCGCCCAACATTTCATCGAGCGGGAGCTTGTCTGCCTGCCTGTCATAACGCTCGGGCATCACGCCCTGGCCGATATAGACGGCAAGCCAGCTCGCCGGGGTGAACAGGCCATTCCTGTATGTCTCGACATGCCCGCTGGTACGGAAGAATTCCAGCTTTTCCAGCAGGCTGTCCGGCACCTCCATGGAACGGCAATAGCGCCACAGGTCGGCATCGTCCCGGGTGTTCGCATAATAGTGCAGGATCAGGAAATCCCGTACACGGTCATATTCGAGATCGATGAGGCGATTGAATTCGGTGCGAAGGGCCGGATCGATCTTCTTGCGTGGCAGGAATGACAACAAGGTCGTGATCGCCTGCTGGATCAGGTAAATGGATGTGGATTCCAGGGGCTCGAGGAACCCGCTGGACAGGCCAATTGCAACGCAGTTTTTCTGCCACGAGCCCACGCGGCGGCCAGCCTGGAATTTCAGGAAGCGGGGGTCGCCCTGCGCCTCGCCGTCAAGACTGGAAAGAAGCGTGCCGGCCGCCTCGTCTTCACTGATGAAGTCGCTGGCATAGACATAGCCGTTGCCGGTCCGGCTTTGCAGCGGGATGCGCCATTGCCAGCCAGCATCGCGCGCGGTCGCGCGGGTGTATGGTAGCAGCTTGCCCGGCTGGCGCTCACACGGCACGGCAACCGCCCGGTCGCAGGGCAGCCACTTGCTCCAGTCCTGATAATCCGTACCCAAAGCGTCGCCAATCAGAAGCGCCCGGAAACCGGTACAATCGATGAAGAGGTCGGCTGTCACCGTCTCGCCGTTTTCCAGCGTGATGGAGGCGATATCCCCGCTTTCGCCGTCAAGGGAAACGTCGGTGACCTTGCCCTCTGTGCGCATTGCGCCCCGCCGCTCGGCAAACCGTCTCAGATAGCGGGCATAGAGTGCGGCATCGAAATGATAGGCATAGGAATATGTCGAACTGACCTGGTTTTTGTCCCTGGACGGAAAGTCGAACTTCGCAGCGCGGCTGGCCATGATCGGATAGCTGTAATCGCCAAGGCTCGACTCGTCGCCGCTCAGTCTTGATCGCACCCACTGGTGATGGAACATGGCCCCGCCTAGTGGCTGACCGTGCACACCGAAAGGGTGGATATAGGATGAGCCCTTGTAACCCCAGTCGACGAATTCGATGCCGAGTTTGAAGGTGGCATTGGCCTGCTGCATCATGTCGGCCTCGATGACGCCGATATGATCGTTGAATTCCTTCATGTGGGGCAGCGTTGCCTCGCCGACGCCGACCGTGCCGATTTCTTCGGACTCGATCAGTCGCACGGTGGCGACATTCTGTGACACCACACCGGCGATGGCTGCCGCTGCGGACCAGCCGGCCGTTCCGCCGCCCACGATCACGATATTCAGGGGAGTATCCATGACACAATTTATCCTGCTGTCCCTGACAATACACTGTGTCTGAAAAGAGATCACCCCTCCCGCGACATCGAGACCCGGTCGAACCGGTATCGGCGAGCCGCGAGAGGGGTGACGCTTAAGTCAGGCCCTCAGGCAATGACTAGAACTTCATCCGGACACCGAAGGTGTAGCGGACATCGTTCTGGAACTTCGAACCCGGGACCCGGAAGCCGCCATCGGAAGAGTTCTGAACCTGTGATTCCGTCACCGTCTTGGTGTTCAGGAGGTTCTGGCCCTGCAGGCTGAGTTCGACATTGTCGTTCACGCGGTAACGGAGCGATGCGTCAAGGAAGCCTTGCTCTTCGTTCCAGATTGGCGTGGCCACACAGCAGTCGAGAGCCGTGATCAGGTATTCACTACGCCAGTTGTAGGCGAGACGGGCCGCGAACGGACCTTTCTCGTACATGCCGACGAGGTTGTAGGAGTGGTCGGAGAGACCTTCCAGGCGATCAACCTGGACCTGGTTCTCGGAACCGCCGCCAACCTGGCCACTGTCTTCACCGTCGCCGCTCGCACCGTCATTGACAACGCGGGAGTTGGTGATGCCCTGGTTGTCGACATAGGTGTAGTTGGCCTGGACACCGAGCCCGTCCCAAGGAGACGGCAGGAAGTCGAAGAAGCGCTGATAGGCAACCTCGAAGCCCTGGATCGATGCGCCCTCACCGTTCTGCGGACCGCGGATGAGGGCCGTTTCGGTGACACCGTTATTGGTGACCTGACGCTCATACTCGCCAACCTGGATGTAGTCCTCAAACTCCTTGTAGAATACGGCGAAGGAGAACGAACCGACATCGGCGAAGTAACGCTCGAGAGAGATGTCGAATTGGTTCGCCATCACTGGTGCAAGGAACGGGTTCTGGGCAGAACCGCGATAGATCGGCGTGATACCTGTGATGTTGCCGCTGCCATCAGTGGTGTAGAGCTGCGGATCGAAATCACCCGAGGAATTCGGCACAGTCACGCCGACATTGGCGAAGTTGCGCAGCGTCCCCATGTCCGGACGGGACATGGCGCGGGAGGCAGCGAAGCGGATCAGCCACTCGTCCGACAGGTCGAACTTGATGTTGAAGCTCGGCAGCCAGTGCTCATGCTCTTTTTTAGTGGTCGTTTCGATGTTGCCACCGCTCAGGAAGTTGAACTGATCCTGAGAGATGAAGCACCCCGGGGTGTACGGAACCGGCGGCACGCTGACTTCACCGGTTTCCTGATCACGGCGCGGCGTCAGCCTGTAACAGGCAAGGTTCTCAAAAGTACGCGGCAGGATGGTACTGGTTGGTTCAAACGTCTGCTCGCCAGTTTCCGGGTCGAGGATTGGATCGCCCGTATCATCGTCCGTCGCCGCAACATACTCAGCAAAGTAAGCATCCGGAAGCGCAGGAATGATCAGGCTGCCCGTGCTGGTGTTGGTGGTTTCGACGTAGCGAACACCAATATTACCACTGAACGGGATGCCGAATAGTTCCGCATCGGAACCGCCAAAGTTGAGTTGGACGTAACCGGCCAGGGTTTCTTCCTGAACGTCAGCGATTTCGCCAGGGCCGTAGCATGAGCCAGCCATTTCGCGGAAGGCCGGGTTCGGACCATTCGGGCCGCGCTCGCCACCGCCGGAACAGATCGGCGACCAGTGACCGTCATTGCCGACACCGCCGACCCCTTCACGACCATAGGCAGCCGCGAAGGCATCCTTGTCCTGAAGGAGATCCATGTTGAAGAAGACCCACTCATCGGAACCGAGGTCAGTGTTACCGAGATCGATACCGAAAGGCAGGACTTCAACACCATTGGCGCCATAGCCGAGGAACCCGTCAGCGCCGAAACGGCCACGGACAGAGTCATAGAGATCAGCAGAGGAAACCGGGCCAGCAAGCGGGTTCGCGTACTGGGCATTGTTGGTCCAGTTGTTGGCGACGTTCTGCCAGTTATAGGTGGAGTTGCGGATCAGCTGTTCGCGGTTTGCATAACGCGCACCGACCTTGACCGAGCGGAACCAGCCACTGTCAACGAAATCATATTCCGCATCGCCACGGAAGGCCGTTTCCGTGCCTTCGGAGTCTTCGATGTGGTCCATGATGTGCTTGATGAAGTAGTTGGACGGATCACCAAAGACCGAGTTGTCATAGGTATTCGACTGATATTCGGCATTGGTGTTTTCCGCACCGGCAGCCTCACCATCAGAATAGTTGATATTGATACCCGGCAGGAACTTGATGTCCGGATATTCGCCGGTCAGGTCGAGCTGGATGTTACCGAAAGTCTGCAGCGCAGCGGTGATGTCATAGTTAGACACCTCAGCCTCGACACGCTGGGCGTCGAAGTTGAACCGCAGGCGGTCGGTCGGCGCATATTTCAGGTTGAAGCCAAAATCTTCGGTCAGGTTCGTGTTGTTGTTCGACCGGCTCTCGGTGAGAACGTCGGAACCACGCTGACGCGGCGCGCAGCCGTTCCAGCCATAGCACGGGTTGACGAGAGCTTCGCCGTCGCCGTTGGACAGGAACTGGGCAGCTTCCGTGCCGTTATTGCCCCACCAGCCGGTGTCATTGACGAGCGTGCCCTGCTGGAACAGACCATCATTGTTGAACACGAACGGATCAGTACCCACGAGAGGCTGCGGTGGCCGTGGGTTGCCATCCGGATCCGCGTTAGGAACCACATAGAAAATCGACTCGCCGTAAGAGAAGTCAGCCGGAATGCCGAAGACGACATATTCTTCCCAGCGCTGGTCATATTCGGAACGCTGGTATTGTGCAGTTGCCAGCCATTTCTTGTCCGGGTCCTGCCATTGAGCAGCGAGGGAGACACCGGTGCGCTCACGATAGTAGGTGTTGTCGCGGGCGAATATCTGGGACGGTACGAAGAAGATGCCATCGCTCTCGTCGATCTGGCCGTTATTATTACAGCTCTCGTCGTCATAAACTGCAAAGCCCGGCGCGGTGTACTGAACCTGGCGCCCATCGGCGGTAAAGAAATTCACGCCGCAGCTCTGGGCGTCCGTATCCGGGTTGTTCACACCGAAGCGGTTCATCCGGTATAGCTGAAGACCTTCGGACTTCGTCTGGACTTCGGAGAAGGCAGCGTTTGCCATAATGCCGAACTCACCGATCTCGGTTTCCCAGCGATCGGAGAAGATGCCGGAGATTTCCGGTGTCGTTGCTTCGGCAAGGCTGTTGTAGTTGGCGTTGGCAGACAGGGCGATCAGGCGGCCGTTGGAATCGAACGGCACGCGGGTGCGCAGGTTGATCGTACCGGCGATACCGCCCTCGATCAGCTCGGCCGTCTGGTTCTTGTAGGTATCGACGCCAGCCATCAGCTCCGGCGAGATGTCCGACCAGGACAAGCCGCGCGAGGAGTTGGCGGAGAAGGTGTCGCGGCCGTTGAACTCGGAACGGACCTGCTGCAGACCACGGACGATAACGCCCGACGGTTCGGCAGAGAAGTGCGCCGTGTCGCTCGATGCAGCAAAGCGGTTAACCGTGATACCGGCAACACGCTGCAGCGCTTCGGCGATGGATTTGTCCGGGAACGCGCCGATGTCGGTCGCGGTGATGGAGTCGACGACGGTGTCGGCGCCGCGCTTGATCTGCTGGGCGGATCTCAGCGAAGAGCGCACGCCGGTAACAACGATCGTATCGTCGCTGGCAAGGCTTTCAATATCGTCTTCATCTTCTTCGACGGTGTCGACGTCGTCCTGTGCGAACGCCATGGACGGCGCAAACGGCACGCCGGCGACGCCGAGAACGAGCGCAGAGGCACCCGTCAGGGCCCAAGCCCGTGTTTTGGAACTAGAGTTAAGTGATTTCATTTCCCTTGCCCTCCCATTGGCACTGAATGTTTACGCTCCCAAATCTTTTCTCCGCGCTGTCACCGGACATTGCGGTTGGACAAGAATTGTCTGCGATTTTTCGCGCGGCGTTTCCGGTCCCATCGGTTTTCCCGACGTCTTTTATAATTCAATCGCTGCTGGAATTCCGCGTTTGTTCAACTGTTCGTGACGCGGAAGCCAACATTGCAGCAATTTCACATTCCAGTGATAGATATTTCAAATTTATCAATCAAGCGGATTTTTTGGTGCCTATCTCAAAACAGCCGTATTTTGAGCAAATTGGAGCAAGAACTGGAATTTTTATGGCTATTGGTGCCAAAAAGCATCACTGGATATCATGTGATGTTAGCGCCAACGTCTCACGGTGTCTGTTAGCGCCCACATGACAATTAAAAGGGCAATTTTTGCGCCCTGCGACTGAGAGGCAATCTCCTTGCCAGCGTCGGGCCGATCTGATTTACCTCACTACCAAGAAGTGACGCCGAGGACTTTCTCATGACGGCGGCGACCAACCGTCAACTGGCATAGCCCTATTCAGAACGACAGGACACGGATCCCGAACCATGGAACTTGCATCACCGCGCCCGATAGCTGAACGAGACAATGTAACGTTTGACATCTTCCAGAACGAGATCCTGCCTGCCGGTGAACCGGTGATCATGCGGGGTCTCGTGGCGGACTGGCCGGTGGTGATGGCGGGAAGGTCATCAGGGCGGGACGTCCTGGACTATATCCGCCAGTTCGACCGCGGCGGCGCGGTCAGCACGGCCAGCGGGCCCCCATCCCTGAAAGGCCGGCTCTTCTATAACGACGACATGAGCGGGCTTAATTTCAGGATGGAGCAGATCCCGATCCGCTCTTCACTGGATTACCTGATCGACCACGAGAATGATCGCCGGCCACCGGCTCATGCCATCCAGTCCGTGCCGATGAACGACTACCTGCCAGGGTTCGCCGGACAGAACAGCATGCCATTGCTCGACGGTGCCATCGGCCCGCGGCTCTGGCTCGGCAATTCGGTGACCATCGCCGCTCATCAGGACCCGTCCGAGAACATTGCCTGCGTCGCAGCAGGCCGGCGCCTTTTTACCCTGTTCCCGCCGGAGCAGGTCGCCAATCTTTACATCGGACAGTTCGAGCTGACCCCGGCCGGCGTGCCGATCAGCCTGGTCGATTTCGACGCCCCTGACCTGGAGCGCTTCCCGCGCTTTTCCAGGGCAATGGAAGCGGCACGATCAGCCGAGCTGGAGCCGGGCGATGCAATCTATGTCCCCTATCTGTGGTGGCACCATGTGCGATCGCTGGACAAGATCAACATGCTCATCAACTACTGGTGGACGCCCGGCGGCGGCGATCGCAGCCAGCCGCGCGATGCACTGCTGCACGCCATGCTGACAATCAAGAACCTTCCGCCAGCCCACCGGGAAGCCTGGAAGGCGGCATTCGATCACTATGTCTTCCAGCAGCAGGGAGATCCGGGCGCGCATCTGCCCGAAGAGCGGCGCGGCATTCTGGGCGAACTAGCACCCGAAAAGGCTCGCGAAATCAGGCTGGCCATCGCCGACATGCTGCGATAGCCGCGCCCTGCCGGCCTCCATCTTTGTGCTGACAGCTGGTCCCTTCTCCCATAGAGTTGCCGCAAGAGGGTAACAGTAACGAAGGGGATTTCATGAAACATACCCACCTGCTCAATGCATTGATGGGCGCGGCCGCCAGCTGCGCGATGCTCGGTGCCTGCACCAGCGAGAAAGTTACACCGGCCGGTCAGAGTGAAACCGGGACGAGCACGGTCGAGACTTACGGGGCCGCCGCGTTTTTCGAGACAACCAGCTATGGCATGGCCAGTTCCGCCGGTTTTGCCTTCTCGCCTGATGACGACGCGATCCTTGTCCATTCCGACGAGACCGGCATTTTCAACGCCTATGCCCTGCCGATCGACGGCAGCGAGCCTGCAACCCTGACGGCGTCGGACACGGACTCCACCTTCGCCCTATCATATTTCCCCGGCGATGAGCGCATCCTTGTCACCCATGATACAGGCGGCGATGAACTGAACCACATCTACCTGGTCGACGAGGACGGCACGTCCACGGACCTGACGCCGGGCGAAGAGGTCAAGGCGAGCTTTGCCGGCTGGAGCGATGACGCCCTGTCCTTCTACATCACGACGAATGAGCGCGATGCCCGCTTCTTCGACCTCTATGAATACGACACGGAAAGCTTCCAGCGCGAACTCGTCTTCCAGAACGATGAGGGATACACGATTGCCGCTGTCAGCGGTGACGGAACCGATGTCGCCCTCGTGCGCGAACGCACCTCCGCCGACTCGGACGTTTATCTCGCCGATCTGGAGGCCGGCGGCGCGCCGGTGCATGTCACCCCGCATGAAGGCAACATCGCTTATGGCGTCTACGACTTCACGCCCGATGGCTCCCAGCTTGTTTTTTCGACGGACGAGTTCGGCGAGTTCAGCCAGGCCTGGACCTATGATATCGCGACCGGCGAGAAGGCCGAGCTGATAGCAGAGGACTGGGACGTTATGTATGTCCTTTATTCTCCGTCCGGGGACTATCGCGTCCATGCGATCAACGAGGACGCCCGCACCACGCTGAAGATCACCGAAACGGCAACAGGCGCCCCGCTCACCGCCATCGACCTGCCCGCAGGCGATATCGGCAGTGTGCGCTTCTCGCGCGACGAAAGCCGGATCGCCTTCATGCTGTCGAGCGATACCTCGCCCAACAACGCCATGGTCGCAGACCTTGAGACCGGCGAAATCACCCAGCTGACCGATGCCCTCAACCCGGCGATTGACGAGGAAGACCTCGTCGATGCGCAAATCGTCCGTTATGAGAGCTTTGACGGGCTGGAAATCCCCGGCGTTCTCTACGTGCCGCACGGCGCGGAAGAGAACCCCGCCCCGGCCCTCGTCTGGGTCCATGGCGGACCGGGTGGCCAGAGCCGCGCCGGTTATTCCGCGACGATCCAGCATCTCGTCAATCATGGCTATGTCGTGCTGGCCGCCAACAATCGCGGCTCGTCCGGCTACGGAAAGACGTTCTTTCACATGGATGACCGCCGCCACGGCGATGTCGACCTGCAGGATATCGTCTATGCCGAAAAATGGCTGGCCGAGCAGTCCTATGTCGATGCCGAGAAGATCGGCATTATCGGCGGGTCGTATGGCGGCTACATGGTTGGTGCCGCCCTCGCCTTCGAGCCGGATGTCTACAAGGTCGGCATCAATATTTTCGGCGTCATGAACTGGGTCCGCACGCTGGAATCGATCCCGCCCTGGTGGGAATCTTTCCGCGAGGCGCTGTTCGACGAGATGGGCGACCCGGCAACGGATGCTGAACGCCACCGCGCGATCTCGCCGCTGTTCCACGCCGACAACATCCGTGTACCGCTGCTGGTCGTGCAGGGTGCCAACGACCCGCGCGTCCTGCAGGTCGAAAGCGACGAAATCGTCGAGGCGGTCCGCGCCAACGGCGTGCCGGTCGAATATGTCGTTTTCGAGGATGAGGGCCACGGCTTCTCAAAGCGCGAGAACCGGATCGAGGCCTCAGAGGCCTATGTCACCTTCCTCGACCAGTACCTGAAAACGCCCTGGTCACCAGAGGGGTCGCCGGATGGTGAAGGGGAAGCAGCCGAAACATCAGAGTCTGAAGAATAGACCTGATCTTGATACCCTCCCGGTTATCCGGGAGGGTTTTTTCTTGAAGGGCATATAGGGGTAGATTGGGGGAGAGCATGGGATTTCTGAAAAGACTGTTCGGCGTCAGTTCAAAATATTCCGCACCCGCAGCATCCTTGCCGCCGCTGCCCTATCCCAAACGCACCCTTTCTGACCATCTGTCACCTGCAGGTCGCAAGCGCGTGCTCGCGCTCGATGGTGGCGGCGTGCGCGGTGTCATGGCCATCGCCGTGCTGGAGCGGATCGAGGCGCTGCTGCGCGAGCGCCATGGCAACCATCCTGATTTCCGCCTGTGCGATTATTACGACCTCATCGGCGGCACCTCCACCGGCTCTATCATCGCTGCCGCCCTCGCGGGCAAGCGCTTCAGCGCCAGCGAGATAAAGGATTTCTATTTCGACATGGCCCCCGGCGTGTTCAAGGGCTCGTTCTTCCGCAAGGGCCTGTGGCACGCCCTCTTCGACGGCAAACGGCTCCTGAAGCAACTGGAAGACGTCTTCGGCGACATGACGCTCGGCTCGGAGGATATCGCCACCGGCTTTGCGCTCATCGCCAAGCGGGTCGATACGAATTCCGTCTGGGTACTGCACAACCACCCCGATGCCCTGTATTTCAATGATCCGCCGGACGGCAGCTATCTCGGCAACCGACACTACCCCATCGCCAATATCGTGCGCGGCTCGACCGCCGCCCCGCATTATTTTCAGCCGGAACGGATCGAGATCCTCAAGGGCCGCGAATACGGCCTGTTCGTCGATGGCGGCATCACCCCGCACAACAACCCGTGCTTCCAGCTGCTGATGCTGGCCGGCCTGCGCAATTATAATTACGGCTGGACGCTATCGCAGGACGACCTGATCATGCATTCCATCGGCACCGGTTCGATGGCGGTCAAGCTGCACGAGAAGGAGATCCGCCAGAAGCTGCAGATCACCCGGACGCTGGAGGCGCTGACCTCCATGATCTCCGGCAATGAGGATTTCATCGAGCTGCTGATGCAATGGGTCGGCGACAGCCCGGACCCGAAGGTCATCGATTCAGAGATCGGCGATCTGCGTGACGATTACCTGACCAGCCAGCCGCTCCTGTCGATCCAGCGCTACCAGTCCGTTCTCGGACAAAAGGAGCTTGAACGCGACTTCGGCATCAAGCTGTCGGACAAGCACCTCGCCACGGTGCGCAACATGACCGACCCTGCAGGGATGGCTCTCGCCTATGAAATCGGCCAGGCCATGGCCGAGACACTGGTCAGGGATGTCCATTTCCCGGAACGCTTCGACCTGACGGCATCCGGCGAACCGGCCCACCCGGCCGAGGTCGAGGAACCGGAAATGGAAACCGCCCCCATGCTGCGCGCAGCGGAGGGCGGCAAGCTTGCCCATATTCTCGGGCGGTTGGAGCGCTAAGCGTCAAGACGGCGGATTGATCAGGATGAGGTTCCCGATGACGTCATCGACCCGCTGGCGAAGGTCGCATTCGCCCGGCTCGGCGTCGGCGATCTCGCAATCGACCCGCACGGTATAAAAACTGCCCCAGCGATAGAACCGGCGCTCACCGACATTGCCGCTTTGTTCGTAAGCCTGGGTTTCGCGCGGCTGGGCCAGCCTGATGCCCGTAACGGTCAGCACATAATCCGGCATGCGCATATAGGCCACGTAAAGGTGGCTCTTGGCGTTAATTTCCAGTCGCCCGAGCATCTGCTCGTCGCCCGGCACCAGCACCGGCATGTCGGCATCTGCCAGCAGGTCATCCGTCACGCCCTGCTCACGCAGGATGGCGGCCTGTGCCTCGCTCGCCATCACCGCCTCGGCGGCCACACTTGCCCATGGCACTTCAAGGCGCGCACCATCCTGTCCACCAGCCCCCTCGCTATTCTCGCCGCCGCAGGCGCCAAGGGTAAGAGTCAGGCCAAAGAACACAAACAGGCAACGGGCGGAGGCCCTGTGAAAGGTTTTTATCATTTTTTCCGCTTTCATCGCATTTCAGTGGAACTATTTTAAACAGTTCTGCCTTCCCCGGCGAGGCAAGGCGACATTCCCACCGCACTTTAACTTTCACGATGCACTCTCTAAAGGTGACATCCTAACGCGATATATAACAAGAGCGACCCGTGAGCGACCGACAACCCGAAATTTCCAGTTCTACCCGGTCATGGCTGGAATCGATCATCAACTCATCCAATGATGCCATTATCAGCAAGACGCTGGACAGCATCATCACAAGCTGGAATCCGGCTGCACAGGCGATGTTCGGCTATACCGCCGATGAAATGATCGGCACCTCGATCCGCAGGCTGATCCCCGAAGATCGCGCCCACGAGGAAGACG
The DNA here is from genome assembly GCF_009712425.2 of Aquisalinus luteolus. Taxonomy (GTDB): domain Bacteria; phylum Pseudomonadota; class Alphaproteobacteria; order Caulobacterales; family Parvularculaceae; genus Aquisalinus; species Aquisalinus luteolus. The sequence goes on from NZ_VCJR02000002.1 coordinate 38,744, forward strand.
ACATCCTCGCGAGGATTTCCCAGGGGGAGCGGGTCGACTATTTCGAGACCCAGCGCCTGACCAAAAATGGCACGCTGATCGACATCTCTGTCAGCATTTCACCGATCCATGATGACGCAGGTGCCGTCATCGGCGCATCCAAGATCGCCCGCGACATCACGCAACGCAAACTCGACCGTGCCCTGCTGGAGGAAAGTGAATCCCGTTTCCGTGCGCTCGCCGACAACATCTCCCAGTTCGCCTGGATGGCGGACCGCAAGGGCTGGCTCTTCTGGTATAACCAACGATGGTTCGATTATACGGGCACCACGCTAGAAGAAATGCAGGGCTGGGGCTGGCGGGCCGTCCACCATCCCGACCATGTCGATCGTGTGGTCGAGCGGCTGCAATATTCATGGGACACGGGCGAGCCGTGGGAGGACACCTTCCCGCTCCGCAGCAAGGAGGGCGAGTATCGCTGGTTTCTCTCCCGCGCCTTGCCAATACGCGACGAGGCCGGTGCCGTGACCATGTGGGTCGGAACGAATACTGACATTACCGAACGCATCGACCACGACCGGCAGGTCCAGCTGCTGATGCAGGAAGTCAACCACCGCACCAAAAACATGCTGTCCCTCGTCCAGGCCATCGCAAGGCAAACCACCGGTGCGACCCACGAGGAATTCAACGCCCGGTTTTCAGAACGCATACAGGCCCTGTCGCGCAATCAGGATATCCTCGTGAACAATGAATGGCGGGGCATCGGCCTGAACGAGCTGTGCCGCCACCAGCTTACCCCGTTCGAAGATGAAATCGGCACCCGGATCACTTTCGAAGGGCCGGACGTGATGCTGACCGCCGCCAGCGCCCAGACCCTGGGCATCGCCCTGCATGAGTTGGCGACCAATGCCAGCAAGTATGGCGCCCTGTCCAACGACACGGGGTCTGTCGCCATCAGCTGGACCATACCGGGCACGGAGCTTTCGCCAGGTGGCCTTACCCTCCAGTGGCAGGAGGCGGGCGGCCCCGACGTGACCGAACCGGAAACCATGGGTTTTGGTACCGGCGTGCTGGAAAAAATGGCCTCCATGGGGCTCGGCGGCACTGTAAAAGCTGATTTCGAGAAGACCGGGCTTCGGTGGTGTCTGGAGACGAAGGACGGCAGCATCTTCGAAGGCGGCAAGCGGCCTTCCGGCCTAGCCGGTAAAGGCGACCAGATCCCTGACTCTTCCCGGCATTGCATCCTGCTCGTCGAGGACGAGGCCCTTGTCGGAATCGAGATGCAGATCAGCCTTGAGGAAGCCGGTTACGATGTCGCCGGCCCTGCCGCCAGCGTGCGACAGGCCCTCAACATGATCGAGAAGAAAAAATGCGATATCGCCGTTCTCGACATTAATCTTGGCCGGGAAAACTCCGTACCCGTTGCGGAGAAACTGCAGGAGAAGGGTATCCCCTTCATTGTGGTCTCGGGTTATTCCGAAGGCCAGCAACCGGAAATCTTTTCCGGCTACCCGTCCCTGTCAAAGCCGGTTCCGATGAGCAGGCTCCTCAGGCTCATCGAAACCGGGCTTGAGATCTTCACCCCGCAGGACGGCGCCTCCGGCTAGTCCTCTTCGGCGTAAAGCGCGTTTGCCGCGAGGGCGAGGAACATGTAGTTCGTTGCACCGCCGCCCATCACATATTCTGTCTGCTGCCAGAAGAACGGCCAGTCCTTCAGTTCCGGCAGGTCAGGCCTGATCAGCGCCGTGCCGGAGATCGACCCGCCGGGGATGAACGACCAGTCGGCCCGGTTCGTGCCATAGGCGATCAGGGCAGAATTCGCGCCGACACCCGAAACGAACGAGATCGTATTCTCCCCCGGGTGGACACCGAGAACAAAATTCAGCGCATCGAGATAGAGTTTTTCATCCGCATGCTGCGGCCAGCCCCTGGTAAAGAAATAATGCTCGACGCCAAAGCGCTGGATTGTCCAGCCCGCGCCCCAGATATCCGGCTCGTAAGGCACACCATAGGGTGTCTCGGTCGAGCGTTCACGAACTTTCTCCTGATACTCCGCCACACGGGCATCGAGGGCAGTCAGGAAATCGCCATAGCCGCCTTCTGCCTCTATCATCGGCAGCGCCGACGCCAGCATCCATCCCGTCGCGTCGATATCTTCCAGCAGGGCATCTTCCATTTCGACCAGCCTGTCGAGATAGGCTGTATCACCCGTCGTCTGGTACAGCTCGCTGAGAACGAAGACCCGGTTGTGGACGCTGTCAGCCCGGTCGAAAGACATCTCGTAAACGCCCCTGGCCGCTGCCAGCGTGCGCTCGGCAAGGTCGTCATCATAGCCCCGCATGACCCGCGATGCCGCGGCCAACCCGGCCGCTGTATAAAGCTCCCGGCTCGGATTATCCTCGGTGAAGACCCAGCGGTCATCCATCGCCTCATAGCCATCCTTGCGCTGCTGCACGACGCTGTCTTCTCTCCAGACGAAGCCATCAGTCTGGTCGTTGGCCTCGCCCAGCATCACATATTGCCGGTTGGTCGGCACGATGATGCCACGATAGAGTCGGCCGAGGGCTTCATAGCCACCAACGACCGACAACAGACCGTGCTCGACCTGCTGCAGCATGTCGTTGACGCCGTCTCGCTGGTGCAGCTCGACCAGCTTGTTGTCCTGGTCGATCATGGTCGCGTCATGGTCGAGACCAAATTCCTCGATCATCTTCGTCAGCAGCCAGACAGTGCCGATCTGGCTTTCGACGCGCAGGTCGTAATCGCCTGCATCGTGCCAGCCACCGGCATTCAGGCCCGGCACGTGCTCGCCCGGCTCGAACGGCGTCATCGTCTCCAGCCCCGAGACATAGCCATCGAAATGGTTGAGATCGACCGGCGCCATCAGCGCATCGTCCTGATGATCGAGGCCGTGCCAGACGCGGTATTTCTCGTTCACCCGCATATGGCACATCTGTACCGGCAGGTAATATTCCAGCGTCGGTGCCCAGGCATGACGCCCGAACACATCGTTCCCGATACGGAAGGCATGGGTCGTCCGCCCGCGATACTCGGCCACATAAGCCCCCGCCTCGGTGATGTCGGAGAAATCATATTCCAGATAATTATAGCGCAGGAACTCGCCCCATGCCTCTGGCGTGCCGGCAGAGACTTCCTCGCGGCCATTCGGCGTCAGGCGATAGATCGCCAGCCGGTCGGCCTTCGTGTCACGCTTGTCCTGTTCGATCAGGATGCGCTTGGGCTGGTTCGGCCCGTAACCGAGCTGGGAGACCTGCACCACCGGCTCATACATCCAGTCCGTCTCGACATTTGGCGTGATCGTCCATTCGATCGCGCCTTCCGTCGCCCCCGCAGGGATGGGTGTACGGACAATATACCAGCCATTATTGTGGTTGGTGCGCCCGTCCCACAGCTCCAGCCCGTCATCGGAGCTGATCACCATCGACACCATGGGATCGTCCGGTGCAACGCTCAGCGTCGTGCCTGTCGCCAGTGGTTCGGCCAGTGTCTCTCCATGATGGTCGACCAGTGGCCCGTTCGGCTGCACCGGGAAATACCCCGCTTCTTCGCCACTATCCCCGTCCATCAGGAAGGCCTTGCCGAAATAATGCGGCGGAAACAGTTCGAAATTGAACCCGATGCGCCCGGCCCATTCATCCGGGATCGGCTCATCGAGATCGACCGACACGATCACGCTGTTGCCCTCACCCGCACGGACCTTCACCTCATATTCGAAGTCGAGATCGGGATAGATAATGGGGTTGAACCCGGTCCGGTCCTTCGATTCATCCGGATACGCCATTCTCTGGCTGATGATGCCGTTCTCGGCATCGACCGTTCGCTCGACCGCTTTCGGCACCGGCGACCACTGGCCGGGCGAGGCTTCAAGCCGCACATCACCGTTGGCGGCGACACGCTGGCCATGCTGGATAATGGTCACGCCGGTCTGGTGCCCGTCAGGATAGTAATCGGCAAACACGGTGACGTTCAGCCCGGGTGCCTCGAAATATTCCTTGTCGTTCAGTTCCAGCTGCGCGGCGGCACCCGATGGGGCGACCATGGGGGCAAGCAGGCACAGGGCGGCAGCAATGCCGGTGACCTTCCTCATCGATTTCTCCACTTGAATTCTGTTTTGTTATTGCCGGTTACGCTAGGCGAGGATGCCGCCTGTGTCACCGTTGTCATGGACATTATTTTCTTAACTTTTTCACCTGTGACCCGGACGCAAAGCCAGTATTTGCGCCATTTTTATAGTTAATGTTTACGGGCTTCCACCTTTGGCATAGAGTGTACAATGTTATGGGGTATTGAGAGCTGCAAGTGTCGAAAGACGTGCGGCAGGTAGGGGATAATGGGGAAGTGGAACGACCGCGGGGACAAGCCCGTTATCCGGCGTAACCCCGCCAGGGCACGCCGCCTTTTCAAGGATCAGACCGTCGCCAAAGGCATCCGCTTCACCGGCGCTGATTACTGCCCGGTCCCGGATTTCTCCAGGGCCGGCCCCGATGCCAGCACTGAAAAACCCTCCCCCTCATCGGCGACAACATCCTCGGCCTCAGCCTCCTATGCCGGTGCCGATGGCTATGGCCGCTCATCAGGCGGCAGCGGGGTGACAGGACTGATCATCGCCGTTCTGCTCGTCGTCTTCCTGGTCGTCTTCGCCTTCGGCATGTATGGCACCTACCAGCTCGCTTCGACCCAGACAGTCTTCGCTTTCCAGACCGAGTTGAAAGAGAAGCGGCTGGAGAATGCGCGCCTCGTCACCGACCGGGTCGAGGCAGAGGCGCTGGCGCTGACCCCGTGGATCGTCGAGGCGGAGCCAACCTATGTCGCCAGCCGCAAGATCAAGGCGATGGGCATCGACGCCGTTGCCATCGACCATGCCAATCTGGGCCTGTACGAACAATATGCCCTGCGCCGCGCGCCGGAAGCGGCGCTGCATTACCTCTTCGCCTCGACCCGGGGCGAGCGCCGCTCCAGCGTCATCCTGCTGCAGGAGCGCAAACATCTGGGCGCGCAACAGCAGAAGACGTTCGAGGCCGTTCACCAGCTCAATGGCGGAGAGGGCTATCTGGCCCTCGGCCAGTATTACCTGTACGGGGAAATCATCACCCAGGAACCGATACAGGGGCATCCGGAGGTGATGGAGACCACCCTCGCCGACACCGCCCTGCCCGTATTCGGTAACGACCCCGCCAAGGCATTCCGCTATTTCCATATTGCAACGCTGTGCAACGTGCAGGGCGGCTATCAGTGGCGCAATGAAATCACCATGCGCAATTATATCACCGAGGCGAACCAGAGCGCGGAGCGAGAGGCCGGGGAGAAGGAACTCGCTGCCCTCGTCACCCGCGCCGGCACCAGCCGTGAGGCCTTTTGCTCCGGCACCTATCTGGAAGATCGCCTGTCCCGCCTTCAGCCGCACATGCTGCTGACCGATACGGGCGTCCTGACCCTCGACCAGCTGGTCGACACGGTCTGGCTGCCCGCGGCTGATTTCGACCGCTTCATCGCCAGCCACCCGGCCCCCGCCAACTCCAATCCGGGCAACCGCACCGGCGCCACGTTCGGCACGGGCGACACCGGGCGCGGCTATGGCGCGGCCAGCCTGTCCGCAGACGGATCGAAATATTATCGTGACAGCCCGGGCGGCAGCATCCCCCGCGCCGAAGCGACGTATGACGGCCTGCCGCCGGAATGCCGCGGCACTGACGCGCCCGCCGATTGCACCGAGCGCCTCGCTGCGCTGAGCTGCTCTGACGAGGCACGCTATAATTACAGCCTCGGCGAAGCGGAAATGGCTCGCGGTGCCCTCGATACCGCCCGCGCCTATTTTTCACAGGCGATCACCGTCGGGCGCACCTGCGGTTCCGAATTTGCCGTCATGTCGTCCAAGCGTCTCGGCGCGCTGAACCTGACCTGCGAATACACACCGGACAGCCTGCGGCGTATCGCCCGGGGCGGCGAAAACAATCCCGAAGGCGGCGACATCATCGACCTGATCATCCGCCAACGGGCACTGAAGGCGCTCGGCCATTATCGCGACACCATCGACGGCAAGTACGGCCCCAACACCCGTGCCGCCATCTCCAGCTTCCAGCGTGAGTTCGGCTTCCGCGAGACCGGCGACCTGACCCCGATCGAGACCGTCTATCTCATCTGCGGTGCTGCCGAGATCGCCCGCGATGTCGACGCCTATACGACGCTGGGCCTGATGTATGTCACCGGCCTCGGCACTGTTCAGAACACGGATCTTGGCCTGCAATGGCTCAAGCTCGCTGCGCGCGATGGCGACGATGACGCCCTCTATAATCTCGCTCTGCTCTATGGCTCCGGCACGGTCCTGTCGAGCTACCAGGTCTGCGATGTCGTCGAGAACGAAGAACAGGCCGATGCATACCTGCAGGAAGCCTCCGATGCCGGTCACCCGGTCGCTCGTCGCCTCATCGAGGCCTATGGCCGCCTCGGCACTGCTGGCCGCTGGGCCGCGATCCGCGCCGATCTCGGCCTCGATGGCGACCCGACGCCCGCCAGCGACGATACCAAATTCGAGCGGCGGCTGGAAAATGTCGGCTATGGCTGCCAGCCCAACCCACCCTTACCCACAGCACCGGACACATCTGCAGGAGAGACGTTATGAGATTTTTACAGACTTCCACCGTCATCCTGGCCGTCGCCCTCGCTGTCTCCGCCTGTACGCCGATCGACAATTCATTCCACAACATGACCGGCAACCCCAAGCCAATCACCTACGAGCCGAGCTGCCAGCCCGGCGACATCACGGCCCAGAACGCCCTTTACGAAGCCCGCTACCAGAGCCTGTGGCAGATGATGCGCGAGCGGCTCTATGTGAACACCGTCGCGCCGCGTACGGAGAAAGATATCAGGCGCGCCAATGGGTATGAACGCGAGATGGAAGCGCTCGAGGCGGAACTGTCGCGCACCTATTCCCGCGCCAGCAACAGCTGTTCTGCCCTCCTGAAATGCGAGAGCGGTGCGAGCGGCGACAGCTGGGATGCCTGCGAGGCAAAGCGCGGCGACATGCTGATCGCGCAGACCGAGTTCTACGCCATGTCCGGTCGCCTCGACGGCCAGGCCAGCCGCATCCTGTCATGGGAACCTTTTGCAGATGTTCCCGTCACGGAGTATGACGCAAAAGCGGCAAGCAAGGATGACGGGCCGCAACTGAACCGCAAGCGCAATTGCCCGACCCTCAGCGACGTGCTGACCGTCTGCTCCGAAGACGACTGATCGGTCCCTATTGCGTGGCGAACAGCTTCGCCATGTCGCGGAATGTCTTGAATTCCATCACCGCCCCGCCGGGGATATTGATGAAGAATGTCCCCTGCTCGCCCGGCTGTTCGCGGAAGCGGATCGTCGGCTCGATACGGAAATCCGTCCCCGCCTGTTCCAGCCTGTCAGCCAGCGCCTGCCAGTCATCCCAGTCCATCACGAGGCCGAAGTGAAAAGCCGGCACGGCGCGCCCGTCGACCGGATTGGTCGGCAGGTCGGCCGCGCTGTCGACCAGATGAGCCGTCACCTGATGCCCGGCAATGTCGAAATCGACCCAGCGTGCGGCCGTGCGCCCGACAGCAAAGCCCAATACGCCCTCCAGATAGCTGCGCGTTGCGGCAAGGTCCGTGGTCGGGAAGGCAAGGTGAAAGGGTGTCATCTGTGCACTCGTCCTGAAATGATTGCTGGTCTCACTGGTTCCGGGGATATCATCGCCAGCCATCTGCCGCTATCGTGTTCCTGCAATACATGCAGGGGAGAGAACAGATGACTCGCATCATTATCATGTACAAGCTGAAAGACGGCGTTAGCAAGGACGATTTCGAAGCATGGGTGCGCGAAACGGACTACCCGACCATGCGCGGCCTGACCCGCGTCAGCAGCTTTCACACCCATCGCGCCGACAGCCTGTTGATCGGCAAGGGCAAGCCCTCGGTCGACTATGTCGAGATCTTCGAGATCAACGACATGGTCGGTTTCGCCAGCGAGGACCTGCCGGGCGAAACCGTTCAGGAAATCATGGGCCAGTTCATGGGCTTCGCCGATGAACCGGAATTCATCATTGCAGAGACGGTTGCCTGATCCGGCAATTATCCCTGACTGCCATATTTCCCTGCCAGCATGTCGAACACGGCGCGGATACCCATCGCCTCGCCGCCCTTGGGCCTGCCGGGGCGCTCCTTGGGGTTCCACGCAAAAATATCGAAATGCGTATAGGGAATTTCTTCCGGCACGAACCGGTTGAGGAAAAGCGCCGCCGTGATCGACCCGGCAAAGGGGGTATCGGCGGCGTGGTTCACATCGGCAATGTCCGATGACAGATAGCTGTCATAGTTCTTCCACAGCGGCATGCGCCAGCACGGATCGGACAGGCGATCTCCCGCGGCCATGATCGTATCTGCAATGGTCCGGTCACGGACATAGAAGGGGGAAACCTCCGGCCCCATTGCCACGCGCGCCGCCCCCGTCAACGTAGCGAACGTGAACAGCATTTCCGGCGTGTCTTCCACCGCCAGCGCCAGCGCATCGGCCAGCACCAGCCGGCCTTCGGCGTCGGTATTGGAAATCTCCACCGTCATGCCGTTGCGCGAGGGGTACACATCACCCGGGCGATAGGCGTTGCCGGCGATATTGTTCTCCACGGCCGGGATCAGCACACGCAGGCGTACGTTCAGCTTCGCCGCCATGATCATCTGGGCGAGCGCCAGCACATTGGCAGAGCCGCCCATATCCTTCTTCATCAGGGCCATATAGCTGCCCTGCTTGATGTTCAGCCCGCCGGTATCAAAGCACACGCCCTTGCCGACCAGGGTCAGCTTCGGTGCGTTCTTGTCGCCCCAGGAAAAATCGATCAGGCGCGGCGCTTTCTCTGCTGCCCGGCCAACCGCATGGATCAGAGGGAAGTTCTGCTTCAGCAGCGCCTCGCCCTCGATCACATTGACCTTGGCCTTGAACCGCGCGGCGACCGCCTTGGCGGCATCGGCGAGCGCATCCGGGCCCATATCCTCCGTCGGCGTATTGACCAGATCGCGGGCAAGCCACACGGCCTCGACGGTGCGGTCGAGCGCCGCCATGTCCAGGCCTTCGGGCAGCACCAGCACGGGGGGTTTTTCGCGTTCCTTGTAGCGATCGAACTTGTAAGCGCCGAGCGCCCAGCCGAGACAGAATAGCTGCGCTGCTTCTCCCTCAACCGGCCCCTCAACCGGATTGGCGAAAACATAGTCCCCTTCCGGCAGGGCCGCTGCCGCCGCCCCGGTCACGAACGGGTCGCTGCCATCGCCAAGGCCGACAAAGACCGCATTGCTCGCGATAAGCACCTTGCCAGCCTGCCCCTTGAACTTGTTCGCCTTGGTCAGCAGCAGGTGATCGATCGCCGTCTCCTCCAGCCAGCCATCGAAATTTTCCGACGGGGCGAGGTAGATCGGCACCGCCTTGGCGGCACGGTCTGCGTCATGGGCGGTGTAGGCGTCGTTGAAGGCAACCATTCGTTAACTCTCTGACTGTCTGAAACTTATAAACTGGGATGAAAAACCTGTTTGGCCAGTGGTGGTTAAGGGTTTCTTGAACACCTTGGGCCATTATGGCGCGAACGGTAACAGGTCTGAAGTGAGGATCAACTATGTCCCGCATGCTGAATAGAGTCTTGATCGGCGTTTCCGCCATGGCGCTCGCCTCGTGCTCGAGCGTCGAGGGCGTCAAGGATGTCGCCAGTTTCGACCGCTCGAACGAGGCGCTGAACGCCCAGCTCGGCACCATGTCCGGCGCCCCGTCGCCGGACAATATGGATGTCATCTCCAAGGCTGCCTATTGGGGCACGCGCTATGACCGCAACCCGTCCGACAGCGACACGGCAGTCAATTATTCAAAAGCGCTGCGCGACATGGAAAACAACGAGGAAGCGCTGAAGGTCATGACCCGTTTCGCTGAAACGGTGCGGGCCGATGCCGCGGTGAACCTGGAACTCGGCAAGGTGCTGATCGCCAATGACCGTGCCTTCGAGGCCGTACGCCCGCTGGAACGGTCCATCGACGCCGAGCCACGCAACTGGAGTGCCTATTCCGCCTATGGCGTCGCCCTCGACAAGATCGGCGAGCATGGCGAGGCCCGCAAGCAGTATGACATCGCCCTGTCCCTGTCGCCAGAGAATGTTTCCGTGCTGAACAACAAGGGCCTGTCCTATGCTCTTTCCGGCGACATTCAGCGCGCCGAAATGACCCTGCGCAAGGCAACGACCAGCCGCGAAGGTTCCGCCCGCGTGCGCCAGAACCTCGCCCTCGTGCTTGGTTTCGCCGGCAAGGCAAACGAGGCAGAGCGGCTCGCCCGCTCCGACCTGCCGCCGCGCATCGCCGACAACAATGTCACCTATTTCCGCTCTCTTGTCGCCCAGCCTGCCTACTGGCAGGAGTTCAGCGGCGACAATGTCGATCTGCCTGATTTCGGCGAGGAGTATGTCAATCCGCCGCGCGCTTCGCGCATGACGCCGGTTTACGAAGTACCGCTGACGGTCAACGGCCAGCCGGCCCCTGGCGCGGACACGCCGCAGCGCCCCGTTGCGCCGGCGGCGAGCGAGCCGACACCGCTACAGCCGCAACCACAACCGATCGAGCCGGAAGAGGAAGAGAACGAAGAGATCCTTTCTTCTCTCGCTGACGACCAGTCGCAAGGGTAAGCCCGCACGAATTCAAAATGGGGGAGCCTGTCTTGCACGGGATAAGAGAACGCCGCCGGATCACTCCGGCGGCGTTTTTTATTTTAGACCAGACTTATCCCCGCTCATCCGTATCCGTCTATTCTCTGATGCAAGCCCGGTGAGAATCGGGCGGAGGGATGATGTCGCCCTTACCTGCGGGCGGCATCATCCAGCAGGCATCCCTGTTATCCCCTCGGGGAGAGGAGCGGGCGCGCGTCGGCGTTCGTGACAGGGATCGGCATCCTGTCCAGACGGATAGGCGCGAGAGCTCCCTCAGGGCCGCGCACCGGAATGCCGCCGTGACGGGCGATATGCGCTTCCACGCTTGTCGCTTTCGCGCTCAACGCTTGAAGAATGTCCGTCACGGGCCTTCCTCGTTCTATTTCTCACCACCGCAGCGATAGCTGACGGTGCTTTCAATGCTGCCTCTCTTGTCATCCTGGCCAAGCGCAGCGCGAGCCGGGACCCATTTTCCAGAGACGGTGAGGCTGGCTTGGTAAAGCAAAGGCCTCTGGCAAATGGGTCCCGGGTTGATGCTCCGCATCCCCCGGGATGACAAGATGGATGTTTTGGAAAGAAACTCGACACCGTATCACGCTGAAGTCTAGCCTTTATGGTCAGCCAATGCCTGTAAGGCAGAGCCTGCCTTACAGGCTTGGTGAGCCATTGTTTTGCCGGCGGCGATCAGTCAAGGGTCGCCTTTGGCGACCGCGGAGCGGCTTCGCCCTTGACAGATCGACACCGGTGAAACACCGGATATCGAAAGCTGTATTTTGAAATCTTCCGCCTACTGCGGACCATCCATCCCGAACACGCGCAGCATGGCCGGGCCGAGGATGATCGCGAAAAGCACCGGCAGGAAGAACAGGATCATCGGGACTGTCAGTTTCGGTGGCAGGGCGGCGGCCTTTTTCTCCGCAGCCTGCATGCGCAGCTCGCGGTTCTCGGCGGCCATGACCCGCAGGGACTGGCCCAGCGGCGTGCCGTAATTCTCCGTCTGGATCAGCGCGGTGACGACGGATTTCATACCATCCGTACCGACACGATCGGCCAGATTCTGATAGGCCACCTTGCGATCCGGCAGATAGGAAAGTTCGGCCGTCGTCAGCGCCAGTTCCTGCGCCAGTTCCGGGCAGTTGACGGCGATTTCCTCGCTGACCTTCTGCAGGGCATGTTCGATCGACATGCCGGATTCAACGCAGATCAGCAACAGGTCGAGGGCGTCGGGGAAGAACAGCTGCATCTTCTGGCGACGCTTGGTGATGGTGTTTGTCAGCCAGATATTCGGCAGGTAGAAGCCGACGGCAAAGGCGCCGATCGTTGCCATCAGGCGCATGAAGCTGCCCAAGTCAAACCCGTTGAAGATATAGACGTAACAGCCAACGGCGAAACAGGCGAGGAACGGCATGACCAGGCGTGCCAGCATGAAGGTGAACACCGGCCGCTCGCCGCGATAGCCAGCCTGGGCCAGTTTCTTGGCCGCACTCTTGGCATCGAAGAATTCCAGCAGCTTGAACTGCTCGACGATTTCCCGCGCCATGCCCTGCGCCGTTTCGGTCCGCAGGCTTGCGCCCTTTTTCTTCAGGGATTCGCGGTGCTCGTCACGCAGCCGGCTCTTGTAGTCGCTGACTTCCTTCAGGCGCCCGGCCATCGGGTCGCGCGCCAGCATCGGCCCCAGAATGGTGATCGCAGCAGCAACGGTGGCAACAGCCGCCAGAAAGGCGATCTGGTTCTGCCGGTCCATCACTACATTGAGAAAGTCTTCCATGGTCGCGAGCCTAAATCAGTTACGGTGAATCAGACCTTAATGCTGATCATGTTCTTCATGATGAAGATACCGATCGACATCCACAGCCCTGAGCCGAGAAGGATGAAATTGCCCATCTGGGTATTCCAGAGTGGCTCCAGATATTCCGGGGACGACATATGCACCATGCCGCCGACCATGAATGGCAACGAGCCGAGAATGACGGCGGAGGCTTTCGCTTCCATCGACAGGGCGGAAACCTTGCCCTGCATCAGCTTGCGGTTACGCAGCACCGTGCCGAGGTTGCCCAGCGCTTCGGCCAGGTTACCGCCAGTCTGGCGCTGGATGATCAGGACGATGGAAAAGAAGTTCACTTCCGGCAGCGGCATGCGATCATACATGCGCTCCAGCACCTGGTCGAGGGACAGGCCGATGCGCAGGCCTTCGATCATCAGGGCGAATTCGGCGCGCACGGGTTCCTCTGCATCCTTCGATACAATCTTCAGGCATTCATGCACCGGCAGGCCGGATTTGACACCGCGCACGATGACGTCGATCGCGCCGGTAAACTCGGTCAGGAATTTCTTCTGCCTGCGGCTTTTCAGGAAGAAAAGGCCCCAGCGCGGCAGGCCAAGGGCGCCGACAAATGTCATCATGCCGATGACATGCATCGCCTGGCCGGAGATGAACCCGACCAGCGCGCAGCCGATGCCGCAGATGACGGAGGCGACATAGAAGTCGCGCTCTGAAATGTTCAGGCCGGCCTGCTCTATCTTCTGGCTCAGGCTGAGCTTCTGTTTCTCGGCCCGTTCCTTCTGCGCGTCTTCCATCTTGCGCAGGGATTCCTGGATATGCTTGCGCCGGTCCTTCGTGTTTTCCTGCTGGCCCTTGCCGCCCGTGCGTTGCGCCGTGCGGCTGTTGCCTGACAGGCCTGCGGCACGCTGGCTTGCCTTTTTCTGGCTCGTCGGCGCCATGAAGACATAACCAAGGGCGCCGATACAAACGACGCCCAGGATCAGCATGAGGAGGGTTTGCTGGTCAAGCTGCATGACTACTCCGATGCCGCGTCGAGCGCTTCGGCCAGCTCGACATGGCGGCCGTAATAGCGGGCACGATCCCAGAAGGCCGGCCGGGCAATACCCGTCGACTTGTGGCGGCCGAGGACCTTGCCGTCATCGTCCTCGCCCTCGATATCGTAGACGAACAGGTCCTGCGTGATAACGGTGTCACCCTCCGTACCCAGTACTTCGGTAATGTGGGTGATACGGCGCGAACCGTCGCGCAGGCGGGCGGCCTGGATGATGATGTCGATCGAGCCAACGATCATCTCGCGAATTGTCTTTGACGGCAGGTTGTAGCCGCCCATGGTGATCATGGATTCAACACGCTGCAGGGCTTCGCGCGGCGAGTTGGCGTGCAGCGTGCCCATGGAGCCGTCGTGACCGGTGTTCATGGCCTGCAGCAGGTCGAACGCTTCCGGGCCACGTACCTCGCCCACGATGATCCGTTCAGGACGCATCCGCAGACAGTTCTTGACAAGATCGCGCATGGTCACCTCGCCCTGGCCTTCCAGGTTTGGTGGACGCGTCTCGAGACGAACGACGTGCGGCTGCTGCAGCTGAAGTTCGGCCGCGTCTTCGCAAGTGATGACGCGCTCATCGGTTTCGATGAAGGATGTCATACAGTTCAGCAGCGTCGTCTTGCCCGAACCCGTACCGCCCGAGATCAGCGTATTGATCCGGCAACCGCCGATGATTTCAAGAACCTTGGCCCCTTCCGGCGAGATCGACTGGAAGTCGACCAGGTTTTTCATGGTCAACTTGTCTTTCTTGAACTTACGAATGGTCAGCGCGGCGCCATCGATCGACAGCGGCGGCGCGATGACGTTGACACGCGAACCATCCGGCAGGCGCGCGTCGCATATCGGGCTGGATTCATCGACCCGGCGGCCGACTTGGCTGACGATCCGCTGACAGATGTTCATCAGCTGGGCGTTGTCGCGGAAACGGATATTGGTCAGCTGGATCTTGCCGTTGACCTCGATGAAGACACGCGACGACCCATTGACCATGATATCGGCAATATCATCACGGGCGAGCAACGGCTCTAGCGGGCCATACCCCAGGACGTCGTTACAGATGTCCTGCAGCAGGGCTTCCTGCTCGGCAATCGACATCTGCAGGTTCTTGATCGAGATGATCTCGTTGACGATGTCACGGATCTCTTCGGCAGCCGATTCCGGGTCGAGCTGGGCGAGCTGCGACAGGTCGATCGTGTCGATCAGTGCGTTGAAGATCGTCGTTTTCGTCTGGTAATATTTCTCCGACTGCTGCTTGTTTTCAACGACAGGCTTGTCGGCATCCGCCTTCGGCTTTGACGCCGGCTTTGCAGCAGGTTTCGGCGCCGGCTTCGGCGCGCTTTTTGCGGCAGCAGGTTTTGGCGTCGGCTTTTGCGCGACGGGCTGTTCCTGCAGGGCGGATTTCTTACCAAACATAGTCTGTCCCTAAAGCTTTTTCAGCAGTGACTTGATATCGAATCCCTTCTTGCGGGATTTCTTGCCGTGATGGCCGAGGATTGTCCCGGCGATAAAGTCAAGCGAACCGGTGACCTTGGACTTGGCGTCTGCCTGGAAGATCGTCTCGGCATTGGTTGCCGCCGTGCCAAACAGCACCGGATCCCACGGGATGACGGCGGTCGGCTCGATGTCGAGAGCTTCGGCGAATTGCTCGACCGGCACTTCCGGGCGCTTGGGCACGCCGACCTGGTTCATGACGAGGATCGGCGGTGCATCGTTCGAGCGGGTCGCGTTGATCGTCTCGATCAGGTTCTTGGCGTTACGATAGGACGACAGGTCCGGCGTTGCCGTCAGGATGATCTGGTCTGCGGAATGCAGGATGTCCCGTGTCCACCCGCTCCAGCCATGGGGCAGGTCGATGACGATGTTCGGGGCACCCTTGCGCACGATGTCGAGCACTTCCTCGAATGCCGAGGCCGGGACGTCGTAGTCCTGGTCCAGCATGTTCGGCGCTGAGAATAGCGACAGGCGATCCGTACACTTCTGCAGCAGGCGATCAAGCAGTACGTCGTCAAGACGCTCCGGCGCGCCCAGCGCTTCGGTCAGGCCGTGGGACGGGTCCTGGGCGAAGTCGAGGCTTGCCGTGCCGAAAGGCAGGTCGAGATCGAGCAGCACTGCGTCATTGGCGTAATGCTCGGCAATGGCCCAGGCGACGTTGTGACAGATCGTCGAAGAACCGGTGCCGCCGCGGGTGCCGGCGAAGACGATATTCTTTCCGATCGGCGGTGCGGACGGATCGAGATAGAGACCGGCAATCGCGCGGGTGATCTGGATCGGCGCGCGCGGCGCGATCAGATATTCGCTGATGCCACGTGCCATCAGTTCGCGATAGAGGGTGACATCATTGATCTTGCCGAGGATGACGACCTTGGTCGACGGGTCGCAGACCTCTGCGAGTCGGGCGAGGCCATCGAACAATTGCTGGCCGCCATGGACGGTTTCCAGGATGATCAGGTTCGGCGTTGCCGTATTCTGGTAATGCTGGGCGGCTTTTTCGACACCGCCGAAGGACAGGTTGATATGGGCCTTGGCCATGCGCCGGTCATTGGCGGTCGCCTCGATCAGCCCACTGATTTCCGTTGTCTCGCAGAACACATCGATATTGATGCGCGGCACCGGAATGTGGTCGCCTTCCTGCGGTTCGAACTCTTCATCGTCATAGTCATGACGGGAATGGGAGACGGCCGGTGCAGCCAGCGGTGCGGCACTTGTCTGTTCATGCACCTCATCGAGGAGCGGCGGCAGCTCGTCATCATTCTCGAGCGCCTGCTGCATCTGGGCCGGGGTCTGTTCGACAGTATCTTCGCCAAGGTCGCTATCAGTGGCGGCATCCTCATCGAAGGCGAGCATGTCTTCAGTCGTCTGCTCGACGGCTGCATTGCCAGCGGCGTTGTCGAGCGCCTCGTCAATCTCGTCCTCGTCCCAGTCGTCCATGCCTTCGAGATCGATATCGTCGAAGTCGAACCCTTCGAGATCGATATCCAGATCGTCGTCGGACAGGGCTTCCAGTTCGGCGACATCCTCGTCGAAGGCGTCTTCCCGGTCGAAATCGAACTTGCTGTTTGACAGATTGCTCATTGTGTTCTCCAGACCTTCACGGCCCCTATTGATCAGACGCGGAAATTTCCGAACTTTCTTCTGCGGCACTCGAGGTCACTTCGCCACGGATATACTTGCCGTATACGTCGGCTTCACGGGCTGCATCCGGATTGCCGAGACGGCGTTGCCCGACCAGGTCGCGCGGATCGGCGACCATCGCAGCCAGGTTGTTCTGCTGGGCACAGCCGAAATTCTTCGTGCGCAGGTTATGCGAGCGACGGTAATATTCTTCGTCCCACGCACCGCAGGCGCTCGGGCTTGCAACGTAATTGCTGAAGCTGATGATCACTTCCGGCTCGCTCTGTTCCGGCGACAGGCGATAGGACGCGCCCTGCATCGCGGCATAGTCGAGACCTTCCGCATAAAGCGCATCGCGAATGTCAGCGACTACCTGCTGGCCATAGAAATCGATCTGGCCACCACCGGACGGCGCCGTGATGGTCACCGGCCCGTGCCCGCGAGTGAAATAGGTATCGGCGAACGCTTTCACACGCGCCTTGTCGATGGCGGACAGCTCGCTCAGCGAGTTGTCGACAGCGACGGTCATTGTCACGACCTGCTGCTCCACGGTGATCGGGTGCTGTTCCTCGATCGTCGTGGCTTGCATTTCACCGTTGAACGGCGATGCGCAGGAGGCCAGACCCGAAGTAGCGATCAGGAGGGCGATAAACTTTTTCATATGCCTGGTTCTCTTTCGCGTTTAGTCGAGGATGAAGCCGTGCGGACCCTGCAGGGTGCGCGGCTCACCGCGTGGTTTCATGCCATAGGCCGACTGCAACTTGCCGACGACGATGGACTGGATTTCGCTTGGCGGCACGAAGCCTTCGGACGGATCGGTCAGGTTGGCCATGGTGGTCGGCTCGACCAGATATGGCGTCACGATCACGACAAGCTCGGTTTCCTGGTTGATGAATTCGTTCGAGCGGAACAGCTGGCCAAGAACGGAAACGTCCTTCAGGCCCGGCACGCCTTCGACAGCAGTCTGGATATTTTCCTGCAACAGGCCGGCAATCGCCATCGACCCGCCGGACGGCAGCTCGACGACGTTGGACACGCGGCGCACGGTCAGGCCCGGAATGGTCAGTACGCTGCTGACTGTCGGATTGCCCGTATCCGGATCGATCGTGGTGCCACTGCCAAGGGTAAAGGAGTTGGCGCGGGAAATTTCGCTGACCTCTGTGTCGATCGCAAGGTTGATGCGGTCTTTCGACAGGACGACAGGACGGAAGCCGAGGGAAACACCGAATTTCTTGAACTCGATCGTGACCTGGCCATCATCCTGTCCGACCGGCACGGGGAATTCGCCACCGGCAAGGAAGGTCGCTGCTTCGCCGGAAAGCGAGTTCAGCGTCGGTTCTGCCAGCGTCTTGATCATGCCGTTCTGCTCGAAGGCGTTGAACATGAAATCGAGGTCGGTGATATCGCCAATGCCATTGGTCACGATATCAGCATCGATACCGCCGAGCGCACTGCCCGACGCGGCAAAGGATGACGTCCATGACGTATTCAGGATCGCGTCATCAAGGCGGGCGAAGGCCGAGCCGTTGACGCCCAGTTGTTTGACGAGGCGGCGCTGCATCTCGACGATGCGGACCTTCAGCATAACCTGGTTCTGGTCGCGGATGGACAGCATGTTCATGACAAGGTCCGGGTCGCCGACATAACGGGCGGCGACATCCTGCGCGCGCGAGGCATCCGACGATGTTTGTACGGAGCCTTTCAGAATGACGTTCGCATTGACCGTATCGACGGTGATGCGCGCATCCGGCATCAGTTTCTTCAGCAGTGAATCGAGCCCTGCCGTGTCGCGTTCGATAAGGATCTCGAGATTCAGGATCTGCTCGCCGCGGCTGTCGAAGAAGAACGCGTTTGCCTGACCGGCCTCCAGACCCAGAAGATAGACACGGCGCGGTGAGCGGATGACCGCATCGACCTTGGCCGGGTTGGAGATGAGAACATCGGACGCTGCCTGCGGCAGCTCGATGATCACGGCCTTGTCGAGGGCCAGCGTCAGCGTGCGCGAGCTCTGGCGGTCACCGCCGCGATTGATGACAACATCGCTGCCTTGTGCAGCAACGGGTGCGGCCGATGCGGTGAACGCCGCAATACCAGCGAAAACCGCGCCCAGGATCGGTCTGAGGGCTGCGGTGAAAGTTTTTCTTGCCCGGTTCATGGCATGTCCTGACATTGGGTGTTTCATTCTCTTGCCCCTGCTGACCACTCTCTCAAACGTGTTACGACTGGCCATAACGGATTACGACGACTTCGGACGGTTGCGTTTCCTGCAGCAGCTCATCGCCACCTTCCGGTTGGAAGGCACTGCGCAGCGCAAGGCTCAGCGTGCCGTTTTCCCGCGATGTCAGGAATTTCTCGACCTGCGTCGGCGCGAGTTCCAGCGTGACAGTCGAGCTGGGCTGGGCGCCCTCACCCATCTGGTCGAAGGTCTGGTCGATCGCCAGCACACGGACATTGGCGTAAAGAAGCTGGCTGGTCAGCGTACCGTCACGATCGTCTGAATCGACCGTGTGGAAGATATCGATGCTGTCACCCGGCAGGATGAAACCGGCGGCGGACTGGCGCATGGAGACGTCCAGTGTCACGGCGCGCATGCCCGGCGTCAGCAGGGCGGCCATCATGCCAGCCTGGCCCGGACGCAGGACCTTTGCCTCGGTGATCGGTTCGTTCTTGACCAGTGTGGAGCGGGCCAGCGTTTCCGGCAGGCCTGCATAAAACTCTTCGTTCGACTTGGTGATCGCGCCTTCCGGCAGATTGTTTGCCGGCCATTTTACCCAGCGCGTTCCTTCGACATCGAGACGGTCGCCACGGGCGAAATCGCGGTCTGCGACCAGCACCTGCTCGACCTCGATCGCGTCCTGTTGGGGAATGATCTGCGCGGTCGGCACCGGTTCATTGCCACCGGACGACATCAGGAAAAACACGGCGCCACCAGCAACCAGTGCCACGGCAAGAAGAATGATACGTCCTGAATTCATGACTAACTGCCCTTAACTTTTGAAGGCGCCACGTATGGCTTTGTGCAATTCGAGAGCTACTCTGCCCATAAACTCTCAAAACAATGTTAATGCTGTATCAACCGCCGGTAACCAAAGCGTAGATCGGCAGGTCCGGCAGGCTCCACACCCCGCCGGCGGCGATGGCGATGCCATAGGGGATGTAACTCTTGCCCTCATGGGCCTGCATCAGCCACGGCACCTGGGCGTAGATCGGCAGCGGCGGCATGCGCCGGAACATCATGACGAGGATCGCCAGTGCACCGCCCATCAAGGTGATCTTGAGCACGAATGGCAGGAAGCCGGCGACACCGACCCAGGGTGCGGATGCGGCCAGCAGCTTGGCATCGCCGCCACCGAACACGTTCAGGGCAAACAGGATGAAGCACCCTATCAATACGGCCACCCCGAGGGCGACGGACGACAGGAACAGCTCCGTCGAATACTGGAAATAGATCGCCGCGGCGGGAAAGGTGATCAGAAGCGCGATGGAAATCCAGTTGGGGATTTTCATCTCTTCGGCATCATTCATTGCCGCAACCAGCCAGGCCCCTACGGGAATAGACAGAAACAGATAGCCAAGCATCTCAACTTCTCACCTTATCTTCACGCGCGACTATGGGAAAACAGCGTTAAATATTCCTTAGAGGGAAGAAGTTTTCCCCGCTTTCCTGAGTTGGGTTAATCTGAGCACGCGACAGGCAGGCAATAAAAAAGGGAGGCCGAAGCCTCCCTTTTGTCTCAAACGCTCTGGCGATTAGCCGGCAGCGTTGATGTCCGAAGAGATCTCGGAGAAGTTGGTGCTCAGCGAGGTAGCAACACCTTGCAGGGCAGCGATGATAGCCGTAGCAATCAGAGCAGCGATCAGGCCGTACTCGATAGCCGTCGCACCTTCTTCGTCCTTGACGAAACGGTTGATAAGTTTGTTCATTGGTCGAACTCCTGTTTTACACTTGCACATTCGGAACTCCCGAATGATCACAATCTATCACCGCGAAGTAAAAGAAAGGTTATATTATACAGTTAGCGGAATATTAATATTGATGATTAACAGCCGTTTACGAACAGGCATTATTCGGCGATGGCCATGAGGGCTGGATAGTCCGTAATCATCATACCGGGATAGTCCCGTTTGAGGACGTGCATGCCGATCAGGCGGGCAACCGCCTCGGCAGCCTCTTTTTCACCGGCACTGGCAAGCACGCCAAGATCGCGATGGCGGGGCATGGTGTTGATCCGCCATTGCCCGCTCTCTTCACCACGCTCGGCAAGGCCGAACAGCACTTTCGCGACACGGCCCACCGCGCCCTTTTCGACTGTGGCATATCCCATGGACTGGCCGAGAACCCGCCGCGTCATTTCACGCAGCAGCACGACCGCCATCTGATGGGAGGACGAGATCGCCTCACGAAAACTGTCGGCATCTATAAGGACAAGCCGCATCTCCGTTTCAGCCTGCAGGCCGATCGAGGAACCGAGCTCCGGCAGGCCGGCGAGGACAAATTCCAGGCCCAGAACATCGCCCTCGGCGAAAAGGCGGCGGGTAATCGACCCGTCACCGCCATCGCCGCTGGTCATCTGGCCGCGACCCGAAATGCAGCAGATCAGGTCATCGGATTCATATTGTCCGGCAGAGAACACCATTTCACCCGGGGCGACGACCTTCTCGGTAGACATCGCCGCCAGCGCCGACAGGACGCTGTCGGGCAGGTGACAGAAGAGCGGTAGCTGCTTGATGAGGAGAAGGAGCGGATCTTCAGTGACTATATCGTCTGCCGCGAGGGTAAATGCCATCGACCTGTTTCCTGCTCCGCATGCGAATAATTTCTGCGGACACTGGCATGCGGGTCTTAAGGGCCAGTAAAAAATCGCGTGTAAATTGTATCTGCCGGCACGATGGCAATCCAGCCAGCACTTCCCGCTTCAGGATCCCGTCTTCAAGATACTGAATGGCCGCTTAACCCTTCCTTGATCATTTCATGGGATTTTGCACTCGACCATTCAATCGCAAAGGGTTTTGCCATGGCCAGAAACATTCTGAGCGCCGTCTTTTCCTTGATCCTGGCTTTTGCCGCAACTGGCGCAAACGCACAGTCGAACGAGATGTGGCTGACGATCGACCAGGTTCGCGCCTATGACCTGCGCCAGCCGGTCGCCAGCATCGTCGTCGGCAACCCTGTCATCGCCGATGTCTCCGTTCAGGCCAACAACAAGGTCCTGCTTTACGGCAAGGCACCGGGCCTGACCAATATCTATTTCTTTGACAAGGACGGGAACCGCCTTGAAAACCTGAATATCCGGGTACAGAGCCAGACCAGCGACATGCTCGTCGTCTATCGCGGCACCCAGCGCACCTCCTATACCTGTACGCGCAATTGCGAGATGACCCCGGTCATCGGCGACAGCCCGGAAGTGTTCGAGGCCGTCAGCTCGCAATCCCAGATCAAGAATTCCGAGATCCGCTCGCAGGCGCAGGCCAACGACCGCTGATCCAGACATCTCCCCCGAGATCAGGAAAGGCAGCCTTCGGGCTGCCTTTTTCATTTCTTGTTGAAGACATAGATGCGCGGCCGCTCCGGCGGCTGCAGCCGGTTGCGGCACCATTCGTCCACTGACCATGCAATGTCCTGGTTCGGCTGGATGCCGTCATTCAGCTGAATATGCGCGATCAGGCGATCGAGCGAGCCTGCCCGGTGGGTCACCCGCACGGTGCATTCGCGGATATCCGGATGCTCGCCGATGATCGCACCGATACTGGACGGAAAGACATTGATCGCCCCGATCTGCACCGCGCCGTCGCGCCGGCCTGCCAGCTTGAAGGTGCGCTCGCCCTGCCATTCCATATGATCCATGCAGACGACTTCGCGCTCGGAGCCGTCAGGCCTGATCCGGACCAGTTTCTCCTCCGCCCCGATCCAGTGGTCGAACAGGACGAAGGGTTCGGCCGGCGTATCACGCCAACCGATAATGCCGGACTCGGTCGAGCCGTAGAGCTCGCGCATCGCGCCCAGCCCGTGCTCACGCAGGCCTGTCGCCAGATCGAGCAGCAGGGGCTCGCCAAAGGCAAGCCCCATGACATTGTTGGGGAAGCCGGAAATCGTCTCGTGCAGATAGCGCCATAGCGTCGGTGTCGCGATGATCAGATCGCCGAATGCGACCGCCTCGCTCAACTCGTCCGGCGCCATGGAGCGGGCATCCGTCACTTCCAGGTGCTGCAGGTTCGGCGCCAGCATCGTCGTGATGAACCCGAACAGGCTGTGCGGCGAGACGAGGCTGAGCACACGGCGGCGGCCATGCATCAGGCTGGCAACGACACGGGCGTCCTGGAACACCTCATCGGCATTGTGGCGCACATCGGCCGAGCCTGCCTGCGTAGCCGGATGAAAACGCATGACCCTGAGGGATTGCTCTATCTCCGGCAGGAACCGTCCTGCCCAGTCACCAAAGGAATCCGTCGGCTGCGGATCGAGGTCCACCCCGGTCTTGTCGAAGAACTGGCACAGCCGCGCCGCGCAGGCCTCTATCCTCTCCTGGCTCAGCCCCAGCCCGCCTGGGCCGATAACGGTTTTCGCGTTCCATTCCGACTGTGTCAGGAAGTCCGTATAGGTATTGAACCGGCGCGACAGCTCATCCCCGGTCAGGGCGCCGGACAATCGTGCGATCTGGCTGGCTGACAGGGAGAAGCTTCGCATCAGCCCACCTTGCGCTGTTTCAGGTCGGCGGCCACGGCGGCAGCATAGAGGGATTTGAGGCGTGTGATCATCGCCACCTTTCCCGACGGCTCCTCCCCCAGGATATGGGCAGGCGAAATGCCCATCAGCGAATTGGTAATAAAGATCGGCCGGTCCTGATAGTCACTGTCCTGAACATAGCCGGCTTCGACCTCCACGCCATCTGCGCGGGCAAGGTCGATGATCTTGCGCCGGACTATACCGGGCAACACGCCGCAATCCGTGTTTGGCGTCAGCAGCTGGTTGTCTCCTGCGACGATGAAGATATTGCCAACACTGGTGCAGGTGACGAGCCCCTGATTGTTCAGCATGATCGCCTCGCCTGCGCCGGTCTGCTCTGCCTCCTGCCGGGCGAGGATATTGTCTATATAGGACAGCGTCTTCATCCGCGCGGCGGGCGAGCCCTCATTGCGCCGGATCGAGGAATGAATGCACGATATTGATGTCCGCCGCACCGGCGGGGCCGGTGACAGGGCGATCGTCATGACCGGCTGGGCATCCCCGCTTTTCGGCGGCAATATGCCCCGCGGCCCGACACCACGCGACAGGGTGATCCGCGCCGCCATATCGCCGTCACCCACGCCCGCCAGCTTTCTGATCGCCTTGTGGATCGCTGTCTCGTCATAGCGAACCGGCACCTCCATGATCCTGGCGCTCGCATGCAGGCGCGAGAGATGTTCCGACAGGAATACCGGCTCACCTTCGCGCACCAGCAACGTCTCGAACAGGCCGTCGCCTAGCGCAAACCCGCGATCGGCCAGCGCAATGACGTTGTCGGCTTTTTCCCGGTAAGTCCCGTTGATCCAGAAAGTCATGATCCCCCGTCTATGGCAGTTTGACCTGAAGAGGCCGCGGCCATGGCCACGAAAGCCTCGATCATAGCCCTGCCCTCCGGCGTCAGCAATGATTCAGGGTGAAACTGCACGCCGTGATGGGGCCGGTCCCTATGACGCATCGCCATGATGTCCCCGTCCCCGGCGCGCGCCTGTATGATCAGGTCTGTCGCATCGATGATGTCGACACTCAGCGAGTGATAGCGGCCAACCGTCAGCGGCGATGGCAGCCCGGCGAAGACGCCGGTGCCGTCATGCTCGATCACATTGGTGCGGCCATGCATCGGCTCGCGCGAGGGCACGGTGGCACCGCCATAGACTTCCGCCAGCGCCTGATGACCGAGGCAGACGCCGAGGATCGGGATAGCGGGCGCAGCGGCGATCAGTGCCTTGCAGATTCCGGCATCGTCAGGCCTGCCCGGCCCGGGCGACAGGATAATGCCTGATGGCGACAGGACGAGGCAGTCTGCAACGCTGCGCTCGTCATTGCGCCAGACGACCGTCTCCTCCCCCGTCTCGCGGACATAGCGGGCGAGATTATGGACGAAGCTGTCGTAGTTATCGATGACGAGGATCACGGGCCCTCCCCCGCAAACCGCCGCTCGATCAGCCGCCGAAACGGGCCCGCCTTGTCGACCGTCTCCTGATATTCCGCCTGCGGATCGGACAGGACGGTAATACCCCCGCCCGCCCCATAGGTCAGGCGCGCACCCTTGGCGGAAGGTTCCAGAACAGCGGTTCGAATCGGTACGGACACCATCGCCCCGCCGCGATCGTCGAACCAGCCAATGGCGCCGCAATAAACGCCCCTTCCTGTTTTTTGGGAGCCGTTCTGTTCCAGATCGGCGATGACCTGCATCGCGCGGATTTTCGGCGCGCCGGTGATCGACCCGCAGGGATAGCTGGCGCGCAACACATCGATCGCGCCCACCCCCTCGCGAAGCACACCGCTGACGCGTGAGACCAGATGATGCACCCCCGCAAAGCTCTGCAATTCGCAAACAGCTTCCTCCCGGATAGAATGATCCCGGCAGACACGCGACAGGTCGTTCCGAACAAGATCCGTGATCATCACATTTTCTGCGCGATCCTTCTCGTCACTCAACAAGTCCTTGATCACTGCCCTGTCCTCCACCGGATCCTCCCGGCGGCGGCGCGTGCCCTTTACCGGCTCCGCAATGGCTTTCAAGCCACTAGCCTCCGGACGCACCTCGAGAAACTTCTCCGGTGAATCGCTCAGCACACAACCTTCCTCAAACTGCAGCAGTGCGCCGAAAGGCGAGGCGCTCGCCTCGTGCAGTCGCTCGAACAGGGGCAGGCCCAGCGCGCGCCAATCTGCACCTGGCAAGGCCGCACCCGGAAAGCCTGCCGTCAGGCGGCGGGTGATATTGGCCTGGAAGATCGAGCCATCGAGAATGCGCGCCTTGCACGCTTCGACGGCGGCAATGAAATCCCCTTCATCCGGGGGCGTGGTATTGTCTGCCCCGACAGGGCCTACCTCACGGGCTTGTTCTGTCTCGATCGCCTGCAACAATCGCGCTGCCGCATTCTCGCTGAGCGCGACCAGTTTTGCCGTCCCAGCCTTGCGATCAAACAGCACGCCTGCATCGTAAAAGCCGACCGCCATTTCCGGCAATGTGCCAGGCGCTGGCGGCAGGTCACCTAACACCGGCTCGATATAGCGCGCCATCTCATAGGAGAGATAACCCACCGCCCCTGACATGAAACCATCTCCAGCGCCCTCGCGCTTGCGGGCCGTCAGCCGCTCGTTCAACAGGGCGAACGGATCGTTTTCGCTTGCCGGACCGATGGCCAGGCCATCGACCTCGACCTGTCCGTCGCGCACTACAAGGGTAGAGGATGGCGCGGCAACAATCATGTCCTGCGCCCCGCCCCAGCTGTGTGCCGCAGCAGCCCCGCCACTCAGCAAATGCGCGAAGGGCTGGCCTGCCAGCGGCGCAAAAGCGGCAAGAGGATCAGAAATGGGGAAATCTCGCTCGATCATCGCCGCTGGCTTACGCCAATTGCAGGCTTCGATAAAGTGGCCTGCATCGCTCGTCCCCGGCACAAAGCCCGGCTGACAGGTTCCGGCTGACAGGCCCCGGCTGACAGCGACGCAGAACGCGGCTAATCAATATGCAGGGGCGGCAATTACCGGAACGGGACCATGAACGACAGACAAACCGATCACCTGCATATCGAACAGCGCGGTCTTGCCCGAGTTTTCTATGCGATCAGCATCGCCATCCTGATCGGATTCATTCTCTATGTCGCACGCGGCATCCTCATTCCGCTGGTCATCGCGATGTTCCTGTCTTTCCTTATCGTGACGCTGAAGACCGCGATCCGGCGCATCCCGTTTCTTGGCAAGCTACTGCCGGAGTTCATTGCCTATATATTGTCCTTCGCCGTCATCGCGCTGATCCTGATCACGCTGGGACAGATCATCACCGCCAATGCCACCGACATCATCCGTGCCGGGCCGGACTATCAGCGCCGCCTGCAGGCGATCCTGATCGATATCGGCAACTTCCTTGAAAGCCTGCCCTTCGTCACCGACTGGATCGTGTCCAATGTCGAGGCAGAGAACACGCTTTCAGAGGACGGCACGATCAGCCGGGAGGGCTATGCCGCCCTGCTGACCCAGTTCCAGCAGGAAGTACTTGGCTTCATCTCCGGCATTGCCAGCGAGATCGGTCAGGCGATCCGCGCGCTGGCCCAGAACATCGTGACGATCCTTCTTTATACCAGCTTCATGCTGATCGAGCGTGGCGCCCTGTTGCGCAAGCTCGGCATCGTCGCCGGCATGCAGGAGGCCCAGCTCGACATCGGCCAGATCATCAACGATATCGGCGACCTGGTGCGCCAGTACATCTCGATCAAGACGCTGATGGGCCTGACCACCGCGACCTTCTCCTTCATCATCATGACGCTCCTCGGCATCGACTTTGCCGGGTTCTGGGCATTGTTGATCTTCGCGCTCGGCTATGTGCCGATCATCGGGGCGATTTCCGGCGTCATGCTGCCCTCGATCCTGGCGCTGGTGCAGCCCGATGGCGGCGGCATCACCCTGTTCCTGTTGACCCTCGGCCTGCTGACCGTCGCCGAGCAGACCGTCTCTTCCGTCATCGAACCGCGCTTGATGGGCCGCTCGCTGAACCTGTCGCCTTTGATCATCCTGTTATCACTGACGGTCTGGGGCACGCTGTGGGGCTTTGCCGGCATGCTGCTCTGCGTGCCGATCACGGTGTCGCTGATGATCGTCTGCTCGCAGTTCCAGGATACGCGCCCCATCGCCGTCCTATTGTCTGACAATGGCGAGATTTCGCCGATCAAGCGGCTGGTGCGGGAAGAACAGGCCGAGGGAATCTAGGCCAGGAGTACATCGCCACGCACAGGCTTCTTCAGTGCCGCCTTCAATACGCCTGCGATGGCCTCCGCTTCCTGCTCGAAGCCGGAACCGCGCCGCCAGGCAAGGCCGATCTGGCGGGCAGGCACTTCGTCCGACTTGCCCGCAAACGGAATGGCAACAAGGTTCGACGCCTTGGCGAGGCCCTGGCGGATCGCCATTTGCGGCAACAGCGTCGCGCCAAGACCGGAACGGGTCATCTGGGTCAGGGTGAACAGGCTGGTCGCGCCGAAGGTATTTGCCGTCTCGCGCATCTGCAGCTGGCAGGCCGACAGCGCATGGTCGCGCAGGCAATGGCCGTCTTCCAGCAGCAGCAAATCCTCGCCGGTCAGGTCGGAAACTCCTATGCGCTTTCGTTCGGCGAGACGATGGGATGGCGCACAGACGAACCAGAACGGGTCCTCGGCGATATCCATCGTGTCCAGTCCCTCCGCCTCATAGGGAAAGGCTATGAGCGCGACATCGATCAGCCCGGCCCTCAGGCGCTCTATCAGGCTCGCAGTCAGGTCCTCGCGCAGATAGAGCGACAGTTCCGGGTAGCCCTTTTCGAATAGCGGCATCGCCTCCGGCAGGATGAACGGGCCAATGGTGGGGATCACGCCCAGCTTCATCACACCGGTCAATGGCTCCGGCCGACTCGCCGAGCGCATCATGTCTTCAGCCAGCGCGATCAGCTCTTCTGCCTGGCGCAGCAACACCTCCCCGACCGGCGTCAGGGAAAAGGACCGGCTGGTGCGGTCGACCAGGGTCGCGTCCAGCACGGTCTCCAGCTCCTTGATCGCCGACGATAACGTCGATTGGGACACGAGGCAGTCCTCGGCGGCGCGGGAAAAGGATTCCCGGCGGGCAAGGGCGACGAAAAACTGTAACTGGCGAAGGGTCGGGAGTGCTTTCATGGTGGGGGAAACATTATCAAATAAATCGATAATATCAAGATGTATAATCTATTTGATCAAATACGCGTCATTGCGCCATAAGGCTCCTGACAGCGGGGGACCTCGTTGTTTTCAACCTGAGATTTTCAAGTTCACACCAACCTGCAAGGAGATTTCAATGCTAGGTGTTGGCGATAAACTGCCTGAATTCAAAGTTGTCGGCGTAAAGCCGGGCTTCAACGATATCGAAGAGAACGGTGAGTCCGCATTCGAGGACATCACGCAGGACTCCTTCGAAGGGAAATGGAAAGTCATCTATTTCTACCCGAAAGACTTCACTTTCGTCTGCCCGACCGAGATTGCCGAATTCGGCAAGCTGGCCAGTGAATTCGCTGACCGTGATGCCATCGTCATGGGCGGTTCGACCGATAACGAGTTCGTCAAACTCGCATGGCGCCGCGACCATGCCGACCTGAACAAGCACCCGGCCTGGCAATTTGCCGACACGACCGGTGCCCTTGTCGACGGTCTCGGCATCCGCTCCGATGAAGGCGTTGCCCTGCGCGCGACCTTCGTTGTCGACCCGCACAATGTCATCCAGCACGTTTACGTAAATAATTTGAACGTTGGCCGGAACCCGCAGGACACGCTCCGTGTTATCGACGCACTTCAGACAGATGAGCTCTGTCCCTGCAACCGCCCTGTTGGCGGGGACACACTGTAGCGCTGATGAAGTTTTGGTTGCCGTTCCTGCCCTTTCAGGCAACCAAGTTCAGGAAGTACCGGCTCGACCCTCTCCCCTGCCCAAATGGCGAGCCGGTACTTCCAACTCTCTTCCTCATCGCACACAAAAAGCCTTCTCACACAGGAGACCTGCTCGATGTCTATTGAAGCCCTTCGCGGCCGCATTCCCGATTACGCCAAGGATATCCGCCTCAATCTCGGCAGCCTGGCGAATGAAACCACCCTCAACGACCAGCAGAAATATGGCTGCTTCCTCGCCTCCGCCCTTGCCACAGGCAATGGCCATGTGATCCGCGCGATCAATGAGGAAGTTGCAGACAAGATGTCACCGGAAGCGATCGAAGCGGCAAAGTCCGCCGCGGCGATCATGGGCATGAACAATGTCTATTACCGCTTCCTGCACCTCACCAAAGAGCCGACCTACAAGACCTTGCCGGCCAAGCTGCGGATGAACATCCTTGGCAATCCGGGTGTCGACAAGGCCGATTTCGAGCTCTGGTCGCTTGCCGTTTCCGCCATCAATGGCTGCGGCATGTGCATCGATGCCCATGAGGCCGTCGTGCGCAAGGCCGGGATGACCAGCGAAATGGTCCAGACCGCCGTGCGCATCGCTTCTGTAGTAGCTGCAGCCGGTGCCGTCATTGATGGCGAAGACGCGCTGAGCTGATCCGGCGAATTCTCTCCCCCGAGGCTTGAGGCGCGTATCGCTTCGAGCATCCAGAAGGCCCTGCCCCCACCGGCAGGGCCTTTTTCTTTATCCCCCGGGCGGCGAGAGCCACTAAAACAGGCCGGGCAAGATCTTTTTTCGAAAAAAATTTCGGCGGGTCTGGCTGCGGGGTGAGCCCTGCAAACAGCGCGTCGAGCGCCCTGACGCGCCCGGCACCACTGCCGGTTCCATGACATCGGGTTTAACCTGAATTAACCGCTTTAGAAATTTCACCGGTTTTTCAGGGAGTTAACGGAACCCTAATTCCCCTCAAAACAACTCCACATACTCATGATGAGTAACCCCCTCCCCATGATGGTCCTGAGGGGCCTGATGGGCCTCATCACCCCCCTCATGATGACGCAGTCACTCATGCTAAGTATATGTTTTTGTTTGCATTTTTTCTGTGGGGGCGTAATTTCGTCATCAGCAAAACGAACACAGGAGAGTTGATTGTGACGACCATTACTTCAGCAGAGCTTCAGGAAGTCCTTCCGGCGCTGAACCGGTTCGCGCTTAAACTGACCCGTAACGCCGACCGCGCCGACGATCTGGTTCAGGACTGCGTAGAGCGCGCCCTTAACAAAGCCCATCTGTTCGATGGCCAGAATCTGCGCTCATGGATGTTTACCATCTGCCGCCGCGTCTTCCTCAACCAGATCCGCAAGGAAAAAAGCCGCGGTACCCAAGTCGATATCGAAAACACCCCAGAATCCAAATTTTCCGCCAAAGCCCTTCAGGAGGATAAAATGCATTTCCAGGACGTCGTAGAGAACTTTTCCAAACTGCCGCTGAACGACAAGGTGATCCTGTCGCTGGTCGTTATCGAGGGACTGAAATACGACGAGGCCGCCGCTGTCCTTGAGATTCCGGTCGGTACCGTTCGCTCCCGCCTGTCGCGTGCCCGCGCCAAGCTGGTCGAGCTGATGGAAGACGAAGGCGTCGAGGAGGGAACTTCCCTGGCCGCTGTCGTGTAAGGAGGGTATGACACAGCCACATTACCTCATACGCGAACAAGATTTACACGCTTATATCGACGGCGAGCTGTCCAAACCCAGACGGCGCGCCGTCGAACGCTTCCTGGCGGACCGGCATCTGACCCTTGAACGGGCAATCGAGCTGTTCCGCACCAATCTTGGCCTTCATCGCTACCGCGAGAAGTTCTATGAGGATCAGGAACTGAAAACGGAAGTGGAGCGACTTCTTAAGAAGCACCGTTGTGCCGGCAATGAGCCGCCGCATTTTGAGAATGTGATGATGCACAATCGGGGCTGATGATCGACGATATATTCCCCGGCTATATTTTGATTTCGAGCCGCCTGCAGCAATGCAGGCGGCTTTTTTGATGCGCGACCCTCACGTGCAGCTTGAGCGCCACCACAACTTCGGTAGAGTTGTGCAAAAGCGTTATGAAACGAGGGCGGAAAATATGAGTATCAGATCCTTCATGGCAGCGGCAGGCATCGCCTGCCTCCTGTCGATGTCGCCGACACTTGTTCAGGCGCAGGATTATCTCGACGCGTTCAAGGCCTACCAGGACGCCATACAGAAGGGCGAGAACGAGCGCGCCATCGACAAGGCCGAACAAGCGTGGGAGCTGGCGGAAGCAAATGGCGACGTCGACCCGGCAACCTTGGCCGTCCTTGCCCAGAATATTGCCTATCTGACCGTCTTCGATGAACCGAAGCGCGCCATCGCACCGGCCGAGCGGGCACTGCAACTGGGCCTTGAGGGATATGGCACGGACTCATTCTCGATACTAGAGCTGGAAATCCTCGCGGCGACAGCCAACTGCCTTCACCAGCCGGGCGGCAGGAACCGCGATGCCCTTCTTTCGGCACTGGATAAGTGGTGGGCACAGGATATCGCGGAAGCGGCCGTGACTGAGCTGAGCCTCACAGCGAGCACCAGACTGGCGCAGGTCGCGCTTGAAAAGGGCGCGTGGCGCGATGCCGCGAAGGCCGCAGCTCCGGCCCGCCAGGCACTGGACGAAATGAGCCCGATTCTGGAAAGACAGCTTGGCGCTGTCACGATCATGGAAGTCGCTGCCATCATGAATGCCGGGGACATATTTTCGGTTGATATCGCCGTCAACAATTACAGCGGCACGACGCCCCCAATTTCCATGCCGGACAGGGACCGCGCTGACAAGGCTGCCGCCCTGCAGCAAGCAAGCACCATCCTCAGAAAGGCGACCCGAGCCTTTCCCACACAGGAAAGCATCGAAACATTCGATGACATTCTTGCCCGGCTGCACGCCTGGAATGCACTTGTTTCTGTCTATGCCTATGTCTTGCAGGTCGAGCTCGACTATCCGGAAGATGAGGCGCCGCGCCATCCATTCGAAAAATCCTGTCCGGAAGGGACAGACGTCTGGGCGAACGGGAAGCGGGAGCAGCCCGAATTCCCCCAGAGAGCCGCGCGGACACAAAAAAGCGGATCGATCCTTCTCGGCTTTCACCTTGATGAAAAGGGGAATGTCTACGGCCAGAGAATTCTGGCGGAGATACCGACAGCCACGTTTGGCGATGTCGTTCTTGAAAAAGTCAAAGACTGGAAAGCAGACGTGGACGGCGTTTCCGAAGATTGCCGAAGCAACCTCATCACGACGTTTCAGTTCAGCATAAGATCATAGAGTTCAGGCAACAAAAAAGCGCAGCCTGACGAGGCTGCGCTTTCCGTGACTTTTTGCCGGAGATGGATCAATCGTCTGCGTGCAGAAGACCTTCCTTGTTTTCCACGATCAGGGAGTTGAGCATCCATGCCGCTTCTTCGTGGAACCCGATACGAGCGGTCAGCAGGTCTGCCGTATAGATATCCTCTGCCTCTTCTGCGGCCTCGGCGATATCGCGCATCTGGGCGGAAATCTTGTGATGATCCCGCGCCAGTTCATGGACCATGTGCGAGGCATCCGGGATGGACGAGACGCCTTCGATAACGCTGTCCCTGGAGTATTTCTCGAAACCGACCGGTGTCAGGAAGCCCAGTGCACGGATACGCTCGGCGATCTCGTCGATGGCTTCTGCCAGATTGACATATTGTTCATCGGTCAGCTTGTGGATCGAATAGAACAGCGGGCCGGTAACGTTCCAGTGATAGGCATGGGTCTTGTGATAGAGCACATAGGTGCTCGCCAGTGCCTGGCCCAGTTTTTTGGCCAGCTTCTTGCGCTGGTCACGATCGATACCGGATTCTACCGGCAATTCTTCACTTCGTGCGTCAAATGCGGCGTTTGCCATGGGTAATTACCTCCTCTTTGGATGTACAAGACTGTTGAATTGACAGGCGCTATTTCACCGCCCTGCCAAGGCAGCGCGGCACGCCCGGTGATGAAAACGGATTAAGGGGCTACGTCAGGTAGCTGGATGATATTGCTGTCGTTGCCGATCCTGTCGGCTGCTGCGCGGTCTCGGCGTCGCCACCTGTGTTGAAAAACAGGAAAGCACCCAGTACCAGCACAGCAAGGATCGTCGAAATCAGCAGTACCCAGCGCATCTCGTTGCGCGTTTCGCCCTGACGTCCTTCTTCTTTTGATACTTCGACCATGGTTTGATCCTTTCAGATTTC
Organism: Aquisalinus luteolus; assembly: GCF_009712425.2. GTDB lineage: Bacteria > Pseudomonadota > Alphaproteobacteria > Caulobacterales > Parvularculaceae > Aquisalinus > Aquisalinus luteolus. Next base: position 72,222 of record NZ_VCJR02000002.1, read on the forward strand.
CTGCACTGTGATAACAGCCTGAAGGCCCGCAGGTTCCAAAAAATGCTGTTGGCACCGTTGGCCTAAAGCCCTGTAATCACTGACATCTTGTGGCGCCCGTACAGCGCGTTCTATAGAGAACTATGTCCATGGAGCATTCCGTCACCCTGTCTCTCGATAATGTGAGTGTTGCCCGCGGCGGCGCAGATGTCGTCGCGGGCGTAAGCATCACCTTGTCCGCCGGTGATGCGCTGATGCTGACGGGCCCGAATGGATCGGGAAAAACCAGCCTGCTGCGCGCGATCGCGGGATTTGCCCGGTTCGACGGCATGATCGCCTTTGCCGATGGGCGTGATGCACGCGACCGGCAGGAGGCGATTGCGACCCATGTCCATTATCTCGGCCATGAGAGTGGGGTGAACCGGCGGGCTGACGCGCTGGCGAATCTCTCCTTCTGGCGCGCGCTGCTGGGCAATCCGGCACCGACAGCAGGACTTGCCCCTGAAGCCGCGCTGAATGCGGTTGGCCTCGAAAACGGGCCTGTATGGAAATTCTCGGCAGGCCAGCAGCAACGCCTCGCCATTGCCCGGCTGCTGGTTGTACCACGGGCCGTCTGGCTGCTCGATGAACCGGTCACCGCCCTCGACGCCGCCGGGCGCGACATGCTGGTCGCCATCTGCCAGAACCATCGCGCACAGGGTGGCATCATCATCTCCTCCTCACACGGACTGTTCCCGCTTGCAGGGGTCATCACCCTGTCCCTGCAAAGGGCTGAGGCAGCATGAGCAAGGTGACTGCCCTTATAAGGGACGAACTGCGCCTGCGTGCCGGCGGGCCCGCACCTTATGTGGCATTCGGGTTCTTCGTGCTTGCGGGCATCCTCGCGCCCTTCGCCCTCGGCCCTGAACCTGACTTGCTACGGGAAATAGCGCCGGGCTATGTCTGGCTGATCGCGGCAATCTCGGTGCTTGTCGGGCTGGAAGGGCTGTTTCAGGAGGATATCGCCTCGGGCCGCATGGCGGTGTTGCGCCTGTCCGGCCTGCCCACATGGGCCATCGCGCTGATTACCATGGGCACCTACTGGCTGGTCGTTTGCCTGCCTGTGGTGCTGGCGAGCCTGCCGGTATCCTGGCTTCTCGCCGGCAGTGGCGAGGCCACCATGTCCATCGCACTGTCGCTGCTGATCGGCACGCCGGCGCTTGCCATGTTGGGGGCAACGCTCGCCGCCATTGCAGGCGTGGTCAAGCGCGGTACGGGCCTCGTCATCTTTCTCGCCCTGCCGTTCTTCGCACCAGCGCTGATTTTCGGCACGCGCCTCGCTACCGGGGGCGAAGAGGCCCTGTCAGCCGGTCTTTTTCTTGCCGCTTTCAGCCTGCAAACTGTGGCCCTGTGCCCGCTGATCACCGGCCTCGCCATTCGCCAGAACATGGAATAGCTTTAAATGGACAAGGCATGCGTGACATGGTCCACTAAAGCCCGGGATTGATGCAAGACAGCGTAGCGTTACCACTATTACTAGACCCTGCTGGGGAAGACACCACGGGAAGGAATACATGAAGAAGACCGGCCTGATTTTTCTGTTTTCGCTTATGTCCAGCCTCATCGCGCTGCCTGCCATGGCTGCGCCGCAGACCATCGCCAATTATCGCGACTGGGTCGTCTACAAGCAGGACCTGAATGGCGACACGATCTGCTATGTCGTGACCGAGCCGACGGAAAAGCTGCCGGCCGCCGTCAATCACGGCAATGTCTTCTTTCTGGTCTCGACGTGGAAATCCGGCGTCGCGAGGAACCAGCCGAGCCTGATGACCGGCTATGCCCTGCGCGATGCGCCCGAGCCGACGATCCGCATCGGCTCCGACAAATGGGACATGTTCATTTCCGAGACCGAAGGCTTCATCGATGAAGCCAGCGACGAGGAGCGTCTCGTCGCCGCCATGCGCCGTGGATCTGACATGCGCATCTCTGCCGTTTCAGAACGCGGTACGGCGACGAACTATACCTTCTCGCTGATCGGCGTGTCCGACGCGCTGGAACGCGCCAGCCGGGAATGCCGCTGAGCCGCTAGCCGATTCCCGATTGCATTTCCAGCCTTATCAACCTATGGTTGGTGGATTGCTTATTGCCCGCACCGTAGCGTGACCTTAACCGTGGGTTGCAAGGGGAACGGGGATGAGCTGGGGGGCTTGTTTCAGACAGTATAGCCTGACCGCGCCAGCATTCCTGCTGGCGGCCTTTCTTTCATTGTGGCCGGGCCTTGCCGAAGCCTCCGCCTGGACCAGGCCAGCCGGCGACATTCTCCTGATCAACCGTGGCGAATATTTCAGGGGAAGCCATTTCGCCGCGCGCTATGAACAGATTGCGACCAGTCTTTACGTCGAGGCAGGCCTGACCGACAGGGTCATGCTCGGCGGCTCTCTCTTCTATGCAGACCAGTTCAATGACGGAGCGTTTGCCGGTGCCTCCTCAGGTATCGCCACGGCAGAAGCCTTTGTTCAGGGCCGCCTCCACAAGACCGAAAACGCCGTCTTTTCCGCGAGCCTTCTCTACAGCGCAGAGACCAATATCAGCCGCGTGCTGGCGGCTGGAACTGGAGAGCTGGTCGAACAGGATGCGGCCATCGAACCCGCCCTTCATTATGGCCGCGATATCGGCAAGATATTCCTGTCGGCCAAGGCCGGATATCGCACCTCACTCGGGCTGGACCCGGAACGTCTCAACACCGAGCTGGTCATCGGCTGGAAGCCGGACGAGCGCTGGATGGTCATGGTCAAGTCACTGAACACGACCAGCCTGACCGATGGCGACAGGCCCTTGGCCGACTACGACATCTATCGTCTGGAGCCTGTCATCGCGTGGACGCCGAAGGGGCCGACGAGCTATGAAATCGGCCTGCGCACAGATATTGGCGGACGCAACATCGCGACCGGTACAGCGGCCTTCTTTGGCATATGGAGCCGGTTCTGATGCTGCGCATTTCGGCCCGGGCGGTCTTCGCCATAGTCTGCATGCTAACGCTGTCTTCGCTGACGATCGCGCCGGACCCTGCTCCCGCCAAAGCAAGCATAGGCCTCGCCATCCAGCAGGTGGATATCGGTGATGCGGTCGCGGGGCTGCGATTGCCCTCCCTGATGATCGTGTTCCTGCTGGTCGTACTGCCTGTTGGATACTGGTTGCTGGCAAGACGGCAGCTGCAGCGACGGACCCGCAACAGATGAGCGACAGGCAGGGACGCTCGGCGCAGGCAGCGCGCCTGCAGGCGCGGCTTGCCAGCGCGAAACATGGCGACATCCTTGCCATCAGGCATGACAATGCCGGTTTCCTGGACTGGGCAGCGCTGGAAAAACTGCGCGACGACATGCCGATGCTGAGCGCCAGTCACCGGCTTTCGCGCAGGCAGAAGGCTGTATGCCTCGTGCTGGTCTTGCTCATCACCGCCTTACTGGCTGTGGCGCCATTCAGGACACTGACGGTCATCAATGGCCTGTTTGTTCTCTACTGCTGCGCGGGTCTTGCCCTGCGTGGCTGGATGCTGCTGTCAAACCTGAGGCCGCAGGCGAGAGCGGCCGCACCAGCGCAGGTCCATGACTGGCCGGTCGTGACCATCCTGATCCCGCTCTACAAGGAAGCGGCAACCCTGCCCCATCTGGTCGATGCGCTGCTCGGCCTCGACTATCCTCAGGACAGGCTTGACATCAAGATCCTGCTGGAAGAGGACGATACAGAGACGCGCGCCCTGGCCGAAAGGATTTGCCGCGCGCCCTGTTTCGACCTCGTCCATGTGCCGGACAACCTGCCGCGCACCAAGCCCAAGGCCTGCAATTACGGCCTGTGGACGGCACTGGGTGAGATCACCGTCATCTACGATGCCGAGGACCGTCCGGAAGCGGACCAGTTGAAAAAGGCCGTGATAGCCTTTCGCGCCGGCGAAGACCGGCTGGCATGCGTGCAGGCTCGCCTCAACTATTACAATCGTCGCAAGAACTGGCTGACGCAGCTGTTCTCCATGGAATATGCGCTGCTGTTCGATATCGTGCTGCCATCCCTCGCAAGGGTCGGCGCCCCGATCCCGCTTGGCGGGACATCGAATTTCTTCCGCACACGCATCCTGCAGGATATCGGCGGCTGGGACCCCTATAACGTCACCGAGGATGCCGATCTCGGCCTGCGCCTCGCCGCAGTGGGCTATAGTGTCGGTGTCATCAACTCGACGACCTACGAGGAGGCGGTCAGCCATGCAGGCCAGTGGGTGCGCCAGCGCTCGCGCTGGCTGAAGGGCTATTTCCAGACATGGCTGGTGCACACGCGGCGCAATCCCTATTTCGCCAAGCCACCGCTGTTCTCCAGGGCAGGCTTTACCCGGTTCATTACACTCCACCTTGTCATGGGCGGGGTGCTCGTCTCGGCCGTCGTCAACCCGATCTTCTGGCTGCTGTATATTCTCTGGCTTTCGGGCCATGGCGACTGGCTGGCAAACATCTACCCTTCGCCGCTTCTGGAAATTTCAGTCTTCACCCTGCTCGGGGGCAATGCCTTCATGGCCTATCTGACCATCGTCGCGCCATTGCGCCGGCGCTGGTACGATCATTGTGTCTATGTCGTCCTGATGCCGGTCTACTGGCTGATGCTGTCGGTTGCCGGGTACAAGGCACTGTGGCAACTGATCGTCAAGCCGTTCTATTGGGAAAAGACCATGCATGGCGCACCCGATGCTGAGGGGAATGACACGGTGACGTCGCTGGTGGCGGACAAGTCATGACCGCATTGCGTCGACAACTTGCCCCTTGGCGGCAAAGGGTACGGCAGGCCGCCATCGCGCTCCTGATACTGACCAATCCGCTGATCGTCACGCTTTTCCCCGATACCCAGGCCCTGTTGCTGGTCGCCGGGCTGGGCCTTGTCTTCATGGCAGCAGGCCTGCTGCCACGCGCCGGGCTGCAGCAGTCAAGCGTGCTCGCAGGCACCAGCCTCCGCGCTTTACCTCTCCAGCGCCTACAGCATTCTCTACATGCCTTTCCTGATCGCAGGGCTGGTGATCATCATGCCGCGACGACACCTGCATCGGCATACTGTCGGCTTTCTCATCGTGCTGTTGTTGCCGGTCATTCTCGCGATCTTCTCTGCCGCCTATCTCGATTTTCTCGGCGCGTTCGACCGGACAGCGGCGATATTCAGCGCCCGCGACTGGTTCGCGGCCCGGCAGGCCCTGCCGGGGGCGGATATATGGCTTGCGCGTTTTGGTGGCCATTTCCAGACGGCAGCAGCAAGCGCCCTTGTCTGGACGGTATTCACCGCGCCGCTGCCTGTTTTGTGCCTGGTGCGAGAGCGGCTGCAGACAGGCGGCAGGCATGCGGCCTATGTGATGCTCAGCCTGATCCTCGCCCCGGCCATTGCCGCGCATTTTACGCTGCCGGTTTCTCCGCTGGTGTTTCTGGGCGCGATGCTTGCCGCGAATATCCCGTTCATCGCGGCAACGCCATCACGCATGGCACTCGCCGGGCTGACCCTTGCATGGGCAAGCGGCATGGGCGCGGTATGGCTCTACGCTTCGTGAAACCTGCCGACACGATTGGCAGTTGGCGGCCTTGCCTTTTTGTGGCATCGCAGGGTCATGGATACGCCCTCTCCTCTCGGCGATCTTGCCGGCCTGCCCTTTCGCAAGATGAACGGCCTCGGCAATGATTTCGTCATCATCGACCTGCGCGCCCACCGTGGCGTGAAGGTGACGGAGGAGGCTGCGCAATATCTGGGTGACCGTAACGGGCCCTATGGCTGCGACCAGATCATCACGATAGAGGAGCGCGCAGGCGAGCCCTTCATGGGCATCTGGAATGCCGATGGCAGCGCGGTCGGCGCCTGCGGCAATGCCACGCGCTGCGTCGGCCAGATCCTGATGGATGAGAGCGGCGAGGATGCCGTCGCCTTCATGACGCCGTCAGGCCCGATCAGCGCCGAGCGCGTCGGCAGCAATCGCGTCGTCGTCGACATGGGCGAGCCACGCCTGAAATGGGAAGATATTCCGCTGGCGGAAGAGACACAGGACACGCGCTATGTCGATATCAAGCTCGGGCCCATCGACAAGCCGGTGCTGTGGGGGCCATCCGCCGTCAATATGGGCAACCCACATTGCATCTTCTTCGTCGAGGATGTGGAGGCACAGGCGCTCGACCGCTTCGGACCGATGATCGAGCATCATCCGATGTTCCCCGAACGCGCCAATGTTTCCGTTGCGCAGGTAAAGTCGAAATACGAGATCCGCCTGCGGGTATGGGAACGCGGCGCCGGCATTACGCAGGCCTGCGGTACCGCTGCCTGCGCTGCCCTCGTCGCCGCCCATCGCCGCCGCCTGACTGCGCGCAAGGCAAGCGTCGTGCTGGATGGCGGCACGCTCGCCATCGAGTGGCGTGAAAGCGATAATCACGTAATGATGGCCGGCCCCGTCGCCTTCGAATATGACGGTATTCTCGAGTAGCCGTTTTACTCCGTGACCGGCGTGATCGTCAGGTCGACCTTGCCTACGCGGAAGCCCCATTTGCCGACCGTTGCCTTGTTGATGATGACGCCATCTGCCTGCCTGACCAGCACGTCGCGGAACTTCACCGTCATGCCCTTGCCGCCGTCTTCACCCGGCAACAGGACCGTATATTCCAGCCGGAAGGCCTCACCGTCCATATAGCCACGCGCCGTATCCACCACATCCTCGCGCGTGCCGGAGTATTCACCATTCTCAAGCTTTGTCAGCCGCCATGTTTTCTTGTCGGTCTCGCCGTCATCATATTCGAAATCCTCGAGCAGTGTCAGCGTCTCGCCATCCCACGAGCCATCGAGCCAGGCCGTGAAGGAACGGTTCGTGCCATTGATCGCAGAGAAAGATCCTTCGCCGATGGTCCTGCCGGCCAGATCACGCTCGACCACGAAGGGCTCGATCGCCGCTTCATCGAGCGGCACGGCGGGGCGGCCTGCACAGGCGGAGATCGTCAGTATGGCAAGCGCCATTGCTGCAAGAATGCGAAAGGCAGTCATCGTCTTTCCCCTTCGGGTTTGCTATTGAGAGAGATAGATTGAGGGTGCCCCGGGCCAAGCGCCTGCGGCAAGGTGGACCACCTGTCGTGTCATTGCGTTTTTTCGACCGGCACGATTGTCATGGTCGCCTTGCCAATCCGGATGCCGAACTTGCCGACGGTGACAATATTCACGATCACTCCGTCCTGCCGCTTGATGATGGCATGCTCGAATGACGCCTTCATGCCCTGCCCGTCTTCGCTGCCCTGAAGTTGGCCATTATAGGATAGCCGGAAGACAGGCCCGTCCTGCCACCCCCGCGCCACGCCGATGACATTATCGCGCGTACCAATCCATGTGCCATCGGAAAGCTTCGTGAGCTGCCATGTCTGACGCTCCTCGCGCCCGTCTTCATAGGTGAAGTCCTCAACATAGATCAGCGTGCCATCCTTGAACTGCCCGTTCATCTGCGCGGCGAACTCTGTGTCAGTACCGTTGATCGCCGTAAAGTTTGCATTGGCGATGAACGCACCCTGCAGGTCGCGGCTGATATCGATCGTTGTCGTTTCGGCAGTGTCATAGGGATTGGCCGGCGGCCCCTGACAGGCCGAGGTGAGCGCCATAACAAACACGAATGCGGCAAAGAGCTTCATGGAATGTCCGGTATTGCTTGTCTGTGTATATAGCCCGCGCGCCATGACGGGACAGCGAGAAGGGTTTTGAAGCCACGGCCCCGCTTGCAAGAGGCCCGCTCATGCCTCATGTACCCTGACATGACAGACAACACCGCTGCTTCCAACGCACCAGCAACAGGCAGGAAAACCGAGGTCGTGACCCTCGGCTGCCGGCTGAATGCGTATGAGTCTGAAAAGATGAGCGAGCTGGCAAGCGCGAGTGGTCTGTCTGACACGATCATCATCAATACCTGTGCAGTGACGAACGAGGCCGTGCGACAGGCACGCCAGGCCGTGCGCAAGGCCCGCAAGCGCGCGCCGGAGGCCCGCATCGTGGTGACGGGCTGCGCGGCGCAGATCGATCCTGAAGGCTTCTCCAGCCTGCCGGAAGTCGATGTCGTTATCGGCAATGCCGACAAGCTGACCGCGAAAGCATGGCAGTCCGTATCCGGAGGCTCCGTACCCGCCGTCAGCGACATCATGGAAGAGACAAAAGCCCCGACCGCAGCGCCGCTGCCAAAGGTCGAGCGTGCCCGCGCCTATGTGCAAATCCAGAATGGCTGCGATCACCGATGCACGTTCTGCATCATCCCCTTTGGCCGCGGCAATTCCCGCTCGGTGCCGATTGCTGACGTCGTTGAAGAGTGCCGCGCCATCGCCGCGCAGGGGGTGAAGGAGATCGTGCTGACCGGTGTCGACGTTACCTCCTATGGTCCAGACCTGCCGGGCAATCCGACACTGGGCATGCTCGTCTCGCGCATCCTGAAAAACGTGCCCGACCTGCCGCGCCTGCGCCTGTCCTCCATCGATGGCGCGGAGATAGACGAACACCTGTTCGAGCTGATGGTCAGCGAGAGCCGTATCGCGCCCTATCTGCATTTATCTTTGCAGGCGGGTGACAACATGATCCTGAAACGGATGAAGCGCCGCCACACGCGCGAACAGGCAATCGAGTTCTGTGCCCGTATCAAGGCACGCCGCCCTGAGGTGACTTTCGGGGCAGACATCATCGCCGGTTTCCCGACGGAGACGGACGAGATGTTCGCGAACTCGCTGAAACTGGTCGAGGAATGCGGCCTGACCTTCCTGCATGTGTTCCCGTATTCTGCGCGCAAGGGCACACCCGCCGCACGCATGCCGCAGCTGGATGGCACGATTATCAAGGATCGGGCCGCCCTCCTGCGTGCCGCAGGAGACGCGGCGCTGGAACGTCATCTTGCAGGATTTGTTGACAAGACGGTGAGCGTTCTGACCGAGAAGGCCGGAAAGGATGGCACCGGCCATGCGCGCCTCGCCGATTTTACCGAGGTACGGTTTGACGCCGGTGACAATGGCCATCTGCGCGAACCGGGACATATAACCAATGTCACCATCACCGGCCATGACGGTCGCGCGTTAATCGCCACGCTGCATGAGACAACGGAACGGACAAAGGGATGAGCGAGAAAAAGGGATTCTTCAGCCGCCTGTTCGGCGCACGCGATGCTGCCGAGACTGACAAAGGCGACGAAGTCAAGAATGACGAGAAGGCGACCGAGGGCCGTCAGGGCGTCACCGACCGCGATGCACACGATGTCCATGCGCAGCGCCCTGATGACGACAAGGAAAAAGCTGCCGCCACCGCCGTTGAAGACAGCGAAGCCGGTGCCCCCGTCACCCTGCAGGAAGGGTTACAGGCCGAAGCCGAAGTACCGGCACAACGCGAGGATGAAGACAATCTCGCCCCCAATGCTAACGCAGATGGCTATCTCGAGATCGAGGACGAAGAGGCGATGCCCGTCGCCGATACCGGCCCTGCCGTGCCCGATGTCGAGGCGCGTCACCTCAACGACATTCCGGTTACGGAAACGGAAGGCGATGTCGCGCCAGAAATACAGGAAGAAAAACCATTCGAGGGAACCAGTACGGGCGAAGCGGCTTCCGCCCCGATTGCCGATATTCCTGAGCCGGTTGAAGGCATTGCTGAAGAGACACCATCGCCGGAAGCTGAACCGGAAAGCCCGGTCATCGATTATCCGGAACCCGATGTTCAGGACACAACTCAGGCACAGGCTGAAACCCCGTCGACACCGGAACCGCAAAAAAAAGGCGGCTTCTTCTCGCGTCTGCGCGATGGTCTTTCCAGGTCGTCCGAAAAACTCTCCGGCGGTGTCAGCGCGATCTTCACCAAGCGCAAGCTTGACGATGAGACGCTGGAGGAACTGGAAGACCTGCTGATCTCTGCTGACCTTGGCCTGCCCGCGACCACACGGATCATCGAGGCCCTGTCCGAAGGGCGATACGACAAGAACGTCTCGCCGGAAGAAGTGCGCGATGTCCTGGCTAGTGAAGTTGCAAAGACACTGGAGCCGCTGGAGCGGCCGCTGCAGATCGGTACCGGCCACGCGCCCCATGTCATCCTGATGACCGGCGTCAATGGCGCGGGCAAGACAACGACTATCGGCAAGCTGGCGAAGAAATTCGCCGATGACGGAAAATCCGTGATGCTGGCGGCGGGCGATACGTTCCGTGCCGCCGCGATCGAGCAGCTGCAGGTCTGGGGCGAGCGCACAGGCGCCCCTGTGATCACCCGCCCTGTCGGCTCTGACGCAGCCGGTCTTGCCTTCGACGCCTTGAAGGAAGCGAAGGAAAAGAACATCGACGTCCTGATGATCGATACCGCCGGGCGCCTGCAAAACCGACGCGAGCTGATGGATGAACTCGCCAAGATCGTCCGTGTCATCAAGAAGCTGGACGAAACTGCACCGCATGATGCGATCCTGGTCCTCGATGCGACCGTTGGCCAGAACGCGCTGAGTCAGGCGGAGGCGTTTTCACAGACAGCGAACATCACAGGGCTTGTCATGACCAAGCTCGACGGCACGGCGCGCGGTGGTGTGCTGGTCGCCCTCGCAGACAAGTTCGCAATTCCGATCCACTATATCGGGGTTGGCGAAAGCGTCGAAGACCTGCAGCCTTTTCAGGCACGCAAATTCGCACGGGCGCTGGCAGGTATCGCCACGGATCAATAGTCACCACTCAAGGGCAGGAATAAAAGATGAGCACAGGCACCAAGGGGCGCAAACTATCTGGCTGGCAAAAAGCGGCGGTCGACTTCGGACCACTCGCGCTTTTCTTCATCGGCTACTTCCTGCCGGATCGCGTTGGCCCGATCGTCAACAATTTGTTCTCGACGGGCTTCTTCACCGAGGATGGCAACGAGCTTTATCTCGCGCTGACGCTGTTCCTGCCTGCTTACATCGTTGCCTTCATCGCCTCACTGATCATCGAGCGGCGTATTGCACCGATGCTGCTGGTCAATGGCGTCATTGCCATCGGCCTTGGCGGACTGACATTACTGTCCGGCAACAAGACGCTGTTCTACATGAAACCGACGGTGATCTACGTGCTGTTTGCACTGGTGCTGACAGGCGGTTTGCTGACCGGAAAGAATTTCCTGAAGCTGCTCTTTGACGATGCCTTCCGCATGCCCGACAAGGCCTGGTACACACTGACATGGCGATTTGCTGCCGCTTTCCTCGTCATGGCAATCGCCAATGAAATCGCATGGCGCACGCTGACGGCTGGCTGCGTGCCCGATGCCGAATGCGCCGGTGAAGGCACGTGGGTGAATATCAAGATCTTCGGCTTCTCTGCAGCCTATATCCTGTTCATCATCACGCAGGGCCCCTTCATTGCCAAACACATGGAAGACAGCAAGAAAGACGGCGCAAAGGTCGTAGACGGCCCGGACGATACGGCGGCCTTCGTCAACACGGACAATGTCAGCGATGCAGATGACGAGACCACGGCTGCAAAAGGCAGTGAAGGCGATAACAAGCCGGGCTGAAGCCCTTCGACAGGATTGGTGAAGGGCGGGAAAGCGTCACTGTCCTTGACCTGATGATAATGCCGCAGCGCCCAGGCGACACTGGGGAAGGCAAGCTCGTCCCACGGGATATCATCCCATTCGAACAGAGCCACCTCTTCACTTTCAGGCCCCGGTGCAATCGTTTCCGGATTTTCCAGCGTTGCCCGGAACATGAGCTGCACCTGCGATATATGCATGATCGAATAGGTAGCGAGCATTTGGTGGATCGTCAGTGTTGCGCAGGCCTCTTCGCGCGCTTCGCGCATCGCACCGTCCTCTGCGGTTTCCCTGTGTTCGAGGTAGCCGGCGGGCAAGGTCCAGAACCCTTTGCGCGGATTGATCGCACGCCGGCACAAAAGAATGCGCGTTCCTGACGTGGCGACAGAGCCGACAACAATCTTCGGATTGTCGTATGCAATGAAGCCGCACCGGGTACAGACAGAGCGCTCCATGTTGTCGCCGTCCGGCACCTTTCGCGTAAAGTCCGGTTCCATCCTATCTGGTTTTTGCTCGTCCGAACCGGCCATGTCACCCTCCCTGAATTTCGGTGCGCTGGTATGGTCTTGCCACAGATATTCCGTTTTACCCCTTTTTCCGTCGAAAAATGTGGAAAAAATCTTGCAAAATGCTCCGACACCGGACACCGTGAAAATGTTTGTTAACATGCGCGATGCAAACAAGGACCACCAGGGCGGTTATAAGCGGGGACACCTTCTCCATATCGTCTGGCTAAAGCCGGTACTGAAGATCGGCTCGTTGAAAGATAAGAGGAAGACAATGGCTAATTTTTCGCTCGAACAATCCCCCGGTCACCTGCTCCGCCGGGCTCAACAATATGCATACGACCTGTATGCAAAGGAAGTGGGCAAAACCGGCCCGACACCGCGTCAGTTCGCGGTGCTGCATACCGTGTCTGAAAACGAAGGCCTGAGCCAGACCGACCTGGTCCGCAAGACAGGCATCGACCGGTCCACCCTGGCAGACATGATTTCCCGTCTGATCAAGAAAGGCATGCTCGCTCGCGAGCGCACGAAAGCCGATGCTCGGGCGAACTCTGTAAAACTGACAGCTGCTGGCAAGCGCGTTCTGTCATCTGCAACGGCAAAAGTCGAAAAAGCGGAAGCTGCCGCTCTCGACGTCCTGCCAAAAACCCAACAGGCAGCGTTCATGAAAGGTCTGTCGACCTATGCAGAGGCGCTGGACAAAATAGAGGCTGAACAAATGGCACCGAAGAAACGCGCGCCGCGCAAGGCAACCAAGAAGAAAGCTGCAACCACCAAGAAAGCTGCTGCGAAGAAAGCACCGGCCAAGAAGGCTGCAAAGAAAACAACTGCCAAGAAGGCAACCACCAAGAAGACCACTGCCAAGAAGGCAACTACCAAAAAGGTAGCGGCGAAGAAAGCACCGGCAAAGAAAGCCACAGCGAAGAAAGCGCCGGCCAAGAAAGCCGCTGCGAAGAAAACCACCGCCAAGAAAGCCCCGGCGAAAAAAGCTGCTGCGAAAAAAGCACCGGCAAAGAAAACCACCAAAAAACGCGCAACGAAGAAGAAAGCCTGAGACGGCCTGACTCGCGCATGAACGAGCAAAACGCCACCGCTAGCCGGTGGCGTTTTCTTTTGTTCGGTTATTCATCTGAGACGGCGCGCTTTTTCCAGCGTGAGACGGGCGGCGGCCCACCTGTCATTACGGGCCGGTTCTCGAACGTTCCCATCGAGATCATCCGGTCATAGAGAATGACCGCTGTTGCTACGGCGACATTGACGCAAAAGCGCGTCGGGATCTTGATCACATGATCGCACATCGCTGTCGCCTCGTCAGACAGGCTACCCTTCTCAGGCCCGAACAGATAGGCCGCCTGCATGGGATGGCGAAAGCTTGGCAACGGAATCGCCTCATCGGTCAACTCGACCCCGACAAGCGTACACCTTGCGGGCAGCTGCATCTCCTCAAGGCTTGGCCATGGATAGAATGGAAGGTGCTGCGCCCCCTTGGAGGTGTCGGCAGAGTTGATATCCCGCAGGCTGTGATGCATCTGAACAGTAAAGACGAAACTCGCGCCGAACCCGTTTGCGGTGCGCAGGATCGTCCCGAGATTGCGCGCCTTTGAAATGCGCTCGGCACCGACGCCGAAATAGCCCCGCATCATCGCGTTACACTCCCTCTTGCCGCTTCCCTCACAGCGCCAGTGTAAGCGAAACCGGTGCGTGATCGGAAGGTTTCTCCCAGCTGCGCGCGTCCTCGTGGATCGTATACGCATCGCGCCCGCCGGCGAGCGCCGCTTTCTTCAAGGCAGGCGTGACCCAGATATGATCGAGACGGCGGCCGCGGTTCGATGCCTTCCAGTCCTTCGCGCGGTATGACCACCAGGTGTAGAGCTTTTCCGGCTCCGGGATCAGTTCGCGTGCGACATCGACCCAGCCCGTGCGTTCGATGATCCGCGCCATATGCTCGACCTCCACCGGCGTGTGCGACACGACCTTCAGGAGCTGCTTGTGCGACCACACATCATGTTCGCGCGGCGCGACGTTGAGATCGCCGACGAGAATCGACTTCTTGTCGACCGTATCGGCAAAGCGCTCGGCCATTTCTGTCATGAAGTCGAGCTTGTGTGCGAACTTGTCGTTGACGGCAGGGTCCGGTTCGTCCCCGCCGGCCGGCACATAGAAATTGTGGATGTGCACATTGCCTTTCAGGCGGATTGCGATGTGGCGGCAATCTTCCTTGCTGCAGAACTGGTCTGCCCGCTCCTCCTCGAACGGGGTGCGCGAGGCGATGGCAACGCCGTGATAGCCCTTTTGCCCGTGTACGGCGATGTGCGGATAGCCGGCCTTCTCGAACGCCTTGCGCGGAAACTGGTCGTTCAGGCACTTGATCTCCTGCAGGCACAGAATGTCAGGGCTTTCTTCTTTCAGGAAACGCTCTACGAGACCGATGCGCAGGCGGACGGAATTGATGTTCCAGGTGGTGATTTTCATGGTCAGGCTTCCGGGACGTTGCAAGCACTCGCCTTAACCCACATCGCCGCTATGCGCCACCCGCACGCACCTGCACCAGCGCTAGAAACTGCCTAATCGCGCGGCGATGGCCAATACGACATTGGCGAGGACAACCAGAACAGCGATGGCAATGCCGACAATCCAGCGGAACGGATTTACAGCGCGGCTGAGATAACGCGTTTGGGTTCCGGCATCCCATCGGGTGATGCCGTTTTCCTTCAGGCGATTGTAGGATAGCACATGCGCCACGAGAGTGAGGATGGGCAATCCCATGCCAAGCCCCAGAATGAGAGCACCATAGGTGCGGCGCAAGGCCTGACCGAACCCCAGCTTGCTGCCATCTGTCGTGCGCAGGGAAATACCCATCAGCGATTTGCCCGGTGTAGATCCGATGCCGCTGATGATTGCGGCTTCGACCAGGGGATAGATCGTAAGGATCGTGATGACGCCAAGCGCCAGGTCGAAGAAGTAGCTGTAATCCGAGTAGAGTACGTCATCCAGCCAGTAACCCAGAGGCTCGACGAACAACCCTGTCAGGCCGACAAGGAAACCGACGATCAGTACCGGCACGAAATAAAGCAGCAACAAGTCTATTTGCTTGGCGACATATCGCGCCCAAGGCCGCGTCTTGACCGGTTTTTCTTCGATGCCTGCCTCTGGCTGACCGGCCCTGCCCATAGCCTGCTCTTCCGGTGTCGTATTCATGCTGACTGTCCCCGTCCGTTTTCCCGATCAAAACCTTACGGGAAACTGTCGAGAAGAACAGCCTGAATTCATGTTCAGCGTCGCGGGTCAGTCGACTTGAACAGATCCTGCGCCAGCTGTTCATCCACCCACGCCGCCATATCGGGATAGTCCGTGCGCCAGCCAAGCTCCGGCATGCGAAAATCGAGATAGTCGAGCGTGGTGACGAAAGCGATCGACGCCATGGTCTTGTGATCGGTAATCTCATCCAGGCTAGCAGCCATGGCCTTGACGCCTGTCGCCACATTGTCCGCCCAGCGCTGCATCCACCACGGCGATTGCGCCTCGCCATCGGGTGTACGCAGGCGCATCATCGTGCGGCTGACACAGGCATCAAGGACGCCATTGCACAGGGCAAGGAGCGTCCTGATCCGCCATGGCGGCAGGTCTTCGTTCACGAACAGGCTGTCGCCTTCGCCGATAGTGTCGAGGTAATCGCAGATCACGGCGCTGTCATAGATCATCTCGCCATCATCGGTTTCCAGCACCGGTATCTTGCCCAGCGGGTTCATCGCCTGCAGGTGCGCGCGATCCCCTGCCGTATCTATGCGGACGACCTCGAGCGACTCACCAAGTCCGTGATGGGCAGCCACCAGGAAACAATTGCGAACGAAGGGTGATGTGGTCGATCCGTAGAGTTTCATGGGAGGACTTCCTGTCTGTCGTGGGCGGAGACTAACAGCTCAAGCCCGTCCTGTGCGACCAACTTTTCTGCAGTCGATTGATTTCAATTGCAGGCAGCTTGATCTAGAGCAACGCCATGGACATGCTCAGCTCCCTTCCCCCATTGATACCAGCCGACCTTACGCTGTGGCAGGCCATTATCGTCATCCTTGTCAGCCTGATCGGCGCGGCAATGACCGCCGCGACATCGATCGGCGGCGGGCTGTTGCTGGTGGCGATCATGAGTGCGTTCTTCCCGCCTGCTGCCGTCATCCCCGTTCATGCTGTGATCATGATCGGGTCGAATGCCGGGCGCTCCATCCTGCTGATAAAGTATGTCAACTGGCGTATCTGGGGCTGGTTCGTCATCGGGCTTGTCGCGGGTGGCCTCGTCGGCAGCCAGGTCGTCTTCTCCCTGCCGGCCCAGATCCTGCGGCTCGCCATTGCCGCCTTCATCCTGTTTACCCAGTGGGGGCCGAAGATCGGCAGCTTCGTTTCCGGCGAAGGGCGCAAGGGCAGCATCGTTTATATCGTCACCGGGGCAATTTCCACCTTCCTGACCCTTTTCGTCGGCGCCACCGGCCCGTTCATGACCGCCGTCCTGTCAAAGGACCGGCTGACGCGGCAACAAATCGTCGCGACGGCAGGCGTCTCCATGACTTTTCAGCATACGGTCAAGGTACTGATCTTCGGCTTTGGCGGCTTTTTGTTTGCGCCATGGCTGCCCTTCATCGCGCTATGCATCGCGGCAGGATTTGTCGGCACCTTTATCGGCACACGCGTCCTGCACAATATCGATGAAGCGATGTATCGCAGCCTGCTGAAATGGATCCTGACCGGCATCGCCGCCTATCTGGTGCTTCTCGTTCTCTTCTAGCGCCGCACCGAAAAGTGGGAACCGGTTTTCGGTTCAGCGGCGCGCAGCAAAAAGATCAGAAAATGTTGAAGCTGGAACCGATGACCGAGACCGGCCAGCGACCCTGTTCGAACAGGCGGAATTTCAGCGCGAAAAGATGATCGGCCGGATCGAGGTCCGGATCGACAGCGGCGGCAAGCAGCGTCAGCGCCGCATTGTGGGTCGTCTGCACGGCCGAGCCGACGGAAAGGTTGTGTACTTCCTCATCGACCATGTCCCACAGGGCGGCGGTATCCAGCAGCGCACTTTTGACGGCGTGGCCTGCCTTGTCGGAGACGACGGACAGGCCAAGCTGCAACGCTTCCTCGGAAATCGCCTCCAGCGCCCGGCCCGTCAGGTCGGCGCGAGCAAGCTCCTCGGCTTCCCAGGCCGGGCTGGACCAGTCAAAGGTCTCCGACGCGGCGGCGGCCTCGTCCCAGCTCGGCAGGACGGCAACTTCGGTGCCCGGGAAACCGAGACGGTCGAGATAGTCATCGGCAAGCTGGCGGGTGGAGCGGCTAAGCGGCTCTCCGAGGCGGGAAAACCACGGAATAAGCTCCAGCCCGTCGGCAAAGCGACGCAGGCGGGAGAGAACGGGCACTTCCCGTTCCAGCTGTTCAAGATCGATATCGTCTGGATACATGTCTGACATACCATAGAGGTGGCGCGGAGCCGTGGATGTTTCAAGCGAAAAAAAAGCGCCCGGCCGAGCCGGGCGCAAATTTGCGCTGTAGCGCTTCTTCAACACCGGGAGGGGAATCCGGCGACGCGGAAGCAGCTCTGCAAGCGGGGGGCGACGCTGAACTGCTCAAACCTAACGCGTAGTGTTACTTTCACGCATCAGTCAGGAATTTTCAAGTTACAGAATGGAAAAAATTCCTTGATTGTTGCGCGAATACAAATGTTAGCGGTCCCTCAGGAATGACCCACCAGCTTCCGGCGCCCTGAAAGCGTTGTTGGCGATGCGCACACCGGTTTTCGGGTCATGCAGCTCAACGACCGTGACACCGCCACGCGGGTCATAAACGGCCCAGCGCATCAGTTCGAGATCAGGCGCGGCAAATTCCAGTACCAGCTGGCCTTCCGTCTCGATATCGCTCGACTCCAGCGTCAGGGAGACAGTGTCAGCCTGGCGATTGACCGCTGTCAGCTCCGCATCGGCGCTGTCGATCTGCTCGGCCAGCAGGAATTTCAGCGGTGTCTTGTTGACCGGATAGCTGTCGGTCGTCTCCAACTCGCTGTCATGGACATAGACGAGGCCCTGATTGGCAACGATCAGCGTCGGGACAGGCTTGTCATATTCGAACCGCAGGCGGCCCGGGCGCGACAGCTGCATCGTGCCTTCGGTGACATTGCCGCTCGGCGCAATCTGCGTGAAGCGGGCCTCCATCGTGGAAATGCCTTGCAGATAATCGACAGCCTTGGCGAAAATCTCGTCATCGCTGAGATCGGCAAAGACGGCATTTTCAACGCCGACGGGCTCTTCCAGATCAGCTGGTGTCATGGCCGGCGCTGTGGACTGATCAGCCAGTTCGGGAGGTTGCGTCAGGTCACGCGCCTCGCCGATCGGCTCGACATCGTCCTGCGCATCTTCCTGCACCACTGCGACAGCCGAAGCAGCGGAGGTTACGGGTGTTGTCGCGACAGACGCCTGAGCGGACATTGCGGGCGTGGCGGTTGCCAGCGCGAACACGCTGAGGCACGGGTAAAGGGCGGATATGGTCATGAGAGGCTCCTCACCAATTCATTTAGTTGATACGCAATCTAGGGGGCCGGTCCGGTCAAAGGAAGGGCAAGGTGCGGCCAGATTGTGGCGCGTCATCACATGATTGTGGGCGGTTTTACCGATTAGCTGGCGCACATCGCCTTGATCACGTCCTGCGCGGCGCGCGACCAGCCTGCCTCGCCCAGCAACGCCTCGCGATCTGCCAGTTCGAAATCGGCAAAGTCGAACCCCGGCGCGACAGTGCAGCCGACTAGAGAATGCGCAGTGCCTGACGCAGGCCGCGCCCCGAACCATGTGCCGGCGGGCACGACATGCTGGGGATTGTCCTGCGACAGCCGGGTGACATGCACCTCGCCATCTCGCAATTCATGAACCAGCAGCGGCCCGCCCTCATAGAAGTGCCAGACCTCGTCCGAGGCAATTCGGTGAAGATGGGAGACGTTGCCGGCGGCCAGCAGGAACAGGATCGCCGTCGATGCTGCACGCGGTCCTTTCAATGTATCGACCGTCACTCCGGCGCGATAGGTCTCCGCAAACCAGCCCCCTTCGGGGTGAGGCTGGAGGTCATAGCGATCTATCAGCCGGTCAAAACCAGCCATGTCAGGCCTTTCGCCCGGCAAGCGCCGCCATGGCGAAGAGGATCATCAGCGCGGTCAGCCCTGCAAGGGCAATGGTCAGCGCCAGATGGCCCGGCGGGGCGGGGCGCACGAGCAGCATCATGGCTGCCGCCATCAGGGCAACGAACAATGTCGCCAGCAGGGACCGCCCGAAGGTCGGCGGCGCGGACGGCTTGACGACGATGAAGGTGATCAGCGCGAGGATGACAAAGAGGAACGCATAGCCCCAGCCCCCGGCCATGGACGTCAAAACGCCGCCAGCGACATGGCCGCCAATGGGAATGGCGTAGTAGAGGATCGCGACCAGTGCGGCGAGGCAGTAGGCGAAAAACAGAAAATAACGCATTTGTTTCGTCCCCGTATCGTTTCCGGAGGCAAGCGTAGCATGGCGTCAGGGCTTGCGCACCATCATGGTTTAAGCTCGGCGGCCAATAGCACGAAGCACACCGACAAGGGCGAGCGAGACGAGAACCGCCAGAACCGCCCAGAGGATCGTCAGCACGACCATCAGCAACAGAAGCGGCGTGACCATCTGCAGGACACTGCCATCGGTGAGGCCCGTCAGCCAGGCCTGTGCCGTCAGTACGAAGAAAAGAAGGCATGGCCCCCAGATGAAGACACGCTGGTACCGGGATGTGAAACGCTCGCCAAACCCTGCCTGCCTGGCAGATGCAGGGCGCAGCACCTGTTCCAGACCCAACAGGACCAGCGTGAAGAAAACGGCAGCAATGGCCCAGACAACAGCGAGCACGGTGGCAAGCAGGAGGAGCCTTGGAATATCCATCGGCCCGGCAACGCCTTCGGCAAGGGTGAGATAGGCCTGCACCGAGGCGGGCAGGAACAGCAGGCTGATGCCCCACTGGAACACCCGCCTGTACCAGACGGTGAAAGTCATATGGAATGGCGGTGACACCGGCTGGTCTGACATGGCTCCCCCCCTGATGCATGGCCCGAAAACTGAGCCCGGAAACCTTTGCACTTGCAGACGGGAAAATCTAGGCCGCGTCCTCGCCCAGCAGCACGTCGCGCTTGCCGGCATGGTTGGCTGGCGAGATGACGCCCTCTTCTTCCAGCTTCTCGATCAGCGTCGCGGCGCGGTTATAGCCGATAGATAGGCGGCGCTGGATGTAAGACGTCGAGGCCTTGCGGTCGCGCACGACGATGGCGAGCGCCTGATCGTAGAGCGCATCGCCGGAGGAGGTGTTGCCTCCGATGGACATGCCGTCGGCCCAGTCCGGATTCTCGCCGTCCTCGTCGCCTTCGGTGACTTCCTGGACATAGTCCGGGGCACCCTGCTTCTTCAGGTGGGCGACGACCTTTTCGACTTCATCATCGGAGACGAAGGCACCATGCACACGGGTCAGGCGGCCGCCGCCGGCCATGTAGAGCATGTCGCCCTGGCCGAGTAGTTGCTCCGCGCCCTGCTCACCCAGAATGGTGCGCGAGTCGATCTTGGAGGTGACCTGGAAGGAGATCCGTGTCGGGAAGTTCGCCTTGATCGTGCCGGTGATGACGTCGACCGACGGACGTTGCGTGGCCATGATCAGGTGGATACCGGCGGCCCGCGCCATCTGGGCGAGGCGCTGGACCATGCCTTCGATATCCTTGCCCGCAACCATCATCAGGTCGGCAACCTCGTCGATAACGACGACGATGAACGGCATGGTCTCGAAATCGAGTTCCTCGGTCTCGTAGACGGGCTCGCCCGTCTCCTTGTCGTAACCGGTGTGCACGGTGCGGGAGAGGACCTCGCCGCGATCCTCTGCCTCACGGATGCGCTCGTTGAAGCCGGAGATATTCCGTACACCGACCTTGGACATTTTCTGGTAGCGTTCTTCCATCTCGCGCACGGTCCATTTCAGCGCGACGACGGCCTTGCGCGGATCGGTGACGACAGGGGCCAGCAGGTGCGGAATGCCTTCGTAGACGGACAGTTCCAGCATTTTCGGGTCGACCATGATCAGCTTGCACTGGTCAGGCGGCAGGCGATAGAGCAGCGACAGGATCATGGTGTTGATCCCGACGGATTTGCCCGAGCCTGTCGTGCCCGCGATCAGCAGGTGGGGCATGCGCGACAGGTCGGCGAATTCAGGCTCGCCGCCAATATTCTTGCCCAGCGACAGGGTCAACGCGCCCTTGGCATGCTCGAACTCGGTCGCAGACACCATCTCGCGGAAGAAGACCGTCTCGCGGTCGAGGTTCGGCAACTCGATGCCGATGGCGTTGCGGCCCGGCACGACGGCGACACGGCAGGCAACGGCGCTCATCGAGCGGGCGATATCGTCGGCGAGGTTGATAACGCGGGAGGATTTGACCCCGGCGGCGGGCTCCAGCTCGTACAGGGTGACGACCGGGCCGGGGCGGACATTTATGATCTCGCCGCGCACGCCGAAATCGGCCAGCACCGTTTCCAGCATGCGCGCGTTCTGCTCAAGCGCCTCGTCGGACACGGCGATGCGGTCGCGGTCCGTCGGCTTGGCCAGCAGGTTCAGCGGCGGCAGGCGGTAATTGCCGGCATCGAAGACAGGGAATTCGGGCTGGACCTCGGCGGCCTCACGGTTCGACTTGGCCTTTTTCTTCTGGTTGCGAATGATCTTGCGCTTGACCTCGTCAGAGACGCCAGTGCGCCCATCTGCGCGAAGGGCCGGGTCGGCGACGAGGCGATCTTCATCCTCTTCCTCATCGTTTTCCTCTTCATATACTTCGTCTTCTGCAACGGCTTCGTCTTCGTATTCGACGTCTTCTTCCTCGTCGCGACGGTCACGCATGACCAGGGCGGCGAGCGCCTCCATCTTTTCGCGGGCGGCATCCCAGATCTCGAAGGCAGCTTCCATGGCCAGTTCGACATGCCAGCGCTCCACCCCACAGGCGACGCAGGTCGCCCAGGTTGCAATGGCAAGCCAGATCGCCCCGGCGAAGGCAACGGCGCCGGGAATGCCGACAAGGGCGAACGGCCAGGTCAGCATGGCGGACAATCCGCCACCGATCAGCCCGCCCATGGAGACGAGATAGGGCCAGTCCGCCGTCAGCGGCAGGCCACCTGCAAAGCCGGCCATGGCGAAGAAACCGACAATCCAGCACAGGAACTTGGCCCAGGCGCTCAAGGGCGTCGCACCCTCCGGCGCGCCATGGCGCAGGCCCGACCAGCCCCAAACGATCAGCGTGACGGGCAGCAAGAGCGCACCGCCGCCAAGCAGCTGCAACAGGAAATCGGCGATATTGGCGCCAACCGGCCCGGCGAGGTTCGTTACCGGATTACCCGTGGCGTTATTGAAGGTCGGATCGTTGATAGAAAAGCTGGCCACCGCCAGCCAGCACATTGCGGCAAGGAAGATCAACGCCGCGCCGCCGCAGCGCACGACCAACCCCTTGACCGCGTTGCCGGCACGGGCGAGCGCGGAAATTTCCGGTTCTGGCTGTATGGGTCGGCGGGCTGTGCGGCTCATCGAAACGGTTGGTACTTGCTCTGGTTTTTACGCGAACTTCAGTCTGAACTGACAGGCTGCCATGCGCTTTGCAAAGATTAGGTTAACGCCTGATTAAGCATTGCGCGAGGGCACATGACAATCGGGTAAGCTGCCGCAAACGGCGCTGAATCGGCAAAAAGCCCGGCATCCATGACAGATGCCGGGCTTTTGTTTTCCACAACCGGGGCTTTGCGTTAGCCGGCGCGGAATTCCGGATAGGCCTCGAGGCCCAGCTCGGCCTTGTCGAGGCCGACCTGTTCGTCCGCCTCGCTCGCCCTGATGCCGATGGTGAATTTCAGGATCACCCAGATCAGTGCAGAGACGATGGAGACGAAGGCACCGATGGAGACGACACCGATCAGCTGCCAGACGATGTTTGTATCGGCGTTGGACAGCGGCACGATCAGCGTGCCCCAGATGCCGCAGACTAGGTGGGCCGGGATGGCACCGACGACGTCGTCGATCTTCAGCTTGTCGAGCAGCGGCACGGTCAGGCAGACGAGGACGCCGCCGACGGCACCGATGAACACGGCCTGCCAGATGACCGGAGCCAGCGGCTCGGCCGTAATGGAAACGAGGCCGCCGATGGCGCCGTTGAGCGCCAGCGTCAGGTCGACTTTCTTGTACAGGAAGTGCGAGGCAATCATCGCGGCGACGACACCGGCTGCAGCAGCGGCATTGGTGTTAACGAAGATCGTGGCGACAGCGATGATGTCTTCCGCCGTACCGGCAGCGAGCTGAGAGCCACCGTTGAAGCCGAACCAGCCGAGCCAGAGGATGAACGTGCCGAGCGTTGCCAAGGGCAGGTTCGAGCCAGGCATCGCACTGACCTTGCCATCCATGTATTTGCCGATACGCGGGCCGAGGATGATCGCGCCCATCAGCGCCGCCCAGCCACCGGTGGAGTGCACGAGGGTGGAACCGGCAAAGTCGGAGAAGCCACCTGCGGCGAGCCAGCCGCCGCCCCACTGCCAGCCAGCCTGGATCGGATAGATGAAGCCGGTCAGGATCGCGGTGAAGATCAGGAAAGGCAGAAGCTTGATGCGCTCTGCCAGCGTGCCGGAAACGATCGAGGCTGCCGTGGCGACGAAAACCATCTGGAAGTACCAGTCGGAGTGGGCCGCATAGCCGACAGCAAGCTGTTCGATGGCCGAGCCCTGGGCGTCACTCTTCCACAAACCGAAATCGCTGGTCAGGAAGCCGCCTTCACTGACACCATAGATGAAGTCATAGCCGAACAGCCAGACCATGATGCCCGCAATGGAGTACAGCGCGATGTTCTTCAGGCAGATCGTGGCCGCGTTCTTGGAACGGACCATGCCGACCTCGAGCATGCAGAAGCCCGCAGCCATGAACATGACGACCATGCCCGAGATAAGGAACAGGATCGAGTTGAAGACGAATGCCGAAGTTTCGGTAGCCGGCTGAATTTCCTGCGCCATGGCACCGCTGGCCATGACCATGCCGAGCATGGACACGACCCCGCCGGCAATCAGTTGTCTGGTTAATTTCATGAGAATAAACCCTCGTCGGTGTTATTGTTTTTGGGCTTGTGCCGCCCGTCACTCGAACTGTCATCCTATTGTCATTCGAAACGAGTGGCAACACGAAAACTTGTGCGGCGCAGCACGAAATTTCTATTTTATGCTCTGAATCGCCTTATACTAGCATTTAATATCAAGCCAACCCCTGCCAATAGCACTAATTGTTGCATACACGTCACAGCATTGGTTGGATTTTACAGTTTTGTAAAAAAGGCGTTGATTTCGCAACGCAGCAATTTTAGGCATTTTGTGTCACGTATGGATGCGCCGCGGCAAATCCATATACAGAGAGGTAACAAGGAGATAGTAATGCTCAAAAAACTGATGATCAGTGCAGCAGCGCTGTGCGTAGCCGCCCCGGCAGTAATGTCCACGGCTTCCGCCCAAGAACTCGGCGTATCTGCGTCGATCGATTATGTATCCCAGTATGTATTCCGCGGCGTTGGCCTGGCCGAGGGCGCCATCCAGCCGGGTATCGAGCTGTCCTATGGCGGCCTGTACGGCGGTGTCTGGTACTCCGCTCCGGTAGAAGACGACTTCTACTACCTGGAAGAGACCGATTACTACATCGGTTACGGTTTCGCCCTGTCCGAAAGCATTTCCGCTGACGTCGGCGTCACGTCCTACACCTATTCCGATGGTTTCGACTCCACGACTGAAATCTACGGCGGCCTGAGCTTCGACACCGTTGCTTTCGCACCGGCTGTGTATGCTTATTACGACTTCGACCTGGAAGCCTTCACGCTTGAAGGTTCTGGCGGTTATTCCTGGCCGCTGGGCGAAGCCACGAGCCTCGACTTCGGCGCTGCCCTGGGCTTCGTCGAGCCGGATGAAGGCGACGGCTACCAGTACGGTTCTGTCGGCCTTGCACTGAGCCAGGCTTTCTCTGAATCCGTCAGCGGCTATGCAGGCGTCAACGCCGGCTACAGCTCCGAAGACACGTTCATCGATGACATCGAGAACGGTGAATTCGACTCCACAGGCATCTGGGCCGGTATCGGTCTGTCTTTCTCCAACTAAGACCTTCTCCCGATACGGGGAAGATCGGCGCTTTCGCTCGGGGGAGGAAAGCGCCAGTATCTGAGAGAGTGAAAACGCCCTGCCATCTGGCGGGGCGTTTTTTCTTTCAGATCAGCTCCTGAAGCGCACAATGTCACGCTCGACCCGGCGGCAAAGCCTGCCTATGTTCAGGACATGGAAAAACAAGCAGACATCATCGTCGCCGGTGGCGGCCTCGGCGGCAGCCTTGCGGCGCTCGCCCTTTCCCATCAAGGTTTTACCGTCTGCATGGTCGATGCGGCCCCGCCAGCAGACAAGACCCTGCCTGACTTCGACGGTCGCACCACGGCGCTTGCCTATGCCTCGGTGCGCCTGTTCAGGCGTCTTGGCCTGTGGGATGACCTTGCCGCCGATGCTGGCGCGATCAACGATATTCTGGTTACGGACGGTCGTCCTGCGGACCGGTTTCGCAAGGGCCACCAGGCCACTGGTTTCCTGCATTTTGACTCATCGCAGCTGGCGGAAGACACGCCGCTCGGCTGGATCGTGGAAAACCGCCGCCTGCGCCAGGTGATGAATGCCGCACTGGAAGCCAGCGAAGCAATCAGGGTTATCGCCCCGGCAACCGTCGGCCCGGTGGAAACCGGCCCCGCCTCGGTCTCGGTGCCGCTCAGCACTGGTGAAACGCTGACCGCCAGCTTGCTGGTCGCTGCCGATGGCCGCCGCTCGCCCCTGCGTGAACGGGCCGGTATCCGCACACTGAACTGGTCCTATCCACAGACAGGCATAGTCTGCACCGTTGCCCATGAGAAAGATCATCTTGGCATCGCGCAGGAATTCTTCCTGCCGTCAGGACCGTTTGCTATCCTGCCCCTGACGAATAATCGCTCATCCCTGGTGTGGACGGAGAAGGCAGATCGCGCCGGATCCTTCCTGGCCCTGAGCGACGAGGATTTCGTTACAGAAATCGAGAAGCGCTTCGGGCCCTATCTTGGCGCCCTCTCGCTAGACGGGCCGCGCTGGTCCTATCCCCTCGCCTTTCACTTGGCGACGAAGTTCCATGGCGACCGCATGGCGCTGGTCGGCGATGCCGCCCATGGTATCCACCCGATTGCCGGCCAGGGCTATAATCTGGGTGTCAAGGATATCGCCGCGCTATGCGATGTGCTGGCCGAACATCGCGGTGCCGGGCTCGATATCGGCCATGGCACGGCGCTGGCGCAGTACGATCGCTGGCGGCAATTCGACAGCGCCAGCCTGGCCTTTGGCACCGATGTGCTGAACCGGCTTTTCTCCAACGACAATCCGGCACTGCGGCTGGTGCGTTCGACCGGCATGGGCCTGGTCAACAGGGTCGATCCCTTGCGGAACATGTTCATGAAACAGGCGGGCGCCGATCTCGGCACATTACCGAGCCTGATGCAGCCCTGACCGCTCGGTAGCGCTTACCCGGCACGACTGTCCAGCACCAGCCTGTCGCCGCGGAAGGATACTTCGCCGAACTGCGACAGGACATTCATGCCGAGCAGGTTCGTTGCCAGCGCCTCATCCGGGAGGATGAAGGCTTCGACATTCCGGATGCGGACCGTGCCTATCGTCAGCTCACGAACTTCAGCGCCGGCGGCCATGACAGTGCCGTTCGCCGTTGAAACAGAGTAGGTATAGTCATCCCGGCGCGGATAGATACCGGCCTTGCGGGCATCGCTTTCGCGCAGGGCGAGAAGGCTGGCGCCCGTGTCGATCATGACCGGGACATCGGCATAATTCAGCTTCACGGTCGTGCGGAAATGGCCATCCCGGCCCTTGGATATCTCTATTGCGCGACCAGTCGAGACCGGTGAGGCGGTTGCCGACATCATGACCGGTCGGCGGCTCACACCTTCTTCGGTGTCCGGCTGTGACAATTGCCCGTTATTACTCTCGAAAAAAGAGACACCAGCGGCAATGACAAAGCCGATAAACAGCGTGGCAGCCAGTTGTTTGAGCATGCGGTGACCCTTGGCGCAGCATTGATCCTGCGCACATCCTGAGGCCAAGGAATGAAAATCCGGGTAAGGAACAGGGTTAAGGGAAGCTTAAAGCCCCAGCACGTCGCGCATGGAATAAAGGCCGGGCTCACGCCCCGCGACCCAGCCTGCTGCCGTGACGGCGCCACGGGCAAAGACCGAGCGGTCCAGCGCCTTGTGGGACAAACTGATGATTTCCTCTTCTGCCCCGAAAAGAACCTCGTGCTCGCCGATGATACCGCCGGCGCGGGTTACGGAGAAGCCTATCGCGCCTTCCGGGCGCACACCCGTCTGGCCCTCTCGGGCGTAGACTGCCTGGTCCTTCAGCGAGACCTTGCGCCCTGTTGCAGCGGCCTCGCCCAGCATCAGAGCCGTGCCGGAGGGGGCGTCCTTTTTATGGCGGTGATGGGCCTCATGGATCTCGATGTCATAATCCGGGCCAAGAGCAGCGGCGGCCTGTTCGACCAGCAGGGTCAACAGGTTGATGCCGAGGCTCATATTGCCCGCTTTCACGATGGCGATTTTTTCCGCAGCCTGACGGATTTTCTCTTCCTGTTCATCGCTGAAGCCGGTGGTGCCGATGACCAGTGCCGACTTTTCCCTGAGGCAGGTCTCCAGCAATGACATCGTATGATCCGGTGCGGTGAAATCGATGACCACATCCGGCACGCCGTCGAACTTCGCCAGATCATCCGTGACGGGAATATCATGCGCGGTGTCGCGGGTATCTGTCATCGCGATCGTGTCACCAGCGAGACTGTCACTGGCAGGCACGGTACCGCCGCTCAGCGCCAGTTTTTCACTGTCGAGCACGAGACGTGCGATCTGGCGGCCCATGCGGCCCCTGATCCCCGCGACGATAACGTTCGGGTTTGACATCAGGACGGGTCCTTCATCGAGGCCCAGAAGTCCTTGGCCTTTTCGAAGAAGTTCTTCGATTCCGGGCAGCGGTCGTCGCCGCCTTCGCGGCAGAATTCCTGAAGCAGTTCCTTCTGGCGCGGGGTCAGGTCGACCGGCGTTTCGACATGCAGCTCGACGATCATGTCGCCGCGGCCTTTCCGGCGCAGCATGGTCATACCCTTGCCGCGCAGGCGGAATTTCTTGCCCGACTGGCTGCCCGGCGGAATTTTCAGCTTCACGCGGCCGCCATCGATGACAGGCGCCTCGATCTCTCCGCCAAGGGCCGCCGTCGTCATCGGCACGTGGGCCATGCAGTAGAGCTCTGGCCCGTCACGCTCGAACAGCTCGTGGTCCTTGACCGAGACGAAGAGATAGAGATCGCCGAACGGCCCGCCGCGCACGCCAGCTTCACCTTCGCCGGCAAGGCGGATGCGGGTGCCGTCCTCGACGCCTGCGGGGATCTCGATCTGCAGGGTGCGGTCCTTGCGCACGCGGCCCTGGCCATTGCAGGCCTTGCACGGATCGGTGATGACCTGGCCGCGACCGGAACAGGTCGGGCAGGTGCGCTCGACCGTGAAGAAGCCCTGCTGCGCACGCACGCGGCCGACGCCGCCGCAGGTGCCGCAGGTCGTCGGGCCCGAGCCCGGCTCAGCGCCGGAGCCTTCACAAGGCTCGCATGCTTCTGACGAGGGTACGGTGATCGTCTGCTTCTTGCCTTCGAAGGCATCGCGCAGGGAGATCGTCATTTCGTGCTTGAGGTCGGCACCGCGACCGGGACTGCGCCGCTGGCCGCCACCGCGCTGGCCACCCATGAATTCGCCGAAGATATCGTCAAAAATGTCGGAGAAAGCACCGGCCCCGAAGCCCTGCGCCCCGCCGCCGAAGCCGCCACCCATACCGCCGGGGCCACCGCCCCCGCCATTCTTGAAGGCAGCATGACCGAACCGGTCATAGGCGGCGCGTTTCTGCTCGTTGGAGAGAACCTCGTAGGCCTCGCCGATTTCCTTGAACTTGGCCTCGGCCTCGGCGTCACCCGGATTGCGGTCGGGGTGGTATTTCATGGCAAGCTTGCGATAGGCCGACTTGATCGTCGGCCCGTCGGCATCCTTCGCCACCCCCAGCATTGTGTAAAAATCCTGCGCCATAACCCATGCGCCCTATCACGCTTCTTGTGTCAGCGCCACAAATTGAGAATTGGCAAGCCCTGACTGTAAAACGGCGCCTGCTGTAAAAGCCGACGCCGCTAAAGGAAAAACGAACGGCCCGGCTCATCATCTGAGCCGGGCCTGAATGTCTTATTTCTTGTCGCCGTCTACTTCTTCGTAGTCGGCATCGACAATGTCGGCGTCCTCGGCTGCTTCGCGGGCCGCATCTGCGGCAGCAGCAGCTTCGCCACTGTCACCACCCTGGGCGGAGTACATGGCCTCGCCAAGCTTCATGGAAGCCTGTGCCAGCGACTGGATGCCTTCCTGCAATTTCTCTGCGGTGACACTATCGTCCTCGGACAGCTCCTTCAGGCTGGCAATCTCTTTCTCGATCGCTTCCTTATCGGAGCCCTCGATCTTGTCGCCATGCTCTTTCAGGGCACTTTCGGTCGAGTGGATCAGGGCCTCTGCCTGGTTGCGGGCTTCGACCAGACCGCGACGTTCCTTGTCGGCTTCCGCGTTTGCTTCTGCATCCTTGACCATCTGTTCGATGTCGGCATCGGACAGACCGCCGGAAGCCTGGATACGGATCGACTGTTCCTTATTGGTCGCCTTGTCTTTCGCCGACACATTGACGATACCGTTGGCGTCGATGTCGAAAGTGACCTCGACCTGCGGCACGCCGCGCGGGGCCGGCGGTATGCCGACGAGATCGAACTGGCCGAGCATCTTGTTGTCGGCAGCCATCTCGCGCTCACCCTGGAAGACCCGGATCGTCACGGCGGACTGGTTGTCCTCCGCAGTAGAAAAGACCTGGGACTTCTTGGTCGGGATCGTCGTGTTGCGGTCGATCAGCCGGGTGAAGACACCGCCCAGCGTCTCGATACCGAGCGACAGCGGGGTGACGTCGAGCAGCAGGACGTCTTTAACGTCGCCCTGCAGGACGCCGGCCTGGATCGCGGCGCCAAGCGCAACGACCTCGTCCGGGTTCACACCCTTGTGCGGGTCCTTGCCGAAGAAGTTCTTCACGGTCTCCTGGATTTTCGGCATACGGGTCATGCCGCCGACGAGAACGACTTCATCGATGTCGGAGGCGGAAACGCCGGCGTCTTTCAGCGCGGCCTTGCATGGCTCGACCGTGCGCTTGACCAGATCCTCGACGAGGCTCTCGAACTTGGCGCGGGACAGTTTCAGGTTGAGGTGTTTCGGACCCGAAGCATCCGCCGTGATGTAGGGCAGGTTGACTTCATACTGGGTCGCCGAGGACAGCTCTTTCTTGGCTTTCTCGGCTTCTTCCTTGAGGCGCTGCAGGGCCAGCTTGTCCTTGCGCAGGTCGATGCCCTGATCCTTCTTGAACTCGTCTGCGAGGTATTCGACGATACGCATGTCGAAGTCCTCACCACCGAGGAAAGTGTCGCCATTGGTGGACTTCACTTCGAAGACGCCGTCGCCGATTTCCAGAATGGAAATATCGAACGTACCGCCGCCAAGGTCGAATACGGCAATCGTCTTGCCTTCCTGCTTGTCGAGGCCATAGGCGAGGGCCGCCGCGGTCGGCTCGTTGATGATGCGCAGCACTTCAAGGCCCGCGATCTTGCCGGCGTCCTTGGTTGCCTGGCGCTGGGCGTCGTTGAAGTAGGCCGGAACGGTGATGACGGCCTGGGTGACATTTTCGCCGAGATAGGCTTCGGCGGTGTCTTTCATCTTTTGCAGGATGAAAGCTGAAATCTGGGAGGGGGCGTATTTCTCGCCGCGGCTCTCGACCCAGGCATCGCCATTGTCGCCCTGCACGATCGCATAAGGGACCATCTCGGCATCTTTCTTGACGGTCGGGTCACCGAAGGTGCGGCCGATCAGGCGCTTGATCGCAAAGAATGTATTGGACGGGTTGGTGACGGCCTGGCGAACCGCCGGCTGGCCCATCAGACGCTCGCCATCCTCGGTGAAGGCGACAACGGACGGCGTGGTGCGGTTGCCCTCGGCGTTTTCGATGACCTTCGGATCCTTGCCGTCCATGAAGGCGACGCAGGAGTTGGTCGTGCCGAGGTCGATACCAATTACTTTACCCATGTTTTCTGTCTCCATTTAGCAGGCTGGCCTTAAAGGAGCCTCTGGCGCCTGAGACGCCGTTGTGAGCACTCGCGGGCGGCTAGCCCCTTTAAAGATAATGATTTGGGCCGGGAAAACCGGCTTCGAAGCGCATATAGGCAGGGCCTCACGGGTCCGCAACCGTTACGGCCAGTGCAGGATCACATTTTTGCGATAAATCTGAACGGCACTGGATTGATCGGTGTTGTTGATGCACATTGTTATTGTAATCGATTTTGCAGATATATAGTCCCGGGAGTAGCACCATGGTCAGGATTGCAACAAATGCGCTGAAAAGCAGGTCCGCGCTGAAGACCGCTACCTATGGAATTATGCACCTGACTGTGGCGTTCCTCGTCGCCTATGCGCTGACCGGATCGGTCGCCATCGCCCTGTCCATCGGCTTGATCGAGCCTTTCGTGCAGACCATCTTCTATAATATTCACGAAACACTCTGGTCGAAAGCCGGTGAGCCTCGCAAACCGCACAATCATGGCCTTGCCGCCTGACGCGCCCGGCCGACAGGCGCAATCATAGACACTCCCTTAACCATGCATTCATCCGGGTCTGGTACATCCTGAGGCAGAGTATTCTTTTGCACAGGGGAACCGGGCATGATGCGCACGGCAAATATCTTCACTCTGATGATCGCGGCAGCCACGATGGCAGCATGCCAGTCGGCTGGCGGCGGTGGCACACCGAACCCGACCTTGCCGGTGG
This sequence comes from Aquisalinus luteolus, assembly GCF_009712425.2. GTDB lineage: Bacteria > Pseudomonadota > Alphaproteobacteria > Caulobacterales > Parvularculaceae > Aquisalinus > Aquisalinus luteolus. Next base: position 104,237 of record NZ_VCJR02000002.1, read on the forward strand.
TTGATGGCAGCGGCAATACGGCGCCCCCATCCAACTTCATCCTGACAGATGTCTCCTATGCCCACCCGTCAAACGGTGACGGCGTCGATCAGACCTTTGCCGTTGCGGCGACAACCATGCGCCTGGGCGTTGCGCCGAACGGCGCGCTTTCCTTGCGCGAATCCGTGCGAGGCTCCTTCGATGATGGCAACACCATGTTCTATGACCGGGACATGCAGACCTTCACTTTCGATATCTCTTCCGGCGACGTGACCATGGAGGAGACGTTCCGCAATGTCATCTTGACCATGCCCGACCCTGAAACGACGGGTTGGGAATATTCCAATGAAGCCATTGTGATCTCCTCCCTGCCGTCTGCTTTCGGCTTTGGCGCCGAATATGATGGCAACCCCAACGCGGTGGACAGCTACCTGATCGGACTGGAGAATTCAGAAGATGAGGACGACCAGGAGCGGCTCACCGCCCTGCAGGAAAGTGTCGATCGCTACCTGACCGACCGCGATTTCTTCACCTACACCAGCAATGGCGTTACCTACAGCCATCTTCGGCTGAACAATTATGCAACGACCACGAACTATACCTCCCTTGGCATCTGGTTCGACCAGACACAGGCCGATGAGGCCAGTTACGGTGTTGCGGTATTCGGCCTGCCGACCCCGCGCTATGAAGTGCCACGCACCGGCACGGCAAGCTATGCCGCTGCCATGGCCGGGCACATCCTGCAGAACAACAACACCCAGTTCCTGACAGGTGCCATCAATTTCGATTTCGATTTCACCGCCCAGACCATGGCCTTCACCATGGATGCCGATATCGCCGAGACCGGTATCAATGGCCGTACGGACTATTTCGACTATGACACCTTCACCGGATCCGGGAATGTCTATGTCGATACTTTCTTTGGCGAGTTCATCAGCGACAGTGACGAGTCAATCATCGGCGAGCTTGAAGGCGGCTTCTTCGGTGCCGATGCGGATGAAGTTGCAGGCACGTTTGTCTTCGGCAACGAGAATGTCCACGGCATTGGCGGCTTTGTCGGCTCCAACCCGGACGCGACATCGCAGCAATAACTCGCAGGAATAAAACTTACCTCTCGGAAAAACTCGCCCGGCCTTTTCACGAAGGCCGGGTCCTCTTTTGCCTGAATGAAGTCAGAACTCTCGCGTCGCGCTGACATCGACAGAGTGGCGATCATATTCATACTGGCTCAGGGTCGATGAATTGGTCAGGTAGCTGTAGCGGAAAACCGGCGCAAAGCCGTGATAGCTCCAGTCCCGCTTGGTGATCTGCATGCTGAGGGCCCATGCCTCGTCCTCGCGGATTTCCGGATCGATGATGGCGCGCTCGTCGAACTCGCGACGGATATATTCAGGACGAACGGCCGCCGTGATGCCCCAGGGAAATTCGCGCATGATCGAGACATAGATTTGCGTCTGCGTATTCTTCAGCGGGTCGGCCTCTGCATCCTCTCGCGTGATCTGGATACCGACATCGCCGCGCGTGCGCCGGTCGAGAATACGGGCAAGACTGACACCGCCAGACCAGACCGGGCCATTGCGGGCAATCGCCTGATCGTAATCGACTTCCTGACCGGAGAGATTGACGGAGAACCGGGTGCGCTGGGACAGCGATGTCGTCAGCACAAGCCGGGCGCCATAACTGGTCGAGTAGTTGTCCCCACCGAACTGGCGCCTGGAGGTCGTTGCCAGTACCGCCGCATTGAGGCGACCGACGGAAATGCGCGGGCCTGCCTCGGCATAAGCGAACGCATCGTCAAATCCCGCACCTTCATAATCCGTGTAGCGAATACCGGCGCGCGCCTCCAGCCGGGCACGGCTGTTGATCTGTGGCATGGCAGAGATGTTGAGCGACGTCGACACGCCGACGCCCGATTGCGACAGCGCATCGTCGCTAAGCTGGAATGGCAGGCCGAACAGGGTGACGCGCTCGTCATCAGGCCCGGCATTGATATTGGTCGAGGGCTCCGCCGCCATCGACAGCGAGACGCGCCAGACCTTCCGATTCTCGATCACTGTCAGATAGCGTTTGACGTTGGCGATCACTTCATCGGGCAGGCCATTGCCCATGACAAGACGGAAGTGATAGGCGGCGGCGGTATCCTTTTCCTGTTCGAACAGGACGCGCGCCAGTTCCAGCCGTATACGGACAAGGTCAGGACGATCGGCCAGGATATCGCGAAAAATCTTTTCCGCCGCTTCATAGTCTTCGCGGCTGGCAGCGATCATGCCTTTCAGGAAAGATACTTGCGTCTGGTCGATGCCATCCGGCTGCTCAATCATCAGGCGGTCGATGATGACCTCCGCCTCTTCCAGCTTGCCCTTGGCGACCAGCTCGCCGGCAATGGCCAGTGCCTGATCGCTCGTGACCGTAACCGTTGCAGCCGACTGCGCTGAGTTGTTCTGCGCGAATGCAGGCACACCAAGCATGGCCGTTCCCGAGAGGAGAACAGCCGCCAGCATGCCCCGGCGGGGCCGTGAGGGTGTAAGCGAGCTAACCATGCGGGCCGCAGTCTCGGCCCGGCATGGTTAAGACTTGTTTACGATTAGGCCAGACCTGGCAGGCGTTTACTCGCCGGAAGAAACGGTGACCATCGCCGCGCGCAGGACGCGCTCACCCAGCACGAAGCCCGGCTGGGCAACATCGACGACATGGCCGGCCGGCTTGCCATTGCCCGGCACATGGGCGATCGCCTGGTGCAGGTGCGGATCGAACTTTTCCCCTTCCGGGAAGACGCGCTTGACGCCGTTGCGCTCGAACACGCTCAGCAATTCCTTCTCGGTCATGCGAATGCCGTTGATCAGGCCTGCCATCGTCTCGGCGGTTACTTCCGCGCCCTCTTCCGGGGCCGATTGCAGCGCGCGCTGGAAATTGTCAGCGACGGACAGAAGATCGCGGGCAAAGCCGGAAATGCCGTATTGCGCGGCCTCGGTCTTTTCCTTCTGGGCCCGGCGGCGGGTGTTCTCCAGATCGGCAGCAAGGCGCAGCATACGGTCTTTCGTCGCGGCCAGTTCCTCTTCCAGCTGGGCGGCGCGAGAGCCCTCGTCGGTCAGGTCCTCATCGCCCAGATCCATGCTTTCCGGGTCGCCGAGACCGAACTCATCGCCCAGATCTTCGTCATCCAGAAGGCCCGGCTCGTTTTCCAGGTCATCATTTTCAAGATCGTTACGGTCGCTCATCGACTAGCCTTTTCATCGCGGAGTGTGTCAGGGAAATTGGAGAACCGGGATGTACGCATATTAGAGGAGTATTTCAAGCATGAGTGAAGAGAGCCAGATCACGAGTGGGGTCCGCGACCTGATCGCCGTGCACGTGACGACTTCCAGCGAGGAAGACGCAGAAAAGATCGCCCGCGCGGTGCTGGACGCACGGCTTGCTGCCTGTGTCCAGATCAGCGAAATCGCCAGCCAGTATCGCTGGCAGGGCAAGATAGAGGAAGATACCGAGTTCCTCCTGGTGATGAAGACCATGGGCGGCGCGTTCGATCCGCTCGCCCGGCTGGTGATGGAAAACCATGCCTATGACGAGCCGGAAATCATTGCCCTGCCGGTCATTGCCGCCACCAATGGCTATGCCGCGTGGGTGCGCAAATGCGTGTCGGTGCAGTGAGGCTTACTTGTCGTCGTCTTTCAAAGGAACGCCGTAAAGCTCCAGCCGGTGATCGACGAGGCGGAAGCCATGCTCGCGGGCGATCTTTTCCTGCAGCTTCTCGATCTCCTCATTGACGAACTCGATCACCTCGCCGCTTTTCAGGTTTATGAGGTGGTCGTGATGGTCTTCCGTCGCTTCTTCATAGCGCGAGCGGCCATCATTGAAGTCGTGGCGTTCGACAATGCCGTACTCCTCGAACAGGCGCATGGTGCGGTAGACGGTGGCTATCGAGATGCGTTCGTCGATGCCATTGGCCCGATGGTGAATTTCCTCAACGTCAGGATGATCTTCCGCTTCCGAAATGACCCTTGCAATCACACGGCGTTGGTCGGTCATGCGCAGGCCTTTTTCAAGACAGAGATTTTCGATGCGGTTCATGGATGTCCTGCCTTTGTTAAAGCGCCGGTGGTCGTAGTTCATGCGCCATCATCACTGCGTCGGCGCCGTTCCTGTAATATTTACGGCGTAACCCCGTGCGGGCAAAGCCCGCTTTTTCATAAAGCGCGATGGCGGCGTGGTTATCGGCGGAAACCTCCAGATGCAGCCGGGTGACGCCGCGGCCGGCAGCATCTCCGATGACGGCTTCCAGCAGCGCCCCGCCCAGGCCCTGACGGCGGCAGGCTGGCAGGATGCCGATAGTCAGAATTTCGGCTTCATCGGCGACGGCGCTGGTGAGCGCCAGTCCTGTAGGCTCGTCGTCTCGTGACAGGATCAGGCCTGAAACCGCCGGATTGAGCAGCATGCGGCCGAACCAGTTAGCGTCCCAAGGCTCCGAAACGAATATTTCGGCATGGAGACGAGCCAGCAAATCCGCATGTGTCGGGCCTGCTAGCGAGCAGGAAATCGTCTGGCCGCTCATAGCATGGGCCGGGCAGGTTTGGCGTCGGGCGGACGCAGGTAGAAGGCCGCTGGCGGCTCCGCATCAGCGGGACGAGCCGCGGAGAGAGACGCGATGACCACCGCGTCCGGCTGCTGCGTGGCCCAGTCAAAATCATCCATGCGGTCGGGGAAGGCAAGCGGCACGCCGGTGCCGGCGAGCACGAGGTCTCGCCCGGCGGCCTGATCACGCAGCAGGGTCGCGGCGATATCCGGGTTCTCGACGAAGGGCTCTGCCAGCGGCATCAGCGATGCACCGTCGAAGAGCTGGCCATAGACCTGGCCTCGGCGGCCATCGATGAGCACGCCGCGCACCGCGCCATCATGCACGGTTACACCGGCGGCGATCGCCTCCAGCGTCGAGATGCCGACAAGCTCGACAGGCCGCGCCACGGCGAGGCCGCGGGCGAAGGCAAGGCCGACGCGCACGCCGGTAAACGAGCCGGGGCCTGTCGTCACGCCGATGCGGGTGATCTGTGCCGGGTTGGTGCCTGCTGCGTCCAGCACCTCAGCGACGAGCGGCGCGAGGCGCTCTGCATGGCCCTTCTCGCGGGCCTCCGAGCGCACGGCCAATGGCGCGCCATCCTTTACGATGGCAGCGGAGCAGGCCTGCAGGCAGGTGTCGATGGACAGAACGATCATGGCGCCCTCATCGGGACAAAACCTGACATTGTCAAATAGTGAGGTCGCTATCCGTCAGAGTATCTCGCAAGCCTCGTCGAAGGACAGGCGCGGGGAACGCGGGAACAGGTTCTTCGTCGTGCCATAGCCGATATTGCACAGCCAGTTCGACTTAAGCGGCGTGCCCTTGAAGAACTCCTCGTCGACGCCGGCCTTGTCGAAGCCGGACATCGGCCCGCAATCGAGGCCCAGCGCGCGGGCGGCGAGCATCAGGTAAGCGCCCTGAAGCGTGCCGTTGCGGAAGGCCGTCTCCTCGATCTTGGCCGCGTCGCCCTCGAACCAGCTTTTCGCATCGGTGTGCGGAAACAGCTTCGGCAATTTCTCGTAGAACTCCATGTCATGGGCGATGATGACATTGAGCGGGCATTTCATCGTCTTGGCGCGGTTCTGGTCGGTCAGGTGCGGGGCGAGCCGCTCCTTCGCCTCTTTCGAGGTGATGAACACGAACCGGGCGGGCGAGGAATTGGCCGATGTCGCGCCCCATTTGGTCAGCTCGTAGAGCGCCTTGATCATCGCGTCGGAGACGGGCTCCTCGGAGAAATCATTATAGGTGCGCGCCTCGCGCAGGATCTGGTCGAGCGCGTGATCGCCGATCGGCTTGTTGTCAGTCGGCTTTTCTTTCAGCGTTTCGGGCTGGTCGGCCATAAAGATCGTCCCCTTGGTCGTGAATTATTTCTGGTAGCGGAAGCCCAGTTCGATGGTGACCTGATACCAGGCGACCTTGCCGTCCTCGATATAGCCGCGGGTCTCGCAGACATTGAACCAGTCGAGGTTCTTCAGCGTCTTGGCCGCCGTGCCGATGGCGTTCTGGATGGCGTCCTCGATGGAATTCTTCGACGTGCCGACAATCTTCGATACGGCATAGACCTTGTCATCAGACATGGAGGTTCTCCTCTGGTTGCTCTCGAGTTGATAATTAGAGCGTTTGGTCGCGAGGCAAACCCGCAGATCACATCACCGCCTCAACCGCATTCACTTCCGGCACATAGTGCTTGAGCAGGTTCTCGATGCCGTTCTTGAGCGTGATGGTCGAGGACGGGCAGCCGGCGCAGGCGCCGCGCATGGTCAGGTAGACGAGGCCACTATCCTCTTCGAACCGGTGGAAGATGATGTCGCCGCCATCATTGGCGACGGCCGGGCGCACGCGGGTGTCGATCAGCTCGATGATCTGTTCGACGATCTCTTTCGTCTCGCCGTCATAATCCTCCGCCGATCCGGCGGTCAGGTCCTTCGTCTCCGCGCCTTCGCTCAGCACCGGCAGGCCGGCCGTGAGATAATCGGCAATGGTGCCGAGAATCGCCGGCTTGATGTGGTGCCATTCTGTGCCGTCGGTCTTCGTCACCGTGACGAAATCAGCGCCGAGAAAGATGCTGTCGACACCATCGATATCGAACAGCGCCTCGGCCATCGGGGCCTTGGCGGCGGAGTCGCGCGAGGGGAAATCCATGCCCATCTTGCCCTCGCCCAGCACCGGCTGGCCGGGCAGGAATTTCATCGAGGCGGGGTTCGGGGTGTCTTCGGTCTGGATGAACATGAAACTTACCTTTCAGCTTGCGCCACATATGCGGCCTGATAGCGTTAAAAACAACCATCACTGCTTGCGGGCCCGTTGCGCGCTCTTGCAGGAAGGGACGCATTGGGCTTGAACGGACCACATAATGATAATGCCCGGAATAGAGACGAGGAAAGCCAGATAATATGCCATCACAAACGGATGACCGCGCCAAGGTAACCGACGAGGAAGCGCTGGAGTTTCACGCCCGCGGCAAGCCCGGCAAGCTGGAGATCAACGCGACCAAGCCGATGGCGACGCAGCGCGACCTGTCGCTGGCCTATTCCCCCGGCGTCGCGGCGCCGGTCAAGGCGATCGCCGAGGATCCCGACAAGGCATACGACTATACCTCCAAGGGCAACATGGTCGCGGTCATTTCCAACGGCACGGCGATCCTCGGGCTTGGCGATCTCGGCGCGCTGGCCTCCAAGCCGGTGATGGAGGGCAAGTCGGTGCTGTTCAAGCGCTTCGCCGATATCGACTCGGTCGACCTGGAAGTCGACACATCCGACCCGGAAGCCTTCATCAATTGCGTGAAATATCTGGGGCCTGCCTTTGGTGGCATCAACTTGGAAGACATCAAGGCGCCGGACAGTTTCATTATCGAGCAGCAGCTGAAAGAGCTGATGGACATTCCGGTGTTCCATGACGACCAGCACGGCACCGCGATCATCGCCGCCGCCGGACTGATCAATGCGCTGGAGATTGCGGGCAAGGACATCAAGGACGTGAAGGTCGCCGTGTCCGGTGCCGGGTCGTCCGCGCTCGCCGTGATCGGCTTGATCAAGGCGATGGGCCTGCCCCATGAGAACGCGATCCTGTGCGACCGCGAGGGCGTCATCTACAAGGGCCGCGACGAAAAGATGGACCAGTGGCGTTCCGCCCATGCGGTCAATACCGACAAGCGCACGCTGGCCGAAGCGATGGAAGGGGCGGACGTTGCCATCGGGCTGTCCGTGGCCGGCGCGTTCACCCAGGACATGATAAAATCGATGGCGAAGGACCCGATCATCTTCGCCATGGCCAACCCGACCCCGGAAATCTCGCCGGAGGAAGTCCACGCCGTGCGCGATGACGCGATCATGGCGACGGGCCGGTCGGACTATCCCAACCAGGTCAACAATGTGCTCGGCTTTCCTTACATCTTCCGTGGGGCGCTTGACGCCCGTGCACGGACGATCAATGAAGAAATGAAGATCGCCTGCGCCAAGGCGCTGGCTGAACTTGCCCGCGAGGACGTGCCCGACGAGGTCGCCGCAGCCTATGGCAAACGGCTGCAGTTCGGGCGCGAATACATCATCCCGACGCCGTTCGACCCGCGCCTTGTCACCCACATCCCGCCGGCCGTGGCGAAAGCCGCGATGGACACGGGCGTTGCCCGACGACCGATCAAGGACATGGAGGCCTACAAGGCAACACTACAGACGCGCCTCGATCCGTCAGCGTCCTTCCTGCAGAAGGTCTATGGTTCCGTACGCGCCAGTGCGATGAAGCGTATCGTGTTTGCCGAGGGTGAGGACGACACGGTGATCCGCGCGGCATACGCGTTCCAGAGCCAGGGGCTGGGACAGGCGATCCTGATCGGAAGGGAAGACCGGGTACAGCGGCAGCTCGACCATCTCGGCATCCCGGCGAACCCGGATATCGAAATCTGGAACGCCCGCGCCTCGTCCCATAATAAAGAGTACACGGAATATCTCTATGCCCGCCAGCAACGGCGCGGCATGCTGTATCGGGACTGCGAACGCCTCGTCAACAATGACCGGAACGTCTTCGGCGCCTGCATGCTGGCTATGGACCACGCAGACGGCATGGTGACCGGCGTCACCCGCCACTACAATGTCGCGTTCGAGAACGTGAAACTGGCGATCGACCCGAAGCCCGGCGAGCGGGTCATCGGCCTGTCCGCCATTCTCGCGCGGGGCAGGGCTATTTTCATGGCTGACACGACGATCACCGAAATGCCGACATCGCACCAGCTCGCCGACATCGCCGTGCAGGCAGCCCACGCCGTGCGACAGCTGGGCTTCAACCCGCGCGTCGCCTTCCTGTCCTATTCCAATTTCGGCAATCCGCTGACGGAATATTCGGAACGCGTGTCCATCGCGGTAAAGGAACTCGACAGCCGCGAGGATATCGACTTCGAGTATGAAGGCGAGATGACGCCGCGCATGGCGCTGAATGAGGAACACCGCAGGATCTATCCGTTCTCGCGCCTGACCGGAGCGGCGAACGTGCTGATCGCACCGGGCATCCATTCGGGCTCCGTCGCGACCAAGCTGATGAGCGAGGCCGGCGGTGCCATCGTCATCGGGCCGCTGCTGATCGGCATGGAAAAGCCGGTGCAGATCGTCCAGACCGGTGGCAAGGTCGTCGATGTTGTCACGCTGGCGGCGATGTCTGCCTATGACCTCGACCGCGCCCACCGCGACTGGGCCGAGAAGCACTAGGCATTAGTGAGAGGCTCGGGAGGGGAGACACGATGACAGAAGCTGCGATAGAAGTCTCCGGCCTGCGCAAGGCCTTTCCGGGCGTGCAGGCCGTTGCCGGGGTCGATCTGTCGATCCGTACCGGGACGATATTTGCGTTGCTCGGCCCCAATGGCGCAGGCAAGACGACGACGGTCGAAATCCTCGAAGGGTATCAGCAGCGCGACAGCGGCGAGGTCAGCGTTCTCGGCTTCGACCCGGCCCGGAACCAGCTGGAGATGAAGCGGCGCATCGGCATCGTGTCGCAGGAAACGGCAGCGGATTCATTCCTAACCGTGCGCGAAATCATGGCGATGATTGCAGGCGCCTATCCAGCCCCCCGCAATGTCGACGAGGTAATCGCGCTGGTCGGCCTCTCCGACAAGGCAGGCACCCGCGTCGGCAAGCTGTCCGGCGGGCAGAAGCGGCGCCTCGATGTCGGGCTCGCTATCGTCGGCAACCCGGACCTCTGCTTCCTCGATGAGCCGACCACCGGCTTCGACCCGGATGCACGGCAGGAAGCCTGGGCGATGATCCGGGAGCTGAAGGATATGGGCAAGACTGTGCTCCTGACCACGCACTACATGGACGAGGCCCAGAACCTTGCCGATGAAGTCGCGGTGATTGCCGTCGGGCGCATCATCGCCACTGGCACGCCGGAGACGCTGGGCGGCAGGGCCGAGGCGGCGAGCACGATCAGCTTTCGCCTGCCCGCAGGCACTGACCTGCCGGACCGCTTCGCGGCAGAGGCGCGCATGACACGACGTGGCGCGATGCAGATCATCGCCGATGATCCAGTACCACTGCTCAACGACCTCACCGGCTGGGCGATGGCCGAAAGCGTCAGCCTGACCGACCTGACAGTCGAGCGCCCGACACTCGAAGAAATCTACCTGTCGCTCATCGCAAATGACACGGCAGAACGGAAGGAAGGGGCATGATGCGCTGGCTTTCCATCACCTTCCTGCATTACCGCTATGCCGGGATATCCTTCCTGCGCAATCCGATGGCGGCGTTTTTCGGAACGCTCTTCCCACTGATGTTCCTGACCATCAACTCGCTGGTGTTCGGCGATTTTGCCGCCCCTGACGGCGGCGATTTGCCGATGACCGCGTTCTATACCGCCGGCATGTCGGTCTTCTCCGTCATCATGACGTGCTTTACGAATCTCGCCGCCGGGCTGCTCTATGATCGCGACATGGGCCGGCTGAAGCGCATTCGCGGCACGCCGACGCCGATCTCGTCTTACATTGCCGCGCGTATCCTGCTGGCGATGAGCGTCGGCGTCATCACTTCGATCCTGTGCGTGATCCTTGGTGTGACCGCCTTTGGCGTGCCGCTGAACCTGTCGATCCTGCCGGGCTTTCTCGCCATCATCATCCTCGGCGCCGCGAGCCTGTCGGCGCTTGGCCTTGCGATCACCGCGTTTATCCCCAATGCGCAGGCGGGCCCGGCGATCCTCAACGCGATCTCCTTCCCGATCATCTTCGGCTCGAACGTGTTCTTCCCGATCCCGAACATGCCGCGCTGGCTGGACCTTGCCGCCAACGCACTGCCAGTGCGCCCGTTTGCCGATGCCGCGACAGCAACGTTCTTCGGCGGTCGGGCAGACCTGCACGACTTGATCATCATCGCGGCATGGGGCGGTATCGGCGCGATCATCGCCTGGCGCAGCTTCCGGTGGCAACCGGCCCGGTAAGGAGAGAAATGATGCGCATACCCCCCGTCCTGCAAGTTGCCTTCTGGGCCTTCATCGCGTGGGGGCTGGCGCGGCTTTTTCCTGATCTTGAATGGGACTGGCCCGGCCAGGATGTCACAGCCGCAGTGCTTTCGATCAGTGCTGTTGTCATTGCCATCGCAGGTATTGTCCAGTTCCACCGCCACAAGACGACAGTCAGCCCTGTCGCGCTGGAACAGGCAAGCACCATCGTGACGGACGGTATCTACCGTTACACCCGCAACCCGATGTATCTCGGCATGGCGCTCTTACTGACAGGCTGGGTGATCAAGCTCGGCAATCCGCTCGGCGCCCTGACCATCATCGGGTTCGTGCTGGTGATGACGGCCATCCAGATCGTGCCGGAAGAGCGTGTGCTGGCTCAGAAATTCGGCGCCGCGCATACTGACTACCTGCAGAAAACGCGGCGCTGGATCTAATTATTAGTTCGCCAGTGCAATCAGCGAGGCGTTGCCGCCGGCTGCTGCGGTGTTGACGGAGACCGCTTTCTCCTCGCAGAAACGTTGGAGGTAGTTCGGCCCGCCTGCCTTTGGCCCTGTACCGGAAAGACCGGCACCACCGAAAGGCTGTACACCGACGATTGCGCCGATGATGTTGCGGTTGACGTAGATATTACCCGCCTTCACCCGCGGCAGCACATAGTCGGCGATGCCGTCGATGCGCGAGTGGATGCCGAAGGTCAGACCGTAGCCCGTCGCGTTGACCGCTTCCAGAACCTGGTCGAGCTGATCGTTCTTCCAGCGCACGACATGCAGGATCGGGCCGAAGGCTTCCGTCTTCAGGGCATCGAGCGCATCAAGCTCGAAAATATGCGGCGCCATGAAAGTGCCGCTCAGGCCTTCAGGCGTCTTGCCTTTCCAGACAAGCCTGCCCTGTTTTTCCATCTTGTCGGCATGGGCCTGGAGATTGTCCATCGCTTCCTTGTCGATAACCGGGCCGATATCGGTCTTCGGATCAGACGGATCGCCGAAGCGGCGCGCCTCTGCTGCACCGATAATCATTTCCAGCATGTCGTCGGCGACATCATCCTGCAGGTAGAGAATGCGCAGGGCGGAACATCTTTGCCCGGACGACTGGAAGGCGGAGGTGACGACATCGTCGGCAACCTGTTCCGGCAAGGCCGTCGAATCGACGACGAGGGCGTTGATGCCGCCGGTCTCCGCGATCAGCGGCGTGATCGGCCCGTCCTTGGCCGCCAGCGCGCGGTTAATGGCATGGGCGGTCGCGGTCGAGCCGGTAAAGCAGACGCCGTTGATGTCGTCATGCTCGACCAGCGCCTTACCGGTCTCACCTTCGCCGAGCACGAGGTTGCAGACGCCATCGGGGAAGCCTGCCTGTTTCATCAACTCCACCGCCACATGGGCGATGTATGGGGTTTGTTCGGCGGGCTTCGCCACGACTGTGTTGCCGGCGGCAAGCGCCGCCGTGACTTGACCGATGAAAATCGCCAGCGGGAAATTCCACGGTGAGATACAGGCGAAGATGCCACGCGGCTCCAGCTGCCAGCTGTCGCGCTGGCCGGTCGGACCATCCAGCTCGATGCGGCCACCCATCTGTTTTTCCGCTTGCAGGGCGTAATAGCGGCAGAAATCTGCTGCCTCGCGCACCTCGGCGACTGCATCGTCGATGGTCTTGCCGGCCTCGACAGCACAGAGCGAGAAGAAGCGGTCCATGTTCTGCTCAAGGATATCGGCATAACGGGTAAGGTAAAGCGCGCGGTCCTCTGCCTCCGTCCGGCCCCATGTCTGGAACGCATCACGGGCGGCCTTGACCGCCTTGTCGACCGTTTCCGGTGAGGAGATCAGCATGCTGCCGAATTCTTCGCCCGTGGTCGGGTTGAGCAGCGGCGATGTCTCTTTATCGCCACGCTCTTCCTTGCCATTGATGATCGCGGCAATCGGCTGCGATGGCGGCGTAAAGTCCGCCGTTACTTTTGCGACATGATCGAGCACCGGTTTGTGGCCGAACTCCATCCCGGCGGAATTCTTGCGATCTGAATAGAGATTATGCGGACGGCGGATCAGCGGATGGCGGCCATCGCCGGAACCGGTGATCGTTGCCGCGACATGTTCCTGCGGGGAGACGAGCAGCGCCTCGCGCGTGATATGCGGGTCTGCGATCTGTGACACGAAAGACGAGTTCGCCGTGTTTTCCAGCATCCGCCGGACGAGATAGGCGAGAAGGTCCTTGTACCCCCCAACCGGCGCATAGATACGGGCGGGCACGCCTTCCAGCTTGATTTCGAGGTCATAGAGGGACTCGCCCATGCCATGCAGGCGCTGGAACTCGTATCCCACCTTGTCGCCGGCAATCTCGAAGATTGCGGCGAGGGTGACGGCGTTGTGGGTGGCGAATTGCGGGAAGATATGCGGCCGCGCATCGAGCAGGCGCCGGGCGCAGTCGAGAAAGCACAGATCGGTGGCAGCCTTCCGTGTAAAGACGGGGAAGTCTTCCAGCCCCCGCTCCTGCGCGCGCTTGATCTCGGTGTCCCAGTATGCGCCCTTGACGAGGCGGACCATAAACTTGCGATCGAGGGACTTGGCAAGACCGGCAACCCAGTCGACTACTTCCGGGGCGCGTTTCTGATAGGCCTGGACGGCGAGGCCAAGACCCATCCAGTCGTCAAGACCAGGGTCTTCGGCCACAGCGCGGAAGACGTCGAGGGACAGTTCCAGCCTGTCGGCTTCTTCCGCATCAATGGTCAGGTTGAGCTGGTATTCCTTGGCGCGCTTTGCAAGCTCGATCACCTTGGGCACCAACTCACGCATCACCTCGTCGCGATTGCGGGCCTCGTAGCGCGGATGCAGCGCCGACAGCTTGACGGAAAGACCCGGGCGGGATGGCAGCTCGGAATCGAAGCTCTTCGACTGCTCGCCAATGGCGTCGAGAGCATCGGAATAGGATTCGAGGTAGCGGTCAGCGTCCTTTTGCGTTCGTGCGCCCTCGCCCAGCATGTCGAAGGAGAACCAGAACCCTTCACGTCTCTGTTTCTCGGCGCGTTTCAGCGCATCCTTTATCGTCTGTCCGAGCACGAAGTGGCGGCCGAGATAGTGCATCGCCTGGCGCGTGCCCTGACGGATGACAGGCACGCCAAGGCGCTTGACCATGCCATGCAGAACGGCGCCGGGTTTTTCGCGCGGGCGGACGATATTGGCCGACATGCCGATGCCCCAGCTGGCGGCCATCAACAGCCAGCTGTCGTCGTGGTCGTCGTCATCCTCATCTTCCTCGTCCCAGTCACCGGCGGAGAGTTTTTCCTCGATCAACCGGTCCTGCGTCTTGGCGTCGGGCACACGCAATAGCGCCTCGGCGAGGACCATCAGCGCGAGGCCTTCCTTGGTCGACAGGGAATATTCCTGCATGAACTCTTCAAGTCCGGTCGTGTGCTTGGTGTTCTTGATCCCGTCGATAAAGCGGGTTGCCCTGTCGCGAATACGCTGCGCCATTTGCGGGTCGTGCCGGTTATCGTCCAGCATTTTCAGGATCAGCTCCCGGTCATCGGGGGCGTAGTCGGCTTCAAACGGCGGGTAAGCGGAGTCTCGGGCCATGAATATCCTTTTTAGATCGTGTCGACAGAACCCCCACCAACGGGTCGAGGTCTCCCCTTGTTCCTCAAGATATTTTAAAACGGATGTATCCCGATTGCCGAAACGGGCGAGCCAATGCAAGCAAAGCCGGGCCGCTTTGACCGTAATTGGTGACTTCGCCTTCGCAGGCGGTGCCGGGCGTTCCGCAAGCTGCACCCCCTTAGCAGAAAATTGCTCAGTGTTGCCCCAACTCAACTGGACAGGCCGACAGGGTGTGCTTACAGTCGGCGGCTGGACCAGCGACGTTTGACGAGGGGAATGCCGTGAATATTGCCGATCTTATCAGCCAGGTGAATGGTATTGTCTGGGGCCCGCCCATGCTGGCTCTTCTGCTCCTGACGGGCCTCTTCCTGACCATCGGCCTCAAGCTGATGCCGCTGGGCAAGATTCCCTATGCGTTCGGCGAGATGTTCCGCAAACGCGAAGGCAGCGACGAAGGCGACGTCTCGCCGTTCGGCGCACTGATGACGGCCCTCGCCTCGACAATCGGTACGGGCAATATCGCCGGGGTGGCCGTGGCCATCGCCGTCGGCGGGCCGGGCGCGCTGTTCTGGATGTGGATGACCGCCCTTGTTGGCATGGCGACCAAGTTTTCCGAAGCCGTGCTGGCCGTGAAATATCGTGAGGTCGACCATCGCGGCAAGCGGGTCGGCGGGCCGATGTATTACATCAAGAACGGCCTCGGCAAGAAATGGGTCTGGCTGGGCTTCCTGTTCGCAGCTTTCGGCATGCTGGCAAGCTGGGGCACTGGCGCCTCGATCCAATCGAACTCCGTCGCTGACGTGCTGCAAAACTCTTTTGCCATTCCACCGCTTGTCACCGGTCTTGTTCTCGCAGCCACCGCGGGCCTCGTGATCCTCGGCGGGATTAACTGGATTGCGAATGTCGCCACCAAGCTCGTTCCGGCCATGGCGCTGACCTACATATTCTTCGGCGTTATCGTGATCATCATGAATGCCCCGGCGATACCGGCGGCGTTCGGGCTGATTTTCAAAGGGGCCTTCGGATATGATGCAGCTGTTGGCGGTTTCACCGGCGGCGCCCTTATGCTGGCCATGCAGTTCGGTGTCGCACGCGGTATCTTCTCCAACGAGGCAGGCCAGGGTTCCGCCCCGATCGCGCACGCCGCTGCCCAGAACAATGACCCGGTCAACCAGGGCATCGTAGCCATGCTGGGCACGCTGATCGACACGATCATCGTGTGCTCGATCACCGGCCTCGTCATTATCACGACCGGCGCCTATTCTATCATCGACCCGCAGACCGGCTTTGCCTTCACCGGCGCCCCGCTGACGGCAGAGGCCTTTTCCCACGGCCTGCCAGGTGACTGGGGTCAGTATGTCGTCTCCATCGGCCTTGCCATCTTCGCCTTCACCACCATTCTGGGGTGGAGCTATTACGGCGAGCGGTGCGCGGAATACCTGTTCGGTGAGTGGGTCATCTTCCCGTTCAAGGTCATCTGGATTGTCGTCGTGTTTGCGGGCTGCTGGGTACTGACCCTTGAAGGAAGTGGCGCAGAGGCAGGCGGCGTGCAGGGTATCGTCAACCTTTTCTGGCTCGTCGCAGACACGCTGACTGGCATGATGGCGGCACCGAACCTGATCGCATTATTGCTGCTCTCGCCAATAGTCTTCAAAATGTCGAAGGAATATTTCGATAAGCGCAAAAATTAAACGCGATTGTGAACTAAACCCACCCGGTTGAGGTTACCAAGATATCATACGCTTTAACTTGCAATTGGCGTGTTTCTGGCGTGTGATATCACGCAATGGTGAGGCAACGGGTAGATATGCTACGCATTGGGCTTCTGAGTTCTGTTCTCCTGCTCAGCGCAGGCTGCGCGTCCATGAAGACGGACGACCAGGTCACGAGTCGCTTTGATCCGGACCGGATCGAAGTGGACATGGATCGCGAAAGCATCACCAAGTCATTCCAGTCCCCTCTCTACATACTGAATATCAAGAAGGAAGAAATTCCAAATCATCTTCCGGGACCGGACGAGACCTATGACGAGCCGACTTCATGCCTGGTCGCCAAGGTCGAATATGATAACCTCAACAAGCTTCTCGGTATTGACGAGGCGGCGCTGGATGCTGAAGAATTCGGCATGATCAGCCTCGATGCCAGCGACGCGATCGAGTCGACGATCAGCGATTTCATTCCGTTCGAGGACGTCATCAAATATGTCTCCGGCGCGACCAAACACGAAAAGAAGGTTGCCGCTGCTTATTTCCGTGGCCAGATCCGCCGGGCCTACCTGCGTGGTTATATTCACCGGAATACCTGCGAGACGCCGACGCCGACGACAAAGCCGGGCGACAGTACCATCACGGCCAGCAATACTCTTGTTGAAGACGACCGCCGCATCGGGATGACGGAAACCGGCGAGGAGTTTGACATCTATGTCTCGCCGAAACCGCGCACTTATGACAGCACCTATGATGACGTCGTACAGCTTGAGCCGGTAAATGTTGACGAGACACCTGGCCGGGGCGACACTCGCGAGACAAAGAAAATCGAAAGAGTGTCGGATTCAGATGACAGACCTGCCCCGCTGCCAATGCGCGCCATCGCTGCCAGAGACTAGAACCAGCGTTCTTCCCGGGGTTGCAGCGACACTGCTTGTCCTCTTCTCCATGACGACAGAAGCTATTGCACAGACCGACGCGGCCTGTGCTGGTTCTGATATTTACGGCGTGATCGTCCATGGTGGCACAGCCCGGTTCGGGACCGAAAGCGAGGAGCGGCTTGCCCTGTTCAGGGAGATGCTGCCCCGGCTTCGCGATGAACTTGCCGCCGGGGCAACCGCGCTCGACACCGTCGAAAAGGCCATCGTGACGATGGAAGATTCAGGCCTGTTCAACGCAGGCAGGGCCGCCATCAACAATGCCGGTGGCTTCGTTGAAACCGACGCCTCGATCATGGATGGCGAGACAATGGAAGCGGGGGCCGTTGCCTCAATGCGCCTCGTCAAGAACCCGATCCGGGCGGCACGCCTTGTCATGGACGAGACACGGCATGTCATGATGGTCGGCGATCGTGGCGAGGCAGCCGTGACCGAGCGCGGCGCCGAGACAGTCGAGCCCTCCTATTTCAGGAATAATAAGCATACGGATGAACCTGAAGAACATGGCACGGTGGGCGCAGCTGTGCTTGATCGTTGTGGCAACCTGGCCGCTGGCACGTCCACCGGCGGGTATGATGCGAAAATCCCGGGTCGCGTCGGGGACTCGCCCGTCATCGGCGCAGGCACCTATGCCCGCAACGGCGTGCTCGCCGCTTCGGCAACCGGTCATGGCGAGTATTTCATTCGCTTCACCGCAACCCGCTCTGCCGCAGCGCGCATGGAATATGGCGGGATGAGCCTGAATGATGCCGTGGCCGCATCCATTGAGGAAATGGCGGCAGCAGGCGAAGATGGTGCAGGCACTGGCGGCATTGTCGCCATCGGGGCCGATGGCACCGTTACCTATCCTCACAGTACGGAGGGTATGTACCGCGCCTATGCCACGCCGGACGTGCTCTATTCCGTCGGCGTCTTCGACGAGATGGAAACACGCCGGCCTGACTGACGCAGTCCACCTCCCACTAGCTACTGCTCACGATTGACCTGACTGCCTTGTGAGAAGACAGAACCGGGTGGAATTGTATCGTGCTGTTGGAACTCAGGGAGTATCAGCACATGCCTGCAAACCTATCCTTCATTGTCCGGCCCGTAGCCGGCATTTTCTGCCTTGTCATTGCATCACTGTTTTCTGTAGCAGTGGCGCAGGAAGGGACTGGCCTCGGTCCTGAAGTGGGCGAGACAATTCCCCATGACCTTGCACTGGACGGCGCACCCGGATTTGACGAGTTGAAAGGCGAGAATGGCATGGTGCTGTTCTTCGTGCGCTCGGTCGACTGGTGCCCATATTGCAAGGCGCAGGTGATCGAGGCCTCAGGCGCCCATGACGATTTCGCTGCGCTGGGGCTGGAGCCTGTCTATCTCAGCTATGACACCGTTGAAAAGCAGACTGCCTTCACCAGCCAGCGGGACATTTCCGGCAGCTTCGTATCCGACCCGCAATCGGAAATCATCAAGGCTTTCGGCCTGCTGAACACCAACCACAAGCCCGGCGAGTTCGGCTATGGCATCCCCTTCCCGGCGATTTTCATCGTCGATGCAAATGGTGTGGTTCGGGCCCGGCTTTATGAAGAAGATTATCTCACCAATACGAAAAGCTATCAGGATCGCCCGGCAATCGAAATCGTTCTGGAGGCCGCGGCGTCTGTGTCCAGTTAGATGGCACCGCATAAAGGCGGGGCCGCAGTTGCCTGCGGCCCCTTCCGTTTACTCGTTCAGGGGGGAGAGAGAAGTTGAACGAGGACGGAGTCTCGTATTTCAGGAGATGAAAGTCTGCCTCAGTCAGTCGATACTGAAGTGGCTATGCTCCAGCCCGATTACATGTCACGCAAGTGGGTGACATGCTGAATTTATTTTCGGCACCCAGGCCAGATCTTGCTTCCTTTGGTGCTTTGCAAATGACTGCAGATCTCATGCAGCCGAAAAGCCCCGAAATGGGAGGGGCCGCGGGCGGTTGCTCCGCGGCCCCTGGCATTCCCGTTCCAGAAGAGGGGGGAGAGAGAGATTTCTGAACGAGAAATGCAAGCAGCAGAGCGAGAACGAGGGAAGGAGGAGGAGAGTGCTCCGCCCTGCTGTTAGCGATCACATAATGTAAGAAAATTGAAATTACAATGTCCCGGAGTTACGGGACATCTGAATCCACAAAGGCAATTCAGATATGGGCAAGAAATCAAACGCGCAAACAGTGCGTTAGCTTTTGATCAGCCCAGCCCCCACACCACGAAGTGCTGCACTGACGCGGTTGGTCACACCCAATTTGGAGAAACAACGGCGCACCAGCGTGTCGACGGTATGGTCGGAGATATCGAGAATGCTGGCGATGACAGAATTACTCTTGCCCTGTGCGATCCAATAAAGGACTTCCTTTTCGCGGGGCGACAGGACAATGAAGTCAGGCTGCAGCACACCGCCGATCTCGAGGTATTTCAGATGGGTCTGCTGGCAGGCGACCTGCATTTCCAGCACCTTGCCTTCGGTCAGCCTGAAATTTTCGGTCGTCGCCCCGAACCCGAAATAGGCGATCGTTCCTTTCGCGTTGAATACTGGAACGGCCAGGCCTTCCTTGTAGCCGTATCTCGAAAAGTCGCGGATATAGCCCTTCTGCTCTTCGCTCAGGGTCGTGAGCCTGCCTATGTCGCTCCAGTAGAAGGGTTTGGACTGTAACGGGCTCTGGTTAACGATCGGATCGATATCGAAATAATTTTTCTGGGTATAAAGCTCCAGCCATTCCGGCGGGAAATTGTGATAGATCAGCGCCTTGCCGAGCTCCATCGCCTGCATTTCCTTGCGCAGGATCGCATAGACGCAGCTCGCGAAGCCATAGACCTGATGAAGATCTTCAAACAGGCCCATCAGCTCGGAAACGTCGTCAACGCCGCCGAGAGCATCGAGATACCGCTCCAGCGGACCCGAGAACTCGCTCGTCTCTCCAGGTGGGACCATGATGGTCTGTTTCACTCCTCCGGCGCGGGCCTGCAACACCATGCAGTACCTGTCCGGCCCTTCCTTCCACTTAACAGTGTAGCACTGAAAAGCACTGATGATGAAGGTTTTCCGCACATGATGCTGCAAACGGCGGAAATCCTGCGGCTAACGGCCCGTTAAGTGGCGCGCGCTATAAGGAAGCGAACTCGGCTTAACCATGGGATGCGCCCGATGAAACTGTCTATTTTCGGCCTTGGCTATGTCGGCGCGGTTTCTGGCGCGTGCCTTGCCGACCTTGGCCACCAGGTGACCGGCGTAGACCTGAACCCGGACAAGGTCGCCCGCATAAATGCCGGGGAAGCCCCGATCTATGAGGCGCTGATCGGCGAACTGACCGGGAAGATGGTCGCAGAGGGCAGGTTCTCGGCAACGACCGACCAGCAGGCGGCCGTGCGCGAGACAGACCTGTCGATCATCTCCGTCGGCACGCCCACCGCCGCAGATGGCAGCCCGATGATGGGCGCTGTCGAGGCTGTGACCCGCATGATCGGCGATACGGTGCGCGAAAGCGGCAAGACGCATACGGTCGTGGTGCGCTCCACCGTCACGCCCGGCTATTGCGTCGGCACGCTGGCCCCGGTTCTGGAAAAAGCGGCCGGACGCAAGATCGGCGACGGGCTGCACCTTGTCTTCAACCCTGAATTCCTGCGTGAAGGATCGTCCGTACGCGATTTCCGCGAACCGCCCTTCACCATTCTCGGCTCCATGACCAGCGAAGGCGCAGAAATTGCCGCGCGGCTTTATGACGGCATCGATGCGCCGGTGATCCGTACAGAACCGGGCGTCGCGGAGTCGATCAAGATCCTGTCCAACGCCTTCCATGCGCTGAAGATTTCCTTTGCCAATGAGGCAGGGCGACTGCTGAAATCCTCCGGCATCGATGCAACCGAGGCGATGCGCATTTTCGTTCAGGACACGGCGCTGAATGCATCCGGCGCCTATCTGCGCCCCGGCTTTGCCTTTGGCGGGTCATGCCTGCCCAAGGATATCCGCGCGATCCTGTCCATGGCCGCGATGAGCCGCACAGACCTGCCGGTCCTGTCTGCCGTGATGGGGTCCAACCGCGCGCATATTGACAGCGTGCTCGACATGATCATGGCGCGCATCGCCGGAGGCAAGCCGCGCAAGGCGGCGTTGTTCGGCCTGTCCTTCAAACCGGGTACGGACGACCTGCGTGAAAGCCCTTATGTCGCGCTGGCGGAAAAACTGATCGGCAAGGGGTTCGACCTGTCGATCATCGACCCATGGGTCAAGACCAGCCGGTTGCTTGGCAAGAACAAGGCATTCATCGAGCAGGAGATCCCGCATTTCGAAGCACTGTTGAACCGGGACCTTGAGACGACCCTCGCTCAGAACGACATCCTGATCATCGGTCATGCCTCCAAGGACCATCTCGCCATGATCGGCGAGCATGCAGGCGGCAAGACGGTGATCGACCTTGCCAATATCTCTTCGCTTCGCGCGCGCGACGACATCGATTATGAAGGCGTGTGCTGGTAATGGCAGCGCAAGACGACACGCGGCCAACTCTCCTCTTCGTCTCGCCGCAATTCCTGTTTCCGCTCGATGCGGGCGGAAAGATTCGCACAACGAATATCCTGCGCAACATGAAGGGCGGGGCGTTCCGCATTCACCTGATCTCGCCGGCGACGCCCGATGAGGAGACGAGCTGGGGTGCCGAGGTTACCGGCATCTGTGATGAATATACACCATGGCGGATTGCGCCACGCGACAGGCTGCATCGTTTTGCCGGACTCCTCTCTCCCCTGCCTGTTTCGGTCTGGTCAGATGCCCTTCCCGAGAGCCGGAGGGCGGTCGAGACTGTCCTGAAGACCCGGCCTGATGTTGCCGTTTTCGACTTCACCCATTGTGCTGCCCTGATGCCCTCCTACAGCTTCATGGAAAAATGCGGAGCACGGACGGTCCTTTTCACCCACAATGTCGAAACGGAAATTTTCGCCCGTCACGCCAGAACCTCCTCCTTCCCCATGTCGATCGTCTGGCAGATGGAACGGGCAAAAATGGCGCGGTTCGAGCGCAACGCCTGTAGCCGCTTCGACACGGTGATTGCCGTATCCGAACGCGATGCCGCCAAGCTCAAGGAAGACTTTGGCACGGCAAGAACCGCAGCCATCCCGACCGGCGTCGACCTCGACTTCTTCGGCTACACGTCGCCGACTGACGAAACCGGGTCGCTGATCTTTACCGGCTCCATGGACTGGCGCGCCAACCAGGACGGGTTGATGTGGTTTCTCAATGAGGTCTGGCCGCTGATCGCCGAAAAGCGCCCGCAAACCAGCTTCAAGGTCATCGGCAAGAACCCGCCCCAGCATCTGATCGATGCCGCGCAGAATGCCGGTGCCAACTGGACCTTTACCGGTTTTGTCGACGATATCCGCCCCCATGCTGCGGAAGGCTCTGCCTATGTCATTCCCCTGCGCGTTGGCGGTGGTACACGGATCAAGGCCTATGAGGCGATGGCGATGGGCCTGCCGGTCGTCTCCACCGCGCTCGGCGTCGAGGGCCTGCCGCTGTCACCGGGCGAGCATTACCTGAAGGCGGACACGCCGGAAGACTTTGCCGCTGCCACGCTGCGCCTACTGGCAGAAACCGACACACGCCGGATGCTATCCATGGCTGCCCGGGATTATGTCGAGAAAAACTGCAGTCAGAAAAGCGTCGCTGAAGTCTTCGAGCGCATCTGTCTCGACACGCTGAACGCTGGCTGACGCTGCTAGTCCTCCACACCACTCAGTGATATGAGAGCGGCGGAACGAGGACAGTGCCATGACAGACAAAACCATCTATCACCCGACACCCATCATCGAGACCGAGCGATTGATCCTGCGCGGCTGGGAAATGCGCGACCTGCCCGCCTATACGCAAATGATGGCCGACGAGGACGTCGCCCGGTTCATCGGCGGCACGGTCGGGCCGGACATGGCGTGGCGGCAATTCGCCGGGCTTGCCGGTCACTGGGCCCTGCGCGGGTTCGGCTTTTTCGTTGTCGAGGAAAAGGCGACCGGCGCATTCATGGGCCGGATCGGGCCTCATTTTCCCGTCGGTTGGCCGCACCTGGAAATCGGCTGGACGCTCAACGCCGCGGCACAGGGCAAGGGCTATGCGGTCGAGGCCGCAGGGGCGAGCGCAGATTGGTTGTTCGCGGCAAAGCCAGAACTGACGAAATTCATCAGCGTCATCGACCCGGCCAACCGCCCGTCGCAAAAGGTCGCGGAGCGCCTCGGCATGGCAAACACTGGCGAGATTTTCGAGGTTTTCGGCTACAAGACAGAGATCTGGGAGATCAGCCGCACTGCATGGGTTAATGGCAGGGCCGCCGGATAATTGTTATACTGGGCGCATGACAGCTGCCAATCGCCTGCGCCCGACAGATATCTTTACAGCGGAAGAATGGGCCGATCTTTCCCGCCGCCAGCCATGGCGCGGACCGCTGCTGGTCGCCCATGCATGGGGCATCATCGCCGCGGCCATCGCGCTCGTCGCGATCTGGCCTAACCCGGTGACGGTGATCCTCGCGATCATGCTGATCGGTGCGCGCCAGCTGGGCCTCGCTATCCTGATGCATGAGGCCGCCCATGGCGCGCTGCACCCGAACCGCAAGGTGAACGACTTCCTAGGCCACTGGCTGAGCGCGGCGCCGGTCGGCGCGGCATTGCCGAGCTATCGCGCCTATCATCTCGCCCACCACAAATATGTGCAGAGCGACGAAGACCCGGACCTGATCCTGTCGGCCCCCTTCCCGGTCACGAAAGCCTCGATGCGGCGCAAATTCATCCGTGACCTGACCGGCCAGACCTTCTTTCGCCAGCGCATCCTCGGCCTGTTCGTGCAGATGAAAGGCGACAGCGCAGCGGAGAAACAGGCAGAGGTGCTGTCAGGACGCAAGGGGCTCTATCATTTCCTCATCACCAATGGCGTCCTGCTGGCGATCGCCATCGTCTCAGGCCTGTGGTGGGCATATCCGCTGTGGCTCATCGCCATGGCGACATGGTTCCCGTTCGTTACGCGCATCCGCAATATCGCCGAGCATGCATGTGTCGAGACGACCGACGACCCGCTCGGTCATGCCCGCACCACCGTGCCGAGCTGGTGGGAGCGGCTTCTGATCGCGCCCTACTGGGTGCATTACCATTCGGAGCACCACGCTTTCATGCACCTGCCCTGTTACCGCCTGCCAAAGGCGCACGCGATGATGCAGGCAAAGGGCCATGGCGCGCGCATTCCGATGGCGCGGTCTTATGCCGAAATACTGCGCATGGCGGCGACCAAATCTCAAACGGTCTAAACTCCAAGCCTTTGCCTTCCTGCTTTGACGCGGCGCAATATCGGGCGATATAGTAGGGGGAGCGAACAGGAGACATTTCATGAAATTTGCCGCAAATCTTGGCGCATCGGCCTTTGCAGCCGCGATCATGCTTGCCGCGCCATTGGCACAGGCGCAGGCGCAGGCGCCCGCCCTCGATGAGGAGACCATCGATGAAGCAGAAATGCTGATGGATGCGGGGCTATCCTCAACCATCGGCTATGAGGTTGTGGAGAGCCTGACGACGGAGATCGGCCCGCGGCTTGCAGGCTCCGAGGCAGAGGCCCGCGCCCGCGACTGGGCCGTTGCGAAGATGACGGCACTGGGGCTGAAGAATGTCCGTATAGACCCGTTTGATGTGCCCTATTGGGAACGCGGCATCGAAGAGGCCGAGATCATCTCGCCTTATCCCCAGAGCCTTGAGCTGACCGCTCTTGGTGGCTCCGTCGCCACAACCGAGAAAGGTGTGACCGGCGAGATTGTACGCTTCGAGACGCTGGCCGATCTGCAGGATGCGCCGATGACGGGCCTCGAAGGCAAGATAGTGTTCGTCGACGAATACATGACGCGCACGCAGGACGGCTCGGGCTATGGTGTTGCCGTCGCCAAGCGCTCCGGCGCGGCGATCGAGGCCGGCAAGCGCGGCGCTGTCGCGGCGCTGATCCGCTCCGTCGGTACGGACAGCCACCGCTTTCCCCATACCGGGCAGATGCGTTATGGCGAGGTGGACCGCAAGGTACCGATTGCCGCCCTGTCTGCCCCTGATGCAGACCAGCTACAGCGGGCACTGGAGCGCGGCAGGCCGGTGACCGTTCGTGTGCGGCTGGATACGGTGTCACCCGGGACCCGTCCCTCCGGCAATGTCATCGGCGAAATTCCCGGCCGGACCGACGAGATCGTTGTCATTGGCGGGCACCTCGATTCTTGGGATCTCGGCACTGGTGCGGTTGACGATGGTGCAGGCATCGGCATCACCATGGGTGCGGCAAAGGTCATTCTCGAATCCGGCCTGAAACCGGAACGCACCATCCGCATCGTCGCTTTCGGAGCTGAGGAAATCGGCCTTTATGGTGGTATTCATTATGCGGAGAAATATGCTGCCGATCTCGACAAGCATATCGTCGGCGCGGAATCCGATTTCGGCGCAGGGCAGATCTATCAGTTCCAGACGCGCTTCGGCGAAACAAAACTGGACCGCGCAAAGGAATTCCAGCGCGTGCTCGCCCCGCTTGGCATCGGACCTGGCAATAACGAGGCATCGGGCGGGCCGGACATGATCGGCCTGCGCGGTGCCGGTGTGCCGGTGGTGACACTGAAGCAGAACGGGTGGGACTATTTCGACCTGCATCACACCCATGATGACACGCTCGACAAGATCGACCCGGACGATATCGCCCAGAATGTCGCCGCCTATGCCGCCTTCGTCTGGATGGCCGCAAACATGGACGGTGATTTCCGCGACCCGGTCATGATGGAAGCGAGCCAGTAGAACACAAAACTGTCATGCCGCCGGGGTATCAGGACGGCATGACAGTTCCGGTCACAGTTGCGTGCCCGTATCGGGGAAAAATGAGGGGTATGAGGATGAAGACGCTGAACAGACTGATGGCCGCTGCATGCCTGACAGCGATTGCCGCCTGCGCAAGCCAGGGCCAGGACCCTGACCTGACGGTCGAACTGCCGGGGCCACCGGACCCTGTACCGGTCCGCATCCTGTCTTCGGCCCCGCTCGATACCAGCGCCACGGTGACACGCATCGCGTTTGGCTCCTGCGCTGACGAAACGGAAGACCAGTCGATCTGGACAGAGATCGCTGCGACAGAGCCTGACGTCTTCCTGTTCATGGGTGACAATGTCTATGGCGATGCCAAGGCAGATGATGCCCGGTTCAACGACCCCGACCTGCCGAAGATGCGCCAGTCCTATGTCGACCTCGGCAAGAGCAAGCCGTTCGAGGCGTTGCGCCAGTCTACGCCGGTGCTGGCTGTCTGGGACGACCATGATTACGGCCTGAATGATGGCGGTGCCGATTATGTCTTCAAGGAACAGGCAGAAGCGCTGTTCGAGGATGTGTGGGATCTGGCCGAAGCGGATGAACGCCGCCAGCGGCCCGGTATCTATCAGAGCTGGATGCTGGGCGAGGAACGCGGGCGCATGGTCCAGATCATCCTGCTCGACACGCGCTTCTTCCGCTCTGCCCTTCTGCCGACAGATACGCCGGATGCACCGGGCAAGGAGCGCTATATTCCCGACCCGACGGCCGCCAAGACCATGCTGGGTGCAGAGCAATGGCGCTGGCTGAACAACGAGCTGCTGAAGCCTGCCGACCTGCGCCTGATCGTGTCATCCATTCAGGTCCTTGCCGACGGTCACGGCTGGGAAGCATGGAAGATGCTGCCAGCCGAGCGCGAGCGGCTGTACAACATGATCAATGCAACGGGGGCGGAGAATGTCGTGCTGCTGTCCGGCGACCGCCATGCAGGGGCGATCTATCGCAAGGATGTAACGCTGACCTATCCGCTCTATGAGGTCACCTCCTCCTCGCTCAACCTGCCGGCATCGATCTGGCGCGAGGAAAGCGGCACGACCTATGTCGAGCCGGGCCCGAACCGGCTGGGCGGCATGGTCTATGACGCCAATTTCGGCATCATCGATATCGACTGGGAATATGAGGCGCTGTCGCTGGAACTGCGCGGCGCCGATGGCGGGATCATCACGCGGGAAACCGTCAGCCTGTCCGAGCTGCGCCCCGTATACTGATCAGGAGAAGCTGGCGTATTCAGGGTCGCGGCGTGAACTGCGCAGGGGCGGGTGCATCGCCGGCCTCTTCCTCTGCTGAGGCCTTCAGGCTT
This sequence comes from Aquisalinus luteolus, assembly GCF_009712425.2. Lineage (GTDB taxonomy): Bacteria > Pseudomonadota > Alphaproteobacteria > Caulobacterales > Parvularculaceae > Aquisalinus > Aquisalinus luteolus. The sequence continues at coordinate 131,592 of NZ_VCJR02000002.1, forward strand.
TCCAGTCCCTTCTCGTAATCGGGGGCAAGAAATTTCTCCATCATGAAGCCCATATAGGTTGCCATGGGCTGCATCAGCACCGGCACGCCGCGGCGCATGTTGGAGTCAAAGGACCAGGTAATATGCGTAGAGGACGGGCCTTTTTCCTCAAGCTGAAAGACTGCATGGGCACCGCCCATGGCGCCGAAATTCAGGTCGCTTTCCATGCGGCGGGGCGGGTCATAGGCGGTGATGCGCTGGGACCCGTTGCCGACGCTTTTCACCTCGCTGGTCCATGCCATGAGATGACCGACGCCTGACCCTTCGATCGTATATTTCGCCTCCGGATCGCGATCCGCCCAGGGCGACCATGCGGGCCAGCGGTTGAAATCGCCGATCAGGGCAAACACCGTCTCGCGCGGTGCGTTGATGGTGATGTCCCGGCTCATCGTCACATGATCGGGCAGGAAAAAGCCGAGGGCATAGGCCCCCAGCGCCAGAACGACCAGCACAAGCAGGATCAGCAACAGGATTTCCATCGGTCATCTCCCTTTTTTGCCATGCTGATCCCAAGCCGGGCCTGTGCGCAAGCCAAAAGCGGTTAACGCAATAGAGGGCAGCCGAGGCGAGACATGAAAAAAGCGGCCAGATGGCCGCTTTTTCCGAAATTCAGTTTGCCGGGACGCTCATGCGTTCTTGCCGCGGCGATCGACCTTTTCGGTGATGCGGGCAGATTTGCCGCGACGACCACGCAGATAGTACAGCTTGGCGCGACGGACTTTACCGCGGCGAACGACTTCGATGGAGTCGACCAGCGGGGAGTAGATCGGGAATACGCGCTCGACACCTTCGCCGAAGGAAATCTTGCGAACGGTGAAGCTCTCGTTCAGGCCGCCGCCACCACGGGCAATGCAGACGCCTTCATAGGCCTGCAGGCGGACGCGGTCGCCCTCGCGCACTTTGACGTTGACGCGCAGCGTATCGCCGGCACCGAATTCCGGTACCGTCTTGTTCAATTCTTCCATGTGCTCTTTTTCGAGCTGTTCGATGATATTCATTGGTCGTCTTCTTTCTTTTCTGGTGCCGGATTGGACCCCGCTTCATTCCTGTCATCAGGCAGCAAGTCGGGTCGTCGCGCGCGCGTTATGTCCAATGCCTGCTTCCGGCGCCAGCCGGCAACAGCCTCATGATCTCCCGAGAGAAGCACGGGCGGGATCTCCCGGCCCTCAAAGTCCCGGGGCCTGGTATACTGGGGATATTCCAGCAGGCCGCTCTCGAAACTTTCTTCCTCGCTCGATTGAGACGCGCCCAATACACCGGGAATGAGCCGAACGCAAGCCTCTATCAGCGTTTGCGCAGCAACCTCCCCGCCTGCGAGAACGAAGTCGCCGATGGAGACCTCCTCCACGTCCCGCGCATCGAGAAACCGCTGGTCGACCCCTTCGAACCGGCCGCAAAGCAGGATGACCCCCGGCCCGGCGGCAAGCTCCTGCACACGGGCCTGTTTCAGCGGCTTTCCCCGTGGGGAGAGATAGATAAAAGGTCGGCCTGCGCGTTCCACACTATCAGCCGCCGCAGCCAGCACATCGGCGCGCATCACCATGCCCGGCCCGCCGCCGGCGGGCGTATCATCGACATTACGGTGCTTGTTGTGGGCATGATCTCTGATCTGGACCGTGTCTAGCGACCACAGGCCTTCGTTCCGTGCCCGGCCGATGATCGAGACATCGAGCATGCCGGGGAAGGCTTCCGGAAACAGGGTAAGGATGGTGGCATGCCAGCTCATGTGGCGGCCTCATCTTCCCCATCCGCATCTTCATAGACAGGCGGGTCTATGGTTATCCTGCCACCGGCGAAGTCGATCTGTGGTACGGCCTCTTTCGTGAACGGAATGAGCACCGCAGTTTTCTCGCCGGGCACGTTCATCAGTTCCAGCAAATCACAGGCACCGTAATTGACCACTGCCTTGACCCTGCCGAAGGATGATCCATCGCTCGTGAAGGCGGCGAGGCCGACGAGGTCCTCGTAATAGAACTCGTCCTCATCGGGCGGCGGCAGGCAGTCGCGCGGCACGAAAAGCTTTGTCCCGCCAAGGGCTTGGGCCGCCTCGCGGTCAGCGATCTCGGGACAGCGGACGACGAGAAGACCCGGTTTTGCTTCACGCACCAGCTTCAGCGTGAAGCGGCGCCCATCTTCGGTCGAGACGGGGCCATAACCCACGGCATCAACCGGCACCTCGGTAAAGGCGCGCAGCTTCGCCTCGCCGCGCACCCCATGGGCCCCGGCAAATGTACCGACACAGATCATTTTGCGATCAGCCATGATGGCCCTCCCGGGCAGCTTGTGGCTGCCCGGCAAGTGTAAAAAGCCTTATTCGGACTTTTCTTCAGCGGCGTCTTCTGCCGGTGCTTCTTCAGCCGGAGCAGCGGCTGCCTCGGCGGCAGCGGCCTTTGCGGCCTCTTCAGCTTCGCGGGCAGCTTCAGCGGCGGCTTCTTTTTCGGCAATGCGCTCTTGCGCTTTCTTGCCCGGCTTTGCCTTGTTCGGGTTGTCGCCGTGTTCCCATTTCACGAGACCGGCAGTGCCGAGGAAGCGAGCGACGCGCTCGGTCGGCTGGGCACCTTTTTTCAGCCATTCACTGGCTTTTTCGGTGTCGAGCTGCACGCGTTTCTCGTCATCCTTGCCCAGCAGCGGGTTGTAGGAGCCGATACGCTCGATGAAACGGCCATCGCGCGGCGCACGGGCGTCGGCAACAACGATGTGGTAATACGGACGCTTCTTGGAGCCCCCGCGGGACAGTCTCATTTTCAGTGCCATGATCTTTTTCCTTTCAAACGGTCTGAAATCTAGTGAGGTGGTTGTTCGACCCCGCCAAGCTCGGCGAGGATGTAATGGTGCAGCCCGTCCTGGGCTGCATTATTGAGCTCGTCTGCATGGATACCCTGCGCCCGCGCGTCCTCGAGACATTGCTCGGTCAGCTGCTCGGCTTTCTTTTCGCGCTGGTCCTCCGGCACTTTATTGACATTCTTACCGACCCATTCGGCGAGAAATTCCGATGCGCGTTCGCTCATGATCCGTTCTCCGATTATTTTTTCTTGGAGCCGGGCAAGCCAGGCAGGCCGAGCTTTGCCAGTTCATCTTCGGACGGTATCTTGCCGCCGCCTAACCCGCCACCAAGGCCGGGCAGGCCGCCACCCATTCCGCCTCCCAGGCCGGAAGGCAGCTTTCCGCCTCCCACGCCACCGGGCATACCGCCGCCGCCCATCATGCCGGCGAGGCCTTTCATGCCGCCCTTCTTGCCCATCTTCTTCATCATCGTGGACATGCCCTGATAGGCTTTCAGCAGGCGGTTGACCTCCTGCACGCTGGTGCCGGAACCGGCGGCGATGCGCTTCTTGCGCGAGGCGTTCAGGACCTTGGGGTTCTTGCGTTCCTTTTTCGTCATGGAGCTGATGATCGCTTCCTGACGGGAAATTTCCTTGCCTTCGAAACCACCGGCGGCGTCGAGTTGCTTCTTCATCTTGCCCATGCCGGGCATCATGCCCATGATCGCACCCATGCCACCCATACGGCGCATCTGCTTCAGCTGGTCCGCGAGATCATCAAGATCGAACTGCCCCTTGGACAGTTTCTTCGCCATCTTCTCGGCTTTTTCCTGATCGACCTCTTCGGATGCCTTCTCGACCAGTGAGACGATGTCGCCCATGCCGAGAATGCGCCCGGCCATGCGCCTGGGGTCGAACTCATCGAGGGCATCGAGCTTCTCGCCGATACCGATCAGCTTGATCGGCGCACCGGTGACAGCGCGCATGGACAGGGCAGCACCACCGCGGCCATCGCCATCGATCCGTGTCATGACGACACCGGAGACCGGCACGCGGGCCTTGAATTTTTCCGCCGTCTGGACCGCGTCCTGACCGGTCAGGGAGTCGACGACCAGCAATGTTTCCGCCGGGTTGGCGATCCGGTGTACGTCGGCGACCTCTGCCATCAGCTGTTCGTCGATCGACAGGCGGCCTGCGGTGTCGAGCATGACGACGTCATAGCCGCCGAGGCGGGCCGCTTCCATTGCGCGCTTTGCGATGTCGACGGGCTGCTGGCCAGCAATGATCGGCAGCGTCTTCACCTCTGCCTGCTCGCCAAGGACCTTCAGCTGCTCCTGCGCGGCCGGGCGGCGCGTGTCGAGCGAGGCCATCAGGACCTTTTTCTTTTCCTTCTTCTGAAGGCGCAGCGCGATCTTGGCGGTCGAAGTGGTCTTGCCGGAACCCTGCAGGCCGACCATCAGTATGGCGGCAGGCGGTGCAACATTGAGATCGAGAGCGTGGTCGGCTTCAGCGCCGCCAAGCATGTCGACCAGTGCATCATGGACGATCTTGATGACCTGCTGGCCGGGCGTGACCGAGCGCAGCACATCCTGGCCGATGGCGCGCTCCTTGACCTTGCCGATGAACTCGCGCGCAACCGGCAGGGCGACGTCAGCCTCCAAGAGGGCAACGCGCACCTCGCGCATCGCCTCGCTGACGTCAGCCTCGCTCAGGGAGCCGCGGCCACGCAGCTTGTCAAAGACGCCGGATAGCCTGTCGCTCAGGGTTTCAAACATATCGATCCTCTCAAGATTTACGCGTCGGGGTGCCAGCCTGCCGTCAGGCAGATAACCATGCACCAAAAGCCCCCGTGAGCGCATTACGCCGACGGAGGGACATCCCCGGCCCCGTCCTCCATGTAGGTGCGCGATCGCGCAAAGTCAGAGGGGTCGTGCCGGCAGACGCGGAAATCTCATGGAATTTCCGTAAAATCGAGGCGGGTCTTACAGGCAGAAGCCCGCAAGGTCAAGCAATAGGGCTATTCCGCCAGCTCGATGCGTTCGCACGCGATGCGCAACACCCCAATCATGGAAACCCGCCGGTGGGTGATGGTGTAAAGCGGAATGCGCTGCATATAGAGCCTGAAGTCGACCTTGTCCTCAAACCGCCGGCGGATGGTGTCCGCCATGTCGTCGCCGAGATCCATGACCTCGTTGACGAATGGGCTGACGAGGAACATGCCGTCAATGGCCCCCAGCATCAGCGCGACATCGCCCGCCATGGCCCCGAGGGCATTGGCGAAACGCTCGATCGCCTCGATACAATGGGGATCGGCTTCGTTGCGGGCGTAGAGCATGATTTCCTGCGCGCGCAGGTCGAGCGTCTTGCTGCCGGCCTTTTCGGCGATATAGCTGTAGACGCCTTCCAGCCCGGGATAGCTGACCACCTCGTGGAAGGAGAGCCGCTCGCCCTTCGCCATGCGATGCATCATGAAATCCGCCTGCCATGCATCGCATGGCGCGAAATTGGCGTGGCCGCCCTCTGAATCGATCACCTGCACCGTCTTGCCGGTATGAATGACACTGGCAACACCGAGGCCATAGGTCGGCACGGTCAGCCCGTAGCGGCCCTTTTTGTGTACATAGGCCGGCTGTTCATGCCCGGCGATGCTGACAACGTCCTTCGGGTCCAGCCAGGGCAGGGCCGAGCCCATGGCAACGCAATCGTTAGCGTTAACAATTCGGGTAAAAGGAAATGCCTGGCGGATCTCATCGAGTGTGAAGGCCAGATCGCTGCCCGGGATGATGATCTTCTCACCGATCTGCGGCCCGGCATGGGACAGGGCAAGCACAGGCGGCATCGCCTCCATGCCCCCATGCTGGCCGATATAGTGGCCGAGAAGGCCGACGATATCGTCAAAGTCGCTGGTCTGGATCTTGAGGTAATGGCCGAGCACGGGCTTGCTGCCCGCGCTGTCCATGCCGATACCCAGCGCGAAGCGCGTTACGCCGCGCGTGATCTCGACAACGAGTGCGTCGAATTGCTGCCTGTTGGTCAAGCAAGCCTCCCTTTTATCAGCAGCCCGTGTGATCCGGGCTTTGTGCATCAGGCAAGAATGCAGGCTAATCGATAGGGAGTCATTAACGTAAAGACAAAAGAGGGAAATTTAATATTTCCCTCTATCAAAAGCTGTGGCTGAGAAAGGTCCGGCCCTGAGGCCGGTCATCAGCAAAGGCCGAACAACCAGGCAAGGAAGCCGCAGCTGCCGCCGCTATTGCCGCCACCATTGTTGTTTCCGTTCCCATTTCCATTCCCGTTGCCGTTGCCGTTGTTACCATTGCCATTGCCATTGCCATTGCCGCCATTGGTACCATTGCTGTTTCCGGGATTGCTCTCGTCATGGCCATCGGCGTCGTTGCCATGGCCGTTATTGCCATCGTCATCGTCATCATCATCGCCGTCGTTACCGCCATTGCCATTATTGCCCCCATTGCCTGAAGGCGCTGAACTGGCCGGTATGTCTTCAGGGTCTTCGGAGTCATCATAATCGATGTCATCCTTGTACTCGATCTTGCCCGAGTAACGCGGCAGGCGAACTGTTTCCTTCTTGAAGGTCAGCGGGGCCAGGTCGACCATGTATCTGTTGTTATCGTAGACCACATTGGTTTCTACACTGATGACCATTTCCTTGGCGTGATTGGTCGGATAGTTGGTCTTGCCGACTTTCTCGCCTTTTTTCAGGTTCGGCAGATTGTAAGCCTTGCTCCAGTCCACTTCCCATTTGTTGCCATCATCGACGCGCTTGAACGCCGTGACACGGCCCTGGACAGTCATGTCAGCGCCGTAACGCGTCAGCATGAGTTCGGCTGCATCGATAACGATCTCGAACTCGTCATCATCCATTTCCATGGAACGGGTAACAAGGTCCGCCATGACATCCGTCGCACGCTGGGCGTCGTTTTTTGCCTTCACATAGTCGAAGATACTGGCCGAACCAAAGATGAGAAGGAGCATGAAAGGCAGGATGATGGCAAATTCCATCGCCGCAATGCCCTTTGTGTCTCTCGGGAAATTCGCAAATCTGTTCAACATCTCTCTCATGTTCCACCCCCCTTCAGAATGGCTCATTGCGGATAACGGTAGAAGAAGTCAGCTCGTATTTTCCGGGTGCTGATTCCGGCAGTTGAAGCCCGACATTGGTCAGGTAGAAAGTCATGTTCTTCAGCCCTGGCACGAGCAGGCTGGTGTTCACGCAAACGCGGATATAGACGATGTCGCCCCCTGCCGTATTGGCATATGCCGGCTTGTCCTCGTCTTTCAGGTCCTCACCGGTGTTGACGCATGTCGCTGCGCCCGGATCGAAACTGGAGTACCCGGACAGTTTCCTGATTTCCAGCGTGACATTGCCATCGCACTTGATGACCGTATGTACAGAGTCACAGAAGATATCCATGACATCTTCAGCGCTCTTTCCCTTCGCCTTGCCGGTATATATCTGGCGGGAGATTTCAGAGACTCCGTGATCGACCATGCCGATCTTCAGATACATCATGCCCGCCTCGAACCCGGAGAACAGGATCGCAAAGAACAAGGGCGCCAGGATCGCGAATTCGATCACCGCTGTCCCGCGCTTGTTGTTCGCGAAAGGCCTGCAGCTTCCGAAGAGAGCAGAATATCTTTTGTGTCTGAACGACATCTCTGAATTCCTTACAGGGTCAACCGGACGCCATTGATACTGGCGGCGATGGATTTGAAAGCGGCACCGATATTCGTGTCCTCGATGTAGTAATATTGAGACACGGACGATGCACAGTCACTCATGATCTGGTCGGAGTTTCCGCCCTTGTTGATCTGGAAGCCGATCGTGTAGACGATAACGCCCTTTGCCTTTGCATCGTTACACACGGCAGTGAAGTTGCTGCGGTTTTTCGATGCGCCGTATTTCTGGTAGCTGCAATCTTTCCATAGCCACTTGTAGAGACTGTTGCTCCACTCCCAGAACCCCAGGACATCGCAACCGGCATTGGGGCGGTTGTGGGCTGTTGCCTCACCATCGGTCATGATGATCAGGGCCTTCATGACGCCGCTGTTATAGGCCGCGGGGTGCTTTGCCTGTTGATCACCTTTCAGGTGCGCCTTCATTTCCGGCGACAGGGCCTTCAGGCCCACCAGGGCACCGACATCGAGGCTTGTATTGCGCGAGATCGTCAGGTCGTCGATCTTGTCCTTCAGGTCTTTCTTCGTATTCGAAAGATAGAGCGCCTCATTATTGCTCTCCGGGCAGTGGCGCAGCGACGCATCCGGATCATCGGTAAAGCGTGGCATCACCTCCAGGGAATTGGCGGAAGGCTTTTTGTCGTTGAACAGGGTGGCAGTCCATTCCACGCACCCGTCCCATTTATGGCCATCGGAGAAGTTCGTGTCGTGATTGTTATCGACAGTAGATTTCTTCACGAACTCCCAGAAGTCGTCACCGACATTCACATTGGAGGAGAAAGGAATGATGCTGATTGTCGTCTGGGCTTTCATCTTGTCGGTCAGCACCGCATCGATGAAGTCCTTCCCGGCCTGCTGCATGTTGGTGAATTTCGTGCCGTTCATCGACCCGGAGATGTCGAGAACCAGCGCGATTTCGATATCGGAGTAGGTCTGCGTACCCGATGAAGCGATCTTGATGTCCATCTTGTTCATGCCGAGCATGCCAAGGAAGAACGTCTTCATCTCATAATTCGCCGTCACATCGACCGTCTTGCCGTTGAGGACTTCTGCAACGGTCACATCGATATCGATAGCTTCAGGATCAAGCTTGCTCTGGCGCAGGCCCGCCTTGATGAACTGCTCTACGGTCGTCTTAGGGTCGTTATTGTTGTTGATCTCGGAAATGGCAAGCACGCCGGCATCGACGACACCCTGGATTTCAGAGCGCATCTGGTTCATCCGCACCATGTCGACGGCACCGCCAAGCAGCCCCAGCAATGGCACTGCGACCAGCGCGGTCATCATCGCGACATTGCCGCGCTGACTGTTTCCAAATGCTTTCAGGCTTCTCAACAAACCCATCGGGCACACCCCTGCTGATCTCAATTGAATTTAATTTTAGGGAATGTGCGTTAATGGCGCGTTGAAAAATCTGGTTAACGCAGCATTATCGGAAATATTTGTGTGCAGATGGTTTCGGAAACCTTAAGAGCTGCCACGAGGCCTTTGTTTCTAGCCGAATTAGTGTCTTTGATAAAATTGAAAAATTTATTATTCCGATGGAGAAGATTTTAAATGGCACGGAATTCTACAGGTCAAACCGGCCCAAATCCGTATTCTTCTTGAGCTTCCCGGCTTCGAATACGCGGCCGTTCATTACCCCGTGCACGCCTGCTGGCAGGCACTGGGCACCAATGATCGCCCCGCCCAGATTGAACGGTCCATCGGAATGGAAGAGGGAGAAGGGCCGCATGGCCCCGGTCAAAACGATCGTCTTTGATGTCCCCTCCAGGGCCTTGGCCAGATAGCGCGCCGTTTCGCCCATCGTTCCGGTGCCATGGGTGACGACAAGGGCCTCTTCCCTTGCATCCCGGATCGCACCGGCGAGTTTTTCCCTGTCCTCATCTGTCATGTTCAGGCTGTCGAGCATCATCACGATCTGCGTGACCGGGAAATGGCAGCGCCCGTAATGCAGTATTTCAGGTATCTGCGTAGACCCGTCAGCAGCAAAGGCCAGCGTTTCGGTATAGGGGTCGTGCACCTTGTCGATCGTGCCGCCCGTCACGAATATGCGGACAGGCTTCATTGTTTCGACTTGCCCCGGAACACTTCTTCATCAAGCGCCCCTTCCCACTTGCCGACGACACTGGCAACGGCAGCGTCACCGGTGACATTTGTCAGGGTACGCATCATGTCAAGCAGGCGGTCGAAGGGGAAGATGAAGGCAATGACGAGGATTGCCTGCTCCTCGGGCACGTTGAACACGGTCAGCACTGTGATCGCGAGGAATAGCGAGGCAGAAGGAATGCCCGCCGCACCGATAGAGGCCATGGTCGCCGTCAGCGCGATCATGACGTAATCGATCAGCTGCAGCTCGATGCCCAGCGCCTGCGCAGCGAACAGGGCGACAAGACCGAGATAGATCGAGGTGCCGTCCATGTTGATGGTCGCACCCAGCGGCAACACGGAGCCCGCGACGGATTTCTTCACGCCGAGATTGTTGCTGACATTGGAGATGGTCACCGGCAGCGTCGCCGAGGATGACGCCGTGGAATAAGCGGTCGCCATCGCATCCAGTATGCCACTGATGAAGCGCATGAAGGGCAGGCCGAGAATGATGCGGATGATGCCGCCATAGACCAGAATGATCTGCACGATGCAGGCGGCGTAAAGCGCGATCGCCAGCTTGCCGAGATTGACGAGGACGCCCAGCCCCTGCTCGCCCAGCACCCATGCCATCAGCGCGAAAACGCCATAGGGGGCAAGCTCCATGACGAACACGGTCATTTTCAGGATCGCTTCTGCGGCGGATTCCATCACCTCGCCCACACGCTTGCCCTGCTCGCCTGCCATCAGGATGCCGACACCGAACAGGATCGCAAAGAAGATGATGCCGAGAACATCGGCGCTGGCCATGGCGGCAACAGGGTTTGTCGGGATGATCGCCAGCAGTCGATCGACGAGCGATGGTGCCCCGCCCTCGATCCTGCTCGTCAGCGTGTCGACGGCAGACGTGCTGGCCTGGCCGTAATCAACGCCGACGCCCGGCTGCAACAGGACTCCGAAGATGATGCCAAGAGTGACGGCGAAAACAGTCGTGCAGATATAAAGAGATAGCGTCTTGACCCCCAGCGAGCCAAGCCGCTTGGGATCGCCCATGGAGATCACGCCGGCAACGAGGGTCGTGAAGATCAGCGGCACGACCAGCATGCGGATCAAATTGACGAAGGCGTCCCCGATCGGCTTGATAGCGGGCGCCGCCTCCGGAAAGAAATAGCCGCAGGCGCCGCCGGCGATGAGGGCGAGAATGACCCGCAACCACAGCGGCCACTTCGCCACGCGGCCGAGCAGGAAGAGTACGGCAAAGACCGCAAGCGTGATGATCCAGAAAGTTGCGGCGCCCAATGCCATGGATGTTCCCCTTCTCGCGCTGATCCAGCCACGCTCTTGCATGGTCCAGATATAAAAGTCCCGGCGGACACTATGCCTGCCGGGACCTGTAAGGGCAAATTATTCCGCGTCTTTCAGCTGACGGAGGAAGTAGACATATTGAAGGGCATAGCGCCGGGCCGACTGTTCGCGGTTGGCACTGGCCGAATGGCCCCCCTCTGTGTTTTCGTAATAGAGGAAGGAGTGGCCATATTCCTCCAGCCGCGCACCGAACTTGCGGGCGTGGCCGGGGTGAACCCTGTCGTCCTTGGTCGAGGTAAAGATGAACGGAACCGGATAGTCGGCATCCTCATCCAGGTTCTGGTAAGGCGATATCTGTTCGAGGAATGGCCGCTCTTCCGGATTGTCCGGATCGCCATATTCGCCAACCCAGCTCGCGCCGGCCAGCAGTTTGTCGAACCGCAACATGTCGAGCAGCGGCACGCCGATGCCCACGGCATTGTAGAGGTCTGGGCGCTGGACCATGGAAACGCCGGTCAGCAGGCCGCCATTGGAGCCGCCAAGAATACCGAGATGATCCGGCGAGGTAATACCACGGGCGGCGAGGTCTTCGGACACCGCGAAGAAGTCATCATAGATGATCTGGCGATTGCCCTTCAGACCTGCCTGGTGCCATTTCGGCCCGAACTCGCCACCGCCGCGAATATTGGCGATGACATAGACGCCATCACGCTCCAGCCACAGCTTGCCGGTCAAGCCGGAATAGGTCGGCAGAATGGAAACCTGAAAACCGCCATAACCATACTGCACCGTAGGCGCAGGGCCGTTTTCCAGAACGCTTTCCTTGCCGATCACGAAATAGGGAATCTTCGTGCCATCCGTACTCGTCGCTTCATACTGGCGCGTCACCATGCCGCCTGCATCGAAGAAGGCCGGGCTTGTTGCCAGCGTCTCCGGCTCCAGACTGTCTGCGGTGACATGATAGAGCGTCTCCGGCGTCAGCGGGCTTTCGAAATTGACGAGCAGGTCGCCCTTGCTTTCATTGACGGAGACGACGGAGACGACACCCGTTTCCGGCAGGGCTATCGTTTCCTGCACCCAGCCATCGGCACCCGGCGTGAACTTCAGCACCTTGCCCTTGATGTTATCGAGCAGCTCGGCATAAATCACGCCATCTGCGGCAGAGACGCCGTCAAGCGCCTGGCGCTCGGTCGGCTCGAACAGGCCGGTAACGGCATAGGTCTCCGGGTCCATGGCAACAAGGGCGCCGGTAGGCCATTTTTCGCCCTGATGGTCCCAGTCCTGCTGCAAGGAAATAATGAACTGGCCGCCGGTTATGCCGACCATGGAGGCCTTTGGCGGCAGGGGCAGCTGATTCAACTCACCTGCATCATCCATCAGATAGTATTCACGTTCATAAAAAGTCACTGAACGAATAATGCCGGCCCAGGCCTTGTCACCCGCATGATCGGCCCACGGATAGACGCCGACATCGCTCGTCTCGCCCTCAAATATTACCGGCGCATCGGCGATCGCTTGCCCGCGCTTCCAAAGACGCACGGTGCGGGCATAGCCCGAGTCCGTCATCGTGCCTTCGCCGAGATCCATGCCGGACAGCATCGTGTCCTGATCGATCCAGGCGGTTGTAGCCTTTGCCTCTTCCAGCATGAAGCCGTCCTCGACGAAGGATTTGGTCGCAATGTCAAACTCGCGGCGGACAGCGGCGTCAGAGCCGCCGCGCGACAGGGTGATGATGCAGCGCTCATAGTCCGGCGCCAGGCAATCGGTCCCCTTGTATACCCAGTTCTCGCCTTCTTCCTCTGCCAGCGCATCAATGTCGAGGATCACATCCCAGTCGCGATTGCCATCCAGGTAATCCTCGATCGGCATACGTCGCCACAGGCCGCGCTTGTTGGTCTCGTCCTGCCAGAAATTATAGGCATAGTCCCCGCGCAGGGCAGCGGTCTGGATACGCTCGTTGGAATTGAGGATTGCGAGCGCCTCGGCCTTCATCGGCTCGAACCGCTCATCGCCCTCAAGGATAGCGAGAGAGCGGGTGTTCTGGTCCTCGACCCATTCAAGGGCCTGTTTGCCTTCGACTTCTTCCAGCCACAGATAGGGATCGTCGCTCATGGCGGTTTCGCTTTCTTCCTGGGCTGTTGCGGATGAGGTGAGCCCCGGTGAGATGGCCGTGGCGAGGATGGCTGCTGCCGAAGCAAGCAGGAGGTGAGATTTTTTCATAAGGATTCCCTTCTGACAGGTCAGCGGTTACCTTATCGTTCCAGTCGTGACGGGCAAATGGTTTACCCGTCACGAACAGGTGAGTGCGTTCAGCTTCCCATCAAGGTTGAACAGCAACGGTCGGGCGCAGGTTTTGCTGCACCTCTGCCGCATTATAGGACGCGACATCATTCGGCTTCGTACCCTTGCCCATCAGGATATAGGCAATGGCATTATAGCGCGTCGTTTCACGAACATCGAAATCGCTCGGGCCCCAGCCGAAACCATAGCCGTAATAAGGGAACGGGCGACCGCGACCATAATAGGCATAGTCGGGCCCGCCCATGGAGCGATAGCTGGTCGACTTCTCGGTGTCGTCCTTGACCATGGTGAAATAGTCATAGCCATTCATCAGGGTCAGCTCGGCGGCGCGCAGGAGGAGATAGTTCTCGACCTGCTCGCGCGACGTCAGCGAATTGCCGCGGAAGGTGACGCGATATCGGTTGCTTTCGATCTGTTGCTCGGAGAAGCCATAGCCATTGCCTTCCGCCGTCGGCACATAGGGCGTGGAGGAAGCGCAGGCGCCGAGAATGGCAAGGCTGCCAAGAGCGACTAGGGTAGAGAGGGTCTTTTTCATTACAGGTCCTTTCGACCGCGATGGTCTGCGGTCATGTTGCATTATAACAATGCGGGCGCCGCAATAGCGTTAACTTTACGTGAGGAGCATCACGATAACACCGCAACTCATCACCCGGTTTCGTCGGTCGCGTCCTCAGCTGGTGGCAACTTTAGACTGCCGGACTTGATATGCAAATCACGTTGCGGGAACGGGATCTCGATATTGTTCTCATGCAGGCGCTCCCAGATGACCATCATGACGTCGGAGGTAACGTTGGTGACGCCATTTGGAGGGTCGTTGATCCAGAAGCGCAAATCGAAATTCACGGAAGAGTCCCCAAACTCAACAAGATTACAACGTGGTTTCGGTGTCGAAAGGACCCTTGGCACCGTCAGCGCGGCTTCCTCGGCCATCTTCTGGATGAAGCGGACATCCTTGAAATCGTAGCTTGTGCCGAACGGCGCATGAAGGCGCACGACCCGGTCGTCATGGGTCCAGTTTATAACGCCCTCATTGATGAATATATCGTTGGGGATCAGATGCTCCGTCCCGTCACGGGTGCGGACCGCGACATAACGCGTATTCATCTTGGTAATCCATCCAAAGGTATCGCCGACCTCGATTGTGTCGCCTGGCTTGATCGACTTGTCTGCCAGCAGCGTGACACCGGCGGCGAAGTTCGAGATGACCCGCTGCAGGCCGAGGCCGACACCGATACCGATGGCACCGCCGAAGATCGCCAGCGTCGCGAAATCGAAATTGACAGTGGCAAGCGCCAGCAGGAGGGCGACGACCGGCAGGATCAGGTTTAAAATCTTGGCGAACAGGGCCTTGAGGGAGGGGTTCAGCTCCTCGACCTTGTTGATGCGGCTGGTCATGAACCCGCCGACCAGGTTGGCGACCCAGAAGAACAGGCCGAACACGATCACGGCCCGCACCACGGCGAACAGTGTCAGGTTCAGGGCCGGGATATCGGTCTGCTGCAGCTGGTCCACGACATCGTCCAGCACCCCGATGGCGTCGAGCACCATGATCGGCCAGATCGTATAGAACGCGACCTTTGACCAGAATGGCGACTGGATGACGAGGGTGACAAGGCGCACCACGATCCAGGCGGATAACAACGATCGGCCGGCCTCCAGCAGGCCCGTCGACTGGTCGATTGCCCCGAGGACGATGATGAAAATCGATACCCATACCCAAAGCGCGATGGGCGTCGCGATGGTGGCAAGCGCATTGGCCAGCCGCTTCAGCACACCATAGGGCGCGCGCTTTGTCAGCTGGTCACTGATGAGATCTTTCAGGCGCGGACCGAATATGACCGCCGGGACAAGCGCTCCCATCAGGAGGCCGAACTGCAGGAGGACATTCCAGGTCAGCAGTTCTTCACGGGCCCAGGTGACAAGATTGGTCAGAACCGTCTGCAGCTCTTCGGTGCCGAGCAATTCCTCCAGTGCCGATCCGTCGGGCGCAGCATCCTGCAGGTCTGCCTGGATTTCGGCCGCTTCCTGTTCAGGTGTCTCGCCATCACCATTGACTGCGGGCGCATCTTCCTGCGCCGTTGCGGCATCATCCTGACCGTCCGGCTGTTCGCTCGTTTCTGCCTGCATGCGCTTTGTCTCTCCTGCGGGTGCCGCTCGGGCACCCGGTCACGACGGAAGTAATGACATAGAGGAGGTTATGCTGGCAGGCAATTTTTACAGCGGTACTCAGGCGTTCTGGTCGTCGGCCTCTTCATCGAAGGGCTGGCTTGCCTGATGCACGAGCAGGAAACCGGCCGCAGCGAAGATGACGATCGCCGAATAGAATGCACCACTATTCGCAGCGAACATGGCGATCATCGTGCCACCGACGGTAACGGCATAAGGCATGATCCGCGGACGCTGGGTGCGGGACCGCCAGACGAATACCGCGGCCGTCGCAAGGAACAGGACGATCGCGAAGAAGTTGAAGTAAAAGCCCATGAGATAGTCTCCCTCTTTTCAGGGACAGCATGGGTAACGGGCTTTACCATTGCCTTGATGGAGCGGGTAAAATTTTACCCAGCGCCGGATTTCTCATCACGCCTGCGTCAGAACCGCTTCGCCTCCGTCAGAACCGCTTCGAAAGGCGCAGGTTCAGGCCGCCATCGACCGCATCGTATTCGGACAGGAAGAAAGCGCTGGTCTGTTCCGTGTATCCGATGGATGCCGTAACCTGCAGGTCCGGCGCGATGGCGCGCGATACTGACAGGCCTGCGGACCAGACTTCATCCTCTCGCTCCACAAAGGTGACATCCTCATAGAAGTTGTCATAGGTACGGTCCGTATAGGTCACCTCACCCGACACCCGCCAGTTTTCAGTCGGCGCCCAGACAGCCCGCACCGCAGCCGTGACCGCGATGTTTTCCTGAGCCTCGTTCTGGGAGAACTGGCGCGAGACAGTCAGCGTCGGCTGCAGCAGCACGTTCTCGCGCATCTGGAACACCGTGGAGGCGCTGGCCGAGACGCCGGAGAAATCTGTCGTATCGCTGAAATTGCCGTCGCCGGACGTGCCGTAATTGGCGCCCGCGGTGACATAGACACGGTCATCGAGCACCGACGTGCCGACATAGGCGCTTGCGATAGCGTTCTTGTTGTCTATCTCGTTGTTCCTGAAATAGTCTGTGCCCGACACGACAAGGTTCACCCCGGCCTCGACATGACCGCCGATGACCGTATTGATCCCTGCATTCAGGGCGAAATTGGAGAACCCGCTTTCCTCGGCATTGATGTCGAGGGTGCGGCCCGGATTGGTCGAGTAGCCGACGCCTGCAGCGGCGCCGACATGGAAGATTTCATTGACCCGCAGGATGAAGACGCCCGGCTCGCCGTCGAGCATGGCTTCATCTTCGCTCGGGCGGCGGAACTGGTCCGCCTGGCGCTGGGCATCTTCGAACTGGGCACCCTGCGTCACCGCAGACTCAAGGTCGTTGATGGTCTGGGCACTGGCCGCGCCCAGCATCGCGCCGGCGAGGGTACCCGTCGCCGCGAGACACGCAGCCGTCAGCTTGCGGAAGGAGATCATGTGCGAAATCATTGACCGGGCTCCACACGCAGGGTCGCCGTCTCGCCAGTGCGCAGGCTGTAGGTCTGCTCGCTGGCACCCTCGGTGACATTGGCGATGGTGATCGCAGCGGTGTTGGGCGAGGAGTATCCCTCGTTCACGGCAGTGATCTCGATGGCCGCAACACCAGGCTGCAGGTTGATGTTGAAATCCGTACCTGCGTTCAACAGGCTGATCTGCGTTTCGAAGATCTTGCGACCGAACTGGGTGATGATGACATCGACGATGTCGCCGTCCTCCAGCGAATAGTCTCGCATGATATAGCTGAGCAGGAAGCCGCTGATCTTGATATCGGAAAGACCCGCTGTAGAGAAGATATCCCGGCTGTCGGCAAGGATATCGCCAAGCGCCACCTGTGACTTCTTCATCGCCCAGCGTTCCAGGTATTGCGGCCCGCAACCGGCAATACCTGCACAGCTTGGTGCCGTGTTTGCCCACCGGCGGAAGCCTTCGTCTTCAGCATTCCGGATCAGGTTTGCTGCATCCGCCAGGGCAGAGGCGAGGTTCGGATAGCCGGCCTGAAGTGCTAGGCGCTCAAGGCGATCCACATCCTGCTGGACAAGCCATGACAGCCATGGCGTCAGGTCCGTCGCGACAATCCCGACCATGGATTCATACTCGAAGGCATTGTTCCTGAAGAAACTGTCCATGCTGTCGATGCCGGATGCCGCACGCTGTTCCTTGCGCTTTTCATCGCGCAAGGCTTCTTCGTGCTTCTGGTCCATCAGTATCTGCAACTGGATACGGTTGAGTTCTTCCTGACGGGCGCGGCGCTCGTCCATCTCGGCCCACTGATCTTTCAGCCATTCGGGCACTTCGGAATATTGTGGACCCGTGTCGACCGGCTTTGCCGGTGGCATGCGGTCTTTGGGTGCCGTCGGATAGCCGGGGTTGTTGATTATGTCCGCCATGTCGCGGTTGAACTTGTTCCAGTCTTCTGCGGTCGGCTCCGTCGAGATCGGCTGTTCCGGCCAGCCACCGACCGGCATGTTCGGGTCGATCCCCATATTGACCAGTTTTTGCGGATCGTTGTTTCTGAGATATTCCCAATAGGCCTCTTTCGGGTAGCCCGTCCTATGATCGATACGGGGGTCCGACAGATCGTAGCCATTGGCATACGGATCGACATCGGAATAGATCAGGTCGTTGACATATTCGTCCGCCAGTCGCTTGCCTTCGATCTCGGCCGAGCGCCTTTCCATTTCGCGCAGCCGGTTTTCCATCTCCCTGCTCTGTTCGGTAAGTTCGCGATTGAGCGTGTTGATCTCGGAAAGGCCCTTGCCGGACACGAAGACATCCGAGGCGCTGGAGGTGAGAAGCGCGGTGGCGTCGAGAGCAGCCGATTTCTTGTCACCGGCATAGGCGTTGACGATAATGCCGAGAACATCGACGCCAACATCCTTCATGGCGTAGTAAGGCTCCTGCAGCATCATTTCGGTGAAGGTACGATCGCCCTGCGGCCGGTCGGAATAGCTCCGTGTCAGGTTGATCTTGCCTGAGGAGGTATCCTGAGTGGCGTTGTAACCGGCCTTGCCGATGGTCCAGACCGAGTTCGCCTTGCCGTATTTGTCGAGTGCGCTGAGGCTGCCATTGCCCAGCTTCTTGATACTCTCCGGCACCATCTCGGACATCTTGTTGAGCGTGCTGGCAAATTTCGATCCAGATGTCGGCACATTATCTGCCAGCTTTTCATAATCCTGAAGTGCCGTCTGATACTTTCTGCCCGCCATTTCAAGCTCGACATCCTGCTGTACCAGAGACATGTCCAGCGTGCTCAACCGGTCCTTTGCCTCTTCATATCCAGCCATGAGATGGGAGTAGTCCTCCCCATCGACATTCAACTTGGCAATTTCCTTCGTGTACCAGCGAACATCACTTACGGCATTATCTCGGAGGATCTTTGTCGTGCCCCGCTGGCGCGTATACGTCTCCACCGCCCGGTTGGCCCTGAACTCCAGCTCCTCCATCACATAGGTCGCAGCGCCCTTGACGGCGTTGGCATCCATTACCGGACCGTTCTGCTCTACATATGCATTCAGGAAGGTGTTCACGGCACCACTCCACGACCCCGTATCCTCGAGGGCAGCGGTCATCGGGTCCTGCGGACCGCCTGTCAGATAGGCCTGAATATCGCCGGCAAGACCGTTGGCGCTCAATTCGCCTGACGCCATCGCGATCAGCTGGAGGGAGTTGGCGACATCGAATGGCGTCTGGTCCACCTCGACATCATTGCCGCTGAAGTCGATCGTGTGGACATAGCCCTCAGTACCCGCCGCAACGCGGGCCATGGCGTCCTCCACCGCGTCAAACCCGGCGAAATCGAACCGCCAGGTGCCGTCAGTATTCTTGGCGTAGGCCGTTGTTTTCATGCTCATTGGACGCATCGTGCCATCAGGCTGCATGACCAGCGCCCGGTGGTGGGTAGCGACGGCATGGATCGTACCGAACTTGTCGTCCGTCACGGCAACGCCCTTGCCCCACTGGATGACATCCTCCCCCGAGGCAAGGTCATACTCAAACGCGGCAATATCGAACTCGATGATGGCGACATCCTGGCCATTATGCGATGTGTAGCTGCGTGACACCGTGACCGGAATCGAGCCTGCGGCCCCGATCGGCAGGTTCAGCGTGCTTGCCGGCACCTCTATTTGCCACTCACCGCTTTGGCCCAGCGGGACGCCATTACCGATCTGTCCCCGGATAGTGTCGTTGTAGAACGGGAAAAAAGTGCTCTCGCCCAGCAACGTACCGGAGTCATAGTCAAAGCCGTAATTGACTTCCGTCGGCGTCAGGCTGGAGAACGCACTGGCATTGGTGCCACTGGCATCCGCGATCGTGACCGCACCATTGCGGAAGTCGAGCATGACCTGGGAGCGGGCGTCATAGAAGGACCGCGCCATCAACGCTTCCTGCGAATGGCTGAGCACCTGTGTGCCATCGGCAAATTCGGAGCCGAACTGCAACAGGTAGACATCCATATCACCTGCTACGTCCTGCGCCATTGCCGGCTGTATCGCACCACCGGCGATTGTCGTGCCGAGCAGCATGGCCTTGAAAATATTCCGGCCGCTTTTGTGAAGACCATTCATGCGCATGATCAAATCCCCCGCTTGATATTGGATACAAAAATGAAGTCATTGGCATAGGTCAGCCTGATGACGATCTCACCTGCAGGCGTTGCGGCCTGCCATACACCGGCATCGGCTGTCCGAGTGAACTCACGGCCTGCAACGAGGCTCGACCATTGTTCCTGATCGACCATGCGTTCGGCGACCATCTGCCTTGCCGCAGCGGCCTGCCCGCTCATATTCGCGCCGCCATAGGGCGTCGGGTCGAGCAGCTCCGCGACTGTGCGTACGTCGCCCGACGACAGGGCATCGGTGAAAGTGCGCACGACGGATCGCTCGATCTCGACGCCGTCCGATACACCTGAGAAGCGGATATCGCGCACCGTCGCATCGCCAACGATCGACCGGCGGGCTGTTTCCGCATGCGCCGATCCCGGTGCGGCAATGTTGAAGGAGGTAGTGCCCAGACGGCCGAAGAAGATCTTCCATTTCTGGCGCCCGGCGACAGCATCGAGCTGTTCGTACACGGCGGGGTGAGCGCTGATGGACGCCTCGTCCCACGATCCCGCATAGCGCCCTGCGTCATAGAACTGGGCAGCGGCACCCTCACCCCTTGGCATCAGGATCAGGATTTCCCCTGCCCGCGCCGTCTCGCCAGCTGCGGAGGCCGCACCGCTTGCGACGATCACATAGGCAGCAGCGCTGGAATAGCCCATCGCACCACTGACATTGTCGAGGTCGACATCATAGCCTGCAAAGGAAACTAGCCCGTTGCCATTTTCGATCACGGCCTGATCGCCGGTCTCTAGGGCATTTGGCGAGACGGCCTGTCCGCTCTTCAGGCTGACCGCCCTGATTTCTCCAGCGCCCACTTCGGCATATCCCTGGGCATCCGCCGTTGCCGGCAGGCAGCCGATTGCTGCCGCAGCGATGGCGGCAAACCCGTAAAGTGATGTGGATCTTGTCCTGCGTGGACCGAAAATACGTCTTGGTCCGAATAAACCGATGCGTCGCACTGCCCTCTACCCCCTTGCAAAGATTGGCGTCTGCTCAGGTAGGCGGGAAAGCCGGGTCTATCGGTTCAACACTTTTTTAAATTTTTTCGGGAGGGGCGGGCTGCACACGGGGCGCTAGGGTTTATTCCGCCTCTAATCTGACATGCCTTCGCTGATCGCCTGCATCAGCCAGACTCGGCTCGCCTGCCAGCTGCGCTTTACGGAGGACGCTGACAGGCCCGTCACTTCAGCAACCTCTTCCACCGACAGGCCGCCATAATAACGCAGCTCGACGATCTCCGCGCGCTTGGGGTCGATCGCCTGAAGCCGGCGCAATGCCTCCTCCAGGCGAAGCAGGTCGACGGCGTCGCCATGGGCCCCGTGATTAGTGATCAGCGTGACCTGTTGATGATGGCGCTTGCCCGCCTGCTTCTTTCGGACGTGGTCGATCAGCACCCGGCGCATCATCTTTGCCGACAGGGCCATGAAGTGCGACTTGTCCCGCCAGTCGATCTGGTTGAGCTGGATGAGGCGCATGACGACTTCATTCACCAGGTCGCCTGTCGACAGGGAGACACGCCCCTCGCGCCGCAACAGGGCGGCGGAGACACGGCGCAGGTCTGTATAAAAGCGCGCAAAAAGGGCATCGCGGGCAGAATCGCTTCCGGCCCGCCAGGACTCGAATAGATCTCGTGTTTCAATATCGGTCTCGATACGCACCCCCGATAGTGTCTATAGTGTGTAAGAGAGAGGGGCTCCTGTCCATCGGAAAAATGGTGCCGACCAATATGGCGTGACCTGCCAGGCGGTTTTTTTGCGCCAATCTACAACAGGGTAGTGGTGCGCAGTGACTATGGTTTCGACTGTCGGGACCGAAAGGGGGAATAGATGAACACGGATAATAACGACCTCGAGGCACGGGCGCTGAGACTATTCGAGGATTCCCTCGACATAGACGCCGATGAGCGCGCCGCGTGGATTGCACGACAGGCGGGTGATGACCTGGCCCTGCGCGACAGGGCACTGTCGCTTCTATCCTATGACAGCGACCGCCCCTTGCTGGGCACTGGCGGTGCTTCAGCAGATAGCGATGACGAAACCCCGATCCCCGAAACGATCGGGGCCTATCGCATAACCGGCATCATCGGTCAGGGCGGCATGGGCACGGTTTTCCGCGGCCAGCGCATGAGCGGCGATTTCGACCACGATGTCGCGATCAAGGTGATCAAGCCGAAAGTCCTGTCGGAGGAGCTTGTCGAACGCTTCTCCCGCGAGCGCCAGACACTGGCAAGATTGACCCATCCCAATATCGCCCGGCTCTATGATGGCGGCACCACGGCGGATGGCGCCCCCTATATCATCATGGAATATATCGACGGGGTGCCGATCACCCTGTGGTGCGAGGAAGAACAGCTGGACCGGAAGGCAAGGCTGCGCCTGTTCCTCGATGGGTGCAGCGCTGTTGCCCACGCCCATCGCAATTTGATCATCCACCGCGACATCACCCCGTCGAACATGCTGGTGACCAGCGCAGGCGAGGTACGCCTGATAGATTTCGGCATCGCCAGGCCGTTTACCGGCGAAGAGGAGGAGCAGCTAGAGGCGTCGATCCCCAGCCTCAGCTTCACGCCCGGCTTTGCCGCGCCCGAGCGGCGCAAGGGAGCCGTAGCCAATACGCTCAGCGACATCTATTCCCTCGGTCGACTGCTGGAAGCGATCGTGCCGGCGACCATGCGGGGACCGGACCTGCAGGCGATCATCGGCAAGGCCGCGGCACAGGACCCGTCAGAACGATATGCCACCGTCGATGCCCTGATGGATGATATCGACCGGATGCAACGCGGGCAGACAGTCCGGGCACGGCCATCGACGCGAGGGTATCGCCTGTCGAAATTCATATCCCGCAACAAGGCGGGTGTGCTGCTGGGCAGTGCGGCGATCATCGGTCTGGCCGGTGCGTTTGGCCTGACGCTGACACAATATATGCGTGCTGAAAGCGCCCTCGACAGCGCCAATGCGCGGTTCGAGCAATCCCGCGAACTGGCGCGGACGATGGTGTTCGACATTTATGACGAGATCTCCCTGATTTCCGGCACGCTGGACGTACGCGGCAAGATGGCCGATGTGCTTAAGAGCTACGTCGATGAACTGGCTGGTGACCGGTTTGCGCCGGACGACATCCTGATGGACGTCGCAGTTCAATATAACCGGCTTTCAGACCTTTATGGCGGCGTCGGCATTTCGAATCTGGGCGACGTCGAGACATCCTATGACCTGCTGAGAAATGCCGAGCAGGTTCTGGACCAGCTTCTGGAAAGGGATCCTGACAACGTCAAGACAATGGATGAGCTGGTCTGGACGCTGCGGCTGATGACGAACCAGGAGCTACTCTACAACCTTGATGTGGATGCGGCCCGCCGCGCCAACGACAAGGCACGGGTCATTGCAACGCGGGGCCTGTCCCTGCCGGGAGCCGAAGAGACGCGTCTTGCCAACCGGTTCTGGAATGTGCGCACCGACCGGCTGAAAGTTCTCAGCTATGCCAATGATCAGGAAACCGCCCTTGAGGAAGTGCGCCTCTATCGCGCTGAACTCGCAGAACCTGCCCTTGCCGAAACCTTGCGCAATCACGAGCGGCTGTCTGCCTATATGGCGACAACGGAAGGCGAGACGCTGTTCGAACTGTTCCGGTATGAAGAAGCGCTGGGACCGCTGACCGACGCCCTCGCCGTACAGGAGAAGGCGCTCGCAGAGACACCCGACAGCTATTACATGCTCGTCCAGGTCATGCGTCTTTATGGACTGATCGCACCGGCAGCACGGCGAACCGGCGACCTGGCTCGCAGTATCGAGGCTGGCCGGCGCGCGGTCGGCATGGCCGAGCAGATCAAGGCGCTCGACCCGGAAGATGCCAATGGCGACCACTTTCTCGCCTCCCAGCTGGAACAGCTGGCACGATCATATTCCGAAGCCGGGCAGGCGGCAGAAGCCGAAGCGACGATAGCGCGTGCGATCGCAACGCGCCTGGCGGTTACAGAGCGCTATCCGGATGTGCTCAACCACCGCCGCGACCTGGCGCTGACCTACAAGGATGCAGGCATCGTCTATGGCGAGATCGGAAAACCCGACATGCAATGCCGCTATCTGGAAGACGCCATGTCGATCATGCAGGAGATGCAGTCACAAGGCACGCTCACCGAATATGATGAAGGTGACCGGATGGATGAGTTGACCACGCTGCTGGCCGAGAATTGCGCGGGCTAGCGAATACGGCCTAGCGGATGGGGAACCACTGGCTCGTCGCTGACCCCTGAGACTCAGGAGCAAAAACGGCAGACCATCATTCAATGGCCTGCCGCAATAACCTGATCTAGCGGTTTGCGCCCTGCGACGCTTCGCATCAGAACTCGTAATTGTATTTTTTCAGCTCGGCCGCAAACGCCTTTTCACCGATCTGGCGCATCTCGTCAGTATAGGCTGTGCGGTAATCGCGCTTGCGCCCTTCGGTCGGGTTCAGGATACCGATCTCGAATTTCTTCTCGACGCCCAGCTTGTCCAGAAGTTCGCTGAAGTCCTCGGCGAGGTTTTCGAACTTCATGATGTGGTTGGCCTGATGCGTCCAGCGCTTGTAGATGCCCTGGCTCGTCTTGCCGGTCTCGTCGGTGTCATAATGCTTCTTGAACCACTCTTCAAAGCCATTCTCCTTGACGAAGAGCATGTCATTTACCGAGTTCTGGTCCTTGTGGATGAAAGATGACGGGTCATCCAGCAACGGCACATAGGTATATTTCTTCTTGTACCAGAGCGAATAGACGGAATCGAACGGGTTCCTGACCGTGGTGACGCGAACGGCATTGTTGAAGTCCGCCGGATCGATCAGCTCATGCTTCATGATTTCCGACAGCTTCGAATGCTTGCGCGCCACGATCACCTTGCCGGCGTCATTGCGGATATCTTCGTTGGGAACCTGTTTGCCCCCGAGATTTTTTCTCAGTGCCGTGGCTGTGGCCGTGCTCGCCGTCCTCGGTGTGAGTGCGTAGAGCAGCTTGTACTTCTTGATCCAGACAGCCATGATACCTCGCTTGAATTTCCCCTGTGACCCGACATCCCCCGTCCAGGTCCTCTTGACCTGTTGTCGCGCAATATCGCTGTTTGATCAATCACTTTTCGCAATGCGGTATAACCGCGATGTCGGGTAGGCGATATCATCCGAACAGGGGAAACGCATGCCGCAAATGCCCAAGCCTGTTGGCAGAGCCATCGTCTTCCCGTCAGGCAATTCTGTAATGTGAGATTGGTGATCGGCGGTAGCGCGAAAAAGAAATGGTGCCGCTTAGGTGACTTGAACACCTGACCCCATCATTACGAATGATGTGCTCTACCAGCTGAGCTAAAGCGGCCCTTCGCGAGCGGCCGGTAACCGGCCCCTCCGGAGCAGGTTGCATACAATTTCAGCAGTCCCGGCGCAAGCCGAAATTAGAAAAGGCGCACGCCGGAAATTGCCTTCTCAGGCGAGCCGCTCCCGGACCGCGGAGAGGCTTTTCAGCTGCTCTCCGGTTTCGTTGAAATTGGACGGGTCGAGCCACGCCTCCAGCGCCGCCTTCACCGCCGGCCATTCAGCGTCGATGATCGAGTACCAGTCCGTGTCCCGGTTGCGCCCGCGCCATACATAGTCGTTGCGGAACCGGCCCTCCCAGGAAAAACCATAGCGCAGCGCCGCCCGGCCCGATGCCTCGTTCTGTGCATTGCACTTCCACTCGAAGCGGCGATAGCCGAGCTCGTCGAACACATGCGTGGCCATCAGGGCGAAGGCCGCCGTGCCGGCGCGGGTGCGCTGCAGGGCACGGGAATAGAGCACGGCGCCGATCTCGGCAGAGCCCTGATCCGGGCGCAGCCGCATATAACTTGCCGTACCGAGACAGGTGTCGGTCGCATCATCGTAGATGACCATGGTCCGCCATTCACCGGACGCATTCCGCGTCTGGAAGAAATCTCCCAGCTTTGAAGGTGTGTCGAACGGACCGTGCAGGATCCAGTCCCAGATGCCGTCATTGCCCGGCCCGCACAGGGCAATGAACAGGGGCGCGACATGGCGGCCTGCCTCGAACGGCTCCAGCCGTAAGCCATGCCCCGGCAGCGATACCTCCCCCGGAACCGGACAAGGCTGCCAGTCTGAAAGCTCACGCGCCACCGGACGGCCCTATCCGCGCAAGGTCGCGCCGGCCTTTTCGGCCTGTGCGATGATGCGGGCAGCAACGGCGTCGATCTCCTCATCCGTCAGCGTACGGTCCTTCGGCTGCAGGGTGACCTCGACGGCGAGTGACTTTTTCCCTTCACCGACGCCCGGGCCTTCGTAAATATCGAATAGCGACGCGGCGGAGATCAGTTTCTTCTCGGCCCCACGCACCGCCTTCATCAGGTCTTCCGCCGGCATGTCCGCCGGGACGATGAAGGCAAAATCGCGCGAGACAGCCTGAAGGGATGACGCATCGAGCGCAGCTTTCGTCTTGCCGCCCTTGCCCTTAGGCAACGGAATGTTGTCGAGCTTGACCTCAAAGCCATAGACCGGACCCTCGATATCCAGCTCTTTCAGGACACGCGGGTGGATCTCGCCGAACTCGGCGAGCACGTTTTTCGGGCCGAGGGACAGAACGCCGGAGCGGCCCGGGTGATACCAGTCCGGTGCATTGGCCATGACCATCAAATTGGCGACGGGGGCCCCGGCGGCTTCCAGCGCTGCCATGGCGTCGGCCTTTGCCGTGAACACATCCGCAGACTGAGCACCCTGCCAGTGGCGAGTTGGGTTCGACAGGCGTACACCGGTGGCGGTCGTCGCCTGATCCTTGGGGCCATCGCCGGCATAGACAGGACCGACCTCGAACAGGGCGAGATCATCACGCCCGCGATCAGCATTGCGGCGCAAGGCCGCAATCAGGTTCGGCAGGATCGACGGGCGCATGTGGCCGAGGTCCGACGAAATAGGGTTCGACAGGACAAGGTCAGGATTGCCCCCCTTTTCCCTATATTGCCCGCCACCGAAAAGCGCAGCCTCCGGCGCATCGCAGAACGACCATGTGACGCTTTCCAGATAACCGCGCGATGCCAGCGCCCGTTTGGCGAGGCGCACGCGGTCCTGTGATCTTGAATATTTCGGCGCCTCGACGACAGACAGGCGCGGCAGCGGGGTAGACGGCACTTCGTCAAGGCCGACGATGCGCGCGACTTCCTCGACCAGGTCGGCCTTGCCCTCGATATCCGGGCGGAAGCTCGGCACACTGACGGACCATGTATCGCCCTGCTCGACGCCGAAACCGAGGGCCGTCAGGATGCGCTCCATCTCCGGCTCGTCGAGATCGATACCGGTCAGGCGTTTCACCTCAGCGGGTGGGAAGGTGACCGTCTTGCTGACATCGGGAACGGCACCGGCGACGACAACCTTGCTGACTTCGCCGCCACAGAACTCGCGCACCATTTCCACGGCCTGGGCCAGACCGGCGACGCAGGAGGCAGGGTCGATGCCGCGTTCGTTGCGATACCGCGCGTCGGAAACGATACCAGTCTTGCGGCCTGTCTTTGCCGTACGCACAGCATCGAAATAGGCGCTTTCGATGAAGATATCGGTCGTATCTTCCTCGACACCGGAATACTCACCGCCCATGATGCCGCCCAGACCAAGAACGCGGGTCTCATCGGCGATGACGGTCATGGTCTCATCGATTTTATAGGTCTTGCCGTCCAGCGCTTCGAGATCTTCGCCGGTCTTGCCGAGGCGGGCACGGATCACCGGGCCGATCTTTGCGGCGTCATAGACATGCAGCGGGCGGGCGCGATCGTAAGAAACATAATTGGTGATGTCGGCGAGCGCGTTGATGGGCCTGAGGCCGATGGCGCGCAGCTGGTCGCGCAGCCATTTCGGGCTCTGGCCATTTTTCACACCACGCACGTAGACACCGGCGAATACCGGGCAAGCACTCTCCGTACCCGGCGCGAATTCCAGTTCAATTTTGACCGGGCTGTCATAGCCATCGCTTACTGGCTCATCATAGGTCTTGGTGACCAGCGTGCCGACACCGGCAGCGGCGAGGTCGCGGGCGACACCCGCAACGCCATTCGTGTCCGGACGGTTAGGCGTGACCTCGAAATCGATGACCGGGTCATTCGCGCCCATCACCTCCGCGACCGGCTGGCCGACCTCCGCGCTTTCCGGTGCCTCGATGATGCCGTCATGATCGTCGCCCATTTCCAGTTCGCGGGCCGAACACATCATGCCGTTGGATTCGACACCGCGGATCTTGGCCTTGCCCAGCGTCACGTCGATGCCAGGCACATAGGCGCCGACCGGGGCATAGGCGACTTTGATGCCGGTGCGGGCATTGGGCGCGCCACAGACGATCTGCTGTTCGCCGTCTTTCGTCGCGACACGGCAGACGCGCAGCTTGTCGGCATCCGGGTGCGGCTGTGCATCGATCACGTGACCGATGGTGAAGGCGGCCAGGCGCTCGGCGGGGTCATCGACCTCCTCGACTTCCAGCCCGACGCGCACCATCGCCTCGACGATCTCGTCCAGCGTCGCATCGGTGTCCAGGTGCTTCTTCAGCCAGCTCAGGGTGAATTTCATGACTAGTCTTCTTTATTGTCAGTATCGGTTTTGATTTCGGTATTCTGGATCTCGGCAGGGCGGCCATCGTCACCCAGCTTGACATAGATGAAGCGGGCTTCGGTCACTTTCTCGCGCGTGCCGAGCGCATTCCTCAGCGCCCAGGCCTCGACATTGACGGTGATGGAGGTGCGGCCCACACGGACGATCTCTGTGTAGCAGCACACGACATCGCCGACCTTGACAGGCTTGACGAAGGTCATGGAGTCCACCGCCACGGTGACGACGCGCGAGCGTACATGCTCGACCGCGTGCAGCGAACCGGCAATGTCCATCTGGCTCATCACCCAGCCGCCGAAAATGTCGCCCGCCGGATTGGTATCCGCCGGCATGGTCAGCGTGCGGGTGGAGAGCTTGCCCTGAGGTGCATCTTGATCGTCAGCCATTCGAATTACCTACTCAGTCCTGTCGCAGTGTTGGGCTGGTCGAGCGGGTCAAAGCCGTAATGCTCCAGCCAGCGGGCGTCTGACGCGAACATGTCGCGCAGGTCGGGGATGCCGTATTTCAGCATGGCGAGGCGGTCGACGCCCATGCCGAAGGCGAAGCCCTGATATTCGTCCGGGTCGAGACCGCACGCCTTCAGGACATTCGGGTGGACCATGCCGCAGCCGAGGATTTCCATCCACCTCTCGCCCTGGCCGATGCGCAGCTCGCCACCAACACGCTCATAGCCGACATCCATCTCGGCGGAAGGCTCCGTGAACGGAAAATGGTGCGGACGCAGGCGGGTCGTCACCTCGTCGATCTCGAAGAACGCCTTGATGAAGGCTTCCAGCGTGCCCTTGAGGTGACCCATATGGGTTTCCCTGTCGATCACCAGCCCCTCGACCTGATGGAACATCGGGGTGTGGGTCTGGTCTGAATCGCAGCGATAGACGCGCCCCGGCACGATAATGCGTAGCGGCGGTTTCTCGGTCATCATGGTACGGATCTGTACCGGCGATGTGTGCGTGCGCAGAAGCTTGCGACTGCCGTCTTCCTTCTCGTTGAAAAAGAAGGTGTCATGGGTTTCCCGCGCCGGGTGGTCAGGCGGGAAGTTCAGCGCGGTGAAGTTATGGAAATCGTCCTCGATTTCCGGCCCTTCGCGGATCTCGAAGCCCATGTCGGCGAAGATCGCGGCCATCTCCTCGAACACCTGCGTCACCGGGTGGATCTTGCCCTTTGCTTCCGGGCGCACAGGCAAGGTGATGTCGACCTTCTCTGACGCGAGCCGCGCTTCCAGCGCCGCCTCTTCCAGCATCGCCTTGCGCGCGGCGATAGCCTCGCCGATACGGGCCTTCAGCCCGTTCAGGGCCGGTCCCATCTGCTGGCGCTCTTCCGGGCTCATCTTGCCCAGTGTCTTCATCCGCTCGCTGACGACCCCCTTCTTGCCGAGGGCATGGACACGCACTTCCTCAAGCGCGGCTTCAGTCTCTGCAGCGGCAATCCTGTCGCTCAGGTCTTTTTCAAGTTGGTCTAGGTCGGACATTGTTTCTTCCGTTCAGTAACTTTTTCCATCGACAGGGACGATAGTCAGCGCCTCGAGATCGATATCATCCACGCAGCGCGCATTTATCGCCGCCGTGTCCACACCATCCGCGCCGACGCCGCGGCCATGGGATTGCACCCCGCAGGTTGAACAAAACAGGTGGCTGATGGCGTGCTTGTTGAATTTGTATTCAGTCAGGCCGTCCTCCCCAGAAAGGAGAGTGAATTTTTCCAGCGGCACAAACGTCAACAGGAACCCTTTTTTCGAACAGTGAGAACAGTTGCAGTCGTAAACAGTCTCAAGTTGAGCCTCGGCTTCCCAGCGCACCTTGCCGCAATGGCATCCGCCCTTGATCGTTTCTGTCATGTTCCCAATCTCCCAAAGAAAAAGGCGCTATCAAAGGACTGATAGCGCCTTGGCATTGTCTTGTTCAATGATTTCCCGCCCTTTTGGAGCCGGGAAATGATCTTTTAAGCCCGTGCCGCTTCAGCCTGTTTGGCGAGCGCGGTAAAGCCTTCCGGATCGTGCACGGCGATGTCGGCGAGCACTTTGCGGTCGACTTCGATACCGGCCACGGAAAGGCCGTGCATGAAGGTCGCATAGGTCAGGCCGTTCATGCGGGCAGCGGCGTTGATGCGCTGGATCCACAGAGAGCGGAAATTGCGTTTCTTGGCCTTGCGGTCGCGATAGGCATACTGGCCGGCCTTCTCCACAGCCTGGTTCGCAGTGCGGAACAGGCGGGAGCGGGCGCCGTAATAGCCCTTGGCTTTTTTCAGGATTTTACGGTGACGGGCGTGGGACGCTGGGCCCCCTTTGACGCGTGACATGGTTCAGGTCTCCTTAAATCGTCGGCTCAGCGCGCGTATGGCATGTATTTGCGCACGATCTTCTGATCGGGCTCGGACATGACGGACAGGCCGCGTTTCTGGCGGATTTGCTTCGGTGTGCGTTTGATCATGCCGTGGCGCTTGCCAGCGGGGCCGGCCATGATCTTGCCGCTACCGGTGACCTTGAACCGTTTCTTGGTTCCGGATTTCGTCTTCAGCTTGGGCATTTTTCACTTCCTTGTCTGGAATGGTCGATAGGCGGGGGAGGCAATACCCTGTGGCCATCCCGCCGGTTGAAGCGCGGGTTATAGCGGCTTGGGTGGGCGAATCAAGCGGATTCTTGGCTGTTTGCCGGCTTTGTCGCCAACCGGCCCGCGCGTTTGGTCGTTATTAACCATCTTTGTTCATCATGGCCTTTCACCAAGGGATACGGAACCATGAACGCATATATGAAGGCCCTCACCTCGCAAGGTTTTGTCAGCACCGAAGACGTGCTTCGCATGCGCCGCCGCGTCTTCGGCGATCAGGTCGTTGACCATGCCGAAATGGCGGACCTGCTGAAGCTCGCCGCAGTGGCGCCCGATGGCGACACCGGCTGGCAACAGTTCATGGGCGAGGCGATGGCAGATTTCTTCATCCGCCAGGCAGAGCCGCGCGGCTATATGAGCGAGGAAAATGCAGATTTCCTGATCAAGTGCCTCGGCAAGCCATGGGCCGTCAACGGCGCGCTGATCGACGCCATGGTCCACATGGTCAAGCATGCCCACAAGGTGCCGCAAAAGGTGATCGAATTCGGTCTTGAGGCAATTCGCGAGAGCGTGCTGTCGGACGCCGTTATTGATGCGCGTGATGTGGAACGCATCCGCACCTTCCTGTTTGCGGCAGGCGGCGCCGGCAATGTGGCGATCACGCGCGAGGAAGCGGAATTCCTGTTCGACCTGAATGACGCGGTCTATTCCGCCAGCAACGATCCGGCCTGGGCAGACCTGTTCATGAAAGCCATCGCCAATCACCTGATGGCCCATATCGGCTACCTGCCGCCGACTCGGCGCGAGGCGCTGCGCCGCGATGCGTGGCTGAAGAACCAGAAGGCCGACATCACCGGCTTTTTCGGGCGCATGACACAGGGCGGGTTCAGGGCGATCATCGACAGCTATCAACGCCAGCCATCACCCCAAGGCGCCCTTAACGAGCGCCGCGCACTGGAGGCGGAGGTTGCCAGGAAACTGAGTGCGGAAGAAACCGAATGGCTCGTCGATCGCATCAAGCGCGACGGCCTCGTGAATGACGCGGAAGAAGCGCTGGTTGCCCATCTGCGCGTGCTGCAGGGCGAAACCCCGCTGCCGGAAAAACTGGCTGCGCTGCTCTGATCGACTACCTGAACAATTGAGGGTCGGTTTCGTCAGTCCCACTGTCAGGCGCAATCGACTCTTCCACCACATCCGAAAGCGGGGTCGCTTCGGCGCCGCCGCCCGTCATCGATGATGCCAGCATCGGCAGGAGGACGGCGAGCGCGACAGAAATCACGAAGCCGATGAACAGCTTGCCAGCATCGGAGAAGATGATCCGCGCGACTTCCTGCCATTCCCGCGTCTTGCCCATCGCGTTCATGCCGATCTCGCGCCCACCAATAAGGCCGAGGAACACCCAGGTCGTCGACATCGGGATGTCGTTCAGCGTGATGAAGAAGAACAGCAGCGAGGCATAGGTAAAGTCGATGATCGTCGCCGAGCGGATATCCGTGACGTTGGATTTCGACTTCAGCACTGCCTGCACCGGGCCACCGCGATTGGCGAAGGTATAGGCGAGCAGCACGACGATGATCGACATCGCGCCGAAGCTTTCAAATGCCGTCAGTTCACGTGGCAGGAAGACGAAGATGTTGGCGAAGTCCTGCGCCAGCCAGACGCCCCAGAGATAGGCGGTGGTGATCCATTGCAACAGCACCCAGCCGATGAAGTGCTGCTGGTGTTCGGTCCGGCGGAAGAATTTCTCCAGCGTCGGAGTCAGCACCAGATAGAGGACGAGCGCGGTAACGAAGGCAAGACCGTAGCCCAGCATGGACTTGATCGTCATAGAGGTCAGGCCGTCCAGCGTCGCGAAGATCGCCAGCACCATGAACGACGTCGAGACCGGGATGCCAAGGCGGGTGATGACCAGCA
Source organism: Aquisalinus luteolus (assembly GCF_009712425.2). GTDB lineage: Bacteria > Pseudomonadota > Alphaproteobacteria > Caulobacterales > Parvularculaceae > Aquisalinus > Aquisalinus luteolus. Next base: position 164,560 of record NZ_VCJR02000002.1, read on the forward strand.
GCACCAGAGGCGGCAATGTGTGGTACCACTGAATATCGACGACCGGATATTTTGCCGTGTTCGCGAGGCGCCCGTAGGACGGGTCGCCGCCATTGATCACCCAGCCATAGGTGAAGACCGCGACAAGGATGATCGCAGCAAATGCGAAGAGCACGGACCAGTGCAGCCGACCATTGGACAGGATGAACGTGCCCAGCGTCTGCAGCGCGTCATTGCCGACGACGGCATAGGCGGCAAAGGTAAAGCCGATAATGGCCCAGAGCGAGATATCGAATTCCATGGGATCACCCGGATGCAATCAGTACAATTGCCGCCGGGCATAGCCGCCGCGTGTAACCCTTTTATGACATGGGTTTCACACAAGTGTCATGAAACGCCGCACCGCCTTTGACAGCGGCGCGGCGAGCCGGTTTACAGCAGCAGATCCGCTGCAAAGAAGGCGAAAAAGCCGCCGACGAGATAGGTGACGATCGCAATGGACAGGATGACTGTGCCAATGCGCCGCATCCGCATGCAGGCACGCGCCTGCGCAGGGTCTATCGGGCAAGGCGCATTCCGTGCACGCCATTTCATGAATGCCGCTACCGCGAGCAGGATACCCGCCACGATGAACAGCGGCCCCTTGTTTGCCGTCAGCCAGATCAGACCGGGCACATTTGCGGCAAGACCGGCCATGACCGCCCCTGCCCCCAGGGTGATTAGCAAGGCCGGCAGGGCACAGCAGAGCAAGGTCCCGGTACTGGCAAAAAGGGCCAGTGCCGGGCCGGCCGTTTCTCTCAGCAACAATCTCACTGGGCTGCCTCTGCGTTCGCTGCGGTTTCTGCGATCACCGCCTCACCGCGATGGATGGCGGCGATCTTGTAACCGGCTTTCGTCACCAGCTTGCCGATGGTCTCGTCATCGAGGCTCTGGCCCGGCTTGAAGACCAGGTTCAGCGTCTTGGTGTCGAGATCGACATAGGTTGCCGCGACCTCCTCGCGCTTGCCGAAGGTCTTGTTCATCGCCTTGGCGCAGAAGTCGCAGACGACGCCGAGCACCTGCGCGACGGCTGGTTCGCCGCCGGCGGCCAGCGCGGCATCGATTTCCGGCGTGCGGCTGAGGGTGACGGTCTCGCCCGGTGCGGCCTCATCCGCTTCCATGTCATGATCCTTGTGATCATGGTCTTCATGGTCATGCTCGCCATGCTGCATGTCTTCATGCTGCATGTCGTCATGTTGCATCTGCTGGGCATGGACCGGGGCGGTGAAAGCGAAAGCGGCGGAGATAAAAAGCGTACGGATCATTTCAGTGTTCCTTTCAGAAACGGTATTGGAAGTTGAGCATTGGTTCGTCATCGGTGACGCTCCAGCCTGCTTCGAACAGGGCAGCGCCCTTGAAGAAGCGGACAAGCGGCGTCACGCCGACGGGGTCTTCGGCGTCGGGGCGGTGGTCGACCTCGACCATCAGCCAGGTGTGCAAGTCACCTGTGTCGCCTTCGTAAGGGGCAAAGCCGACGCGGGCTGCCTGCATGAAGGAGCCATCGACATCACCGCCCTCAAGGCCACGGACCCTGTAGGAAGCGAACAGCCGCCGCGTTTCCCAGTCGGCCATGGCGCCGATGAAGGCCGCAGCCTCCCGGTCGGCGGGGTTGCCGTTGATGCCTTCGAGGGCCCCTGCCCCGGCAAAGCCGTAGAGATTGGCCTGATAGTTCTCCCCGAACCACCGCTTGGCGAGCCATGTCGCCTGCGGGCCGTTGAAGAGAACATCGTTCTGGCGGTCCCATTCGGTCCGCCAGCCGAGCGAGAGACTCGGATTTACTGTGTAGTGGACCCAGAGCGCCGTACTCTGACGGTCTGTTTCCTCGATGAGCGTCCAGCCACCCTCATAGGAGACGGGTCTGGCCATGGCGGGTTGAGCCATGAAGCCTGACGTCATGCAGATGAGGGAAGCAATGGCCGCGATAAAGCGCGCCATGGCTTTTCCTTTCAGATGTCGATTCTAGAGTTGGTGAGCGTGAAAGGGGCTCAGCCGCGCGGGGGTGGCGGCTCTATGGCGTCGGGCGCGCCGGTCAGCCCGGTCGCAATGGGCATGGTGGAGGCGTGCCAGGCATCGGGCAGGTAGAGGGCTGTGCCGTCACTCATCGAGGCGACGACCATGGTGCAGCCATCGCAGTCGCTGCCGCCCTTGCAGTCGTCACGGCCGCTGGTGTCGCCATGATGGTCATGGTGCGACTGCTTCTGTGATGCCTGCGTGTGGGTAGCCATTTCATGATGGCTATCGCCTGCCATCATCGCCTCATGCAGCATGGACTTGCTCGTAGCGCCAAGCGCATGGGCGCAAACGGTCGGCGCATTGAGCGTGACCGATAGGCCGAAAAGGATGGCAAGCAGCATTTTCATATAAACTGGCAATAGCATGAGGTGGCACTGCTGCCAATTGCGGTAAGATCACACTTGCGCTGGCCTTTGAGGGCTAACCTTCTATATGCAGGGCGAGTTCGGGCAGATCTGACAGGGAATACAGATGGTTGAGACAGTGAACGAGGCAGCGCTTCCGGAAAACCACCCGCCTGTAAGGACCGGGCGCACCGGGCTGTTGCTGGTCAATCTCGGCACGCCGGACGGCACGGACGCAGCCGCGGTGAAGCGCTATCTGAAGCAGTTCCTGTCCGACCCGCGGGTGATCGATCTGCCGCCCCTGCTGTGGCAGCCGATCCTGCAGGGGATCATCCTCAACACGAGACCCAAAAAGACCGGCGAGGCCTATGCCAAGATCTGGCGCACGGAGAGCGATGAAAGCCCGTTGCGCTATTACACCCGCCAGCAGGCGGAAAAGGTGGGCGAGCGACTTGGCAGCGACAAAGTCATCGTCGACTGGGCCATGCGCTATGGCAATCCGTCGATAGAAAGCCGCCTGACCGCGCTGAAGGAACAGGGCTGCGACCGCTTCGTCATCTTCCCGCTCTATCCGCAATATTCCGCGACCACGACAGCGACGGTGAACGATGAAGTCTTCCGTATCCTGAAGGGCATGAACTGGCAGCCCGCCGTGCGCACCGTGCCCGCCTTCCACGACCATCCGCGCTATATTTCGGCGCTGGCCAATTCGCTGTCATCAACCATGGCGCAAAAACCTGAACGGGTAATCCTGTCCTATCACGGCATGCCGGAGCGCTATTTCCTCGCGGGGGACCCCTATCATTGCCATTGCCAGAAGACGTCGCGTCTCTTGCGCGAGCGGATGGGCTGGGATGAGGCTTGCGCGCCCATCGCCTTTCAGTCGAAATTCGGCCGCGCCAAGTGGATCGAGCCGGCGACGGAAGACCTTGTGAAAAAGGCTGCTGAAGACGGTCTGAAGCATATCGCCGTCATCACGCCCGCCTTCGTTTCCGACTGCATCGAGACACTGGAAGAGGTCGGCATCGGCCTCGCCGAGACCTTTGAGGAACATGGCGGCGAAACGCTGGCACAGGTGCCCTGCCTCAACGACAGCGACGACATGATCGGCCTGCTGGAGGAAATCCTGCGGACGGAGGCGGCTGGCTGGCTTTGACCCGCCCCGCTCTGCGGCACCGCGCCGCGACCGGTTTTCATTGAGGCCGGGCCGCAAAGCTCTATGTTGAAGTCAGTCGACCGCTTCCAAGGAGAGCCCCCGCATGGACGCCCTGTTGCTGGCCCGGATCCAGTTCGCCTTCACGGTCTCGTTCCACTTCATCTTTCCCGCCTTCACGATCGGGCTGGCGAGTTATCTGGCCGTCCTCAACGGGCTGTACCTGCGCACCAACAAGGACGTCTACCTCCGGCTTTTCCGTTACTGGATCAAGATTTTCGCTATCACCTTCGCCATGGGTGTCGTCTCCGGCATCACCATGTCCTACCAGTTCGGCACGAACTGGTCGGTGTTCTCCGATCGCGCCGGGCCGGTGATCGGCCCCCTCATGGCCTATGAGGTACTGACGGCGTTTTTCCTCGAGGCAGGCTTTCTCGGCATCATGCTGTTCGGGCGCAACCGCGTCGGCCCGACCCTGCACATGATTGCCTGCCTTGCCGTTGCCGGTGGCACCGCCCTGTCGGCAACATGGATCCTGTCGGTCAATTCGTGGATGCACACACCCGCCGGGTTCGTCATCGGCGAGAACGGCCAGTTCCTGCCACAGAATTGGCTGGAGATCATCTTCAACCCGTCCTTCCCGTTCCGCCTCGCCCATACGCTGACGGCGGCGTATCTGACCACCGCCTTCATCATCGGCGGTGTCGGGGCTTTGCATCTGTTGCGTGGCGAGCGCGACAATGAGGGCGTGAAGGTGATGTTCTCCATGGCGATGTGGATGGCCGCCATCGTCGCGCCGATCCAGATCTTCCTCGGCGACATGCACGGCCTGAACACGCTGGAACACCAGCCGCAAAAGGTCATGGCGATGGAGGGCCATTACGAGAGCCATCCTGAGGGGGCACCGCTATACCTGTTCGGCATCCCCGACGACGAAACCCAAGAGCTGAAATATGCCGTGGGCATTCCCAAGCTGTCCTCGCTGATCCTGAAGCACGACCTCAACGCGCCGATGGATGGGCTCGACACGATCCCCGACGATGAGCAGCCACCGGTCACGATCGTATTCTGGTCGTTCCGCATCATGGTCGCGATCGGCTTCCTGATGCTCGGCGTCGGCCTGTTCAGCCTGTGGGCGCGGTGGAAGAATACGCTCTTCACGAACAGGTGGCTGCACCGCACCGCCGTCGCGATGACGCCGTCGGGCCTTGTCGCCGTTCTCGCCGGGTGGATCACGACCGAAGTCGGCCGCCAGCCCTACACGATCTATGGCCTGATGCGCACGGAGGAGAGCGTCTCGCCCATCGCCGCCCCAGCGGTCGCTGGCTCGCTACTTTTCTTCATCGTGGTTTACTTCCTCGTCTTCGGTGCCGGTGTCTTCTACCTGATGCGTCTTGCCAACCGTCCACCATTGCTGGCCGAACCGCGCGCGAAAGACCAGAAGGGTCCGATCCGCGCCGCCGGCATCACGCCTGCCTCGCAGGTCATCCTCGCCGACGCGGACGATCCCGGCATCGCCCGCAGCCGCATCAACTGGGGACCCGGCGGGACGCCGAAACTGGACACGACACCGGTTCCCGATGGCGAGCACTTCACCGGTGACGATCAGATCGACGACGGACAGGCCAGCGAAGACAACCCCGCTGAAAAGCCCGGCGACAAGAACGGAAAAGGGGAGTAACGCCATGGAAGTCAGCATTGCCTTGTCCATCGCCTGGGCCGCCCTCCTCGTCCTCGCCGTCTTTATCTATGTCGTCCTCGACGGGTTCGACCTCGGCATCGGCATCCTGTTCGGGCTGGTACCGGAGAGGAAGAACCGCGACGTCATGATGAACTCCGTTGCGCCCGTCTGGGACGGCAACGAAACCTGGCTGGTCCTCGGCGGGGGCGGGCTGTTTGCTGCCTTCCCGCTTGCCTATGCGATATTGATGCCCGCGCTCTACGCGCCGGTCATCGCCATGCTGCTGGCGCTTGTCTTCCGCGGCGTCGCGTTCGAATTCCGTTGGCGTACGGAGCGCTGGCTGAAATGGTGGGACCGGGCCTTCATCATCGGCTCGACCATGGCGGCGTTTTCGCAAGGCGTCATCCTCGGCGCGCTGCTGCAGGGTGTCGCCGTCGATGGCCGCGCCTATGGCGGTGGCTGGTGGGACTGGCTGTCGCCTTTCTCCTTCCTGACCGGCATCGCGGTGGTCGCAGGCTATGCCCTGCTCGGCGCGACATGGCTGGTCATGAAAACCGAAGGCCCGCTGCAGGAGAAAGCCCGCAAGCTCGCCTGGGGGTTCGGTGTTGCGACCGTCGCATTCATCGTCATTGTCAGCCTGTTCACGCCCTGGCTGGAAGCGACCTATCACGAGCGCTGGCTGTCGACGCCGGGAATTTTCCTTGCCGCGCCGGTACCAATCGCCGTGGCCATTATCACGCTGGCCATGTTCCGCTCCCTGACCATCCACAAGCATGAATACCGGCCCTTCATCCTGTCGCTCGTCCTGTTCGCGCTGTGCTTTGCCGGACTGGGGATCTCCATGTATCCCTATATCATCCCGACGGAGGTGACGATTTTCGAGGCGGCAGCGCCGTTTAACTCGCAGATCTTCATGTTCGTCGGCGCGGTCATCCTGATACCGATCATCCTTGCCTATACCGCGCTTGCCTATTGGGTTTTCCGCGGCAAGATCGACCCGGAGGAGGGCTATCATTGAGACTGCCTGACTTTTCCCGCCTGAACCTGCCACCGGCGCTCATGAAGGGCATCTGGTTCGTTGGCCTTTGGGCCGGCGGTGTCGCCACGGTGACCGTCCTCGCCTATGGCATCCGCCTCCTGATCCTGCCGTCCTGAAGTGAAAACTTCGCTTTATCCCGCGAGGGAAATCGCCTAAAGCCGCGCGCATGGACGTAGAGTTCTTCACACGCTTCCTGGCGGCCATGTTCGCCATCATGAACCCGCTCGTGGTCATGCCGATCTTCCTGTCGATGACGGAGGATTACGACAACGCGTATCGCCGCCGTATTGCCTTTCAGGCCGCAACCACCATTCTAGCCGCGTCGATCGTGGTGGCACTGGCCGGCCAGCCGATCCTCGATTTCTTCGGCATCTCTATCAACGCCTTCCGTATCGCCGGGGGCATCCTCCTGTTCCAGATCGCCCTGACCATGATCTCCGGCGTGCGGCACGAGGGCCATGCCGGCACCGACAGGGAAAAGCGGATGCAGGAGGAGATCGACAACCCCGCCGTCTATCCGCTCGCAATCCCCATGTCGGTCGGGCCGGGGACCATCACCACGCTGATCCTGTTCTCCCAGCAGGCAGCGGTGAACGGTGCCTATATCGAACTTTACGCCGTCATCTTCATAATGGCCGCCCTGATGTGCGTGGGCCTTCTGATCGTCCCCTTCGTCAACCACGTCGTCTCTTATACTGCCCGCACGGTCTCTATCCGCATCATGGGCATCATCCTTGCGGCCATGGCGACGGAAATGATCATCACCGGCATCCGCAATGCCGGGATATTCACCTCGGTCGCAAGCTGACCTCTCCTCCCCAACGGATTTCCATACAGGCTTTACTTGCGTGCCGTCCCTGCCTTACCTTATGGCGAGCACATGGAAGGGGAGAGCCATGAAACTGAAAGCATTGCAAATCGTCGGTATCGGCGCCGTGATCATTTTCGGCGCACAGCTGGTCCTGACCCTGACGGAAAAGAAGGAGGACCCGATGCGGTTTGCCATCGATACCGCCGAGGTGTTGGCCGCCAGCGAGCCGGAGCCCGCACCAGTCCTGACTTACGAACCACCGCAACCGCTGCGACGCATCGTCTATTCGGAAATCGACTTTGCCGCGCGCGACCTGACCGAGGCCGAAGACGCCTATTATTGCGCCGGGATCATCATGCTGGGCGCTGCGAATGAAGCCGGGCGGGTCAGCGATAGCGACCAACAGCACATCAATATGCTGAGCGACTGGGGCAATGAATTGACGTCTGCAAAAGGCATCGATCGCGACACCGCCATGGTGGTTCGCCAGCAAAGACTGCTGCAGGCGCAGTACGATCTGGAAGACAACATTACACAGATTGATGTCGACACCTGCCGGGAGATGGCACGCCAGGCAGCGCCATGATGCTTATCCTTTCGGGCAGGATGTTCGGTGATATGGAACGGATCTGCCATCCGGGCCGTTAGCGTAGCGGGAGGCCCCTTGATGGGAGACAGCACCAACGACCTGGCGATGAAGCGCACCTATTGGGCAGAGGATCGCACCCTGCTCGCCAATGAACGCACTTTTGCATCATGGCTGCAGGCAGGTGTCACCTCGGTCGGTCTGGGTCTCGGCTTTCAGGCTCTGTTCCGTGCGGTCGAGCCCACATGGCTTGCCAAGACCATCGCGACGATTTTCATCTTCATCGGCGTCTTGGTCTTCATCAGTGCCTTCTACAATGCCTGCGATATCCTGAGACGGATGAAATCCCACAGCGCCAAGCCGCTACCCAGGCGCAATCTCGGCATCATCACCTTTCTGTTCGTATTGGGATCGATAGCCCTGACCATCGTCCTCTGGCTGCTCTAGATCGTCAGCGGCCTGATCGAAACGCCGCCAGCTCAGCCAGCGCTTCATAGAGTCGCCCCTGCTCCAGCGCGTGGTGCAGATAGGCGAGCATATCGGCATCATCGCTGCCGTACAGATCGCCAGCCAGCGACAGCCAGGCGTCGGTTGCCAGCAGCTCTATCGCCATTTCATTGTCATTGGAATATTCCGTACCCAGTGCCATGAAGTGATAATCAGCGACGACCAGCCCTGCACGCTGCGCCTCCATAAAGGCATAACGCAGTTTTTCCAGATCGCCTCGCGTCCACACCGGTGCATAGTTGCGGTTAGCGTAGAAAACCCGCAGATCATTCAGCTCCCGAAAATGCTCGCCCATATAGGTTCGCTTGCCCGCATCCGGATGATTGAGCAGGCGCTCCATCACCAGCGGGGACGGCGCAGCATTCGCCGGTGTCAGGCCAACGACACTGATGAGCAGGGCAACGATAAAAAGCAGGCGTTTCATTCCGGGACTTTCCTTTTGCGCACGCCCCTAGGGTAGCAAGCACCATGCCTACGCGCAGAGATAGAAAGGATTTGTTAATGTGTTCTTTTTTTGTTCTTGACGCTGTTCGCGCTCGCGCCTAGGCTGCCGGGCGAGAGAGGAGAGCGCCATGGTTGCCGAGGTTACAGCCTTTGCCTTTGAGGGGATCGAAGCACGGCCCGTGCGCGTGCAGGTACAGCTGACCGGCGGTGCCAATAACAATTTCACCATTGTCGGCTTACCGGACAAGGCGGTGAACGAGGCGCGGGAGCGTGTCCGCGCCGCTTTCTCAGCCATCGGACTTGGGCTGCCGCCGGAGCGGATCTCCGTCAATCTTGCCCCTGCCGACCTGCCCAAGGAGGGCAGTCATTTCGACTTGCCGATCGCGCTTGCCCTGCTGATGGAAATGGGCGCAGCGCCAAAGGATCTGGCGCAGGGCTTCGCCGTGATGGGGGAACTGGGCCTCGACGGTTCGATCCTGCCGGTCAATGGCGCGCTTCCTGCGGCCGTCGCCGCCAACGGGCTGGACCTTGGGCTCATCTGCCCCGCTGGCAATGGCCCGGAGGCGGCCTGGGCCGGCGGCGATGCGCAGATCATCGCGGCCTCGACGCTGATCCAGCTGGTCAACCACTTCAAGGGCACCCAGGTTCTGGCAAGCCCGCAGCCGGGGGATCTCGCCCCCGGCCCTGCCGTTGCCGACCTGAAGGATGTGAAGGGGCAGGAGACCGCAAAGCGCGCACTGGAGATTGCCGCCGCCGGTGGCCATAATTTGTTGATGGTCGGCCCGCCCGGATCAGGCAAGTCGATGCTGGCCTCGCGCCTGCCGGGCCTGTTGCCGCCACTCTCGCCTGCCGAGATGCTGGAAGTCTCGATGATCCAGTCCCTGGCCGGGCTGATCCGCAATGGCTCGATCTCGCGCGCACGGCCCTATCGCGCTCCGCACCACTCTGCCTCCATGGCCGCCATGGTCGGCGGCGGGTTGAAAGCAAAACCCGGCGAGGCGTCCCTTGCCCATAATGGTATTCTGTTCCTTGATGAGCTGCCGGAGTTCACGCCCCAGGTGCTGGACAGCCTGCGCCAGCCGCTGGAAACAGGCGACGTCGTCATCGCCCGGGCCAATGCCCATGTGCGCTATCCGGCATCCTTCCAGCTCGTTGCCGCGATGAACCCGTGCCGCTGTGGGCATGGCAAGGCATCCGGTCGTGCCTGCGGGCGAGGGCCTAATTGCGAACAGGTCTACCAGTCGCGCGTTTCAGGCCCTTTCCTCGACCGCATGGATCTGATGATCGAAACACCGCCCGTCACGGCGATGGACCTTGCCGCCCCGGCCAATGGCGAGACGACGGCGATGGTCGCGGCCCGCGTCGCCACCGCGCGCGCGGCGCAGGAGGATCGCGCCAGCGCGATTGCAGACCCTCGCGATCCCCGCCCCCGCACCAACGCCAAGCTGTCCGACAGCCTGCTGGAACGCGTCGCGCAGCCGGATGATCAGGGCGCGGCGCTTCTGGCGCGTGCGGCGGAAAGCCTGTCGCTGTCAGCCCGGGCCTATACGCGCATCCTGCGCGTCGCGCGCACCCTTGCCGATCTCGATGGCGTGGACGGCATCGCCCGGCGCCATATCGCAGAGGCGATCAGCTATCGCCAGCGCGATGCGGCAACTGGCATGGCACCGCCCGCCTTTTCATCCGGCGGCAACAGCCTCAAGGCACGCTAGCCCACGGATTCATATGTAGAATTAGGGCGTATAAGGAAAATATGGTTAAGGCTGCTTAACCGTATTTCATTACGATTTTTCAAAAAGTCTAGCTTTAGGATGAACCCTGATGGAGGGGTTCCCTGAACATGGACCTGACGGAAAAGACCATACTTGATGCCATGCCAGACCTCGTCGCGCTGATCCGCGACGACAGCACCTGTATGCACGTGAATCCGGCCTTCTGCGAAACTTTTGGCGGGCACCCTTCGGACTGGCGCGGCCGCGATCTCGATCTCGATACGCTTTCCCGGAAGAGCGATGCCCTGCGCATCGACTGGCGCCGTAATGCAACAGGAAACGGCCTGACCATTCATACCGGCCGGATCGTCGACGAGGACGCGCCGATGCGCCGCCTCGCCACCATGACCCACGAGATGCGCACGCCCCTGAACGGCATTCTCGGCATGACCGGCCTGTTGATGAAGACAGATCTCGACCCGAACCAGGCCTCCTATGCCGACGCTGTCCATCAGTCAGGTTCCGCCCTCCTGACACTGATCAATGACATTCTCGATTTTTCCAAGATCGAAGCTGGTCGGCTCGAGCTGGAACAGGCTCCCTTCGACCCGCGCGCGCTGGTACAGAATGTCGTCGAGCTTCTTTCCCCTCGCGCCGGTGACAACAATCTCGACATCGGCTCCTATGTGGCACCATCCGTCCCGACACAGATCATCGGCGACGCGGCGCGCCTGCGGCAGGTCCTGCTCAATCTCGCGGGCAATGGCGTCAAGTTCACCGAACAAGGCGGCGTTGCCATAGAAATGCACGCCCATGAGGAACCCGACGACCGCATCTCCCTGCGCATGGATGTCATCGACACGGGCATCGGCATCGATGCCGCCGATCTCGATACTGTCTTCGACGAATTTGCGCAGGCCGGCCCCGCTGGCGAGCGCCAGCAGGAAGGAACCGGCCTTGGCCTTGCCATCGTGCGCAAGATTGTTCGGGCGATGGATGGCGATGTGACGCTTGAGAGCACGCTCGGCAAGGGCAGCATTTTCTCGGTAACGATCCCGATGCGCCGCGCACCGGGCGCGAGTGTTCCTCAACGCCCCGCCCCGATCAGCCGACCTGTCATCGTGCTGACGGATTCACCGATCATGGCCCGCACGCTGCGGTCCCAGCTTGCGGTAGCGCAGGTTCGCAAGACCTGCATCACCCGTGATGCTGAAAAGGCGTCTGCCCTCCTCAGGCGCACGAAAGATGCCATCCTGCTTTGCGACAGGCCGATGGCCGATGCCCTGGCTCCGGACCTGATAGCCCAAGCAGACCGGGCCCTCGTGATGCTGTCGACCACCGCCCGCCACGAACTCGCCGCCCTGCGCGAGCGTGGCTTCGATGGTTATCTCATCAAGCCGATCCGCCAGCAGAGCCTTGCCGAACGCCTGCAGGATGCCTGCGAGCCACGCGAGACGCCGGCGTCATCACAGCCCCACGCCAGGGTGGCCACGCCCCGGCAGACCGCGCAACCGGCCAGCCCCCAGCAAGCAACCCGCCAAGAGACAGGCAGCAATCAGACCGAGCCAGCCAATGACCGCACCTTCCGCGTCTTGCTGGCAGAGGACAACCAGATCAACGCGATCCTTGCCAGCACGATCCTGCGCAATTGTGGCCACGAGGTAGATCTCGTCGAGAACGGGCGGGAGGCTATCGAGGCTCTCTCCGGTTCCAGCTATGACCTTGTCCTGATGGACATGCACATGCCGGGCATGGACGGCGTGGCCGCAACGCGCCATTTGCGCGCGTCAAGCGGCGCTATTGCAAACCTGCCTGTCGTGGCGCTCACCGCCAACTCCCTTCAGGCGGACCGCAGAACCTGCCTCGATGTCGGCATGGACGACTTCCTGACCAAGCCGTTCGACCCTGTCGACCTGCGCAATGTCGTCATGCGCTGGGGTCCCGGCCGCGAACACGGCCGAAACGCAGCCTAGGCCACGGCCCATCTGACAAACCCTTAAGCAGTCCCAGTCTTTCTTCTGGCGCGAAGTGCTATAAGCTTTGCCCAGCACCAGAGGAGTTTGCGCGTGGCCGAACCCACCCCCGATAAAGAGAACCCGGACAGCAAGGCACCAGCCGCAAAAACCGATGCCGATACCATCGGCATGCTGTCACCGGGCAAGCGAACCTTCATGTTCATCCTCGGCATCGCGTCGGGCCTGCCTTACGTGATCTTCACCGGCACGCTGATCGCCTGGCTCACCGATGGCGGCGTGACGACCTCGACCATCGGCGTTCTGTCCTGGGCCGGTCTTGCCTATGCCTTCAAGTTCCTCTGGTCGCCGCTGATCAGCGCGATCAACCTGCCTATCCTGCCCAAGGCCATCAGCATGGGCGGGCTTCGGCGATGGATGATCGCCTGCCAGGCCGTGATCGTCCTCTCCCTCGTGCTCATCAGCGGGCTCGACCCGTCGCGCGGCGTCGCCATCGTGGCGCTGCTCGCTGTCCTGTCGACCTTTGCCTCGGCAACGCAGGACATCGCCATCGATGCATGGCGCATCCGCGCGGCAGAAACGAGCCAGATGCTCGACACGCTGTCGACCGTGGTGCAGCTTGGCTATCGCTCCGCCGTCTTCATCGGCGGCAGCGGCATGCTGATCTATGCCGATGTCGCGGGCTGGGGTCAGGCGTGGATCTTCGTTTCCGTCGCCATGGCGATCTGCTTTGCCTCCGTCTTCTTTATTCCGGATGCGGAGGGACGCCCGGTCAAGGGCGCACCTGCCCTGCCGGAGCGGCGCAGCGTCACCCTTGGCGTCGCCCTCGGCCAGGATCGTCAGAAATTCATCTGGCCGGTGCTCGCCGTATGGGTCGTGTGCCTGATCATCCTGTTCGGCTTCATGGCCTATATGGTGACGGCCGAAACGCCGCCGAGCACGCGAAACTTCACGCTGTTTGCCGGGCCGTTCATCGTCGCTGCCTGCGTCGGCGCGCCGGTCATCGCGGCGATCATGATCCTGAAGCGCGACCCCCACCCGACAGGCGGGGAGGCCCCGGCAACAAGCCCGGCCGACCTTCTCTACACGGCGCTGCTGGAGCCGATGATCGATCTCGTCTATCGCCTGCGCTATGCCGCGATCCTGATCCTCGCCCTCGTCCTTACCTATCGCTATGCCGATACGGTGTGGGGCGCCTTTGCCTATCCGTTCTATCTCGGCGCACCGGACACCGGCGGGCTTGCCTATACCCTGTCGGAGATCGCCTTTGCGTCAAAAATGTTCGGCGTGCTCATGACCATCACCGGCACGGCGCTTGCCGGATTCATCATCGCCGGCATCGGGCGCATGCGCGCGCTTGTTATCGGCGGCATCCTCGCGGCGGCAACGAACCTTCTCTATGCGGAGCTTGCGGTCGGCGGGGCCCGCGTCGATGCCTTCATCGACTTCGTACATTTCGACATCGTCTATGGCCCGCTTCAGGCCGCCGCCAACTGGCTCTACACGACACCTATTCTTGATGCGCCGATCACCATCGATGACCGCATCGGGCGGCTTCTGCTGGTCATCGCGGGGGAAAACCTCGTCGTCGGCTTCGCCAGCGTCGCCTATGTGGCGTATCTGTCTTCCATCGTGAACAAGAACTATGCCGCCGTGCAATACGCGCTGCTCGCCTCGCTGACCATGCTGATTGGCGTCCTTGGCCGTGGCTATCTGGGAGAGCTGATCGAGAACCGGGGCTATGCCTTCGTCTTCATACTGACGGCTGTGCTGGGCCTTGTCGGCGTTGCCGCCTCGGTAGGGGAGTGGATCCGCCAGGCGCGCATCGGCGCGGCGAACAAGCTCAAGGCGTCGGAACGCGGATAGACAAGCCGAATACTCAGGCAGCGTCCAGGCACTGCTGCAGCGTCATCGATGCCTCACCCGGCATGGTGCCGCTGATCGACAGGCTTCCGATGACCGGTCGGCCATTGCCGTTCTCGGAGATCACCGCATAGACCCGGCACGGCCCAAGGTCATAGCGACGGAACTCGCCCGCCATTTCCTTGCGGGTGAAGGCGGGCTGACCTACCAGCGCCTCCAGCGAGGTGGCAGGCTGGCCGATATAGCTGTCGCCGGACACACCGGCATTGCGTGGGCGCTGGGTCCTTGGCTGCTCGACCGGAACCGTCGCCTCCTTGGCTGGCGGTGCAGCCTCCTCCGAGACGACCGCTTCGGCATCTCTCATCTCAACCGGCGCAAGAGCCTGTTCGCTCGTCTCGCAGGCAGCAAGCGAGGCGGACAATATGAGTGTGGCCGGAAGAAATCTGTTTACGCGATATGGCATGGTCCACCTCTCTGGCCTGCAACGGTGCCCTCTAACTATGGTTGTCATTGTTAGTCTGCCTCTTTATGGATTGCCGCTGAACTTTCCGTAACCTCAGGAAGACTGTCCATGGCCCATACCTACGATCTTGCCGCCGTTGGCAACGCGATTGTCGATGTTCTCGCCCATTGCGATGACGAATTTCTAGTCACTCACGACATCACCAAGGGCGGGATGATCCTGATCGGCGCAGAGCATGCGCTGACCGTCTACAAGGAAATGGGCGAGACCCAGGAAATCGCCGGCGGGTCAGCTGCGAACTCCACAGCCTGCCTCGCCTCGCTTGGCGGGACAGCTGCCTTTATCGGCAAGGTCGGTCGTGACCGACTGGGCGATGTGTTCAAGGCATCGATGGAAGATGTCGGCGTGAAATTCGTTGCCGCCCCGATGGCAGATGAAACCCCGACCGGGCGTTGCCTGATTAACGTCACACCGGATGCTGAGCGCTCCATGCTGACCTTCATCGGCGCGGCAGAGCATGTCAGCGAAGCCGATGTCGACGAAGAGGTCATCAGCGCCGCGGCTGTCACCTATTTCGAAGGCTACCTGTTCGAGCAGCCGGTCGCCCGCAAGGCGATGGAAAAAGCCGCAAAAATCGCCCGCGCAGCAGGCCGCAAGACGGCGATCACCCTGTCTGACAAGGGCTGCGTCGAACGCCAGCACGGCAACTTTGTGCAGTTCATCAGGGATCATGTCGATATCGTCTTCGCCAATGAAGAAGAAGCAAAAGCGCTCGCCGAAACCAATACGGTCGAGAAAGCGGTCGAGAAGCTGAACGGCATCTCGCCTTATCTCGCCATTACGCGCTCCGAGAAGGGCTCGATCGTGATGGGTCCGGACAGCCCGGCTGAAACAGTTGATGCCGTTGCGCCAGAACAGCTGGTCGATACCACGGGCGCCGGCGACGGCTATGCTGGCGGGTTCATCTATGGCCTGACCCGCGGCATGCCGCTGGCGACCTGCGCAAAACTCGGCTCGCTCGCAGCCTCTGAAGTCATCAGCCATATGGGCCCGCGCCCGCAAAAGTCGCTGGAGCACATGGCGAAGGATCACGGTCTGATCTGAGCGATCCTTACGGCGTCAAGATATCGACACATTTTGACATTGAAAAGATAAAGGTCAGCCCTTGCGGCTGGCCTTTTCTTCATGGCCCGATTGGCCGGTGCGGCCTGCCAGCTTTTCGGCAACGTCGGCAGGCTCGACACCCGCTGAAGCCATCAGGACAAATAAGTGATAAAGCGTGTCCGCTGCTTCAGACGCCAGCTCATCTTTCTTGCCCAACGCCCCGGCAAGGGCCGCTTCGACCGCTTCCTCACCAAACTTCTTCGCGCAACGCTCCGCACCCTTCGAAAGGAGAGAGGCTGTGTAGGAGCTCTCAGGATCGGCGCCCCGCCGGGACTCGATGGTCTCCCACAACGCTTCCAGCTGTTTTCCCAGCCCCTTGTAATGGAGATCATCCATGGGCATGCTCCGCGTCCAGCCGCATGCGAAGACCGGCTTGGGCCATGTATTGTTTTGCCTGCGGAATGGTATAGGTGCCGAAGTGGAAGATCGAGGCGGCCAGCACTGCGGAGGCGCCGCCATCACGCACACCCGCAACGAGATGATCAAGCGTCCCCGCACCGCCCGAGGCGATCACCGGGATATCCACAGCATCGGCGATGGTGCGCGTCAGGGCAATGTCATAGCCATTCTTGACGCCATCCTGGTCCATGGAGGTCAGCAGGATCTCGCCTGCGCCCAGCCCAGCCACTTGCTTGGCAAAGGCGACGGCGTCGATGCCGGTCGGCTCGCGCCCGCCATGGGTATAGATTTCCCATCTGCCCGGCCCGGTCTGGCGGGCATCGATGGCGACGACGATGCATTGCGCGCCGAAGACCTGAGCGGCCTCGCGCACCAGATCCGGGTTTTTCACCGCGGCGGTGTTGATACCCACTTTGTCAGCCCCGGCCAGCAACAATGCGCGGACATTCTCGACCGAACGCACGCCACCGCCGACGGTCAGCGGCATGAAGCACCGCTCCGCCGTGCGGCTGACAATGTCAAGAAGCGTTGCCCGGCCCTCATGGCTGGCAGAGATATCGAGAAAACATAGCTCGTCCGCGCCTGCGGCATCATAGGCGGCTGCGGCCTCGACCGGATCGCCTGCTTCGCGCAGATCCTCGAACTGCACGCCCTTGACGACGCGCCCGTCTTTCACATCAAGGCAGGGAATGATCCGGGTCGTCAGCATCAGGCTTGCTCCTGCCAGAACGGCGACAATTTTTCGAACGCCCGCCAGGCTTCGAGCACGCGGTCACCCTGCCCGGTCAGGCCACGTTGGGTCCAGCCGGTGACATAGCCAGCGCCCGCCTCGATCTGTAGACGGTCCTCCGAGCCGAGATCGCTCTGTGCGACCCGCATCACCATGTCCCGCGCGACAACGGCATCGTTCAGTGCGCCAAATTCATCCTGAAGCAAAGAGAGGGCAGACAAATACGGATTGCGCTCTTCTTTCACATAAAGCGGGCGGAAAGCATGCAGGGCATAGCGCAGTTTTTTAAGCTCGACGCGCAGCGGATGGCGCGAATGCGGCGGTGCTTCGGCGAGGGTCTGGCCCGTCGCCTCGACCTTGGCCAAGGCCTTGCCGAGCGCTTTCTTCGCAAACTTCCGCGCCGGTTTTTGCAGGCGCTCATCATCGCGCCACGGGGCGCTTGCGAGCAGGACCTGCAGGCGCACACAGAACCCGGCAAAGCCAGGGTCCTCGTCGACCAGTCGCATTGCCGCACGCTTGTCTGCCTGACGGATCAGGTCGGCGTGATGACCCAGCGCCTCCAGCCCTTGCCGTTCACTGTCCCCGGGCAAGCCAGTCTCAAGGATAGCCGGCAATGTCTCCTCGACAAACACATCGAGGTCGCGAGCTTGCCCAAGCACAGAGGCGGTCCGTTTTGCCTCCGCAACAAGATTATCTCGCTGATCTTCCGGCAGATGTTTCCTGAACAGTTTCAGGATCGAGCGCAGGCGGCGCAGGCCGATACGCAGCTGCTTGATCCCCTCCGCATCGCCAAGACGGGCGGGCGCGATATTACCGAAAATCTGGACAGCAGACGCCGCAAGCGCCTTTTCCAGCACATCGGCAGCTGTCGCCTCATCGGCCAAATCGTAGCGCGGCGCCTTGACCGGGCCGCCGAGGTCTTCCTGTAACAGGTCTCGTCCGATCTGCTCCGGCGTGCGAATCACAGGGCCAAGGCCCGTTGCCTCAGCCAGCGCAATGGCAAAGCCGTTCAGGTCTTCAATCTTTCCGTCGTCAAGTACCAGTTCCGCCTGCCCCACGCGCTGCGACAGAAAGCGGCCATCCTCCGGCCACGCGAATACGCGCCCGGTCTCCAGTGTCAGGGTGAGCGCACTGTCGCCATAGCGCAGCGGCACGACGCGGCGGTTCAGCTCCGTGCGCAGGCGCAACCGCATGCGCGACGGCTCTGCACCTGCCTGATCGAGTTTCAGATTGGTCTGCATGCGTGGCAGGCCGGACTTTCCCTCGCCGCCAAAATCATATGAAATGTCGAGTGGCGCGCCCTCCGGCAATTGGCCGGAAATGGTCTGCACCATGGTGCCGTTCTCGCGCTTCAGCTCCATGACGATGCCGGAGGACAGCGTCGCGTCCTGCCCCGGGCGATCGCGCCAGGTCGAGATGATGTCCGCCTCGAAAGCAGGGCCTGCACGATGGGAGGTGACTAGATCGAGCGACCGGCAGGCATCAACAGCCCGTTCCTGCCCGCCCAATCGGAGAGACGGGCGGACCGCACTGTCGCGCTGTGCCTGCTCCGCTATGCCGTCCATGCCACTCATTCAGTGTCCTTTACTTCGCCGCTTTAATCGCTTCCGCCGGGTCGATGCGCCCGTCATAGAGCGCCTTGCCGATGATCACGCCCTCGACGTCGGTGCCCATAAGCGCCATGACGTCATCCAGAGAGGCGACCCCGCCGGAGGCGACCACCGGAATAGAGACCCTTTGTGCCAGATCAGCCGTCAAATCCACGTTAACGCCGGTCAGCGTGCCGTCGCGGGAGATATCAGTGTAAATGATCGCCGCGACCCCCGCATCCTCGAACCGGAGGGCGATATCCTCGATCGTATGCTCGGAGGTCTCGCCCCACCCTTCGGTCGCAACCTTGTGGCCATGGGCATCGATGCCGACAACGACCTGGCCGGGGAAGGCTTTCGCAGCCTCCTTCACCAGTGCCGGGTCCTTCACCGCCGCCGTCCCGAGGATGACCCGGGCAAGGCCGAGCTCCAGCCACTTCGCCACAGAAGCCATCGTTCGAATGCCACCGCCCAGCTGCACCTTCACGTCGGTCGCCTTGAGGATCGCCTCCACCGCGTCAGCGTTTGCCGCTTCACCTGCGAAAGCACCGTCAAGATCGACACAATGCAACCAATCGAAACCGGCAGCCTTGAACTTTCCGGCCTGGTTGGCGGGATCGTCGTTGTAGACCGTCTCGGCATTCATATCGCCCTTGAACAGGCGCACGCAGCGCCCGCCCTTCAGGTCGATGGCGGGATAGAGGGTAAGGCTCAAAGGTCAGGCTCCTAAACTTCTGGTTCCCATGTCAGGAAATTTCTGATCAGCGCCATGCCATAGGCCTGGCTCTTTTCCGGGTGAAACTGCACGCCGAGGATATTGTCGCGCCCGACGGTGGCAACGATCTCGCCGCCGTGGTCCGTCGTCGCCAGCACATGCGCGGGGTCGTCCGGCACCATATGGTAAGAATGGACGAAATAGGCATGGTTATGGGCCGGCCCGTCATTGGGCAGCACCGCGTGCCGCTCGCCGCTGACGACGTTCCAGCCCATATGCGGCACCTTGAAGGAAGCATCGCGCGGGGTGATCTTTTTGACCGTCCCCGGCAGCCAGCCGAGGCCGGGTGTGGACCCGAACTCCTCCGACCCACTCGCCAGCAATTGCATGCCGACGCATATGCCAAGGAAGGGCCGTTTCGCCTCCAGAACGGACTTCTCCAGCGCTGCGACCATGCCGTCCACCGCCATCAGGCCGCTATGGCAGGAGGCGAAAGCGCCGACGCCCGGCAGCACGATCCGGTCGGCGGATGTCACCGCGTCCGCATCGCTCGTCACCTCAACGCTCGTGGCCAGATCATGCTCTGCGATCACTCGCTCGAACGCCTTCAGCGCCGAATGGAGATTGCCGGAGCCATAGTCGATGATAACCGTCTTCTGCATGGGCCCCCCTTTGCCACAGAGTTATGCGGTAAGACAGGCCAAAACCGCCGAAAGGCAAGAAAACGCACAAGAAAAAAGCGCCCCTCGGGGCGCTTTCATCATTCAGGCAAAGAACCGAAGATTATTCCTCAGCGGCTTCTTCTTTCATCTCGCAGGCTGCGATTTTTCCCAAGGAGGCCTCGGACAGGCGAACCACGTCTTCCGGTCCCATCACGGTCATCATTTCTGCTGCGAACTCCTCGTCGCTGTCGACTTTCTTGGCGAGACAGCCGCAATCGGTGTTGCCGCCATATTCGGCCTGGTACTGCTTACAGCCTTCCTTGAACTGCTTGGCGCCTTCGCTCAATTCGCCATGATCGTGAGCGGTAGCCGCGCCGAACAGGCCGAGGGCCATGGCGGCGGCACTTGCGAACAGGATTTTTGTCATCGGATTTCCTTCCCCAGGTTTGGCGTTGCGTCGCGCGCAACCCGTTAACCATATCGCAGGAAGGTGCCCGTGTAACGGGTTTTAAGCGCGAATTACTGCTTAATTAATAGAAGGCCCTGACCAGACTAGAGCATGCCCTTGGTCGACGGCATGGCCCCGCCCTCGCGCGGATCGACGGCCACCGCCATGCGCAGGGACCGTGCGAGCGCCTTGTAGCAGCTCTCCACGATATGGTGGTTGTTCTCGCCATAGATGTTCTCGACATGCAGCGTGATGCCGGCATTCATGGCAAAGGCGTGAAACCACTCGCGGAACAGCTCGGTATCCATCTCGCCCAGCTTGTCGCGGGTAAAGTGGACCTTCCAGATCAGGTAAGGGCGCTTGGACACATCCAGCGAAGCGCGGGACAGGGTCTCGTCCATCGGGATGTAAGCATGGCCGAAGCGGGTGATGCCCTTGCAGTCACCCAGCGCCTTGGCCACCGCCATGCCCATCACGATGCCGACATCTTCCGTGGTGTGGTGCCCGTCAATATGCAGGTCGCCCTTGCAACGCACTTTCAGGTCGATCAGCGAATGGCGGGAGAAACCCTCCAGCATATGGTCGAGGAAGCCGATGCCGGTTTCCACGTCATACTGGCCGGTGCCGTCGAGATTGACGGAAACGCTGATCTGCGTCTCCTTCGTGTCGCGGCTGATCTCTGCGGTGCGGGCGGTCATGATAAGCAATCCTTCTGTCGCGCCCTGACATAGGGCACGCGGTTCAGAATGGCGACAAAATATTGATAAGGGGTGAGGTTTCAAGCGTTTATGCGTTAACACCCGCCAGAGACGGGTGGCGGCGCGATCACTTTACGCCTATCTGGCGGTTGAGACAGTGACCCGCACCGGCTAAGGACCCCTCCATGACTGATCAACTGACTATGCACGGCACCACCATCCTCTCCGTCCGCCGCAATGGCGAGGTCGCCATCGGCGGCGACGGCCAGGTCTCCCTCGGCAATACGGTGATGAAGGGCGATGCCCGCAAGGTTCGCCGCATCGCCAAGGGCAATGTGATTGCCGGGTTCGCGGGCGCCACCGCCGATGCCTTCACCCTGATGGAGCGGCTGGAAGCCAAGCTGGAGCAATATCCGACCCAGCTGATGCGCGCCTGTGTCGACCTCGCCAAGGACTGGCGCACAGACCGTTACCTGCGCAAACTCGAAGCGATGATCATCGTCGCGGATAAAGACACGACCTTAACCATAACCGGCATCGGGGACGTTCTGGAACCGGAACAAATTGACGGTGGCGGCGTCACCGCCATCGGGTCCGGCGGCAATTTCGCCTACTCGGCCGCACTGGCGCTGTACAAGAACACCGATATGAGTGCGGAGCAGATCGTGCGCGAGGCCATGGCAATCGCCGCCAAGGTTTGCATCTACACAAATGACAGCCTCACGCTGGAACAGATTCCCGCGAAGACCGGCGCGTGAGCCGCCTCTTCGAAGAGCTCGACTACCAGCACACCCCGATCGGGATGATCGCCCTGCGGCGGCGGTTCTATCCGGCGCTCGACCGCGACATTTACGAAATCATCCTGCGCGACGAGCACCTGATGTCGGATGCCTTCACCGCGTCGGAGAGCGCTTTGGCGAGGCTGGGACTGGAAGCCTGCAAAGGCGACAAACTCGATGTGCTCGTCGGTGGGCTTGGGCTGGGCTATACCGCCAGCGCTGTGCTGGAAGACAGCCGCGTCGCGTCCCTCACCATCTCTGAGTATCTGGCGCCAGTGATCGACTGGCATTGCCAAGGCCTTGTGCCGCTGGACCCACCGCTGGCTGGAGACGAGCGCGTGACCTTCGCCGAGCAGGATTTCTTTGCCCGCGCCGCCAGCGAGGGCGGCTTCGATGACGCGCAACCCGGACGGCAGTTCGATGCGATTCTCGTCGATATCGACCATTCGCCGGAGGCGCTGCTCAATGACGGCAACGCCGGGTTCTATACGCCCGATGGCTTGGCCGCCCTCGCCCGGCACCTTAAACCCGGCGGTGTTTTCGGGCTGTGGTCTGACGACAGGCCGGATGAACGCTTCACTTCCAGGCTACAATCGGTCTTCGCTTCAGCCAGTGCCGAACCGGTCACCTTCCACAATCCGCTGCAGGACAAGCCCTTCACCCAGACCGTCTATCTCGCCCGCAAGGCGTGATTTCTCCACACCTTCACACACTGTAACACCACGCATGTTGCGGTGCGCCGGGCCTCGGCCTAAGTACCGGTGACCAAAACAGTATCAGGACGCTTCATGACCACCTTTTCGCCGCGCGAAATCGTTTCCGAACTCGACCGCTTCATCATCGGCCAGCAGAAGGCCAAGCGCGCCGTCGCCGTTGCCCTGCGCAATCGCTGGCGCCGCCGCCAGCTGGATGGCCTGCTGCGCGAGGAAGTGACGCCGAAAAACATCCTGATGATCGGGCCGACCGGCGTCGGCAAGACCGAGATTTCCCGCCGCCTGGCCAAGCTGGCCGGTGCGCCCTTCCTGAAGGTCGAGGCGACGAAGTTCACTGAAGTTGGCTATGTCGGCCGCGATGTCGATTCCATCATCCGCGACCTGGTCGAGGTCGCCGTCGGCCTCGTGCGCGACAAGAAGCGCGACGAGGTCAAGGCCAAGGCCCATCAGATGGCCGAGGACCGCGTGCTGGAAGCTCTCGTCGGCGAAAACGCCAGCGAAGGCACGCGCCAGTCCTTCCGCAAGAAGCTGCGCGAGGGCGAGCTCGATGACCGCGAGATCGAGATCGCGCTGACCGATACCGGCCGTGGCGGCATGCCGACCATGGATATCCCGGGCATGCCGGGCGCCCAGATGGGCATGATCAACCTGTCTGACATGATGGGCAAGGCCTTCGGCGCACCGAAAAAAACCCGCCGCCTGAAGGTACAAGAAGCCTATGAGCCGCTGGTTGCCGAGGAATCCGACAAGCTGCTGGACGAGGAGAGCCTATCCGCCGAGGCTGTCGAACTGGTCGAGAATGACGGCATCGTCTTCCTCGACGAGATCGACAAGGTCACCCGCTCCTCCGAAAAAGCTGGCGCAGATGTCTCCCGCGAAGGGGTGCAGCGCGATTTGCTGCCGCTGATCGAGGGCTCGACCGTCACCACCAAATACGGGCCGGTGAAGACCGACCACATCCTGTTCATCGCGTCCGGCGCGTTTCACATTGCCAAGCCGTCCGACCTCTTGCCGGAATTGCAGGGCCGCCTGCCGATCCGGGTCGAGCTCGATGCCCTGACCAAGGAAGATTTCCGCCAGATCCTGACCGACACTGAAGCCAGCCTTATAAAGCAATATCAGGCACTTATGGCGACAGAGGGCCTGACGCTGGAATTCACCGAGGATGGCATAGACGCCCTCGCCGACAAGGCGGCGCTGGTCAATGCCAGCGTGGAAAATATCGGCGCGCGCCGGCTCGCCACCATCATGGAAAAGGTGCTGGAGGAGATTTCCTTTACCGCCACAGACCGCGGCGGCCAGAGCGTGACCATCGATGCAGCCTTCGTCGAGGACAATCTCGGCGACCTCGCCGCCAATGCCGACCTGTCGAAATTCATCCTGTAACCGGTAAAGCTCACCCCGGGCCTCAGGCGACATAGGCACCCCGGAGGCGTCGTGGGGGGTAGCGCAACGGTTAATAAATGGATAAAATCCCTTGGAAAGTGGGGATTTGCGCATGGCTGACGGCAGCTCTATCAAGACTCAGTCGCTCGGAACTGGCGGGTTTATTGCCTATCAGGATGAAGAGCATGGCCTCGGCTTCCAGATCGCATCGGAGCTGGCAAACGGCACACGCGGCGCTGGCGGACCGGCCGGCGACCATGGCAAGCAGTCGGCCTTTTCCTATCGCCTGACGAGCCCGCGCCGCACAACCGCAGACACGCTCGCCTCGCTCATCTCCAATGATGCCGAGCTGGCCGTCGTGCCGCTTCAGAACGACCGCGCCGGCTATGACAAGAAAACCCTCGCTACACTGATCGATTTCCAGGACTATGAAGTCGTGGCCGAGAAGTCTGCGAGCGACCAGTATGTTCTGGCCGTGCCGAGTGCCATGGTGGAGGAACAGGCAGAGAGCGCCTTCCCGTCTTCCTATCGCGCCGGGTCCGTTGGCACTCTCGCCAATGGCCGCGCAGCGCAGACCGCGATCCGCCGCCGCATCGGCACCATCTATGCCTCGCCTGACGCGCTCGACCGTTGCGGCGCCGCCGTTGACGGCTTCCGGGCACAGGGCATAGAGATCTCCCGCCTGCCGGAACATTCCA
Organism: Aquisalinus luteolus; assembly: GCF_009712425.2. GTDB lineage: Bacteria > Pseudomonadota > Alphaproteobacteria > Caulobacterales > Parvularculaceae > Aquisalinus > Aquisalinus luteolus. The sequence goes on from NZ_VCJR02000002.1 coordinate 189,148, forward strand.
ATCCGTACAGGGATGTTCTGAACGAGGCCTATTTGCTTCTGGATCCGGAGCGCACCATCCAGACCAGCTTCTCAGAGGCCCATAACAGCCTGAAGCGCACCAGCGAGATCAAGGGCAAGAACTATGGCAAGCCGCTCGTTGGGGTGTTACTGCCGCTTGATGTCGTGCTGCTGGGCGACCGCAATTACCATGCTGACGCCAAGGATGCGACCCTCAGCGCCGACTATGTCGTCGTCGACCAGGGCCTTGTCGGCGGGCGCGGGATCGAAACACACTTCCTCGTCGTCAAGCGCAAGCAGCCAAAGACCGGCAAGCCGGGCAAAGGTGCCAAAGGGGAAAGCGCGGCAGACAAGATCGCCGGTGATGGCGGTATCGTTGCAGGCCTGATGGCAAAGATCGGCTTCAACACCTCCCGTCATGTCCGTGTACTGCTGAAAGTCGACACGCGCGGACAGGGTGTCGCCGATACGGCGGAACTGACGGACGTGATGAACCGCGGCGGATTGCGCCATACGCCGATCGTGCTGAACGACCGGCCGGACACCCTGCCGACGGTGTTCGAGATCGCCGTTCATTCCGACGCCGACCGAAAGAATCTGCACAAGGTCCTGACAAAGGCGTCCAATGCGGACAAGGGCTGGCAGGCAAAAGTGCTTGGTTGCTACGCCTCGGACCGCGTCATGCCGGATGCGCCTGTTGCAGCAAAGACGATGCCTGCGGCGGTGTGGGTCTTCCTCGCTGGCGGGTTTGCCCTTGCGGGGGCGATTGCCACCTATATGCTGATGAGCTGACCTGCAGGTCGTCAGCCCCGGCGCTGCTTTTTCAGGAAAACATAAAACGCGCCGGAGCCGCCATGGCGCTGGTGCGACTGACTTATCGAGGCGATATGCTCCCTGAACGGACCATCGGCCCAGTCGAGGAAGCGACGCCGCAAAATGCCGCGCGAAACCTGATAGCCCGGCATCGTATCCGCATCGGGCGCGCCCTTGCCGGTAATCACCAAGACCGTTGCATGACCGATGGCGCGGGCCTGTTGCAGGAAACGCGACAGCGCCACGAAAGCCTGTTCCTGGCTTAATCCGTGCAGGTCCAGTGTTGCATCGATGGGCCGCCGCCCGCGCGAGACGTGGCGTGTCTGGCGCGGATCGCCTGCCTCGTCCACGGGCTGCCTGACAGCCAGACGCTGTGTCTGCCCGGAAGGTTTGTTGGTGACGATACGGCGCTGGATGGTCGAGCGGGGGCTGGCATCTTTCTGGCTCGCGGTTTCTTTCACCACAGGCGCATCAGCCTGCTCGTCCACATCAGGCATGCGCACAGGCGGCATCGGGCGGACGGATGTCGTCAGCCGCTGCCACAGCCTGCTCTCATCAGGCGTCAGCTTGCGCTTGCGTGCCATCCCCTTCCAGCCTTTCGATAATGCTCAAGGGCAACAGCGTATACATTCGGCCAGTCCGGCGCATCAACCCTGCCTGTCCACCCGCCTCGCTGCCGCTGCCGATGAAGACATCGCCGCGCACCGGCCCGCGGATCGCCCCGCCCGTATCCTGCGCGATGAACAGGCGCTGCATCGGATAGGGATGGTTATCATCCGTATCGAGATCGACCCAGACCGGCGCACCGAGCGTATGATAACGCCGGTCCACCGCCAGCGAGCGCATCGCCGTCAGCTGGATGCCCTGCGCCCCGAAGGGGCCGAGCGCCGGGTCTTTCTCCTCCGTCACCAGACGGAAAAAGATGTAGGACTCATTGACTTCCCGCACCTGCGCCGCCGCCTCTGCCGGTGCCGATTCCAGCCATTCATAGATCGACTGCATGGAAACCTGTTCCAGCGTCATCGCGCCGATGCGAACCAGCTCCCGACCGATTGCGGTATACGGATGACCATTGGGCGCAGCATAGCCGACATGAACATCGCGCCCGTCGATGGACAGGCGACCGGAACCCTGAATCTGCAGGAACAACAGGTCGTTCGGGTTCATCCAGGCCAGCACTTCCGTCTGTGGCCTGTCGCGCATGATCTGGGCATGGGTGTCGTAGGGCACGAGCTGGCCGTTTTCCACGCGGCCCGCCAGGCGCGTGCCTGCCAGCTCTGATCGAAAGGTGCCGAGCTCTATCGTCACGAGATCGCTCGGGCGTGTCAGCACCGGCGCAGAGAATTCGTCCGTGCGCGTTGCCGATGCCGGATAGATCGGCTCGAAATAGCCGGTGAACAGGCCGTCCTGGGTCATCATCGGGGCGGTGTCGGCCTCGACGACAGGCTGCGAAAATTGTACGGGGGCGAAATTTGCCTCGAAGAACGCCCGCGCCTCATCAAGCGTCACGTTACCGCTCTGGACCAGTGCCAGCGCGGCCTCGCATGGCCCCTGCCAGTCTGCGCTTGTGCCGCCAAAGCTGACCGGCTGGTCCTCTGCCAGATACTCGACCGGATTTGCCGCAGCCTCAGCCGGGCGCGCCTGCAGCGCTATGCAGGAGCGCAGGAAGGGTTCCAGCGCCTCGCGGTGATTGTCGACGGCCCAACCCGGAAGGGCATCAAAAGTGACGACCTCATAGCCGAGCGGCGGCAGCTCGACAGACCGCGTCACCGGCTCGTCTTCCTCACCCCCGAAGGGAAGCTTGATCAGCAAAAGGACGATAAAGGCGACGATGGCGAGCGCGGCGATCGCCTGCCATATGCGTGTCTGAAGATGCATCCTGTTCCTCGTCCAGAAGGGTCCCGGATAGACTATGAGGCGTCAGTTGCCCCGGGCCCAGAATCTCAAATGGTCGGCTCAGGATGCGTCCGGTGCGGAGCCGCCTGTTTCGACAAGTATCCAGTTCGGATCGCGGCTCTTTAACGGCCGGGCAAAGGTCCACCTGTCGCGCACAAGGTCGATCCGGTTCGGGTCGCCCTCGATGATCTCGCCATTCTGGTCACGCAGGACACGCACCTGGTCGGAGCGGAAATCGACGGTGATCCGCAACATGCCGTTCTCGACATTGTATCCGGCAAAACTCGCATTCTCGATGCCGACGAAATTCAGTTCGGATGTCTGGCCGGCATCGCGGCGCGATTTAACCGCCGCCTCGAAGGCACGATAGACACCCGGATCGAGATAGGGCTTGACCTCAGCCAGCCTGTCTCCGGCGAATGCCTCGACGATCATCTCATAGGCCGACTTTGCCCCGTACAGAAACTCACCGGCGCGGAAATCCGGCCAGGCATCGCGGATAGGCTCGGCCCAGCCAGGCTCGTTCTCCGTGCGGCTCACCGGCTCTTCCGGCATGGTAGCCTGCACATCCTCTGCCTGCTTGGCAAAGGGCGGCTCTTCCTGCTCGTCCGGCTCGTGTCCGCCACGGGTGCCGAGAACCGTATAGAGACGGTAACAGATGAAGCCCGCGAGGGCGGCGAAGATGATAGTCGTCAGGTCCATAATGCTTTCTGCGGTTATTGGGCGCGGCGAGGCAAGAGGTTTCAAATATGCCTCACAAACCTATATATGTCCCACAGGTAAAAACCTAGGGCACGCGGCGCAACCGCTTTTCGATATCGTGTCCGACAGCAACGCACGACATGCCTTGGAAGGACAGACCCAATACCATGATCCTGTACCTCTTTCTCCTGTTGATCGCACTGCCCTTCATCGAGATCTACGTGCTGATCAAGGCGGGCACGGTTTTCGGCGCTGGCTGGGTGATCCTCGCGACCATCGCCACCGCCGTCATCGGCGGCGCCATCCTGCGCTGGCAGGGCCTGCAGGCACTGAACCGGCTGCGCAGCGACATGCAGAGCAAACAGGCACCGGTCGAGGCTGTCGTCGACGGCGTCTTCCTGCTGATCGCCGTTCCATTTCTCGTCACGCCGGGCTTTGTCACCGACGCCTTCGGTTTCCTGTTGCTGGTGCCGTTCGTACGCCACGCCATTGCCCGGGCCTTCCTGAATAAGATCAAGGGATCGATCGAGCGCGGCGAAACCCGCATCATGTTCCGCAAGTTCTAGGTTCCGGATCCTGGGCCAGCCATAAAGCCCCTTGCGGGCCTTCCCTCCCCGCCATAAGGTTGCGAGCGATAACAAGACAGGTCACCAAGACCGTTCCGGGAAGGAAATGACATGCTGAAATCAAGGTTTTTGGCCGGCGCATTCGGCGCGGCGTCCGTAACCGTTCCGGTTCTTTCCGCAGAGGCCGCGCCGCAGCTCGCGCAAGTCTTTACCGATCGCATGGTTATCCAGCGCGACAAGGCCGTACCCGTCTGGGGCATAGCTGAGCCGGGCGAAAGGCTTACCGTTTCCTTCAATGGCCGCACCTATCGCACCACCGCCGACCGCGATGGCCGCTGGCAGGTCAGCCTGCGCCCGACCGATGGCGGCGGGCCCTACACCCTGTCCGTCAGCAATCGCGACGGGGCGGATATCAGCATCGATGACGTCATGGCTGGCGATGTCTTCCTGTGCTCCGGCCAGTCCAACATGGAATATCCGGTCGAACGCGCCCTCAACCCTGATCGCATCCTGGGGCAGTCAGAAGACAGCACCCTGCGTCTGTTGAAAGTGCCCAAGGCCTCGACCCCTGCGCCGGTCTACACCTTTGGCAGCGAAACGTCGTGGCAAACGGCTGATGCGGGGTCGGTCGCCGGTTTTTCCGCCGTCTGCTATTTCTTCGCAAAGGATCTGCAGGCCGATGTCGATGTGCCCATCGGGCTGATCGATGCCTCCTGGGGCGGATCGCAGATCGAGGCGTGGATGAGTGCCGCAGCGCTGGCACAAACCGGTCTCGACGATGACAAGCTCGACATGCTCGCCGCCTATGCCGAGGACCCCGTAGCGGGAGCGGCAAAATTCGGTGCTGTCTGGGAAGACTGGTGGGCGAGCGCCATGCCGTCCGACCCGGCTCCATGGGCCTACAAAGGGGCTGACTATGAGCGCTGGAAGCCGGTCCCGATCCCGCATACCAGCTGGACCGTGTGGGAGAACGAGACGACCGGCAATCACAATGGTATCGTCTTTTACGCCACCACCGTTTCCCTGACCGCAGAAGAAGCGGCCGCCGCCAACGCGCTCTCACTCGCCCGGATTGACGAAGTCGACGTCACCTGGATCAACGGGCAGTTCCTCAATTCCACCTTCGGGTGGGGCACGCCGCGAACCTATGACCTGCCGGACGGAATGCTGAAAGAAGGCGAGAATACCATCGTCGTCAGCGTCTATAGCGGATGGGACCAGGGCGGCATGACCGGCCCGACCGAGGATATTGCCCTCATGCTCGCCGGCGGGGACGCCATCCCGCTCGGCGACAGCTGGACCTATAATGTCATCCCGACATCTGTAGGCGCACCGCCGAGCCCGCCATGGACCTCCGTTACCGGCCTCACCGGCATGTATAATGCCATGATCGCGCCGCTCGGCGAGATGCCCCTGAAGGCGGCGCTGTGGTACCAGGGCGAGTCCGATGCTGGCCAGCCGCAAACCTATGATGACTATCTGGCTGCCATGATCGAAGATTGGCGGGGCCGTTTCGGTAGCGAAATGCCGTTTGGCGTCGTGCAGCTTGCCAATTTTGGCACTCTAAGGTCCGGGCCGGTCGATTCTGGCTGGGCCGGACTACGGGAGGCCCAGCGCGCCGTTGCGGCTGCTGACCCGAGTACCGGCCTGATCGTCAGCGTCGATGCCGGCAATGCCCGCGATATCCACCCGGCGGACAAGCTTGTGCTCGGCCAGCGCGCGGCCCGGCTGATGCGCGACCTTGCCTATGGCCAGGATGTCGCCACGGGACCCATCGCCACGAGCGCGACTGCACGAGACGGGAAGATCATCGTCAGCTTCGACGAAGTGAACGGCGCGCTTTCCGTCATTGGCGGTACCAGCCCCAACGCCCTTGAACTCTGCCCTGCCGATGAGCCGTGCCGTTATGTGACTGCATCGACCAATGGCAGTGACCTCGAAATCGATACCGATGTGATCGATGGCGAGGTCCGTTACTGCTGGGCGGATGCACCGATCTGCACCCTTTACGATGATTTCGGCCTGCCGGCTGCGCCGTTCGGGCTGATGGTCCAGCGGGAATGAGACGCGGCTGACACTCAATTCCCCCGCGCTTGCCGGATTCAGGCAGGCGTGGTAGCAGCCCATTCTTTCAGAATCAGAATTTCCCCATAAGGATCATATCATGTCCGAAACGAACAACATTGGCCTCGGTGATGGCCAGACTGGTGACCAGCCCAAAGGCGCCGTGATGCGCGTGGCAAGCCAGTACGTAAAAGACCTCTCCTTCGAGAACCCTAACGCCCCGATCTCCATGCAGCAGGCGCAGGAAAAGCCGGAAATCCAGCTGGAGGTAAATCTCGGTGCCCGCCCGATGGGCGACGACTTTCCCATGGGCAAGGACTTCTTTGAAGTCGAAATGTCGATCAGTGCCCGCGCCACCAACCGTGACACGAAAGACCTGCTCTATGTCGTAGAGACCAATTATGCAGGGCTGTTTCTGATCCAGAACGTTGCCGAACACCAGATGGGCGCTGCCCTTCTGGTAGAGGGTCCAAGACTTCTGTTCCCCTTTGCCCGCCAGGTAATCGCCGAAGCCGTGCGCGGAGGTGGCTTCACCCCGCTGATGCTGGAGCCGCTCGACTTTGCCGGCATGTATCGTGCCCAGCTGGAGCAACGCGCCTCGCAACTGAAGGCCGCGGGACAGAATTCGGACGGTAGCGAGCCACCGGCTGGCCAGGCCTAGTCTTCCCTGAAATCCGATCAGGCCAATCAGCCCGCTTTGAGCAGTTTTGCCCAGAGCGGGCTTTCCATTTCTGCCACAAAAGCAGCGTGGGCCGCTTTTTCCTCTTCCGAGACGGAGAGGTTCAGGGGCGCCGGTCGCTGCAGCGCCTTGCCGCCGATCGAACCGTCATCCTCGCCGTCGCGCAGCGTGGCAAAATCGAGCCCTGCCTGCGCCCCGCCGGTCAGCTCGATATAGACCTCGGCCAGAAGCCTGGAGTCGAGCAGTGCCCCGTGGCCGTGCCGCTCGCGTTCTGTCGTGTCGATGCCAAAACGCGAACACAGCGCATCGAGCGAGGCCGGCGCCCCCGGAAACTTGCGCCGGGCCAGTTTCAGCGTGTCGATGACGCGATTGGCCAGTTCCGGCAGTCCGCACTTCTTCAACTCGAACTGGATGAAGCGCATGTCGAAATCGGCATTGTGCGCGATCAGCTCCGCATCGGCGATGAATGCGCAAAATGCCTTGCCGACGCTGTCATGGGAAAAGAGCGGCTTGTCCTTCAGGAAGGACGCCGACAGGCCATGCACGCGCTCGGCATCCGGCGGCATGTCGCGCTCCGGATTGATATAGACATGGAAGGAGTTGCCGGTGATCGCGCCGCGCACCAGTTCGATCGCACCGATCTCGACAACCCTGTGCTCTCCGGGATCGAAGCCCGTCGTTTCCGTATCGAAGATGATTTGCCGCATGGCTGGATATCAGCACTGTTTGCCCGAGCCGACAAGGATTTCGGGAAGTTCCGCAGGCCCTCAGTAAGCGTACTTTTCCAGAATCTGGCGGTAAGCATCGCTCACCTCTGCCGCTGTTTCCTCCAGCGAGAGATCGGTCCGGATAACGTAGTCGGCGCGGGCGATCTTCTCGCCCTCCGGCATCTGGCGAGCGACGATGGATCTGTACTTTTCCTCTGTCATGCCCGGCCGCACCAGCACGCGCTTGCGGCGCACCTCCTCGTCGGCTGTGACGACGACCACCGCCTGGAACGGTTTCTCCAGATGTTTTTCGAACAGCAGCGGGATATCCATGACGCAGGATAAGGCCCCTGCCCGCTGCGCCTTGTCGAAAGACACCGCCCGGTCTGCCGCGACCAGCGGATGAACCACCGCCTCCAGCGCCGGGAAGTCGCCGGGGTTGGCCAGCAGGTGGGCTGACAGCTTTTCACGGGAGACGGCACCGGACTGGATAACGTCCGGGAACAGCTCTGCAACCGGCTCCACGGCCGCGCCACCCTCAGCATAAAGACGATGGACGGCATCATCGGCATCCCATGTGTGGGCACCAAGGCGCGCAAACATCGCCGCGACCGTCGACTTGCCCATGCCGATAGAACCCGTGAGCGCTATCGCGACCGGCGGAATACGCCCGAGCAGCCTGTCTTCCAGATGCTCCATCAGATCCGGCGTTACCGCCGGCCGAATGCCGGTCCAGTGCTCGAACCCCGGAACTGCCTGATTTGCCAGCATGGCAAGGCCATTGAAGGTCTTCAGGCCCCGCGCCCTTGCCTGTGCGAGCAGCGGCGTCTCCAACGGCGTATAGATGATATCCGCTACGATCATGTGATCCGGTGCCGCCGACAGGTCGACCTCCAGTGGCGGCTGGCCATGCATACCGAGAGAGGTGGTATTCACGACAAGGTCGTATGCGGACAGGTTATCGGCAAATTTTGACCAGTCGACGATTTCTGACAGGCACTCAAAGCGGGACTTTAGCCCTTCCGCCTTCTGCCTCGTGCGATTGCTGATATCGATGTTCTCAAACCCGGCGCGGTGCAGCGCCATGAGTACGGCAGGTGCAGCGCCGCCCGCCCCAAGAACCAGAGCGCGGGACTTGCGCTCAGGCCTTACAGCCATGACCGAGGCGTAGAATCCCTCTTCGTCTGTATTATCCGCATGGACCTTGCCATCATAGAATACCAGCGTGTTGGCGACGCCCAGTGCCTTTGCCCTGTCGCTGACAGTGTCCGCCACCTTGAAGGCATTTTCCTTGTGCGGAATAGTCACGTTTATGCCGGTGAATTCCTCGGCTTTCAGGCGCTCGACAAGCTGGCGGAACTCTGCCTCGCCGCCCTCGCACGGCATATGTTCATACGAACCGGCAACACCGTGTTTCCTGCGCCACCAGGCATTGACGACAGGCGACAGCGAATGACCGACCGGCCATCCTGCAATCGCACCCCTGAATCGCGCCTGTGTCATCAATACCCCAACTGTTTCTGTTCCCGCAGGAACGCCAGCAAGGGCAGCAAGGGCAAGCCCAGAATGGAGAAATAGTTGCCATGGACCTGGTGGAAAAGCCGGGCACCGACGCCTTCAAGCTGATAGGCGCCGACGGAGGACAATATCCCCTCACCTGCTTCGGCCAGATATCGATCTATGGTTTCATCGCTCAGTGTACACATGGTCAATGTCGGATAGTCGATCACCTGCCACATCACATCACTGCCCCTGGCGATGCAGGCGGCACTGTAGAGCGTATGCGTGCGACCGGAAAATTCCTTCAGCCGCACCCTCGCCTCGTCCATGTCGACCGGCTTGTCATGGAGCTTGCCGTCGAGACCCAGAACCTGGTCGGCCCCGATTACGTAAGCGTCCTCATTCTGCTTGCTGACGGAGAGGGCCTTGGCTTCGGCAAGCCGCATGGCGATATCGCGCAGATCGTTGCCGGCGGCCCAGCACTTTTCCTTGATGCTTGCCTCATCGACATCGCTCGGCACGATCTCGAAAGGCACGCCCGCATTGCGCAGCATCTGCGCCCTGATCTGGCTGCCTGAGGCAAGAATGATCCTGCTCATGATTTCCGTCCCGACATCTCGTACTTTTATTCGTGGCCGGCGCGCTTTGCCGACAGCTTGGAGATAATCTGCGCGGCAGTTTCTTCAACGGAACGCCGCGTCACATCGATCACCGGCCAGCCCTTGCGCAGGAACAATCTCTTTGCCTTGGTTACTTCCTGCCGCACGGCGGTGGCATCGGAATAGTCCATCGTCTGTTGCTGGTCGAGATTTTTCAGCCGGCTCTCGCGGATCTGCACCAGCCGGTCAGGGCTGGCGGTGAGGCCGATGACCAGTGGCTTTTTCAGGGTTTCCAGCTCCGGCGGGTGATCATTGGTCGGTACCAGCGGCACGTTTGCGGCCTTGAGCCCGCGATTGGCGAGATACATGCAGGTCGGCGTCTTCGATGTGCGGCTGACCCCGACAAGCACGACATCTGCGGATTCTAGGTCCCACAGCATCTGCCCGTCGTCATGGGCAAGGGTGTAGTCGAGCGCGGCGATCCGCTGGAAGTAGTTCTCGTCCAGCGTATGCTGCGCAGCGGTCTGCATGGTCTGTTCGAGGCCGAGATAGCTGGCAAAGGCATTGAGCAGGGGGTTCAGCACCGGTATGGCCGGCAATTGCAGCTCGGCCGATTTCACTTCCAGGTGCCGGCGCAGGGCAGGGTCGGCAATCGTATACAGGATAATACCGGGCGAGCTTTCGATCCGCGCCAGCACTTCATTCATCTGCTTGCGTGTGCGCACCAGTGTCGAGACATGTTCAAGCGGGCTTGCGCCTTCAAACCGTGCGGCGGTCGCTTTCAGCATGGTACTCAAGGTCTCGCCGGTCGAATCCGACACCAGGTGGACGTGAAAATATGTTTTTCCGGGCACTACCGGTTGCGCAGCTGCTTCTGCCATGTGGATAAAACCTCTATCTCTCCCCGATACAAGTCATCGCACCATACGCCCAAAGCGTTGTGCCCACAAAGGGAAGAATCATTCCCGGTTTTCCCCGGCGAAACTCTATCCCCAGCCATACCGGGAGAAAGTGATATAGCGCACGCTATCCAGACATTACGCACAGGACCGGTAGTACCGGTCATACCGTGAATGCTTAATGAAAGATGAATATCCACATTATCCACGCAGAGGGCTGTATTGTGCGGAATTTGTGGATTGTGGTTGGAATTGGGTGAGGGGACTGATATTCAACAAAGCCCACAGGCTTATGAGTCTGATTAGATATATCTCTGACGATCAGCTCCGTTAGGCTAGCGGCAAGTTCCTTAAGAAAGACTTAACACGGTGCGTGAGGCAAATTTCCTGAAGGCTCTTCGAGGCAAAGCGTGTCATCCGCACCCTGCGTGGTTCATGCGTCAGGCCGGTCGCTACCTTCCTGAATACAGAGCCGTGCGGGAGAAAGCTGGATCGTTTCTCGACCTGTGTTTCTCCTCCGAACTGGCAGCGGAAGTAACCCTGCAGCCGATCAGGCGGTACGATCTGGATGCAGCGATCCTCTTTGCCGACATCCTGTTGATGCCGATGGTGCTGGGCCAGGACCTGGCCTTTGAAAAGGGGGAGGGACCTAGGCTTTCCCCGGCGCTGGGTGACAGCACGTTCGATCCGGCAGCTGCAAGAAACATGGATATTGTTGCGCCGGTCTATGAGACGGTGAAACGCGTTCGTTCGGAACTGGCTGAGGACAAGGCGCTGATCGGTTTTGCCGGGGCACCATGGACGGTCGCCACCTACATGATCGCCGGCCGCGGCGTGAAGGATACCGCTGCCCTGCGCCGCTTTGCCTATGAGCAGCCGGAACGCTTTGCCGCGCTGATCGCGGCTCTTGAAGACGTCACGATCGATTATCTGTGCGGACAGGTGGAGGCGGGGGCCGACGCCTTGCAGCTGTTCGAAAGCTGGGCCAGCGGCCTGCCGGCTGATTTCGTCCGGCAATGGTGTCTGGCCCCGGCTGCCAGGATCGCGTCAGCCGTCAAGAAACGCCATCCGGAAGTGCCAGTGATCGCGTTCCCTAAGGGGGCAGGGAGCCTTTACCTGGACTTCGCGAAAGAGCCTGTTTTTGACGGCCTCAGCCTCGGCACGGAAGTCGATCCGCACTGGGCGAAGGAGAATCTTTCGGCCAAGACCCTTCAGGGCGGTCTCGATCCACTGCTCGTTGCTGCTGGCGGTGAGGAAATGCGCTCTGCGGCAAGACGCCTGAAAGACACGTTTGCCGGCACGCCCTATATCTTCAATCTCGGCCATGGCTTCGTACCGGATACGCCCCCGGAGAATGTTGCCGAGCTGGTATCGATCATACGAGAATAAAAACCGGCATTGTTCCGGAGGGGAAACAAATGGACTTCCTGCTGCCATTCTATAACTGGATCAAGGTCCTGCACCTTCTCTCCGTAATCGCGTGGATGGCGGCGATGATGTATCTGCCGCGGCTGTTCATCTATCACCACCAGTCCGAAAAGGGTGGCGAGGCGGAGACACTGTTCATCCAGATGGAGCGGCGCCTGCTGAAAGGCATCATGACGCCAGCGATGATCGCGACCTGGGTCTTTGGCCTGCTGCTGATCGGGGCCATGCCTGCCTATGGCGGCGAGCCCTGGTTCATCATCAAGTTCCTGTTCGTCATCGCCATGTCGGGCGTGCATGGCTTTTATTCGGCGAGCTTCAGGAAGTTTTCCGTCGGCGAGCGCCCGAGGACAGAGAAATTCTGGCGGATCATCAACGAGGTGCCGTTTGTATTCCTCATTATCATCGTCATCATGGTTCTCGTGAAACCGTTCTGATCCTGGTTGACTCCAAACATGATTGACGGGCCGGGATAGCGTTTGCTATCCTGTGGTTTCAGCGTCCTGCTGACTTATTGCGTTTCCCGCCATTACTGGTCCCACCTTGCGTCACGCAACGCCCCACATCTTCACCACAGGTCTATCTCCATCATGATGCCCGAAAAGATCACGCTTGATGAACTCAAAGCGAAATCGCCAACCGATCTCCTGACATTTGCCGACTCCGTAGGTGTCGAAAACGCCTCTGCCCTGCGCAAGCAGGAACTGCTCTTCGTGACGCTGAAAGAGCTCGCCGATCATGATGTCGAGATTGAGGGCGGCGGCGTCCTGGAAGTGCTGCCGGACGGCTTTGGCTTCCTGCGCTCGCCGGATGCCAATTATCTCGCGGGCCCGGACGATATTTATGTCTCGCCATCGCAGATCCGCAAATTCGCGCTGAAAACCGGCGACACGGTCATCGGCGAAATTCGCTCCCCGAAAGATGGCGAGCGTTACTTCGCGTTGACCAAGGTCTCGACCCTCAATTTCGAGGAACCCGAGAAAGCCCGTCACAAAGTCCACTTCGATAACCTGACGCCGCTCTATCCCGATGAGCGCCTGCGCATGGAAGTCGAAAAGAAGGAGGGCAAGGATCTTTCTTCCCGCGTCATCGATATCGTGTCGCCGCTTGGCAAAGGTCAGCGCGCCCTGATCGTTGCCCCGCCGCGGACGGGTAAAACGGTTCTGTTGCAGAACATCGCCCACTCGATCACGACCAACCATCCGGAATGCTATCTGATCGTCCTGCTGATCGACGAGCGCCCGGAAGAGGTCACCGACATGCAGCGTTCGGTCAATGGCGAAGTTGTTTCCTCGACGTTCGACGAGCCGGCAGCCCGCCATGTTGCCGTGTCTGAAATGGTTATCGAGAAAGCCAAGCGCCTGGTCGAACATGGCCGGGACGTCGTCATCCTGCTTGATTCCATCACCCGCCTTGGCCGCGCCTATAACACGGTCGTGCCAAGCTCCGGCAAGGTGCTGACCGGTGGCGTCGATGCCAACGCCCTGCAACGACCGAAGCGTTTCTTCGGTGCTGCGCGGAACATCGAAGAGGGCGGTTCGCTGACCATCATCGCCACGGCGCTGATCGACACCGGCTCGAAAATGGACGAGGTCGTCTTCGAGGAATTCAAGGGTACAGGCAACTCCGAGATCGTGCTCGACCGCAAGGTCGCCGACAAGCGCACCTTCCCGGCGATCGATATCGGCAAGTCCGGTACGCGCAAGGAAGACCTGCTCATGTCGAAATCCGAGCTGCAGAAAGTCTTCGTCCTGCGCCGTATCCTGTCACCGATGGGTGTTACGGACTCGATCGAGTTCCTGCTCGACAAGCTGCGCCAGACCAAGACCAATGGCGACTTCTTCGACTCGATGAATACTTAGGCGAATACTATTCAACTTCAGTAACACCACAGGCCGGGCTGGCAGTTTTCAGCCCGGCTTTTTTCATGGCCTCATAGGCGATGACAGGTGCGTCGGTCGCGATCAGGTCGACGCCATCGCGGGCAAGATCGGCATAATAATCAAAGGCCCCGGAAGCGGCGAGGCGATTGTCGATGGAGTCACGCCCGCCAAGCGTGCCGAAGATCACTTCGACATCGGCGGCATTCAGCTCGTCAAAGACCGGTCGGCTCGGGGCGGTATTACCGGTCCAGCCGAGCAGGCGATCCGCCGGAACATCGATCAGGTCCAGATCACCCTGATCGTCCAGCGTAGCTGAGATCATGGCTTCGGGGTGCAGGCGGTGAAGTTTCTCCGCTTGTCCGTTGGTATAGGCGATATAGATGATGCGGTCGGTCGCTCCGGCCTGCCTTACCTCAGCAACGAGATCTTCGTAATCCACGGCGCGCTTGATATCGAGTTCGAGGATCGTCTTGCCGTCTGCCCACGCCAGCGCATCTGTCAGGGCAGGGGGTGAGTCATACAGGGTACCGTCCGGTCCCTCGACATTCTGTGTACTGATATAATTCCAGTTGCGGTCTGTGACTGTGCCGGTCCCGGTCGTCGTGCGGTCCAGGGTGTCGTCATGCATCAGGAAGAGAACCCCATCGGCGGAGACGTTCACATCCACTTCCATCAGCGCCGGGACTTCGGCCAATACCTGGCTCATGCCCGCGATAGAATTTTCGACCAGGCCGCCGCGATGGGCCGCGACAAGCGTAACCCCTTCATCCTCGAGACAATCAAAAAAGCCGTTCAGGTCACCGTTTGGAACAATGGTGCTGCCCGAGAAGACGGTATCGAGTGAACTTTCCGTCTCGGCACAGCCAACAACCAGAAGGGCTGTAGCTATTATTGCTGCTGTATCGTTTTTGAGAAAAAACAATCTATATCTCCGCTATCGAGTCTGCCTTTGCAGATTTATACGGATTGATTGTGACAGTCACCTGAACTCGTGCCATATCGTGTGCCTTGGAGCATGGAAGGAGAATGCCTGATGAAATTCACCGTCAATGTCGAATGCACCCCGGTCGAGGCACGCCAGTTCATGGGGCTGCCGGATGTGACCAGCATCAACGAGATGTTCATGAACAGCCTCGAAGAGAAGACCAAGGAAAATATCGATAATATCACCGACCCGCAGAAATATTTTGAAAACATGATGACCATGGGCGGCAAGAATTTCGAGACCATGCAGGCGATGTTCGCGGCCATGATGTCGGGCGGTACTTCCGGAAAGAATGACAAGTAATACTGATACGATATTCGCGTTGTCCTCAGGCGCCGGTCGTGCCGGCGTCGCTGTGTTTCGCCTGTCGGGTTCCCGTGCGATAGTGATCGCCGAGACCTTGGCCGGGAAGGCCATACCGACACGCCAGGTGGTCTTTGCGAAATTGCGCGATCCGGATGACCGGCGAGAAATCGATTCCGGCCTCGTCTTCACTTTCGAAGGTCCGGCGAGTTTTTCCGGCGAGGACATGGCAGAGCTTCAGGTTCATGGCTCTCTCGCTGTCATCGATGACCTGTCCGATGTGCTTATCGCTCAGGGTGCGAGACCCGCGGAGCCCGGCGAATTCACGCGGCGTGCCTTTTCCAATGGCAAGCTGGATCTGGCCCAGGCAGAGGCGCTGGCAGACCTTATCGATGCCGAAACGATACAGCAGAAGCAACAGGCTTTGGGCCAGCTGGGTGGCAGGCTTTCGGGTCTTGCAGAGCAGTGGCGCGCGCAGCTTCTGGCGGCTTTGGCGCCTCTGGAAGCGGCTATCGACTTCCCCGATGAGGAAGATATTCCCGAACAGATCGAGGCAAGATCGGCGCCCGTCATCGCCGCGCTGATCGAAACGCTGGAGGTGTTCGCGAGGGGTGCAGAACAGGGGCGTCGTTTGCGCCACGGTGTCAGCATCGTTCTCCTCGGTCCGCCCAACGCTGGAAAGTCATCCCTGCTGAACTGGCTTGCGGGATCTGAAGCAGCCATCGTTTCAGATACGCCGGGTACGACCCGCGACCTGATCGAGGTGCGGCTTGACCTCGGCGGCGTACCGGTCAGCCTGGTTGATACGGCCGGTCTGCGCGAACTGACTGACGACGAAATTGAGCAGGAGGGCATGCGCCGCGCTCGTGACCGTGCTGCAACGGCTGATTTGCGGGTAGGGCTGTTCGATGGCCGTGATGGTGATGGTTCGGCCATGCTCTCTGATACGATCGGGTCCGATGATTTCCTGGTCGCGAACAAGGCCGACCTGTTCGACAGTCTACCGAAAATCGGTGAGCAGCAAATGTTCTCCATTTCGTTGAAAACCGGCGCGGGAACTGACCTTCTTCTTGAAGCGTTGACCCGCCGCGTCCGTGAGTTGACCGGTCAGGCAGATGAGCCTCGGCTGACGCGTCTACGGCACGTCCATGCCGTCAATGGCGCTATTGACGCCTTGTCCCGCGCCGTCACTCAAACAGGAGAAATGCCGGAGCTGGCGGCTGAAGACGTGCGCATGGCTATACGTCAGCTCGACCAGATCACCGGCCGCATCGATGTCGAGGAAGTTCTCGGTGAAATCTTCTCGTCATTCTGTATCGGCAAATAGGTGTTTCACGTGAAACACCAGCAGTAACCTGCGCATTAACAAAAATTCCCTCGCAATAGGGGCGCTTTTTGACTATGTGAGCGCCATGAATTCCAACAGCGCTACATATCAAGTGATCGTCATCGGCGGAGGCCATGCCGGCTGCGAAGCCGCCGCTGGCGCTGCGCGTACCGGCGCACGCACGCTGCTGGCGACGCACAAGCTGGAGACGATTGGCGAGATGTCCTGCAATCCGGCAATTGGCGGGTTGGGGAAGGGGCATTTGGTTCGAGAGATCGATGCCTTGGACGGTCTTATGGGTCGCGTCATCGACCAGTCCGGCATCCAGTTCCGAATGCTGAACCGCTCCAAAGGGCCTGCCGTTCGTGGCCCACGCGCCCAAGCTGACCGCGCGCTCTACAAGAAGCACATGCAGTCCGAGCTGCAGGCAATCGACAATCTCGATATCCTCGCCGCAGAAGTCGAAGACCTGATCGTCGAAGGCGGTAAGATCGCCGGTATCCTGACAGCCGATGGCCAGAAAATCGGTGCCGATGCCGTGGTGCTGACCACCGGGACCTTCCTCAAGGGCATGATCCATATCGGCGAAAAGCGCATCCCGGCTGGACGCGTGGATGAAAAGCCTGCCATAGGTCTCTCGGACCGGCTCTATTCACTCGGACTGAAAATGGGGCGCCTGAAAACCGGTACGCCGGCGCGCCTTGATGGACGTACTATTGACTGGGGCAGGCTGGAAATGCAGCCGGCTGACGAGACGCCGGTGCCGTTTTCCTTTATGAATAAGGAAATCACCGTGCGGCAGATCGAGTGCGGCATTACCTATACGACGGCCGAGACCCACAAGATCATCCAGGACAATATCGGCAAGTCCGCCGTCTATGGCGGCGCTATCTCCGGTCGCGGCCCGCGCTATTGCCCGTCTATCGAGGACAAGGTCGTGCGCTTTGCCGAAAAAGGGCAGCACCAGATATTCCTTGAGCCTGAAGGGCTGGACAGCCATTGGGTATATCCCAACGGTATTTCCACTTCGCTGCCGGAAGATGTACAGGATCAGTTCCTGCGCACGATATCTGGGCTGGAAAACGTCACGGTTATTCGCTTCGGCTACGCCATCGAGTACGATTACGTCGATCCCCGTGAGCTCGATGCGGCGCTGCAGGTCAAGGCAATGCCGGGACTGTACCTCGCCGGGCAGATCAATGGCACTACGGGTTACGAAGAAGCCGGCGCCCAGGGCCTTATGGCCGGGATCAATGCTGCGCGACAGGCAAATGGCCAAGATCCGTTCATTCTTGATCGGTCACAGGCCTATGTCGGTGTTCTGGTCGATGATCTGATCACTCGTGGTGTGACCGAGCCCTATCGCATGTTTACGTCCAGGGCAGAGTATCGCCTGACCTTAAGGGCTGACAACGCTGATGAGCGGCTGACGCCTCTGGGAATGGAGATCGGCTGCATCGGTGCGGAACGTGCAGAAATGTTCCACGTGAAACAGCGGGGTCTGACAAAGCTGAGGGACTGGGCGGGTAACACACAGCTCAGCCCGCATGAGGCGCAGAAACACGGGATCAAGGTCAACCAGGACGGGCGCAAGCGCACCGTGCTGGAGTATATGACCTATCCGCATGTCACGCTGGACCAACTTAAAATTGTCTGGCCGGAAATGGCTGACTTTGATCCTGTCCTGCTGGAGCATCTTCAGACCGATGCCCTCTACGCCAATTATCTCGACCGACAGCAGGCCGATATTGCCGCCTTCCGCAAGGACGAGAACCGCGCCATTCCGTGCGAGCTTGATTACGCGCTTATCCCAGGCCTGTCGAACGAGGTCCGCAACAAGCTGACTGAAGCGAGGCCAGGAACTATCGGGCAAGCGAGCCGGATTGAAGGGGTAACGCCTGCCTCAATCGCACTGCTTTTGGCCTGGCTGCAGAAATCCCAGAAGACTGCCGTTGCGAATGGCTGAGACCCCGACCTCACTCGATGAATTCGTAGCCGCTTTCCCTGTTTCACGTGAAACACAGGACCGAATCGCCGCGTTTGACGCACTTTTTCTGGAGTGGACAGCGCGCCTGAACCTCGTCGCTAAATCCTCCATCCAGGATCGTTGGACCCGGCATTACCTGGATTCCTCGCAATTGCTGCCGCTTCTGCCGAAAGAGGCAAAGCGGATTGTCGATCTCGGCTCCGGGGGCGGTTTTCCGGCGCTTTTCCTGGCGTTGATCGATGATGACCCGAAACGGCATTATTTCCTCGTCGAGAGTATTGCCAAGAAATGTGCCTTCCTGCGGGAGGTGGCGATCAGGCTCGAACTTTCCAATGTCACCATCGTTAATGACCGTATCGAGAACCGGCCAGACCTGCGCCCGGCGGATGTGGTGACGGCGCGGGCGCTGGCGGATCTGTCGAAACTCCTCGCCTATACACTGCCAATATCCTCGGTGCGGACAATGTGCATATTTATGAAGGGTGAAAAGGCGCAAGAGGAATTGACCGCGGCTTCGCGCCAATGGACAATGGACGTTACCCATCACCCCAGCCGCACTCATGAGGCGGCAACCATTCTGGAAATCAGGAACTTTGCCCGTGCCCGATAGCGCCAGCCCTCTCACATCCCGTCGCGACAAGCCGAGAATTCTCGCCGTTGCAAACCAGAAGGGTGGCGTCGGCAAGACAACGACGGCGATCAATCTCGGTACGGCTCTTGCCGCTGTCGGGGAGAGGGTGCTGATCATCGATCTTGACCCGCAAGGCAATGCCTCGACGGGCCTGGGACTAGGCAGGGCCGAGCGCAAGGTTACGACGTATGACGTATTGCTGGACGGTGCGTCGCTTGAATCGGCCGAATGCGTCACCGCCGTGCCGCGGTTGTCTATCGCACCGGCGGGTCAGGACCTGGCGGGTGCGGAGATCGAGCTGATCGAGGTCGAAAACCGGCACTACTGTCTCGACAAGGCGATCAAGGACTTCGCGAAGGCCCGGCCGGACATCACCTATATCATGATCGACTGCCCGCCATCGCTGAGCCTGCTCACCATCAACGCAATGGCAGCGGCGGATGCGGTGGTCATACCGCTGCAATGCGAGTTCTTCGCGCTGGAAGGCTTGAGCCAGATTCTGCGTACGATCGACAAGGTCAAGCAGCGCATCAATACGCGTCTCGAGCTTCAGGGAATCATTCTCACCATGTATGACGGGCGGAACAACCTGTCGCAGCAGGTGGAGGCAGATGTGCGCGAACATATGGGTGACAAGGTATACCGCACGGCCATACCGCGGAATGTGCGCATCTCGGAGGCGCCATCCCATGGCAAGCCCGCGCTGCTATACGACCTGAAGTGCGCAGGCAGCCAGGCCTATATCAAGCTGGCGAGTGAAGTTATCCAGCGCGAACGCGCTGCATGAACGATTGCCCGATCAAGTGACGGAGACAAGAATGGCAAAAAAAGGTCTCGGCCGCGGGCTGGGCATGTTGCTCGGCGAAGACGATGACGTTGATGAGGCGATTGCGAAATCCGCCGCCGACATCGCCAAATTACCGATCGAATTCATCATTCCGGATCCAGAACAGCCCCGGAAGCACTTCGCCGATGACGCCATCGCGGAACTGGCGTCATCGATCCGTACGAAAGGGCTTTTGCAGCCAATTCTCGTCCGGCCACGCGGCAACAAAGGCGATGAATATCTCATAGTGGCTGGCGAGCGCCGCTGGCGTGCTGCCCAGAAAGCGCAGCTTCATGAGGTGCCGGTCATCATCCGCGAGCTCGATGACGAGCAGGCGGCGGAAATTGCCCTTATCGAAAACGTCCAGCGGGTCGATCTCAACCCGATGGAGGAGGCGGAGGCCTATCAGCGCCTCGCTGAGAAGCATGAGCGCGGCCAGGCAGAGATCGCCGAAGCCGTCGGCAAGAGCCGCAGCCATATCGCGAACATGATGCGCCTGACCGGCCTGCCGAAAAAGGTCAAGGCGCAGGTGCGCGAAGGTCATCTCTCCATGGGTCATGCCCGGGCGATCCTGTCGGCTGAATATCCTGAGCAAATCGCGAGCCTGGTGCTGGAGCGCGGCCTGTCCGTGCGCCAGACCGAGGCGCTGGTGCGCGAGGCGCGGGACGGCGAAACAAAGACGGCAGAGAAGAAACCGAAGGCGAGCTCACCGGCAGAGAAAAATGCCGACACAAGGGCGCTGGAACGGGATATCGCCGAGGCGCTGGGCATGGAGGTTTCCATTGACCATCGCGGTAAAAAAGGCGGTACACTGAGTATTGCCTATGGTAATCTCGACCAGCTCGACGAGATCTGCCGTCGTCTCATGGAATTACCGAAGTAGGGAAGTACCGAAACTGAAATCAGGCCCGGCTGGCCAGTGCCGACAGGCGCAGCGCCGTGCGCTCGATGATTTCCTGCACCGGTGCGCCGGTGGTCTTGGCATCATGTTCCGCCTGCAGAAGGTTGGACAGGGCGCCTTCCAGCCGGGGCAGCGGCCATTTTTTCAGCTGTGCCTGAAACGACCGCTCCTCATTGAAAAAGACCGGGGGCTTCAGTTTCTTCATCGCGGCGGAAGCCGGCTCGCCGCCTGCGATCATCGACTGCGCGGCATAAAGCCTTGAGAAGTGTCGTTGCAGGAAAATAAGCGTCGTCATTGCATTGGTGCCGGCCTCGTCGGCGCGGTGCAACGCGGCCGACAGGTCGGCAAGACGGCCCTGGGCAACGATCCCGGCAATGTCCGCCGCCATGTCCTGTGTAAAATCGGCGAGGCATTCGGCGACATCTTCGGGCGTAATCTGATAGGAAGCTTCATCCGGTCCGCGAAGGGATTTCGGGCCGGCATAGAGGATCAGCTTTTCCATCTCGGCCCGGCTGATGCCACGATCGGTGCCGAGAGTCGAGGTCAGCATCATCAGGGCGTCATCGGTGATGAGCAGGTCTTCCTCTTTCAGCATCTGCTCGATCATGCTTTTGAGGTCGAGGTCTGAATCCTCGTAACAGGCAATGGCCGCAACGTGTTTCGACTTTTCGAACAGCTTGCGCAGCGGCGCGGTCTTTTTCAGCGCGCCCGCCTCGATAATCGTCAGCGCGTTGGGGTTGAGCGACCCATTGTCGAGAGCCGTCACCAGCAGCTTGCCCGCATTGTCGACCGGCCCGCCCGACCCGCGCACGCGAACCACGCGCTCGCCACCCATGAAGGAGAGGGCGGCAGCCTCATCTACCAGTCGGCCCGGCTCTTCCTTCAGGTCACCGTCTGAAAGCTCGATGAAGTTGAACGGGTCCTTCAGGTCACTGACGACCTGGAGGGCAAGAATATCCGACCGCTCACGCACCGAACCCGCGTCGTTGCCGTAAATCAGCACGGCCTTGAAAGTGTCGTTGCGCTTTTTCAGCAGCGCATCGACATCGCGGGGTTTGATGGCGGTCATTCTTCCGTATCAGTTGGCGTTCTTGAAGTGGAGAACCAGGTCCATTTCGATATCATCGGCCAGCATCTGCGAGGCGACGCGAATTGCTTCTTCCCGGGCGACCAGCGTTGCATATTGCGACGGCACCGCACCATAGCTGGTGATCGCGACGGTGTTGTCATCAATAACGACTTTGCCATCGAGGTCGCGCAAAACATAATCGGCGCGAAGGCGGATCGTATACTGAACCGTGTTGGCCTGACGGGTGATAGCCTCGGACAGAGTTTTTTCATCGAGTACGATATCCAGCGCATAGCTCGACGCGGCCCCGGTCTGGAACCGGCGCTGCAGTTCGGACTGCAACAGGTAACCGGCGTCCGTCTGGCTTTCGATCCGGGTGATGTCGATGCCGGAGAGCGAGGCCTGAAGCCCGGCACCGCGCTCGGCATATAGCGGGGAGAAACCGCACGCTGCTGTCATCGCGCTCAGTGCCAGCGCCGCAGATATCTTCAGCACGGATTTCATGGAAACGACTTTCGGCATGGCTCTTCCCCTCACGGTTTGACCACAATATTAATGATCCGGCCCGGAACCACAATCAACTTAACGATCTGCATACCATCGAGATGGCGCTGGACAGCTTCATCCTCGATCGCCAGCTTCTCGACCGCTTCCTTGTCGGCATCGGCGGGCACGGTGATCTCTGTCCGGCGCTTGCCATTGACCTGAACCGGCATCGTAATCGTTTCGGAAACGAGAAGGGCCTTTTCGGCCTTGGGCCATGGGGCGTCGCAGGCGAGGCCTTCGCCACCCAGATGAGCCCAGCATTCCTCCGCCAGGTGCGGGATAAACGGTGCGATCAGGCGGGTCAGGGCCGACAGGCCTTCTGAAACGGCAGCCTCAGACGCATTCGGTGCCGCCTTTTTCAGGCCATTGATGAACTCGTAAAGCCGGGCAATCGCCTTGTTGAAGCGGAAATGCTCGATGTCATCCGTCACCCCGTCGACCGTTACGTGGGTCAGGCGGCGCAGCTCCGGGTCGGTGCCGGCTGGAATGTCTGCGCCCGCGCGGTTGAATATGCCGGCATTGGGCTCGCACAGATCCCAGATGCGATTGATCAGCCTCCACGCGCCCTCGACCCCTGCTTCGGACCATTCGACATCGCGCTCGGGTGGCGAGTCCGACAGCATGAACCAGCGGGCGGCATCGGCACCGTAAGTCTCTGCAATCTCCTCGGGCGAGACGACGTTCTTTTTGGACTTCGACATCTTTTCGATCGAACCGACAATTACCTCTTCGCCGGTCTCGATGCTGATGACCTTGCCGTCTTTCTTTTCGACCTGCTCGGGGAACAGCCAGCGGTCCTTCAGCTTCTTGGTCTCGTCGGCGTCGAGATAGGTCTCGTGTACGACCATGCCTTGGGTAAACAGGTTCTCGAACGGCTCGGCGACGTTTACGTGGCCGCACTCCATCATGTTGCGGGTGTAATAGCGTGCATAGAGAAGGTGCAGAATCGCATGCTCGATGCCGCCGATATACTGGTCGACCGGCAGCCAGTAATTGGCTTCTTCCGGGTCGGTCGGGGCGTCCGGTGTCGGTGCCGCAAAGCGGGCGAAATACCAGGATGAGTCGACGAAGGTGTCGAACGTGTCCGTCTCACGCCGGGCATCGGCGCCGCACTCAGGGCAGGTCGTGTTGACGAAAACCGGGTTGCGATCCAGCGGATTTCCGGGCTTGGAGAAGTCAGCCTCGTCCGGCAACTTGACCGGCAGATCCTGTTCCGGTACCGGAACGACCCCACATTTTTCGCAGTGTATGACCGGGATCGGGCAACCCCAATAGCGCTGGCGGGAAATGCCCCAGTCGCGCAGGCGGTAATTGGTCGTGCCCTGACCGTCGCCCATCTCTTCTATCTTCGCGATGGCCTTCGGCAGCGCCTCGTCGACCGGCAGCCCGTTCAGGAAGCCTGAATTGAAGATCGTGCCCGGCCCGACATAGGCCTCGTCTGTCACATCGAAACTCGCCGGGTCTGCATCCGGCGGGCAGACGACCGGGATGACGTCCAGATCGTATTTGCGGGCAAAGTCGAGGTCGCGCTGGTCGTGCGCCGGGCAGGCGAAGATCGCGCCGGTGCCGTACTGCATCAGGATGAAGTTGGCGACATAGACGGGCAGGGTCTTGCCCTCGACAAACGGGTGTTTCACCGTCATGGCCAAGCGGTAGCCGCGTTTATCGGCCTTTTCGATGGCCTCTTCGGACGTACCGGCCGCCTGGCATTCATTGATGAAGGCCTGAAGCTTCGGATCATCCTTGGCGAATTCGGCCGCCAGCGGATGGTCTGGCGAGACGCCAACGAAACTCGCCCCGAAAAGCGTATCCGGCCTTGTCGTATAGATCTCGATCGCTTCGAAGCCCCTCGGCGCGCCAGCGTCTGCGTGGAAGCGCATTTTCAGGCCCTTCGACTTGCCGATCCAGTTCTTCTGCATCGTCTTGACATTGTCAGGCCAGCCGGCGAGGCGACCGTCTTCCAAGGCGGCCAACAAATCGTCGGCGCGATCGGTGATGCGGAAAAACCATTGCGACAGGCGGCGGCGCTCGACCGGCGCGCCTGAGCGCCAGCCCTTGCCGTCGATCACCTGTTCGTTGGCGAGCACCGTCTGGTCGACCGGGTCCCAGTTGACCATGCTTTCCTTGCGCTCGATGAAGCCCTTCTTCCAGAACTCAAGGAACATGCGTTGTTCGTGGACGTAATATTCCGGATCGCAGGTTGCGAATTCCCGGCTCCAGTCGATGGCGAGGCCCATCTGCTTGAGCTGCTCGCGCATGATTTCGATATTGCCATAGGTCCAGTCGCGCGGATGGCCGCCGGACTGCATCGCCGCGTTCTCCGCCGGCATGCCGAACGCATCCCAGCCCATCGGGTGCAATACGTTAAAGCCTTGCGCCTTCTTGTAGCGGGCGATGACGTCGCCCATGGCGTAATTGCGCACATGGCCGATATGGATACGTCCAGACGGGTAGGGGAACATTTCGAGGACGAAATATTTCGGCTTGTCACCGCTGGCGACCGCCTTGAAGCTGTCTGCCTCGTCCCAAGCCTTGCGCCATCTGGGTTCTGTCTCTTTCGGGTTGTACCGGGCCATCTTGAATCACGTTCCTGCTGGATATCACGCCTAGACATACAAAAAACGCCTGCTTTGAACAGGCGTTTTCTATTCCGCAGAGCAGATCGTTGGAAATATTTAGCTGATCGAGTTTAGTCGCAGCTGACGCGCACGGGTCAGGATCGCGTTTTCGATCTCGCGGGCGGTCGCCGGGTTAACCGGGGTGTCGACCCAGCCCGATTGCGTCAGATTCTGCTTGAACACCGAAACACGCAGCGCATCGGCGCGCAGGGAGGTGTCGAGAATGTAGACGTTCGCCTTCAGGCGCTCGTTCTGTGCCGGGGCATACCAGTCGGTGATGATCAGGCCGCCAATAGGGTCAGCCGTGAAAATCGGCATGAAATCCAGCGTCTCGAGCGAAGCTGCCCAGAGATACTTGTTCACGCCCGTAGCCGCTGAGCCCTTGCCGCTGATGGAGATCGGCGAATTGCGGTCGTCGGTGCTGTTACCATTGCTGGCGCAGGCCGCCAAGATGGCAGCGCTGAAGGCAATGCCAAGAATCTTGGCGATACGGATCGTTTCAGGCTTCATTCTGCCCAGTCTCCCTTCGGGAATCCCTTGTAATTAACCAGTCGTGGCTTTCCTATCACAGACAGAAAATACATCAAATAGTTCTGGTGTAATTATGTTGACCATAAGGCCATCACGCCCTTTATAGGATATATTCTGATAGGCGCTACCAAAAACACCGTTACAAGCTAACATAACTGAAATTGTTGCGGAATTTTAAGTGGCGCCAAGTGTTTAAAGTTAGATTAATGCGGTTAGCACCGCTTTAGGGGAACGGGTCCAGGATTACGGCATGACGGGGATCAATCGACATATGAGCAAATGGCTTGCCGGGGGCGTATCCGCCGCCGCGCTCGGCATTTGCGTATTTGTCGCGCCTGCGGCCGCCCAGGACAGCGAGATCGACCTTTCCGGCGACATCACCAACGTTACCGGCGTTGTCGATGGCGAGCTGAAATCCGACACCAATGCCCGCGTCCGCCTCAACGCCTCCCGCCTGCTCGACAACGGTCTTGAGATCGGCGGCGAGCTTGAAGCGCGCCTCGATGGCGAGATCCCGCGGCAATACTGGGCCGGGGGCCGCTATTCCAGCCTGACCGCCGGCGGCCCGCGCGGCGTCGCCCCCCTGTCGGGCGATGCGTGGCTGCAAGGCGCCAGCGTCTACGCCCGCGGCGGTATGGGCACTGTGTCTGTCGGACGTGACAATGGCATCGCCAGCCAGCTGGCCGTTACCTCGCCGACGATCTTTTCCGCCATCGGCGTGAATGACTGGAAGACAGACCTGACCGGCATGAACGACGTGCACACGGTCAATGATTTCTCCGGCTATGCCACGAAGATGACCTATATGCCGCCCGCCAATTTCCTTGGCGGCGTCCTCGGCGGGCTGCAACTTGGCGTTTCCTATACGCCGCGCATGGTCGACTGCAAAGATGATCTGTGTGCGCCCTATAATGGCTATTCACCGCTGATCGACCCGGAAACGCGCCTCGGGGCGAATTCCTCGTGGAAAGACGTTATGGAAACCGCCGTCTATTACGAGCGCGCAGTAGGCGACAAGCGTGACCTGCGCGTCGGTGTCGGTGCGTCCTACGTCCAGGCGCAGGAAGATGTCGACAACACGCTGAGCAGCGAGTTCGACGATTACGAAGCCTATTCGCTGGGCGTCAATCTCGGCTATCGCGGCTTCACGCTGGGTGGTTCGGTCAAGAACACCAACGCCGCCTTCAAGCAGGAAGATGAAGACGGCTATCTCGCTTTCGATGCGGGCCTGACCTATGAGACCGGCCCATGGGGCTTCATGGTCGGCTACGGCGCATCGGACGCAGAGCGCGATGCGGCCAGCCCGATTTCCCCGGCCTTCTACCGCCAGACCCAGTCGGCGCAGGCTGGTGTGTCCTACGTCTTCGACCAGGGCGTGACGCTAGGCGCTGCCGCGCAATTCGTTGAATCCGACAAGCCGGCTCAGCTGGGTGGCGAGGAAAACGCCGCCGCCGTCGTCTTCGAGAGCGGTTTCAAGTTCTAGTCCTGGACAATCCGTCAATTGCTCCGAACCCGGCGAATATGCCGGGTTTTATTTTGCCTGCCGTTTGTGGATTGATGCCGCCAAGCGCCAGACATGGTAGTTCCGCCTGTGCTGCGAGCGCGTGGGCGCGCAGGGGACCGAGGGGCCGGGCACCCCTGTGGCTTGACGTGGCGAAGACCGGAGACACGAACGCACAGTCCGCCGCATTTGTAGCGGCGTTGGCCAGGGATGGCCAGTCGTGGCATGACGTGGAAATGATCCAGTGCGGATGCACTTTCTTCAGTCCACGGATTGTTTTGGCCTGCCATTGAGGCACATGCATGCCATCCGCGCGCAGGCGCAGGGCAAGGGCAGGGTCGCCGGCGACAAGAAGTACCACTCCTTTCATGCGACATGAGCGGGCAAGCTTCCGCCCCGGCGCTTCACGGTCAGGTGCGCCATAATGCCTGAAAATCACGGCGAGGCGGATGCCGGGCAGTCGCGGCAGGGCCTCGAGGATGCTTGCCGGATCGCCCGCCCTCTCATCGGTAAAGAGGGCCATGTCGAAAGGCGCGCCCCCGGCCCCATGCCTTGACGATGGCGCCGCGCCCGCCCTAAGCCTTGTGGCATGCCGCGCCATGATCATGGCCTTGCTGTTTATATTGCCGATGTGACCCATATGGACGTTATGCCTGAAAACGATCTGACCGCCAAAGATGTTGTCGAGAACCTGGCCGAGGTGCGCGAGCGCATCGGCAAGGCGGCGAAGGAGGCGGACCGCAAACCGCGCGATGTCACGCTGACGGCGGTGACCAAGAAATTCTCCATGGAACACATCAAGCCGGTCATCGCAGCGGGACACCGCACCTTCGGCGAGAATCGGGTGCAGGAGGCGCAAGGCAAATGGCCCGCCATGAAGGAAGCCTGGCCAGATATGGAACTGCGCCTGATCGGCCCCTTACAGACCAACAAGGCTGATGACGCGGTCGCCCTTTTCGATGTGATCGAAACGCTGGACCGGGAAAAGCTTGCGCGGGCGCTGGCAAAGTCCATGGACAAGCTCGATCGTCGCCCCGACGTGCTGGTGCAGG
The DNA here is from genome assembly GCF_009712425.2 of Aquisalinus luteolus. Classification (GTDB taxonomy): domain Bacteria; phylum Pseudomonadota; class Alphaproteobacteria; order Caulobacterales; family Parvularculaceae; genus Aquisalinus; species Aquisalinus luteolus. The sequence goes on from NZ_VCJR02000002.1 coordinate 217,157, forward strand.
TCAATACCGGCGAAGAAGACCAGAAGGCAGGCATCGCCCCGCGCGACGCGCTCGCCTTTATCGATGACTGCCAGAGGGAGTATCAGCTGCCCGTGCGCGGCGTCATGTGCATCCCGCCGGTCGATGAGTATCCGGCACCGCATTTTGCCCTGCTGGCGAAGATCGCCGCCGATGCGGGCCTGACGGTCGTCAGCATGGGGATGAGCGGTGACTACGAGATGGCGGTCAATCTCGGTGCGACCCATGTGCGCGTCGGTTCCGGCATATTCGGTGACCGCCCGAAGGGTTAGTGTCTAGTCCGGCACCGTCGCGATGAACTGGTTCATCGCAGCACGGATCATCGGGAAGCTCTGGCAGGCCGAATGGATTGTGCCGATCTCGACATTGTGCGGCTTGTAATAGGACCAGTGAACGGGCCGGCCCGGCTTGGGGCCGCAATTGCTGCCGTTCAGGATCGCGGAGTTCACCTCGACAAGCTGGTCATTGTAATGACGTTTTCCTGTGCCGGTTTCCTCATAGCTGATCCCGATCATGGTATAGTTGTGCCGGTTTGAGATATCGGTCGGGTTATTGTTCAGCATGGCGAGGTCATGGCTCGATTGCCACATCGACATGGCACCGAGATTGTATGGATACCATGTGATCCAGGCCGCGGTGCCGAGGTTCGGCGTGCAATATGTCATCAGCGACGACGGCTTGATGAAACCGTTGGCAACCAGCTGGCGGCAGACGAGCCCACCCATGCTGTAGCCGAACATGTGGACATTGTGCAGCGGTATGCCGAGCGCCGTCATGTTCTGTTGCACGAAGGACGCAGCGGTCACGAATGACACATTGGTCGGGTACATGTTGTTATAGATCAGATAGCCGCGCGGCTCGTAGTAATGGCGCATCTCCTCCATGAACGGGTAAAGCGCCGTGCGCGGATCGGAGGAGGGGATGGGATAGAAAGGGTCGAACCCGTGCATCAGCATGATCACGCCCTTGACTGACTTTGCAGACATTTCGTCTGGCGCCCTGCGCGCCTCATACTGGTCGTCGGCCAGCATGTCGCCAAGCGGAAAGGAAGGGGCAACAGGCTCAGCGGTGCTAACCGCCGGCATTTTCTCAGGGGCTGGGGATTCCTCGCTCATGACTCTCTCCTGTGTCATTCAGGGGGTGATCATTGCGCCGGAAACCGGTTTTCGCCTATCCCCCGAACCGGGGAAGGCAAAAGTGCGCCACGGTTAATACCGATCAATCGGCATACAGCGTATGCATTTCACTACCTGTCCCGCACTGCTTCAGGATCGCCAGCATGTCATCCATGCTCACGGCGATACAGCCCTCAGTAGGGGAATAATCTTCCCTGGCCAGATGAAAGAAAATCGCGCTGCCATCCCCGGCGCGGGGCTTGTCGTAATTCCAGCCGAGCACGACGCAGATGTCATAGGCATGATCGTCGCGCCACATCCTCTCGTGAGAGCCACCAAAGGGCAGATGCACAAGGCGGTTATAGGCGGGGGAGGCCGGGTCGTCGCACCAGCCCATGTTCGGCAGCAGCGGAACGGTCGTCAGGCGCGTTTGCGGCCGGTCGACATGGTCAGGTCGGAAATAGACCTGCAGCAATGGCATGGTCGCCAGCGGCGTGCCGCCATCGCCTTCACTCTTGCGCCGGACGATACCGGCAGGACCGAGGGCGCAGTCGAAATGCCTGTCGCGCACGGAAATCACCCCCCGCGGCTCACTTTTTCTGGCTGTAACCTTCAACTGCATGTGATCGCCTTTGGCAAAGTCTGGGGCACAAGCCGGTTTTCTCCTACGCAACACGCAGTATAGTGCGCGTAGCTCTTGGGGCGTTCATTGCGCCTGTCAGCAGTATGGAGGACTTATGGCGCGGGCGAAACGTATTCTTCTGGTCGATGACGACGATCTTTTGCGCGAAACGCTTCTGGACCAGTTTGACGTTCATGACGAATTCAAGGTCGATGTCGCCGAGAACGCCGCCGCCGCGATCGACAAGGTCAAGCAGGAAGCGCATATCGATATCGTGCTGCTGGATGTCGGCCTGCCCGACATGGACGGTCGCGACGCGTGCCGGGTGATGCGAAAGAACGGGTTCAAGTCGCCGATCATCATGCTGACCGGCGCGGATTCGGAGGCCGACACCATTCTGGGTCTCGATGCCGGGGCGAATGACTATGTCACCAAGCCGTTCAAGTTCTCCGTCCTGCTTGCCCGCCTGCGCGCCCATTTGCGCAGCCATGAGCAAAGCGAGGATGCGGTGTTCAAGGTTGGGCCATACGAGTTCAAGCCGGCGGTAAAAATGCTGGTGACGGAGAATGACCGCAAGATCAAGCTGACCGAGAAGGAAACCTCGATCCTGAAATATCTCTACCGTTCCGGTGGCCAGCCGGTCAGCCGGGAGAAGCTGCTGGACGAGGTCTGGGGTTACAATTCGGGCGTCACGACCCACACGCTGGAGACCCACATTTATCGCCTGCGCCAGAAGATCGAACCGGATACGTCGCAGGCTTCGCTGCTGTTGACCGAGGCGGGCGGATATCGCCTGGCGCTGGACCGCTGATCATGGCGATCGAGCTCTGGCACAATCCGCGTTGCTCCAAATCGCGTCAGGCACTCTCGCTGTTGCAGGAAGCAGGTGCAGAGGTGAAGGTGGTTGAATATCTGAAGACCCCGCCGACCCAGAAACGCCTTAAGGAAGTCATCGCCATGCTGGGTGTCGAGCCGCGTGCAGTGATGCGCGTGAATGAAAAGCGCTATCGCGAGCTGGAGCTGGACGAGGTTTCAAGTCCGGCCCTGATCAAGGCGATGGCGGAGAACCCGATCCTGATCGAGCGTCCTGTCGCAATCAAGTGCAGTAAGGCTGTGATCGGTCGCCCGCCGGAAGATGTGGAAAGCCTTCTTTGATATTATCAGTAGCCGTACAGTTCTTAAGCTACCTTAACCACACTCCTTTATAACTTGTTGTAACTGTCCTGATACACGGATGATTGTCCGTGTTAGGGGGGAGTCCTGACGTTGGGCATTTGTTCAATTCGGGAGAATTACCATGAGTATTATTGGCGCCCTCTTTGGCGGGTATTCGTACAAACCTGCCCAACCACCACAACCGCAGCAACCTGTTTCCGAAACCGCGCCTGCGGATGGAGCATCCAACGGATCGACATCAGGATCCTCCACCGGCTCCAGCGCCGCGCAGCCGCCAACCGGCCAGAACAACGATACAGCTTCGCAAGGCGATCAGGGTGCGCACGGTTCTTCCAATGCTAGCGTGACGCCAACCCCACAGGGTGAGAAAACCTCGGCACAAAACCCTGCCAAGGCCGCGGGTTCGAACAGGGGCAAGGTAACGCAGGACACGGCCCCACCGGATGCGCCTCAAAGCCCTCCCGTCGGATCGGAATTCGGAACGCTCGTCGTTTCAGCATCCCTGTCAGGAAGCAACAGCTTCAATATTGCCACTCTTTTCGAGCCACTGGCCCTGGAAATTTCCGACGAGGAAAAAACGAAGAATATCCTCGATATCCTTCATCGTCTCGAGGGTGATGATCGACAGGCTGCAGAAGAGATGTCTGACAAGATCAGCAAGCTGAAGAAGAGTGCCTAACCGATAAAGATCAGGACGTGCCCCGGTCAGCCATGATGCTTGTCATCATCTTTGGCTCGCTCTTCTTCGCGCTCGATTTCCTCTTCCAGTTCGTGACGGCGTTCCTCGTCATAGCGCTCGGGCTCTTCATACATTTCCCGTGTCGCTTCCTCGGAAAGTCTTTCGGAGCGGCGTGACCGCAATGTGTAATGGGTCGCGCCCCAGATCAGCGCGATCAGCAGGATGACGATACCGATGCCATAGGGTATTTCCGCCGCCATGGCAGTAATCTCGCCAGCCTCGATCGTTGGGGTGGTGAATGCGGTCATGGTCGCACCTCCGTAAGATTGCTTATCTGGCAAATGAGCAGGGGAGGTGGATGGTTCCGATAATCAGGGATCAGTCGTCGAGGCGTCGCGCCTCGGCTTCCAGCATGATCGGCATGCCGTCGCGGATCGGATAAGCGAGCTTTGCCTTGTCGCTGATCAGCTCAGCCGCATTCCGGTCATAGCGCAGTGGGCCGCGGCTGACCGGACAGACGAGAATTTCCAGCAGTTTCGGATCGACGCTGTTGTCTGGTGCTGTGTGGTCGCTCATCGGCATGACCTCTCTGTCGCTCGCTTTTACTGCAGCCGGGTCGGCTTGTCCTCGATGTCTGCCATGTCCGCGCTGCCTTCGGCAAGGGCCATTTCCATCAGGGTGATCAGCGTCCCGGTCCGTGCCTCACAAGTCGCAGCTTCAAGAATTGCCTGCTTTTCGTCCGGTGAAAACGGGCAGGACATGGCCACGGAATTGACGATGGTCTGCGACGGTGCGCCCTGAATGGACTCCCAGTCGGCCTTCATGCTGGCCTCGCTCAGGTATTTCTGCAGCACATCCAGCAGCTTCTCTCGCACTTCGGGCGGTTCTTCCTCGTCATGGGAATAGGGATCATCCGGAAAGCCGGTCCAGTCGACCTCCATCACGCGATAGGCGGTGCCCTCCATGATTTCCTCGCGGCAGACGAAACGGGAAACACCGGACAGGGTAATGAGATAGCGCCCGTCATCGGTCTCCATGAAAGAGGTGATACGCCCGGCGCAGCCAACGCGGTAAAGATCCTGTTGCAGGCCATCGTCGGATTTAGGCCGGACCATGCCGATCAGCCGCTCGGCACCAAGCGCGAAATCCGTCATGGCGAGATAGCGCGGCTCGAAAATATTCAGGGGTAGCTTGCCGCCTGGCAGCAGCAGGGCGTTGCGCAACGGGAAAACGGGCAGTCGCTCAGGCAGGATAAGGTCCTCTGCCTGATGCGGATTTTTACTCATGACTAAAGTCTCCTGATGGCCCCGTCATCGAAGGGGCCAATAGCCGTTATCAGGAAAATAGGATCGAGGAGAGCTTCCGGCGAATCTTGAGTGTGACTGGATTTGTCGCACCCAGTGCGTCGAAGATGGTTATCAGCTTCTTGCGGGCTGCATCCTCGTTCCAGTCGCGTTCCCTGGCGATGATACCAAGCAGCGTGTCGCCTGCTTCTTCCATCTGGCCAGCGCCGATCTGGGCAACGGCATAATCATATTGTGCCTGCAGGTCGTCCGGATCGGCCTCGGCCCTGGATTGGGCCTCGGCGAGGTCTGCGCCATCGCCCGCTGACAGGTCGAGCGCTGCTTTTGCACTGGCAACGGCCTGTTCCCCGGCATGGGCGGCTGGCACCTGGTCGAGGATCTGGCGGGCCTGATCGAGATTGCCGGATGCCATGTAGCAGCGGGCAAGACCAGCAAGCGCGCGGGAGCGAAGCTTGTCGTCCTCTTCCAGCATCTCGGCGACGCCACCATAGAGCTGGGCTGCCGTGTTCAGGTCGCCATCGTTGAAGGACTGGTCGGCGACTGTCAGTGCCTCTTCCGGGTCCGGGCCATCGGTGGGAGCGCCGCCAAGGCCCATCTGCTCGCCCATCTGAATGGCGCGCTGCAGGAAGGAACTGATCTCGCTTTCCGGGATTGCACCGGCGAAACCATCGACAGGGCGTCCGCCGACAAAAGCCATGACGGTTGGCACCGACTGGATGCGCAGCTGCTGGGCGAGCATCTGGTTCTGGTCGATATCGACTTTCACCATTTTCACCTTGCCGTTCAGCGCGGTGACAGCCTTTTCCAGCATCGGGCCCAGCGTCTTGCACGGGCCGCACCATGGTGCCCAGAAATCGACGATGACCGGAACCTCCTGCGAGGCCTTCATCACATCGTCGGCGAAACTTTCGATGGTGGCGTCCTTGATAAGGTCGGCCTGGCCGGTGGTGGGGGTGTCGGCGGGGGCGCCATTACCGGCGCCGATGATATCGGTCATGTCACTATTCTCCTTGCCGCCTACATGGCGCTGTGACGGTGGTAAAGCAAGGCCATCAGCCGGGCTATTAGCCCAGTGTATTTTCAAGCGGTTTTTCCAGCGGCAGTGTTTCCACCTCATGCCCGCAATCGGTGATGAACCGCAAAAGCCCCTCGGGCGAGACCGCCGTAGAGGCATTGTTCTCCAGAGGATGAAACCAGACCGGATTGAAGATCATCATTTCCTGCCCGAGAATGACCTTCGATACCCGTTGTTCGCGGTCATTGATCAGCGCAAATGGCGTGACAGAGCCGGGGGTCACGCCCAGCACCTCCTCCATCAGCTCCGGCCTGCAAAAGGAAAGCCGCCCCTGCGCGCCGATGACCGGGCCCAGCGCCTTCAGGTCGATCTTCGTCTCGCCGAGGGCCACGATCAGGAAAATGGTGCCCTTCTTGTCCTTGACGAACAGGTTCTTGGAATGCCCGCCGGCAAGGTCGCGCTTGAGGTGCTCACCCTCATCCACGGTGAAGATCGGCGCATGATCGACAGTCCGGTGATCGATGCCCAGCGCATCGAGGCGAGCGAACAGGTCATCGCGGGTTGCGGGCATGGCAATGGTTTCCCTTCTGTCTGCCGCCCTCCATAACCGGGATAGCGAAAATTTCAAACCTGCCGAATTTTCCTCTTGCAACAGCGCTTCTCTTGCGCTTTAAAGCGGGCTCGCCGATCAACCCGGCAGTGAGCGGGCGTAGCTCAGGGGTAGAGCATAACCTTGCCAAGGTTAGGGTCGTGCGTTCGAATCGCATCGCCCGCTCCATTTTCTTCTTACTTCACAAACGTGTCAGACCTGCCCCCGGTACCCCCGGGCGCTGAACTATTCGGCGCTGCTGCTGTCTTGCTTCATGAACAGTTATTCATGAGAGGAAGACCCATGCGCGCCATCCTGCTTTCCACCACTGCCCTCCTGCTGGTTGCCTGCGGCAATGATGCCGACAGTAATACAGCGGACACCGATGATGACATGAGCGTTGCCGTCGAGGACGGCACGACGGATTCCACCGATACGGACGATATGGCTGGCGACCCTGTCACCGCGACCGACATGGTCGCAACGGGGTCGGAAAATGATGCCGCTGACACAAACGGCATGAGAGCGAGCATGGATGGCGAGCCTGTCCCACAGGGCGAGCCGAACACGCCGAGCCAGACGCCTGCCTTCCCGGGCCAGACGCGCGCACCGCAGTCGGAGTCCGGAGTAACGTTGCAGGCGGAGGAAATCGCCGGTTTCGATACGCCATGGGCCATGGCCTTGCTGCCCGGTGGCGGTTACCTGGTGACGGAGCGCGGCGGCGACCTTTACATGGTCAGTGCCGGCGGCGAGAAATCAGAGCCGATCACTGGCGTGCCGGAGGTCGACAATCGCGATCAGGGCGGGCTTCTGGATATTGCGATCAGTCCGGACTTTTCTTCCGACCGCATGGTCTATTTCGCTTTCTCCGAGCCGCGCGGCAATAATGAGAACGGTACATCGCTGGCCCGCGCTACGCTGTCTGAGGACATGACTGCGCTTGAGGGTGTCGAGGTGATCTTCCAGCAGATGCCAGCCTGGGAATCGACCAAGCATTATGGCAACAATATCGAGTTTGACGGTGAGGGCCACATCTACCTGACCCTTGGCGAGCGCTCCCTGCCTGAACCGCGCCAGCTGGCACAGGACCTGAATGCCCATCTGGGCAAGGTCGTCCGCCTCGACATGGATGGCACGGCTGCCGAGGGTAATCCGTTTGTCGGCCAGGCAGAGACCCTTCCCGAGATCTGGTCCTATGGCCACCGCAACATGCAGGGTGCGGACATTCACCCGGAGACGGGCCGGCTGTGGACAATCGAGCACGGCCCTGCCGGCGGTGACGAGATCAACATTCCTTCCGCCGGTACCAATTACGGCTGGCCGGTAATCACCTACGGTGAAGACTATGACGGCACGCCTATCGGTGATGGCATGACCGAGCAGGAAGACATGGCCCAGCCCATGTATTACTGGGACCCGGTAATCGCACCAGGTGACATGGTCTTCTATGAGGGCGAAATGTTTGCCGACTGGCAGGGTGACCTGCTGATTGCATCCCTGAAGCCCGGTGCCATTGTGCGGCTGGAGCTTGATGGCGATCGTGTCGTCGGTGAGGAGAGGCTGCTGACGGACCTTGGCCGTATCCGCGACATCGATGTCGATGAGGACGGCTCCATCCTGATACTGACGGACGAGAGCAATGGCGGGCTTTATCGCGTAACGCCGCAACAATAGGTAACGGCACCTACTGGAACCGGCTCGCAGGCAGAGGTGTTTCTGCCTGCGAGAGGTGAAAATCATGTCCAAGGAAAAGCAACCGCCCATCGGGCGCGTCATAATCCCCTATGGCCGCTCGTTAATGTCGCTCGTCGCCGCCCATTCGCTTGCGCGCCGCAATGTCGAGGTAATTGGCTGCGACGATGTCGATTTCACGGTCCTGTCTTTCTCCCGCTATACATCCCACAATTTCGTCCATGCGAACCATGACGAGGAGCCGGAGAAGTTTCTCGACGACATGGAAAAATACATCCGCAAGTACAAGCCTGAGGATGATCGCCCCTATATCCTCATGCCGATGTTCCGGGAAACGGTGCTGCTGGCAGAGAACAAGGATCGGTTTGAAGGCCTGATCGATGTTGCCGCGCCTGACGGCTCTTCCATATCGAAAGTCAGTCCCAAGCATGTGCTGGTCGACACGGCCCGGGAGGCGGGTGCCGCCATTCCCGAAACCCGACAGCCAAAGGATCTCGATGATTTCGCGAGCATGCTCGATGACATCCCCTTGCCTGCCGTGATCAAGCCGGTCGATGGCGTCGGTGGGCGTGGCATCAGCTTCTGCAAGACGAAGGAGGAGCTGGACAAGGGCTATCGCAAGCTTGCCGAGAAGGAAAGGATCATGCCGCTGATCCAGGAAGCGGTGGACGGCAGCGATTACTGCATGACCGGCTTGTTCCAGGATGGCGAACTGCAGGCACATATGGCGTATACGAACCTTCAGACCTTCCCGAAGGACTCTGGTGCCGGCGTCATGCGCGAAACGGTCGAGGACGACCTTTTCGCCGAAGAAGTCAAAAAGCTGATGAAGCCGACCGGGTGGACAGGTGTTGCCGAGATCGATTTCCGCTGGACCGGCAAAAAGGAAGACAAACCGAAACTGATCGAGGTCAATCCGCGGTTTTGGGCCGGGCTGTTCCAGTCAGTCGATTCCGGCATAGACTATCCGTGGCTGCTCTATCAGATGACGGCCACAGGCAAGGTGCCAGAACATGAAGAGGCCGAGATCGGGCACAAGACCCGCGTCCCCGCCTTTTGGGCCGCAGAAGCCTTCATCGAGGCCTTCGACGAAGAAAAGGATTTCAGCCGTGTCTCCGCCGCATGGCGCAAGGTCAAGTCGACCTTCTCCGACCATCAGTACAAGGACACAGTCAAGTATCTGGGGGCGCTGTTCTCCGAAGTGACCAATCTCGACGATGCCGCTTTTGTCCTCAAGGATCGTTTTCATTCTGCTCATGAAGCTGAAAGCGAGCTGCGGCTGAAGAAGGACCCGATGACGTCACTCGGTGTGTTTTATGTCGTCGGATCGCTCATCCGTCACGGCAAGCTGCCGCCGGAAATCAAGGGTTGATCGATGGGCCGTCCGTGCATTGGCATAACCAAGCCTGAAAAGGACGACAACGCCGAGTATCAGGCGATCCGACTTGCGGTAACGCTGGCGGGGGGTGAGGCAGTGAAGATGAGTGCCGGCATGCGCTGGCGCGAGACACCGCTGGATGGTCTCATCGTCGGCGGTGGCAGTGATATCTTTCCCGAAATCTATGATGCAGAGGCCATCGAGAACGCGACCTACGACCATGGCCGCGACGAGATGGAAATGTACTGGGCCCGGCGGGCGCGGGAAAAGAACGTGCCGGTTCTCGGCATCTGCCGGGGCGCACAGCTTTTGAACGTCGCCCATGGCGGCAGCCTGCATCACGATCTGGCCGGTACATACGAGAACGCGATCTATCCGACCGGCTTCTGGTCCCATGCCTTCTTTCGCAAGAAGATCAATGTGGAGGAGGGTTCCCTGCTCGCGGATATTCTCGGTACACGGCATACACAGGTCAATTCCCTCCACCGCAAGGCGATAGACAGGGTGGGTGACGGCCTGCGCGTCACGGCGCGGGAGGAGAACGGCATCGTACAGGCTATCGAGGACCCGTCGCGGCGCTTCTATCTCGGTGTTCAGTTCCACCCGGAATTTCTCATATACCGATCGCGCTTCATGAACCTGTTCCGCCGACTGGTAGAGGCTGCACGAACGGACAAGTCTGCAGAGCAGAATTGACAGACCTGCCTTGATCGCCTTCCCTTCGTCAAGGAGAAAGGACAGGGCGATGAGCAAACAAGAAATCTCGGTTAGCGACGCCGTCATGGAGCGCCGCTCTATAAGGGCCTATACGGATCAACCAGTACCGAGGGCGGTAATCGAGGAAATCCTGTCCCTCGCCGCCCGTGCCCCTTCCGGCGGCAATCTCCAGCCATGGAACGTCCATGTCGTGACGGGCGAGGCGCTGGACAGGCTGAAGGCACACATGAAGGAAGCCATCGCCGCCAGCCCGACGGGTGAGGGGACGGACTTCGATATCTATCCGAAGAACCTGCCCGAGCCATGGCGTTCTCGCCGCCACAAGGTCGGTGAGGACCTTTATGCCCTGCTCGGTATAGAGCGCGACAACAGGCTGGGGCGGATGCTGCAATTCTCCCGCAACTACGAGTTCTTTGGCGCGCCCGTCGGCCTGTTCTTTTCCATCGACCGCCAGATGGGCCTGCCGCAATGGGCGCATCTGGGCATGTTCATGCAGACCATCGCGCTTCTGGCGGTTGAGCGCGGCCTGTCGACCTGCATGCAGGAGGCCTGGGCCGCGTTCCCGAAGACGGTCAGTGCCTTCCTTGGGCTGCCCGATGATCGCCGCCTCTATTGCGGTATGGCGCTTGGGTTTGCCGATCCTGACGCCCCGGCAAATTCCCTGCGCACGGAGCGCGCCGCGCTTGAAGACTTTGCAGTCTTCCTTGATCACTGAGACGGAAAGCACCTTTCCAGAGGCCAAAAAAGTGCCCTCTCAGGGGCAAACCCCTCTTGCTGCACCGCAACAGTGACGGCATAAGGGACAAAAATACCAAGGATAGAGAGTCATGGACCTGAGTAAAATTCCCGCCGGCAAGAATCCGCCGGAAGACATCAATGTCGTCATCGAAGTGCCGCTGGGCGGCGAGCCGATCAAATACGAGATCGACAAGGCTTCCGGCGCGATGTTCGTCGACCGCTATCTTTACACCTCCATGCGCTATCCCTGCAACTACGGCTTCGTGCCGCACACGCTGTCCGATGATGGCGACGCCGTCGATGTCATGGTGCTGGGCCAGCGTCCGCTCGTGCCGGGTGCTGTCGTCCGCGCCCGCCCGATCGGCGTCCTTATCATGGAAGACGAAGCTGGCCAGGACGAGAAGATCCTTGCTGCGCCGCATCACAAGCTGACGCGCTACTACGACAACATCAATACCTATGAAGATGTCCAGTCGATCCTGCTCGAGCGTATCCAGCACTTCTTCGAGCACTACAAGGACCTCGAGACCGATAAATGGGTCAAGGTGAAGGAGTGGCGCTCCCGCGAGGAAGCCATGCGCCTGATCGAGGAAGGCGTGCAGAACGAGCTCCGCAACAAGGGCTGACGCATCATCCCTTGTGTCGGTCAGTTGGTTAACTGATTGAGCCTCCTTCAATATTCGTTTGATTTTGGCCCCGGCCTTTGTCACTCTCCCCTGTTAAAGAGCCGCTAAAGGCTCTCTAACAAATAGCTGGCTTGTGAAAAGCTGGGGAGGATCATTATGTCGCTAGAATTGTGGCTCGTCATTTTTGCCGGGCTTGTCGCCGTCCTGTACGGCCTGTTTACCGCAAGGGGGCTGATGTCTGCCTCCGCCGGGACCGACAAGATGCAGGAGATTGCATCTGCGATCCAGGAAGGCGCCCAGGCCTATCTGAACAAGCAGTACACAACGATTGCCATAGTTGGCGCTGCTGTTACCGTTCTTCTTCTCTTGCTGTTCAGTTTCGACCCGGTCCCTGCGATCGGGTTTATTATTGGTGCCGTCCTTTCGGGCGCTGCCGGTTATGTCGGTATGCTGATTTCCGTGCGCGCGAACGTGCGCACGACGCAGGCCGCCAGCGAAAGCCTGGGCAAGGGCCTGAACATCGCGTTCAAGGCCGGTGCCGTCACCGGTATGCTGGTTGCCGGTCTCGCCCTGCTCGGCATTGCCGGGTATTACGCCGTGCTGACCGGCGGGTTCGGCCTTGAGGCCGAAGGGCGCCGCGTCATCAACGGCCTCGTTGCCCTGTCGCTCGGCGCGTCGCTGATCTCCGTCTTTGCCCGTCTCGGCGGCGGCATCTTTACCAAGGGTGCGGATGTCGGCGGCGACCTCGTCGGGAAGGTCGAGGCCGGTATCCCGGAAGACGACCCCCGCAACGCGGCGACCATCGCAGACAATGTCGGCGACAATGTCGGCGACTGCGCCGGCATGGCGGCCGACCTGTTCGAGACCTATGTGGTCACCGTCGCGGCGACCATGGTGCTCGGCTCGATCATCTTCGCCTCCGACATTGCGGGCATCTTCATGCTCTATCCGATGGCCATCGGCGGGGTGTGCATCATCACCTCGATCATCGGCACCTATGCGGTCCGCCTCTCCAAGGGCTCGACCAATATCATGGGCGCGCTCTACAAGGGCCTGATCGCCACCGGCGTCCTGTCGGTGATCGGCCTTGCGCTCGTCACCGCGTGGATCACCGGGTTCGGCCAGGAATATATCGTCGGCGAGCGGTCCTTTACCGGCTGGTCGCTGTTCTTCTGCGGCGTGACCGGCCTGATCATCACCGGGCTGATCGTCGTCATCACCGAATATTACACCGGCACGGGCTACCGTCCGGTCAAGTCGGTGGCGAAGTCATCCGAGAGCGGTCACGGCACCAACGTCATCCAGGGTCTCGCTGTCTCAATGGAGGCAACGGCGGCTCCGGCGCTGGTGATCGTTATCGGCATCATCGTGACCTTCAACCTGGCGGGCCTCTATGGCATCGCCACGGCGGTCACGACCATGCTGGCGCTAGCCGGGATGATCGTCGCCCTCGACGCCTTCGGTCCTGTCACCGATAATGCCGGCGGCATTGCAGAGATGGCCGATCTCGACCCGGAAGTGCGCAACACGACCGACGCGCTCGACGCAGTCGGCAACACCACGAAAGCAGTGACCAAGGGCTATGCCATCGGGTCCGCCGGTCTCGGGGCGCTTGTCCTGTTCGCAGCCTATACGGAGGATCTCAGGCACTTCATCAGTGAGCCGGAGACCTATCCGTTCTTCGCCAACATCGCCTTCGATTTCTCGCTGTCCAATCCGTATGTGGTGGTCGGCCTGTTTATCGGTGGGCTGTTGCCCTATCTGTTCGGCTCGATGGCTATGATGGCCGTTGGCCGCGCTGCCGGGGCTGTGGTCGAGGAGGTGCGCCGCCAGTTCCGTGAAAAGCCGGGCATCATGACCTTCGAGGAAAAGCCCGACTATGCCCGCGCGGTTGAGATGCTGACCGGTGCAGCGATCAAGGAGATGGTGATCCCGTCGCTCCTGCCGATCCTGTCGCCGATCGTGCTCTATATCGTTGTCGGCATCGTCGCCGGGCCGTCCCAGGCCCTGTCGGCTGTCGGCGCGATGCTGATGGGCGTCATCATCACCGGCCTCTTCGTGGCGCTTTCCATGACCGCTGGTGGCGGTGCGTGGGACAACGCCAAGAAATATATCGAGGACGGCAACCATGGCGGCAAGGGCTCCGAAGCCCACAAGGCTGCCGTCACCGGCGACACGGTCGGCGATCCGTACAAGGATACGGCTGGCCCGGCGGTCAACCCGATGATCAAGATCACCAACATCATCGCGCTGTTGCTGCTTGCCTTCCTCGCCGGTCTCGGCGGCTAGTCAGGCTGATAGCGGAAAGCGAGGCTATCTTTTCCGCTCAATTTAGGGTTACCTTTGAAGGGCAGGCTTAAAGGCCTGCCCTTTTCAGTACGGGCGAGGGGTTTGCCATGAATTTCGACGATTACTACAGGGAATATTTTTCCCTCCGCGACGGCATGACGGATGAGGGCAAGGTCCATTTCGATGCCCGTTATAGCGCCGATATCCGTGTGCCGATGCATATGTTTGTCTTCAGCATCTGGCTCGGTTGGCTGGGCGTGGACCGGTTTCTTCTCGGCCATTGGGGTCGCGGTCTTGGAAAGCTTTTCACCTTCGGCGGGCTGATGATCTGGGCGATCATCGACTGGTTCCTGATTGGCGGGGATACACGCAAGCGCAATATGCAGATGGCGCGGAATATTGTCACTGACATGCGGGCGCTGGAAACGCCCGAACAACTGGACGGAGGTCAGGGCGATGAATGAGCGCGGCTTCTGGCAATTCCTCAATAATCTGCGCGATGGCATGTCTGATGCCGAACAGCAGACATTCGATACGCGGTTTCTCGCGGTCCGTAAGACGCCGCTTATCCTGTATGGCTTCAGCTACTTCCTTGGCTGGCTGGGTGTTGACCGGTTTGTCCTCGGGCATTGGGGCCTCGGTCTCGGCAAACTGATCGTCGGCGGTATCATTCCGATGTATGGGTCGTTCATGGTCGAAATGTCTGGCGATCCTGCGTGGGATGCGCTCAGCATCGGTCAGATCTGGATGATCGTGGACTATTTCCTGATCGGCGGGGCAACGCGTCGATGGAATCGGAACAAGGCATTGGAAATCTCCGGCCAAAACGCCTAGGTCTCGTCTGAAGTAAATTCGGACACGCAAATGACACCCTCCCGGTTCAAGGCCATCATCTTCGATTGTGACGGCGTGCTGGTCGATTCCGAGATTGTCGGGCTCGACGATGTCGTCGACTATCTGGCGGGCCATGGCTTCGAATGGGATGCGAAGCACCTCATCTCGACTTTCACCGGCATGCGCGACGACGTTTTCTCCGCCGCCCTGCGCAGTGAGTATGAGCGTATCCTCGGCCGCCCCGCGAGCGATGCGGAGGCAGAGGCCTTGTTCGAGGGACTGGTCGAAAAGCGCCGGGCCAAGCGCGACACGCTGCAGGCCGTGCCGGGTGCCGAGAAATCGGTCATGGCGGTCAAGGCGCTCACCGGCATCCGCACCGCCGTGGCGTCTTCCTCGCGCATGGTCTATCTCGACCGCAAGCTGAAGCATTGCGGGCTGTGGGACTATTTCGCACCGGACGTCTACTCCGCCGAAGCCGTCGCCCATGGCAAGCCGGCGCCCGACATCTTTCTGTACACGGCAGAGCGCATCGGAATCGACCCTGCCGACTGCCTGGTTATCGAGGATGCCCATCACGGCGTTGCCGCGGCAAAGGCGGCGGGCATGGCGGTCTGGGGCTTTACCGGCGGTGGCCACTGCTTCGAGGGCCATGGCGAGCGCCTCGCCGAGGCGGGTGCCGCCCGTATCGTCGAGCACCATGACGTGCTTGCGGAGATGATGGGCGATCTCTCGCACAGCTGATCTGTTGACGCTAGAGAAGTTGACGGCGCCCGCATCTGCCGCCACTGTCGCGCCATGCTGTTTACATCCGATAACTGGGCCGGGGTTCACCCGGCAATCATGCAGGCGATAACCGAGGCCAATGACGGCTCAGTGCCCGCCTATGGCAACGACGCGCTGTCCAAACGCGTGACCGCGAAGTTCGAGGAGATCTTCGAACACGAATGCCATGTCTTCTTCGCCTCGACCGGCGGTGCTGCCAACGGGCTCGCCCTGTCGCAGCTGGTCCCGCCCTATGGCGGTACGTTCTGCCACGAGGTCTCGCATGTGCAGATGGACGAGTGTGGCACGCCGGAATTCTACTCCGGCGGCGCCAAGCTGCTGACCCTGCCGGGCAAGGATGCCAAGCTGACGGCAGCTGCGGTGGAGGAGGGGATGCGCTTCTACACCCCGCCTATGACCCACCATGTCATCCCCAAGGCCGTTTCACTGACGCAGGTGACCGAGGCTGGCACTGCCTATACGCCGGACGAGGTCGGGGCGATCGGCGCGGTGGCAAGGCGTCATAACCTGAAAGTCCATATGGACGGCGCTCGCTTCTCCAACGCCATCGCGACCCTCGGATGCGCCCCCGCCGATGTGACCTGGCGGGCCGGTGTCGATGTGTTGTGCTTCGGCGCGACCAAGAACGGGGCGTTGTGTGCCGAGGCGGTGGTGTTCTTCGACAAGGCGCATACAGAAGAATTTGCCTGGCGGCACAAGCGGGCCGGTCATGTCTGGTCCAAGGCCCGGTTCATGGCCGCCCAGTGGAAGGCGTTCCTCAGCAATGATCTCTGGCTCGACCTTGCCGGCAATGCCAATGCCATGGCCAACCGGCTGGGCGAGAAGCTCGGTGCCATGCCCGGCTTCACCATCGCGCACCCGGTGCAGGCGAATGAAGTCTTCCTTACCTTCCCCGACGGCGTGGCGCAGAAACTGCTGGATCAGGGCGCACAATTCTATGACTGGGTCTATCCGGGTGATACCTGGAACGGAAAGCTGAAACGTCTTGTCACGAACTATCGCACGACCGAACAGGAGGTGGACAGGTTTATCGATCTGGCCGCCGAATGCACGGGCTGACCGGCACGCGATGAAGACGCTTTACCTTCATGCCGGTTTCAGCAAGACCGGCTCCAGCTCGCTGCAGCTGTTCCTGCGCGAGAACGCGGCACGCCTGTCGCATGAGGGTATCATCTATCCCGAACCGCCGCGTCTTGCCGACCGCCTGATCGACAACCCGGCCGGCAACGGGGTTTTCCTTCGCGCCTTCCTGGAAAATCCGGCTGACAAGGCCGGGCGTGCTGCCGTGAAGGGGCATCTTACCCGTCTCGCAAAGGGGCCTCATGACCGGATCATCCTGTCCAATGAAAGCCTGCACCAGATGAGCGAGGATGGTTTTCGCGCCCTGAAGGCGGTGCTGCAGGACCTGTCCCTGAAGCCCGTATTCGTGATCGTCGCACGTGATGTGATCGAGCATAGCTTGTCGGCCTATCGCCAGCGTGTCGGTCATGAAGGGCTGGCGCTGGGTATAGAGGACTATCTCATGCGTGCCCGTCCGCGAACCGGCACGACACTGGACATGCTGGCCGGGGTTTTCGGGCCAGAGGCCCTGCGCGTAATCCCTTACCAGAAGGACCCTGCGGCCAATATCATCAGTACACTGGCCGC
The DNA here is from genome assembly GCF_009712425.2 of Aquisalinus luteolus. GTDB lineage: Bacteria > Pseudomonadota > Alphaproteobacteria > Caulobacterales > Parvularculaceae > Aquisalinus > Aquisalinus luteolus. The sequence goes on from NZ_VCJR02000002.1 coordinate 234,379, forward strand.
AATGGATACAAGAAACGAAGTGGCTGCGATCGATATCCCAGTGGTCAACACAGGTCTTGACGCTCTAGGTACTGAGGTCATGCGCCACCTCAATACTATGGGAACAAGTCCTGGTGTCTGCCGTGCCATTGCGGGCGCGCTTTCAGGGGGCGTGGCGTCACCGCCTGTCGAGGGCGCGCCGGTAAAACTGGCACTCTCCGACGAAGCGCTGGACTGGTATCGCGAGCAGGCACGCCGCATCAATGCCCATCTGGATGGCCCGCCACTTGCCGAACCGGATCGTGAAGTCAGCATACAAACCGTACTTCTCTCCGCTGGTGAACAGAAGCTGGCGCAAGCCCTTTTGCAGATTGCAGAGCAAGCAGAGGATCTGCGGCAGAATTCCAGCATAGTCAGGCTGGCCCGCCTTGTCCGGCGCCAGCGCAGGTCGATGGCCGGTGTTCGTGCCTTCCTCGCGTCATTGACCGGCGCCGGTAAGGGCTGACTACACATTGCCCTATAACCTGGCAGTGCGCATAACCCCGATGACAACCTGTACGAGCTTTAACATTCCTTCCCTTGTGAAGGGCATTGCTCGCTACTATATCTTTCGTATTAGAGGGTTCAGGAGAGGTTTCCATGAAAAGCAGTCTTTCAATCTGTGTCGTCGCGCTGGTTGCAGCAGCGGGCTTCACCATGCCTGCCCAGGCCCAGTCAAGCGGCTGGCAGGAGTATGATTTTTCCATCAGCGCAGACGGGGCGTGGCTGGATTCGGACGATCCAGATGGAAAGTATGCCGTCAACGGTGTTTATGCCGCCGCGGCGGAGGGCGGTAGCGCCATGTTCTATTGTGTCGACGAGGAGCTGGCGGTGTTCGTTTCCACCGAGCCCTTCGATTTCGTCAACGACATGCGCCAGTCCAACCGCAAGGTGACAATCACGGTGCGCCTGTCGGCGGATGAGGAAGAGGTCAACCGCAGCGACTGGCGCTATTTCCCGTCGGTCAAGCTGGCCCAGCCCGCCAAGTATACAACGATCGCAAAGCTGTATAATGCCGTCGTGAAGCAGGAGGCCATGTCGATGTCCTCCAGCCGGTTCAGTGATGTGAGCATAACGCTGCCCCCTGTTGATTCGACGTTTGCTGCCTTCAGCCGCGATTGCGGGATGTAAAGGTCTCGCGGTGCCTCTCCCTCACCTGTACAGGGGAGAGACGCCGCCGCCGTTCAGCGCCATGATCCTTCCTTCGAGAAGGAGTTATCAATCATGCGTCTTGTTCCATCCCTTATCCTGCCCGTTGTCATGCTTGCTGCCTGCAGCAGTGAAGAAAACGCCGCCGCCGCCGCCAGCTATGATTGCGGTGCCCTGCAGCCCTTGTTCGAAAGCCGCACCGATGCGGTACCTTTCGAAGCTGTGCGAACGGGAAACCTCATGCTCGGTGATACAAAGCTCGACGATCAGTATACCACCGACGTCAGGGTGCAGGATAATCGTTGTACAGCGTCAGTGATGAAGGGTTTCTTCGGCGCGGACGCAAATATCTATATCGTGAATTGCGTGGCCTTCCAGGCGGGCAGTCTCGATAACGAGGCCAATGAGGCAAAGGCGCGGGAGATCTTCAACGAGGTCGAGGCGATGGTTTCCAGTTGTCTGGGGTCAGAACTTGTCGCTGAAACAGTCGAAGAAAGTGCGGATTTCGATATTTACAGGAAGACCACATGGGATCTGGAAAACCCGCCAGAGCTTGAAACCGGGTCGTTCCGTGTCGACCCTGTCTATCTGGAAATGTCCTATTCACCGTTCATGCGTGGCCGCGGCGGCCCGTCCGGCTGGCTCGTGGAACTGCAATTGCAGGAGCAGCGCGAGGGCGAATAACCCTGCCTAATATCCGTAGACGGCCTTTGCCACCGCGTAAGTATTGGCATAGGCCGTGACAGTGGGATCGATGGGGTTGGCGTATCCACCGCCAATCCCCATCGAGCAGGGAATGCCCCGCTGGCGGCAGCCCTCCAGCACCAACCGGTCGCGCTCCATTAGCCCGTCATAGCTCAAATCCATCCGCCCGAGCCGGTCATGGACCAGCGGATCGACACCGGCCTGATAGAGCACGAGATCCGGCGCGAAGTTCCAGACCTGAGGCAGCATTTCCGCGACACGGGTCAGATAGGCGTCGTCGCCGGGATTGTCCTCAAACGGAATGTCGAGCGTCGCCGGTACCTTGCGGAAGGGAAAGTTTTTCGCGCCATAGGCATCGAGGATGAAGATGCGGGCATCCCCGCCCAATATCGCCGCATTGCCGTCGCCCTGGTGCACATCGAGATCGATGATGGCGATGCGGTCGACCCAGCCCTCCGCCAGTGCCTTTTTCGCCACTACCGCAAAGTCGTTATAGATGCAGAAGCCAGCCCCGAAGCCTGCATGGGCGTGGTGGGTGCCACCGGCGAGCTGGCCGGACAGGCCGACCCGCAGGGCCGTTCGTGCGGCCTCTATCGCGCCGCCAACCGTGCGCCGCCCGCGCCGGGGGATCTGCTCCGACCACGGAAAGCCGATGCGGCGCATGACCTTCGGGTCGATAGAGCCATCGGAGAGGGCGCTGACATACTCCCTGTCATGGGCGAGCAATATATCCGCTTCCTCCGCCTCCGGGGACAGGTGCAGCTGGTCCTCATCGACCAGCCCGCGGGCCAGCAGTTCGCGCCGCAGCAGCTCGTATTTATGCCCCGGGAAACGGTGCTTCTCCGGGAGGGGAATATTGAAGTCGGCGGAGTAATAGAAGTGCGGGCGCATGAGGGCAGAGATAGCCGGGCTGGCTCTGCCGTCAAGCGCTCCCTATTCCTCCTGCAACACCAGCAATTCGATATTGCGGTATTCGACCGGGTGGCTTTCCGACTGGATCGCGAAATGGCCACGGGTCAGCGCGCGGCTGTCGGCCCAGGGGTGGGCCTCGTCTAGCTGCGCGTCGGAGTATTCGAATACCATTTCGCCATTCGTGTAATGACGATAAGTCTGGATGCCGTCCTCATTGGGCGGGGTCACCTCCAGCTCGAAGGTCACCCATTCGCCCGCCGGCGGGGCGGGGTATTCCGACAGGGTGCAGTGCTCCTCCGGCCGGTCACCCTTGACGAGGGCGCTGGTGCCGGGGGTGCAAAGATTGCCTGTGGTCGGGGCGTGGGCGCCCTCGCCCAGGAACTGCGCTTCCAGCGAGATGGGGAAGTCCTGATCCTCGGGGATCGTTTCCGGCGGCTGGGTGTGGAACAGGACACCGGCGTTAAGGCGGCCCCAGTCCGGCCCGCCGGGCATCTGCTCACCGACGAAGCGGTAATCCATGCGCAGGCGATAGGCCGTGTACGGTGTGTCGTAATAGAGATGGCCGAAACGGCCGCCGAAATCCTCGCCATACTGGTCATAGGAGACGACGATCTTGCCATCCTCGACGCGCCAGGTGTTGCCGAAATTCTCCCCCAGCGGATGATAGCGGATCATCGGCGTCCAGCCGTCGAGGGTTTGACCGTCGAAGAGGGAGACCCAGCCTTCTTCTGCTTCCATCAGGGCAGGGGCGGTGGTGTCTTCCGTCATGTCGGGGGCGGTATCGGCGCAGGCGGGCAGGGCGAGCGCGATCAGCGCGGGGGTGAATTTCAGCATGGTTGTCCCTCTCGTTGTTTTGCGGGGACGCTAGCATGGGTGGCCGGGAAAGGGGAGGGGCTTAGGAGGCGGACGGGATGCCGCCGCTTGCCTCCGCACGGAGGGCTGCTGCGGCGCGATCTTCCTCCCTCGCCTTGGCGAGGCGGTCGAGACGGCGCTTCAGTTCTTTGCGCATGGCCTCGACCTCCTCGGGGGTGTAGGTCTCCGGCTGAGGCTTGGCAGCTTCCTTGGCGCGTCGCTGTTTCGGGGTGAGGTTGTGGCGGCGGGACTTGGTGCGCTTTCTGGTCATTGATTGCTCCGTATGCGGGGTGTTTCACCGGTGCCGATCTGTCAAGGGCGGCTTCGCCGCCGCGAAGCGGTTTCACCCTTGACTGATCGTCACCGGCAAAACAATGGCTTCGGTTGACAAATTACCTGCGCCAATATCGCCGTCACTCGGCGCGCGCGGCGTTGGGTGGTTATCCGCCTTCGCTAAAGCTCCGGCGCGACAAGGAAGGGGGCCCGTGGGGACACTGCGGCATCCTTCATAATTCTAAAGTGTGGACGCCTCGCGCCCCCACGGCGGTGATCTGGTGCCGGGCTGATACGCGGCTCTCCGGTCTGCCCTGCCAGGGGACAGAACACCGCTCCGATGATCGACATGAGGCTCGCATGCACCCTCCTTCGCCAAGGCTGCGGAGGGCAAGCCCTCCCGGCCTGTAACGAACGTCACCGGAAACCTGATGCGCCGGTCCGCCTGTCGGTTCAGGCTCGCCGGCACCTCCGCCCCGGTCCGCACCGGCGCTTGGCGAGGGTTATAGGCGCGGTGGAGGTGGCGGGGATAAGATTTGGGTTGGGAAAGAGGGCCCTCACCCAAAATTTGCTGTGCAAATTTTGACCTCTCCCAGAGGGAGAGGGTGGGCATCGCGCGATGGGAGCGGCTTGGCCTCCACCTCTCCCTTGGGAGAGGTCGGAAAATGCGTTAGCATTTTACGGGTGAGGGGATGATGGATCAGAACATCGACAGAGCGCGGGAATTGCGGCGCAACCAGACTGAGGCCGAGCGGCGTGTCTGGAATGCCCTGCGTAATCGCCAGATCGACGGCCACAAGTTCCGGCGGCAGCATGCCATCGGGCCATATATCGTCGATTTCGTTTGCCTAGACCGGAAACTGATCATCGAACTCGATGGCGGTCAGCATGGTGAGCCGCAAGCGCGGGCCTATGATGCGCGGCGTACGGAATTTCTGGAACAGGAAGGCTTCGACGTGATCCGGTTCTGGAATATCGATGTGTTCGAGACTCTGGATGGCGTGCTGGAGCGGATTGCCGAGGCGCTACGTGTGCCGCCGCATGGGGATTAGCCCCCATCGCCCTCTACGAGGGCACTTCCCCCGCAGGCGGGGGAAGAATTGCATCGCACGATGCTTCGGGTTTTACTGAAGCCAGAGAGTGGCTTTCCTCCCCCGTTTACGGGGGAGGTGGCCCGAAGGGCCGGAGGGGGCAATGCGTAAGGTCAATCCACGGGCGAAGGAGCTGCGCCAGCAGATGCCGGAGGCGGAGCGGCTGTTATGGACGCATATTCGCCGCAGGCAACTGGACGGCCACAAATTCCGGCGGCAGCATGCCATCGGTCCTTATATCGTCGATTTCATCTGCCTAGACCGCAAACTGGTCATCGAACTCGATGGCGGCCAGCATGGCGAGGCAGACGCGCGGGCCTATGATGCGCGGCGTACGGAATTTCTGGAACAGGAAGGCTTCGACGTGATCCGGTTCTGGAATATCGATGTGTTCGAGACTCTGGATGGCGTGCTAGAGCGGATCGCCGAGGCGCTGCGCGTCCCGCCGCATGGGGATTAGCCCCCATCGCCCTCTTCGAGGGCACTTCCCCCGCAGGCGGGGGAAGAATTGCATCGCACGATGCTGCGGGTTTTGCTGAAGCTAGAGTGTAGGTTTCCTCCCCCGTTTACGGGGGAGGTGGCCCGAAGGGCCGGAGGGGGCTATTCGATGTCTTTGCTATGTTCAGTGAAAACTTTTTCAGCATACCCTTCAGGTAACCTAGACTTGCCCCTGTATCCAAAAGCAGACCATCCTAATGCGTCCCTTCGCATTTCTAATATAATATCATTATGCGCACGAGCTAGCTCTTTGAATTTTGAATCTAATGGATCAGAATCCATAGATAAAACTTTCTGAGCTTCCAGAAAGAGATCCATATATCTGTTTACGGCTAGATGAACATTAGGCTCACCATAAAATCTCAAGAGGGTATGGGCGTCTATATACTCTTTAGATAGCGGTAAGTCGTCTCCGTATGCATCATTGGGAGTTGGGCAGATTATCAGGAAGCTTTCATATATTCTTCGTTTTTCGCCCAAGACCAGCTCTGACTGATTGAAAACGCGCCCCATCAAAAAGCCGATTGAGCCAATTACAACGCTACCAAGGAATATGAGGAAGCTCGTGAACATAAGGTTTATGTCTAACGGTTGCGCCTACCCGCCCCGTTTACCCAGCAGTTTCAACCTCAGGGCATTCAGCCTGATGAACCCTGCCGCGTCTTTCTGGTCGTAGGCGCCGGCGTCTTCCTCGAAGGTGACGTGGGCTTCAGAGTACAGACTTTTCAGGGATGAGCGGCCGATGACATTCGCCGAGCCCTTGTAGAGCTGGATGGTGACGCTGCCCTCGACATGGGTCTGGCTGGCGTCGATCGCGGCCTGGAGCATGTCGCGCTCGGGCGAGAACCAGAAGCCGTTATAGATCAGCTCTGCATATTTCGGCATCAGCTCGTCTTTCAGGTGTGCCGCGCCGCGGTCGAGCGTGATCTGCTCGATGCCGCGATGGGCGGCCAGCAGGATGGTGCCGCCCGGCGTCTCGTAAATGCCGCGCGACTTCATGCCGACGAAGCGGTTCTCGACGAGGTCCAGGCGCCCGACGCCATGCTTTCGTCCGTACTCGTTCAGTGCCGTGAGAAGCGTGGCGGGGCTCATCTCCTCGCCATTGATGGAGACGGGGTCACCCGCTTTGAAGCCGATCTCGATCACTTCCGGCGTGTCTGGCGCATCGACCGGGTCGACCGTGCGGGAATAGACATAGTCTGGCGCGGGCTCTGCCGGGTCTTCCAGCACCTTGCCCTCCGACGAGGTGTGCAACAGGTTCGCGTCGACGGAGAACGGGCTCTCGCCGCGTTTGTCTTTCGGCACCGGCACCTGGTGGGCCTCGGCATATTCGATCAGCTTGGTGCGGCTCGTCAGGTCCCATTCGCGCCACGGGGCGATGACCTTGATGTCCGGGTTGAGGGCATAGGCGGCGAGCTCGAAGCGGACCTGGTCATTGCCCTTGCCGGTCGCGCCATGGGCGATGGCATCGGCGCCGGTCTCGGCCGCGATCTCGACAAGGCGCTTGGAGATGAGCGGGCGCGCGATGGAGGTGCCGAGCAGGTACAACCCTTCGTACACGGCATTGGCGCGGAACATCGGGAAGACGAAATCGCGCACGAATTCCTCGCGCAGGTCCTCGATATAGATATCCTTGATGCCGAGCATCTCGGCTTTCTTGCGCGCCGGTTCCAGCTCCTCGCCCTGGCCGAGATCGGCGGTGAAGGTGACGACCTCGCACTCATATTCCGCCTGCAGCCATTTCAGGATGACGGAGGTGTCGAGCCCGCCGGAATAGGCGAGGACGACCTTGTTGATATTGGCGCGTTTGGGCATCTTTTTATCTCCTTCGAAGTCGCGCGCCGTTATAGAGACTTTGCGCGGCTTTGCGAGGGGAAATTGAGGGGCTTACTCGACAGGGCAGCCGCGATCGCGCCAGTCGAGGAGTTGGAGGCTGGCAGGAAAGCCGCGTGCGAGCACGTCAGGTGCAACGGTGATGCGCACGAAGGGCTCGGCGGCATCTGCTTTTGTGAAGTCGAAGCGGATGTCCTGCCAGCCGGTTTCGGCGGCTGTGCGAAGCAAAGCTGTCTCGTCCTGATCGGTGGCGTATTTCACGATGATCCATTTGACACCGTTATGTTCTATACCGAGATCCAGTATCATTACTGCCGATATGAAGAGGGCGTGGCCGCCCTGGCTGGCAGTTAGCAAAACGTCCTCCCAGAAATACTCGTTCGGGCGTGTCCTGTCTGGAAGGTTCACATAGCCGGGCTGGACAGAGATGCTGGCCTCACCACCCTCTGCGACAAGCTGGATGCGGAATTGGCCCTCAACTGGCCAGTCGTCGCTGATCTGCACATCCATTTCGCCTTGGGAGAGAGTCAGAAAGACGGCATTCTCGGTGATATCGACATCCCAGCCGGGGATCGGTGAGAGTCTCTCGTTGCAGAGAGCCACTTGGCGGTCTTTGGGTGACGGCTCACCAGTGTCGTACTGCATGATGACAGACTGCGCTGTAATCAGGGTGGCTATCGCCAAGAGAAGCGAGGTCACGTGCATTGCGCTATTCGGGAATACACGCGAACTCGCCGGTGTGGGCGGCCCAGGCGGCGAAGCCGTCGGCCAGCGTCGTGGCGGCGATCTCGATGCGCAACAGGGCGCCCTTGCCGTCCGGGCGCAGGAAGTCGGCATAGAAGCGGCTGTCGGGTGCCTCGAGCGCGGCCATCTCGGCGGCGGTCTTCAGGCGGCCGAACTCCGACGGCTCGGTTGCATAGGTGCCCCATTCTGTGGCGGACATCCGGAACAGTTCGTCTTCGGCGTGGAAGACAGCGACGGGCACAGATTGCCAGGCCGAGGGCGGGCTTTCCTCCCCCGCCGGGTTGGTGATGGCGCCGGTGTCAATCTCGAACAGCGGCTCGGTGACACTGCCATAAATGGCGAGGCGCCAGTCGCCGATGGCGGTGATGCCCTCCACCGTCGTGATGGTGAAGGCGGCGTCGGTCGAGATGACTTCGACACCGCCGGTGAAGACTTCCGCCGTCCAGCCGCTGTCGATGGTGATGTCGGTACGGCAGGGGTCGGCGGTCTGTGCGTAGGCGGGGATCGTCAGGGTAAGGGTGGCGAGGAGAGAGAGAAGGGTACGGGTCATCAGGTGTCCGGTTATCTTGACGGTGTCAGGTGGCTTGGGCTTCAGGCGGTCAGATGCGGCAGCCGGCGCTGCGCAATTCGTTGGTGGTCTTGTCCCACTCTTCCATGCCGGCGCCGAGCAGGAAAGCCTTGATCGAGCCGCGCACGATCTCTTCGCCCCGGTAATAGAGGGAGAGGTCGACGCCACGCTGGGGGTCGCGGGAATAGCGGTTGACGTCGATCAGGTGGATGCTGCCCTCGTCGACCGCATACCAGGGCCGGGGCGGGCCGGGGATGAAGACTTCGTTTCCGGCGACGGTGATGACGAGGTCGATCTCGCCCCACTCGCCGATCATCGGGATGCCGTTATAGAGAACATCCGGCGGGGCGATGCGCACCTCGCGCCGCCCGCCCTCGCTGACAAGGGTCACCTCGAACTCGCCGGTGGTGTCGTAATTCTCGCCCGTGGCGATGACGTTGAAGCCGGGCTGGTCTTCGGCGGTGAGGGTCAGGCGACCGCCCCGCGCCTCGATCTGCCAGTCATAGGCGCCCTGGGCGTAGACGGTGCAGGGGTCATAGACGCTGGTGCCCTGCAGCGCGAAGGCGAGAGAGCCGGAAACGATCATGGTTGCAATCGGGTCAGTCATCCTAACGTCTCCCCGTTAACCCTTTACATGTTAACCATTTTTCGGATTTGAGCCAGCCCTTCCGCGTGGACGGGAGCGGCTTTTTATGTTAGGAAAATATTAACGATTTATCAGGGTTTCGTTAACCTTTTCTGTGATTGCCGCAATATCGGCAAGTACTGGATCGAAAAGCGCAAGGACAGTATGGCTGAAGATCGCGTTATATCGAGTGATAACGAACGCGTCGGTGCGGATGAAACCTCACACGGCAAAAGCACTACCGTGCGCCATGACAAGTACCGCTACTGGTGGCTGATGGGCTACTGGCCGCTGGTAGTCGTCGCGGTCACGCTGTGGGCCTACTTTGCCAGTGGCGGTAATGCGCTGACGGCGCTGATCCCGATTACTTTCCTGTTCGTCGGTACGCCGCTGATCGATATGATCATCGGCGAGGACAACGACAATGTCGCCGACGATATCGCCGACGCGCTGGAGAATGACCCGTGGTATCGCTGGATCATCTACGCGATGATCCCGCAGCACTACTTCACTTTCATCGCCACGATCTGGCTGGTGGCTACTCAAAGCATGCCGCTCTGGGCCGATATCGGGCTGATCGCCGGGGTCGCGACGATCAACGGGTTTGCCATCATTCTCGGCCATGAGCTGGGCCACAAGCCGAAGGATACGCTGGACTGGACGATGGCGAAGATCTCCGTCGGCGCTAACGGGTATGGCCATTTCTATATCGAGCATAATCGCGGCCACCATGTGAAAGTGTCGACGCCGGAGGATTGCTCCTCGGCCAGGATGGGTGAGAGCATTTTCGAGTTCGCGCTTCGGGACATACCGGGCGCGCTGATCGGCGGTGTGACCAAGGAAGCCGAACGGCTGAAGCGTCAAGGCCATGGCTTCTGGACCTGGCGGAATGATATCCTGCAGAGCTGGTCGATCTCAGTCGCGGTGGCCGTCGCGCTGGTGGTATGGCTCGGCTGGGCGGTGATCCCGTTCATCGCGCTGCACCACCTGATCTCGTGGTATGGCCTGACCCAGTCGAATTATGTCGCCCATTACGGGCTGCTTCGGGGCAAGCGGGCGAACGGCAAGTATGAGCCGTGCCAGCCGCGTCATTCGTGGAACGCCAACCACATTTTCTCGAATTTGATGCTGATCGACCTGCAACGCCATTCGGACCACCACGCCAACCCGATGCGGTCCTACCCGGCGCTGCGAAATTTTGACGACATACCGCGCCTGCCCTGGGGCTATCTTGGCGCGATGGCGATCGCCAACATTCCGCCGCTGTGGTTCCACATCATGAACCCGAAGGTCGCTGAGTGGGCCGATGGCGATGTGACCAAGGCGAACCTGCAGCCGCGCAAGCGAGATCACCTGATCGCGAAATATGGCAGCAAGGGCGGCGATTCGGGTGCGCCTGAAGGTGACAATGCCAAGCCGGTTCTCGGCCCGGCGGAGTAGGCCGCCAGCCATTCAAAATGTTTCCAATGCGAAATGGCCCAGTAAGCGCAGGGTCTTTGTGCACTCTGGCGCAACTGCTCCTGCGTACCGATTGACAGATCGATATATGGATCATATACGGTTCATATATTAAATGTCAGGAGGGGCCGATGGGCATCGTGAAGATCGACGACAATCTGCATGAAGAAGTGCGCCGGGCAAGCACGGTGATGTGCCGGTCGATCAACGCGCAGACGGAATTCTGGATCAAGATCGGCATGCTGGCCGAGGCGAACCCGACCCTGTCCTTCAACGACATCATCAAGATCCAGCTGGAAGCGGCGGATATCAGCGCCGCCAGCCAGACGGAAGCGGCCTGACGTGGTGAAGACACCGGAGGAGATCGCGCTGATGCGCATCTCGGGCAAGCTGCTGGCATCCGTGTTCGAGATGCTGGACGGGGTCAGCCTCGCCGGAATGTCGACCATGCAGGTCAACGACCTGGTCGAGCGGTTCATCACTGACGACCTCGCCGCGCGCCCGGCGAGCAAGGGGCAGTATGGCTTCAAATATGTGCTCAACTGCTCGATCAACGAGGTCGTCTGCCACGGCGTGCCGGATGCGGGGCGGATCATCAGCGAGCGCGACATCATCAATCTCGACATCACGCTGGAAAAGAACGGTTATATCGCCGATTCCAGCAAAACTTACGTGGTTGGCGAGGCGAGCGCAGCAGCCAAGCGGCTGGTGCGCATCGCGCAGGGCGCGATGTGGCAAGGCATCCGCCAGGTGCGCCCCGGCGCGCGGCTCGGCGATGTCGGTCACGCCATCGCCCGCCATGCACGGCGCAATGGCTGTTCGGTGGTGCGGGAATATTGCGGTCATGGCATCGGGCAGAAAATGCACGAGCCGCCCAACGTGCTGAATTATGGCAAGGCCGGCACCGGTCTGATGCTGAAGGAAGGCATGGTCTTTACCATCGAGCCGATGGTGAATGAGGGCAGCCGCAAGGTCGTGACCGAGGCCGATGGCTGGACTGTGGTAACCCTCGACGGGAAGCTGTCGGCGCAATTCGAGCATACGGTCGCCGTCACTGCGACGGGCGTCGAGGTGCTGACACTACGCAGCGAAGAAGCGGGTATGATGACCGTTTGACGTCTGGCGCACTGAGCAGGATGCTTTCTCAAGCCCCTGACCTGTGGCAAAATCTTCCCATGAACCGGCTTGAGACCGGGGCCGGAAAATGGGGAGGATATTCACATGACCACTTTCACCGGCACGACGGATGCGGGCGAGACCGTTGCCTATCGCGATGGCAAGCGCTGGCTGTGGCTGTGGATGAAGATCCTGTTCCTGATCCCGTTCTTCGCGGGGCTTTTGTATCTCGCGACCGGCAATGCGCTGGCGACGCTGATCCCGTTCCTCTGGGTGTTCGGCGCGGTGCCGCTGATCGACCGGATCATGGGCGAGGACGAACACAACCCGCCGGAAGAAGTGGTGCCGGCAATGAGCGCCGACCGCTTCTACATGTGGGTGCCGATTGCCGCGATCCCGCTGCACTACCTCCTGTTCATCGGCGCGGCATGGCTGGTGGCGACGCAGCCGCTGCCATGGTGGTCGGTGCTGGCGATCGTGCTCGGTATCGGCACGATGAGCGGAAATGCGATCACCATCGGGCACGAGCTGGGCCACAAGCAGGAGCGGTTCTATCGGACCATGGCGAAACTTTCGCTAGGGGTCGTCGGCTATGGCCATTTCTGCATCGAACATAATCGCGGCCACCATGTGAAGGTGGCAACGCCGGAGGACTGCTCCTCCGCGCGGATGGGCGAGACGGTGTTCGCTTTTGCCCTCAGGGATATCCCCGGTGCGCTCAAAGGCGCCATCGCACATGAGTCGTTACGGCTGCGTAACAGGGGCAAGACGTTCTGGCACTGGGAAAACGAGATTTTACAGAGCTGGGCGATTACGGCTGTTGTCGCGCTGCTGCTCGTCGCGTGGCTGGGCGTAGGCATCCTGCCGTTCATCATCGCCCACCATCTCATTGCCTGGTACGGGCTGACGCAAGTCAATTACATCGAGCATTATGGCCTGTTGCGGAAGAAGCTGCCCAATGGCCGGTACGAGCCCTGCCAGCCGCACCATTCCTGGAACACCAATCACATCTTCTCCAACCTGATGCAGATCCACTTGCAACGGCATTCGGACCACCACGCCAATCCGCAACGGCCTTATCAGGCGCTGCGCAATTTCGAGAAACTGCCGCGCCTGCCGTCCGGCTATCCGGGCTGTCTCGGCCTTGCCAACATTCCGCCGCTGTGGTTCCGGGTAATGGACCCCCGCGTCATGGCTTGGGCGGGTGGCGACCTTGACAATGTCAACATGGACCCGTCAGCCGAGGACCGGCTACGGGCAAAATGGGGCTAGGCTGAAGGGAGGGAAGCGAGGCTTACTTTTCGCCGCCAGCTTCCGGTTCAGCCATGGGCGGCAGGTCGATGGTGAAGACCGTGCCGTTCATCGGGCGGGTGATCGTCATCTCTGCATTGATGCCGCTGACCAGCGATTTGACGATCTTGGCGCCCATGGAGCCTGAGTCCGGCCAGTCTGAATCCTTTGGCAGGCCAACACCGTCATCGGAAATCTGCAGGCGCAGCGCCCCGGAGGACAGCTTGCTGAGGCGCACTTCGACGATGCCCTGGTTCTTGCCCTTGAAGGCGTGCTGATAGCAATTTGTCAGAATCTCCGAGGCGACCAGGCCGACGCGGCCGGCCATGTCGATACGAACCCGCACCGGCTCGATATCCATGTTCAGCTGGATTTCGTGCCGAGCCTCGAGATAGGAAATGGCGGTCGCGATACGCGAGAGATAGGCGCCAAGCATGATGTACTCGCTCGCCGGTTCGGCGGCCGTGTCGTCATGCATTTCCGAATAGAGGATCTGCAGCGCCTCGACCCGGCGGGACAGGGCCTTGTAGTCGTCGCCCGCGGTGCGGCCGGTGCCGGCCTGCATGCGGATCATGGAGACGATCATCTGCAGGTGGTTTTTCACCCGGTGCTGGATTTCGCGCAGCTGCTGGTCGACGCCCTGGCCCTCGGGGGCGGGTTCCTCGACAAGCACTTTCTGGACACCGAGAAAACATATGACCTTGTCGTTCTCGTCACGTACGGGCTCCAGGTGGAGATTATTCCAGAAAGGCTCGCCATCGGCGCGGTAGTTCAGCAGGTTAACAGTGATCGGCTCTTCCTTCTCGATCGCCTCGCGCATCTTCTTCACCGTCGCCTTGCTGGTGTCCTTGCCCTGCAGGAAGCGGCAATTGCGACCGATGACGGCGCTGGCGTTATAGCCGGTCACCCGTTCGAAGGCGCGGTTGACGTAAACGATCGGATTGTCTTCCAGCGCCGGGTTGGTGACGACCAGCGCAAAGGGGTGGAAGTCTGTAATCAGGCCCTTGAGGCGCGATTGCTCCACGGCAGACATGATATTCGGATCGGCTTCGTTCACGGCGGTTCTGTTCCCTGTAGAGTTGTCGTCGTCAGTAATTATAGGAAGTCGATTTCAAATTGCCCAGTTTTTGTGATGGTGTCTTTGATCCCGGTTAAACGGGGGCGCTGGCGAGCATGCCCCACACAATGGCGGGATTTTGGCATTGGCTGGCCAATTTGCTGACCTACGCCAGCTTTATTCCGGGAATTATCCGGATAACGGATAATTCGCAAGATTATTTATCTAGAGGGAATGAACGTCGATCATGCTTGCCTCAAGCAGGGCCTTTGCCATGCGATTGGCTGGTGTTGCGATCCCATGCTTCTCGCCGAGGCGGACAATGACGCCATTTCGGGCCTGAACCTCCATCGGGCGGCCGGCAAGCCGGTCCGCATGGATAGAATTGACACCTTCGCGGTCGCCGGTCGCGTAGTGATAGACGACATCGTCGGCAATCGTGTCTGGCAGGACAGCGCCCTCGGCCCGGCCTACAGCGGCGCATTCCTCGACAATCTGCCGCATCAGCCCTGCCACCGGGGCAAAGCGGGCAATGCCCGAAGGCTGCAGGGTGATGGCGTTGACCGCTCCGGCGCTGTTGATGCACAGCTTGGCCCAGGCCTTCGAGGCGAAATCATCAGTCGTGGTAACGGCTATGGGCGTGTGGGCGAAAAGGGCCGCGAAGGCCGAGCCGTCGGGTCCGTCAGGGACGATGACGGTGCCTGCGCGCCGTTGCAGCACCCTGCCTGGGGCGGTCCGCTCTGCCGGTATATCGACGATGCAGGGCGTGATGCGGGCAGGGTCGAAGAAGGGCCGGAAATTCTCCACCTGCTCGATCCCGTTCTGCAGTACGGCAAGGCGGGTGGTCTCGCCGGTCAGGGCCGGCAGCCATTTGGCGGCGTTGGCGGAATCATACGTCTTGGCCGCAGACAGGACCCAGTCGACGGGGCGGGCGTCATCGGGGCTGGTGTGGACAGTGGGTGCGGCGGTTATCTTGTCCCCGTCAAGTTCAATCGCAAGTCCATCGGGCAGGGGCGACCGGGTGCAGACATAGATTTCATAGTCCGTGTCCTGCCCAAGCCAGGCCGCGACGGTGCCACCGATAGCTCCCGGGCCAATGATTGCGATTTTCACTTGTCTCTCCCTCCAGTGCTGGCGGCGGACTATTCCACGTCTGCTGCGGTGGCCGGGTCGGACAGGCCGTCGCCATAGAGGCGGGCGCGGCGGGCTTCTGACGCGCGTTGCTTGACGCTGTCGGTCTTCAGCTGGCCGCAGGCGGCACCGATGTCGCGCCCGCGCGGTGTGCGGATGGGCGAGGCATAGCCGGCGCGGTTGACGATATCTGCGAAGGCCTCGATCCGGGTCCAGTCGGCGCATTCATAGGCGGCGCCCTCCCACGGGTTGAACGGGATCAGGTTGATTTTGGCCGGAATGCCCTTGAGCAGGCGGACAAGCTCGCGGGCCTCTGCGTCTGAATCGTTCACGCCCTTCAGCATCACATATTCAAAGGTGATACGGCGGGAGTTGGAGACGCCGGGATAGTCGCGGCAGGCCTGTAAGAGCTGTTCCAGCGGATACTTCTTGTTGATCGGCACCAGCTCGTTGCGCAGCGCGTCATTGGTGGCGTGAAGCGAGATCGCCAGCATCGCCTCGGTGCTCGTCCCCAGCTTCTGGAACTCCGGCACGATGCCGGAGGTCGAGACGGTGATGCGCCTGCGCGAAATGGAAATGCCCTCGCCGTCGGCAATGATTGCTATCGCATCCGAAACGTTATCGAGATTGTAAAGCGGTTCGCCCATGCCCATGAAGACGATATTGGTCAGCTGGCGCTCGTCGAGGGAGGAGGGCCATTCGCCGATATCGTCCTTGGCGACCAGTACCTGGGCGACGATTTCCGCCGCTGTCAGGTTGCGCACGAGGCGCTGGGTGCCGGTGTGGCAGAAGGTGCAGTTGAGCGTACAGCCGACCTGGGAGGAAACACACAGCGCCCCCGCCTTGCCGACGCCGGGAATGAACACGGTCTCGGCTTCCACGCCCGGGGCGAAGCGCAGGAGGTATTTGCGCGTGCCGTCGGACGAGACGCGATGCTCGACAATCTCCGGTCGGGTCAGGCGGTATTTTTCAGCAAAGCCAGCGCGAAGGTCTTTCGAGATGTTCGTCATCTCGGCAAAGTCGCGGACGCCGTGATTGTAGATCCACTGCCAGATCTGGGAGGCGCGCATCTTCGCTTTCTTCGGCTCGAGGGTGAAATCCCACTCCAGACGCGCGCGCAATTGCTCGCGGGTCAGGCCGATCAGGTTGATCTGGGCATCGGTCCTCGAGGTGAAGACCGGGGCGGAAGCGTCTGCCATGGGTATGTCTCTTGTATCTCGCGGCGCGCTCCGATCGGACGCGCCAGCCGTTTTCCACAATAACCGGGAAGCGGCGGGACATACAGGAAAAACCCGGCCGGGGAAAGGGGGGCGGGCTCAGTAGATGTCCAGCAGCAGGATGATCCCCAGCAGCACGGCGCCGATGCCCCAGGCCCAGCCGCCAACGCGCAACAGAAGGCCAATGATGCGGGGAACTGACCTGCCTCGATACCCCAGCACGGTGATTAACCGCATGACGACGAAAAGGAAGAAGCCACCGAGCAGGGTAAGCACGGCGATGATCAGCATCAGGTCATAAAGGGGCGTGTTATCGCTCATCCTGCTATTCTGTCATCAGGACATGCCAGTGTCTTTCCCCTGTTCGGGGAGACAAGATCAGATCTCGCCGCGGATCTTGCCCATGATTTCGCGGCTGTAGAAGGCTTTCAGCTCCTCGTGCAGGGCATCGTCGAGCGGGTCGAGACGGCTGACCTTGGCGTTGGCCCTGACCTGGTCGGCGGACGAGGCACCGGTGATGACGGTCGTGACTGCCGGATGGTCGAGGACCCAGCGCTGGGCAGCGTCGGCCATGGAGCAGTCCTGCGGCAGGACCGGGCGCAGGCGCTCGACGAAATCAAGTCCGGTGTCGAAAGGCAGGCCGGCAAAGGTTTCGCCGACATAGAACGCCTCGCCGTCACGGTTGAAATTGCGGTGGTCGTTTTCGGCGAACTTCTGGCCCGGCTTGTACTTGCCGGCAAGGAGCCCGGAGGCGAGTGGCAGGCGCACGATAATGGCAACGCCCTGGTCGTGGGCGGCGGGCAGGATCTCGTCTGCCATGGTCTGGCGCAGCATGTTGAAGATCAGCTGGAGGGAAGAAAGACCCTCTGCTGTCAGGGCATATTTCGCCTGCGAAACAGTTTCGACCGAGGCACCGAACCGCTTGATGAGCCCTTCGGATCTGAACTCTCGCAGATGTTCGAATACTTCGCCCTTTTCCAGCTCACCCTCGCCGATGCAGTGCAACTGGACGAGATCGAGATTGTCAGCCTTGAGGTGTTCCAGGCAATCCTCGATATGGGCGCGCATGACGTCCTTCTCGAAGGTGCCGGGAAAACCGGCTTCCGGCCGACGTCCGATCTTTGTGGCGATGAAAAGGTCGTCGCGTTTCCCCCGCGCCTCGAGGAAGCGCCCGATCAGGCTTTCCGACCGGCCCATACCATAGACGTCTGCGGTGTCGATGAAGGTGATGCCGGCATCGACCGCGGTTTGCAAAATCTCGAACGCGTCATCCTCTGATACATCGCCCCAGTCGGCCCCGCCGAGCTGCCAGCAGCCCAGGCCGATTTCGGATACGGGTGGGCCGTCACTGCCAAACAGTCTGTTTTTCATGGGGGGAGTCCTCCTGGCGATCTTTTATCTTGTTTAAACCGATATGTTCCGGTCATGGCCTTGCGGCAAGGGT
This sequence comes from Aquisalinus luteolus, assembly GCF_009712425.2. Classification (GTDB taxonomy): domain Bacteria; phylum Pseudomonadota; class Alphaproteobacteria; order Caulobacterales; family Parvularculaceae; genus Aquisalinus; species Aquisalinus luteolus. Next base: position 252,360 of record NZ_VCJR02000002.1, read on the forward strand.
AGCGCTCATCTTTACGTCGTCAAACCGGAAAATCCGGCCATTGGATGCGTGCGGGATTTGAAAGAAATGCGCAAGAAAAAGCGGGGCGCTTTCGCGGCCCCGCTCTCAACTCCCTCATTCTTCCCTCGGGGTGTTCCCTCCCGGTATTCAGGCGTCAGTTCCCGGCTTCCACCTCGACACTATAGTCGCGGTCTATCTCGTCATAGGAGCCCGGGCCATAGATGCGCGTACTGGTCTTGCCGTCATCGTCATCCTTGTCGAGATGATGACGCAGGCCGACGCCATGGTCGCGAGTGTGACGAGGCCGGTAGCAGCGAGCGATTTAAGCATAAGCTTTCTCATGCTGCCTCCTCTGCAGCCTCTGTGGCAGGCGCGACCTGCTCATAGCTGGACTCTTTCCAGTTGTTGTCGTCATCATCTTCGTCGACGACGATGATGCAGGCGGAAAGCGCCATGGACGCGGCCAGCATCAGGCCGGTGATCTTGAAGGCGGTGGTCAGGTTTGAAGGCATAATGGTCACTCCTCTGTTGCCCCTTTGAAAGATGTCAGTCGTCAAAACTCAGTATGTCGCCGGGCTGGCAGTCCAGCTCCTTGCAGATCGCCTCCAGCGTGGAGAAGCGGATCGCCTTGGCCTTGCCCGTCTTCAGGATGGACAGGTTGGCGATGGTCACGCCGACCCGCTCGGAGAGCTCGGTCAGTGACATGCCCCGCTCCAGCAGGATCCTGTCCAGTTTTACGTTAATGGCCATGCTTTAAACCGTGAACTCCTGCTCTTCCTGCAGTCTTGCGCCCTCACGGAAAACCTCGGCCAGCACCAGGGCGACCGCCGCCCCGAGCCAGTTTGTCAGGTCGATCGACAGCCCGCCGCCATCGCCATATTCGACGCCGAACAGTACCGCCCAGAGAAAGGCGATCGGCACGATGGCGAGCTTGGCAAGCTCTGCGAAAAAGATGACCTTGGCGATGCGCTTGAAGCGGTCGGCGTTTTCCGCCTCGAACGGGGTGCCGGCGCTGATGGTGCGCAGCACTTCCATCAATCGGGAGGAAACGACCACGAACATCGTCGCCGTGATGAAGGCCATGGTTATTTCGACGAACTCCCCCATGGTGTAGTCACTGTCTGAATCAGACCGGAACCCATCGAGGAGGCCGTCGAAAAAACCGCCCACCGGAACGGCAATGAACATGAAGAGGGCTACGAGGCCGGTCACGAGCATCGTGATCAGCGATATGATAAAGACGATCAGCAGGATTACGGATAGAATGCCTGCGACCTTGTTTTTCTTTGTCATTTCGTAAATCCCGCTAGAATAGAAGAAACAGGGTGGCCCCGTAGAGGGCGTGGGTTAAGTGGTGGCCACCCTGTTCTCGCTGGTCACCCTGGTTACAGGGTGACCGGCATCCCCGACAGCGCGCCGAAATAACCGGCCGATACCAGGAAAACGATGGTCAGTGTGGCAAGGACGTTGACAAATCCGCCAATAGACCCGAATTTAGATGTACGTTTGTAAGGCATGTGACTTCTCCTTTGCTTCAGCAAGCGTTTGACTTTGACTTTACTCGGTGGCGGCTGGTTCATTCCGGTCGCCCTTTTTTTGACTTTGAAGAGGACTGTTTTGTTTTTCGTCCCTTATTGATTATCAATATATACATATCGAAAAACGATGCAATGGGTTTTTATCGAAAAACGACAAATATTTTGTGTTTTTCGATATAGGCATAGGTAAGGCACTGAAATGGCTAGGAAATTTTCTGACGAAAAAATGGTCCTCGCGAGCCACAACAAGGGCAAACTGGCCGAATTTGCGCATCTTTTTCGCCCCCACGGCATCGAAATCCTGTCCGCGGGGGAGCTGGGATTGCCCGAACCCGAGGAGACCGGCGAGACATTCGAGGATAATGCGATCCTGAAGGCGGTGGCGGCGGCAAAGGCTGCCGACATGCCGGCACTTGCCGACGATTCAGGGTTGGCCGCCGCCGCGCTGAACGGCGCGCCGGGTGTCTATTCCGCCCGCTGGGCCGGGCCGGAGAAGGATTTCACCGCCGCCATGCAGCGGCTGGAGGACGAACTGATCGCCGCGGGTAATACTGACCGCTCGGCGGCGTTCGTCTGCGTTCTCGCCCTCGCCTGGCCCGATGGCCATGTCGAGACCGTGCGCGGCGAGGCCAAGGGCCGGCTGATCTGGCCGCCGCGCGGCGATGGCGGCTTCGGTTACGACCCGGTCTTCATGCCGGTCGGACGGACCAAGACCTTCGCCGAGATGAAGCCCGAAGACAAAAAGGAAATTTCCCACCGGGCCGAGGCGTTCGAGCGCCTGATCAAGACCTGTATAGCGAGCGAATGAGCGATACAGGAAAGACCGGCCTTTATATCCACTGGCCGTTCTGCACGCGCATCTGCCCCTATTGCGACTTCAACGTCTACAAGGATCGCGGTGCCGACGAGGCCGCGTGGGAAGAGGCGCTGCGTGCCGATCTGGAGTGGTGGGCGCAGAAGGCTGGAGCTACTCTGTATACAAGCGTCTATTTCGGCGGCGGCACGCCGTCGCTGATGGCGCCGTCGCTGGCCAGGGCGGTAATCGAGGCGGCTGCGCCTGTTGCTGGCGCTGAAATTACGCTGGAGGCCAACCCGACCGATGCCGAGCGAGAGCGGTTCACTGACTTTGCCGCTGCCGGGGTCAACCGCCTGTCGCTTGGGGTGCAGTCCCTGCGCGACGAGGCGCTGGCATTCCTCGGCCGAAACCATTCCGCAACCGAGACGATCAAGGTGCTGGAGTTCGCACGGGGCGCTTTCGAGCGGCTGACTTTCGATCTCATCTATGCCCGCCCGGGCCAGAGCCTCGATGTCTGGCGGGCGGAGCTGGCCGAGGCGCTGGCACTCGCCAAGGGGCATTTGTCGCTTTACCAGCTGACGATCGAACCGGGCACGGCTTTCGAAAAGGCGGTGGCGCGAGGCGACTGGGCCCCTGCCGATGAGGAGATGACCGCCGCCCATTACGATCTGGCGCAGGCGATGTGCGCAGACGCCGGGCTCGCGCCCTATGAAGTCTCCAACAATGCTGCGCCGGGCCACGAGGCACAGCACAACCTGCTCTACTGGCGTTATCAGGATTATGTCGGCATCGGGCCGGGCGCCCATGGCCGGGTGCGGATCGACGGCCAGCTTTACGAGACGGTCGCGCTGGACAAGCCGGGGGAGTATCTCGCCGCGACGCCTGAACAGCGCTTTGCGTTGTCGCCACTGACCGGCGTGGAACAGGCAGTGGAAATGCTGTCCATGGGCCTGCGCCTGAGCGAGGGGATCAGCCTTGCCAGGTATGAGGCGCTGGCGGGCGCGCCGTTGAATGACCGCACCCTGACGGAAATGGCTGGTGATGGCCTCGTCCACGTCGAGGGCGACCGGCTGTCTCTGACCGCCGATGGCCGCCGGGTGCTGAACGCGATAGTCGCCAGCCTCGTCTGAGCGCTCACAATCCCGCTTGTCACGCTCCTGCCATTTCTGGGATAATCTGCGTATTCTGGCGGGAGGCCGGGTATGTTGTTGCGCAGGATGATGGAGCATGTGCGGACCCAGAACTGGTTTGCCGTCCTGCTCGATTTCGGCATCGTGGTCGTCGGTGTGTTCATTGGTATGCAGGTGTCGAACTGGAACGGCGTGAACCAGCAGCGCCAGATCGAAGACGAGATCATCGAAAGGCTGCATGCGGACTTTACAGAGATCGTCGCCTGGGCGAGTGCTGGCCGGGACTATGTCGAGGGCCTTCATGCCCACACCGGCCCATTGGTCGATGCCGGTGCGGCGGGATTTATCCTGCCAGAGCAGGAGGAGCCGCTGCTGACGGCGATCAATGAGTGCTACGACCTGCTCATCACCCTGAAGACGTCGGCGACCTATACCGAGATCGTTTCCTCCGGACAAGTGCGTCTGATCCGCAATGATGCGCTGCGTCAGGCGCTGGCAGGGTATCAGGCAAGCAGTGATGAATCCCATACTGCGTTTCAGGCTTTGAGCCAGGCTTTCATGCGTCATATCGATATCCTGGACAGCCATGCGATTATCGCGCCTGATGTGGCCAGCCTGCCCGTCGGCTCGAACATCGTGGTGACCGGTTATGACTGGGCGGCGCTAGATGATGATCCGCGGCTGCCGGCGACATTCCGCTTCTTCCATAATCTGCGCAGCAATGAATATCTGTTCTTCAACGGACTGGCCGAGGAGGCGCAGGCGGTGCTGACAATTCTCGAGGAAGAAACGGCGCTCAGACCCTGAGGGCCGGTATCCATGACTGCTGGCCAAGGCGTTGCGTATCCGCCCGGTTGCAATAATATTGACAGGGTAAAGGCGCAAAGGGGGCGTGATGAGTAGATGGGCAGTTTACTTGCGGTGGTCGGTGTAATGGCGGCGGTGCTGCCGGGGCTTCCCGGGGCCGGGGCCAGCCCTTCGGATAGGGGCGCAGATGGCGTGCGTGCGGCGCGGACGGCCTTCAACAAGGCGATCGCAGAGGCAGATGCCGTTACCATCGGCAAGATCCTTGCCGAGGATACCGTGCTGGTTGCGGGCACCAACAGCGCGGTCATCTCCGGCCGGGCCGAGCAGGTCGGCGTGTGGGAAGCAGACTTCGCCGATCCGGATCGTCTTGTCTATCATCGGAAGACCGCCAAGGTGACCCTGTCGCCGCTCTATCCCATGGCGATGGAGACGGGCACGTGGCGGGGTTCCCCAGCGGGTAATGGCACCGACTGGGTCGGCGGCAGCTATACCGCGAAATGGCGGCTGATCGACGGGCGCTGGCAGGTCGAGGCGGAAACCTACATGACCACGGGCTGCGGCGGCGCTCTTTGTGATGACTGACGGGCGAGTAGCAAGGAGAAAGCCATGCTCCTGAGGCGGATGATATCCCACGTCAAGGCGCAGAACTGGCTGGCTGTGTTTCTGGACTTCTTCATTGTCGTGGTCGGTGTGCTGATCGCCTTTCAGATAACCGAGTGGAGTGAGCAGCGAGAGGCGGCAAAACGGCGCGAGGCAGCGCTCGTCCGGCTGCACGACGAATCCGAGCTGGCTGTCGGCTATTTCAGGGAAATCGTGGGCATGTATGACGATCGTTCTGTCCACCGTTCCGAGGCCATTCGGCGCATGATTGACAATGACTGGGAGGGGGTGGATCTTGACGCGATGACGACCGGTATCACGTCTGTCGGTATTCTGCCGTCTGCATCGCCGCCTCGCAGTGTTTATGATGAAGTGATCAGCACAGGGCAGTTTTCGGAACTCGGTGACCCGGCCTTGCGAACCTCGATATCGGATTATTACGGACGGCTTTCTTTCCTGCAGGGGCAGATCCTCTATACAAGATCAATCAACGCATACTTCCCCGATTGGCAACACCCGGGCATCATCCTGACGTTTGAACCCGGGACGGCGAGGGAGCGTGACTATGAGATCGATTTCGATCTCGTCAGTAATGATCCGGATTTCATCGAGGGCATGATCGCGGGCAATAACTCGATGCGTGCGGTCGCCGGATGGTGGCGCGCCGTGCTGGAGGGGGCAGAGCAGATGTGCAAAGAGCTTGCCCGCGCGACTGGCCAGCCCTGCGAGCCTGTAGAAGAGAGTATTGGCTGATGCTGCTGCGCCGTATGATGGAACATGTCCGTACCCAGAACTGGCTGGCTGTCTTTCTGGACTTCATCATTGTCGTCGTCGGTGTGTTCATCGGTATCCAGGTGGCGAACTGGAATAATGTCCGGTCTGACCGGGCCTATGAGAGGGATATCCTGTACCGGTTGCATAATGAAATTCTAACTCTCGAGACCGGGCGAGAAGTGCCGGGACTTGTACAACACAACAAAGCTTTGCGGGAATTTCTACCCAGACTGAAGGCGGGGCTCGAAGACACAGAGGTCGATGATCTGACATGCCGTGGGATTATCAGATCCCATGTCCTCAATGGTCCGCCAGATAGCTTGCCCGCGCTGGATGAGCTTATTTCATCAGGTCGTATGAAGACACTGAGAAATACTGACATTCGAAGCTTCGGAAGTTCCTTTTTGCAGAAACGTGAATTTGGCCGCGAACTGATTACAGAGTTTGACAATGACTTGCGTGACCTCGGGCGCGAGTTTCCGGAACTGATGCACATTCAGATTGCCAACGATCCGGAAACGGAACAGGGTTCATCGCAGGATTTCACCTGCGATCTCGTTGGCATGCGTAATAATACAGCTTTTCAAACGGCGTTGATAAATAACGTTGATCGTTTCAATGGGATCATGAGTTATCACTTTGATTTTGTTGGTGCCGACCTTGATGCGCTTCATCAAGCTGTGGATCAGGAATTGCGTATTCAACATATAGCTGACGATGATACGCAGGAAGAACGACTATGATTTTCCGCCGTATCAAAGCCCATATCGAAAAGGAAAACTGGTTCGCGGTCTTCCTCGATTTCCTGATCGTCGTGTCCGGCGTGGTCATCGGGGTGCAGATCGGCAACTGGAATGCCGATAGGCAGGACCATCAGGCCTATGAACAGGCGCTGGAGCGTTACAGGGCCGAGATCGAACTGAATCTTGCCACGCTCGATACCGTCGATGAAGGTGTCGAAGAGGCGCTGGTCGTGGTTGCTGACGGTTTCGATGCCTTGCTGGCGTGCGAGGAAATCCCCGCGAACCGGCTGGCGGTCGAGAGGGCCATCAACAAGACCATGGGCACTTACGGCATCAACCTGCGGGACCAGGCCTTGCTGGACCTTACGGCGGCGGCCACCTATCTGGACCAGCAGTCCGAGGCTGACCGGGAGCGCTTCGGCAATACACGGCACCGGATGGAGATCTTCCTGCGCGAAGCGGACTATATAGAAAAGATTCCGCTACAGGAGCGGGCCCAGAATAACCCGGTTATTTCCGTCGGCAGTATCGAGGAGCGCCGGGTGGAGTATCAGGGTACGGATTACTCTCGGGCAGATCGCACGCTGGCCCTCGCCGTGCCACTGGATGTCGCCTGCAAGGACGACATGCTGCTCAAGTCTCTCTATACATGGGAGCGCTGGCAACGTGCCCTGCCCGCGGTGTCGAGAATCCTGCGGCAACAGCTGGAAGAAGACCTTGCCTATCTGGAGGAACGCCAGTGATCCTGCGTCGTTTCATGATCCATGTCAGCGAGCAGAACTGGACGGCGGTTGTGCTGGATTTCGCCATCGTCGTGTTCGGCGTCTATATCGGCCTGCAGCTTGGCAACTGGAACGATGCCCGCGAGGAGCGTGAGCGCGAAACCGCAATCCTGCAGCGCCTGCATGTCGATTTCGAACAGCTTGAACTGCTCGACACCTATGCCGCTGCATCGGCAGAGCAGGGGTTTCGCAGTGCTGACCTGCTGATCGGTGCCGTCGAGGATGGCACACTGACACAGTATGAGGATGAGCAGCTGTACCCGGCCGTCCAGGCTGCACTGACCGTCAGGCCGCCAAACGGTCCGTCCTCGACCTATACAGAGATTGTTGCGTCCGGCCAGGTCAGCCTGTTGCAGAACAGCGAGCTGCGCGAATGGCTGGCGACCTATGACAAGGGCCAGGATGCCTATGCCACGGTGCATTCCAATCTGTATGACATGGCCTTGCGCGAGGCGTTCCCGATCTGGCGGATGGCAGAGTTCGATGACACCATAAACGATGAGGGCCGGGTTGTGCTCGGGCCGGTCAGCGGGTTTGACTTCGACCGGCTGGCGACAGATCCGGAGCTTGTCTATGCGATGCGGGCGGCAAGACGGATCATGGGCACGCATCATAGCTATACGGAGCATCTGGCGAACATGTCGAACCAGATCAGCCTGATCCTGGAAGAAGAGCTGGGAGAGGGGCCGTCGGAGCAGATCGTCACGATCCGCGAACAGCGCCAGTCCTATCGGGAACAGGCAGAAGAGATGTCACGCCAGCGGGCTGAGAAAGAGGCCAATGCCGCAACATCGGCGGCATCACCGGCTGAAGCGGAGGCGGACCAGGTGTCTGAAAACCCGACAGCGGCCCCGGTGCCTGACGATATCGTGGAAGAGGTTACAGAAGGGGAGTAGCTGGCGGTCAGAGATTATCCGTGCGGAAGGAATGCACCTTGCCATGGGTGTCCATGACGATGATCCATTTCCCGTCTTCGGAAATATCCGCCGTCAGCGGGCGGGCATCGTCGATCCGGTCATAGCCAAGCGGCAGGGTCGCGACAGGGTCGCCGGTTTCAATTTCTTCGATAACAAGCGTGCACACGCCGGAGCGCCATCCGGACGGGGCGCCAATGACCGGTTCGCCGGGGATGCGCCTTTCCGGCTGGAAGCAGTCTATGCGCGTGTCGTAGACGGGGTTGGTCTTCGTCACGGCCATGCAGCGCCTGTCGCTGCGCTCGCCCGTCTCCAGGGAATAGACGGAGCATCTGTTGCCGGTCCCGGTATCTGCCGGCGTGGCGATGGAGATCGCGTCTCCATGAAAGACCGATGTGATGGCGCAGGTGCTGACATGGCCGTTGCGCACCATCCACGGGATCTCGTCATTGAGCGTCTCGTATTCGGTATAGCAGAATGGCCCGCCATCCATGGTCGCGGTGGCCTTGGCCAGCGTCTCCGTCGGCAGGTCATAGCTGTTGGTGCTGGTCGTTGCCGTCATGGCGCAGGCACCTAGCGATGCTGCAAGGGCTGTGATGGCAGCCAGCCGCAGATAACGCTTCATGATACCTGCCCTGTCCATGTGCTCAGTATCCTTCTAGCATGGCGTCTGGCAGCATGGAGGTCTGGGTGACGAAGCTGGTCGGCGCGGGGTCGATGACGCGGATGCCGCCGCCATTGATTTCCAGGATCGCAAGGCCGCGTTCGACCCGGCCATCGAGGGTCAGGCGGAACAGGCCGTCGGCACCGAGATAGCCGTTCGGGTCGGCGATGTTGGAGGCCGAATAGCGATTGAATTTCGGCAGGTCGGCGAGGCTGGCCGTCAGCAGGGCCGCGTCATAGGCAAGAGAGGCAAGGCGCGGCGGCTGCGAGCCGTAGACGCTGGCATAGCGGCGGTTGAAAGCCTCCGACTGGGACGGGTCCGGCGCGGCAAACCAGCCGCCCGAAAGCGCCGGCTCGCGCGTCAGCTGCGGGTTGTTCCATGACGAAACCCCAAGCACCTTGATGCAGCGGACATTGACATCGTAATAGGGCAGCAGCGGCGCAAGCGCCCGCAAATTCGTGCCTTGTTCCGGCATCAAAACGGCCTGGTAGCCAGAGCCGGACGTACCCGTCGAGTTCGTTGCCATGCCCAGCTCGTTGCGGGCGGAAACATCGGCGCAGCTGCCGGCATATTGGGCGAGGCGCTTGGCCGGTTGCATCATCGCGTCCGGCGAGGGCACATATTGTTCCTCGTGGACGACGACACCGCCGCGCACGAAGGTCTCCTCATAGAAGGAATTGCGGACGCGCTGGCCATATTCGGTTTGCGGGGCGAGCAGGCCGAAGCGGGTATAGCCGCGCTTGATTGCGAAATCCGTCACCCGGGCGACTTCCATCTCGGGTGGGAAGGACAGGAGATAGACGCCATTGCCGGCAATCTGGGTGTCTGACGAGAAGGCGATCATCGGTACACCGGCGCGGCGGGTAACTTCGGCAGCGGCCTCGACGGAGGAGGACAGCAGCGGGCCGAGCACGATTTCCGCGCCCTCGCGAAGGGCTTCCTCTGCCTTGGCACGGGCGCCCTCAGCTGTGCCGCCCGTGTCCTTGGGGATCAGGAGGAAGCGGTCATTCTGAGCCTCGAAAGCCGCCATCTGGGCAGCATTGGACATTGCCTCGGCAATGACGCGAACATTCTCCGACGAGCCGGTCATCGGCAGGAGGAGGGCGACGCGCACCGGCTCCTTGTCACCGAGCTGTTCGGTGGTGACGTATTCGTTCGGGTCGTAGGGCTCGAATTCCGGTTCTTCCTCGACAGGCTCCTGCGGCTGCGGCTGGGCGATGACCGGCGGCTGCGGGCGCGGCTGGTTGACCGGTGCTGTCGTCTCGCACCCGGCAAGGAACAGGCTTGCGCCCAGCGTGGCGAACAGGGAAATCTTCAGGAAACGGTTCATGTCGGTCTTGCCCTCTCATCGCCCCTGACGTGGCTCGCTTGGCCGGGTGGGCGGGTGAAACATGCTGTACAGGCGGGGTAATCACCCGCAACGCATACTGTGTCGGTTGTGCCCAGTCTAGCAACCGCCTTGCGTCAGGCAATACATGTTTTGGTGACAGAAGAGGTCGGAAGCTGGCATAGAGCAAGGCATGAGCCTTCAACCCGGCCTTTATGTGGCAGCGACCCCGATCGGTAACCTGAAAGACATCACCCTCAGGGTGATCGAGGCCCTGCGCGAGGCGGACCTGATCCTGTGCGAAGATACGCGGGTGACAGGCAAGCTGCTCAATGCGCATTCGATCAAGACGCCGATGAAGGCCTATCACGACCATAACGCCGCCCGTGTGCGGCCGGAGGTGCTGGAGCGGCTGGAAAGCGGCGCGCGCATCTGCCTTGTCTCGGATGCTGGTACGCCGCTGATTTCCGATCCCGGCTACAAGCTGGTGCGCGAAGTGCGCGATGCCGGGCTTGCCGTCTTCACCTTGCCGGGGCCATCGGCGATGGTCGCGGCGCTGTCGGTTGCGGGTGCGCCGACGGACCGCTTCCTGTTTGCGGGCTTCCTGCCGGTAAAGTCCGGTGCGCGGAAGAGCGAGCTGGAAGCGCTGAAGGCGGTTCCCGCGACGCTGGTCTTCTATGAGACCGGTCCGCGGCTCGCATCCTGTCTTGCCGACATGGCCGAGGTGCTGGGGTCGCGAAAGGTAGCGGTGGCGAGAGAGCTGACCAAGCTGCACGAGGAAGTGCGCGAAGGGCTGCCGGGCGATCTTTCCGCTGTCTATATGGAAGAAGGTGCGCCGAAAGGCGAGATCGTCGTGGTCGTCCATCCGCCTGCCGAGGACGAACCGGGCGCGGCCGATGCCGAGGCGATCATCGAACAGCTGCTGGAGGACCATTCGGTCAAGGAGGCGGCAACGATCGCTGCCGAACAGACTGGCCTGCCGCGCAAGCAGATGTATGACATCGCGCTGACCCTGAAGAAGGGGCGGTAGTGTCGCCACGCCCCTTAAGACAGGAAGCCGAGCGGCGGGGGCGGTTTGCCGAATCCATCGCGGCCATACTCCTGCGGCTGAAGGGCTATCGCATTCTTGCCATGCGCTGGAAGGCCCGGGGCGGCGAGGTCGATATTATCGCCTCGAAAGCGGGCATACTCGTCTTCGTCGAGGTCAAGGCAAGGACGAGCCACGAGGCCGGTATTGCCGCCGTTACCCCGCAGGCACGCCAGCGGATCGCCGTCGCGGCGGAACAGTTCATCCGCCACAGGCGTCTCCACCCTGAGCCGGCCTGCCGGTATGACCTGATCACTGTCCGCAATCTGACACCAAGGCACCATAAAAATGCCTGGAGATCAGGCGACTAGGTCGAGTGAGTAGCGTTATTTCCGCCCGGTAGCGTTTCGGTAACCGGGCGTTAACCATCCTGAACTCTATGTCACTGGTATTGCCCGGCGTTACGCGGCATTTTTGAACGGTTATTTCGGGTCCAGAGAGGATTTGAACCATGAACAAGACACTGAAGATCTCTACAAAAGCGCTGATCGCCCTGTGCGCCGCGACCATGCTGGCGACCGGCTGCGCCCAGAACCGCACGATCGGCGGCAATGTCGATGATGCGGCAGCCGACATCGCGCTGAAGGCGAACCTCGTCAAGGATGAGAAATACGACTATTCCGACGTCGATATCACCGTTTTCGAGGCGCGGGTGATGCTGACCGGCTCGATGCGTACCGAGGAAGGCAAGGCCCATCTTGAGCGGCTGGCGCAGAACTCCCCCAATGTGAAGCAGGTGATCAACGAGATCATCGTCGGCGAGAAGACATCGTTCCAGCAGGGCACCCGCGACGCGCTGATCGACCAGCGCCTTGCCGCTGCACTGCTGACCGATACGGGTGTCGTTCGGCGCAACTACCAGTTCACGGTGTCCAACGGCGTTGTCTACATGCTGGGCGTCGCGCAGGGCCCGACCGAGCTGACCCGGGCGACCGAACAGGCCCGCCGCATCGACGGCGTGAAAAAGGTCGTGAGCCATGTCATGTATGTGGGTGATCCTTCCCGCGTAACGCGCTAGATAGAGGGCCTGAGATACAGGCCTTTTAGAAAGCGACGCGACATGACCCTGAAAATTGCGATCCAGATGGACCCGATGGAAGACGTCCAGGTCCATGGCGATACTACGTTCGACATGGCGCTGGAGGCCCACAAGCGCGGCCACGAGATCTGGGTCTATCACCCGCACAACCTCCGTCTCGACAAGAACCGCGTCTTCGCCCGCGTCCGCAAGGTGGCGGGCCTGAAGCGCGAGCAGGGCGAGCATGTGGAGTGGGCCAAAACGGGGGGCGACGATCTGGAGCTGGTCGACTTGCACGGCGTCGACGTGGTGCTGGTGCGCCAGGACCCGCCCTACAACATGCGCTACATCACCGCCTGCCATATGCTGGAATATCTGCTGCCGGATGTGATGGTGCTGAACGACCCGCGCGAGATCCGCAACGCGCCGGAAAAGCTGTTCCCCCTAGACTTCCCGAAACTGATCCCGCCGACGCTGATCACGTCTGACGAGACCGCGCTGAGGGCGTTTCGTGACAAGCATCAGGACATTATCCTGAAACCGCTCTATGGCAATGGCGGCGCGGGGGTCTTTTCGGTGACGAAAGGAGATCAGAACTTCTCGTCGCTGCTGGAAATGTTCCGCAATTTCTATGACGAGCCGGTGATCGCGCAGAAATACCTGCCCGAGGTTCGCAAGGGCGACAAGCGCATCATCCTGCTCGATGGCGAGCCGGTCGGGGCCATCAATCGCGTGCCGGCAGACCACGAGGCCCGCTCCAACATGCATGTCGGCGGCAAGGCGACGCCCGTGGAAATGACCGAGCGTGACAAGGAGATTTGCGCTGCCATCGGTCCGGCCCTGAAGGAACGGCGGCTGGTCCTCGTCGGCATCGATGTCATCGGCGACTACATGACCGAGATCAACGTCACCTCGCCGACCGGCGTGCAGGAAGTGCGCCGCTTCGGCGGCGCCGATATCTCGGCCCTGTTCTGGGACTGGGTCGAAGAACGGCGGGGGTAGAGATGCTTAGGAGCTCCAGGTGGTCTCGCTTGTAACTTTAATGCCAAGTTCAGCGAGTTCTTTCGTTGGAAGACCAAAATGAGCGTAAGCGTACTTTTCGACCTCTGTTTGCGCTATTTTTTCATATTCCTCCAAAGTACCCAGAGTAGCTTTGCAGGCTGCACAAGTAATTGCTGAATCTGGAGATCTATCGGACTCCACCTGAAGTTTGTTCGAGCCGCAATCCCTACATTTGAGGTCAACCGAGACTTCTAAATCGTGCATATCAATTCTCCCAAAATTTTGGTTAGTAAGGCACGATTCGAACAAAATAAGAACATCAAAGATTCGCCAATGTAAAGCGGCGGGGCCAAGCCCGCCGCTTTAACCGCTATTCTGATTGTGCCTTACCGCAGCGGCGTTGGAAACTCCGGCAGGTCGGCGACGTCAGACGGGCTGTGCTGGATGACGACGAGAGCCTGTTCTTCTTCAGCAATGGCTTCGAATGTGTCCATCGAGGCGAGGGTCTGATCGACATCTGTGTTGAAGCGCGGCACCTGGCGCTCTTCCCGGCTCTGGTTGCGGTGATAGAGGTCGCCGGTCAGCAATACCGTGCCGGTCTCGGCGAGTTTTACCTCAAGTGCGGTATGGCCCGGCGTGTGGCCCGGCAGTTCGAGGATCATGACGCTGCCATCGCCGAAGACGTCGTAATCGCCAGTGAATTTCGTCGTCTCGAACGCGGTAAAGCCCTGGTATTGCTCTGCCGTCTCTTCGGCGAACATCGCGTCATGCTCGGCTTCATGGACGAGCCATGTCGCGCCCTCTGCCGCTTCCGGCTGGCCGGTGTGGTCGAAATGCATGTGGGAGATCGAGACATACTCGATGTCGGCTGGTGACAGGTCGAGCTGTGCCAGCTGGTCGATGAGGGATGTTTCGAGCGAAACAGTGAAGGGCGGATTGTTCTGCGGCCCGGATTCCAGAAGGGCGGCGGGCAGGCCGAGATCCCAGAGCAGGTCGCCTTCCGGATGGCGGATCAGGTAGCAACTGTCGGTCAGCGTGTCCTCCATGCCGGCATAGTCGCCGGAGACAGCGAAGATATCGAGGTCCGACACGGCAATGGTTCCGCAATTCATGGTGTAGAGCTCGATGCCAGCAGGTGTCGGTGCGGTGGACGCCATGCTGTCGCTGGCATCGCCTTGTGTAACGTCCCCGTCAGTTGCGTCCGGCGTGACGGTTTCGGATGTGTCGGGATAGGTCGTTTCGGTGGCGGAATCGTCTTGACCTCCGCAGGCACTTGCGGCGAGCAGACAGGCAAGGGCAATCAGGCTGGTGGAATATTTCATGGTCTCGCTCCCCTTTCGGTCGTTCATGCGATCACCTGATTTTACGGCGTGTGCCGAGCCCGTGCAAAGAATGTTTGCGTGAAGAAGGGCAGCGGGTGACCGCTGCCCTTTTGGTTACCCGTTTGGTTGGTCAGCCCCTGTTGTCGAGCTGGCCCCTGACGGCTTTGCGGCCATCATAGGTGATGGTGTAGGGACGGCTGTCGTAAGACGCGATGAAGCGGCGTTTCTTCAGTTTTTTGAAAAGCGCCAGCGTGCAGTCGGCAAGGCTCCAGCCTTCCGGCGTCACGCAATTGACTTTGATGATACGGCCCTTGTCGTCCTTTTCGACGGCGATGCAACCGCCACGCGCCAACACATGCAGCGTGCGCTGCTCTGCCTTTGAAATGTTCATTGATTGAGATGTCCTGATAGGTCAACGGATCAGTACGAGGGGTGTGCCCCGTACCCGGATGATCGGTTGCTATGCGACAATCTCTGACATGGTTTCTCCAGTATGTCTGGACCTTGGGTACTACCGATATTGCTGGCGGTCAAGTTTGTGCGGTTTGTGGACAAGCGTTACCAGAACCCAGCTGATCAGCATGAGGAGATACCACGAGCCCATCTTGGCGAAGGAGACCATGCGCCAGCCTTCGCGCTGGTCCGGGTAGAGCCAGGCGGAGGTGGCGGTGCCGATATTTTCCGCCAGCCAGATGAACAGGGCGACGAGGAAGAAGCCGAGCAGCAGCGGCATCCTGTGCTGCCAGCGCCAGACCCGGTAGTGCACGAAGGTGCGGCCATAGAGAATGGCGGCGAGGGCAAAAAGGCCTATACGTATATCGGGCAGGTAGTGATGGGTGAAGAAGTTCACATAGATCAGGACGGCGAGGATGACCGTCGCCCAACGCGGCGGGTAGTGCGTGAACTGAAAATCGAAGGTACGCACGGTGCGGGCAAGGTATGACCCGACGGCGGCATACATGAAGCCGGAGAAGAGCGGCACCGAGCCGCCGAACATGGCGAGGCGGATAAGGCTTTCCTCCGGATAGACCCAAGAGCCGGCAGCGGTCTTGAACAGCTCCATCCCCGTGCCGACGATATGGAAGATGAGGATGACCAGCGCCTCGCGCGGACGCTCCAGCCGGGTGAGGAGAAAACTGGTCTGTATCAGGATTGCCCAGAGAAACAGGAAGTCATACCGGGCGATGGGTAGCGCTTGTGGCCAGAAGGCGGTGGCGATGATGCCGGCGAGCATCAGCCCGCCGAACAGGCAGGCCCAGGCCTGCTTGATGCCGAAGGCGAGGAATTCGGTCAGCGCCTTGACCAGCCAGGAGGGTAGTGCCCTGCCGGCCAGTCGTTCCCAGACGGGAAATATGCGCGCCAGCGTCTGGTCGACGCGGCTGTCGCTGTCCGGCTGGTATGGCTCGTTGGTGTGCGTCACGTCCCGCTCGTTGCTTGCCTCACTCCATCATCGGGTATGGCGTGATTTTCCGGCAAGGGTAAGGCTGTCAGGTGGCTAGTACGGGGCGAAGCCGTTTTCGCGCAGGAAGTCGATGGCGCTACCGAAGAACAGCGGTTCTACCGTGTCGAACTTGAAGTAGTAGGTGCCGTCCGGCAGCGTGACTGTCTCATTGCCATGCTCGAAGCCATGGCCCTGACCGTGAATGCCGACAATGCGATAGCTGGTATTGCCAGCCGCATCGAGACCCGCTTTCAGCGCGGCGACATTCTCCGCATAGGGAACGACCGGGTCATCCTCGCCGAAGACGGCGAGGTATGGCGTAACGGTCAGGCTTTCCAGCATCGGGGCGGGGTCATACTCGAACCGCCTGATCCAAAGGGCATCGACGGTTTCCGGTGACGAAGCGAAATCGGTATCGCCGAACATGTCGCCCTTCCAGCCTTCATCCTCTGCCTGCGTCTCGATCTCCTGCAGGCGGGCGTAGATCTCTTCGTCCGCCAGAGTGCGGCTGACGGAGATATCGAGCACGTCATAGACGAGGTCGATCTGGGCGTCGCTCAGGCCGAGCATGTCGCCGAAGGTCTTTGCCGAGGCGCGTTGCTGCTGCATGATCGAGGTGGCAGGCCCGATCCAGGTGACGAGGAAGGCTGGCTGTGGCGCTTGCGGATCGCTCTGTGCCAGCTCTGCGACATTCTGGATAACCCATGTGCCTGCGGACGTGCCCTGCATGCCGGTTCGGGCCGGGTCGACCTGTGGCTGGGCTTGCAGGAAGGCGAGCGCCGCCTGCGCATCGGCGGTGAGGTCTGCTTGCGTGAAGCTGTCGCAATCGCCTTCGGAGGCACCGGCACCGCGCTTGTCATAGACGATTGTCGCGATGCCGTACTCTGCATAAAGACGTTCCTGCCCATACTCTTCATACCGTTCGCTGCAGCCACGCCCGGCCACGAGAACGAGGCCCGGATGAGGGCCGGGGCCATCGGGCATGACCAGCGTTGCTGCGAGCTGCGTCCCGTCAGCTGAGGTGAAGGTTACCTCGCTGTCGGTAAATCGTTTTGCCGGCGGGGCGGGCATCGGCTTCAGATGAAGCGTGCGGACAGGGTCGGTGCCGACCGTGCCCTTCATCTGGCGAAAGGCGGGGTCATATTGCAGCGTCGCATCGCCGGAATAAAGACCCTCGATGGTTATCGTGCCATCGGCGTTGATGCTAACCTCATCCCCATCGCCCATACCGTACCACAGCCAGTCCTCGATCTCGGTCGCGGCGACGAGGGCACCCTCTTCGTTTTCGCTGATATGGACGATGAGATTGAGCACCGAGCCATCCTGCACCAGGGCACCGCGCCAATAGCCTGAAAGTACCTCCGGCGAAGGGGGTGGCGTGGCTGCTTCAGCCTGCGTGGCGGGCGCTGCGATATCCTGCGCCACGGCGGTGAGGCCAAATGTCGGGATGCAGAGCGTCAGGTAAAGGACGGTACGGATCATGATGCCTCCTCGGTTGCGAGGAGGGTAGATCAAGACGGCAAGTATAGGAAACGGATTGTCGGCGGCTATTCGGCAGACTGGCTCATGGCGGTTTCTTCCTCCTCGTCCTCTTCGGAGATGGAGGTGATGTTGAAGGTAAAGCCGTTTTCGTCCGAGCCGAAAATG
The DNA here is from genome assembly GCF_009712425.2 of Aquisalinus luteolus. GTDB lineage: Bacteria > Pseudomonadota > Alphaproteobacteria > Caulobacterales > Parvularculaceae > Aquisalinus > Aquisalinus luteolus. Next base: position 269,952 of record NZ_VCJR02000002.1, read on the forward strand.
CACTCGCCATCGAGATAGTTTCGGGCCAGCAACGCTATGATCGAGTGGCCGAAACCGCGCCCTTCCAGCTGTCCGACCGGCGGGCCGCCTGCCTCTCTCCAGTCGAAACTAAACCCGCCGTCTTCATTCGGTGACCAGAGGATGGAAACCCTGCCGCCATCGGCAGACAGGCTGCCATGCTTGACGGAATTGGCGGCGAGCTCGTTTAGGATAAGGCTGAAAGCCGTCGCCTGGCCTGTGTCGAGCACCATGCCATTGCTCTCTATCGAGATGCGTTCGTTCTGTCCGAGGGAATAGGGTGCAACGGCCTTCTCGGCGAGCTTTTCGGCATCGACCTGTTTGTAGAAGGACGTCGCCTCGGTCACGCTGGCACCGGAAATTGTGTGAGACGTGTGCAGCGCCTGCAGCCGTTGCAGGGTCGCCTGTACGAAACTGTCGACATCCGTTGCATGCCGGGCCGACAGGTTGATCAGCGCATTGGTCACCGAGAACAGGTTCTTGATGCGGTGGTTCAGCTCCTGCACCAGCAGGCGGATCTGTTCCTCGGCCTTTTTGCGGGCCGTTATGTCGACCGCGGAAGGGACCAGGTAAGTGACATTGCCGTTGCTGTCCATGACGGGCGAGAGGAAGAACGCGATGGTGGCGTATTCATCCTCTGCGATGCGAATGGTGGCGTCATATTCCACCATCTCTCCCTGCTTTGCGCGCTCTATCGCCTGTTGCAGGCGGGTCTGCTCGATACGGTCATGGGAAAACCAGTATGTCTCCCAGAATGGCTTGCCGATGACATCGTCCGCGGTCAGGTCTGCCGTTTCCAGCGCGCGGGAATTGGCCTCGACCAGCTTGCCGTCGGTCGTCAGCAGCCCGGCAAGGACGCCGAGCCCGTCGAGGATCGAGCGGATGCGCATCTGCTCTTCCTTGATGGCGGTAATGTCGAGATTTGTACCGGTCATGTAGAGCCGGCGCGAGCGAACGGTCTGGATTACCTGGCCGCGTCCGAGCAGCCAGCGGATGCGGCCCGTCCGCCGATCGCGGATGCGGAATTCGGAATTGTACTCGCCTTCACCGCGCAGGGCCCGGGTCAGTGCGTCCTGCACTTCCTCACGGTCGTCCTCGTGAACGCGGGTGACGATATCGCTGGAATAGACCGGCCCTTCGGATGGCAGACCCCATAATTCGCGCAGCTTGCCATGGGTGTAGACCCGGTTGGTCTTGAGGTCCCAATGAAAGATGCCGATATCGGAGGCGTCCATGGCGAGGTCGAGCTGCTTGTCGCGGGTATCGACCTGGCTTTCGAGATGCTGGATATGAGAAATCGCAAAGGCGATCGACCACACGGCGACGAGCGAGATGATCAGCCCTGCAATGGCATCCTGCTGCGACATCAGGCTGGTGCCATACCAGTAGAAGAGCGCGAGGGTGGAGACCAGCGCCGCGCCATAGGAAATGCGCGACCAGGGCAACGGATAGGTCAGCCCGACGAATATGATGGCGAGATAGCCGCCATAGGCCGGCGCCGTATCCGTGACCGTAATGACCGCGGCAATGGTCAGGAAGGCAATGAAGAGCAGGATTGGAAGGAACAGGTCGCCCCAGCGCAGCGGGGGCCTGTATCTCAGGTTTGCCGGCAGGCCCGCTTCGATATCTGCGTCGCGGACCGGGCTCCCGGGAGTATCGTGGCCGGTTTTATGTGTTTCCGGTGGCACCATTCAGATCAAACATCGTCCATGTCATTCATGATCGATTTGGCCTCGTCTGCGTGCTTCTTGCACATCTCCATGCCCAGCACGATGAGGGCGCGCACGGCCGCAGACCGGTTGGCGGCCCGGTTCTCGAAGCGCCAGTCATCGATATCGGCAAGCTCCGTATCCGTGACGAGGATCTGAAGCTTACTGATCCGCTTTTCCTGTCTGTCGCCAGAGTCTGACATTCGCCGTCCTTCTGTTCAACACCGACAACTACCCAGCCATTCAGGCCTCAGCAAGGTTAGGTGCCGGGTTTTCCTGTGCCGTGCAAGTTTCGATATTATGCCGTTAACGCGGTTTTTGAGAAATATTCTTTTGACGCCCCGCAAGCAAGTTTTCCAGAGGTTCTGGCAGCGGTGCGTCGAGCAGTTCTTTTTTGTACTGTTTCAGAACGGTTTCGGCGACCTGGGGTGACTGTCGGGCCGCCGACTCATGCCGGTCCTTACTCATCTTCTGTAGACTCCTAATCCTCGAACATCATCCGTCTGGACTGCTGGATCCGTTTCTCAAGGGTCGTGTCCGGGATACGCAGGATACCTGCGGCTGAAGCGGACGGGATCTCCTCGATGACCATCAGGGCGAATGCAAGCCTGTTGTCCATGGGCAATTGGCGGAAACGCCATATAGCGGGCTGGACATCGCTGTCGCCGCCGCCCTTGTCCTCCGGTGCATATGGCTTGCTGGCCAGTCGGTCACAAAGGGAACGATAGAGGTGATCGCGCAGACCATCTTCCGCGAAATCAGCTGACAGATAGACTTGTTCTGCCTCGACCACATCGAAGACAAATTGATCCGCTTCCTCCGCATTGCTGGCGATAAGGTGAGCGAACCGGCGCGTCCGGGCGATGATGTCACGGGCCTCATGCATATACAGGCCTCCCTCTGACAGAGTGCATAGTGTCGGGCATGGTGCCCGTCATGTCGTTGATCCATGTTAAGCCACTGGCAGCGGTGCCGGTCATTCAGCGACCGCCATGAAGCTCAGGCGGCGGGGCGGTCCATTGAGATGCAGGTGCTCTTCGGAGTAACCGCTTGTCTCGATAAGCTTCGCCCGGTCGAGGATCGTCAACACGCCCTTATTCTTCTTGATCAGACCTTCCTTTTCAAGGCCTCTCAAGACCCTGTTAACGTGAACAAATGACAAGCCAAGGCAATCGGCGATCAGGATCTGGCTGACTGGAAGCTCCATGCAGTCCGCCCCGGCGTCGCCGACAATGCGCGCCCGGCGGTGAAGCTCGAGGATGAGGTGTGCGACGCGCTCGCGCGCAGTACGTCGGCCATTGCGTACGATCTGCTCGCGCAGGATGCCTTCCTCCTGCACGGTCGTCCACCACAGGGCTGCTGCAATGGAAGATCCTTGTGCAAAGAGGGACAGGATGGAATCGGAATTGACTACGGTGGTCGTGACCTTGGTCACGGCGGCAACGGAATGGTCAACCTCGTCGTCCAGGAAGACCTGCAGGTCGAAAATGTCCCCCGGCAGCATGAAATTCAGGACCTGGGTGCGCCCATCCTCCAGCGTGATGTAGCGCACGGCCCAGCCCTGCTTGATGACGAAAACCTGGCTGGTTTTCTCGCCACGTCGGATGATGTCCTCACCTGGCGCGTAGGAATGATCGCGCAAGGACATGCCGGATAGCGTCTTGCCATCTTCGTCCGTAAGCTTTGAGTAATAGGATAATCGCCTGAACAGGGGCTGCACGTCTTCAACCTCCCCCCGGACCTAATGCATTATCTGCGCGCGCTCCACGTCGAGACAATGCGCGACAGCAGCCTTGACGCTTTCGATACGGTAGGGCTTTGCAATAACGAAGTCCGGCTCGACGTCTTCACCGGTCAGGACCTGTTCAGGATAACCGGTGATAAAGACGACAGGGCAATTCAGGGATTCCTGAATCTCCATGACGGCGTCGGCACCGGTCTTCATGCCGATCAGGTTGTAATCGGCCAGAATGATGTTCGGCTTTTTCTGCTGCGACATGGAAATCGCCTTGTCCGCGGTATTGGCCTCGCCGCACACCTCGACACCGATGGATGTCATGATATCGCGCAGGTCCGCGGCAATCAGGGGCTCATCCTCGATGATGATCGCCTTTGCACTGCGCGGCAGGGAGATGACCTGACGGCCCTTTTGCAGGATCGAAAGCGGGTCCTGACCCTTCACGGCAATGATCTGGGCAGCCGTTTCGGGGGTGAAGTTCATGACATCGACGAGCAGCAGCATCAGGCGCTCGTTACCCGGCGGCTCGGGCAGCGCGGCGAGCAGCGCTTCGTCGGAAAACAGCGATTCCTCCGACCGGCGCCCGGAAGAGGCCATGCGCCATGTATGCAGGAAGGCATGGAGCAAGTCGGGCAGGCTTTCAGTGGAGCTCTTGGGATCGATATTGACCTTGGCGAGGGCAAGACGAGTCAGCTCGTCGCCGATCAGTCGGTCGGCGAAGATCGCCCGGGCAAACTGCCGGACAGTGGCTATATGTGACGCGTGGCTCATCATGGTCATTCAACGATATAATATACAATACAGGATTGATAAAGTTCGATTGATCTCGCCAAAAATCAATAAAAGGGCATAATTTCGGCGCGGTGGAAGGAACACCCTTGGCCTCGAAGAGTTTAGATATTATTCTGTTAATATTGGTTTATGATCCGTTAACCGGATCGGAGGGGAAGTGCGATGACCAGAATTGAAGTAATTTTCGGGGGAATTCTGGTTCTGGCCGTCATTGCGGCTGGCTCTCTCGTGCTGTTCCAGAACGGTTTCCAGTTTGTCACCATCGGCGCCGGCCAGTCCGGATCGGCCTATGCGCGTACACCCGCCGCCACTGCCGGCGAGGCGGCCGTTTTTACCGGCGTGCGGGAGACGGATTTGTGCACCTGCTACGAAACAGGCTTTGCAAAGGGCAGCGAGAGTGTTGGTGGCGATAACGGCGGCATCGAGTCCGTCGCCTATCGCGGTGGGTTCTCTTCCTGCCGGGCAGAGCTGGGTGCTGAAGGCGGCAATGCCTGGACAGAGGGCTGGGTGAACGGCGCCGACAATCGCCTGAGCCAGCGCAGCTGCCGTCTCTACATGAAGCGGGTCTCACTGCAATAAGCCTTGAGGCATCGAAGCTCTTTCGGCCTCGAAACGGGCTATTCCGACAGATTATCCACCACGATTTTGAATGGCCTGATCTCCCGTGAGATAAATACGCCCGCCTTCTGGTAGGGGTCTTCGGCGGCGAAGGCCTCGACTTCTGCGCGGTCCGCCATGTCCAGCAGGAACAGGCTGCCAGACGGATTTCCCTCCTCATCGAGCAACGGCCCGGCAATCTTCACCTTGCTGCCGTGGTCGGCCACATGGTCGAGATGCTCGGGGCGGACATTCGGGCGCTTGGCAGGGCCGTCCGGCCCATCGCGGCAGATGAGGATGAAGTGCGGCATGGCTGGAAATCCTTCTGATCGGGCACTTAGTCAGGCGCGCCTTCTTTCTTGAGCGGTCTGGCAAGCAGGCCGAGAATGGCCTGGTCGACGCCGATCCGTCCCTCGACAAGCTCGGCAACGGCAGCGCAGATCGGCATATCAACACCCGCCTCGCCGGCAAGTTTCATCAGGGGACCGGCGCTGGCTGCGCCCTCCGACACGGTCTGTCGTTCTGCGATGATTTCCTGCGCCGTGCGGCCCTGGCCGATCTCGTAACCCAGCGACATGTTGCGGGACTGGCGTGAGGAGCAGGTGAGGATCAGATCGCCAAGGCCGGACAGCCCGGCCATCGTCTGGGCGTCGGCGCCGAGGGCTACACCAAGGCGCTGAAACTCTGCAAAGCCGCGAGCCATCAGCGCGGCGCGGGCGCTCTCGCCGAGCCCCTTGCCCTCGACGACCCCGCAGGCAATGGCGAGTACATTTTTGACCGCGCCACCCAGCTCGGCACCGATCATGTCAGCCGTCAGGTAGGGCCGGAAATGGGGCGCCTTTATCGTCTGCGCCCAGCGTTCGCCCGATGACTGGTCGGCGCAGGCAAGGGTAACGGCCGTCGGCAGGCCCTTGGCGACATCGGCGGCAAAGGAAGGCCCGGACAGGATAGCCGGTATGGCCTCCGGCCAGGCCTCGGCAATCACCTCGGTCATCAGGGCGCCGGTGCCGCGCTCGATCCCCTTGCAGCACAGGGCAACCGGCAGGGGTTTGCCCCCGGTGATGCGGCGCATTTCGGCAAGATTCTCGCGGGCATACTGGGCCGGGATAACGAAGATGATCGCGTCGGTGGCCTCCAGGGCGGTAGGCAGATCTGTGGTCGCGGTCAGGGTTTCCGGCAGGGGTATGCCCGGCAGGTAGACCGTGTTGTCGTGCTGCTCGTTGATCGCAGCAACGACATCGGCGTTACGCGCCCACAATGTCGTGGCCATACCGGCGCGGGCGGTGAGGGTAGCGAGGGCAGTCCCCCACGAGCCGCCGCCGGCGACGAGGATGTTCTGATAGGGACTGGTATTGCCTGTCGTATCGCTCATGCTTTCGGACCCTTCTTGCCGCCGCCATGACGCCTGCCTTCGGGGTTCTCGTCAAGCGGCCAGCGGGCGCGCGGGGCGAGGGCGAGGGTCTCTGCGAGGGGCGGTGCGCCTTCTGCCACAAGATGCTCCGCGCCAGCCAAGGCGATCATTGCAGCGTTGTCTGTGCAATATTTCGAAGGCGGAACGAGCAAGGTCCAGCCTTTGCTATCGACCAGCGCCGTCAGGGCGGCGCGAATTTCGGTATTCGCCGCGACGCCGCCTGCAATAACCAGCCGGCCAGTGTCACCAGCCGGAATCTCGAAGTCCGTCATCGCCCGCTCGGTCCGTGCGGCGAGATGTTTGGCGGCGGCGCGCTGGAACGAGGCGCAGATGTCGGCGATGTCCTGGTCCGACAGCGGCGCAAGCTCCTCGGCGGCGAGACGTACGGCTGTCTTCAGCCCGGAGAAAGAAAAGTCATACCCGGGCCGTTTGAGGAGGGGCCGGGGCAGATCGAACCGGGTCGCGTCGCCTGTCTCGGCGGCCGCTTGTACTTTCGGTCCCCCCGGCTGGCCGAGCCCGAGCAGCTTGGCGGTCTTGTCGAACGCCTCGCCAGCAGCATCGTCGATCGTGGTGCCGAGGCGGGCATACCGCCCCACGCCATCGACCCGCAACAGCTGGGTATGGCCACCGGAGACGAGGAGCAGCAGGTAGGGGAAGGGGCAGTCTTCGGTCAGCCGGGCGGACAGGGCATGGCCCTCCAGATGGTTGACCGGGATGAACGGTATGGCCCGGGACAGCGCATAGGCCTTGGCCGTCATCATGCCGACCATGACCCCGCCGATCAGGCCCGGACCCGACGTGGCGGCGACGGCATCGATGCCGCCATCAGTCATACCCGCCTCTTCCAGCGCCCGGGTGACGACCTGGTCGGCCTTCTCGACATGGGCGCGGGCGGCGATCTCCGGCACCACCCCGCCAAACGCGGCGTGGTCATCCTGTGTGTGGATGATGTTCGACAGGATTTCGGTAGTGCCGTCGCCATGGCGGCGCAGCACCGCCGCGGCGGTTTCATCGCAGCTGGTCTCGATGCCGAGAATGGTGATCGTGTCGTTCATCGCCTGAAAATCCGAAAACTGGCCCTGAAATCTATATGGGTGCGGCGCCGGTGCTCTTTCCGTTGCGGCCTAAAACCGCTAAGGGAGCGCCCGTGCCTAGACGGAAAATGCCGCCCGGGCAATCATTCTCCTGCGCCAAGGCGCAACGCCATCTTACACGGGACCCAAATGCCGGACAGGGCCGAGTTCACCATCGCATCGAGAAAGTCGCCGCTGGCCGTGCGCCAGTCGGAAATGGTGCGCGAGATGATCCTGAAAGCGGTGCCCGATGCAGGCGAAATCCCGATCCGCACCTATGTGACCGAGGGCGATCGCCGCCTGTCCGGCTCGCTCGCTGAGATCGGCGGCAAGGGGCTGTTCACCAAGGAAGTCGAGCAGGCCTTGCTGGATGGCGTTGCGCGGATCGGCGTCCATTCGATGAAGGACATGCCGGCGGAAATGCCGGACGGGCTCATGGTGGCGGCGGTTCCCGTGCGCAACGATGCCCGCGATGCATTTATATCCCCGATAGCATCAAGCCCTTGGGAGATGCCGAAAGGTGGGGTCGTCGGTACCTCCTCCGTGCGCCGCGCCGCGCAGCTGTTGCATCGCCGTCCGGACCTGCAGATCGTGCCGATGCGCGGCAATGTCGGCACGCGGCTGGGCAAGCTGGCAGATGGTCAGGCGCAGGCGACCTTCCTTGCCGAGGCCGGGCTGGAACGTCTCGATAGAAACGACGTCGAAAGGACCGTTTTGGAACCGGAAGAAATGTTGCCGGCCGTCAGCCAGGGTGTTCTGTGCGTGCAGTGCCGGGCCGATGACGAGGAAGCGGCGCGGTTGCTGGAAAAGATCGAATGCCGCCAGACGAGCCTCGCCAGCGCGGCGGAGCGGGCCTTCCTGACCCGGCTCGACGGCTCCTGCCGCACGCCGATTGCCGGGCTGGCGACCATGAATGGCAGCGAGATGCGGTTCCGCGCCCAGCTGCTGACCCTCGATGGCCGTGAGGAAGTCTATCATGACGAGACCGTGCGCCTGACCGGCGACAGCTATCGTGCCCGGATCGCCGAGGCGATGGCACAGGGCTTGCGCATTGCCGAAGAGATCTATGAGGCGGCGTCACCGGCAATCCGCCAGCTGATCCGTCAGGCATCGCATTGAGGGGGGCAGAATGGGTAAGGACAGCAGATTGATCGCCGTCACCCGCCCGCAGCCCGATGCCGACGTGTTCGCCAGGCAGCTGGATGAGGCCAACCTGCCATCGCTGATTGCGCCTTTTATTGATATCGCTTTCGAAACGAACACCGAGATTGAAGACGCATCGGCTTTCGCCGTGACCTCGGCCAATGGCGTGCGGGCGCTGGCCCGGGCGACCGCTGACCGGTCGCTGCCTGTCTATGCCGTCGGTCCGGCGAGTGCGGAGGCGGCGCGGGGGGCTGGGTTCTGCGTTGCGGGCGTCGCTGAAAGCTCGGTCGACAGCCTTGCTGCGCTGATAGCGGCGTCGGGCGAGCAGGGGCCGGTCCTGCATGTCACCGGCTCGCATCAGGCAGGCGATCTGGTCGCGGCGCTGACGGCGGCAGGTATTTCAGCCTTCAGGCAGCAACTTTATCGGGCAGAAGCCGTTCACCAGATGCCGGAAGCGCTGCGTGCGGGACTGGAGGAGGGGCGCGTGGAGGCGGTGACGCTTTTCTCGCCGCGCACTGCCAGACTGTTCCGCGAGCTGGTCGAGGGCGAGGGGCTGATGGATACCCTTCAGGACGTGCGGTTGATCTGCCTGAGCAAGGCTGTGGCAGAGGCGCTGTCTGGTTTGCCCGCGCGTGCTATCATAGCGGCAGAACAGCCGGATGCCCGCGCAATCATTGACATTGCCGCTGGCGGACGCACATAGGAATTGAGACGGAAATAACGGGAAGAGAGACTCTCATGGCAGCCGACAAGACCGACAACGACCAGCCGGAAAACGACAAGCCAGAGAACGAGAACACGTCATCAGCCTCCGATGGCAGGACACAGCCGGAAGAGGTCGAGACCGAAATCGTCGACGAAGAAAGCGCCGAGACGGGCGGCGAGACCTATTCCGCCTCCGAAACGACGCATGATACTGAAGATACTCCGGCTGATCAGGACAAGCCCGCCAAGCCGGGCGGATTGATGTCCCCGGGGTTGATCCTTGCCGGTATCCTCGTGCTGGTTGCCGCCTTTACCCTGTTCTCTTACCTCTCCCGCAACACAGATGACCGCGATCCTCCGGTGGCAGCTAACGACGCCAGCCCTGTCACTGCAGCGCTGGATGGTCCGCCGGAGATGGGCGATCCGCAGGACGTGCCTGCCGAGGAAGCCCCGGCGGTGCCGGCGACTTCCCGCGAGGAGACGCAGGTAGCGAAAGTGCCAGCCGAGAAGACCGGTAATCAGTCTGACAGGATGAAACAGGCAGCCCGCGAGGAGCAGGATGCCGAAGAGGCGCCGGCTCAGACAGCTCAGGCGACTGAAGAGGAAGCGCAGCCAACCGCCGCGCAGCTGGCCCAGCAACGCCGGGAAGCTGCCGCCGAGCGGGCCCGCCAGCGTCAGGGCCGGGAGCAGGCACAATCCGCTGAAGCCGAGGCAACGGAACCTGTAACGGATGAAGGCGAGACGCCTGAAACCGCGATGGCGGCGAACGATACAGAGGCTGACACGGATACTCGGTCTGACGATCAGGCTGGCGAGCAGATGGCACAGGTGGATGACGCTGCCGAGGCGACCACCGAAGAGACATCTACTGCCCCTGCCCGCGAAGCGCGGGCTCAGACGGCAACAGGCGCGGTGACCGCGGAGGCGGAAACCGACACAGCCTTGCAGGAGACCCGCGCTGCGCTGGCCGAACAGCGCCAGACCAATGCGCGTCAGGCGCGCGAGATCGAGGCCCTGCGCCGCGAGATCGACACGGCGCTCGCCGAACAGGATCGCCGCTCGCAACAGCGCATCGCGCAGCTGGAAACCCGCATCGAGCAGATCCAGACACAGGATGTCGCCGCGGCAACGAAACAGGCGGCAATTGCGCTCGCTGTCTCCAACCTTCAGCGGCAGATGTATTCCGGTCGTCCGTATGGTGACCAGCTGGCCGTGCTGGAGCGGTTGACCGGGGCCAACGCACCGGTGCGCAAGTTGCGCGAGAATGCCGAAGATGGCCTGCCGCCGATGAGCTATCTGCAATATTCCTTCCTCGATGCGGCGCGCTCTGCGCTGGCGGCGGCGCGCCGTGAGGAAGCGACGAGCCCGCTCGGCAAGTTCTGGGCGAATTTCGTCGGCCTGTTTTCTGTCCGCAAGGTCGGTGCCCGGAGCGGCGATAGTCCGTCTGCGATCATTTCCCGTGCCGAGGCAAGCCTGGAGAATGGTGATCTCGAAGCAGCCCTGCGCGAGCTGGCAGCGCTGGAAGGCGAGCCGGCTGACGCGATGGAGCCGTGGATCGAGGAAGCCCGTGCCCGGGTCGAGGCTGATCAGACGCTGGACAATCTGACCAACAACGTCCTTAGCCAGGCCGGCTGAAGACGCCCATAGCCAGGTCAAGCGCCTGCCCACACAGATACACAATGACAAGGCCCGCCGATGATCCGGATCCTGATATTCATTCTGATACTGACGCTGGCCGCCGCCGGGCTGACGGCCCTGCTGGCCGTCGATGGCAATATCCACATCCAGTTCGGCGATTATGTCTATTTCAACCCGGCGGCCCCGACGCTGATAGGGTTTTTCATCCTGCTGGCGCTGCTGATCGTTACCGTGCTGATCATCAGCTATCTGATGCGCTTGCCGGAGAAGCTGAGCGCCAGGCGTCGTGAGTCCCAGCGCCAGAAGGGGATCATCTCGCTGACGCGCGGGCTGGAGGCCGTTGCCGCCGGTGATGCATCGGATGCCCAGCGCCACGCAAAGAATGCGCAGAAGCAACTTGAAGAACCGGCGCTGACGCGACTGCTGACGGCACAGGCGGCGCAGCTGGCGGGTGACCATGTAACGGCTGAGGAGAGCTTCTCTGCCATGCTGGAAGCGCCGGAGACGGAGTTTCTTGGCCTGCGCGGGCTTTACCTGCAGGCGGTGGGGGCTGGCGACATGAAGGCGGCCAAGGGCTATGCCGATCGGGCGTTCAAGCTGCGCCCCAATGCGCGCTGGGCGTATGAGTCCGTGTACCAGCTATCGGTCGAGCGCGGGTCGTGGTCCGATGCGCAATCGGCCCTGAAGCTGGCCAGCCGCAACGGGCTTGAGGATGGTGACCACGTCAAGCGGCATGAGGCGGCGCTGATTACGGCGCGGGCTTATGCAGCAGATGCTTCGGGCGAGAAGGACGATGCCCTGTCGGATGCAAAAGACGCGGTCAAGCTGGCACCGGACTTTCCGCCTGCCGCCGTTCTCGCCGCGCGGCTGGAGGGTGCCAGGAGCCGCCGCAAGGCCGTGAAGATCCTGGAGCAGGCCTGGGCCGCGCGACCGCACCCGGCCCTGCGCCAGGCATGGCTGGACGTGTATTCCGACCTTGCCCCGAAGGAGCGTGTGGCAACGCTGTCGCGTCTCGCCGAGCAGAACCCTGATGACCAGCAGAGCCACCATCTGGAGGCAGAGGTCGCCATAGCCGATGGCAATTACGACAAGGCCCGGAATATCCTGCAGCCGCTGTTCTCGCGCCGCCCGACCGTGCGCACCTTCACCCTGATGGCGCAGGCGATGAAAGCTCAGTATGGAGAGGAAGCCGCCGAGCCATGGCTGGAAAAGGCAGCCCATGCCCCGGCGGAGCCCGGCCCCGGTGCCGATGGCACGTTTCATTTCACCACTGATGGCTGGCGTCGCCTGGTCATGGAGTTCGGCGATCATCATCGCCTGTCGCCGCCGCCGCTGGAGGAGGTGACCGCCGCCATGTCGCAGGATGAGGTGCTGCTGCTGGCAGCCCCGCCACCGGCACCCGAGCCCGAACCCGAGCCTGAACCTGACGTGAAAGAGGTCATCTCGACGGATAGCGATACGGTTGATCAGACGCCGCTGACATCACCCGCAGCAGGGCAAGGCGACCAGCCTGCGCCGCCAACACAAGCGCCAACTGAACACCCTGCCGACAAGCCGGTCGAGAAGAGGGCCGAAGATAGTGCCACTGCCGAGGAGCGCAAACGCGCAGAGCAGGAAAAAGAACTCAAGGAAAAGGAAGCGGCCCTGTCCGCTGCCGGCATGGGCGGCGGCATGTATGAGGATGATGAGCGCTAGGCCGCTCAGTTGTCCTTCCTTACGCGATAGGCCTTCTGTTTTTGCGGCGTCCGTGTCGCGGATGTTCGCAGAGGGGATGCGGGGGTTTCGTCAGTGTCATCGGCTTTCCGTGTCCGGATGTCTTCCCTGTCGCCGTCAGTGCCCGCGACTTTCGCCCTGATCGCGGCCGCCCCGGTAAGATGGGCGGCGCTGTCTTCGGCACGACCCTGTTCATCGTCGTCAAGCAGCGCCAATGGCGCCATGCCGCCATCGCGCCCAGCCTCGGCATTGCGGACATACCAGTAGGCAAGGACGGCAAATATCCCCAGCATCATCAGGAAAGCGATGGAATTCATGGTAGGGTCGGTCCGGTTGTCGTTGACGATCGATCAGAGGATAGCGCGGCTGTCCTAAGCCGATGTTAACCGTGGAGGGCTGTTGATGGACGAGTATCAGGGAAAATGGGCACTGGTGACCGGGGCATCGGCGGGGCTTGGTGCCGAATTTGCCCGCCAGCTTGCCGCCCGTGGCTGCAATGTCGTCCTCACCGCCCGAAGGGAGGATCGCCTTGCTGTGCTGTCGGAGGAGCTGGAAAGGACAGGCGTTCAGACGGCGAGCATCCCGGCTGATCTCTCCCGTCGCGATGCGCCGGGTGACATCATGGCGGCCATGGCCGCGAAGGGGATCTGCCCCAATGTGCTGGTCAACAATGCCGGGTTCGGACTGACCGGTGAATATGCCGATCGCAGCTGGCAGGAGCAGGGCGATTTCATCCAGCTGATGGTCACAGCCTGTGCGGAGCTCGCCCATCAATGCCTGCCCGCCATGCGAGAACGCGGCTGGGGGCGGGTCATCAACGTGTCGTCAGTTGCGGGGCTGGTGCCGCCTTCCGCCGGGCATACCCTGTACGGGGCGAGCAAGGCTTTCCTCATCAGCTTCACGCAGGCGCTGGCGGCTGAGACTGAGAAGGACGGTGTGAAATGTTGCGTTGTCTGCCCGGGATTTACCTATACGGAGTTTCACGACGTCAACGGCACGCGCGAGATGCTGCACAAGGCGATGCCTGATTTCATGATGCTGCAGGCAGGTGATGTCGTTGCAGGCACACTGAAGGCGGCAGACAGGGGGCATACGGTCCATGTGCCCGGCTGGCAATACAAGACGATCGTCGCCCTGTCGCGGATCATGCCGCTTTGGCTGACGGAAGGTATCGCCAGGGCGCAGCAGGGACGCTATCGCAAGACATGACATTAAGAGGCCGCCCGTGCATTACGCACACGGACGGCCCAGGGGGGAAGTCATGGATGACGTTCGATCGAACGCATCACCCTAGAACTTGTAGCGGTAGCCTGCTTCCAGGACATAGCTCGAGTTCTGGACCTGCAGTTCGGCCGGGAACAGATCAACCTCGACATCGACGTCGCCAGTGCCGCGATAGCGGACATTGGTCAGCAGTGAGGATGTGTCGTTGAGGGCGAAGTCGAGGCCACCGATGAACTGATAGGCAAAGACGTTGCCGCTGTCGCTGGCAATGGCGACACCCGACGGCGAGTAGTCGACATCAACGAAGGCGGTGCCGAGGCCTGCGCCGACATAAGGCGTCAGGCGGGTGTTGTTCTCGAAATCGAGATAGGCGTTGGCGAGAATGTAGGTCGTGCTGATGTCGCCCTGACCGTCAGCGACGATCTGGCCGACGCTGGCGCCGAGCGGCGAGGTCTGGCCCTGGATGAGCACGGCTGCATCGACCGGCATGATGTTCATGCCCGCAGCCTCGACCATGCGGTGGGCTTCAACATCATTCTTGGCGTAGGCGAGCTCTGCCTCGAGGCGGAACATGCCGTAATCCTTGCCGACGGCAGCGCCGAATGTGTAGCCGTCATCGAAGTCGGTTTCCCAGCCGACTTCAGTGCCTTCCGGCAGGCTTGCGCCATCCAGCGCCGTGCCGGTGCCGGTGATGAAGAAGGGGCGGGTGAACTCGCCGGAATTGTCGGAATTCTCCTGGCTGTTCACGCCAAATGTGCCCGATACGTAATAGTCTTGCGCGGCGGCTGATGTTGCAAAGCCTGCAACGGCTACCAGTGCGCCAATCCCCAGGGAGCGTCGATAGATCATTTTATTCCTCCAGTAGTTTATCGCTTGCAGCTACAATCTGGGGTCCATTGATCTTTCGTCATCTCTTGCCCGGTCACATTTGTGTGATTTACTCTTTCGCTTCCTGCTGCGCATGCTCCAGCGCGAGGTATTTTTCCGACTGCATCTCGCTCAGGCGGCTGGCCGTGCGGGCGAATTCGAAACTTCCGTCACCTGCCGGGTACAGATCATCGGGCAGCGCATCGGCGGAGCAGACGAATTTCGTGCGATGCTCATAAAGCGCATCGATGAAGGTGACGAAGCGCTTTGCCTCGTTGCGCTGCTCTTTCGTCATCTGCGGGATGTGGTCCATGAACACAGTGTGATAGTTGCGGGCGACGCAAAGATAATCCTCCGCGCCCAGCGCCTGTCCGCACATGGCCCTGAAGTTGACCCGCGCGGCACCGCGTGCGGTGCGCGGCAGGGTGAGCTTGCGCCCCCGCACCATGTGGATGGCTTCCCGTTCCGTGCCGCCGGCGATCAGCCGTGTCCACGCCTTGTCCATCGCCGTATCGGCTTGCGTTCCGAGCGGGCAGTGATAGACCGGCGACCCGGCGAGCTGTTCGAGGCGATAGTCGCGGGCGGCTATGAGCTCGTGAATATCCACCGTCTCCTTCAACAGATCGATGAACGGCAGGAACAGTTCGCGGTTGATGCCATCCTTGTACAGATCGTCCGGATGGCGGTTGGATGTGGCAACGATGACCGCGCCTTCCTGAAACAGGTATCCGAACAGCCGGCCGAGCAGGGTGGCATCTGTAATGTCCGTCACCTGGAACTCGTCGAAACAGATCAGCCAGCCTTCATTGAAGGCGGCACGGGCAATATGCGGGATCGGGTCATCGAGGCTGGCCTTGCGCACCCGGTTCGCCTGCGCCTTGCGGGTGGCATCGTCCATCTTGCGCCACTGCGCAATCTGTTCGTGGATGCCGACCATGAACTCGTGAAAATGGACCCGGCGCTTTTCCGTCACCGGCGCGTTGTTGAAGAACAGGTCCATCAGCAGGCTCTTGCCGCGCCCGACGCCGCCCCAGAGGTAGAGCCCGCGCGGCGGCGTGGAACGGGAGCCGAAAAATCCCTTCTTGCCGGGGGTGTAGTCATCCAGCTTTTCATGCAGGTCCTGCAAGTGGCCAGCGGCCTCGCGCTGGGCCGGATCGGCGGTGAGCGTGCCTGCCGCAACCAGTGCGTCATACCTGTCGAGCGGTCCTGTCATGGGCGTCCTTCGTCGTGCCGATAAAGACTTTCCCCCTACCCCATATTGTGGCAAGGGCAAAGCAATGAGGTGAATTGGGGCATGTAGCTGGCATGGTTACCATCAACGATATCGAGCAGGCAGCAGACCGGATCGCGCCGCATGTGCTGAAGACGCCGCTGCTGGAAAGCGAGACGCTGAATGCGCGCCTCGGCGGGCGGCTGTTCGTCAAGGCCGAGAGCCTGCAGAAGACCGGCTCGTTCAAGCTGCGCGGGGCAACCAACCGCATCTCGGCGCTCAGCGAAGTGGAAAAGGCACGCGGCGTCGTCGCATACTCCTCCGGCAATCACGCCCAAGGCGTCGCGCTGGCCGCAAAGATCCACCATGTGAATGCGGTCATCGTGATGCCGTCAGACGCGCCGAAGGTGAAGATCGCCAACACCGAGCGCCATGGCGCCGAGGTCGTTCTGTATGACCGCGATACCGAAAGCCGGGAGGAGATAGGCGAGGCGATCGCCGAGAAGCGCGGCTCGGTGCTGATCCCGCCCTATGACGATGCGCATATCATCGCCGGGCAGGGCACGGCGGGGCTGGAAATCGCCGAGCAGGCGGAAGAAGCCGGCGTCATCCTCGACGATGTCGTGATCTGCTGTTCCGGCGGCGGGCTGTCTTCCGGCGTGTCGCTGGCGCTGGCCGATCGCAGCCCGGAGACGGCGGTGTGGACGGCCGAGCCGGAAGGCTTTGACGATACGGCGCGATCCCTTGCTGCCGGGCGGCGGGTATCGAACAAGCCGGGGGTGAAATCGATCTGCGATGCGCTCCTGTTGCCGACGCCGGGCTCGCTTACCTTCCCGATCCTCTCGGAGCATATCGCCGGCGGGCTGGTCGTCGATGATGACGATGTGCGCCGCGCGATGCGGATCGCGTTCGAGGAATTCAAGCTGGTGCTGGAGCCGGGCGGGGCTGTGGCCCTCGCCACCATCCTGTCGCGGCGGATCGACGTACTGGGCAAGAATGTCGCCGTCATCGCGACCGGCGGCAATGTCGACGCGGCCCTGTTCGCCGAGGTAATCCAGGGGCGGTAGGCTGACCATGAAAAACACCGTGGAAGCGGTACTCATCATTGGCTCGCTCGCCCTGCTTCTCGGGGTGATGGCTTTGTTCAGCGTTCCCAATCTGCACGGTTTCATAATGGGCAGTCTTTTCGGCGCCTATGTAGGGTTTGCAGGTCTGCCATTTTTCGATTCAGGGAAATGGAAGCCGCGCCCGATAGTGTGCGGGATACTTGCCGGTGTTGCTTGTGCGGCAATAGCGGCAAGCCGGACGGCGGATATGCAGACCGTAATCCTGTGGGGCCTCGTAGGCGCGATAGCGGGACTGTTTGCGCCTATATGGGTCAAATATGTCTAGATATCAGGGTCGTTCCGGGGCCGTATCGATGATGTGGGCGTTTGTGAAGGTCTCACCTGCCTCCGTATAGATCACGCCATCCTCGATCTTCTTCACCTTGACGATGCGCTTTTCCTCGCCGGTCATGATCTCGATCGTCGTGCCGACAAGGGACGCATCGAGTTTCGGGTCAGGGTTGAAAGCGGGTGTTGCGCAGGCGGTGATGGCCGCGATCAAGCCGATAACAATGAGCGGGCGCATGGCTGGTTCCTTCCTCTTTTATTGCGGAACCCTAGCAGGTCATCCCGGCTGTCGCATGACCTGGGTCAATTTCGCGTCAGAGCGATTTCTGGTTCACCCGGGCCGACAGGTCGGCGGCGGATTCCTTGCGTTCCGAATACCGGTCGACGAGGTAGTCGCTGCGCCCCCGGGTCAGCCAGGTGAACTTCATCAGCTCTTCCATCACGTCGACGACCCGGTCGTAGAAGGGCGACGGCTTCATGCGGCCATCCTCCTCGAACTCGAGGAACGCCTTGGGCACCGAAGACTGGTTGGGAATGGTGATCATGCGCATCCAGCGGCCGAGCACCCGCATCTGATTGACAGTGTTGAAGCTCTGGGAGCCGCCGCAGACCTGCATCAGGGCAAGGGTCTTGCCCTGCGTCGGGCGCACACCGCCGAGAGAGAGCGGGATCCAGTCGATCTGGGTCTTCATCAGGCCGGTCATGGCCCCATGGCGTTCCGGTGAGCACCAGACCATTCCCTCAGACCAGGCGGCCAATTCGCGTAGCTCCGAGACCTTTTCATGGTCGGCGGGCGCGCCATCTGCCAGTGGCAGGCCGGTGGGGTCGAACAGTTTCGTTTCGGCACCGAACATATCCAGCAATCGCTGGGCTTCGAGGGTCAGCAGCCTGCTGTAGGAGCGCTCGCGCAGGGAGCCATAGAGTAACAGGATGCGCGGGCGATGGCCGAGGTCGCCCGCGGGCGCGAGGCTGTCTGCGTCGATGGGGCGGATATGCTCCTGCGACAGGGCGGGCATGTCAGTCGGGTCGGTCATGTCAGGCTTTCGGGTTGGCTTGTGGTCCGCCGCGGCTGCAAGAGCCATAAGGCAAGGCTGGTCGCGACAACGGCGGCGATCAGCTGTGCGGCGATGAAGAGCGGTGCGTCTGCCGGGGCGATGCCGGCGAACGTGTCGGTGAAGGACCGGGCGATGGTCACCGCCGGGTTGGCGAATGAGGTCGAGGAGGTGAACCAGTAGCCTGCCGTGATGATCAGGCCGACGGCGTAGGGCACGGCCTCCGCCCTGAACCTGACAGTGGCAAGAATGGTGAAGACGAGGGCAAAGGTCGCTGTCGCCTCGCCCAGTGCCTGGCCGAGGCCGGAGCGGGCCTTCACGCTGGTCTGGACGAGGTCCATGTCGAACATGGCGTGCGCCAGCGCGACACCGGCCAGCCCGCCCGCGATCTGGACAGCGACAAACAGGGCGGCTTCGCCTGGCCTGATTTGCCTTTGCAGCAGGAAGGCGAGGGTGACGGCAGGGTTGAAATGGGCGCCGGAGATGGGCCCGAAAATTAGGATCAGCACGACCAGCCCTGCGCCGGTCGCAATCGTGTTGCCGAGCAGCGCAACGGCGTCATCCGCCGATAGGGCATCGCCCATGATACCGGAGCCGACGACGATGGCGAGGAGGAGAGCCGTGCCGATGAACTCGGCGGTCAGGCGCTGGCCGGTGGTGTAGCCCATCAGTCAGCCTCTCCAGAGAGGAAGGCATCGATACGGGCGCGGATATCGGCAAAGATAGCCTTGAAGGCTGCGCGCTTGTCAGCATCGCTGCCTGTTGCGGCGGCCGGGTCCGGGAAGGACCAGTGCAGCTTGCGCGGCGCGGGGGCGCCGGGGCGTGTCGGCCAGATTGGGCAGACTTCCCCGGCGGCGTTGTCGCAGACGGTGACGACAACATCCATGATTGGCGCATTTTCCGCAGCGAACTCGTCCCAGCTTTTCGAGCGCACCGCCCCGCCATCGCCGGAGACAGGTTCGATGCCGTGTGCCCGCAGCGTTTCGAGAGCGAAAGGATTAGGTGTGTCGGTGGGTTTGGAGCCAGCTGACCAGCCGCGCCAAGCGCCATCCGAAGCATGGGTCATATAGCTCTCCGCCATGACGGAGCGGGCTGAATTGCCGGTGCACAGGAACAGGATATTGCGCATCAGCAGCACTCCTCTTTCGAACGGGTGACGATGTAGGGGCCGCACAGTCTCGGGTCGCCATTGCAGCAATCGGCCATCAGGAAATCGATGAGTTCGCGGATACCGGCATAATCCGCCTTGTAGAAGATGCGCCGCCCGTCGCGGTCGGAGGTGACGAGGCCCGCCTGTTCAAGCTCCTTCAGGTGGAAGGAGAGTGTGGAGGAGGCGATGCCCAGCGCTTCAGCCAGGGCGCCAGCGGGCTGGCCGCCGGTGCCTGCCTTGACGAGCAGGCGGAAGATGTCGAGGCGGGTTTCCTGCGACAGGGCGGCAAAAGCGTTAACGGCCGATTTCGTTTCCATATTTCCATAATTATAGAAATATAGAAATTTAAGCAAGTGCTATTGGTTTTCGCCCTTGTCCCAGACCAAAAGATCAGGCTTTTCGCCGTTTTCAAGCGCCTTCAGACACTCCAGAAATGCCTCTGCGATGTCTTCCTGCCGGGTGCCGCCGGAAACATGGGGCGTGATGGTGATGCGCCTGTCATCCCATAGGGGCGAGCTGGCGGGGAGGGGCTCGGTCTCCTGAACATCGAGAACGGCATGGACGATATGCCCGGCATCGAGGGCCTTGAACAGGTCAGCTTCAGGCAGTGCCGTGCCGCGCCCGACATTGATGAGCAGGCTGTTCCTGAACTGCGTAAGAACGGACAGGTCAATCAGCCCGCGTGTAGCGTCATTGTCCGGAAGGGCGAGAACGACAAGATTGAAGCGCTCCGGTGCATGGCCCTGCAGGTCCTCGAGTGTGATGACCCTGTCGAAGCCATCGACTGCCCGTGCCGAGCGGGCGACGCCAATCGTTTCGAGACCGAGATTGCTCAGGTATTTTGCGATGGTTGCGCCCATCGGGCCGGTGCCGAAGATCAGCGCCCGGTGGGTGAAGGCGTAGTCGCCCAGCGCCTGCTTGTTCTGCCAGTCACGGTTTGCGGCGAGGCGCTCGCGCAGAGCCATGTTCTGGGTGTGGCGCAGATAATAGGCGAGCACATATTCGGCAAGCTGGTT
Organism: Aquisalinus luteolus; assembly: GCF_009712425.2. Taxonomy (GTDB): domain Bacteria; phylum Pseudomonadota; class Alphaproteobacteria; order Caulobacterales; family Parvularculaceae; genus Aquisalinus; species Aquisalinus luteolus. The sequence goes on from NZ_VCJR02000002.1 coordinate 290,402, forward strand.
ACCGAGCGTGCCGATGGTGCGCGTCAGCACCGGCGGGTCGAAATCGGCATTGACGACGATCTTGTCATAGCCTGCCCCGGCGCAATGGACCCAGGCGGCCTCCGAAAAGTCGTTGATGCGACCGTCCGGGCCGAAAGTGATGACGGCATAGGGCGCGTCGCCGTCCGGGGTAATGTTGCCATCCGAGGCGTCGATGATCTCGAGGTCGGGCCGCGCCTCGCGCAGCATGGCCATGGTGACGGGGCGGTGTTCGAGAAGGAAGGCGCGGGTGATGAAAGGTGTACTCATGACATCGTTATAAAGGGCGGGTCTGCCGCAAGAAAAGCCCGACTGGTCGATAGGCGCAAAATCGGTAATGGTGGGCGCTTCGAACCAGGAACGGGATTTATTCATGGATGCTTTCACCCTGTTGCCGCCGGTGATGGCGATCCTCGTCGCAGTGGTCGCGCGCAATGTCTATGCGGCGCTGATCGTCGCCCTGTTCCTGTCGGAGGCGCTGATCGGCTTCGGCACGCCGGGCGGGTTCTTCCTGTTCGACGGGCTGGTCGGCACGGTCGACCGCTCGGTCGCGGTGTTCGAAAGTTCGTACAACACGCAGATCTTGCTCTTCTGCCTTCTGATCGGCGCGCTGATCGCCTTCATGCGCGAATCCGGCGGCGTCGCGGCGATGGCGCAGGCGCTGATCCGCTCCGGCCTCGCAGGCTCGCGGCGGCGGGCGGAGCTGGCGGTGGCGGGCACCGGCACGGTGATCTTCATCGAGACGAATGTCTCGCTGCTGTCCGCCGGGGTGCTGGGGCGGCCTCTATACGACGCCCACGGACTGTCGCGCGAGCGGCTCGCCTATATCATCGACTCGACCTCTGCGCCCATCAGCGTGTTGTTGCTGCTCAATGGCTGGGGCGCCTATGCGCTCAGCCTTGTCGGGGAGTATGACTTCGCCAATCCGCTGAACGTGGTCATGGGGTCGGTGCCGTGGAATTTCTATGCGCTCTTGACGGTCACCGGTGTCTACCTCACCGCGATTACGGGCCGTGTGTTCGGGCCGATGGCAAAGGCCGATGCGCGGGTTGCGGGCGGCATCGAGGAGGCAGGCCCGGCGCCGACACGGCCGCGCTACATGTGGCTGCCGCTGGTCATCATGATCGTCAGTGCACTTTCTTTCATGACCATCACCGGAAATGGCAACATCACCGATGGCGATGGCGCGCGGTCGATCCTCTGGGCGATCACGCTGGCCGTGGTCGTCGCGGGCACGATGCTGTGGCTCGACCGGCTGTTCACCACGCGCGACCTGCAGGAGAAAGCGTTCCAAGGCATTGGCGAGATGGTGCCGCTCGTCACCGTGCTGCTCCTGTCCATCGCGCTCGGCTCATCCCTGCGCGCGCTCGGCACGGGGGAGTTCGTCGCCGGCGTCGCCGCCGGGAACCTGCCGGCCTTCACCGTACCGATGATCCTGTTTGCCGCCGCGGCGCTGACCAGCTTCATGACCGGGACGAGCTGGGGCACATACGGCATCCTCGTGCCCATCGCCATGCCGCTTGCAATCGCCCTCGGCATCCCGCCATCGCTGGCGCTGGCTGCCGTGCTCGGCGGCGGTGTCTTCGGCGATCACTGCTCGCCGATCTCCGACACGTCGCTCATCGCCTCCGTTGCGGCGGGGTCGGAGCATCTGTCCCATGTCCGCACACAGCTGCCCTATGCGCTGGTCGCAGCGGGGATAGCGGGCGTGATGTACCTGGTCGCCGGAATCGTGGCGGGGTAGGCGGAGTAATTCTGAAATCCGTTGAGAATGAGATTTTGAATAGTCAGCCAAGGCCTGAAAGGCACTTTGTGCCTTTCAGGCATGGCGGACAATCGTTTTGCGGGTCGACTTTTGTCAAAGCTGCGCCTTTGGCGCGCCGCTTAGCGGTTGCAGCCTTGACAAAAGCCGATCCCGCGAAACACCCATCGCTCCAAACGCCGTCCAAAGAAAAAGGCGGCTGTACAGGCAGCCGCCTTTTTGAGTTGTCAGATGGGACACGTGGTGGTCCCGTAAACGAGACTACTTCGCCCGTTCTACCATCATGCGCTTGATCCCGGCAATAGCCTCTGCAGGGTTGAGGCCCTTGGGGCAGACTGATGTGCAGTTGAAGATCGTGTGGCAACGATAAAGCCGGAAATTGTCGTCGAGATAGTCGAGGCGCTTGCTCTTCTCGTCGTCGCGGGAATCCTGCAGCCATCGATAGGCCTGCAACAGGGCGGCGGGGCCGAGATATTCATTGCCGTCATCCTTGTCGCCATTCCACCAGTAGGATGGGCAGGAGGTCGAGCAGCAGGCACACAGGATGCATTCATACAGCCCGTCGAGTTTCTCACGGTCCTCATGGCTCTGGATGTGTTCCTTTTCCGGCTCGTCGTCGGACTGCAGGAACGGCTCGATCGCTGCATGCTGTTCGTAGAATTTGGACAGGTCCGTCACGAGGTCCTTGACCACCGGCTGGTGCGGCAGCGGATAGATGGCGACATCGCCGGAGCCGCACTCGTCCATGCCCTTGGTGCAGGCAAGCGTGTTGGCGCCGTTGATGTTCATCGCGCATGAACCGCACACGCCTTCGCGGCAGGAGCGGCGGAAGGTGACGGTGGGGTCGAGCGTATCCTTGATGCGGATCAGCGCGTCGAGCACCATGGACACATCCGAGACGTCGATTTCATAGGTATCGACGCGCGGGTTTTCGCCACTGTCCGGATCGGAGCGATAGATCTTGAAGGTGCGCATCTCCGGCGCCTTGTCGGAGGACGCGGATTTCTCGCCCTTGTAGCTCTTGCCTTTGGAATTGATCTTCGAATTACGGGGTAGTGTCAGCTCTACCATGGAAATGACTTTCTTTCTGTCTCTGGTCGAAACACTCTCTGATGGTCAGTATGCGATGCCTCAGTACACCCGGGCCTTCGGCTCGATATAGGCGATGTCGTTCGACATGGTCCATGTGTGGACAGGGCGGTAGTCGATCACCGACTTGCCGTCTTCGTACCAGGCGATGGTGTGCTTCATCCACTCATTGTCGTCCCGGTCCGGATAATCTTCGCGGGAATGAGCGCCGCGCGACTCCTGGCGGTTGGCGGCGCCATCCATCGTCACCGTTGCCTGGCCGACGAGGTTGTCGAATTCCAGGGTCTCGACGAGGTCGGTGTTCCAGATCATCGAACGGTCGGTGACGGAGATGTCGGCGACGCCCGTGTGTACCTTGCCCATCTTCTCCTGGCCTTCGGCGAGAACCTCGCCGGTGCGGAAGACGGCGCAGTTTTCCTGCATCGCCTTTTGCATGGCAAGGCGCAGCTGGGCCGTCGGCGTGCCGCCGGACGCATGACGGAAGCGGTCGAGGCGCTGCAGGGCGAAATCGTCAGCGGCTTTCGGTGTTTCCGGCACCGGCGTTGACGGGTCGACGATCTCCGCACAGCGCAGGCCTGCGGCGCGACCGAACACGACGAGGTCGATCAGCGAATTGGAGCCGAGGCGGTTGGCGCCGTGTACGGAAACACAGCCAGCCTCGCCAATGGCCATCAGGCCCGGTACGATGGCGTCATTATCTTCACCCTTCTTGGTGATGACCTCGCCATGATAATTGGTCGGTATACCGCCCATGTTGTAGTGGACTGTCGGCAGGACCGGGATTGGCTCTTTCGTCACATCAACGCCGGAGAAGACGCGGGCGGTCTCGGAGATGCCCGGCAGGCGCTCTGCCAGTGTTTCTGCGGGAATGTGGTTCAGGTTCAGGTGGATGTGGTCCTTGCCCGAGCCGACGCCACGGCCTTCGCGGATCTCGATCGTCATGGCGCGGGAGACGACGTCGCGCGAGGCGAGGTCCTTGGCACTCGGCGCATAGCGCTCCATGAAGCGCTCGCCTTCCGAGTTGGTCAGGTAACCGCCTTCGCCGCGGGCGCCCTCGGTGATCAGGCAGCCGGCACCATAGATGCCGGTCGGGTGGAACTGCACGAACTCCATGTCCTGCAGCGGCAGGCCGGCGCGCAGCACCATGGCATTACCGTCGCCGGTACAGGTGTGGGCGGAGGTGCAGGAGAAGAAGGCGCGGCCATAGCCGCCGGTTGCGAGGATCGTGTTCTTGGCGCGGAAGCGGTGGATGGTACCGTCATCGAGTTTCCAGGCGAGGATGCCCTTGCACTCGCCATTGTCCATGATCAGGTCGAGGGCGAAATATTCGATGAAGAACTCCGCCTTCTGACGAACGGCCTGGCCATAGAGCGTGTGCAGGATGGCGTGGCCGGTACGGTCGGCCGCGGCGCAGGTGCGCTGGACAGGGCCTTCGCCGAAATTCTTCGTCATGCCGCCAAAGGCGCGCTGGTAGATCTTGCCTTCCTCGGTGCGCGAGAACGGCACGCCCCAATGCTCCAGTTCGTACACGGCGGCGGGCGCGTGCTTGCAAAGATACTCGATCGAGTCCTGGTCGCCGAGCCAGTCGGAGCCCTTGACCGTGTCATACATGTGCCAGCGCCAGTCATCCTCGCCCATATTGCCGAGCGACGCGGAGATGCCGCCCTGCGCCGCAACGGTGTGCGACCGGGTCGGGAAGACTTTCGTCACGCAAGCGGTTTTCAGCCCGGCCTGTGCCGCGCCGAGGGTGGCGCGAAGGCCCGCGCCGCCAGCGCCGACGACGACGACGTCATAGGCATGATCGATAATCTCGTAGGACGTGCTCATAGGATACTGCCTTTATGCGATCAGGGTGATGGCGATGATCGACCACAGCGCGATGGCGCCGGCGACGAGCGCCACGAAAGTGTTGAGGAAATGCAGCCAGCCGCGCAGGTCGGGCTTGTGGATATAGTCATCGATGATGACCTCCATGCCGATACGCATGTGATAGAAGCCGATCAGGATCAGGAGCGCGAGCGGGATCGCGACCGACCATGGATGGCCGGCGATCCACTCCATCAGCTCCGCGCGATTGTCGCCGCCATGGGAAAGCAGCGCGAAGACGAACCAGATGGCAAGCGGGACAAGGGCGAGCGCGGTGATGCGCTGTGCGATGAAGTGGGTGGTGCCGTGTTTTGCCATGATCAATTGCCTCCCAGCATGAAGACGGCGGACCAGACGGCGACGGTCAGCGCCAGCGATCCCCCGACAACGGCCCAAGCCGACCCGCGCGAGGCCGGGATGGAGAAACCATAGCCCGCATCCCAGACGAAGTGGCGGATGCCGTTGAGCAGGTGAAAGAACAAGGCCCAGGTATAGCCGAACAGCACGATCAGCCCGAAGGGCGAGGTGTAGATGCCCTGCACGGTGTTGAATGCGGCCTCGCCGGTCGCGGCGGCGGCGAGCCAGATGGTCAACAGGATCGTGCCTGCATACATCGCCATGCCGGTGGCGCGGTGGGTGATCGAACAGAACAGGGTGACGGTCCATCGCCAGATCTGCAGATGGGGGGAAAGCGGGGTGCTCGCGCTCTGGTCGCTCATCAATTGCCTCGTGGTCTCGTTTGAGCGGAAAATATCGTGGGTCGGTGACAAGTCAACGAATCTGTGCGCTTTGCCGCAGCTTCCCCTCGGTTGTCATCCAAGTCCGCCTCTGTGTCACAGCGATATGGTTTGGCGGGCTTTTTTGCAAGGCACAATGGACAGACGCGCGATTATGAAGCACGATAAATGCAAAGCAGAGTGTGGGGTAATGTGATGCTGGGGAATTTGCGCAAGATCGGGTTGGTGCTGGCTGCATCGGTGATGGCTGGGTGGGCTGTGCCGTCCTTTGCGGCGGATATCGCAGAGGACATGTCGGCAGAGGAAATCGACAGCCTGCTCTCCGGTGCCGGGTTCAATACGACCCTCATGTCCGACAAGAGTGAGGGCACGCCCGTCGCTGTTGCCCGGCTGGGCCAGGTCAATTTCGTCGTCAGGGCGCTGAGCTGCGAAGGCGCGCCAGCGCGCTGCTCGCAATTGCTGTTCTTTGCCAATTTCGATCTTGGTCGCACGATCACCAATGCCGATTACCGCGTGGTCAATGATTTCAACGATTCAAGCTATGATGGCCGCGCCTATGTGCTGGAGGATTCCGGCGAGATCGGCGTCGACTTCATCATCGACCTGACCGGCGGGGTGACCCCGGCGCACATCCAGTCCCGTCTCGGGCGCTGGCAGGGTATCGTGTCTGATTTCCTGCGCGAAATGAATGCGGCCCAGACCGGCTCGTAAATAAAAGTTGATGTCCTGCGTCGGTGGCGCGAGAAAGCCCTTGCCCCTGACATGATGTCAGGGATCAGGATGCCTCATCTCAGGCAAAAGCAGCTTCGAACAGGGGGATGTTAATGCAGGAATTCACCACGGAAGACCTTCGCGCTGCCGTCAATGCGGAACGGCTTTCAGCCTATGCACGCCTGAGGGGCGGGTTCCCCATCCCGTTGGCCGGGGCGACATACTGGGCGGTTCTTGGCATTGCCGGATATTTCCTCGATCTTTCGACCTGGTCCATGATCGCCTTTTTCGGTTCCGGGTCGATCTTTCCGCTGGCGCTTCTTTACGCAAAAATTTTCCGTAACGACTTCATGAAGAGCAGGACCGCGGTGGGCTCGGTCATCCTGCCTGCCATGCTCAGCATGTTGCTTTTCTGGGCCTTCATCGTGGTAGCAGCCGGTGAGGCGCCGTCGATGATCCCGCTTATCCTGGCGGTGGGCATGTCCATCCACTGGCCTGTTATCGGGTGGAGCTATGGCCGCACGGCGCTGTTCTCTGCCCATGCCGTGCTGCGGGCGATCGTACCCACGGCGCTGTGGTTCCTGTTTCCCGACGAGCGGCTGACATGGCTGCCGCTTTCGGTTTCCGCGATCTATCTGGCAACTATCGTGGTGATTTTTGTCGATAGTGGCCGTGTAAAGCGAAGCCTTGGCAAGGAATGATGGGCGAAATCGCGAATTTTCTCTTGCGAGCGCGACAATCTGTCACCAAATGTGCTATGGGTTAAGTTGAAAGAGAGAGTGGGCGAGGGAGCTTATGCACCGCGATCATCACAAGGACATGCGAATTGGTCTGGTCGGCATTCTGGCCGGGGCAGCGCTGAGCGTGTCTGCCTATGACAGCCTGATGGCGCATACATCCCCGGCGACGGAAGGCATTTCGGTCCGTCACCAGGTCAGCCAGATGATCGGCCTTGATGTCGAGCTGCCTTGCCTTGCAGAAAACCGCGTGGTCGGGATCGTCCTGAAAGTATTCGCTGACGTGACAGGCATGGACGGTGACAGCGAGGACAAGAGCTGACCGCTATCCTTCACAACATGAGTGAGAAGACCGCCCGAGGGCGGTTTTTTTATGGAGAGGGTTGTAAAGGGTGCTTGACAGGCATATTTTCTGCTTGTAAAGGTGTCTTTACACGTAAAGCTAGCTTGACACAAGGGGTGTCATCAGGCCGAGCGTGACAGCAAGGGAAAAAGTAATGACCCGTATTCTGACCCTGTTCGGTCTCACCTGCCTATTCTGCCTGGGCGGCGGATATGCCGTCGGTGCGATGCTGGCAAAAATCTTCGAGCACAATGATCTGCAGGCAGCACTCATGTGGGGACTTGCCGCCATACCGCTGGTCGCGACCGGTGCCTGGTGCTTTCAGGCCGGGCGCCACACCTGCCAGGGCGAAGGCAACGGGGGCAAGGCGTAATGCGGTTTGACTGGCGCCGCCACATCATCTCGATCGTCGCGGTTGCGCTGATCCTTGTCTATGTCGCCCTACTGGTCGTCGACATCATGCAGGGCAAAGGGCTGGAGAATCTCGGCGTCTATGCCGTCATGTCAATCTGTCTGGCATTGGCCATCGGGGCGAAGGTCATGCCATCAGACTGGAAGTAACATGCTGAAACCGGTGCAAAGGGATTGAGACAAGATAATGCGTACATGGACTTTCTTTCTAAAGATGATAGGCGGCCTCTTCTTCGCCGGGATAGGCGTTGGGTTGTTCGTCGGGTGGACGAGCGATGGCGGCCAAGGGTCGTTCTGGTTCCCTGTGGTTGGCGCGATACTCTTCTTCGGTGGCGCTGCCGCCATGTATTGGGGCTATCGCAGGAAAGCCGCCGCGGCCGATGATGGGGCGGATGTCAGCGACATCGACATGCTGCTGGGCGATATGTCCGATCCGGTGCAGCGCAGGATCATCCTGCGCGTCGCCGTCGCTAGCGCCATTCATGGCATTATGCTTGTGAATTTCCTCGACGGGTCGGCTGTGCCGGTAACGTTTGGCGACGGCCCGCTGGAGCGACCGGAACTGATTACCATCGGCAGCTATGCGGTGTTCCTCGTGACGCTTGTCTGGATCGTGATCGAGTGCATCCGCTTTCACCGGATCGATGAATTCTGGACACGGATCGTCATCGGACCGGCGGCGCTTGCCGGCGCCATCCTGTTCATGGCGGTCACGCTGTGGACGCTGGGCGAAGAGGCGCTCGGCTTTGGCGAGGCGCGGTTCTGGCACTACTACCTGTTCTATTACCTGACGATCCTCGGATTGATGATCGGCAAATGGCAACTCGGCAAGCGCCGGGGAGGCATCTGATCGATGGACAACAATCTGAATGAGTTGCGTGACCGGCATGGCTGGAGCCAGGGCGAGCTTGCAAAACGGCTCGGCGTTTCCCGCCAGACGGTGAATGCCCTGGAGAAAGGCCGTTATGATCCATCACTGCCACTGGCGTTCAAGATCGCCAGGCTGTTCGACCTGAAGATCGAGGAAATATTCTCCGATGACGGAGAGAAGTGATTAAACGCTCAAGGAGGGAAGATCATGAGCAAGTCCTATATCTACGAACCATTGCCCGAGGGGGCAAGACCGGTCGCCGCATGGTGGGCGATCCTGCAGGTGCCACTGCTGTTCATGCTGGCGCTGGTCGGGGCCGCCGTGGTTGCGGCACTGGTGGCCATCGCGGTGTTCTCCATCGCTATTCTGGGGGGCAGCTGGGATCCCGCCGCATCCGCCGAGCCGCCGGGCTGGACGATGGGTGTCCTGATCGCGGCTGCCATGCTGGGGCTGTTCATCAGCCTGACATTTGTTTCCATCATGAAGATAAAGATGGAGAAACGCTCGCTGGCATCCGCCGGCATCACCGGCTTCCTCTATGGGGGTAAGTTCTGGGGCGGCTTTGGCGGCGGTATCCTTGTTGCCATCGTACTCGGTATCCCGGCCGCGCTGGCGGGGGCCGTGTTCGGCATGCCGGAGGCAACGGAGGCCGCGCTGAACTTCGACCATGTCCTGTCCGGCCAGTTTGCGCTGATGGTGCTCGGCATCTTCATCTTCGTGATGATCCAGGCGCCGGCGGAGGAAATCTTCATTCGCGGCTGGTTGCTCAGTGCCCTGACATGGCGCCATGGTCTGGTCGTCGCGCTGGTCTTTTCCAGCATCGTCTTTTCGCTGCTTCATGCGGACCGGGTCGTCGCCGGGTTCATGTGGATGGTCTATACGCTGATCGCTGTCGGCTCCATCGGCGTGCTGTTCGCGGCCCTGTCCTATGCGGCGCGGTCTGTCCTGCCGGCGGCGGGCATGCATACAGGCTATAACTTCACCCTGATCACGCTGGGTGTCGGCTATCTACTGGCTCAATCGGAGGATGGCGATGTGTTTGCGGCGCTGGCAGGTGCGCTTGATATGGAGAACCTGCCGACATTCGAGTTCACGCCGGTCACCATCATCGACCTGCTGTCCCGTGGTGCCATCCCGCTGGCGCTTGCCTTCTGGTATTTCGGACGTCGAAAGGCGGCGCCTGCCGTTGCCACGGAAACGACGACTGCCTGATTGAAAAACCGCACGGCCCGTGCTCACATCCTCCCGGACTTCCAAACCAGTCCGGGAGGATTTTTCATGCGCAGAACCGGCCGCCGCAAGAGCACCAATGTCGTCAACCGCAAGGGCGAAGGGCGCCAGGGCCTTGGCGGGCTTGGCGGTGGCGGCGGCAACTTCATCATCTTCATGCTGTTGCGCCTCGTCATGACGCGTTTTGGGCTGGCCGGGATCGCTATCCTCGTCGTCGGCTATTTTGCGCTGCAGGCAATGGGCCTCAACCCGCTGCAGATGCTGTCCGGCGGCGGGCAGGGCGCACCTGCCGGGCAATCAGCCGCCAGCCAGGCGGACCTGTGCGAAAGCGGCAGCGAGACAGAGCAATTCATGTGCGTCGTCCTTGCCTCGACGGAAGATGTCTGGGATGGCGAGTTCACCCGGCGCGGCAGCACCTATCCCCAGCCTGAACTGCACATCTTCTCCGGCGGTGTCAGCGCCGGGGCCTGTGGCTACGCCTCCTCCGCCGTCGGGCCATTCTACTGCCCGGCGACCAACGCTCTTTATCTTGACACGGAGTTCTTCACCGAGCTGTCGCGCCGTTTCGGCGCGCCAGGCGATTTCGCGCAGGCCTATGTGGTGGCGCACGAGGTCGGCCACCACATCCAGAACGTCTCCGGCACGCTGTCGGATGTGCAGCGGGCCAAGCAGGGCCTGACCGGGCCGGGGCAGAACGCGCTGCAGGTGAAGGTCGAGTTGCAGGCCGACTGCCTTGCCGGGGTCTGGGCCCATCACGAAAACGACCTTGCCGGGCTCGATGATGGCGATATCGACGAAGCGCTGACGGCGGCAAACGCGATCGGCGATGACACGCTGCAGCGCCAGGCCGGCCAGCGCCCGATGCCCGACAGCTTCACCCATGGCACCTCGGCCCAGCGCATGGAATGGTTCCAGCGCGGCTATCGCTCCGGCGAGATGGAAGCCTGCGACACGTTCGACGCCAACGCTCTTTAGAAGTTCCCGCCCTTGCTCGCGGTCCTTACTCTTTCCAGTGCTCGTTGACCCAGGTCGCGGGCAGTGCGTGCTTGTAGAAACGCTTGTGCAGCGGCGCAGGCCACACCCCGACCGCCGCTTCATCCGGGTCCGGACGGCCGGTAAAGGCAACGATACGCGCCTCCGGCGTCAGCGCCGGTTCGCGGAACCAGTTGAACGGGAAGGGTGGCACCAGATCGTGCTTGAACGACACGCACCATTCCACCGGCCAGAATTTCTGGTTGGGGATATATTTCGAGATGTAATGCTGCTCGGTGCGGTGTTCTTCCAGCACCTTTTGCGGGTTCGCCTCGAAAATCTCGAACAGGCCGGTGTGCTTGCCTGCCGGAAACCGGAAGGCGGATGTGTTGCCGAGGCCGCGCGTCTTCTGCGTCCAGTTCTCGATAACGCAATATTCCCCCGGCGCATAGGCGAAAAGGTCATCCAGCGGGCCGGTAATGATCAGGTCGATATCGAGGAACATGACATCGCCCGACAGGTCGGCCAGCGGGTACTGCCAGCAGGAGATCTTGCGCCACGGCGTCCAGGTATATGGCTCGGGCAGGGTGATGCGTGGCAACGGCTGGATCTCGATGCCCTGGTTCAGGCCGGTTCGGTCATCGGTGAAACAGACAAAGCGCAACGGCCCGGTAATGTTGCGCGTCACCGCGCCATAGAGCCGGTTCACATATTCAGGGCCGTAGCGCGTGCCCCATTTCATGCAGATGATCGTCTTGTCCATACCCGGTCCATTGAGCGTTGCCGAAGCAAAGCCGCTGGCACCTGAAATGTCCAGACATTATCGCCGCTGCACGTTGAGTTGTCAGCCCGCCCGCGGATGCGGTATGGAAGGGCAGTTATCAATCGCCAGAGGCCAGCCATGCTGGATTTGACATGCTGAATTTCGATGCCCTGAGGGCCGCCGACACCCGCATCTCTCCCTTCACCTATATCGTCGCCGAGGGCGCGGTGAGTGAGGACGAGGCGGCAGAGGTCCGTGCCGATTATCCGAAGATCGACAAGACCGGTTACCTGCCGCTGTCGCAGCTGGACGCGAAGGGCAAGTTCGCCGAGCTTATCGAGGACCTGAAATCGCCGGAGCTCGCCGACGTCCTCTCCGACAAGCTGGGGCTAGAGCTGCGCGACAAGCCGCGCATGATCACCGTGCGCAAGCATTCGAAACTGGGTGACGGGCGCGTGCACAATGACAGCGTTTCGAAAATCTGCACCATGCTGATCTATCTCAACGAGGGCTGGGACAATGCCGCCGGCGGGGCGATCCGTGCGCTGAACGGTGAGGGGTCGATGGACGATTTCGCCGAGGAAGTCTCGCCGCTTGCCGGCAATGTCTTCGCGTTTGCGCGCTCTGATACTAGCTGGCACGGCCACCCGCCCTTCCAGGGCGAGCGCTATGTCATCCAGACAACGTTCCTGATCAACGAGGAAGAACTGGCGCGGAAGGAAAACCGCGGCGGCTTCCAACTGTTCCTGAAAAAGCTGAACCCGTTCGAGAAGGGGTAGGGGTTTCTCTTCGACTCGTCTATTTTGGTTGTATGGAGTTTACTCTTCTTTTGATGGAATTTGTGATCGCCGTATTGGGGCTCGCGACTATTCTGCTGCCCTCATGGGGCTGCTTTTTAAAAAAACCTTTTTCCGTTTACAATTAAGGCATTGATTTTAAAGGTGGAGCATCAGACTCACGATCTATCAGCCAAGAGCCATTAAGGCTCTTTGAAGCCTTAATGGCTCGGCTGCCAATTGTTTTACCGGTCAGGATTTGTCAAGGACGGCCCAAAGGGCCGCCGGCGGAGCCGGGCTACGCTCCTTGACTAATCCTGATCCGGTGAAACAGACACCGTGCGTACAATGCCCCCATCGCCCTCTTCGAGGGCACTTCCCCCGCAAGCGGGGGAAGAAAGAGCGAGCGTCTCAATTTATGTGCGATGTCATTCCTCCCCCGTGTACGGGGGAGGTGCCCCGACAGGGGCGGAGGGGGCTACGCCACTTCGCGCGAAGCCGAGAACCGGATCTCCGGCGCGTTCTTTGCCGCGTACTGAATTTCCCAGGCGCCGGGGGCGAGGAAGACGGGGGCGCCATCGCGGTCTTCGGCCATGTTGGCGCGGTTCTTCTCGATAAATTTCTTCAGCGCCGCCTTGTCGTCGGAGGCGAGCCAGCGGGCGGCCTGATAGCGGCTGGGCTCGACACCGGCGGCGATCTTGTACTCCGCGCCGAGGCGGGAGGTGAGCACGTCGAGCTGCAGCTGGCCGACGACGCCGATCAGCTGGTCCGCGCCCAGCATGGGCGAGAAGACCTGCACGACGCCTTCTTCGGCGAGGTCCGTCAGCGCCTTGTTCAGCTGCTTGGCCTTCAGCGGATCATCGAGACGTACACGGCGCAAGATCTCCGGCGCGAAGGACGGGATGCCGGTGAATTTCAGGTCCGGGCCGCTGGTCAGCGTGTCGCCGACGCGCAGCGTGCCGTGATTGGGGATGCCGATAATGTCGCCGGGCATCGCTTCCTCGGTGATCTCGCGATCCTGCGCGAAGAAGAAGATCGGGCTCTGGATCGCCATCGGCTTGCCGGTGCGCATGTGCTTCAGCTTCATGCCGCGCTTGAAATTGCCCGAACACAGCCGCAGGAAGGCGACCCGGTCACGATGGTTCGGGTCCATGTTCGCCTGCACCTTGAACACGAAGCCGGAAACATAATCAGCCTCCGGCACGACCGTTTCGGGTTCTGCCGGTTGCGGGCGCGGCGCCGGGGCGATGGATTCGACAAGGTTCAGCAGGCTGGCGACACCCTGTTTCCTCAGGGCACTGCCGAACAGGACCGGGCTCATATGTCCCTGGCGATAGGCTTCGGCATCGAGCGGCTTGTAGGCCTCGACGGCCAGCGCCGCATCCTCGCGGAACTTTTCGAGTACATGGTCCTTGACCATGGCGTCGAGCTTTTCGTCGTCGGGGCCAGAACACTCGACCAGCTTGCGGCGGGTGCCGTCTTCACTGGCCGCCGATGGATCGAAACGGTTGCGCACGAGGTCGTAACAGCCCTGAAAATCCGGGCCCATGCCGACCGGCCAGGTGACGGGCGACAGGTCGAGGGCGAGGGTTTCCTCGATCTCGTCGAGCAGCTCGAAGGCGTCACGCGCCTCCCGGTCGATCTTGTTGATGAAGGTGATGATCGGGATATCGCGTAGGCGGCAGACCTCGAGCAGTTTCAGGGTCTGGCTCTCGATGCCCTTGGCGGCGTCGATGACCATGATCGCACTGTCGACAGCCGTCAGGGTACGGTAGGTATCCTCGGAAAAATCCTCGTGGCCCGGCGTGTCGAGCAGGTTGAAGGTCGCCTTGTCGGACTCGAAGGTCATGACGGAGGACGAGACCGAGATGCCACGCTTCTGCTCCATCTCCATCCAGTCGGAGCGGGTGCGGCGACGCTCGCCCCGGGCCTTCACGTCGCCGGCCATGCGGATGGCGCCATGCTCCAGGAGCAGGCGCTCGGTCAGCGTGGTCTTGCCCGCGTCGGGGTGGGCGATGATCGCGAAAGTGCGGCGGCGCTGCCATTCTGGCTGTGTGGTGGCGGACATGCTCGGTCGGTTTCTGTCAGGTGGATATGCGAACGGGCGGCTGATGCCGCCCGGATGCGCCCTGTCTACAGCCCGGCCTGCGGGTTGTCAAAACTAACGAAAGTTATTCGCCGTCATAGACCTGCAGGTCAGATTGGGAGTTCAGCTCTCCGAGGCGCATGACATGGGTCAGGCTGCGGAAGGCAGAGGTGCTCTCGCGCGGGTCCTCGGCCAGCACGATCAGGTCGGCGGTCTTGCCTGCCTCCAGCGTGCCGGTCTCCTCACCCAGCCCCATGGCGATAGCGCCGTTGCGGGTGGAGAGGGTGATGATCTCCGCCGGGTCGAGGCCGGCTTCTTCCATCAGCTCCATCTCCTCATAGATCGAGGGGCCGTGAAGCGTCATCGGGTTGCCGGCGTCGGTCGCCGTTGCGATGAAGCCGCCCGCCTCATGCACGGCGAGAAGGTTCTGCTGCATCTGCAGGACTTCCGCGCCGGAGCCTTCCAGCCGGTTGATTGCCCAAGCAAAGCCAAGGCGTGGCGGCAGGTTGCCCTTCAGCACGGCAGTGTCGTTGATCCGGGCACGGATCGCGGCATCGACGCAATTGTTCGGGTCGTCGATCGGCGCCGGGCTGTCGACGGCGACGCTGGCGAGCGCCCGGCCCCAGTTGCGGCCTGCCTGCAGGGTCGGGGCGTAGGCGACATTGTTCTCCGTCAGCAGGGAAAGGAATTCCTCATCTACCGGCGCATCGTCGACGGAGTGGACCAGCATTTCCGCGCCAGCTTTCAGAGCGATCTTGGCTTCGCGAAGAGAAGTGGCGTGGACGATCAGTGGCAGGCCGGCTTCATCGGCAGCGGCGCCTGCCTCCATCATCAGCGCATCGAGGCGCTCGCGGTCCTCGTCAGACGGCGCGAGGTACCAGACCTTCATCGCCGCAGCGTCAATCGCCTGCAGGAAGGCGATATTGTCGGCAAGGTCAGTGCTCTCCTGCATGGGCAGGAACAGGGCTTCGTCGGCGACATCGCCGACCATGAAACCGGCATTGTTCTCGACATGGGTCGTCAGC
Source organism: Aquisalinus luteolus (assembly GCF_009712425.2). Lineage (GTDB taxonomy): Bacteria > Pseudomonadota > Alphaproteobacteria > Caulobacterales > Parvularculaceae > Aquisalinus > Aquisalinus luteolus. The sequence goes on from NZ_VCJR02000002.1 coordinate 305,799, forward strand.
GGTCCGGCGGCGCGCACATGGACGCGGTCCGGGCGATCCGTGTCCGTCGCATGCTCGCCGGTCACGGTCCAGGCCTGGCCGCCGACATCGTAGGCGGCGGTGATGCCAGTGCAGAGGTAGGCCTCGTGCCAGCGGCCGGGGTTCGCCTTGGCCCAGGCGACGGTTTCGTCGTAGGGGTAGACATCGCCGAGAATGCCGCTGTCCGGCCTCCCGTCGAGCCAGCCTGTCTGGCCGAAATGGACATGGGCATCGACAAGGCCGGGGGTGATAAAGTGGCCGGAGAGGTCTTCCACCGTCGCGCCGTCCGGCACGGGGCAGGCATCCGCCGTGCCGACGCAGGCGAGTTGGCCGTCTTCGACGATCACATTCGCGTTCTCGATAGCGGGGGCGCCGGTGCCGTCGATGACTGTGGTGCCAGTCAGCGCCGTGGTTTCAGCATGTGCCGTGGCCAGCGCCATCAGGCTTGTTGCCGTCAGGGCAATAATCGTGCGGGTCATGTCTCGTTCCTCCTGTCAGGGCGTACTGTGTCGGGCCGGGCGAAGCCGGTCAAGCGGCCTTGGCGCCTGACAAACGCCATGCCGGCTCTATGTAGATACTGGAACCTGAGTGAATGCTGGCGCGTTCACCCCATGACCAATTCATGCAACTCCCGGAGGACTCCATGTACAGATCCATCACCGCCGCCATCGCCGCCAGCATCATCGCCGCGGGCTCCGTCGCCTGCGCCGACCAGACAGTCGAGGACCAGACTGTCGAAGAAAACCGCGAGGTCGACGCGGCGAGCGATAGCACCATGACAGCCGAACAGGCCCGCCGCGCCAATATGGGCGAGACGGAAATGACCGATGAAGGCCCGGCAGAGGCACAGGCCGTGCTGATGGACCCCGAGGGTAATGAGGTCGGCACCGTCAGCTTCACCCAGACACCCAATGGCGTGCTGATACGCGCCGGGCTGACCAATGTGCCCGCTGGCGAACACGGCTTCCATATTCACGAGACCGGCGCCTGCTCGCCTGACTTCGGTGCCGCAGGCGGTCATTATGCGCCGCGCGGAAATGACCATGGCGCGCTCAGCGAAAACGGTCTTCACGCTGGCGATATGCCGAATATCTTCGTCAGTGAAGACGGCACGCTGGTCACCGAAGTGCTGAACACAAACATCTCGCTGCTCGCGGACGAGACCGGCACGCTGTTCGATGAGGATGGGTCAGCCGTGATGATCCATTCGGGTCCGGATGATTACCAGTCCCAGCCGAGCGGTGCCGCCGGTGACCGCATCGCCTGCGGTGTCGTCGAGCGGATGTAATCATTCCTGCACACGCAAATAAAAAAGGCCCGCCGGATCGCTCTGGCGGGCCTTTTCAGTTTTATAGAGAAACGCGGATTATTCTTCTTCCATCAGGCGCTTTTCATAGGCTTCGACGGAAAACTCGCGGCCGAGGAAATCTTCCAACAGGTCGTTGGCCGATGCCTTGCCGCCGGGCGCCAGCACCAGGTTGCGATAGCGCGCAGCCGTTTCAGGATCGCGCAGGCCATTGGCTTCGAACTCGGAGAAGATGTCGAGGGCGATGGCGGTCGACCACTGATAGGTGTAATAGGCCGCGCCATAGCCATCGAGATGGCCGAAAGATGCCCAGCTATGGGTGCCGTCCATCTGCTTGAATGGCGAATAGGACCGGAAGGTCTCGTTATAGACAGCATCGAGATCCATACCCTCCGGGGACTGATCGTAATAGCTGAGCGAAATATCCGAATAGGCCAGCTGGCTCATGACGCCGGAGCCCTGACCGAACAGGCGGGCCGCTACCATCTTGTCGAACAGGTCCTTCGGCAGCACCTCGCCATCGGCGTTGACGGCGAATTGCTTGAGATTGTCATAATCCCAGACCCATTCCTCCAGCATGGTCGAGGGCGCTTCGGTGAAGTCGCTCTCGATCTCGGAGAAGTTCTGCATGGCATAGTCGAGATTGCCAGAGAACAGCCAGTGAATGAGGTGGCCGAACTCATGCAGGAAGGTCTCAACCTGGCCGTGCTCCATCAGGCCGGTTGAGTGATCGCCCGCCGGAAAATTTGTGACGAGTGTGCCAACGGGTACGGAGCGATCCGTCAGGCCGACGCGAAGCGGGAACATGGCGGCGTGGGAAAACTTGCCCTCGCGCGGGTGCAGGTCGAGATAGAATTTCCCGATCAGCGAGCCGTCTGCGTCATGCATCTCGTAGGCACCGACGCTGTCATGCCAGACTTCCGTTTCCCACGGTGTGATCTCGACATTGAACAGGTCCTCGACAAGGGTGAACATGCCCTCCTGCACATTATCGAAGGCGAAATACTGGCGCACTTCCTGACTGTCGAGGGCGTAATCTTCCTGACGCACCAACTCGCCATAATAGCTGGCCGACCAGCCGGGCACTTGCTCTGCATCCGGATTATCCTGTTGCAGGCGCTGCAGCAGGCGGTCGTGATATCTCTGCGCGGCAGGGCGCGCGACGTCGGATAGAGAGTCGATGAAGTCGCGGGCGCGTTCCGGTGTCTCGATCATGCGACCATCGAGATCGAAATGCGCATATGTTTCATAACCCAGCATCTGTGCCAGCTCATAGCGCTTTTCCAGCATGGCGCGGAAGACGTCCGTCTGTTCCGGCCAGGCGCGGTTGGAGAAGACACGCGAGACTTCCTTGCGCAGGCTCTCATCCTCCGCATACGTGAATACCGGAGAAACATCCGGATAGGCCATGGTGATCGTCACTGCACCATCGTCACCGACCGGGTGGTTGTCGATATAATCCTGTGGCAGACCAGCCAGTTGGCTCGGCAAGGCCTTCACCACGGCATCCTCGTCGCGGATATTCTGGGAGTGCTTGAGCGAGAGGTCATTCAACTCGTTTTGCAGGGCCTCGACGGCGGCGCGGCCTTCGTCATCCAGCGTGACACCGCCCTTGCGGAACTGGGTGATCTGCTTGTTCACCAGATAGCGTTGTTCTTCGGTTGCATCTGTCAGGTCAACAGCGGACAGCTGCTCATAGATCGGGCGGGAGAGGGACAGGCCGCTGTAGAAATTATAGGTCTTCTGCAGGCACATGGCGCCGGCGTCGCGCATATCCGCATCCGGATGGGTTTCTGACAGGAGATAGCCTTCGAGGAAGGCGCTGACCGTCATCAGGTAGAGTTCATCGAAATCCGCGAGTGTCGTGTCGAGGCCCGGCGCGTCGGTGCTTTCCTCCAGCGCCGTCTTCATCTCGCCGATCTTGGCGACTGCTGCATCGCAGCGCTCTGTCAGGGCAGCGGGACTTTCCGGCGCGATGGCCAGGGTGGAAATGAAGGCGTCGACATCGTCGCTGGCGAAAGCCGGTGTCAATACGGCTGCGGCGGCGCAGGTAGCGCCGAGCAGGAAAGATTTGAATTTCATAAATACTAATCCTCTAGTTTTATTGCATCCTATGCCGGGGAGCGGGTGGTGGCAATAGAGACGGACGAGAGGCCTTTCCGGCTGGCATGAGTTACCCGGAGGGGTTAAGCTGCACGCGAGGGTGGTATGCGTTCAAGGGCATTCGTCAAAAGACACCGTGAAAGACGGACGCAGGGCGGGTTGATATCAAAGCTCGCCGGCTTTGCGCCGTTTTCCATCTTCCTGTGGCTGTTATTCGGGCTCTACTGGATCCTGAACATCCTGATGATAGTGATCATGCCATACTGCAATTACGACCTGTTCTGAGTCGGTGGTTGGCCATGGGGGACCAGCTATCTGCAGCTGATGCTCTACATCGTCGTGCTGTCAGTGGCCGTCATGGTGCTGTCAGTCCTGACCGAGAAGCGGTGGCGCAATGCGGCGCTCGGCCTGTTTTTCCAGTCCTTCATGCTGGTCGGGACAGCGCTTCACGTCGGTGCGCAGTATGGCTGGTATTATCCGGACTCTTTCCCGGGGCGGACATTGGCGGGCATCATCGAGGCAACTCAGCCACGATATCTGCACAATGAGCAAGCCGTCTATGTAGAGCGGGCCCTGCCGCCCGAGGTGGAGCGTTTGCGGGAGGCGGCCTATGAGGCAATCCGAACCGGACCTTATCCAGACCGTGCATATGATATCATCCTGCGGACAGATGGCACGTATGAACTGATCCGTATGCCCGCTTACTGGCGCAATGGGAACAAGCAACGGTCGGAAGATTTCGGTTATGAGCTGGCACTGCGCGAATGCGTCGCTGATTTCTCGCGCGCGCGCGAAAGGTCGAAGACGCTGTGGCGTGATGATGATACGGTAATGTATGTCGAATATGTCGGCGGGGTGCCCTTCAGTCGCTATTATCGGACCCGGGTCTGGGATGCGGAGAGGGTGTTGCGAGAAACATATCCGGAATTTTTCGATGCGCTCGACGCGCAATGAAATAACCTGCAAGTCTGGCAGGCAGAGATTTCCCCATTGATCTGAAGCGATTGCAGGCTAGGCTTCCCGGTGAACGAGGAACACTGGAGAGATCATGCGCCTTCTGAGAAATGCCCTTTTGCCTGCTGTCCTGGTCGCGTCGCTTGTCGCCTGCGTCGAACCGGCGACAGAGGGGTCATCGACCAGCGAGGCGGGCTATGCCAGCCAGGTCGAGGGGCTGGAGACTGTCGATGGCTTTTTCGAGGTTCATGAAGGCGATGGCAAGGTGCTGGTGACACTGCCGGCGCCGGACGAGGGCGGCACACTGATCCGGTTCATCCATGCCATGCGGCTGACCTCCGGGCTGGGGTCCAACCCGATCGGGCTCGATCGCGGCTGGGGGAATTCCGGCCAGATTGTGCGCCTGCGCCAGGTCGGTGACCGGGTGGTGGCGGAGGTCGAGAACCATCGCTATCGCGCCACGGCGAATAATCCATTGGAGCAAGAGGCAGTGGCGCAGTCCTTCGCGACATCCTTCATCTGGTCCGGGCCGGTGAATGCGGTGGCGGATGATGGCCGGGTGCTGGTCGATCTCACCGGGCTGCTGACCATGGACATCCTCGGCCTCGCCGATGCCCTGGCGGAAGAGGGGTCCAGCTTTTCGTTATCGTCCGACCTGTCGATGATCGAGCCCGGCAGCGTGCTGGCCTTCCCGGACAATGTCGAGGTCGACACGCTGATGACGTTCACGTCGGGTAATCCGGGGGCGGAGGTTCAGGCAACGGCGCCCTATCCCGGGGCCGTGACGCTGGGCGTGCACCATTCCTTCGTGCGCCTGCCGGATGATGGCTATGTGCCGCGTAAGGCCGACCCGCGCACAGGCACGTTCACCCTCGGCTTTTACGATTACTCCGCACCGCTGAACGAGGAAATCATCACGACCTGGGCCATGCGCCACCGGCTGCAGCGCGTCGATCCGGCCGATCCCGACAGTGCTTTCGTAGAGCCAATCGTCTTTTACATCGATCCCGGCGCGCCGGAACAGATCCGCGATGCGCTGGTCGAGGGCGCGAGCTGGTGGGCCGATGCCTTCGATGCGGCGGGGCTGGAAGGGGCCTATCGGGTCGAGCTGTTGCCCGAAGACGCGCACCCGCTCGATGTACGCTACAATGTCGTGCAATGGGTGCACCGCCAGACGCGGGGCTGGTCCTACGGCGGGGGGATCATCGATCCGCGTACGGGGGAGTTCGTCAAGGGCCATGTCATCCTCGGCTCCCAGCGTGTACGTCAGGACCGGATGATTTTCGAGGGGCTGGCCGGTGCGGGCAAGAGCGGTAGCGGCGATGCCGATGATCCGGTGGAAATGTCGCTTGCCCGCATTCGCCAGTTGTCCGCCCACGAGGTCGCCCATGCGCTCGGCTTCGGGCACAATTTTGCTGCGTCTGTAAACGACCGGGCGTCTGTCACAGACTATCCCGCGCCATGGGTGGTTGCCCGGCGCAATGGCACGCTCGATTTCTCGCAAGTCTATGACAGCGGCATAGGGGAGTGGGACAAGGTGACGGTAGAATGGCTCTATGGCGAATTCGATCCGGAAACGGAGGAAGAAGAGCTGAACGCCATCATCGCGGATGCCCGTGACAGGGGCTTGCTTTATATTGCCGACCAGCATGGCCGCTCCGCCGGGACGATGCATCCGCTCGCGGCGGTCTGGGACAATGGCGCCGATCCGGTGATGGAACTGGAGAATGTCATGGCCGTTCGGCGTATCGCGATTGCCGGCTTCGATGCTGATGCGCTGGCCGCTGGCCGCCCGCAATCGGCCCTCGCCGACGTGTTCACGCCCGTCTATCTCTATCACCGCTATCAGGTCGCCGCGGCGGCCAAGACGCTGGGCGGCGCCTATTATAACTATGCCCGCACAGGCATTGACGGGGCAGACCTGCGCATTGCCCCGGCGGCGGAACAGCGCCGGGCGCTGGCGGTGCTTGCCGAGACACTCAGGCCCTCCGTACTCGACATACCTGAAAATGTGCTGGTGCTGATGCAGCCGACAAATGACCAGCTCTGGTTTGCTGCCCCGAGCGAGCGGCTGGAAAGCCGGGCGGACCCGTCCTTCGATCTCGTTGCCGCGGTGGAGACCGCCGCCGATGTCACGCTTGGCGCGGTGCTGGCACCGGAGCGGGCTGAGCGGCTGGTGCAGTTCCACGCGCGGGATGCATCCTTGCCGTCGCTGCAGGATGTGTTCGAGGCGCTGGAGGGTGTGGTCCTCGCCCCCGCGCCTGATGGGCGACAGGCACTGATTGCCGATGCCGTGCGCGGACGGTATGTGTTCGCGCTTATGGCGCTGGATGAGGGATCGACCTCGCAACTGGTCAAGGCAAAAGTGCGCCGGCAATTGTCGCTGCTGGAGGACCAGCTTGTTGCGTCGGGTAGCCGGGGCGGGGAGCGCGGTGCCCATGATGCCTGGCTCGCCGACCAGATCACGGCTCACCTGCTGCGGCAGGCGCCGGAGCGCGCCCTGCCGGTTACCGGCCCTGAAACGCCGCCGGGCAGCCCGATCGGATCATATGACACAGGACCTTATGGTTCTGGACAGTTCGTCCACGAACCATGCTGGCATTGCGAGTAGGGGTTTAACGCCCCTAGACGCCCTTGTCGTCGGCGAGGGCCTCTTCCATTTCGTCCATGATATCCTTCACCGCGACCGACGGGTTCGGCGCGTTCAGGATTGGGCGGCCGATGACGAGGTGATCGGAACCGGCGCGGATCGCCTCTGCCGGGGTGACGATGCGCTTCTGGTCGTTCGAGGACGCGCCATGGGGGCGCACGCCGGGCGTGACGATGGCAAGGTCATTGCCGAAACGCGCGCGGATGGAGGCAGCCTCCTGTGCCGAGGCGACGACACCGTCGGCGCCATTCTCGGCGGCCAGCTCGGTGCGGAACAGGACGAGGTCATGTACGGACATGTTCATGCCATTGTCGGTGATCGTCTGTTGGTCCCAGCTGGTCAGAACGGTGACGGCGAGGATTTTCAGCCGCGGGTCGTCACCGCGCCCGGCCACAGCACCCTTCAGGGCATCGCGGTCTGAATGGATGGTGATGAAATCGCCCTGCAGCTTGACCGCGCTGGCGACGCCCTTTTCGACCGTCGCGCCGATATCAAGAAACTTGAAATCGAGAAAGACTTTCTTGCCGCGGTTCGAAAGGCGGCGGGCGAGACCCGCGCCGCCGACGGGCAGCAACTGGTGGCCGATCTTGTAGAAGCGGGCATGGTCGCCGAGCAGGGCGACGGTCGTTTCCGCCTCTTCCGGTGATGGCACGTCGAGCGGCACGATCAGCCGGTCGATCAGGTCTATCTGGCGTGTTTCACTCATCTCAAGCCCCCTTGTCACCCACTTTGCGAGCTCGGCTTGCCGCGCTTTTCAGCGGCGGTTTCGAGCGGAGTGTGCGTTTAGCCTTTTTGGCAGGCTTCTTCTTCTTGGGGAAGCCGCCTTCCGGTGTTTTGGGGGTAAACAGGCACAAATCCGCCACTTCGCAGCGCCAGCATTCCGGTGTGCGTGCCTTGCAGACATAGCGTCCATGCAGGATCAGCCAGTGGTGGGCGTGCTGCAGATACTCTTCGGGCGTCACCTTTTCCAGCCGTTCCTCGACCTTGACCACATCCTTTCCACGGGCAAGGCCGGTGCGGTTGGAGACGCGGAAAATGTGTGTGTCGACGGCGATGGTCGGCTGGCCGAAGGCGACATTGCACACGACATTGGCCGTCTTGCGCCCGACACCGGGCAGTTTTTCCAGCTCTTCGCGGGTCTCCGGCACCTCGCCGTTATGCTCGTCGAGCAGGATCTGCGACAGGGCGATGACGTTCTTGGCTTTATTCCGCCACAGGCCGATGGTGCGGATGTATTCGCCCAGCTTCTCCTCGCCGAGCTTCACCATCTTTTCCGGCGTGTCGGCAACCGGGAACAGGCGCTTCGTCGCCTTGTTCACGCCGACATCGGTCGCCTGCGCCGACAGGGTCACGGCGACAAGCAGCGTGTAGGGGCTGGCATAGTCCAGCTCCGTCTTCGGGGCTGGCATGTGCACGCTGAGGCGTTCGTAAAAGTCGGCAATCGCCGCGCGGGTCATGTTCTTCGGCATGGGCCCTACCTAACACGGGGGCCGTAAAAGGCCCGCGCAAAATTGTCACCTTACGGGAAATTGGTTTGCCGCGGGCGGGTCCGGCCCTTTATTGTCCGCCCATGGTACAAAATCACGTCATTGAGGACATGGCACCGGTCGCAAAGGGCCGGGCCCTCGCCGCACCTGAGTCGGCGGGTCAGGATGATGATGACGGGCTGTTGTTCAACGCCTTGCTCTATCCCAACCGCTCCCTGCCCAATGGCGGGTTCATTGCGGTGATGGCAGTGATCATTGCGGTCAACCTGTTCTCGGCGATCTATTACACCGTGCTGGGGGCCTGGCCGGTGATATTCTTTGCCGGGCTCGATGTGATCGCCGTCTATGTCGCGTTCCGGATTTCCTATCGGCAGGGCCGGCTGCATGAGAGGGTGATGCTGACCGAAGACCACCTCTGGGTCTCGCGCGTCCTGCCGTCGGGCCATGAGACGCGCTGGCGGCTGCAGCCTTTCTGGACGCGGCTGTCGATCGACCGGCCGGTGCACCATGAAAGCCAGCTGGTGCTGGAAAGCGGCGGGCGGCGGCTGGTGCTCGGCTCCTTCCTGTCCCCGGCGGAGCGCGGCGAGCTGGCAGATGCCCTGCGCACCGCGCTCAACAAGGCGCGCACGGGCGCGCCGACGCAAGAGCAGCCCCTTGACCCTGCACCCTCTGCCGGGCAAGAGGGCTGACGGAACAGTTAACGGATAAAGCTCACGTGATAGCCTTTCTTGCCACCATCATCCTGCTCAGCGCAGCAGCCTATGGCGCCTACTGGTTCTGGAAGCGGCGCATCGATGCCGATCTCGCCGAGGGTGCGGTCGCCGAATATGAGCGGCTGGAGCGGGCAGATCCTGACCTGCTGAAGGGCCTCGACCGCAAGGGCTTTTCTGATATCTATGCCCGGGTGGAGATGCCGCGCTTTCCCGGCTATGCGGTGGCGGTGCTGATCGTCTTCCTGCTTGGCACACCGATTTTTCTAGCGCTGCTGACCGGTGGCGATTATCTGCTGACGGAACATGTTTTCGTGCCGCCCGAGGATATCGAGGGCACGAACATCTTCATCGACGATGCCGGACAGACGCGGGTCTTCGGCGATATACCGCCCGAAGCGACCATGTATTACATAGAGGATCTGGGCGGGTTTTATTATTTCTTCGGGCTGCTGGGGTTCTGGATCGTCATCGTGATCTATTTCATGCAGCGCTATCATTCCCGCACGCCGGGCAGCGTGCGCGATGAAATCCTCCGCGCACGGTAACTGCCAGGATCACTGACCGGCAGTTTCCTGCCGGGCGATCCAGTAATCGATCACTTCGATGTCCAGGTGTTCCCTGCCGAGCCTGTCGCCGCCATCGTCCATCAGGATCGGGAACGCCTCTGCCGTGCCAAGATAGTATTCGGCATTATAGCTGTAGCCGTTTATGTCATACTCAATGCGGTGACGGGCGATCTTTTGCGTCGCTTCGGCGGGAAAGGCGTAACAGGCTGTGGCCGGACAATTTGCGAGGGGCGTGCCCTCGTGGCTCGTGGTCATGCTGCGCCAGTTGTCCTTATATGTTGCGCCCGTCAATGCTGCGTCCTGCACCAGCAGTCGTGCGGCGGATAGGGCGTCGAGTTCCTTTGTCTTCTGGCCATCATCGAACATCATGATCACCAGCCGCCCGGCCTCGTCGATCCCTTTCAGGCCCGGTACAAGCACATAGCGTTTGCCATTGGTATGCAGTTTCAGCATGTCTACCGGTGCCACGGTTACCATGCCGTCCCCTTCCGACGGGGCGATGGCATAGAGGGATGCGTCATTCACGTTGACGTCGATGCGGTGGCCGGCCTGCAGGACGGCCAGTTCCACCAGCAATTGCTGCAATGCGTCCTCGACGCGGCGATAGGCGTCGATAACCACGCTGCGCTGGTACTGGGGCATCTGGGCCTCCAGCTCCTTGTTCATTTCCTGCTCGGCATTGTCTTTTGCGGCCTGCCAGCCCTCGCCATAGATGCCACCGAGAACCTGGACCAGGCGGTTGCGCAACTCGACCTGTTTTTCGGTGGGTTTCAGGGTGATGTCCGATACCGTGCCGTTAAACACATATTCGGATAGCAGCAGGTCTTTCAGGAGGCGATTGCTGATAATGCTGCGGGCGGAGGTGAGCATCGACGCGTTGGCCTGCTCGCAGGTGAAGGACGAGACTGCATCAATGGCGGTCTTGCGCTGTGCGGCGACTTCCTCCGTATGCAGCTCCATCTCGCGCGGGGTGCTGCGATTGGTGCCGTGAGCCTTGTACCAGGTCGGCAGGGTCTTTTCGCTTTCCGCGATCAGGCGGTGTATTTCCCGGGCCTCGTAAAGATACAGGGTGGCGCATCGGCGCTCCAGCTCCAGTGCAGCGACCCAGCTGGCATAGCTGGTCTTCCATTCGATCTGCGGAATATCCCCCTGCGTATTGCCTTGTGCCCGTGCAGGCATGATGGCGGCAAGGCTGATGCAGATGATGATGAGTATACGCATGGCACTGTTTCTCCCGATTGTCGGGAGAGACTAGCCGGAAACGGCAGGCTCGCAATCCCCTGTTCGGGCCATTCCCGGTTCCGGTCAGGCCCTTTTCAGATCAGGACTTGTTCTTCTTCATCGTGGAATCGAGCGTGAACGCAAAGGCGAGCGACAGGATCAGCGGGACCCAGATCGGCAATTCGCCGAGGCCGGGTGCGTCCAGCGCCGCCGCCAGATGGTCATCGACACACCACCATAAAAGCCATAACCACATGGATAGTCTCCTCTTCTTCAGAACCCTCTGAAAAAGAGATAGGGATTAGGTAGCTGATTTTTAGAGATGGGGGCTGTCAGGCCTTGTCTCTTACGCCTTGTCGGGCGCGTAGATGAAGGCGCGGTCGCAATAGCCGCATTCGGCATAGCCATCATCGCCGATCGTGTACCAGACCTTGGGATGGCCGAGCGCCCCGCCGCCGCCATTGCACATGACACGGGTCGAAGCGACATAGACCACTTCCGGCACGGGGCCGAGTTTTTCCAGAATGTCTTCAACCTTGACGACTGGGGTTGCGGCCATGATGACGGGTCTCCTGAATGCGCTATATCTCCTCGTGAATGACTATTTATGGTCCCGCTCGTCAAGGGGGTATTGTTGCACGCCTTGACGGATGTGGGGGCGCGGGCCGATATGCAGGGCTCATAAGCGACAGACAGGAACCGATCATGGCTGACGGACAGGACGCACCCAAGGCGCAGGCATCTGCCGGGAATTCAGACTGGGCGATCGAGGTGCGCGGCCTGAAGAAGACCTATGCCGGCACCAAGAAATCCCCGCCGAAGGAAGCGCTGAAGGGCGTCGACCTGCTGGTCCCGCGCGGGTCGATATTCGGGCTGCTCGGCCCCAATGGTGCGGGCAAGTCGACCCTGATCAACATCCTTGCCGGTCTCGTCAACAAGACCGAGGGCACGGCCTCCATCTGGGGCTTTGACATCGACAAGAACCCGCGCATGGCGCGCGCCTCCATCGGCGTCGTGCCGCAGGAAATCTCCGCCGACGTGTTCTTCACGCCGCTCGAAGGGCTGGAGATCCAGGCCGGGCTTTACGGCGTGCCGAAGGCCGAGCGCCGGTCGATGGAGATCCTCAAGCGGCTGGGCCTCGAGGACAAGGCCGACGCCTATGTGCGCATGCTGTCCGGCGGCATGAAGCGCCGCCTGCTGGTCGCCAAGGCCATGGTGCATTCACCGCCCGTGCTGATCCTCGACGAGCCGACCGCCGGCGTGGATATCGAGCTCAGGAAGCAGATGTGGGAACAGGTGCTGGAGCTGCACGAGCAGGGCGTGACGGTGATCCTGACCACTCACTATCTGGAGGAAGCGCAGGAGCTGTGCGACACCATCGCCATCATCCACCAGGGCAATGTGGTGACTAGCCAGCCCAAGCATGAGCTGATCGCCTCGCTCGACCAGAAAATGCTGATGATCGTGCCGGAAGAACCGCTGGAAACCGTGCCGGCGCTGGGCGACCTGTGCGGCGCGGAAATCCGCGAGGATGGCGCGCTCTACGTCTCCTACAAGCCGAGCCAGACCCGCGTCGCCGATATCCTCAACGCGATCAACGCCGCTGGCATCCATGTGAAGGACCTGTCCACCGTCGAGGCCGACCTCGAAGACGTCTTCATGCAGATGACCTATGGCAGCGACGGGTAGGCTCAAAACAGCCGCACGCCTCTTTACATTTCCCGTCCGCGTCGCCATGTTTCCTCTTGTCGAGGGCGCGACACGAACGAGGATTACCATGAGAGCATCCACGCTTGGATCGCTGTGCCTGTCGATTGCGGCGGGCGTCGGCTTTTTTGCCTATTCCACTTCCCCTTCCTTTGCTGCCGATTATGAGAACGGCCAGGTCGTCGAGACCGCTCCGTTCACGGGTGTGGTGCTGGCCGGTGGCGGCGACATCGCCATCCGCCGCGGCGACACGCCGTCGGTGCGCATCATCGATGGCGGCGAAGCGATGAAGATAGAGGTCGATGACGAAGCACTGTCAATCAGCTGCAAGAAACCCTGTCCGCGTGGCACCAAACTCGAGGTCGAGGTGACGACATCGAGCGTCGAGGCCATCGTCATTGCCGGTGGTGGCGACATCGAGGTTCTGGACACGTTCGACAAGGTCGATGAGCTCGATATCGTGATCACGGGCGGTGGCATGATCGATGCGTTCGGTGCGCCGGCTGACGAGGTGAGTATCGCGATTACCGGCGGCGGCGAGATCATGGTCACGGCGGAGGAAGAGCTGGACGTTGCCATCATTGGTGGCGGCACAATCACCTATCGCGGTAATCCATCCATCGACCGTTCCATCATCGGTGGCGGCACCATCAGGCAGGACTGATATCGCTTGATGGTAAAATGATGCAGGCAGGGGAGCCCTGCCTGCCCACTCATTGGTCTAACACCCAGCTCGCTTACATTGCAGCGGTGGGCGTGACCTGGATTCCTGTACCTCGAACCGAACCGTTGCCGGTGGCAACTCCACGGCCTGTTTCGGTATCGGAGGCATCGCCCAGCTTTGTGCCATGGTCAGTGTGCGGCATTGCGTGTCACCGCGAGCAAGGGTGACTGGCGCGGCCCATCCCGGACATGCTGTGCTGCCATTCGGGGCAATGCCCTGAACGAGGAAGCGGGATTCGCCAAGCTGCCTGTCGCCGGTCATGTTGCGCAGGCTGGCGGCCTGGGCGATGTCCAGGACACGGTCGATGGACAGCGCACCCTTTGCCTCGTTCTCCAGGATATAAAGTTGGGGTACGAATTTACCGTATTCCAGCAACCTGCCCGAGCCGTCCGCGACATCGCCATCGCAATAGATGGCCAGCCCTTCGGCGAGCAGGAGGATATCTGCCCTGTCGGCAAAGCAGGATGTCGTATTGCGCTGGCGGGCAAGATCTTCGGCGACCGGTATAAGCGGCGCGAAATTCTGCTGTTCTTCCGCTTTCTGGACTTCAACGCCCGCAAAGTCCTGCAGGTTGGGACGAGTTTGCTGTGCCGTGGCAGGCAAAACTGAAAGGCACAGGCAGGCGGATACGGCCAGCGCGAGCCGGTGTGAAAATCGGGTCATGTCTCTCTCCTGAAAATACTCCCCTGACGGATGGACCGCCGAAGAAAAGTTTTTGCGGCAAGGAGAGAAAAAACAAGAAGAAATTTCACCAGCATTAAGACCCAGTGGGTCAGGTATCAGGATAGGATTGGGCCGTTTTGCTTGCGGAACGTCTCCCAGCTCACCCCGTCTACCAGCGGGCCACTGACATAAGTACGAAGCAGTGCCGCTGCCTCGTCATTATTTTCCGGCAGTTGGTCCGGCATGATCGGCTCGCCGATGACCATGCGATAGGTCTGGCCCTTCTTGTTCAGGAGCTCATGGAACAGGGTCATGTCGCGCAGCTCGGTGTTTACCTGCCAGAACCAGTAATAGAGCCATGAGTTGCGCGAGGTCAGATGCGCCGGAATGACCGGGCACTGATATTTTTTCGGCAGGGCCGAGACGGTGCTCATCCAGGGCTGTTCCTGCAGCTTCTTGTTCTCGTCCATATAGGCGAGGCGGCCTGACGGGAAGATGACGATGGCGCGCTCGGCCTTGAATGCCTCGGTCGTCGCCTTCAGCGTCTCGCGCGACTTTGCGCGGGTCTTCTTCTTCTCCACCCATTCGACGGGGATCAGCATTTCGGTCAGGTTCTGGTTGAGGCGGATCGCGTCGGCATTGGCGAAGAAGGCGACATCCGGCCTGATGCCTTTCAAGGCGTCATAGACGGCGATGCCGTCGGCAATGCCGGTCGGGTGGTTCAGCGCCATCATGAACGTGCCCTCGGTTGGCACATTTTCCAGCCCGGTGATGTCGAGCTTCAGGTCGAGCTTTTCGCTGACATAGTCAAAGGCGTCGCGGGCGCGATACTCGCCCGCCTCGTTCACCATCCTTACAGCCTTGGGATAGTCCAGCAGCTGGTTAAGGCACAGGCGATAAAGCGGCCACAGCTTGGAGCGCGACAGTTTCTCCGCCCGCTCGCGGATCAGCACATCGACGATATGAGTGTGCTTGCGCTGATATTTCTCCAGACGCGCATCGCGGCGATGCTCGCGCGGCGTCTTTACGACTGGAGGTGTTTCCTCTGGTTTTTCCGGCACCGGCTATCCCTGCTGGCTTGTTGATTGGCCACGATAACGCAGGTTGCCGGTGGTATGATAGGGGTGCCTACAGCGCCGCATCCTGCTTGGCCTTCAGCTCTATGCAGGCGTTTTTGGCCAGCGTCAGCAGCGCGGTGAACTGCTCCTCGGAGAAGGGGTCGCCCTCTGCCGTGCCCTGGATCTCGACGATGCCGCCCTTGCCCGTCAGCACGAAGTTCGCATCCGCCTGGCAGGTGGAATCCTCGGCATAGTCGAGGTCGGTGACCGGCGCGCCATTGACGAGGCCGCAGGAAATGGCGGCGACGGAATCCGTCAGCGGGCTTTCCTTGATGATCCCCTGCGCAACGCCCCAGTCGAGGCACTGTTTCAGCGCCACATAGGCGCCGGTGATCGACGCGGTGCGGGTGCCGCCATCGGCCTGGATGACGTCGCAATCGACGAGGATCTGGCGCTCGCCCAGCTTTTTCATGTCGACGACAGCGCGCAAGGACCGGCCGATCAGGCGCTGGATTTCCTGGGTGCGGCCGGACTGGGAGATATTCTTGGCCTCCCGCTTCATGCGCGAATGGGTCGAGCGCGGCAGCATGCCATATTCGGCGGTCACCCAGCCCTTGCCCTCGCCGCGCATCCATGGCGGTGTCGACTCATCCCATGTCGCCGTGCACAGAACATGCGTGTCGCCGAACTTGACGAGGCAGGAGCCCTCGGCGTGCTTGGCATAGCCGGGCTCAAGGGTGACCTCGCGCATTTCGTTGAAGGACCGGCCGGATGGACGCATGGTAGGACTCCCTGTTGAACATGATTTTCAGTTGCGTTCAGGAAGTAGACGTCCAGCCCGGTAATGTCGAGGGGGGAGAGATCGGAAAAGGCCCCTGGCAATGCCGGGAGGGTCAGGCAGTACCGGTCAATTTCTGTCGCGAGGGATTCTGCTGGCCGGATTTGCGTTCCATGACCGAGAGCTGGCGCAGCAGGTCGCGCCGGTCGATGGGCTTGCTGACATAAGCATCCATGCCGCGGGCCAGCAATTTCTCCCGGTCGCCGGCCATGGCATCGGCGGTCAGGGCGATGACGGGGATAGTCGCCCATGACGCGTCACTGGCGCGGATGCGGGCGATGGTTTCATAGCCATCCATGACCGGCATGTGGATGTCGAGCAGCACGACATCGAAGCTGTCGCCCTCAAGGCATTCCAGTGCCGCCGCGCCGTCGGCTGCTTCCGTCACTCTATAGCCGGCGGGTTCGAGGAAGACGCGCACGACCTGCCGGTTGACGGCGATATCGTCGACGACAAGAACGCGCAGGGCCTCCCCGCCAGACGTTTCGGTTTCCGCCTGCATATCCTCGGCGTCGTTGGCGGCCGCTTCAATGGTTGCGGTGAAGGTCAGTGTAAAGATGGACCCCTCGCCCGGCTTGCTTTCAGCGATGATGTCGCCGCCCATCATGCGCGACAGGCGCCGCGAGATGGCAAGGCCGAGGCCGGTGCCGCCGAAATTGCGGGTGGTGGAGCCATCGGCCTGGCTGAAGGTCTTGAACAGTCGTTCCATTGCTTCTTCGTCCATACCGATGCCGGTGTCGCGCACCTGAACCTTCACGATGGCTTCCGCGCCTTCGCCGAGGCGCAGGCCAGGCGTTGCCGGTTCGGCCCACGCGGTGATCGCGACCTCGCCCTCTCGGGTGAACTTCACCGCGTTGGACATCAAATTCGTCAGGCACTGGCGCACACGCACAGGGTCGAAACGGGCATGTTGCGGCAGCGTGTCTTCCAGCGTCAGGGTCAGGCCGATCTTGCGGTCATGGGCAATCGGCTGGAACAGGCTGTGGACCGAGCCGAGCGTCTGGTGCAGGTCGCCATGGGCGCGGTCGATTTCCATCTTGCCGGCTTCGATCTTGGAGATGTCGAGCACATCGTTGAGGATGCCCATCAGCGACTTGCCAGACTCGATGATCGTCTCGACCTGGTCGCGCTGGCGCTCGCCCAGATTCTCCTGGCTCAGCGCTTGTGCCATGCCCAGCACGCCATTGAGCGGTGTGCGGATCTCGTGGCTCATCATGGCGAGGAAGTCTGACTTGGCGCTGGTCGCAGCCTCTGCCTCGCGGGCGCGGCGGCGGTTCTCGCGGTTCGCCTGTTTAAGCGATTCCTGCAGATCCTGTGTATGGCGGATGCGCCGGGCGCTGCCGAGGCCGAGCAGGATGAGAAGCGAGCCATAAAGCACACAGCCGATGATCATCGCAACACGCAGATCCATCGTATAGGCGGGATAAAGCTCGACCGGCATCGTCGCCATGCGGAAGATGAAGGAACCGAAGGAGGGTACGACCCAGAACAGGAGCCCGATGCGCGATAGCGCCAGCGTGTGGGCACCGGACGTTGCGATCGACAGGACGAGCGCGATCAGGAACATCATGTGCGGGTCGGACAGCGGATGGACGAACAGCACCGGCAGGGCAAACAGGCTGCCGCACAGGACGAGCGAACCGATCATCAAACTGTGGACAAGCGTGGTTTTCTTCTTCAGTCCCAGCCAGGACATGCCCATGCGCAGGGCAACGCCGCCATAGCAAGCGGCCAGCCACGCGGTCCACCACGGCGAATGCCCGGCAAGGTCGAAAATGAAATATTCCAGCGTCATGGCGATCAGCCAGATCGGCGCGCTGGTAAGGTTTGCCCTGTAGAGAATGTTCTTTTCTTCGGCTCTCATGGCCGCAACCTACAGCTGATTAGCTTAAAAACTGGTTTGCACGCCCCCAGAATTATGAGGCGCGAAAAATGCGCCGATATGCCTTGGCGTCGCGGCGCAAAGTGAATATTTTCAAGGATATGAGCGTTCTGACCACCCTCGACAGCCGAACCCGCGAAATCTTCCGCCAGATCGTGGAATCCTATCTTGAAAGCGGCGAGCCGGTCGGCTCGCGCACCCTGTCCCAGAAAGGCGGGTTGCAGGTTTCCGCCGCGACCATCCGCAATACCATGGCCGACCTGACCGATATGGGGCTGCTGCATGCGCCGCATATCTCCGCCGGGCGCCTGCCCACCGAGCAGGGCCTCAGGATGTTCGTGGACGGGCTGATGGAGATTGGCGATTTGACGGCGGAGGAGAGGAGCGCGCTGGAGCAGCAGGCAGGGCCGGGCGCCCGCGCCGATGAGGTGCTGGGCCAGCTCGCCGGGCGGCTCTCCGGCCTGACGCGCACGGCGGGCCTCGTGCTGACCGGCAAGAGCGACAGCGCGCTGAAGCATATCGAATTCGTCAAGACAGCGCCCGACAAGGCGCTGGTCGTGCTGGTGCACGATAATGGCGATGTCGAGAACCGCGTCATCAACCTGCCCGCCGGCCTGCCGCCTTCGGCGCTGGAACAGGCGGGCAATTACCTCAACCGCCGTCTGCAGGGGCGCTCGCTCGCCGAGGCCCGTCGCATGGTGCTGGAAGAGGTCGAGGCCAAGCGCGCAGCCCTCGACGAGCTGACGTCAGACCTTGTCCGCCAGGGCGTCGCCGAAATGGGCGGTGGCGATGGGCTGAACCTGATCGTGCGCGGGCAGGCGAACCTGCTTGCCGCCGAAACGCTCGACGATATAGACCGTGTACGGATGCTGTTCGAGGACCTCGAGCGCCAGCAGGATGTGATCGAGCTGGTCAGGGCCGCGCAGGAAGGCGAGGGCGTGCGCATCTTCATCGGCTCGGAAAACCGGTTATTCTCACTCTCCGGCTCGTCGGTCATCGTCGCCCCATACCGGGACAGGGACCAGAAGATCGTCGGCGTGCTTGGCGTCATCGGCCCCACACGGCTGAATTACTCGCGCATCATCCCGATGGTCGATTATACCGCAGAGCTGGTGACGCGGCTGATCCGCTGAGGTGTAACTCCCGATAACATCGGCGCAATCCCGACGGTCTTTTTTGCCACTTCTTGTCATGCTTTATGGCAATCACCTGAAGAATGCGTACTATAGCTGTGCATCGGGAGAGTGCGGTCAGATCGACCGTGTACGGGAAATTTTAAAATGGATAAAAATATAGCGTTCGAAGCGACGCCGCAGAAGATACAATCTGCCATGCAGGATGCGCAGATCGGTATCGTCATTACCAATCCAACGCTCGATGACAATCCCATTGTCTATGTGAACAGAGGGTTTGTCAGCATCACCCAGTATACGCGGGAGTTCGCGATTGGTCGGAATTGCCGGTTTCTGCAGGGCAATGCCACGCATAAGGATGATGTTCGGCGTATCCGTGAGGCGGTGGAAGCCGGCGAGGAAATCGAGATCAGGCTGATCAATCACAAGGCCGATGGCAGCGAATTCTGCAACCACCTGCTGATTACGCCGGTCGAGGATGAGCACGGGAAGCTGACCGCCTTTTTTGCTGTCCAGCGAGCGGTCGATGACTGTGAAGGGGGAACCGGCGGTGAATCGGAGCGGCCCGATCATGAGACGCCACCCGGCATAATGCTGAAGGAACTGCAGCACCGGGTGAAGAATCACCTGTCGATGATCGTCAGCCTGATCCGGTTGCAGTCGCGCCGGGAGCTGACGAAGGAGTCCTTCGAGGCCCTTGCTCACCGGGTCGAGGCGCTCGCGATGCTTTATGAATCGATGCTTTCGGCAAATGACGATGATGACGGGGACCAGGTCAATGCCGGCGCCTATCTCAGCCGCGTCGCAAACGTGATCGGCAGCATCAGCGGACGGCCGGATATACGGATGAAACTTGACTGCGATGCGGTGAAGCTTCCCGTGGATGTTTCCGGCCGTCTCGGCCTTCTGTTGACGGAGCTTCTGGCCAATACGTTCGAACACGCTTTCAAGGGACGCGACAAGGGACTGGTAGAGGTGCAGTTTTGCCGGATTGATGATGATGTCGTGCGGCTGGTCGTTGAGGATGACGGTACCGGCCTGCCCGAGGGTAGCAACTGGCCGGAGGAATCCGCATCGATACCCGAGCAGCGTGGGCGTACGGAGGATGAAGAAGGTGAGCTTGACACCACGAGCGGCGAGAACAGCTCCGGTCTCGGCGGCAGTATCGTACGGGGGCTGACGCAAATGCTAGAAGCCGATATCGATGTGAAGAGCGGCGATAGCGGTACAAGAATCTCTATCGACCTGAACGAGACCGAGTTGAAAAAGCTCTAGGTCTCTCCGCTGCGAATCCCGACCTGGCGGAACCGGCCGGCTCTCCTGACCGTTTCCCTTTGTGAAACAGCTATCAGGAGATCAGCGATGCAAGACGGAAAGTCAAACTATTGGCGGTTTGCGGCGATGATCGGCACGTCGATGGTCGTCATGTTCGCCCTCATGTATTTCAACACTTACGCGCTGGAGCATGTACGCTGGAGCGAGACGCGGTTTTACATGACGTTCGTCATGGGCGCGGCGATGGCGATCGTCATGCTGTCCTTCATGCTCGGCATGTATGCAGATAAAAAGATCAATCTCGGCATATTCGGCGGGAGCGTGGTGGTGCTGGTCGCGGCGCTTTATCTCGTGCGCAGCCAGGTGATTGTCGAAGACCGCTCTTATATGAGCGCGATGATCCCGCACCATTCCATCGCGATCATGACCAGCGAGCGGGCCAATATCGACGATGTGCGCGTGCGTGAACTGGCCGACGGGATCATCGAAGCCCAGCGCCGCGAGATCAAGGAAATGGAATGGCTGATCGACGACATCGCCGAGAACGGCCCGGCAACGACAGATGCCGCAGCTGAGGAGCGCCCGGTGCCGGACTATGAGGGTGAACTGAACCCGGTGGAACCGGCTGGAGCGGATGTGGGGTGAAGGGGCTAAAATACTAGTGGGGAAAACTAGTGATTGAGGCGCAGGGAGAATCCACGATTCATGCTTGGCAAGGCAAAAACCACGGAGCCGTTGTCGCGGCTTCCGTGGAAATTTTGTCTAGCTTGTATCAGTCATTGTCCTGACCGTCAGCAAGCTAGGTCAAAACAACCCCGCAAGGTTGATATACCATTATGGTATATCATTTTGGCTGACAAGGCGGAAAGGACGTCAATATGGAGCCAAGACATGGAGTCTTTTCCACAAAAGCGAAAGTCCCCGCCGGTCACCAAAGAGATGGCTAGGCAAATCAAAGCGCTATACGCCCAAACAGATATGACACAGCATGATATCGCCGCTCACTTTGGGATAAACCAAGGTAGGATTAGCGAGGTGCTCAATGGACATACCTTTCCAAAAGAACCTCCGGCTCAGCTAGACTTGTTGTGATTTAAGCCCCCACTTGGGGGCTTATTTTCAACCCCGCAATATCAGCGCCTGACGGTTGCTGGTAGATGCGCAGGTCGAATTCGCGGGCGGCGGCGAGGATGTGGTCGAAGATGTCGGCCTGGATTGATTCGTACTCGGTCCAAATCGTCGTCGTGGTGAATACATAGATCTCGATCGGCAGGCCGGTCGCGACCGGCTCCAGCTGGCGCACGAGGAAGGTCAGGTCCTTCGAGATCATCGGGTGGTTCTTCAGATAGAATTCCAGCCACGCGCGGAAGGTGCCGACATTGGTCATGCGCCGGCCGTTGATCAGGCTCGCCGGGTCGATGCCGTGCTTGTCGTTATGGGTGGCAAGCTCGCGGGTCTTTTCCTCGATATAGGGTTTGAGCTGTTGCACCCTGGACAGGCGGGCAATGTCGTCATCGCTCAGGAAACGGATGGTCGACAGGTCGACATGGATCGATCGCTTGATGCGCCGCCCGCCTGTCTCCTGCATGCCGCGCCAGTTGCGGAAGCTTTCATTGATCAGCGCCTGCGTCGGCACGGTGGTGATCGTCTTGTCGAAATTGCGCACCTTGACCGTGGTCAGCGCGATCTCCTCCACGTCGCCGTCGAGATCGTATTTCTTCATGGTGATCCAGTCGCCTATGGCGACCATGCGGTTCGACGACAGCTGGATGCCGGCGACGAAGCCGAGGATCGGGTCCTTGAACACGAACATGAAGACAGCGGCGAGCGCACCGAGACCGGCAAGGAAGGTCACAGGGCTCTCGCCGAGCAGCAGCGACAGGACGGAAATGAAGCCGCCGAGATAGATCAGGAGCTTGCCGACCTGCACGAAGGAGCGGATCGGCATCTGCCGCGACATCGGGAAGGTGCGGTAGATTTCAAGGCCTGCGTTTAACAGCCCGTCAAGGAACAGGACGCCGATGACGACCATGTAGATGAAGCTGAGCGTGACAATGAGGGCGGCAGCCTGCGGGAAGCCGGCCAGCGCCTGCGGTGCCAGCCAGTAGATGATCAGCGCCGGGGCAAGCTGGGACAGCCGCTCGAACACGCGGTGGCGCAGCAGGATATCATCGCGCGTGGTTGCCGTGCCCTTGATCACGGTCTTGACGATGCGGTGGATGATCAGCCTGGTGATGAAATTGGCCAGGAACGCAAGGATGGCGATGGCGGCGAGCGCGAGGCCGGCGACGACATAGATGTTCTGCGCGCCCGGCATGCCAAGCTGCCGCATGATCTCGGAGATGTTTTCCAGCATGGTCCTGCCCCTTGGATAGCTGCGCTCAACTTAGGGCGATGCTGCCTGAAAGAACAAGACTCGGGGAGTATTTCAGCGGTCTGAGCCAGTCAAGGCTGTAACCGCTGCGCGGCGCCCCGGAGGGGCGGCCTTGACTTGCTCAGTCCACTGAAATGATAATCGACCAAGGCCTGTAAGGCACTTTATGCCTTACAGGCCTTGTCTGACAAAATCAGGGAATATCCAGACGTCGGGAAGCCAGTGGCGGCTTGCCGGGGCAGTCGGTCACGCCCCCGCGCTGGACGCGTTCGGTTTCGACTGCAGCTTGATGTAGTTCTCGATGCCGATGCGGTCGATCAGGCCGAGCTGGGTTTCCAGCCAGTCGACATGTTCTTCCTCATTGTGGAGGATCTTCCCGAACAGGTCGCGGCTGACATAGTCGCGGGCGGTCTCGGCATGCTCCATGGCATCACGCAGCAGCGGGATCGCCTTTTCCTCCATTTTCAGGTCGCATTCGAGGATTTCCTTCACGTCCTCGCCGATCATCAGCTTGCCGAGGTCCTGCAAATTGGGCAGGCCCTCGAGAAACAGGATGCGCTCGATCAGCCAGTCGGCGTGATTCATTTCCTCGATAGATTCTTCATATTCCTTCTTGCCAAGCTCGCTGACGCCCCAGTCATTGAGCATGCGCGAGTGGAGGAAATACTGGTTGATGGCGGTCAGTTCGTTCTTGAGCGCCTTGTTGAGGAACTCGATGACCTTGGCGTCGCCTTTCATGGGAAAGCCTCTTTCCTGTCGGGCCGCTCGGCCGCAGGATCATTCCGCGGCGGCGAGGACCGGTTGTTCTGTTTCTGTGGCGGGGCGGTTGTCGCCGATCATGTCGGCAATCGTTTCCCGGCAGCGTCCACAATTAAACCTTTCGCCGTGATGAGCAAGCACACAGGCGGGCGTGCGCGCCCCGCCGGAGATGGCGGCGGACACTTTCGCGGAATTGAGGCGGCGGCAAACACAAACGATCATGCTTTCCAGATGATGCAAATGCGAATGATTGTCAATAGTAAAAGATGAGCGATACCGGGAAAACCGATCAGTGCTGGTTTTGAAGCCACGCAAGTTGGGCGCGCACTATACCGGCGGAGCGCTGGCCGATCTCTGCCGCTGGCAGGGCATGGCAGGCGAGGCCCTTGGCCCAGTGGCGGGCGAGGGTCGTCATGCCGGTCACCCTCGGGCGGGCGGCGATCAGCGCATGGGCATAGGCGCGGTCGATCGTGCCCCAGCGGGTCTCCGCCGAGCGCTCGAACAGCGCGGCGCGATCATTGTCCGCCATCACGGCGAGGGCTTCGCGGCGCAGGGCGCTGATGGCCTTCAGGCCGCGATAATTGGTCAGCCGGTCCTGCATCCGGTTGGCGATGATGCGGAAGCTTTCCTTTTCGTTGTCCCGCCAGGCACCGAGCGGCGTGTTGGCGAAGGCGACCGGCTCGCGGATCGCGAAGGGGCGGAGATATTCGATCAGCACCGGGTCTGAGCAATCCTCGCCGATCATCAGTTCCGATTGTGCATCGCTGCGCCAGAACAGCGCGCCGTTGGAAATGCCGAGATTGGTGAACAGGCAGGTCAGCAGGTCGACCGGTTCCAGCACGCCGTCCACCCACGCATCGGG
Organism: Aquisalinus luteolus; assembly: GCF_009712425.2. Taxonomy (GTDB): domain Bacteria; phylum Pseudomonadota; class Alphaproteobacteria; order Caulobacterales; family Parvularculaceae; genus Aquisalinus; species Aquisalinus luteolus. The sequence continues at coordinate 330,092 of NZ_VCJR02000002.1, forward strand.
CATGGTCGTGCGGGTGTGGTCGATCTCGTCATCCGTCGTCTCGATATACTGGTTGCGGATCAGGATCGCCGTGCCGGTATCCTCCAGCAGCTTGATATTGGCGGCAATGAAGCCGGGGAAGACGGAATTGTCGTCCTCGAGGCAAAACACGTATTCCGACGGCTCATAGGCCTCCGTGCGGAAACACTGGCCAAGATTGCGGGAAATGCCGAGATTTTCGCGGTTCGGGCGATAGGACAGGGTCAGGCCGGGATGGCTCTCCTCGAGCTTGCGGAAGATCATGCGGCCTTCCTGCGCCGGGGAGTCGTCGAAGATGACGACATGCAGTGACATGCCGTCCTTGACAACCGTCTGGTCGGCGAGCTGGCCGATGGCGCGCTCAAGCATGTCCGGCCTTTTGAAGGTCGGGATGCGGATCTCGCACAGATAAGGCGTAGTTGGGGTGGTCACAGGCGCTGTCCGGTGTTCAAAATGGTTTTTGCGACAAGGTCGCCGCAAATCGCGAGAATTCGGTTAACGCGCTCCTTTGGGAGGGGGCCACAAGCAGAATTTGCTTCGCCTGACCGGTGCGGACAGGAACCCCTGGCCCGAAAAACCTTGCATTTACGGTGCGTCTGCCTCATAGAACCGCGCTCATTTGACTGCTATTATCGGGACTGGATGACAGAGACAAAAACCATCGACGAGACGCCGCAGGGCGCCCGCAAGGTCTATATCAAGACCTGGGGCTGCCAGATGAATGTCTATGATTCAGAGCGCATGGCCGGGCTGTTGCAGCCGCTTGGCTACAAGGCTGTCGATGTGCCGGACGATGCCGACCTCGTCATCCTCAACACCTGCCATATTCGCGAGAAGGCCGCAGAGAAGGTCTATTCCGAACTTGGCCGCCTGAAGGCGCACAAGCAGGCGGTGGAGGACCAGGGCCGTGAGATGAAGATCGCCGTTGCCGGCTGTGTCGCCCAGGCAGAGGGCGGGGAGATCACCGCCCGCGCGCCGCAGGTCGATCTCGTCTTCGGGCCGCAGGCCTATCACAAGCTGCCGGAGATGATCGCCCGCGCTGCCCGCGACAAGGGCGAGGTGCTGGAGACCGGCTTCGAGGTCGAGGACAAGTTCGACACGCTGGCCGTGGGCCGCAAGGCGGACGGCTATTCCGCCTTCGTCACCATCCAGGAGGGCTGCGACAAGTTCTGCACCTTCTGCGTTGTTCCGTATACGCGCGGCGCGGAAGTGTCCCGCAATGTCGATGCGATCACGTCAGAAGTGCGTGCGCTCGCCGCTCAGGGCCTGCGCGAGGTCACGCTGCTGGGCCAGAACGTCAATGCCTGGCACTCGGCACCGCCCGTCGGTGACGATCACATGGGCAAGGGCACATGGGGCCTTGGCGAGCTGTGCCGCCATCTGGCAAAAATCGACGGGATCGAGCGTATTCGCTTCACCACCTCCCATCCGCGCGACATGGATGATGGTCTGATCGCCGCGCTGGGCGAGGAAGAAAAGCTGATGCCCTATCTGCACCTGCCGGTTCAGGCCGGTGCGGACAAGGTACTGAAGGCGATGAACCGCGGCCACACGGGCGAGCATTATATCCGCCTGATCGAGCGTATACGGAAGGCCCGGCCTGACATTGCCCTGTCGGGTGATTTCATCGTCGGCTTTCCCGGCGAAGGCGAGAAAGAGTTTCAGGCGACCCTCGACCTGGTCGAGGAAGTCAAATACGGCTCGGCCTTCTCCTTCAAATATTCCCGCCGCCCGGGAACGCCCGGGGCCGGCATGGCGAAACAGGTTGCTGAAGACGTGAAGACAGAGCGGCTGGCCCGCCTGCAGCGCCTGCTGGAAGATCAGAAGAACGATTTCAATCGCGCCCAGATCGGCCGTCGCTTGGCCGTGCTGCTGGAGAAGAAGGGCCGGAATGAAGGCCAGCTTGTCGGCCGCTCGCCATACCTGCAATCCGTACACGTCCTCGCGCCGGACCATCTGGTCGGGCGGATCGTCGAGCTCGACATCACCGGCATCAAGGCGAACTCGCTCACGGGCTCTCTCCCGGTACATTCTGCGCAAGGCGCAGAAGAAAAGGTCTCCTGATGGCACGCAAACCCGGCAAGGCGCCGGTCAAAAGGGCCGAGATCGCCGATAGCGGCAGTGACGTGCTGACCTTCGACAATGTGCAATTGTTCAAGGATCTGTGCGGGCCGCATGATTCCCACCTCCTGATGATCGAAAAGACCCTCCGTCTACGGATCGATGCACGGGGCAATCGCCTGGTGTTGACCGGCGGCGAGGATGCCCGCGCCCGGGCCAATTCGGCACTGGAGAGCCTCTATCGCCGTCTGCAGGAAGGCTTTGCCATCTCTGCCGGTGATGTCGATGCGGCACTGCGGCTGGCGAACCCCAGCGTCGATCCGGTGGTCGAAAAAGTCCCGACCGATTTCACCCTGTCGCTGCAGAAACGCACGATCGCGCCGCGCTCTCAGGCCCAGCGCGCCTACCTGCAGGCGCTGCGTGAGCAGGAACTGGTCTTCGGCGTCGGCCCGGCGGGTACGGGCAAGACCTATCTCGCCGTTGCCTGGGCGGCGCACCTCTTACTAAAAGGCGATGTCGAGCGCATCATCCTGTCGCGCCCGGCGCTGGAAGCGGGCGAGCGCATCGGCTTCCTGCCCGGCGACATGAAGGAGAAGGTCGACCCCTACCTGCGCCCGCTTTATGATGCGCTTTACGATGTGCTGCATACGGATTTCGTCGACAGGCGCATGGCGACCGGTGATATCGAGATCGCACCGCTCGGCTTCATGCGCGGTCGCACCCTGTCGCGCGCGGCGGTGATCCTGGACGAGGCGCAGAACGCGTCCGTCGCGCAAATGAAGATGTTCCTGACCCGCCTCGGTGAGGGCTCTCGCATGGTCATCACCGGCGACCCGAGCCAGACCGACCTGCCGCCTTCCGAACGCTCCGGCCTTGCCGATGCCATCGGGCTTCTGTCAGGCGTGAAGGGCGTCTCCATCGCTAAGTTTACCGCCAAAGATGTCGTGCGCCACGAACTCGTCGCGCGCATCGTCAACGCCTATGACAAGCGCGATAGTGCACGGCGCAAAGCCTATGAAAAAGGCAAGGCAGAAGACGCGAAGGGTAAGTCGAAAGCTGCCCCGGAAGCGGGTTCCTCCAGCGAGGCAGACAGCGATGCCTGACGCGACGCCGCCCGCAGAACCGGTTCATCTGGTTCATGACGTGATCATCGAGCATGACGACTGGGGCGATATCGAACCAGTGGTCGATGCGTGTTTCAAGACGGTCATGGCCCATGACCCGGAGACATTCTGCAAGGGCACGGTTGCGCTGCTGTTCACCAATGACGAGGCTGTGCAGCGCCTGAACAGGGACTTCCGGGGAAAGGACAAGCCGACAAACGTCCTGTCTTTCCCGTCTGACGAAGACGTCATGGATAATGAGGGCCCGATCCATATCGGCGATATCGCGCTTGCCTGGGAGACGTGTTATCGTGAAGCCGAAGAGAAGAAGGTGGCCTTGAAAGATCACGCGGCCCACCTCATTTTCCACGGAGTGTTGCATCTTTTCGGTTATGATCACGAGGACGAGGAAGAAGCCCTGGTCATGGAAAAGATGGAAACGGATTTGTTAGCCGACATGGGGATAGATGATCCTTATGCCGAATGAGGGCAAAGAGCCAATTTCAGGAGACGACGAGATGGCCGATGGGGCCGATAGCGCGGAACCCCGACAGGGCAGCGCGTCCGGTGATCTGAATATCGCCGACAAGACCGAAGACAGACCCGAGGAAAGACCGGCGCTGTTCCAGCGCCTCAGGGGTCTGCTGGGACAACCCGAAAGACAGGATGCGCTGGCCCAGGCCCTTGCCAATGGCAATGGCATGGCGGGCCTGTCGCAGGACCGCCGCGACATGATCGAGCGGGTCATCGCTTTCGACTCCCAGGAAGTCGCTGACGTGATGATCCCGCGTGCCGACATCGTCGCCGTCGACCGCGACCTGTCGCTTTCCGATCTTCTCAATGCCTTTGCCGAAGCCGGCCATTCGCGCCTGCCGGTCTATCGCGGTGATCTCGACGATCCCGTCGGCATGGTTCATATCCGCGACCTCGTCGGCATTCTCGCCGACCCTGAAAAGGCGGCACAGGCGGCGAACGAGCCGGTGCTGCATACGCTGACCCGCAAGCTGATCTATGTGCCGCCATCCATGCCGGTGACGGATCTCCTCCTGCGCATGCAGGCGAGCCGCATCCACATGGCGCTCGTCATCGACGAGTTCGGCGGCACGGATGGTCTCGTCACCATCGAGGACCTGATCGAGGAAATCGTCGGCGACATCGCCGATGAGCATGACGAGGAAGACGAGGTCTACATGACCCCTGTCTCCGACGGTGTATGGGAGCTGTCGACCCGCCTGCCGCTCGATGAGCTGGAAGAGGAAGCGGGCGTAAAGCTCGATCTCGAGGACGAGGATGTCGACACTGTCGGCGGGATCGTCTTCTCCCTCGTGGGCCGCGTGCCCCTGCGCGGTGAGATCATCCGCCACCCGGCCGGCTACGAGTTCGAGGTACTGGACGTCGATCCGCGCCGCATCCGCAAGGTACGCCTGCGCAAGCTGGCACCGGAAGAGGTGGAAGGGCCAGATACCAGCGAAGGCGGCGAGGTCTACTGACCTATTTTGAAAAAAGGCTGGTGTCTTTGTCATTTGACAGGCCGGACCGTTCTGGCGGAATAAATCACCCTGATGATCCGCCGTTTCACTTCCCTCAATGACTGGTTCATGACGCTGGCCGGCTGGCAGCGTTATGGCGTCGCGTTCGTACTTGGCTTCCTGACCGCCGCGTCGATGGCGCCTTATTATGTGTTGCCTTTCCTCGTCACCGGCTTTTCCGGCCTCGTTTGGCTGATGGACAATGCCGTGCGCCACCAGCGGCCCGGCAAGGTCGCCTTCTGGACCGGCTGTTGGTTCGCCTTTGGCTATTTCTGCTTGTCACTCTACTGGATGGCGTTTTCCTTCATCGTCCATGCCGAGGGGCCGGGGCATCTGATAATGCTGTCCGTGCTCGGCTTTGGCGGCGTCTTCGGACTCGCTGCCTTCATCTCGGTTTTCTATGGCCTCACGCTGCTGGTTGCGAAGCGTTTCTGGCAAGCCGGCTGGGCGCGCGTGCTGGTGCTGGCGATTGCCTGGTCTCTCGCTGAGTATGCTCGCGGTCACCTGTTCACCGGTCTGCCCTGGAACCTGACGGGTCAGGCCTTCGCAGGACTCGCAGTCTTGTCCCAGCCGGTAGCGTGGATTGGCACCTATGGTCTCGGTTTCATCATCCTGATTGCATCCGCATTGCCTGCCGCCTGTGTCCCCGCAGATCGCGAGGCGATGCCGTCGAAGATCAGCCCCATGCCCCTGGCAGCGGCGGCTGGTATGGTCCTCGTCATCTGCATTGCGGGGGCAATCCGCCTTGCCGGGGCCAATGTCAGCATGGCCGACAATATCAGGGTGCAGATCGTCCAGCCCAATATTCTCCAGCGCGACAAGATAAACTACGACCTCTGGGTCGATAATTTCTGGGCCAATCTCAACCTGTCCGGCGGGGTGGAGGCCCAAGCGCCAGAAGATGGTCAGCTTTACGTCATCTGGCCGGAAAACGCGGCCTATTCCTATTTCCAGCGTGACCCGTCAGCCCTCGATGTGCTGCAGGACCGCCTGCCGGCCAATGCCGTGCTGATGGCTGGCGGCACACGCTATGATGCGGTGGGGCCTGATCTCTATGACTATTTCAACAGCCTGCTGATCCTGTCGCGCTCGCCCCTGCCGGGGGAGGAGACCCCTGCCATCGACCAGATGGAATCCGAGACGCCCTGGTCTGTGCGCCGGGCCTATGACAAGCATCATCTGGCTCCATTCGGGGAGTATGTGCCATTGGCCGGGCTGCTGCAGGCGACCGGTGTCGGCAATATCGTGCCAATCGGCCAGCCTTTTACACCCGGGGCGGGGCCTGAAACCATCGATCTTGGTCTGGCGCGAATGTCACCGGTCATCTGCTATGAGACGATTTTTCCCGGGCGGCTTTATCCGCGAGGCGACCGGCCGGACTTTCTGGTTACGATCACAAATGATGCCTGGTATGGCGACAGTAATGGCCCCCGCCAGCATTTCGATATCTCCAGATTGAGGGCGATAGAATCTGGCCTGCCGATGGCACGGTCTGCCAATACGGGCATATCGGCCATGATCGATCCCTATGGCAGAATTGTCAAAAAACTCCCGTTATACGAGCGGGGTGTGATTAATTCACAGCTTCCGGGCGCTATTCCACCCACAATATATCATTATACCAGTGATTTTGTGTATTTTATTCTTCTAGCAATCACTGCACTTTGGGTTATAACATCTTATAACGTGGGCGTCCGCTCACAGCCATCCGCCTGATCGGCGAGGCTTCTCTTAAGATGATTTAAAGTGAGTGAGCCGCACGTAGTGTTTCGCGGCAGTTAGTAACATTACGATAGGAAGACAGCATCATGGCCGATGCCAACAGAAAATCACCACATCCAGTCGACTGTCACGTTGGCAGCCGGGTCAGGATGAGGCGCATGATGATCGGAATGAGCCAGGACAAGCTGGGTGAAGCGCTGGGCCTGACATTCCAGCAAGTCCAAAAATACGAAAAGGGCGTCAACCGTATCGGTGCCAGCCGACTGTTCCATATATCCAAAATTCTCGGTGTGCCCGTCCAGTTCTTCTATGACGACTTCGGTGACGAGGCCGGGTTGGGGCTCGGCTTTGCCGAGGGGGAAGAAAGCGCTGCTCCCGCGGCCTCGGGCAGTGAGTTCATGGACCTGCTTTCCACGCCTGAGGGTGTGCAGCTTTGCAAGTCCTTCGCTTCAATCAAGGATCCGCAGGTTCGACGCAAGATCGTCGATCTTGTCCGAACCCTTGCTGCAGGCGAAAACTGATCAGTCATTCCCTTGGTTGCGAAGACGTTTTTTGTGGCGTCATGCAAATTTGCATGGGCGGGTGATGGACATTACCGTCGTCTTTCTCTATCCACACCTATATAAAGTTTTCTTTATATGGCTGCAGAAAGAAAGGCCGACCGCGCATGACCAGTTCCTATCTCTTTACCTCCGAAAGCGTTTCCGAAGGCCACCCGGACAAGGTTTCCGACCAGATTTCCGACGCTATCGTTGACCTGTTCCTGGGCAAGGACCCGTCGGCCCGCGTGGCTGTCGAAACGCTGACGACCACCAACAAGGTCGTGCTGGCTGGCGAAACGCGTTGTGCCGTCGACGTTTCTAAGGAAGAGATGAACGAGGTCGCCCGCCAGGTCATCAAGCGGATCGGGTATGAGCAAGACGGCTTCCACTGGGACAAGGCGGATATCGAGAACTACGTCCACGGTCAGTCCGCAGAGATCGCCCAGGGTGTCGACGCCGCAGGCGAGAAGGATGAAGGCGCCGGCGACCAGGGCATCATGTTCGGTTTTGCCGTCGATGAAACGCCGGAGCTGATGCCGGCCCCGATCGCCTATTCCCACCGGATCATGAAGGCGCTGGCCGAGGCCCGCCATTCAGGCCGTCAGCCGGAGTTCGAGCCTGATGCAAAAAGCCAGGTCACGCTGAAATATGAAAACGGCAAGCCGGTCGACGTTACCTCCATCGTCGTGTCGACCCAGCACCGCGACGGCCTTTCACAGGCCGATGTGCGTGCGCTGGTGACGCCGTATGTGAAGGATGTCATGCCGGAAGGCTGGATGTGCCCGGATGAAGAATTCTACGTCAATCCCACGGGCAAGTTCGTCATCGGCGGTCCCGATGGTGATGCCGGTCTGACAGGCCGCAAGATCATCGTCGACACCTATGGCGGCGCAGCGCCCCATGGCGGTGGTGCATTCTCCGGCAAGGACCCGACAAAGGTCGACCGTTCGGCAGCCTATGCCACCCGCTATCTGGCCAAGAACGTCGTTGCAGCGGGACTTGCGCGCAAATGCCTGATCCAGGTCGCCTATGCGATCGGCATTTCAAAGCCGCTGTCGATTTTTATCGATACGTTCGGCACCGCGCAGGTCGATGTCGCGAAGCTGGAAAAAGTCCTGCCTGAAGTGATGAACCTTTCACCGCGCGGCATTCGCGAGCACTTGCAGCTGTCGCGCCCGATCTATGCCTCCTCGGCAGCCTATGGCCATTTCGGCCGTACGCCGGGTGAAAATGGCGAGTTTTCCTGGGAGAAAACGGATCTCGTCGATGCGTTGAAATCCGCGTTCTGAGACGTTGGGTCAATCAGATCTTCGAAAAGGGCGGTGCGCTGTGCCGCCCTTATTCTTTTGCAGCGGACTCAGTCAGGTAGGGCGCGATCATCTGGCCAGTCAATTGCGCCGAACTCGCCTTGACGGTTTCAATGGTCAAATTGCGGCTACTTCCCTGCTGGGCGGGCGTGGCCGCCAGTCGCGGCTCAATCGCGTTACCCGTTGCGCAAACCGCCAGCGCCAGCGCGCCGACGCAAAATGCTGTTTTCGTTCCTGCCATATATGCCCCCGTAAAAGTCCAGATATGCGAAAACTCAACGCCGCCTTGCCTTATGCTAGCGAGATTTGGTAACCGCTTGGTTTATCGGTGTAACGATCTTTTAAGGGACGAAGCGAAGGTCCGTATGAGCGATCAGTATCCAGATTACCGCCTTTATGGCCGCCAGCAGGACAAGCCGCTGAAACCACGCCAGCAACGGCTGATGGACGGGCTGTTGCCGAAGGTCGCCATCTTGCCTGGCGATGTCGTCGATGGCTTGGCGGCGGTGCAGGGCGAAAGACGCGAGACCTGGCTGGAGATCGGCTTTGGCGGTGGCGAGCATCTCGCCTGGCAAGCGGAGCATCACCCTGACATTCAGATGATCGGCGCCGAGCCCTTCATCAATGGTGTCGCCAAGCTGCTGACCCAGATCGAGGAACAGGATCTTGCCAATGTCCGCATCCTGCATGGCGATGTCCGCCCGCTGCTGGAGGCGATGCCCGAGGGCTGCCTGTCGCGGCTGTTCGTGCTGCATCCCGACCCATGGCCGAAAAAGCGCCACCACAAGCGCCGCATCGTCTCGCCGCTCTTGTTGGGGCATGCCGCGCGCCTGCTGAAGCCCGGCAGCCAGATGCGCATAGCCTCTGATATTTCCGATTATATCCGCTGGGCGCTGATGCAGGTGCAGATGCATAACCACGCGACTGGCAGGGAGGTGTTCCGGTGGACGGCCGAGACCAAAGACGACTGGACCGAGCGCCCCGACGACTGGCCGCAGACCCGCTATGAGGCTAAGGCCCTGCGCGAGGGCCGCGAGGCGACCTATCTCACCTTCGTCAGGCAATAGAAGACATTAAGTTTATCGAAAGCCCGGCTGGCTAGCGTGTCCTCGTAATGGGAGATCGCATGAAGCCTGGCAGCCGTTTTGAAGAACTCGATGCCCTGCGCGGCATCGCTGCTGCGGCGGTGATGCTCTATCATTTCCTCATTGCATTCCCGAAATTCTATGGCGAGGTGCTTGGGCTCGGCTGGCAGCCCTTTGCTGATGCGCCGGTCACGCGGGACCTGATCGGCACGGCACCTGTCTGCCTGTTCTTCATGATCTCCGGTTTCGTCATTCTCAATTCCCTGCGCGGGCGGGAGGAGGCGGGCAAGCCGATTGCCGATTTTGCCTTTTCGCGGTTCTCGCGCCTGTTCCCCGTGTTCTGGGCGGCGGCGGCGTTGACTTTCACGGTCGGTCTCATCGCGCCCCTGCCGGATCAGGACCACACGATCACCCAGCTGGTCGGTAACCTGACCATGGTCCCGCGCTATGCCGGTGTCATGCCGCTCGACCATGTCTACTGGTCCTTGCTGTTCGAGCTGCAATTCTATGGCTGGATGGCGCTGATCGCGGTCACGGGCCTGCTGGCCCGCCTGCGGCTGGTCTGCGCCATCTGGCTGGCGCTTGAGGTGGTGTTTCTGGTCAATCAGGCAGCGGGTTTCGAGCTGCCCATGGCACTATACTGGGCGATGAATGCGCCGTTCACGCACTATTTCCTCGCCGGCATCTGCTTCTATCGCATGGCAACCGGTGACGGAGACCGACAGACTTCGTATCTGCTCGGCGCGTCGCTCGCGGTGAACTTTCTTGCTTTCGCGCCATGGTTTGCATTGCTGACGGGCGCGTCCTGGCTCGTCTTTTACCTTGCGGTCGCTGGCCGCCTGCGCTTTATCGCGATCAAGCCGCTCTTGTGGCTCGGTGCCATTTCCTATTCGCTTTATCTGGTCCACATGATGATTGGCTTTCGCATCATGTATTCGCTGCAACAGGCTGGTGTTGGTTATGGTCTTAGTGTCATCGCGGCGATTGCCGTGTCGCTGGTGCTTGCCACGGGCATGACCTATCTCATCGAGCGTCCGGCCCAACGCCTGCTGAAAGGCTGGTATAAAGGCGCGAAGCAGATTCTTGGTGACAAGCCGGTTCCCGGTGTGTCATAATATTGAAATTGCATTTCGAGAAAATCGGAAGCGGCCTCGCGAGGGCCGCTTTTTTGTTACCTGAAACCGGACTTTAATGGACGTTCTGACCGAGAAACTGACCGCGCTGATCGAGCCTGTTGCAAGGCAGGAAGGCTTCGACCTCGTGCGCGTGCGCGTGACCGGCGCGAAGAACCCGACACTGCAGGTCATGGCCGAACGCCCGGACGGCACGATGACGGCAGAGGACTGCGCGAAACTGTCCCGCGCCCTGTCGCCGGTGCTGGACGAGAGCGACCCGATCGAGGGCAATTACGATCTCGAGGTTTCCTCGCCCGGTATCGACCGGCCGCTGACGCGTATGAAGGATTTCGACGACTGGGAGGGCTTCGAGGCCAAGATCGAGCTGAAAGAAGCGATCGAGGGCCAGAAACGCTATCGCGGCGTGCTTGCCGGCACGGAAGGGGAGAATATCTGTATTGATCTCGACGGTGAAGACGATACGGCGCTTATCCCCTTTACCATGCTCGGCGCGGCCAAGCTGGTGCTGACCGACGAATTGATCCGCGCCAGCCTGAAGGCCGGCAAGGATGCTGAAAAGGCGGGGCAGGTCCCCGACAACTATCAAGACGACTAGAATATTCACAGACCTGGAAACGGAGACGAGACATGGCCGTAAGCCATAACAAGCTGGAACTGGTGCAGATCGCCGAAGCGGTGGCCCGCGAGAAGACGATCGACAAGGAAATCGTCATCGCGGCGATGGAAGACGCGCTGTCGCGCGCGGCCCGCTCGCGCTATGGTCACGAGACGAATGTCCGTGCCGAGATCAATCCCAAGACCGGCGAAACCAAGCTGTGGCGCCTGATGGAAGTCGTCGAGGAAGTCGAGAACGACTCCGCCGAGATCACGCTGGAAGAAGCCCGCGCTCGCAACCCGGAAGCGGAAATCGGCGACTTCCTGTCCGACCCGCTGCCGCCGATCGAGTTCGGTCGCCAGGCCGCCATGGGCGCCAAGCAGGTCATCACCCAGAAGGTGCGCGATGCAGAGCGCGACCGTCAGTATGATGAGTACAAGGACCGCATTGGTGAGATCGTCAACGGCGTCGTCAAGCGCATCGAATACGGTCATGTCATCATCGACCTTGGCCGCGCCGAGGCGATCATCCGCCGCGACCAGCAACTGCCGCGCGAGGCGATCCGCCAGGGCGACCGCGTGCGCGCCTACATCGCCGATGTCCGCCGCGAAGTCCGCGGTCCGCAGATCTTCCTGTCGCGCACCCATCCGCAATTCATGGCGAAGCTGTTCGAACAGGAAGTGCCGGAAGTCTATGATGGCGTGATCGAGATCAAGGCCGTCGCCCGCGATCCGGGCTCGCGCGCCAAGATCGGCGTCATGTCGAACGATAGCTCCATCGACCCTGTCGGCGCCTGCGTCGGTATGCGTGGTTCACGCGTTCAGGCCGTCGTCAACGAGCTGGGCGGCGAGAAGATCGACATCGTTCCGTGGTCTGATGACGTCGCGACCTTCATCGTCAACGCGCTGGCCCCGGCAGAGGTCGCCAAGGTTGTTCTGGACGAAGAATCCGAGCGTATCGAGGTTGTCGTGCCCGACGAGCAGCTGTCGCTCGCCATCGGTCGTCGTGGCCAGAATGTGCGTCTCGCCGCACAGCTTTCCGGCTTCGAGATCGACATCATGACCGAGGAAGAAGAAAGCGCCAAGCGCCAGACCGAGTATCAGCAGCGCTCCGAGCTGTTCATGGAAGCGTTGGATGTCGACGACATCATCGCCGGTCTGCTGGTTTCCGAAGGCTTCTCCCGCATCGAGGAGATCGCCTATGTCGACGTGCACGAGGTTGCCGATATCGAAGGCTTCGACGAGGAGACCGCCGAGGAGCTTCAGGCCCGCGCCAACGACTATCTGGAGAAGGAAGCCGAAGCACTCAACGAGAAGCGTCTCGAAATGGGTGTTGCCGACGATCTGTGGAACTTCGAAGGCCTGTCCGCGAAGATGATCATCGCGCTCGCCGAAGAGGGCGTCCTGTCCGTCGAGGATCTCGCAGGCTGTGCCAGCGACGACCTGACCGGCTGGACCGAGCGTGTCGATGGCGAGAAGAAGCATTATGACGGCATGCTGGAAGGCTTCCGCGTCAAGCCGGACGAGGCCCAGGAGCTGATCAACCGTGCCCGTATCGATGCCGGCTGGGACACCCCGGAAGGCGAAGAGGAAGAAGGCGAGGACACCGCTGAAACCGTCTGATCAAACTGATCCTGACCATGAACCCTCTGGGGAAACTGGTCAGGTCGAGGGTCGAGCCCGCAAGAATGACCGCCGCTGCATTGCCAGCGGCGTGTCTCTTGGTGGCAATGATCCGGCGATCCGCTTTGTGCTCTCGCCAGATGGCGTTGTCGTGCCCGATCTGGCTGAAAAACTGCCCGGGCGTGGTGCCTGGGTGACGGCGGACAGGGCGCTGGTGCTGAAAGCGGCCCAGAAGGGCCTGTTCTCGCGGGCGTTCAAGGCACAGGCAAAATTGCCCGATGGCGGGCCGGACGCCTTTGTCGAGGCACTTGCCGGCGCGCTCGCCGACCGGGCGCTGAATGCTCTCGGCCTTGCCCGCCGGGCAGGGTTCTTGCTGATCGGCTATGAAAAAACCCGTGCAGCGGTTCAAAAAGGGGCCGCCAGCGCCTATATACATGCTTCGGATGCTGCATCTGACGGAACGGACAAGATCCGTCAGGTGGCGAACCCGGCCCTGCCGGTCTGGCATCCTTTTCCCGGTAGCGACCTGGACGGGGCGCTGGGCGAGGCCAATATCGTGCATATGGCCCTGACAGACCCCGGCATGGCCCGGCGATTTGGCCGGGAAGCGGCCCGCTTTGTCGCCTATGGCGGCAAAGAGGCCTGAAAAAAGCGGCGGTTGCAGAGAATATAGGCATCACCGGTGTAGACCCTGAGCGCCAGTAGCGCTATGTCGTTGCCCTCACCCGCGCATTTGGCGCGGCGCCGATAGTATTAAAGGCCGCTGCCGGATCGGTGACAAGAATTTACCAAGGCTGCTGATATGCAGTTGGAGACTGAATGAGCGAAGAAGCTGACAACGAGACGAAATCAAAGCGCAAGCCCCTGACGCTGCGCAAGACGGAAACCGGTGCGGTGAAGCAGAGCTTCTCCCACGGCCGGTCAAAGACCGTCGTCGTCGAGACCAAGAAACGCCGCACCCTCGGTCCGGCGAAACCCGGCGCGACGGCGAAACCCGCCGACGCGGCCCCGGCGAAGGAAGAGAAGCCGGCTGAAAAGCCGAAGGCAAAGGCACCTGCCAAGAAAGGTGCTGTGCTGCGTACCCTCTCGGAAGATGAGAAGAGAGCCCGCGCTGCCGCCCTCGCCGTTGCCCGCAAGAACGAGCAGGAAAAACGCGAACGCGAGGAGGCAGAACGTGCCGAGCGCGAAAAGCGTGAAGCCGAAGAGCGCGCCAAGCTGGAAGCCGAGCGCAAGCGCCAGGCTGAAGAGGACGAAAAGCGCAAGGTCGAAGCCGAAGCCCGTGCCAAGGCAGAAGCCGAAGCCGCCGCTGCTCTCGAGCAGGAAGAAGAAGAGCGCCGCAAGAAGAATGCCGGCAAGGCAGAGGCTCGTGACAAGGGCAAGGAAACCCGTGACGCGAAATCCGGCAAGGAATTTGCCGATGATGCCGAAAACCCGCTGGCCAAGCTCGGCGGCCGCCTGAAGCAGAAGCGCGAATTTGCCGATGACAGCAAGCGCGAGTCCAAGCCGAAGGAAGCCAAGCGCCGCAGCGGCAAGCTGACCATCGCCAATGCACTGGAAGACGACGAGCGCCAGCGCTCGCTCGCTTCGGTCAAGCGTGCCCGCGAACGCGAGAAGCAGGCCCGCCAGGCCCGTGGCCGCGACCGCCAGCAGGTTCGCCGGGAAGTCATTATTCCTGAAACGATCACCGTCACCGAACTGGCGCAGCGCATGTCCATGCGCGCGGTCGACCTGATCAAGGAACTGATGAAGCAGGGCCAGATGGTCACCGCCAACGCGACGCTCGATGCCGATACGGCAGAGCTGATCGTCGAGGAGCTGGGCCACAGCTACAAGCGCGTGTCCGAGGCCGATGTCGAAGAGGGTCTTGAAGGGCCGAAGGATGACGAGGGTTCCCTGAAGTCGCGTCCGCCGGTCGTCACCATCATGGGCCATGTCGACCACGGCAAGACGTCGCTGCTCGACGCCATGCGCCAGACCGATGTGGTCGCCGGCGAGGCAGGCGGGATCACCCAGCATATCGGCGCCTATCAGATCACCGTCGGCAAGGATCACAACCGCATCACCTTCCTCGACACGCCGGGCCACGCGGCTTTCACCGCCATGCGCTCGCGCGGGGCGAAGGTGACGGATATCGTCGTCATCGTCGTTGCTGCCGATGACTCGGTCATGCCGCAGACGGCGGAAGCGATCAGCCATGCCAAGGCGGCTGGTGTGCCGATCATCATCGCGATCAACAAGATCGACAAGGCGGACGCCGATCCGCAAAAGGTCCGCACCGACCTGCTGCAATACGAAATCCAGGTCGAAAGCATGGGCGGCGACATCCAGGATGTCGAAGTATCGGCCAAGAACAAGCTGAACCTCGATGGTCTGCAGGATGCAATCCTTCTGCAGGCAGAGCTTCTGGACCTGAAAGCCAACCCTGACCGCGAGGCATCTGGTGCCGTGGTCGAAGCGCAGCTCGACAAGGGCCGTGGCCCGGTCGCGACGCTTCTGGTGCAGAAAGGCACGCTCAAGCGCGGCGACATCTTCGTCTGCGGCGCAGAATGGGGCAAGGTTCGTGCACTGAACGACGATAAAGGCCAGCAGGTCAAGGAAGCCGGCCCGACGGAGCCTGTCGAGGTGCTCGGCCTCAATGGCGTGCCGGAACCGGGCGACCAGTTCGTGGTCGTCGATTCAGAGGCACGCGCCCGCGAGATCGCCGAATTCCGCCAGCGCCAGCGCCGCGAACGCACCAATGCCAAATCCTCCGGCACCTCGCTGGAGCAGATGATGGCACAGCTGCAGGATTCCGAGATCAAGGAACTGCCGATCGTCCTGAAGGGCGACGTGCAGGGTTCGGTCGAGGCGATCATCGGTGCGCTGGAGAAAATGGCCAATGACGAGGTCCGGGTGCGCGTGCTGCATTCCGGTGTCGGCGGTATCTCAGAGAGCGATATCATCCTTGCGGAAGCCTCTTCCGCGCCGGTCATCGGCTTCAACGTCCGCGCAAACAAGCAGGCGCGCGACCACGCTGAACAGTCGGGTACGGAGATCCGCTATTACTCGGTCATCTACGACCTTCTCGACGACCTGAAGGGTACCCTGTCTGGCATGCTCGAGCCGGAACTGCGCGAGACCTTCCTCGGCAATGCCGAAATCCTGGAAGTCTTCAACGTGTCGAAGGTCGGCAAGGTTGCCGGTTGCCGTGTGACGGAAGGCATGGTCCGCCGCGGTGCCAAGGTCCGCCTCATCCGCGACGAGGTCGTGATCCACGAAGGCGAGCTGTCGCAGCTGAAGCGCTTCAAGGACGACGTCAACGAAGTCCCGGGCGGTCAGGAATGTGGCATGAGCTTTGCCAACTATGACGACCTGAAAGTGGGCGACACGATCGAGTGCTTCTCGGTCGAGAAGATCACCCGCGCCCTGTAAGGGTTAAAAGAGACAAGAGATCAAAAGCCCTGCCGGTCCCTCGGCGGGGCTTTTTGCATCTGGCAGTGATTAGTGGCTCTACCGCTTGTCCGCTGGGACGCCTGCCGCGTCGAGATACGGTTCCAGCTTGCCTGTCACCCACAGGAAGAACATCCGGTAATCGCTCATCAGTGACCACAGCGGATATTTGAAGGTGGCGGGCTTGTTGCGCTCATATTTGAAGTGGGCGAACCAGGCAAAGCCGTAACCGGCCAGCGGCGCGGCGAGCAGCCACCATGGATTGACCAGCACGGCGGCGGCATAGGCGATCAGCGTCAGCCCGGTGCCGATATAGTGCAGGCGGCGGCAGGTCGGCTCTGAATGTTCGCGCAGGTAAAACGGGAAGAAGGCGGCAAAGCTGGCGATACGGCCATTTTCCTCTGCTGGATCTGCAGTCTCCTCGCGGGTTTCCTCTATAGCCATTTCGGCCTCCTTTTGCCCCAGCCTATCGTAACAGCGGGCAAAAGAAAAACCGGCCGGGCAGTGCCGCGGCCGGTTCGTATTCTCTGTGATGGCGACGCCTTTAAGCGCTGACGCCAACCGTCTCGTTGATCCACTGGACCAACTGGCCCTTCGGCTTGGCACCGACGCTCGTGGCGGCGACTTCGCCGTCCTTGAAGATCATCAGGGTCGGCACGCCACGCACGCCGTATTTGCCCGGGGTTTCCGGGTTGTCGTCGATATCGATCTTGGCGACGGTGATCTTGCCGTCATATTCCTTGGCGATTTCTTCCAGGGCCGGGGCGATCTGGCGGCACGGGCCGCACCAGGTGGCCCAGAAGTCGACCAGCACCGGTGTGCCGGCATCGATCACGTCATCCTGGAAGCTGTCGTCGGTTATGGTTTTCAACGCCATGACTAAATCCTTTCTCGTGCTCCCGCGCCTGCGGGCAGCGCGTCAGATGGCTAACATAAGCGGTGCCACGGCCCGTTCAAGCCTTTTCCGCCGTGTCCGGCAGTTTCAGGCTGTGCAAAAGGGCGTGATCCAGCATTTCCGCGGGGATCGGCATCAGGCGCGGCACCCATGTCCATAACAGGGCGCAGTCAACCTGATGATCCTTATAGATTTCCTGCATAAGGTGGCGATAGGCGGCAAGCTGCGTGACATAAGCCTGCGGTGCATCCTCCACCCTTTCCGGCGGCGGGCGGTTGGTCTTGTAATCGACAATCAGGACACGGTCACCGGCAATGGCGAGGCGGTCGATCTGTCCACTGATGATTACTCCTTCAATGGAGCCCATCACCGGTACTTCGGCGCGAGAGCCGGTAGCGAAGACCGGCGCGAAAGCGGGGTCAGTGAGCACACCCATTGCCTCAGCCGCCCAGCCCTCGAAATGGGCGGAGAGGTCGGGATAGTTGCGGATGAGCAGGCGGGAGGCCGCGGCCTCGCGATCTGGCGGGGGCACATCGGGCAGGCGCTCCAGCAGCAGGTGCAGGGCATTGCCGCGGGTAAATGGCGTCAGGCCGGAGGTATCGGGCGCGGCGAGGGGCGTATAGGCCGCAGGCTCTTCAGCCGGGGCATCCGAGTCCCTCTCGAGCGATCCGCCGAGGGTAGACGGGCTGATCATGCGCGGCGGCTGTTCTTTCCTGGCCGGGCGGCTGAGCCAGTCCGGCGAGGCCACGGCAGGCTTGGCCGTATGTTGATCTTCGTCTTTCGGTTGTTCTTGCTGGTCGGAGGAGAAGATGAGTGTTCTCCCACCCCAGGGCTTCTCTTCTCCCTCTGCAACTGTTCCGTTGTCCGTCATGCGCCGGAAGGCGGCATCGGCGAGCGCATACCAGCTGCACTCATTCCCCGGCTTGGCGAGGAACTTGTCCAATCCGATATTGCCGCCCAGTGTGCCGCAAAGATAGAGCCGGTCCTCGGCCCGCGTGGCGGCGACGTAAAGCAGGCGGCGATATTCCTCCGCCCTCAGCGCAATGGCGTGATCGCGGGCTGCCGCACTGGCGTCATTGTCGCCTTCCTTTGATGGCAGCAGGTAATAGCATCCCGGCTGTGGGGCATATCCGGTCGTGGCCGCCGTGCCCGTCAGCGAGCCAGCCGGTACGGGGCCTGAAATCTTGGCATAATTGGCGTAACCCATATCGGCGAGGAACACGATTGGCGCCTCCAGCCCCTTGGCGCCATGAACCGTCATGATACGGACGAGGTCTTCGTCGCCACCGATTTCCTTCTTCAGGTCGGTGTCCAACGCTTCCAGATGGGCAAGGAAGCCCTGCAGCGAGCGCGGATTGCCGTTCTCGAAGTTCAGTGCTTCAGAAAGCAGTTCCTGCAGCACGTCGCGGGCCCCGGTGCCGAGCCGGGCATAGAAGCGTTTCCAGCCGGATGGCGAGCCGGTTTCCAGAAGCTGGGTATAGAAGGCATATGGCCCGCGATTGCGTCCTGTATGGATCGCCTCTTTAAGGCGCTCGACTGCCGCGCGGCTTTTCTCGTCATCTTTGTCCTGCAACACATGCCACAGGCTGCGCCGCCCCCGTCCATGAGCCACGGTGAACAGGTCGACTTCGCTAAAGCCGAACAGCGGGCTCTTCAGCACTTCAGCGAGGCTGAGATCATCCGTCTGCTGCAGGGCAAAGCGGGTCGCCGAACGCATGTCCTGCGCGGCAATGTGATCCATCAGCTTGACCCGGTCGGACCCGGCGGTCGGCACACCCTCATTGACCAGGGCACGGACGATTTCCTGAAACACCCGCCCGCGGCTCTGGCACAGGATCATGACATCGCTTGGCCGCACGGGCCGTCCGCGTGCTGCCAGCATCTCGTCTTTTTCCAGCCAGTCCTTGATTGTGCGGGCGATGTGCCGTGCGAGAACCTGTGGGGGGTCGTCTTGTCCCGGCGTGTCGACCGGCACATCCCACGGCTTGATCTCTGGCCTGTCGCTCTTCTGGACCAGCGGCCACAGCTCAACATGGCCGGCATGGCCGATGCGCGCGGCCTGATGGCGCATGGGGGCAAGCTCGCTGACCCCGCTTGCCGCCAGTGCATCGGTAAACAGCTCGTCGACGAAACCGAGCACCGGCGCGGTCGAGCGGAAGGAGACGGTCAGCTCCTGCACGCTGAAAGGCCGTTCCGCCGTGGTGATGATCTCGTTGAGCCGCAATTGCTGCGACTGGAACAGGCCGACATCGGCTCCCTGAAAGGAATAGATCGACTGCTTCTCGTCACCAACGACGAAGACGGTGCGCTCGTCTTCCCGTGCGCCGTCACCGGCAAAGAACTCCAGAAGCGGGCCCTCGATCACGCTCCACTGGCTGCCGCTCGTGTCCTGCGCCTCGTCGACAAGCAAATGGTCGATGCCCTGATCGAGCTTGTATAACACCCATGTCGCGGCGCGGTCATGGAACAGGGCCGCCGTGCGCGCGATAAGGTCGTCGAAGTCGAGCATTCCGCGCCGCGCCTTGTCCGCCTCATAGGCGTCGTATACGAACAAAGCGAGACGATAGAGCGCGCGGGTCGACTGGAAAATCTCCACGCCCTTCAGCGTTTCGGATGCCTGCTGAATGGCTTCGGCGATGTCCTGAAGGGTTTTATCGACCCCTGGCACGGCCTTTTGACCAGCCTTGTTGGTCAGGCGTTTGCGCAGATCGCCTGCCTTGGTGAAGGCGAAGGCTTTCGCTGCCTCGAAATGGGTCTCGGCATCGGTACAGTGGCGCATGGCCCGGAGGCTCGCTGAGGAAGTCCTGTCGTCTTTGCCGCCTTCATCAAGGGCATCGACGCTGGCATCGATGAAGCCGTGCCATGCCTCACAGGCTGTCATGAGGCCGGTCAGGATAACTTCACGACCTTGTTCAGGGTCTACGCCGAGATACTCCGCCAGCTGACCAAAGAATACGTCGAGCCCGCCAGCTACACGGATCGCCTCGCTGATCTCCCGTCCGCGATTGGCGAGGAAGGAGATGTGCCGGCGGATGTCCTCTTCCTGCAGCCGGTCGGTAAGCAACAGGAAATCGTCGCGCTCTTCGCCGCCATCGCGCCACAGCCGTTCGGCGAGGGTGTCGATGATGGTATCGATCAGTGCGGTCGCGTCTGCCTCCTCCATGACCGAAAAGCCGGGGGATATACCGGTCTCCAGCGGGAAGCGCTTCAGAACGCTTTCGCAGAAGGAGTGGATGGTCTGGATCTTCAGCCCGCCCGGCGTTTCCAGCGCTCGCGCAAAAAGCTTGCGGGCTTCGGACAGCTCCTGCGCCGTGCGCGGTGCGTCGTCGAGCTTCTGCAATTCCTCCTGCAGCTTGGCATCATCCATCAGCGCCCAGCTGCCGAGGCGCTTGAACAGGCGGTCGGCCATCTCTGCCGCCGCCGCTTTGGTGAAGGTGATGCACAAAAGCTTCGAGGGCTGATGACCGGCCAGCAGCAACCGCATGACACGGTCGGTCAGCACCTTGGTCTTGCCGGAACCGGCATTGGCCGCCACCCAGGCGGAAGTGCCGGGTGCTGCGGCGCTACGCTGGCTCGCCGTGGTGCGGGCGAGGAGCTGGTCGAGGGTTTCGCTCATTCGCTCTCTCCCCCGGTTGACCATTCGCCGCGCCGGGCGAGGTGGTCATAATCGCCATAGTCGTCGCGATAGAACGGGCGCGGCTGCGACAGATAGGGCTGGTCCGGATTATTGAATTGCGTCAGCAGCTCGATGATCGCGCTTTCGGCCTCTTCCAGCTTTTCGCGGGCATCGTCGCCCGTGGCAATCGTGTCCTTCGTGCGGGCAGTACGGTTCAGCACCTTCACATAGGCATAGCCGCTGATGCGTGGCTCGCCCTTGGGCGACAGCCCAAAGCCGCCGCGCTCGGCGATCAGGCCGGTCAGCTGCAGTTGCGGGGAGAATTTCTCCGCCTGCCTATCGGTCGGCGGTTCGCCGGTCTTGTAGTCCTGGATGAATAGCGATCCATCCGCCAGCTGATCGATCCGGTCGGCGCGGGCCCTCAGGGTCATGGTGCGCCCTGCGATATCGAGGCTCGCTGCGCCCTGCCCCTCGATGATCAGCGGTGTGCCTTGGCTAAGGCGCTCTTCATGATAGCCAATGAACCAGTTGAAGCTATCCTCCATCCGCGTCTGCCAGAAAGCGCGCACGGCAGGCTCCAGCCCGGCCTTGTCAAATAATTCATCGGCATAGGCGGTGAGAATGGCAATGGGGTTTCCAGGCATGCCGTCAGAATGCTCAATGGCGAACCGCGCGAACAGGTGGTGATAGAAGCGCCCGCGCATCGCCAGCATCTGGTCGTCTGACAGGGGCGAGAGCTTGCGCAGGCCGAGCACATATTTGGCATAGATAGAGTAGGGGTCGCGCAACAGTTTTTCGATGGCAGTGACATAAAACGTGTCTGGTCGGGCGTCTGTCGGCGGCGTAGGCTTCGGTGCTGTTGCAGGCTGTGGCAAACCCGCATCGTCCAGTGCATGGCTCCAGCCCTCCAGCTTGTGAGTGACGTCAACACTCTCCAGTGTCTTCGTCGCGGTCAGGACGTTCTTGAGGCGGACGATCCAGCGCGATGGCTTGGCCGGGGCGCGCCCGGATCGGCGGGCGCGGGTCAGCAGCACTTCAGGGGCGCAGGCGAGCTGGGCAAAGTCATGGGCGGCGAGGCCGATCTGGCGTTCGGGGGAGGGCAGACCGAGCTCGCGGCGCATGGGTCGCGAGAGAAACGGGTCTGTCTCACTGTCATCGGGCCAGATGCCTTCGTTGAGGCCGCCAAGGATGACGAGGTCGGCCTGCTGCAGGCGAGCTTCCAGCGGGCCGAGGATGCGCAGGCGCGGATGGCCCTGGCCCTGCGGGCGCACGGGTGTGCCTGTGATCAGCGCGGTAAAGATGTCGCTATAGGCAGCGCTTTCGCTGTCCGGCAAAAGCCCCGACTGCTCGTGCAACGCGGTGAGAAGCTGCGAGCCTGCCTCGCCATCGGCACGGGCCCAGAGAATGTCCGTGCCCGGCTCGTCTGGACGCTCAGCCAGTGCTTCGGCAGCAGCGATGTGCCGGCTTATCCGTTCCTGCAGCGGCAGGCGTTCTTCGGCAAAAGGGGCGGCGATTTCTTCCAGTCTTTCGATCAGCGGGCGGATCACCGGCCAGTGGTCGGCCTCGCGCTCTTCGCCGTCATCGTCACGAGACAGCGCATCCCACTCCGCACCATTGCGCAGGCGCTCCTTCAGGCTGGCAAACCCACGCCCCGGCGGTCGGCCGCGCAAGGCCCGGTCGATGGCGCTGACGGCAGGCAGGTATTCTTCTGCCGCCATTCCCGCCCGGGCGAGTGGGTGTTTCAACAGGCCGAGCAATGCCTGCGGGTCATGCGGGGCTTCCAGCCATGCAGCAGTCAGGCGCAGGAAATTGCCGCGCGGGGTGTTGGCAAAAGGCACACCGGCGGAGTCATCGAGCGCGATATCCCAGCGCGCGAGCCGGGCGCTGACGCGGCGGGCGAGGGGGCGGTCGGGCGTGACGAGAATGGCGGTCTTTTTCTCTGTCTCCAGCGCTTCGCGCAAGGCGATGGCGATGGCCTGCGCCTCTGCTTCTTCATCCATCGCCTCGCACAGTGACAGGCCGGAAAGGGCATCGGCAATATCCGTCCGTGAGCGGAAGGCCTCTAGCCGTTCCAGCCAGTCGCCAGTCGCCTCGGCCGGGCGCAGGGCGAGGGAGATGAGGGCTCGACGGTCAGCTCTTTTTTCACTGCCATTATTGGCATCCGGCCAGTCAGGCACGTCATACCATGGCGTCTCTGTAAAGTGCCGTTCCAGCAGGTATTTCAGGCCGGCCTGCGGGTGCGGATCCTCGATCTCCGTCCAGGCCGCTTCGTCCAGCTGTGTGTCGAGACCTGGCAGGATGACGCAGCCGGACGGCATGGCGGCGATCACTTTCATCAACCGTGCAACGGCGGGCATGGAGCCGGTGGAACCAGCGAGGATGACCGGATGCGACGGCGTTGTGCCGCCCGCGTCCCCGTCCCACAATGCGGTAAGCGCATCGATGGTGCGGCGGCGGTAGTCAGCCGGGTCGAGGCGGCCATGCGCGGAAAGGTGCGCAGGCCAGAGGTCGGTGACGATCTTGAGAAAATCGATGGACAGCTGCCAGTGATGGGCGAACCGCTCCGGCACCAGCGTTTCCAATGCGTCGAAAGAGACTTGCTCCGTATAGAAAGAGTCAAGCAGTCGCGATAGTTCGTCAGCGGCGGCAAGTGCCGTGGTCCATGATGGTGCCGGGCCGCCATTGGCCTGTTCTGCGGCCTGCCGCTGGAAAACGAGACGGGCCAGCGTCAGCCGCCGTTCAATTGGCGTCAGCGGCGGCGGCAGATCGGCTTGGGGCACGGTCAGGTCGGCAAGCAGCGTGTCATCTTCGCCGATATCGCCGAGGGTCCTGATGACTGGCAGCAATGTCGCCGCAGGCGACGGCCCTGCCTGTCGAAGGAAGGCCTCAGCCAGCGATCGCCCGGCCCGGCGGGTCGGCAGGAAGATCGTGACATCGGCAAGGCCTGCCGGATTGCCTTCATGCTGCTTGAGAAGATAAGCGGCGAGACCGTCGAGGAAGGATCGCGTCGGCGCGATGGTGTAGAGCGCGGGGCTGCGCGCGCAGAGCTCGTCCAGCGCTGGAACCACCATCAGTGCACGGTCCTTTCGTCATTACTGCCTTGAGCCAGGCGTTTTTCCGCCTGTTTCAGGCCCTCCGGGTCGCCGACATGCATCCATGGCCCGTCATGGATCAGGCCGAACATGCGGCCCTCGGCCATCGCCTTGTCCCAGAACGCGCGGGTGGAAACCTTGCGCAGGGCTTCTTCGGCGAACAGGCGCGGGTGGATCACCTGCAGCCCGGTAAACACATATTTGACCGCAGACGGATCATGGCTTGGCCAATGCACGCGGCCCTCTTCATCGAGGATGAAGTCCCCATCGCCGTCATAACCGCTTGCCTGCTCGACCGGGCAAAGAAGCAACATCACATCCATCTCGTCGTCGCGCCACCCATTGGCAAGGCGGGAGCAGGCTTCTTCCTCGCCGCTGTCTAGCAGGATCGCATCGGTGTTGGTGCAATAGATCGGGTCGGTGCCCAACACGGGCGCGGCCTGGATCAGCGCGCCACCCGTCTCCATCGGCGCGGCGCGCTCGTCGGAAATGATCGTCCGCGGCACGGTGCGCTTGTCGAGATGGTCTTCCAGCTGTTCGGCGAGATAGTGCACGTTGACGACGGCCTTTTCCACGCCTGCAGCGAAGAAGCGGTCGAGCACATAGTCGATCAGCGGCTTGCCCGCGACCGGAATGAGCGGCTTGGGGCAATTGTCGGTCAGTGGGCGCATGCGGGTGCCGAGACCGGCGGCGAGCACCATGGCGGTATGAATCCGTGTCATGACGATATCAGCTCCGGCATGTGTTCGGCGATCCAGTCCTTCAGCGGTGCCGCCTCAGGCCGGGCAAGGTCGCGGGCGAAATGACCGCGCACGCGCGGCATGAAACTCTCATAGCGCTTCTTGGCGTCGCGCACGACGAGGCGCGCAAAGACGCCGAGGATCTTGGCGTTGCGCTGCGCCGCGAGGATCGCATAGTCGCGCTCGAACGCCGCCTTGTCGAAATCGCCTGCTTTTTCCCGGCCCTCCGCATAACGGGCCAGCATCATCGCCACCGTTTCCTCGCTGACGTCGCGGCGGGCATCTTCCGTCAGGGAGACGAGATCATAGGCGCCATGGCCGTAAAGACCGTCCTGGAAATCGATCAGGCCGACGCGCTGCAGCGGACTTTCACCTTCATCGGTCAGCCAGAGAATGTTCTCGGCATGATAGTCGCGCAGCACCAGCGTGTGCGGCGTACTGAGCCCGGAAAGCATTTGCGTCCATGCGGTGCGATAGGCCTCGACCGCACTTGCCGGTGCTTTCTCTCCCCGCAGCCAGGGCCAGTACCAGTCGACCAGCAGGTTCGCCTCGGCCATCAGCGCGGTGTCGTCATAGTCCAGCAATGTATAGTCAACGGCAATCGGCTGGCGCAGGCGTGTTGCATGGAGATGAGAAAGTACGTCGACCGCGCGGGCATAGAGCGTGCCCTCATCTGCGCCCTTGTCGATGGCGCGGGCGTAGAGATCATCGCCGAGGTCTTCCAGCAGGGCAAAGCCGTGATCGGCATCTGCGGCATATATCTCTGGCGCATGCAGGCCTGCTTCTCGCAGGATACCGGCAAGCGTTGTAAATGCATGAAGGTTCGGTCCGGCAAGGCGGGCTTGCGCATTATAGCCGAGCGAGGCGCGCTGCGATGGTGTCGCGTCGGGCGGGCAGGAAGCGCCCTCGGCAGCGGGTGGCGCATTCATCAGTATCGCCTTGCGCTCGCCGAGCGTCAGGCGCTGATAGCTGCGCGTCGAGGCGTCGCCGGTGATCGGCGCACGATGGGCGGCGAGCCAGCCGGCCTGTTCCAGGAATGCCTTTTCGAGATTGTCGCGTTCAGTCACTCGGATCCTTTCACCTGTCCTGCGTCCATGGTCGCCAGCCTCTCACGCCACGCCGCCTCGTGCCCGGCGATGGCGGTCAGCGTCACCTGCCGTCTTGATGCGTCGCTGGCATCGACCGCAATCTTCACGGTCAGGGCGTTGTCAGGCATATAGCTCTCTGCCCTGGAGGGCCACTCGATCAGGCAGATCGCATCGTCCTGCGCTTCCTCAAAACCCAGATCGACGATCTCGTCTTCATCTTCAAGACGATAGAGATCCATATGCCATAGCGGGCCGGCTTTGGTGTCATAAACCTGCACGAGGGCGAAAGTGGGGCTCGGCACTTCTTCCCCTTCGCTCGTCAGCGCGCGGATCAGTCCGCGGGCGAAGACCGTCTTGCCGGCGCCGAGTGGCCCTTCCAGCCGAACGACATCACCGGATGACAGCAAACTAGCCAGACTGGCGCCGAGAGAGGTCATGGCCATTTCTCCGGTGACCTCGAACGGACCGGACACTGGCTTGTCTGAAAAAGGGGAGACTTGCGCTGACATCGCCTTCTGTTTATCGCCCCGTGAGTGATGCGACAAGGCTTGAGGAAATACCCCGCGCTTGGCAAATGGGGCGCGAGGCCCTAAGTGCTTCCCTTGACGGTTTCAGTGACACGCATAGACAGGGCAAGACAGCGCCATGGCGAAAATTCATTATATCGAACATGATGGCACCACGCATGAGGTCGAGGCGAAAAATGGCCTGTCGGTCATGGAAGTGGCGATCAAGAACAATGTGCCGGGCATCGATGCCGATTGCGGTGGTGCCTGTGCCTGCGCGACCTGTCACGTCTATGTCGACCCGGCCTGGCAGGAAAAGGTCGGTTATCCTGACCCGATGGAAGAATCCATGCTCGATTTCGCAACCGAGCGTCAGGACAATTCGCGCCTGTCCTGCCAGATCAAGGTCAGCGACGATCTTGACGGGCTGACGGTGCGCCTGCCCGAATTCCAGGGATAATCGAAGCGACATGATCATGGCTGCTTGACGAAGGCAGCGCCCCGTTGTTTAGTGAACAAATGAAGAACGATCTTGCCTCATTCAACTGGGTGGCAGCTGCGGCAGATGTCGTACCGGATGCTGCGGTGCAAAATGGTACCCGCCCTGATCTGACACTGGCCATTACGCGGGGGGCGAGCCGGCTGTTGACCGATATGGGCTTTGCCCTAGTACCGGAATTTACACTGCCAAATGGCCGCCGTGCCGACCTTGCCGGGCTCAGCCGAAAGGGGCGCATCGTGATCGTGGAGGTGAAGTCCTGCCGCGAAGACTTCACCGCGGATGCAAAGTGGCCCTCCTATCTGGAATATTGTGACCAGTTCTACTTCGCCACCGACACGCGCTTCCCTGCCGGGCTGTTGCCGGAGGGGGAGGGGCGCATCGTCGCCGACGCCTATGGCGGGGCGATCATCGCCGATGCTGAGGTCCGCACGCTGGCCGGATCACGCCGCAAGGCGATGACGCTGAGCTTCGCCCGGCAGGCGGCATTCAGGTTGACGGTGTAAAGACTTCGGCGACCTTTCCGCCCCAATCCGTATGGGGATCACCCTACAGGGAATATGTGCATCGCGAGCTGGGTCGCTCACGCGTAATTCATCGCAAAAGAGCGGAATAGTGAGCGCTCGCTATTGCCAGCACGACAGTTACATGACTATTATCATATCTATGGCAGCGTCCTTACGCTTCGGCGTAAAGAGGTTCACTCTCTCCCCCGAAATGAACTTTCTTCTGGACGCTGCCGCCTAGCTCCCCTGTTATGTTTTGTGATCAACGCGCGTTTTTTGCCTAAGCTGCGTCACAAGAAAAAAGCGCCCCATGCAGGGGCGCTTTCGATGCTCATCTTTATACTGATTTAAAAATCAGCGGGATGTGGTCGATCTGATTTCGATCGGCCCGAGGTTCAGTGCCTCGACCTGGTCCTGAATGACGGACCAGTCGCCAACAATCACCCATGTCAGGCGATCCGGCTGGATGATGTCGCCAGCCATGGCCGTGACCTGCTCCGTTGTCAGGGACTGGAAGCGTTCGGCACGGCCGGTCGCATAGTCATAGGGGCGGCCATACTGGTCATTGTTCATCATGCTGAACAGGACCGTATCCGCCGCCTCGAATGCACCGGGCAGGCTGCCAACCTCGTCTGCGACTATGCGGTCAAGCTCTTCCTGGCTGACCGGTTCGTCGCCGAGAATGCCGGCCATTTCCGCCTGCATTTCCTGGATCGACGGGCCGGTCTGGTCAGTCTGTACAGGCGCATAGAGGATGAACGGGCGCTGGCCGACCTGGTCCGGCAGGATCGAGCGGGCGCCATAGGTCCAGCCCTTGTCCTCGCGCAGGTTCATGTTCAGGCGGGCAAGGAAATTGCCGCCAAAGGCATCGTTCATCGCTGCGATGGCGGTGTCATTGTCCGTACCCGTCGGGTCGGTCAGGATGCCGGCTATGATCACCGATTGCTGCGAGGCCGGCTTGTCGATGACGATGACGCGGCTCGATGACGGCACGGCAACGTCAGGCAGGGATTTTTCCAGCGTCGAACCGCTGGCCTGCCAGCTGCCGAAGGTCGCTTCCAGCCTGGGCAGGATTTCCTCTGCCGTCGTGTCGCCGGTGACGAAAAGCTTGGCATTGCCCGGCTGCAGCCACGCATCGCGCCAGGCGATCAGGTCTTCGCGGTCGATCGCCTCGATCGCGGCGACGGCCTCGTCGATGGTCGCCGGGTTTGCATAGGGGTGATCCTCGCCATAGAGCGCCGGGTAGAAGGCGCGGAAGGCGAGCGACTGGCCGTCGGCCTGCTCCTGCAACACGCCATCGATCTGGCGCTTGCGCGTCTTCTCGACTTCTTCCTCCGGGAAGGTCGCATTGAACGTCACCTCGGCCATCAGGTCGAGACTGTCGTCGAGGTTCTGTTTCAGCGCCGACAGGTAGATGCGGTTGTCATCATCGCCGCTATAGAGGTTGAGGATCGCGCCGAGGCTCTCTTCCATCTCTGCCAGTTCCTGTGCGGAGTAATTTTCCGTACCCTCGTCGAGCAGGGTCATCACGCCTTCGGAGACACCCGGCAGGCCGGTGTCATTGCCCGGCAGCGGGATCGCATCTGTCGCAGAGCCCGCATCGAATTGCAGGGCAAGCTGCACGACCGGCACGGTCGGACGCGGGGCGATGACGACTTCGATCCCGTTAGACAGGGTCGATGTCGTGATCTCCGGGAAGCTGACTTCGCCCGGTGTGCCTAGCGGCGGCAGGCCGGCGGACCGGTCGACGCCCGCGCTGGTTTCGTACTCCGGATAGGGCAGTACGGTCAGTTCGAAATAGGCAGGCGTGATCCAGCTGCGGCTGACATCCAGCACATCCTCTGGCGAGGCAGCCATCAGCATGTCGAGGTTTTCCTCGACGTAGAAATCAGGATCGCCTAGGAACAGCGCACCACGGGCAAGCGTCGATGCCTTGCCGGCAACTTCTTCAAGGCCGCGGATCTCGCTTGAGGCATAGAGCGTCTTGGCACGGTCGAGTTCATCAGCCGTCGGACCCTTGCGCAGGAACTCGTTCAGCTGGGCGTCGATCACCTCGTTGATCTCGTCGAGATCCTCCTCGGATTTCGCGTCGACCGACAGGATGACCATGCCGGAGAGAAGCTGCTCGTAATAGAACATCGAAACGCCATTGGCGACCTGGCGCTCATCGACCAGCTCGCGATAGAGGCGCGATGTCTTGCCGGAGCCGACCGCGCGGGTCATCAGGTCGAGGATGGGAGATTCGGCCGTGCCCGTGCGCGGGGCGGGCCAGACGCGATAGACGCGCGGCTTGGCGACACGGTCCACCATGGTCACGCGCTTGATGCGGTCCATGCGCACTTCGTTGACGGCTGGCTTGGTCAGCGGCGGGCCGGCCTCGATATCGCCGAAATATTTCTCGACCAGCGGCCGGGCCTCTGCGGCGTCGATATCACCGGCAAGCACCAGCACGGCATTGGCAGCGCCATAATAATCACGGAACCACTGCTTCACGTCTTCCAGCGACGCGCCCTGCAGGTCCTCCATCGATCCGATGACGGAGTGATGATAGGGGTGGTCGGCTGGGTAGACGCCCTCGAAGATCTTCTCGAACACGGTGCCGAACGGCGCGCCTTCGCGCTGGCGCTTCTCGTTCTGGACGACGCCGATCTGGTTATCGAGCTTTTCCTGCGTCACCGCGCCCAGCAAATGACCCATGCGGTCGGACTCAAGGAACAGGATCTGTTCCAGCGCGCCGACGGGCACGGTCTGGTAATAGTTCGTGCGGTCGGTATTGGTCGTGCCGTTATACTGGGTCGCGCCCATTTCCTTCAGCGCAAAGAAGAAATCCTTGTCGTAGTTTTCCGACCCGTTGAACATAAGGTGCTCGAACAGGTGGGCGAAGCCGGTCTTGCCTGCGGGCTCGTCCTTGGAGCCGACGCCATACATGACCTGCATCGCGACGACGGGCGCCTTGCGGTCTTCGTGGACGACGACGGTCAGGCCGTTGTCGAGGGTGAACTGTTCATAATCGAGCTCGATATCCGTCTGGGCGAAAGCCGGAAGTGCGGTGACGACGCTGGCGGCAGCGGCGGCCAGGATGCTCGAAAAGGGCTTGGGAAGAGGGATATTCTTCATGCTGTGCGTTACCTCTGTCATAAAAACTAAAAAGATAGAACGCGGATAGCGGGACACACGTCAAGCGGGCCGTTTGACCCTAACGGAAAGTTCATTAACTGCGACACGTGCCGTGCAGCACTATCGCGCAGAACGCTATCGGGAGAGACGAAAATGGCGCGGGACGAGGAAATGGAGCGGCGGTTCATGTCTGCCCTGCCGGAGACGGTCGCCGTGGGTGAGAAGGCGATGATGGGCGGGCTTTGTTACATGCTGAACGGCAACATGCTGGGCGGGGTGCGGCGTGACAAGGATGGCGTCGGGCGCTTCATGTTCCGCGTTGGCAAGGAGCAAGAGGAAGAAGCGCTGGGTGAGCCGCTGACCGAGCCGATGATCCATGGCGGGCGCAAGATGGGCGGTTTCATCTTCCTGAACGAGGAAACGCGTGACGGGCCGCTGAAAACGCTCGCCCTGATGGCGCTTGACTATGTCGGGGCCCTGCCGCCGAAATAGGCGACTAAAGAGCGACAACCCCGAAATCGGAGTTCTGACATGAGTACTGACGACCAGCCGGTTGCTTTTGAGGCTTATGAAGCCCTGGCCAGCGCCTATTCGGCGATCGCCGCGACCAAGGCAGAAAACGGCCATATGGAACATCCCGCCATGCGGGCGCAGATCGGGGATGTCAGCGGACTGAAAGTTCTGGACGCCGGCTGCGGTCCGGGGTTCCTGCTGCGCTATCTGCTTGATCAGGGGGCAGGGGAGGTTGTCGGATTCGATATTAGCCCGGCGATGATCAACGAGGCCAGGAAGCGTGTCGGCGACAAAGTGGCGTTGCATGTGGCAGATATGGCCAAGCCGCTCGATTTTCTGCCGGGCAGATGTTGCGATCTCATCGTTTCATCCCTCGCCATCGACTATATCCGCGACTGGTCGGTGCCGCTGGCTGAATTCAGGAGAGTGCTGGTCAAAGGCGGACGGCTCGTCTTTTCCGTTCAGCATCCGACCGCCGCATGGGAATGGTATGGTCCGCCGACGGCCTATGGCGTTCATCTTTGCAAGGCAGTCTGGAAGGGCTTCACAGAAAACCCCGTGACCGTACCCGATCACTATCGATCCTTCGCCGAAATGATGAACCCCCTGATCGCTGCCGGGTTCAGGCTCAATCAAATAAAGGATGTGGAGCCCGCACCTGAACTGCGGGAGATCGACCCGCGCAAATACAAGAAGTTCAGCCGGGAGCCGTCCTTCATGATTATCGACGCTGAGGTCGTTTGAAGACTAATGCGGTGCGCGCTTGGCGAGAATGCGCTGCAGCGTGCGGCGATGCATGCCGAGGCGGCGGGCGGTTTCGGAGACATTGTGGTCGCACAGCTCGTAGACCCGCTGGATATGCTCCCAGCGCACGCGGTCGGCGGACATCGGGTTTTCCGGCGGCTCCGGCATCTGGCCCGGCGGGGCGAGCAGCGCCTTTTCAACGTCATCCGCATCGGCGGGCTTGGCGAGGTAATCGATGGCACCGGCCTTCACCGCGGCAACGGCGGTGGTGATGTTGCCATAGCCGGTCAGGATCACGGCGCGGCAATCCTCGCGGATATCGTGGATCAGGTTGACCAGCTCGATGCCGTCACCATCCTCCAGCCGTAAATCAACGACGGCGAAGGCGGGGGCTTCCTTGCGCAGGATCGCCTTGGCCTCTTCCACGCCCTCGGCCAGCGTCACGGCATAGCCGCGCTTTTCCATCGCCCGGCCAAGGCGCGTGCGAAAGGGCATGTCGTCATCGACGATCAACAGGCTTTTTGCCGGGTCTGTCGGGGTGTCGCTGGTCTGTGGCGTATCGTTCATGATTGGTCGTTTCTTGTTCCTGCAAACCTTATGAGCCTGATTTAGGCGAATTTTTCAGATTTGCCAGCGGCCAGTCCAGCCGCACCCATGCGCCTTTTGGCGCAGTCTCTGCGGTTTCCTCGTTGCGGCGCGGGCGATTGCCATGGCTGATCTGCGCGCCGGTACGCTCCAGCAGCGTCTTGGCGATGAAAAAGCCAAGGCCGAGGCCGTCCCGCTCCACATTGCCCTCCTGCCGACGGGCGGCGTGGCGGCGTTCTGACCCCCGGGCGAGATAGGGTTCGCCCAGCCGCGACAGCATTTCCGACGAGAAGCCCTCGCCATCGTCGAGCACATAAATGGACAGGTCGCGTTCGGTCCAGCGGGCTTCGACCGTGACGGAGCCTTGCGCGTATTTCACTGCATTCTCGATGATGTTGCGCAAGCCGTAGATCAGCTCCGGCCGGCGCTTCAGCCCGTCAATGTCGGGCAGGTCCGGGTCGGGTCCGCGCAGGGAAAGGTCTATTTGTACCCCGCCGAACTCGGTGAAGGGTGCCGCCGCCTCTTCGATCAGGGCGCGCAGGGACATGTTGTCGTGGCGGGCATCACCGGCTGCGGCATCGTCTGAAAGGCGGGTCAGGATATCGCGGCAGCGGCGGGCTTGCGCGACGACCAGCATCGCGTCTTCCTTCAGCTCGTGATCTTCAAGCTCTGCCGCCATCTCCTTGGCCGTCAGCTGGATCGTGGCCAGCGGCGTGCCCAGCTCATGGGCGGCGGCCGCGGCGAGCCCACCAAGGGCGGAGACCTGTTCTTCGCGCGCCAGCACCATCTGCGTCGCGGCAAGGGCATTGGTCATCTTCGAATGTTCCGACGCAACCTGGCGGGCATAGATGGCAAGAAAGACAAGCGCGATCACGAGGGAGATCCAGACGCCGATCGCGTAAAGCCGGGGCAGCACCACCTCCGTCCCCTCCCGCCAGGGTAGGTCGAGATGGAACAGGGCAAGCAGGCTCATCAGGACAAAGGCAAGGCCGAGCAGGCTCCATGCAAACTTGCGCGGCAGCACGCTCGCGGCAATCGTCGCCGGCGCGAGGATCAGCACCGCGAACGGGTTCGACAGGCCACCGGTGAGGAACAGAACGGTCGCCAGCTGGACAAGGTCGAAGGCAAGATGGCCCGCCGCTTCCAACGGGCTCAGCGTCGCCCCGCTCTCGGTGCGCAACACGGTGAACAGGTTCAGCCACAGACTGGCGGCGATGGCGGCGAGGCACCACCCGAGCGGCAGGTGGAAGCCGAGGAAGAAATAGACGATCAGGATCGTCACCATCTGCCCGGCCGCGCCCATCCAGCGCAAATTCGTCAGCGTGCGCAGGCGCAGGTAACGACCCATATAGCTGACTGGCTGTGGTGGTGGCGTGATCGCCATGGCGCTCCCATTACTCCTGCTTGCTGCGGCAAATGGGCCGCGCGGGTGGTCAATTTATGCCCGTCATCTTACGACGGGGCTATACCGGCCCTACATAGAGCAGAAATTGTCAACGAGGATAATCGGATATGTTGCCACCCCGTCCCGTGAAGACCAGCAAGCTGGGCTTTCTTGCCGCCACCGTCGTCATGCTTGCCGGGATCGGCGGCTGTTCGCAGGAAGACCCGCTGAGCAATCCGGGCGTCATAGAGCTGTCCGAGGCATTCGAGGGCGAATTCGAGCTGGTTGACCATAATGGCGAGCCAGCCAGCGATGACCGGTTCGAAGGCAAACCCGTCTTTGCCTATTACGGCTTTGCCAGCTGCCCGGATGTATGCCCCGCGGCGCTATCGGTGATGTCCGCCAGCCTCGATGCCATGGGCGGTGATGCGGACAAGGTCCAGCCATTGTTTATCACCGTCGATCCGGAGCGCGACACCCCGGAGGTGCTGAAGGCCCATCTCGCTTTCGATGACCGCATTCTGGGCCTGACCGGCACGCCGGAAGCCGCAGAAGAGGCCCGCAAAAGCATGAAAGTCTATGCAGCGAAGGTGGAACTGGAAGACTCGGCCATGGGCTATACCATGAACCACCAGGACCTGTTCTATGTGCTGGACGACGAAGGCACGCCCGTACTGGCGCTGGAGACCTCCATGACCCCCAAGGATATTGCATCTGTTTTAAAATTGTGGATATCATGAACCATTGTGCGGTGCACAATGTTCTTTATGATAGCGGTATCTGAATAATATAACGATACCTTGGATTTTAAGGAATTTCATTATAGGCTCCGTCTCCCGGTCGGAATTATCGGCTGGAACGGATTTGTGAGGGTTCATGCTCTATACTGCCTACGAACTTGGCCATACGGCGCTGACACCCTTCCGCGCAGCCGCCGAGATTAGCGCCCAATTCTGGAAATCGCCGTTCAACCCGGCCAGCAATAACTGGATCGGCCGAACCGCCGCTGCATCCCTCGACCTGTTCGAGAGTGTCACGCGCCGCTATGGCAAGCCGGAATGGGGTTTTGACTCCGTCGAGATCAATGGCGTCGACGTGCCGGTGACGATCGAAGTTGTCCGTCGCAAGGCCTTCGGCAATCTCATCCATTTCCGCCGCGATGAAGCAGCGCTGGCCAAGGCTAACAAGGCTGACGAAGCGCCGGTCCAGCCGCGAGTGATGATCGTCGCGCCGATGTCCGGCCACTATGCGACGCTGCTGCGCGGCACGGTGCTGCAGATGATGCTGGAGCATGATGTCTATATCACCGACTGGGCCGATGCGCGCAACGTGCCGCTGGCCGCCGGGCGGTTCGACCTCAACGATTTCATCGATTACCTGATCGACTTCATGGCCGTTGTCGGGCCGAAGGCGCACACCATGGCTGTCTGCCAGCCGGGCCCGCCGCTTCTCGCTGCGATCTCTCACATGAGTGCCCATGACGATCCGAACCTGCCATCGACCATGACCTTCATGGGCTCCCCCATCGATGCACGCAAATCGCCGACGGTGACGAACCTGCTGGCCGAGGAACAGCCCTTCGAATGGTTCGAGTCGAACATGATCCAGACAGTGCCTGCGCCCTATGCGGGCTTCCTGCGCCGCGTCTATCCGGGTTTTTTGCAGCTGATGTCGTTCATGTCGATGAACTCCGAACGCCATGTCGATGCGCACTACAAATATTTCGAGAACCTGGTGAAGGGCGATGGCGAGAGCACGTCCAAGCACGAGACGTTCTATGACGAGTATCTGTCCGTATGCGACATGACGGAAGAGTTCTACCTGCAGACGATCCGCGACGTGTTCCAGGAATACCGCCTGCCGACAGGCCTCTTGAAGCATCACGGCGAGACCGTGCGTCCTGAGCTGATCACCGATGTCGCGCTGATGACGGTCGAGGGTGAGCTCGACGACATTTCCGGCATCGGCCAGACACAGGCTGCCCATGATCTGTGTACGGGCATTCCGGCGGATGACAAGATCGACTATGTCCAGCCGGGCGTCGGCCATTACGGCGTCTTCAACGGCTCCAAATGGCGCGAACAGATCCAGCCGAAACTCGCCGGCTTCATCAAGGCGCATTACGACGAGGCGGCAGAGAAAGAATTTCTCGACAGCAGGGCGAGCGCGGCCATCGCGGCGGAATGAATCTCCCCTGTTCAGGGGATGCAGGCTAACGATTTATCTGTTTGCGTGCGGATGGTTTTGACGTATCCTTTCCCAAAACGGGAGAGAAAAAATGCGGCGTAAAATCTGTACCTTCTTGCCATTGGCGACAACAAAACTTCTGGCGGCAGGGGCGGTCATGCTTGTGTCGGGTGCCGGCCCCGCCAATGCACAGGGTTTTTTCACACCCGATACCTGCAAGGCGACCTTCGAGAAAAACGGATGGACGATAACCGCGTGGCGTGACCACTGGCAGGCCGATGCGATCCGCGAGGTTGCCCTGCCAAAGGGACTCAAGACCCTCAAGGGAAAGAGCAAGATGAATGTCATCTTTTCCTTCAGATATGATTCCGATGATTTTGGTGACCCTTGGCTGCAGACCGTCAATGTAATCGTGCCCCAGTTGAAAAGAGGTAAGGAGACCATCGACTGGTCGGAATCGCAAGGTGAAGCAAAGGGGTTTCGATATACCGCGCTCTTCGGTGCGGAGGTCACCTATGACGGAGAATATGACTATCTCTCCCCTTACGTACCGATTTATAGCGGCAGCCCGGACAGTGCGACCTTTTCACTTCTGGGCACGGTAGAGCGGTCGGAGATGAACAGGGTATTCAGCAATGCGGAAGATGGCGGCAATGTGCGGTTCGTGATCGCCGATAGCGAGACCCTGCGCGAGTCCGTCCGTGGTTACGACCGCTATGGCGCTAATCAGGAGGATTACGAGAAACACAGCATGATAGTCGTCGAGGACCTTGTCGCCGCAACGGCTTATGTGAAACCGGATATGAAGGCAAAATCAGCCGGGCTTACCTGCGGCTAGGCGTCATTCTCTTTACGCAACAACGGGCCGCAGCCTTACAGGCTGAACATGAAGGCCTGCCCTTCGACCCGCGCCGCCATCGCAGCGGAGTGATTTCGATCTATTCAGGATTTTCCAGGAGTAAAAGTATCTTCGGCCTGATGGCGAAAGCGCCGACATAGGGCATGCCGAAGCAGAAAAAATAGAAAACCTGTCTGGCAACGTTGTTTGGCGAGGCGGTTTCTCGCGCATTCAGAACACATGCTGCGGTGATGGCCAAGCCAAAGAAGCTTCCAGAAGCAATGACATCCACGAAGAGCTTGATCAGGTCTGCCGTATGCTGATCTACAACTACTGGCGAGATGATTGCTGTCAGTATCCCCATCGCAAAGATCGCCAGGAATACTGAGTTGATTAATCGTGTTCTGAGCTTCACCGAGAAATAATCAATAAAGACGAATGGATAGCACCAGATCGGGAAAAGAATCAGGTGTTAAATCAGGTCGCGTTCCAGTCCTCGTGACTCCGGATAGGACAATTCTACCAGTCCGGCAAAAAGGCTTGCGATTATTGCGTAACCTAAAATCCACATAGGGTGAAGCAGAAGTAATTGCCTCTCCAGGTTGCGCACTCTCCAAAATCCTTTTCGGTAAAAGCTCTTGTGAAAGATGATCGGACTATTTTGCCGGGTCAACAAGGGTAATAGATGGGTGCTTCATTGATCTCAGATAGCCAGGGCCACCACCCATATGAGGGTGTAAGCGTTCACTCATCTGTATACGATGCTTTCTGTCTGCATATATCCATGATACTTTCCCTGCGGGAGAGATATGATGGATATTTTCAGGACTGCCCTTTCAAGTGCCATAGGGCTTCTTTGCCTGTCTGCGTGCGCAGCGTCGCCTTACGGATATGACTATCGTCAGGCGCAACGCATCGAATGTGCCGCGACGGCGGGCTCGGTCATTGCCGCCAATAACATGGCCGATGACTTCGAGAGGGCCGCAGGCCGGGACATTGATGCCTATGAAGATTTCGACCGGGAGACACTCTGGACGTCACTGGCCGTTGCAGGCGTGAGCGCAATCCTGTCAGGGCGGGTGCCTGACGGGGACGATGCTTGCGCCGGGATAAACAGTGCGGGCGATCTGGTCTACAGCCGGTATTGAGGTCTTAAAGACGCAATAATCAATTCCCTTCCATGCAGGTGGCAAAGCCGCTGTCACAGGCTATCTTGTTGATAAGACAACAGGAAAGATTTGGCTAATGACCCGCACCATCGCCCGCCAGCATCCGTCCTATCGCGACGATATCGCGGACCTCGTCACCCGCCGCCCGCTGCCGGGCCAGAAGGTCTCGCAGGTCGACCCGTTCCTGTTCCTGAACCATCACGGGCCGCAGACCTATCGCCCGGGCAATAACGGCCTGCCCTTCGGCCCGCATCCCCATCGCGGGTTCGAGACGGTGACATTCATCCTCGACGGCTCGCTCGCCCATCACGATACGGGCGGCCATGAAAGCATCATCGAGGCTGGCGGCGTGCAGTGGATGACGGCGGGCTCGGGCCTTGTCCATGCTGAACTGTCGCCCGCCGCCTTCAAGCGCGAGGGCGGGGACATGGAAATCCTGCAGCTCTGGGTCAATTTGCCGTCGAAGCTGAAGATGACCGAGCCGCGCTATACCGGCGTGCAGGCCGATGGCATCCCCAAGATTCAGGTCGCCGATGGCGAGGGTACGCTGCATCTCGTCTCGGGCGAGTTTGGCGACCAGAGTGGCCCGGTCGACTCGCTTACCGACGTCTTCATGTCATGGGTCGAGTTGAAGGAGGGCGCGAGCATCACCCTGCCAGCCCCGGCGGCACGCAACATCTTCTTCTATCTGGTCTCCGGTGCGGCGGAGGTTGCGGGCACCGAGATCAAGGAATGGTATCTCGTCGAATTCAACGGCGATGGGGACGATGTGACGCTGACGGCCAAGAGCGATTGCCGTTTCCTGTTCGGTCATGCCGACCCGATCGGCGAGCCGGTCGTCGCCCACGGGCCCTTCGTGATGAACACCCATCAGGAGATCAACGAGGCGATCCGTGACTATCAGGCCGGCAAGTTCGACCGCCAGCCGATGAACCTCTGATCCTTTCGCTTCCTTCACCTGCCGCCTTGTTGCGACTTCTGGCCGGGCCGTCTATGTCTGTCTGACCAGAGGAAACCAAGAGCCATGTCCGACAAATCCCCGCAACAGGCATCCCAGAAAGCTCCATTGAAAAAAGGTGACAGGCTCTACCTGATCGACGGGTCTGCCTATATTTTCCGTGCCTATCACGCCCTGCCGCCGCTGACCCGCAAGTCCGATGGCGCGCCCGTCGGCGCCGTCTCCGGCTTCTGCAACATGCTGTGGAAGCTGCTCGCCGACGTGAATGACGATGCGGTGAAAGAGATGGGCACGCCAACCCATTTCGCGGTGATCTTCGATCATTCCTCCGAGACGTTTCGCAACGAGATGTATACTGAGTACAAGGCCAATCGCGACGAGCCGCCTGATGACCTGAAGCCGCAATTCGCGATGATCCGCGATGCGGTGCGCGCCTTCGGCCTGCCCTGTATCGAGCTGCAGGGCTATGAGGCAGACGACCTGATCTGCACCTATGCACGGCAGGCGGAGCAGCTTGAGGCGGAGACGATTATCATCTCCTCCGACAAGGACCTGATGCAGCTGATCAGTGAGCATACGATCATGTATGACACGATGAAGTCTCGCCGCATCGGTGTCGACGAGGTGATCGAGAAATTTGGTGTCGGGCCGGAAAAGATGATCGACATGCAGGCGCTGATCGGCGATTCCGTCGACAACGTGCCAGGCGTGCCCGGCATCGGACCGAAGACGGCGGCGCAATTGCTGGAGGAATTCGGCACGCTGGAAAACCTGCTGGAGAATGCAGAGGCGATCAAGCAGAACAAGCGCCGCGAAAGTCTGATCGAGCATGCAGACAATGCAAGGCTGTCGAAGAAACTCGTCACGCTGGAATGCAATGTGCCTATCGAGGCTGAGATCGACGACTTCGTCGTTACGCCCTTCGACCATGCGCGGCTGATCGAATTCCTCGAGGAGATGGAATTCACCACACTGACGAAACGGGTGCGTACAAAGGCGGATCAGGCCGGCGCGGATGTGCCTGAACCGTCCGCGCCCGCTGCGGCCCCTGCGCCGGACACAAAGCCCATCGACCGGGATGCCTACGAGACCGTCTTCTCGCCTGAACGCCTGCGCGAATGGATGGCCCGTACTCGCGAACGCGGCCATCTCGCCGTTGATACCGAAACGACCGGCCTTGACTGCATGACGGCAAGGCTCGTCGGGGTGTGTCTGTCGACCGGGCCCGGGGAAGCCTGTTACGTGCCGCTGACCCATGGCGGCGAAGGGCTGGCCTTCGATGACGAAGATGTTGGCAAGCAGATGAAGCTGGAGGATGCACTGGCGATCCTCAAGCCGGTGCTGGAAGATGCCAGTGTGCTGAAGATCGGCCAGAACTTCAAATATGACATGCTGCTCTTGTCGCGCTATGGCATCGATGTCGCGCCCATCGATGACACGATGCTGATCTCCTATGCGCTTGATTGCGGGATCAACGGCCACGGCATGGACGAGCTGGCCGACAAGCATCTTGGTCACACCTGTATCAAGTTCACCGA
Source organism: Aquisalinus luteolus (assembly GCF_009712425.2). Classification (GTDB taxonomy): domain Bacteria; phylum Pseudomonadota; class Alphaproteobacteria; order Caulobacterales; family Parvularculaceae; genus Aquisalinus; species Aquisalinus luteolus. The sequence continues at coordinate 370,216 of NZ_VCJR02000002.1, forward strand.
CATTGCCGGGACTGGCAAGAAGCAGAAGACGTTCGACCAGCTGGTCATCAAGGAAGCTGCGCCATACGCCGCCGAAGATGCCGATGTCACCTTCCGCCTGTGGCAGGCGCTGAAGCCGCGTCTCGTCAGTGAGCGGATGGCAACGCTGTATGCAACGCTGGAGCGACCGATGCCTGCCGTAATTTCCGCAATGGAGCGCGAAGGTGTGAAGGTCGATTGCGATGTTCTCTCGCGCCTGTCGTCAGAGTTCAACCAGCGCATGGGTGCGCACGAGGCGGCGGCACGCGAACTGGCAGGGGAGGACTTCAACCTCGGCAGCCCAAAACAGATTTCCGATATCCTGTTCGGCCAGATGGGCCTGCCCGGCGGCAAGAAGACCAAGACCGGCGCGTGGTCGACCAGCGCCGATGTGCTCGATGATCTCGCCGCGCAGGGCTATGAGATCGCCCGCGAAATCGTCAACTGGCGGCAGCTTTCAAAGCTCGTCGGCACGTATACGGATGCTTTGCAAAAGGACCTTAACAAGGATACCGGCCGGGTCCACACCAGCTATTCGCTGGCCTCGACCACCACGGGGCGTCTTTCCTCCAACGATCCGAACCTGCAGAACATCCCGATACGGACGGAAGATGGTCGCAAGATCCGCACGGCGTTCATCGCCGAGGAGGGCAATGTGCTTGTCTCCGCCGACTACAGCCAGATCGAGCTGCGGCTACTTGCTCATATCGCTGACATCACCTCGCTGAAGCAGGCCTTCTCCGACGGTGTCGACATTCATGCCATGACAGCATCTGAAATGTTCGGCGTTCCGATCGCGGGGATGGACCCGATGGTCCGGCGCAAGGCCAAGGCGATCAATTTCGGGATCATCTATGGCATCTCCGCTTTCGGGCTTGCCAACCAGCTCGGTATTCCGCGCGGTGAAGCCAAGGATTATATCGACGCCTATTTCGAAAAATTCCCCGGTATCCGTCAGTATATGGACGACACCAAGAAGACGGCCATGACCCATGGCTATGTCGAGACCGTGTTCGGGCGCAAGACGCACACGCCGAACATCAAGGCGAAGATTCCGGCGCAGAGGTCCTATGCCGAACGCCAGGCGATCAATGCCCCGATCCAGGGCTCTGCCGCCGACATCATCCGCCGCGCCATGATCCGTATGCCGTATGCGCTGGCGCGTTCAAAGCTGTCGGCAAGAATGCTGCTGCAAGTCCACGATGAACTGATCTTTGAATGTCCGGCGGACCAGGCCAATGACACGCGTGAACTGGTAAAGCAGGTTATGGAGACGGCGTGCGATCCGGTCCTGAAGATCAGCGTCCCGCTGGTGGTCGAAACCGGCGCCGGGCTGAACTGGGACGAGGCGCACTAACCTCGCTACCTATTCCGGCGTACTCGTGTTCTCGCTGAGCAGGATACGGATCGTCTCATAGGCGAGGCCGCGCTGGTTGTAGATATTGTTCATGTCGACGCCACCGACATTGCTGACGAGGTTGAACGTATAGCCGTCCTGTGGGCGCACGATGTTGGCATTGTGGATCGCGCCGATATGGCCCTGCCGCTCCACGGTCATCAGCCACTCGCCTTCGCCCGTCGAATAGGGGAATACCCAGTGCCCGGCGCCAGCATAGCCGATGGCACCATCGCCGCGCAGCCACTCATCGCGGATCGAATCGAAGAGCGGCGCCTCGATGATCGCATTGTTCCATATCGCCATGTCGCGCGGGGTCGAAAGACCGCCACCGGCAGCGGTGACATAGAGCGGATAGTCCTCCCGCTCATAGGTCTCGCCGTCGCGCACATAACCGACCATCATGCCGTCGGGTCGTATAGCGGCAGCGACCATGCCGGACGCCGTCATGCCAAGGGGCTCATGCAGTTCCTCAGCCAGCAGTTCGGCGAAGGGCTTGCCGGTCACCTGCTCAAGCACGGCCTGTAACACCATCGTGTCGGTATTCTTGTAATAAAACTCCGTACCCGGGTCATCGGACTGCGGCAGGGAGCATACGAAAGCGGCAAAGGGCGCGGCGGGACCATATAGAATACCGGTGTCGGTAATCGCCCGGTTGAACTCGTCATCCCGTACGAGGCCACTGGTATGGGACATCAGCTGGCGCAGTGTCGCGCTGCCCTGAGGCAGGGGGCAGGTCTCGCCCAGATACTGGTTTGCCGTGTTGTCGAGATCGATGACGCCCCTCTGGGCAAGCAGGAACACAACAGCGCTTGTCCACTGCTTGGTCACCGATGCAATCGGGAAAGGCACGTCGATGCCATGCTCCAGCCCTGCTTCGATGTCGGCAAAGCCATAGCCTTTGGCGAACATCAATTCGCCATGATGCGTAACGATGACATGGCCCATAAAGCCGTTTTCTTCCATGGCGCGGGTGAAGACGGCGTCCAGTTGCTCCGCTTTGGTAGCGCCCTGAATATCGGCAGCCGCACGCGCCTGCTGCTCACCGACGATACGGCCTTCATCGGGTACCTTGTCTTCCGTGCAGGCAGAAAAGCCGAAGCAGAGTGTCCCCACGATTAGCAGGCAACGACGCAGTGACATGAAACTCTCCTTGGCTCGACTGATTGTCAGCTTAGGCCGCCTGAAGCGATATCGGCAAGGCGTTTGAGAATAACGGGGCGGGCGCGGGCGAGGCCCTTGTAGGCAGCTTGCGCCTCTGTCATCGCGTTCAGCTGATCATGCATCCCCTGAGCCAGTGCTGCGGCGTTACGGTGATGGGCGAGGGCGCCCAGCGGGTCGAGGCCGATCTTGATCGTGAACACAATAAGCCCGGTTTGCGGCAGGCGGCGCACGGTCTGACGTTCTGTCCGTATGCTGAGGTGGTCGAGCGGATCGCCGCCGGTATCGAGCCATGCATCATGGCTGTGTGGTTGCGGGCGATGCAGGGCGTTGCCTTCATCAAGCGACCAGTTCATGCGCCAGAGTATCTGGTTGTCCGGCAGGCGCGTGAAGAGCCGGTTCACGCGTGGTGCGAGGTCGCCCTTGTAATCCGGAACCGGTCCGTGCACGGCCTCCAGTGGTTTGCCGATCTTGTCGGCCAGTCGCCAGGAAGACGGGAAGCCCAGGCAGGCGGCTGCAAGTTCGTGAGTGCCGTCATCGCGCGGACGGATCAGACAAAAATCCTCCTGCACCAGCCGCCCGGCAAGGGCGAGGGGTGCGTCGGCGAAGTCAGCGACGGTGTAGGTGACGCCCATCGGCTTGATGGTGATGATGTCGCCATCGCTTTCATAGAGATGGGGAAAGGTGTGGGGCAGGTGCTTCCTCAGCAGGTCGAGCAGTTCGGATTCCGCCGTGTGCATCCCGTCGGTCGTTCGATAGACGGCCGCGGGACGCTGCGTCAGCAAGCGATCTTTTTGCAGCAGGTGATCGGTCATGTGATCATCCTGCTCGATCCAGTCTTCCTCCGCACACGGCGCCAGACCCATGGTAAAGGGCAGGGCAGTGCCGTCATAGGGCGTGTGGCGGAAGGCGGTCATCCAGTATCTCTAACACATGCGCGATGGTGCACTTAAGAGTTTTCCGCCAAGTGCCTGCAAGGCAGACTTTGCCTTACAGGCATGTCTGCCAATTGTTCCATCCCCTTCAAAAAAGCCCGCACAATGGCGGGCTTTCCGACAAGTCATTTCAGATCGACTATCCCGTCGACTATCCCCATGGCCCGCGCTGTGTCTGCGGGGCTTCCTCGCTATAGGCCGGTGTCTGTCCCATGGAGCGGGCGAGCTCGACCAGCCGGTCGATGCGGTTCTGCGTGCCCGGGTGGGTGGAGAACAGATTGTCCGCGCCCTTGCCCGAAAGCGGGTTCATGATCATCATCTGGCCTGAAGCCGGAAAACGCTCCGCCGTCGGATTGGGAATGCGGGCAACGCCGTTGGAAATCTTGGCTAGCGCCGAGGCGAGCCACAGCGGCTGGCCGCAAATCTCCGCGCCGATGCGGTCCGCCTCATATTCGCGCGTGCGGCTGATCGCCATCTGCACCAGGCCGGCGGCCAGCGGCGCAAAGATCATGATCGCGATAGAGCCGATCAGGCCGCCCCGGTCGCGCCCGCCGCCAAAGAACAGTGCGAAATTGGCAAGCATGGAGATCGCACCGGCCAGCGTCGCGGTGACTGTCATGGTCAGCGTGTCGCGGTTTCTCACATGGGCCAGCTCATGCGCCATCACGCCGGCGATCTCCTCGTCACTGAGCATGGCGAGCAGGCCGGTCGTCGCGGCGACGGCGGCGTTGTCCGGGTTGCGGCCCGTGGCGAATGCGTTCGGCTGGTCGTTCTCGATTATATAGATTTTCGGCTGCGGCATACCCGCCCTATGGGCAAGCTCAGACGTCATCTCGGCATAGCGCAGTATGCGACCTGTCGCCGTCTCCGGGTCTATCCGGCGGGCATTGTACATTTTCAGCACGATCTTGTCGGCGTTCCAATAGCTGAACACGTTCATGCCAGCGGCGATGACAAGGGCGATGAGCATGCCCGCCTTGCCGCCCAGCAAGAGGCCTATGACGCCAAATAACGCCGTCATGGCAGCAATCAGGATGCCGGTGCGCAATACCGAACTCATGGCTTTCCACTCCATTGGTTGAGACCTATATGAGATAGGGAAAGCCCACGGCATTACAAGGATATGAGGCCTGAACCATGACCGGAGCCAAGGATGAAAACCCGGCCCTGACAGGGGAAGACGAGACAGAAATGCCGGTGCCGACGACCGAGGATGGTATCCCGCTGATCGTCAATGGTGTCGAATTGAACGAAACCCAGATCGCTGCGCTGCGCGAGGCGCGTGACCGGCGTGCGGCAATGGATGCAAGGGCAGACTTGCCTAGGGAAGTCGATGGCCCAGACAGGGCCGAGGCGACCCGCTATGGCGACTGGGAAAAGGCCGGCCGCGCCATCGACTTCAGCTGAGTGTTGCAGCTTTGGACATAAAAAAAGCGGCCCGTCCCGGGGCCGCTTTTTTGTACTCCTTATTTGTCAGCCTACCATTTCAGGCCGACCCCGGCGCGCAGGATCAGCGCTTCGGTCGTGTCCCCGAATGTGCCCGACACGCCGAGATGCAGCTTGGCATACTCGTTCTCATAGGCGACATCGGCACCGACGATAGCGGCCCCTTCTTCCGGGTCGGTGAACAGCGTGAATTCGTCACCACCTGAAAGATAGCGGTAATCCGCCGTCAGAGGGTCGTCATTCAGCTCCTGCGACCAGGCGAGGGTGAATTGAGGGTGGATCGTGCCCGGAATGCCGGTGTCATAGATCGACGGGCGCATCTCGAAGACCTTGCCGACGCGCAGGCCGACATTGGCCCGCAGGCTCTCATAGGTGCGCTCTTCGACCGCGAGGTTCACGCCATTGCCGCCACCTGTTTCTTCATAGGCGTCTTCGGTGATGCTGACGAAGTCAGCGCTGACGAAGGGCTCTGTCGTCAGGCCCAGCACCTCGGCCGAGTAGCGCACACGCGCGCTCGCGGCGATCTGTGAGCCATCCCATTCGCCAAAGGCCGTGCGATCGACGCTGCCAATGGAGATGTTGCGTTCGGACTCGCTCTTGGTGATCGCGTATTCGGCCCTTGTATCGAGCTGGACGGGACCGGTAGAGAAGGCTGCATAGGCACCAAAACCATAAGTCAGGCGTTCGAACGGGAAGTCGCCGCCTTTCTTCTCGTCATATTTGGCCGAAGAAATGCTCAGCGACAGGCCCACGGCATCGACATAATTGTCGAGACCGGCGTCGACACCGGCAGCGAGCGAGAAGCCGCCGCCGTCAAAGCCGTTGGAAACGTCGTCGGATTCACGGTTGAGGAAATAGGTCTCTTCCTGGATCCAGAACGTACGCGGATAGGCACCAGCGTTTCGCGCAAGGTCGAGGCGCTGGGTCACGATCGAGGTGACAGAATTGTTCTGTGCACGGGCATAAGCCAGCGGTGCGTCCAGCGGACCGGCCAGCAACTGGCTCAGCGCATCGCGGAAATCGGCTTCCTGGGTGAAGTTCAGGACCAGCGGGCCGAGATTGTCATCGGTCGCCAGTGCTTCCAGCGTCGGGACATAGGCGGGTGCAAGACCTTCCTGCAGGCCCAGCTCCTGTGCCGTGCGGCGCTGTACGTTCAGGATCAGGCTTTCCGTACCGGCTGTCGCATCAGTTGTCGTATCGAATGTGATGTTGAACAGGTAAGGTGTGTTGCCTTCGGCATCACCGATGACCAGCTGCGTCGGGTCCACGTTCAGGATGTCGGCAATAATGATTTCTGCGGTAACTGTCTCGACCGCGCCGCCGATGAAGACCGGCTGGATCGTTGCGCCGTCTTCCAGAGTTGCCGTATCGCTGACGATGAAGCTGGTCGCGCCGGCACCGTTCTCGCTGATACCGATACCAAGCGTCGATGCAGAGCCGATGAACAGGTTGCTGATGCTGGTGTCTTCCGCACCCGTCTCATAGAATGTCGAGCCGCCGGAAACCGTGATGTCCAGCATGCCGTCGGAATCCGTCACGTCACCGCTGAAGAAGCCGCCGCCGAGGATGTTCATCACATCCATGCCGCCGCCGAATTCGACATTCCCGACAAAGTTGGCATCGTCCAGATCGAAAAGGTCCGCACCCATGCCGAAATCGATATCGCCAAACATGTGGGCTGACTGGGAGAAGCTGGCGGTGTCATCGCCACCCTGGAAGAAGATATCCCCCTGGGTCACGCCCGACTCTGCCAGATAGCTGTTGTTGCCGGTGCCGAACAGCACGTTGCCGCGAACCTGCCCGAAATTGGCGCGATTGCCTGTATCCTCGTCAAAGGTGTCCGACACTGTGTTGCGGATGGTGACGCCGGTCGTGTTCGCCGACACGTCGATGGCGATGGCTTCGCCTGTCGGGTCTTCGCCATCGTCGTCGGCAAAGTCTATGACAGTGGCGAAGATGCCGCCGGTGTTGTATATTTCCGTCAGTGTACCGCTTTCATCGTTGATGCCGATGGCATTGCCATTGTCAGCGGTGACGGCGGATTCGATCCGCAGGTCGTTGCGCAGGCTGGGCACTGTTGCGTCAGCGTCGATAAGCAGCGCCGTGGCATTGACCGTGCCGAGTGTCGCATCGTCGGCATTGGAGACTGCCTGGATCGTGCCCGCGTTGCGCAGCGTGTCGAGCGTGATATTGCCGAGATGCAGGGCCGTTGCATTGCCGTTATAGGATGAAGCGCGGATGGTACCGTCATTGCGCACGCCGCCGAAGATGGTCGCATCCTCGATCCGCGCACCGGTCGAATTCACCTGGGAGTAAAGCCCGCGAGCGGTGATGTTGCCGCGGTTGACGAAGCCCCAGGAGCCGTAGCCGGCCCCGAAATCAGACGTATCAAGCTCACCGAGCACGGCGCCGCCATGAATCCACAGCGCCGGGGCGCTGCCATCGACGAGAACGCTTGCCGTCGCCGGTGCTGTATAATCCGTGGGACGGTCGGCAACTGGCACGGGGCCCTGGATCAGGAAGCCGCCATCAACATTGCCGGAAAGATCAATTGCAGACCCGCCCTGGAGCGCGGCCTGTTCTTCATTGTTATTGTCGGGATCGGCCTCGGAATCGACCGTGCTGTCGAAATAGCCGGTCACTGTGATGCTGCCAGCATGCAGCAGCCTGCCTTCGATATCGCCCTCGATCAGGTAACCGGTGGCGCCCGTGCCGCCGACAAAGCTGATGCTGGACGAGCTGATCGTCACATCGCCGGTCACGGTGTCGCGGATCGCCAGGCCGACGGCATTCTCGCCGCCGACGGTAAAGTCACCGGCAATGGACAGGTTGCCGTCAAGGCCACCGGCGAGGTCCATGCCGACCGAATTGTCGCCATAGAGCCTGATGGCACCTGTGGAGCTGAAGCTGATATCGCCGGTATGCGTGCCGCCTGCCTGCAGCAGAACGCCGTAGCGGTCGTCTGCATAGTCGGTAACTTCCTCGTCCGCGTTGGCATCTTCCTGCGCTTCCGTGCGCTCCATCAGGATGCGGCCGCCAATGATGATGTCGCCAGTATTGCCGGGCTCGATCAAAACGCCGATCGCGTCATCCACATGGCCGAGGACAAGGTCGCCCTGCAGGGTAAAGTCATTGTCGGAGTTAACGGTTACGGCGGTGCCGCCATTGTCGAGGGTGATCGAGCCGTCGGTATCGATGGTCACATCGGCAGGATTGCCATTGCTTGCGGTCGCAGTTTCCACCGGCGTCGTGCGATCATCGTCGATCGTGACTTCCTGTGCCTGTGCGCCCATAGCAAAGAGAGGCAGGCTGGTGGCGACGCCTGCAAGAAGGATCGCCCGCAAGGTACGCTTGCTCGGAAGACCGGTCGGCTGAGTGATACCCGTTACCATAATAACTCCGTTTGTTTCCTCGCGCCGGGAAAGCTCTGACACAGGAACACCGCGGCCTGCGGGCGGCGATGATCGGTGCTGTCAGGTTTCCGGACGCTCCTGTCCTTTTCAGAAGGTTAATGTCTCGCCCAACACGGGGCGTTTTGCAACCCAAATAGCCTGAGGACAGGGGGAAGTTACGGATCGCTAATCCGGTCGAGGGTGTGCTGAAACCGGCTTACTGCGCCGGTTTCACGCGGATCACCTTGCCGTCGGAACCGTCCGTCAGCACGTAGAGATAGCCGTCCGGGCCGGTGCGCACGTCACGGATGCGCTCGCCCAGTTCCGTGAACAGTTCCTGCTGGTTCCCGAAGCTGCCATCCTCGCCCATGTCGATGCGGCGGACATGCTCATGGGCCAGCGCGCCGATGAACAGGTCGCCATCCCATTCGGGAAACTTGTCGCCACGATACATGGTGAAGCCCGAGGGGGCGATCGACGGCAGGAAATACATGACCGGCTGCTCCATGCCGTCCATTTCCTTGAACGGGGAGATCGTGGCACCGGAATAGTCGATGCCATAGGTGATGACCGGCCAGCCGTAGTGATTGCCCGGCTCGATGATGTTGATCTCGTCGCCGCCTTTCGGCCCGTGCTCATGCTCATAGACCGTGTCCGAGGCGGGATCATAGATCAGCCCCTGCGGGTTGCGGTGGCCATAGGACCAGATTTCCGGCTTGGCATCGTCCTGTCCGACGAACGGATTATCCTGTGGCACCGAGCCATCGAGATTGAGGCGGATGATCTTGCCGAAATGGTTGTCCAGCTTGGGGGCCCGCTGCATCTGGGTATAGCCTTCGCCGATGGTCAGCAGCAGCGTATCGTCCGGCAGGAAGGCGATGCGGCCGCCATAATGGGCGCTGCCTGCTTTCAGCGGATCGGCGGTGAACAGCACCTCATAGTCTTCCAGCATGCCACCGGTTTCGGTCGGCACGAAGGTCGCCATGGCAAGGCGCGTGCCGTTGGCATCTTCATCGCCATGGGCATAGACGAGGTAGATCTTGCTGTTCTCCTCGAAATCCGGGTGCAGGGCGACTTCGAGGAAACCGGCCTGGCTGTTGAAGTGCACAGGCGCCATGCCCTCGACCGGGTCCGGCAGCAGTTCATCGTCGCGGAAGACACGCAGCGCGCCGGATTTCTCGACCACCAGCATGTCGCCGTCAAACCCGCCCTCATCCGGCAGGAAGGCGATGGAATAGGCAGTATTGAGACCCTCGGCGAGGACCTCCAGTTCGTAATTGACCGGGGCCGCCGGGATATTGTCCTCGATCAGCGTGGATTGGGCATTCGCGGTGCCGAGCGCCAGACCGGAAGACAGGCCGAAGAGGAGGGCGGTGGCAGAGATGGCGGTCAGAAAGCGCATGGTGGATCCCCTTGATCATATTCCGGTGATGATGTCGTAGCGGACCCACCCTAGAGGCTGGCGGGGCGTGGCACAATATTCTATGAATTCGATAAGTGTTCCTGTCGGCCTTGCTGACGCGTTTGTGACGGAAGGGGTGTCATGCGGTTTTTCGGAAATATCTTTGCCTGGGTGCTGGCGTCTGCCATTGCCTATGCGTTTGCGAGCATCTTCCAGACCCAGATGGTGCTGGCCCAGCTTGCCGACCTCGGTGCCACCATCACCTTCGATACGCGGCTGGAGACGACGCTAAGCGACCTTGCCGGGCTGTGGCTCTACAGCATCGTCATCGCGACCGGGTTCGCCATCGGCTTTTTCGTCGCCTCACTGGTCAAGGCGCTGCTGCCGTTCCTCTCGCCCATTGCCTATATCGTTGCGGGTGTCGCGTCGCTGGCGCTGGCGCTGTTCCTGATGGAGGTTTTCGTGCCGGGCAATGAAATCCCGATTTCCTCTGCCCAGAGAACGACCGGCTATATCTTACAGCTTGTCGCGGCGGGTATCGGCGGGCTTGTCTTTGAGCTTGCCCGTCCAAAGCGGGATTAGGGACAGCCGGGTCATGGTGCTCGAAATCTTCAAGCGCCTTATCCAAGGGGGTGTCGTCGCGATTCCCGTCTGTCTCTTGGCTATGGTGATCGTAGTGCTATACGGCGGATTGCACATTCCCGTGCCGACATGTCAGATCATTGTCGTATGCAGCGCGACGGCTGCCGGCTTCATCGTCGGGGCAGTCTTCCCGGCGGTCGCCCGTGCAATCGGGTTTCTCTTCAGCCATTGGTATTGACCCTTGGGCGTCTAGTTTTCCAGCCGCAGCGCAATCGTCAGCGTGCGACCTTCATCGGGGAAATAGCGGTAATTGCCGAAGGCGTAATCGGCGCGGGTGGCGTATTCCTCATCGAGGATATTGCGCACCGTGCCGCGCAATGTGAAGAAGCCGAACTGTTTCTGCGCCCGCAGATGAAAGATATCGTGGCCTTCATACTTGGTGGTGTTGGCAGCATCGAGATAATACTCCCCGACATGGACCCATTCCAGTTCCGAGGAGACGCCGGACAGGATGTCCGGTTGCCATGACAGCCGTGCGCCGCCGATCGTGCCCGGTGCGGTGTCGACCTCGTCGCCTTTCGAGATCGCCTCGCTGACCTGGCTCGTCACCGGCCGGTCGAAGCGATAGGTATGCTCCGCGATAGTCCCATTGGCCGACAGGCTCAGCGTCTCGGACAGACGCGCCGTCACTTCCGCCTCTATGCCGACATGCCTCGTCTTGCCGTCGGCGACGTTGAAGCCGTCGGCATCGCGGAAATAGTAATTGTCCTTGTCCATCCAGAAGGCGATGGCGGTGGCGCTGATGCGCTCGCCCAGCTGGCCGCGCCAGCCTGCCTCGATGCTGTCGATGGTTTCTTCCTTGGCGAGGCCAACGGTTTCGTTCGACTGCAGACGATAGAGATCGCTTGTCTGCGGCGGGCGGGCCCCGCGCGAATAGGATGCCCAGAGGAGGTTATCGTCACCCCGGCGCTGCAGGGTGAATTTCGGACTGACGGTCAGGAACTCGTCGGTCCGGTCGGCTGGTCGCAAATTGCGTCCGAACAGGCCGTCCTCGGTGTTGTTGGTATAGGCATAACGCGTCCAGTCGGCCCGCGCCGCAGCGATCAGGGACAGGCGTTCGGTCAGCGCCGTCTCTGCCTGCGCGAAGGGCGACAGGCTGACCGCCGTCACGTCATAGTCGTAATGCACGCCCTGCCGGTAGGAGAAGATGTCCGGCGCTTCCTGCACCTCTGTCAGCCAGCCTTCGGTGTACTCCGCATCGAGACCCCAGGTGAGGGTGAAGCGTTCTCCGGGATTGGCATAGAAGGCGCTCTGTGCGCCGAGCGACCAGTGGGAGTTTTCTTCCAGCGATTGCGATGGCAGGAAGTGCTGCTTGAAGTCCATGTCGCTCCAGCGGGCATAGGGCGTGATCGAGACCATGCCGTCATCGGTGTCGCGCTCGAACGTGCTCTGCAGGCGGATGGACTTGACGTCGCGGAAGGCTTCCGGGTTCGGGTTGATCCGCGCTGCCTCACGATCCTTGTAGATGTCCTCACCCTCGATATAGCCCGCCGTTTCCTGGTTGAGGTTGTTCACCGTCAGGATCGTGTCGCGCCGCCATGGCCCGGTCTCATCGACCTGTCGCAGCACCAGCTCCTGCTGGTCGACGCCGGAATCGGTGCGATAGCCGAAATCATCATGGACGGCGAGGCCGATGAAGAAACCCTTGCCCCGGGTCATGCGGGAAACCCCGGTCTCGCCCTTGCGGTGATATTCCGACAGGGAGACTTCGGCAAACTGTCCGTTGGCGGACGGGTGCGGCGACAGGACGTTGATTACACCATGGATCGCATTGGCGCCATAGAACGCCCCTGATGGTCCGCGGATCACCTCTATCCTGTCGGCCAGCATCGTATTGGTCTGAAACAGACCGTTCACATTGGCAAAGCCGGGCGCATAGATCGGCACGCCGTTTTCGAGGTAGAGGAAGGAGCCGGCGCCCGCACCGCCGGTCAGCACCGGCGAGCGGATCGCGGTCAGGCTCTCCTGCCCCGAATTGCGGTCGATCATCACACCCGGCACGCGGGCGAGAATTTCAGACGGGTGATCGGCATCGATGCGGTCGATGTCGTTGAAAGTGGAAATGGCGGCGGGGGTTTCTTCCAGCAGGGTGCCTCTGCGCTCGGTCGTGATGACGATGATCTCGTCATCGCCGGGCTGGTTCTCCTGCGCGGCCACGGACATGCCGGGCACGGCAAACGCAGCGAGGGCGGTCGATAACAGGAGGGCCCTAATACTCAATCTTTTCCCATTTCGAGCGGCTGCTGAAACTCGCCGACCTGATTGTCTCGCCATCGCCATTACCACTATCCGTTTCGATGTTCAGGCGAGAGTTCCACTGTTCGCCCAGTTCACTGAGCAAGGTAGAGCGGAACCACAGCGCGTCGACCTCCGCCGGCAAGAGCAGCTCCTGATAGACAAAGAAATAATCACCGGCCATCTCCGCGCCAAGAATGCCGGCCTTGAGCGGCTGGCCCTGCAGACCGTCCTCGCCCGGCCGGGCGATCTCGAAATGCTCTGCCACATAAAGCGCGAACCGCGCCTGGTGTTCGAGGTCGGTCGGGTCCGGCTGGCCGATATCAGGGTCGGCCAGCAGGATGCGGATCACGTCATGTGTATGGAAGCGGTGGGTGATACCGAGCGTGCCATCGTCGAGCGGCGCGATGGTCGTCTCCGTCGTCGGCTGGCGATGCGCCGCCGCCGGGCCGGTGAGCCCAGCAATGGCAATCAGTACAAGGAAGAATCCTGAAACAATGCGCATGGATCAGTTCCCCGTCGGCTGCAATGGCACGGCGTTGCCCTCGCTTTCAGTCTGGGCGGCATCCTTGTCCTGCCCCTTCAGTTCAACCAGCATGTCGGCCATCATGTTGCTGTGCGAGCGGTTGGACTTGTACAGCTCGATCCGCGACGAGGAGATCGTCGCCGGGAACGCATTGTTTGAGCGGTCGGCATCGGCAATCTCGTGGTTCTTGTCGAGCACTATGGACGTGATCTGCCTGTCGGACAGCATCAACTTGGTGACGTTGGAGGCATCGCGGCGCCAGATCTCCGCCGGAATCTTCATGTATTCCTCGCTGCCATCGGCATAGGTGATCGTCAGCGGGATCGGCATGACGAGGCCGCCAATATTGGCGAAGTCCATGAAGTACACATAGGTGCCGTCGGCGAGTGCCCGGTCGAGCGCGTCAACCTCCCAGTCTACCAGTCCTTCGCGGAAGGACTGGTAGGTATTGCGGTCCTTGTTCGTCACCGTGAAGCGGTCGTTCTCGTTATAGAAATCGCGCAGGCGCGGATTGCGCTCGACATAGGTCTCCATGCCTTCCTCGCGGTTGCGGCGCTGGATCAGCGGTTCAGGCTCGTTCTCGCCAGCCTCGATCCGGTCGAGCGCGAATTCCACTTCCGGCTCCTGCGACGAGATCTGATATTCGCGTACTGACTTTATCGCGATATCCACGTGATCGGTGGAGTAGTACCAGCCACGCCAGAACCAGTCGAGATCGACGCCGGAGGCTTCTTCCATGGTGCGGAAGAAGTCGTAAGGCGTAGGCCGCTTGAATTTCCAGCGCTGGGAGTATTCACGAAGGGCGAAGTCGAACAGCTCGCGGCCCATCACCGTCTCGCGCATCACGATCAGCGCCGCCGTCGGCTTGGAATAGGCATTGGGGCCGAGGTTCAGCACCGAGTCCGACTGGGTCATGATCGGCACCTGGTCCTCTGAGGTCATGTAGCCGGTGATGTAGTCGAGCACATTGGTGTTGTCGCCATAGGCCGGGTAGTTCTCTTCCCACTCGATCGCGGCGACATAGTCGAGGAAAGAGTTCAGCCCCTCATCCATCCATGTCCACTGGCGTTCGTCGGAATTGACAACCATCGGGAAGTAGATATGGCCGATCTCGTGGATGATCACGCCGATCAGGCCATATTTCGTGCGGCGGGAATAGGTGATCTCGCCGGACTTTTCATCCTTGGTCGGACGATATCCGTTGAAGGTGATCATCGGATATTCCATGCCGCCCGATTCCCACGCATTGACCGATTGCGCAGTCGGGTAGGGATAGGGGAAGGAGAAGCGGGAATAGACTTCCATCGTGTGGATGACGGCGTCGGTAGAATACATCGACCAGATCGGCTCTGCCTCGTTCGGATAGAACGACATCGCCATCACGTCCGGCCCGCCCTCCTGGGTATAGCCTTGCGCGTCCCAGATATACTTGTTGGAGGAGGCGAAAGAGAAGTCGCGTACATTGTCGGCGGAGAAGCGCCAGGTCTTGGTGTCGCTTGCTTCCTCGGCTTCGTTCGCCTTTGCTTCTTCCGGCGTCACGATGAAGACCGGGATGTCCGCCGTGCGCGCTTCTTCCAGCCGGTCGCGCTGGGTCGCTGTCAGCACCTGACCCGGATTTTGCAGCACGCCGGTCGCCGAGACGATATGGTCCGACGGTACGGTGATTGAGACATCGAAATCGCCGAATTCCAGCGGGAACTCGCCGCGGCCGAGGAAGTTCTTCGTGTGCCAGCCTTCATAGTCGGAGAAGACGGCGACACGCGGATACCACTGCGCCAGCGCATATTGATAGGTATCCGTCTCTTCGAAATGCTCATAGCCGCCGCGCCCGCCGACGATCGTTTCCTGGATGATCTCGTGCTGCCATTCGATGGTAAACTCGGTCGACTGGCCGGGCGCGAGAGGCCGGGGCAGGTCGACGCGCATATGGGTGTCGACGATGCTGTAGTCGAGATCGCTGCCGTTTCGGGCGGTAATCGACTGGATCTTGAAACCGAAATCTCTGTCCGACAGCGCCTGCTGGCGGGCGAGCGCCGAGAAGGACAGGGTGTCGCCATCGCCCGACGGGTCCCAGCGCTGGCCGGCAGTCGACGAGGTTTCGCTCTCCCGGGCGACCGAGCCATCGGTGAAACGGTTCTGGTCCATCTGCACCCAGATCCATTTCAGCGCGTGCGGCGAGTTGTTGGTGTAGGTAATCTCTTCCTCGCCAAGGATGCGCTTGTTTTCCGTGTCCAGCGTCACGTCGATCACGTAGTCGACCTTCTGCTGCCAGTATTGCGGCCCCGGCTCGC
This sequence comes from Aquisalinus luteolus, assembly GCF_009712425.2. Classification (GTDB taxonomy): domain Bacteria; phylum Pseudomonadota; class Alphaproteobacteria; order Caulobacterales; family Parvularculaceae; genus Aquisalinus; species Aquisalinus luteolus. Next base: position 385,660 of record NZ_VCJR02000002.1, read on the forward strand.
CGGTCGCTGCGCGATAGACGTTCGGCGTCGGCATCAGGTCGTCTTCAAGCTGGCGGAATTTCTTCGCCCCGTCGCCAATCTCGGCATTGGCCGGAGCAATCAGGCTCCCCGCAGCGATGATGAAGGGAAGGGCGAAGACGGCACGAAGCGATGAAAACATCAGCACTCTCTATACTGGACTGGCTTGATAAAACTGGACAATTACCGCGAGACCCTAGGGGCAGAAACTGCCACGGGCAAGCCGGTGTGCTGCAGTGCCGCAATTGTGTGACCCGAAAGCCGCGTTTGAAAAGGCGGGAGAACGAAATAATTCCGGTCGTGGTCCTTCATTGACCGCCTGAGCAATCCAATATAGCGCCTTGTCGGGGTGCGTGGTGTCCCCGGCCATTATTCCAGGAACCCCATGATCAGTTTCATCCTTATTGCCGTCGGCCTCGTTCTTTTGATTTTCGGCGGTGATGCGCTGGTGCGCGGTTCCGTCGCCATCGCTCGGCGGGCTGGTATGTCGCCCATGCTGATCGGCCTGACACTGGTCGGCTTCGGCACGTCGCTGCCCGAACTGCTGACCTCGCTCAACGCCGCGTTCGCCGGGTCGCCCGGCATCGCCATCGGCAATGTGGTCGGCTCCAACATCGCCAATGTGCTGCTGATCGTCGGCTGTGCCGCGCTGATCTTTCCGCTGGCGACGGATTTGCGGGCGCTCAAGCGCGATGGCAGCGTCATGATCTTGGCGACCCTCATGGTGCTCGCTTTGTTCTTCACCGGCGAGATCGGGCGGATTGCCGGGCTCGTGCTCGTCATCGGCTTGTTTGCCTTCATGTTTCTTGCGTGGAAGACGGATGAAAGCGCCGCCTCGCTGGAGGAGGAAATTCCCGCTGCCCCTGAAGGCTATCTCAAGGCCAGCCTGTTCTTCCTTGCCGGGCTCATTGGCATCCTGACCGGCGCAAACATGCTGGTGCGTGGTGCCATCGAGATCGCCTCCGACATGGGGGTCGACGAAACCATCATCGGCCTGACCATCGTCGCCATCGGCACCTCCCTGCCGGAGCTTGTTACCTCGGTCACCGCGGCGCTGAAAAAGGAAGCCGACATCGCCATCGGCAACGTCATCGGATCGAACATCTTCAACCTGCTGGCGATCCTCGGCATCACCGCGATGGTCCATCCGCTGGCCGTGCCGCCGATGATCCTGCAGGCCGATGGCTGGATCATGCTCGGAGTGTCGCTGGCGCTGATCCTGTTTGCCTGGACCGGCCGCAAGATAGAGCGCTGGGAAGGCGCGGTCTTCGTCCTCGGTTATGCCGCCTTCACCGGCTTCCTGTTCGTGCGCTGAGAAGTGCTCATGTTGACAACAGTGCATTCTGCACGGTATTCCGCAGACAGTCATGGTGAAGATGACGGCTGGTTCACTGGAAATTAGCACGCCGTGTCGATTTCTCCCTGACGCACCGGGAATTTTGCGGGTGGTGTAGAGTACGGTTACTTCGCTTCGAGAGCGAGAGGTCGCGGGTTCGAATCCCGTTCACCTTCACAGGTGGTAGCTCAGTCCGGAAGAGCGCTCGATATTCCGTGTTCGCCTGTTCCCCCGCGCTCCTGTTGTGTTCGGCTTAGATGGAGAAACTTGTGAAGCTGAATACTCCCCCCGGTTTCCGGGGCAAAACCCATGCAGGCGGGCAAGCACATCACGTTGCTGATTCTGATCAGTTGCGACGCGCTGTATTGTCCTGCTTGCTCTGGGAAGACCAGTTTTATGAGTCCGGTGAGCACATCGCCGACAGGATAGAGCGGCTGGCCCTTGAGCGGCCCGCCAGCGAAGTTGCCGCGCTGGCAATCGAAGCCCGTGACAGGTTCAATTTGCGTCATGCCCCGCTAATGCTGTTGTCCGCACTTGCGCGAACCGCCAGGGGTACGTCCATTCTGGCCGACACCATGCCCCGTGTTATGCTGCGGGCAGATGAAATGGGCGAGTTCCTTTCGATCTACTGGCGCAAGGGCAAACAGCCAATATCGGCACAGATCAAGCGCGGCCTCCGCGAAACTTTCGTCAAGTTCGACGCATACCAGCTTGCAAAATACAATCGGGCCAGCGCTGTGAAGTTACGCGACATTCTGTTTCTGGTTCACCCGAAACCAAAGGATGCAGCCCAGCAAGCAGTGTGGAACAGCCTGGTAGATGGCACGCTTGCCAGTCCGGACACGTGGGAGGTTTCTCTGTCGGCCGGGGCTGACAAGCGCGAGACCTTTGAGCGACTGCTCAGAGAAGGCAAACTTGGCTATCTGGCCTTGCTGCGCAATCTGCGAAACATGAGCCAGGCTGGTGTTGATGCCGGCCTCGTGCGCGATGCCATTCTTGCGCGAAGGGGTGCGCAACACGTGCTGCCCTTCCGTTATGTCGCGGCTGCACGCCATGCTCCGGCGTTCGAACCTTATCTCGATCAAGCTCTTTCCGAGGCCATGGCAGAAATGTCACCCCTCGATGGCAAGACGGTCGTGCTGGTAGACGTTTCCGCTTCCATGGAGTGCGCGCTTTCTCGGCGGTCCGACATGACCCGCCTGGATGCTGCGGCGGCGCTCGGTGCCATTGTTCATGGCGATCTGCGTGTGTTTACCTTCTCTGGAAAACTGGTTGAGGTTGCGCCGCGCCGGGGCATGGCCGGGGTCGACGCCATCATCAACTCACAAGTGCACTACAGCACCTACTTGCGCGGTGCATTGCAGGACATCAACGCCAGGGTTCCGTATGACAGGATAATCGTCGTGACCGACGAGCAATCTCATGATGGTCTGTGCGATCCTGTTGCGCCAAAAGCCTACATGATCAATGTCGCTTCATATGAGCCTGGCATATCCTATGGCCCATGGACGCGCATCAATGGTTTCTCCGAATCCGTCATAAGGTACATCCATGAAGCCGAACGAACTGCGTGATGCGGCGGTAAAGCTGTATGGTGAGCGTGGTTGGCAAACAAGACTTGCCGCCGCCCTCTCGGTTGACACATCGACAGTACGAAGATGGATTTCTGGCGCGGTGCCAATCCCCGGACCGGCGGGTGCTGCCGTTAGATGTTTTCTTCGTGAACATGCGCAGAGCGCCGTTTTGCGACAAAGGCCCGGTTCTTGACAGGCCGATGGCTGGATCATGCTGGTCGCGGTGCTGGCGCTTATCCTGTTTGCCTGGGCCGGCCGCAAGATCGAACGATGGGAAGGCGCGGTCTTCGTCCTCGGCTAAATGTCGATTACAGGGTTCCTGTTCGTCCGTTAACTGAGAGATCAACCCTCCCAGCCGAACACGTCTTCCACACCGACCCCGAAGGTGCGGGAGATGCGGAAGGCGCTTTCCAGCGACGGCGAATAGCGCCCCTGTTCGATGGCGATCACCGTCTGGCGGGTCACGCCGATGGCATCTGCGAGGGCCGACTGGCTCATATTGCCATGGGCCTCCCGCAGCTGCCGCACCTTGTTGGTGATGGGCGGTCGCTTCGCCATCAATGCGCCATCCGGTAGAACGCGACCTGCAGGGCGAAACTCGCCGCCGTCGCCGCCAACAGGCCAATCAGGCAGGTGGCGAACATGGCATCGGCATTGCCGGTGGTCGCATACTGGAACAGTCCCCACACGACGACGAAGCCGAAGAACGACCCGGCATAGGCGCCGGCCTTGTACATGATCATCATGTCCCGGTCGTCCTCGCCGCGTGCGGCATCTTTCGGCGAAAAGCCGCGCAGCACGGCCTGGATCACGATAGACGCGATAATGAACAGGACCGAGCCGAGGATCAGCGGCAACTCCGCCGGGCCCGGCGCCCCGCCACCAGCGATCACGGGCGGCACGATCATCGAGGCAAACCATCCGAGTACAACGATACTCAATATCCCCATGGCGAGGGCGGATTTTTCATTCAGGCTCATAAAACTCTCCCTTCAAGGCCAGCCACGCAAGGGTGGCAAGGCATGTCAAAAATATCTTACACCACCCATATGGTCAAAGATTTTTGACATGTCAAGAATTTTTGACAAAGAAAGTTTCAGTCCGGCTCTTCGTCCGTATAGAGCGACTGCCCGCGCTCCTTCATGATGCGCTCATACATCTTCACGTCGCGCAGCCATTTGCCGAAGCCTGACATGAACGCAAAAGCAAAGCCGTAAAGCCCGCCGCGCCACAACCCGTTGACGAAATAGCGCTTGCCGAAATAGATCCAGAATCCCAGCAGGATGCGGATATAGAGCCAGAACAGCGGCTTGTCCTTGACGTGCTCGGCGCGGGTGGAGGAGTTCTTGTTCACCTTGGTGATGAAAAGCTCCGCCCCGTCGAACGCATAATGCAGGATGGCATGTTTCAGCTTGCCGATTTTCATGTCCGAGGGGATCTTGAACTGGTCCCACGCCTTGTGGTCGGGAATGCGGATCTTCGTCTTGTTGTAGAGCTTGTGGCGGACCGATTGTCCGTAGCCATACCATGGCGCGCCCACCGGCGGCACGTTGACAAGCGGCGTGTTGTAGACGGCGTGTGGCGGCTCGCCCTTTTCGAACAGGGCGGCGACCTCGTCGGCGAACTCGGGCGTCACTACCTCGTCGGCATCTATGTCGAGCACCCAGTCATAGAGCGCCCTGTCCTCGCCGACGCGCTTCTGGCCGCCATTGCCGAGCCAGTCCTGATGGACGACCGTGGCGCCTGCCCCGCGCGCCAGCTCTATCGTGCCGTCGGTCGAGCCGGAATCGACCACGATCACCTCACGCGCTACGGTCAGGGCGGCGCGTACGACCTCGGCGATCATCCGCTTTTCGTTCAGGGTGCGGATATAGGCCGAGACGGGCGGGATCATGCGGTGTGTGGTGTCGCTTTCGCTCATGCCGACAAGGCCTTTGCAAGAAGCGGCAGGCTCACATCCATGCGATAGTCGATGGAGGAGTGATTGTCCGGGAACTCCGCATAGCTGTGCTCGACCCCGGCAGCCTCCAGCACGCGGGCGAGGCGGCGCGCGCCATAGACGAGGTCATACTGGTCGACATCCCCGCATTCGATATGCAATGCCTTCAGCTGTTTCAGCCCGGCGGCTTTTCCCTGTGCCATCACCACCGGGTCCCAGGCGAGCCAGTTGGCCCAGCGGTCCTCGATCACCTCGCAGGTGTCCATCGTCACCGGCAGGCGTACGCCGTATGGCTGGTCCGGCGCGGGGTCATAGGTTGCGCACATGGCAAGGCTCATCAGGATATGGAAATCATCGCCCTTGACCTTCGGCGCGGCCCAGAAAGCCTCCAGCCATTTGCGGATCGAGCCATCGGTTTTCTGCAGGGCACGGACGACCTTGGGAAATTCCGGCAGGTAACACAGCTCGAACGCCATGTCGCCGGAATGGCAGGCCGCCGCCGCCCAGAAATCCGGGTGCAGCAGCGCATGGACGATGGAGCCATAGCCGCCGGAAGACTTGCCGAAGATGCCGCGGTGCCCCGCGCCGCCGCAGCCGTATTTCTGCTCGACGAAAGGCACGATCTCTGTGCGCAGAATATCGTCCCACGGCCCCATGGCGGCGGAGTTGATATACTGGTTGCCGCCGAGCCTGGTGAAGCAGTCCGGGAAGGCGATGACGCAGGGCGGCATCTTGCCCTCGGCGATCAGCCTGGCGGCGCGGTCGGGCACGGTCTCGCCATAGTTCTTCCAGTTGGTGTGGGCTGGGCCGCCGGCGGTATAGCCGACGATGTCGACCAGCAGAGGCAGGCCCTCGCCGGTTTGGCCTTCGGGCACGAACACATCAATGCGCCGCCGGGCCGGGTCACCCAGCAGGTTGTCCGCCAGAAGCGCGCTGTCGAAATAGCAATGATGTACGGCACCGCCATGCGGCGTGGTCAGGTGATTGTCGTTCATGGTCCTGGATCGGTCGTCTGCTCAATCCTGTCCTTATGCCGCCTGCCGCTCGTAAACGCAAAGGGACAAACGAAAGAGGGTAACCAGAGACAAGGCGGCGAGGCTGCGCGCGCAGGGATCAGGTCAGGTGAAGATAATCGTCGGAGAACTTGCCGATCGCCTGCAGCGCGTCCGGTTTCAGGACCGAGATATGGGCGTTCGAGGCCTCGAGAACGCCGTCGCGCCGCAATTCCATGATGACCTTGTTCACGGACACATTTGTCAGGCCCAGCGCGTCGGCAATGTCGGTCTGGGTCAGCCGGAAGTCGAATGACTGTCCATCCACGAGACCAACGGCCTGCATGCGAACATAGATTTCGCAGAGCAGGTGCGAGATGCGCTCCCGCGCCGGACGGCGGCCTATATCGACCAGCCGTTCCCGCAAAACCGCCTCGTCAACAAGCGTCGCCCACCACAGGGCCTTGGCTATCGCCGGTCGTTCGAGCATTTGGAAAACGGCACTGCGCGGCATGTCGACCACTGTGCAGTCCGTCAGCGTGCTGATGCTGTGATCCATGTGATCGAGAATGAACACATGCAGGTCGCAGAAATCACCGGGCAGGAAGATCGCGAGGATCTGCCGGCACCCGGAATCGATCAACTTATAGCGACAGGCCATGCCGCTGACGATCAGGTGCACGTTTTCCGGGTTCTGCCCTTCGGTGATGATATCGCTGCGCGGCGGCAATTGCCGCCCGCCGTCCGCCAGCCTGGCAACCAGCTTCCGGTCAGCCTCGGGCAGGGGGCCGAAGCCTTCCAGCTTGCGGACGAGCATATTGCGATGGGGTCGCGGCAGGGTCTCGCGGGTTTGCCCTGCCGGGTACGTTTGTGTCATCACCCATGAAACACACGCGCAGAGCATACTATCCAAATAAACTTCTCTTCATCAAAACCGGGAACGGCCATAAAATGGCCCCGGAGTTACTGGATAACCGAGAGAAATCAGGGCTGAGGCAGCAATAAGGGGGAGATCATGTCTGAAGAAAAAAAGTCAGTTCACGACAACGAGGTCTATGCCTCGCCGCTGGAGGCGGTGCTGTTCTTCCTGCTGCCCGGCTTCCTGCAGGGCATCGCTTTCTGGTATCTGACGGACAGGATCGATGAGGCGGGGTCGGAGTCACTCATCGTTGCCCTGATGATGGCCGTCATGGTCGTGCCGGTCGCTCATTTCCTGACGACGACTCGCGGCACGCGGGTCATCGCGGCAGCCTATGCGCTGGGGCTTGGTGTCCTCATCGCCGGGCTCTACCTGCTGGCGGAGGCCAGCTTCGGGGCAAGCGCGGATGTCGAAGGGCCATTGCTGGCCATCTCCGCCGTATGCGGATTTCTCATCGCCTATATTTCCGCGCCCTTCTTCCGCACGGTGATGGAGCGGCGCGAAGTCCCGACCCATTACCCCTCCCTTTTCGAGTTCGCATGGAACCTGCCGGTGATTGGCGTCGGCACGCTGTTCTTCGGTATCGCCCTGTGGATCGTGCTCGGCCTGTGGGCGGCGCTGTTCAGCCTGATCGGGATCGATTTCTTCTCAAACATTTTCGGCAAGCCGTGGGCGGCTTTCCCGATCTCCGGCGCTGCCGGCGCGATCGCCATCGCCATCGTGCGCGAGCGCGAGACCATCGTGCTTGCCTTGCGCAGCGTGCTGTTCGCGCTGTTGAAGGTGCTGGCACCAATCCTTGCCATTGCCACGGTGCTGTTTGCTGTCGCTGCGCTGGTGCAGGGGCTGGACTTGTTGTGGGACAACTGGTCGGCGACGACGACCATGGTCTGTGCGGTGGCGCTTGCTGTCGCGCTCAGCAATGCGGTCGTGGGCGAGGCGGGCCAGCCCGCCAACCCCTTGCTCCGCTGGACGGTAAGGTTGCAGGCGATTGTCCTGCCGGTGCTGGCCGGCTTCGCAATCTACGGATTGTGGATCAGGATCGGTGACTATGGCCTGACGGTGGAGCGCATCTATGCCGCGATCATCGTGTGTTTCGCTGCCGCCTATGCGGTGGCCTATTTCATCAGCGCGCTCTTGCCATCTGGCTGGGACTTTATCCGGCGCGCCAATCTCGGTCTCGCCGGGCTTGTCTTCATCGTTGCCATCCTGGTCCAGACGCCGCTGTTCAACGCCTGGTCCTGGTCGGTCAACGACCAGATCGCCCGGCTGGAACGCGGCGATGTCAGTGCGGAAGAATTCGATTATGCCTATTTCCAGTTCGTGCTGGGCAAGGCGGGCGAGCGCGGTCTCGACCGGCTGGCCGCCGATGACAGCCTGCCGGACCACGACCTGATCCTGGAAAAGATAGAGGCTGTCCGCGCCGCCGAGAACCAGTGGGAATTCCGCAACAATGAATACATTACCGGCAGGACAATCGAGGCTGCCTTGACGGAGCAGCGCCTCGAGGTCAGCCCCGAGGGGCTGGAGGTGCCCGATACCCTTGTCGAGGCCCTTTCCACGGCGCGGTGGACGGTGAGCAGCTGTATCGAGGGCGATGCGATCCAGTGCCTGCTCCTGCGCACAGATGCGTTCACCGCGGAAAGCGGGCGCTACATCCTTCTGCGCCATTACAGCAGCACGAATGTCAGTGTTCATATCATCTATGATGACTGGGAAGGCGGATGGGACATCATCGACACCGAGCAGATGCGGTTCTCCTCGCGCAGTGCCGCCAACGCCTTCTTCGATGCAGCGCGCGCTGGTGATGTTCAACCGGCGACGATGACCATTGAGACTATCGAGATCGGCGGGGAAATCATTATACCTGAGGGGCTCGACGACACCGACCGGGAGATATTCTCGATCGTACAATCTGGTGAGGCGGAGCCGTTCGCGCCGGATCAGCCTTAAATCCTAAAAATATAGTACTGGAAAATGCTGCAGGTGCGAGCTAGTCTCTTGGGCAGATTCATGCCGAGAGGAAGGGATTTTCCATGAAACTGCCTATTTTCCTTGTCGCCGGGGCCGCCATGACCGCGATTGCGGCCTGCACCCCCGCAGAAGAGACTGCCCAACCAGACACCCAAAGTCAGGAAACCATGACCAGCGAGAATACCCCCGTCGAATGGCCGGAGGCGACCGCGCCGACCGCCAGGAAAGAACCGGTCGAGATCACCCAGCACGACATCACCCGGACCGATGAATATGCCTGGATCCGTGACGACAACTGGCAGCAGGTGCTGCGCGACCCGAGCGTGCTGCGCGAGGATGTGCGCGAGTACCTGGAGGCCGAGGTCGACTATTACGAGACCATGACCGCCGATCTTGATGGCCTGCGCCAGACGCTGGTGGCCGAGATGCGCGGCCGGATCAAGGAGGACGACACCTCAGTACCGGTTAAGGACGGTCCCTATGAATATTTCACGCGCTTCCGCGAAGGCGGAAACTACCCGATCTTCGGGCGTACGCTAATCGAAACGGGCGAAGAGCAGGTTCTCTATGACGGCGATGCCGAGGAGGGCGACTCGCCGTTCTTCTCCATCGGCACCGTGTCGAACAGCCCCGACCACGAGCTGATTGCCGTGTCGGCAGACCGTCTCGGGTCTGAATATTACACGATCAATGTCCGCAACGCTGCAACCGGCGAACAAATGGCCGACGAGATTACCTCGACCGATGGCGGCGTTGCCTGGGCAGCGGATTCCGGCAGCTTTTTCTATATCGAGCGCGACGACAACCAGCGCCCGAAACGCGTCAAATATCACGTGCTCGGCACGGATGCAGCTGAGGACCCGGTCATTTACGAGGAGGATGACAACGCCTTTTTCCTCGGCCTCGGCAAGTCCCAGTCCGGCGATTACATCATGATCTATGTTGGCGACCAGATCACGACAGAGTGGTACACGATCCCCGCCGATGATCCGACCGCCGACCCGGCCCTGTTCGCACCGCGTCAGCAGGGTGAGGAATATTACCCCGACCATCATGGCGACTGGTGGTACGTGCGCACCAATCGCGGCGATGCGGTCGATTTCGAGATCGTCCGTACACCGGTCGGCGAGACGGCGCGGGAGAACTGGGAAACGGTCGTGCCTTACGAGGAGGGGACGTTGATCTCCTCCATGACGACCTTCGCCGACTACCTCGTCTGGTCGGAACGTTCCGACGCCAAACCGGCCATCGTCATTTCCGATTACGATGGCAATGAGACGCCGATCAATTTCGACCAGCCTGCCTTCGCTGCCGGCTATTCCTCGGGTCGTGAGTATGACACCGATACGCTGCGGGTGCGTTATGAATCGCCGTCGCAGCCCGAGCAGACCTTCGACTACAACATGGCGACGGGTGAGCGCGAGCTGCGCAAGACCCAGGAAGTGCCGTCCGGCCACAATCCGGACCTCTATGTGGTCGAAATGCTGACGGCGGTTGCCGATGACGGGGCTGAAATCCCGGTCATGGTGCTGCGCCTGAAGGACACCCCGCTTGATGGCAGCGCACCCGTGCTGCTTTACGGGTATGGTTCGTACGGGGCGTATATCCCGGATTCGTTCTCCACCGGTATCCTGCCGCTGGTCGATCGCGGCGTGATCTATGCCCTTGCGCATATCCGCGGCGGCTCGGCCAAGGGCCAGCAATGGTATCTCGACGGCAAGCTCGACAAGAAGATGAACACCTTCACCGACTTTGTCCGTGCAGGTGAGATGCTGGTCGAGAAGGACTACACCTCCAGGGGCGACATCGTCATTTATGGCGGGTCGGCCGGTGGCCTCCTCGTCGGGGCGGCGGTGAACCTGCAGCCAGACTTGTTTGCCGGTGTCCTCGGTGCAGTGCCCTTCGTCGACGTGATCAACACCATCTCCGACGAGACATTGCCGCTGACCCCGCCGGAATGGCTGGAATGGGGCAACCCGATCACGAGTGCCGACGAATATGCCTGGATCGCGGAATATTCGCCTTACGACAATATCCGCGAGGGCGTTGCTTATCCGCCGGTCCTGGCGACGGGCGGCCTGACCGACTATCGCGTCACCTATTGGGAGCCTGCAAAGTGGATCGCGCGCCTTCGTGACCGTGCCGAGGGCGGGCCCTTCCTGATGCGCATGAACATGGAGGCCGGCCATGGCGGCTCGGCGGCCCGGTTCGAGCGCTTGGAAGAGCGCGCCCACCTCTATGCCTTCGCCCTGAAACTATGGGGCATGGAAGAGGCAGAGCCGGTCAGCCATTCGGAATAGGCTGATACATAAGGAAACAGGAAAAGCCCCGCCATCGTGCGGGGCTTTTTCTTAGACGCTTCTCTACATCATGCTCCGTACACAACGATCTCGATGTTGATGGTTTGTTCGCCCACGGTTGGAATTTTGGCAGGATTGCCTTAAGTCTCTTCGCGAGCAGGCCGCGTCCCATGGGCGCGGCATGAAAGACATATTGTGTTTCATATACGGCCCGCGTGGCCGGATCGCCGGGTGCCGTCAGGGGAACGCACGGGTTCGGGGATTAGTTCGGAGGGTTATAAATGGAAACTGGTCAGTTGATCTCTCTCGGCATCTATTTCGTCGTGATGCTGGGGATCGGACTTTATTCCTATCTGAATACCGACGAGGACGTCGAGGGCTACATGCTCGGCGGGCGCAAGCTCGGCCCGGCGGTCACCTCCCTGTCTGCAGGGGCATCCGACATGTCGGGCTGGATGCTGCTCGGCCTGCCGGGGGCGATGTATGTCTCGGGCCTGTCGGCCAGCTGGATCGCCATCGGTCTCCTGATTGGTGCCTTGTGCAACTATCTCATCGTTGCGCCGCGCCTGCGGGTCTATACGGTCGAGGCCAATGACGCGGTGACGATCCCGGACTATTTCGCCAAGCGGTTCGAGGACAATCACCACCTCCTGAAAATCATTTCCGCCATCGTCATCATCATCTTTTTTACGGTGTACACGTCATCCGGCGTCGTTGCCGGCGGCCTCCTGTTCGAGGAAGCGTTCGGCTTCGACTATCGCATCGGGTTGTGGGCAACCGCAGGTGTCGTCGTCGCCTATACGCTGTTCGGTGGCTTCATGGCCGTGTCGATCACCGACTTCGTGCAGGGGTGCATCATGTTCATCGCCCTCGTCATGGTGCCGATCGTGGCGATCATGAATCTTGGCGGCTGGGGTGAGACGATGAGCATCGTCAACGGGATCGATACATCCCGCACAAACCTGTTCCAGGGCATGACGCTGATCGGCATCATTTCGCTGATGAGCTGGGGCCTTGGCTATTTCGGCCAGCCGCACATCATCGTGCGTTTCATGGCGATCCGCTCGGTCAAGGATATCCCGACTGCGCGCAATATCGGCATGAGCTGGATGCTGGTCACCATCATCGGCGCGCTGGCGACCGGCTTTGTCGGCTTTGCCTATATCACCCGGACGGGCGGCGACCTCGCCGACCCTGAGACGATCTTCATCTTCCTGTCTCAGGTGCTGTTCCACCCGCTGGTCGCCGGCTTCCTGCTTGCCGCCATCCTTGCGGCGATCATGTCGACGATCTCCTCGCAGCTGCTGGTGTCTTCATCCTCGCTGACGGAGGATTTCTACAAGCTGTTCCTGCGCCGCGGGGCGAGCGACAAGGAACTGGTCATCGTCGGCCGCCTGTCGGTGATCGGCGTTGCGCTGGTCGCGATCTTCCTTGCCTATGACCGTAATTCCTCCGTGCTTGATCTTGTGTCGAATGCTTGGGCCGGGTTTGGTGCGGCCTTCGGCCCGCTGGTCATCATCTCTCTCTACTGGCGCAAGATGACCCGCTGGGGCGCGCTCGCCGGCATGGTGCTGGGCGCGGTGATCGTCCTGTTCTGGACCTATGTGCCGGTGCTGCCGCCAGCAGAGGCAGGCGGTGACATGCGGCCACTGAACGCGGAACTCTATTCCATCGTGCCGGGATTCATCATCTCGTGGATCGCGATCTATGTGGTCTCGCTGATGTCGCCGCAATCCAAGCCGGGCGTTCTGGAAACCCATGACCGGGTCAAAGAGAAAATGAAGGAGGCAGGTGTCGAAAGCTGATCGGCGCCCTCCATCACCAATAAGAAAAGGCGGGGTTTTGCCCCGCCTTTTTTAATGTCAGCCCATGATGAAGGCGTTCAGTTTGTTGCCGTCCGGGTCGCGGAAATAGGCGGCATAGAAACCCTCGCCACGCGGGCCGGGCTTGCCCTCGCAGGTGCCGCCATTGGCAAGGGCGATCTCGTGCAGCTTGTGGACCTGGTCCTTGTCCTTTGCCTGAAGCGCGACCATCACGCCATTGCCGACGGTCGCTGGTTCCCCATCGAAGGGCATGGTCAGCGCCACACCGGCGGGGCCGTCCGGCGTGCCCCAGGCGATGAAGGTCTCGAAATCCATCATCCGCTTGATGCCCATCTCCGCCGCGATCGCGTCATAGAAGGGGGCGTTTTTCTGCAGGTCATTCGTGCCGAGGGTTACGTATCCGATCATTGTTCTCTCCATCCTGAGCGGCAAGGGAACATAAGCAGAACATATGCGTCTTGTCGAGTCGAAAAAGCAGTTGCCCTCAGGCCGGCGTTTCTTCCGGCTCTGCCTGTTTCAGCACCCAGTCGACGAAGGCCTTCACCTGCGGCAGCGCGGCTTTCGCGGGCGGATGGACGACATAGTAAGCAAAGTCCGTCGTCGTGGTGAAATCGAACGGGATCACCAGCCGCGCTGCTTCGAGATCCGCCAGCGCAAGAGCTGATTTTGCGAGCGCCACGCCCTTGCCCGCGACCGCCGCCTCGATCACCAGCGATGACTGGTTGAAGCGGGGCCCGCGCGTGCCGTCGAGGATCTCGCCATTCTCGTCCTTCGCGCCTGCCGCGCGCAGCCACATCGGCCAGGTCGGGCAGTCTTCATCGTTGTCCGGCGAGCCGTCATGCAGCAGCGTATGAAAGGCGAGGTCCGACAGCTTGTGCAGCGGGTGCTCGCCGCGCATCAGGGCGGGGGAGGCGACGGGGATGATCCGTTCCTCCATCAGCTTGTGCACCGTCAGCCCGTCATAGGTGCCGCCACCATAGCGGATCGCGACATCGACATCATCGGCGGCGAAATCGACGAGGTTCATGTTGGCATGAACATAGACGTCGATATCGGGGAAGGCGGCCTGGAAGCTGTCGAGACGCGGCACCAGCCATTTCGAGGCAAAGGACGGCGCGACGGAGACGGTCAGCTTGCCCTGGTCGGCGCCAGAGGCCAGCAGGCTCGCCGCCGTCGCCAGCTTGTCGAAGGCATCGCGCATGATCGGCAGGCTCGACTGCGCCTCCTCTGTCAACAGCAGCGTGCGGTTCTGGCGCTTGAACACTGGCACGCCGAGATAGTCCTCCAGCGCCTTGATCTGCTGCGAGATCGCGCCGGGGGTCACGTTCAGCTCTTCGGCTGCCTTGGTGAAAGACAGGTGGCGGGCGGCGGCCTCATAGGCGCGCAGGGCGTTCAAGGGGGGTAATCGTCTCATGTCGGGCCTCGCCCCAAAATGTATAGAGGGGCCTTGTTAAATAGAAATTCTAATCTGAAGAGTCACGAAAGCGTGTTTATGCCATCACGAGAGCGCTGAAAAGCAGAAAATTCGCAAAAAAATAGATTTTCTATCGGATACACCAAGAGATTTCGATTGTTTCCATGGCTAAGAGTGCCTAGGTTCCGCTTGCATCAGCCGGGTCCGCCCGGCGTTTGTGATTTTGAATAGTTTTTCTAAAGGTTCTGCGACGTGCGCTATTTCCCGGCGTTTTTTGACGTAAAAGACAAGCCCGTGCTGATCGTCGGCGGCGGTGAGCTGGCCCTGCGCAAGGCCCGGCTGCTGGCCAAGGCCGGTCCGCGGCTCGTCTTCGTCGCGACCGAATTCGATGATGCGCTGATCGCCGAGTTCGGCCAAAGCGCTGAATTCCTGCACAAGCCATTCGCCGCCGTCGATACCGATGGCGATGCCGTGCTTGTCATCGCCGCGACAGGCGATGCCGACGCTGACGAAGCCGTTGCCTTCGCCGCCAAAGGCGCTGGCGTGCCGGTCAATGTCGTCGACCGACCGGAGCTGTGTGATTTCGTCGTGCCGTCCATCGTCGAGCGCGGCGACCTTGCCATCGGCATCTCTACCGGCGGCAACGCGCCTGTGCTCGGCCGCCAGGTCCGCGAGAAGCTGGAGGCGCTGTTGCCCCAGCGCCTTGGCGGCCTCGTTTCCTTTGCGGGCTCATTCCGGGATGCGGTGACCGCCAAGGTTGAGCCAGCTCTTCGCCGCCGCTTCTGGGAAAATGTCTTCTCCGGCACGATCTCCGACCTGTTCCTGTCGGGCCGCGAGGCGGATGCGCGCGAGGAAATGGTCGCGCAGCTGAACCGTCCGCAGGATTCAGCCAAAGGCTTCGTTCATATCGTTGGTGCCGGTCCGGGCGACCCGGAACTCTTGACGCTCAAGGCCCTGCGCATCCTGCAGGAGGCCGACATTGTGTTGCATGACGCGCTGGTCGGCAACGGCATCATGGAGATGATCCGCCGCGACGCCGAGCGCGTCTATGTCGGCAAGAAGAAATCCGACCACTCAATGCCGCAGGAAGACATCGGTACGCTGATGGTCAAGCTCGCCCGCGAGGGCAAGCGCGTGGTGCGGCTGAAGGGCGGCGATCCGTTCATCTTCGGGCGCGGCGGCGAGGAGCTGGAAGCGCTGAAGGCGGCGGGTATCCCGGCTGCGGTCGTGCCCGGCATCACTGCGGCAACCGGCTGCGGCGCGGCAGCCTCCGTTCCGCTGACCCACCGCGACCATGCGCAGGCGGTGACGTTTGTAACGGGGCACGCAAAAGGCGACACGGACCCCGACCTGAACTGGCAGGCACTGGCAGATCTCGGCCACACCCTCGTCGTCTATATGGGCGTCGGCACGGCGGGCGCGATTTCCCGCAATCTCGTCGACGCCGGCATGGCCGCGCAAACCCCTGCTGCGATCATCGAGAAGGGATCGCTGCCTGAACAGAAAATCATCCGCACCCGGCTCGATAGCCTCGGCGCAGATATCGTCACTGGCGGTATCGAAGGACCGGCAGTGCTGATCATCGGCGATGTTGCCGCCGCAGCCGATGGCCGTGGCCTCGTTGATCTGGCCGAACCGCAAAGAATGAGAGCGTAATATGGCTGACAAACCGGTAAAAATCTCAACTGGCGGCGTGAAAAAAGGCCGCAATGAAGGTGAGAAGGCCGTCACCGCCAACCGCCTGTCCGATGGTATCACCGTCTATCTGTATGACGACGGCTCGTGGCAGGATGCCTTGCGCGGTGCGGCGGTGTTCGAGGGGGATGACGCCCTCGCCGCGCTGGAACAGGCGACGGCGCAGGAAACGATTGTCGTCGGCCCGTACCTGATGGATGTGGTGCAGGACGGCGACACGGTCGTGCCCGCAGGCCGCGCCCTGCTGCGCGAGACGATCCGCTCCGCCGGCCCGACGATCAAGAGCAATTATTCCCGTACGGAGGCTCTGTAATGTACCGCTACGACGAATTCGACGCCAAGATCGTTGCCGACCGTGTCGCCCAGTTCCGCGGCCAGGTCGCGCGCCGGGTCGAGGGCGACATCACCGAAGACGAGTTCAAGCCGCTGCGCCTGATGAACGGCGTCTATCTTCAGCTGCATGCCTATATGCTGCGCATCGCCATCCCCTATGGCACGCTCAATGCCGCGCAGCTGCGCAAGCTCGCCTTCATCGCGCGTACCTATGACAAGAATTTCGGCCACATCACCACGCGCCAGAACATCCAGTTCAACTGGCCGGCGCTGACCGATATCCCCGACATTCTCGACCATCTGGCCGAGGTCGAGATGCACGCGATCCAGACGTCGGGCAATTGCATCCGCAACGTCACCTCAGATCAGTTCGCGGGTGCCGGTGCCGACGAGCTGGAAGACCCGCGCCCGTGGTGCGAGATCATCCGTCAGTGGTCGACATTTCATCCTGAGTTTTCCTTCCTGCCGCGCAAGTTCAAGATCGCGGTCACCGCCGCGCCGGAGGATCGCGCCGCCGTGCGTGTCCACGATATCGGCCTGCATATGAAGAAGAACGAGGCAGGCGAGGTCGGCTTCGAGGTGCTGGTCGGCGGCGGGCTGGGGCGCACGCCCTATATCGGCCAGGTCATTCGCGAATTCCTGCCCAAGGATCACCTCCTCTCCTATCTGGAGGCGATCCTGCGCGTCTATAACTCGCTTGGCCGCCGCGACAATATCTACAAGGCGCGGATCAAGATCCTCGTCAACGAGCTGGGCGCCGAAGCCTTCCGCGATATGGTCGAGGCCGAGTGGGCGGTGATGGACAAGTCGCGCATCGACCTGCCGGGCGATGAGATCGAGCGCATCCATGCCTATTTCGCTGCGCCGGATTTCGAAGATGATCTGGACACGGGCGATTTCGACAGCGCGCAAAAGAGCGACAAGGGTTTCGCCCGCTGGGTGCGCCACAATGTCCGCGCCCACAAGCAGCCGGGCTATGCGTCCGTCACCATCTCGCTGAAGCCGACCTCGATGGCGCCAGGCGATATCACCTCGGAGCAGATGGAGCTCATCGCCGATATCGCGCAGACACACTGCTTCGATGAGGTGCGCACCACGCACGAGCAGAACCTCGTCCTGCCCCATGTGAAAAAGGCGGACCTCCACGCAATCTATAAAAAGCTCGCGCCTTACGGTCTTGGCTCGTCCAATGCCGGGCTGGTGTCGGATATCATCGCCTGCCCGGGGCTTGATTATTGCAACCTTGCCAACACCCGCTCCATCCCGCTCGCCCAGCGCATCCAGAAGCGGTTCGAGGATCTCGACCGACAGGAAAACATCGGTGAGCTGAAGATCAAGATTTCCGGCTGCATCAATGCCTGCGGCCACCACCATGTCGGCCATATCGGCATTCTCGGCGTCGACAAGAAGGGTGAGGAATTCTATCAGGTCACCCTTGGCGGCTCGGCGGCGGAGGATGCCTCGATCGGCGAGATCGTCGGGCGCGGTCTGTCCACGGATGAAGTGGTCGATGCGATCGAGAATCTCATCTCTTTCTATCTAGGCGAGCGCTCTGACGGCGAGCGCTTTGTCGATACCTATCGCCGGCTCGGGCCGGACCCATTCAAGGAAGCGCTTTATGTTGCTTAAACTGGAAAACGAAACCCTCGCACGCGTCAACGCCGAGGCGGCGCAGGACATTCCCGACTTTGGGGTGTGGCAGGCGCAGGAGCCGCGCGGCACCGCCGTGCGCATCGCCAATGACATCAATCTGGCGGCGGAGGAATTTGACCCGTCGGGTCTCGAGCTGATCGTGCTCGACTTCCCGAAATACAAGGATGGCCGCGCCTATACACAGGCCCGCACCCTGCGCGAGTGCTATGGCTTTGAGGGCGATATTCGCGCGGCGGGCGACGTGTTGCGCGACCAGGTGTTGTTCATGGCCCGTTGCGGCTTCACCTCGTTCGAGCTTGCCGATGGCGTGCTGGAGCGCTCCGGCGGGGTTGAAGGTTTCGAGAAATCCCTTAAGGATTTCGACCTGTTCTACCAGCCGGGGGTCAAGGGCACGGCGTTGTGGCGCCTGCGCGGGCTTTCAGGGGCGACCGAAAAAGAGCGTCTGGCCGCTGCGGGGATAAAAGGGTAACGGGGTACACGGAGTAAAAATATGTCCGGATCGGTGATCAAGCTGCAAACGCCCAAGACCGTCTCCCTTGCCGAGGAGCGGGCAGAGATGCTGTCCGCGAAATACGCCGGTGCTGACGCGCTGGAGATCCTCCATGCCGCGCTGAAAGAGGAATTCCCGGGCGAGATCGCGCTCGTCTCCTCCTTCGGGGCCGAATCCGCCGTACTCTTGCACCTCGCCGCGCAGGTCGCGCCCGACGTCCCGGTTATTTTCCTTGAGACCGGCAAGCATTTCGCCCAGACCCTGTCCTATCGCAAGAAGCTCTCCACCCAGCTTGGCCTGACCAATGTGCAGGAGATCAAGCCGGTCAAGGCAGAGGTCGCCGAGGAAGACCCGGATGGCGATCTGTGGCGCAAGAACCCAGATGCCTGCTGCACCCTGCGCAAGGTGCGCCCGCTCGACAGCGCCCTGTCGGAGTACGAGGCATGGATCACCGGCCGCAAGCAGTTCCATGGCGGCGCCCGCGTACGCCTGCCCGCCTTCGAATTTGCGGGCAAGCATTTCAAGGTGAACCCGATCGTCTCGTGGACGCCGGATCGGGTCGATGCCTACTTCAAGGAACACGACTTGCCATCCCACCCGCTAGTGGCACAAGGCTTCCCCTCCATCGGCTGCTGGCCGTGCACCCACCCCGTCGCCGACGGCGAGGACGTCCGCTCCGGCCGCTGGCGCGGCCAGGCCAAGACGGAATGCGGGATACACGGGAAGGGGTAGCTTTCTTCTGAGATTGCAGGCTAGGCTCGTTCAATCTTTGCGCGTGCAAAAAACTGGAGCCTGCAAGCTATGCGTATCCTGTTGTTCAGTATTCTTTTGGCAGCTGCTGGCCTCGAAGCATCTTATGCTCAGATTGGCGGTAGCTCACCGCGGGCAGACACTGAAAAAGGCCCAGCTGGCGAACAGCTCACATCTACCCCTGACAAAAGAATAATCTACGAAGTGCCGGAATGGTATGACCCTGATGATCCTTGCCCGGTAAAGCCGGCCGATGGTGATCCCCTGAAGCTTCGGGTTTCGTCAGACAAAAGTCTGGTTCAATTGTCAGACACAATTACGCTGGACTTCAGTCTCGAATACGATCCGTACAGAAGCTATGTCCTGAGCAATGAGATCCGCGAACGCACTTGTCGGAATGATCCGGATTGCACAGAATATGTTCAATGGATCATTCCGGATCGTGGCGCATATGTTCATGGTCTCGATTTGGAGGGGGAAGATCGTTCCATAATATTGTACGCGGTGGAAATACTGGATCGTGAAAAGGTACTCTTGGCGGACCGAAGTCGCTCCATTGATACGCGAGAAATTCCTTTCAACGACTATGACCCGGCGAATTCAACCCCGGACCCTTTATTGGATAGTGTTTTCAGGATTAGAGGATTGATCCCTATTGAAAAGGCCGTGTACATGGCTCCCGGCGAAAGGATTTCGGAGACAGTCTCAATAGCTGTTGCTGATCTGGGCATTGGTCCGGGAGAATATGAGATAGGGGCTATTTACATTAATCGCCTCGAGGAGCTGTCAGATGAGCAGCGAGAGAAATATCTCTACAATTCTGCGGGTGAGAGAGTCGCTGACGTCCATTCCGGTAAGTGCGTCTTCTTTGATTTCGTCTTGTCAAAGGCGCCAGCCGTCGAGCTTATTGTCCAGTAAGACATGACATGGTTTAGGCCCTGTGACTCCACTCATAATGAATTCAGCATGTCAGAAGTAAAATTTATCCCCGCCGCACTGAACCCCGCTTATAACTCTCCCCAAGCCGGGTGAGGACCTGGCGGAGGCGCTGACCGCGAAGTGTGACCTGCACGGAGCATTGGTGCATCAGGGTGAGCCTACAGAAATTGGGGATCGGGCCCCAATTTCAGGCGAACGGTGGCGCGTTCGGCGGGCGATTGATTCGCTGGATCAATCGCTTTTCCGCCTCACCGCATCGTCCATCCGAGCGGTGTTCCAGTCTTTAGCTGGCTGGACGGGAGAGCTGGGTATCGGCCCCGCACCAGATCACCGCCCCCCTGAGTCAAAAGGCGCAACGTGAGGCTACCTACACTTATTATTTTGCTTATGGAGCCGGTAGCGCTCCCACGGGCCCCCTCAGTCGCGCCGTAGCCTTGGCGAAGGCGGATGTCTTTCAACGCTTCGGGCAATCCGCTCGCGGCGATACCGCTGTAGGAAAAGTTTCGCCAAGTGCCTGTAAGGCAGAATCTGTCTTACAGGCATGGCTGCCCATTGTTCTACCGGCGACGATCAGTCAAGGAGCGTAGCCCGCCGGAGGCGGCGGCCCTGAAGGGCCGTCCTTGACAGATCGGCACCGGTGGAACACCCCGCCATCCTTACTGGTCACCTGTCATTTTCACCGCTATCTTCCCTTGCGAGAGGAGATCACCCATGTCTGCCCGTATGCCTGTCCGCCTGACCATCCTGGCCCTGCTTGCCTGCATCACTGCTCTCGCCACACCCGCCGCCGCGCAATATCGCGCGCTCGATGCCCTGCCGGGTCTTGCGCCTGCCGACCACCATGTCGTCACCTCGAAGCACACAGGCCGCGAGCACCAGATCTTCATCCGCCTGCCGGAGAAGTATGACGAGGAGCCGGGCAAGCACTGGCCGGTCGTCTTCCTGCTCGATGGCGACATCCTGTTTCCCATGCTCGGCTCCTACCACCTGCTATTGCACTACGACCTGCCGGTGCCGGACGCGATTGTCGTCGGTATCGGCTATGGCTCTTTCGGCGAGGGCAATTATCGGTATGAGGATTATTCGACGCCACCCCTGCCGGAAGATATCGCTGCCGCCATGCCGGAAGAATATGGCCATGGTGCCGACACCTATCTGAAGTTCATCGAGGAAGAGGTCTTTGCCCATGTGAATATGGGCTATCGTGCCGATCCTGAGCGCCGAATCATCGTCGGCCAGTCGCGCGGTGCCCATTTCGTGCTCTATGCGGCGCGGGAGCGGCCGGAGCTGTTCTGGGGCATGATCGCGTCTAACCCGTCTTTGCGCCCCAATACTGAAAGCTTCTATGCCGACTACGCCGCCATGCCGGACGCAGGCACCAATCTCTATTTCTCCTCCGGCGAAAACGACATCGAGCGGCTGCGCGGCGAGGCGCTGGATCTCTTCGCCCATCTGGAAGGGCAGGAAAGCCTGCCCTGGCGGCTGGAGATGGCGAGCGTGCCCGGCGGCACCCACTCGGCCAGCATCGTCGATGTCTATCGCGATGCCATGCTCTGGCTGTTCGAGGACGAGGCCGACGACTGGAAAAGCGTTTACGAATAGGCGCAGGTCGCAGGCCCGTTGCACTCGCCGTTCCTCCCCATTATGTGTGGCGCATGGCAAAAAGATTTTCTTCAGACCGCGGTCCCTCCCAGCGCCAGCTTCGTGCCGGCGAACTGATCCGTCATGCCCTGGTCGAAATCCTGCAGCGCGAGGAATTGCGCGAGCCGGAACTGCAGGGCGTGTCCGTCACGGTGACGGAGGTGCGCGCCGCCCCTGACCTTAAGCAGGCGACGGTTTTCTGCACGGCCCTTGGCGGTGCCCTGGCCGATGACCGGCGCGGACCGGCGGTCGTCGCCTCCCTCAACAAGGCTGCGCCGCATATGCGCGGGGAACTGGGCAAGCGGATCGACATGAAGTTCACGCCGCAGCTGACCTTCCGCTATGATGACAGCTTCGATACGGCGCGCCATATCGACCAGTTGCTCTCCCGGCCCGAGGTCAGGCGCGACCTGCCCTCGCAGGACGATGACTGAGGCGGGATCCCTGTCCTGACGGAACGGGGCTGTGCGGTTTTCCCAACGGTTTCATGATGTTACGACGACACCCCGCGGCGGGAGGCATTTGCCTCTGGTCAAACGGGTTCGCTGTGATAGTGTAGCGAAATTGGTGTCTGTGATGGGGACACAGTAATTGGGGTTGGTACAATGAGATTTTTCAAGTCGAAGAAGAAAGACGTGAGCACCGATGCCGGTCAGAAGGACCTGCAGGGCGACAAGGTCGCCGAGACGCGCCGCGACCTGAAGAGCGAACTCGATATGGCCGTGGTGCCGGAGTTGAAAGCACAAGAAAAGCCGGCAGAGGTGAAAACCGAAGCTGCTGCTGATGCGCCTGCCGAGGAAAAGCCGGCAGAAGCGCCTCTTGCCAAGAATGCCGACAAGCCCGCCGATGAGACCTCCATGGTCCGTCTGTTCCCGGGCTTTGAGAACCAGCCTTTCGAGATCGGCTATGCCGGCTTCAAATCCGCCGATTACGGTATTGAGGAAGAAGCCCCGATGCTGTTGATGCGCTGGAAGGCCGGTTCGGCCAAGTGGTTCCCGCTGCCGCCGATGTTCAACAAGGCAATCCTTGAGCAGATCCACGAGGAAGACAACGACCTTGACCGCCTGCTGATCGGTTACGGCTATGACGCAGAGCAGCTGGTCCACAAGCTGTAAGACAACAAGGCGTTTTCCATATGGCTGGCTCGGGTACTCTTGACCCGGACCCGCCGGAGTGGTTCAACCCGTCGAAATTATTTCAAGGGGCATCACCGTCCGAACCGGTGCTGCCCTTTTTGTTTCCACTGACGGCCGGATTTGCCCGGCGCAAAGGGTGAGAAGATGGGAAGACGGCGCAAGAAGGGCCGGCCGGTCAATGGCTGGCTGATCCTCGACAAACCCTATGATGTTGGTTCGACCGAGGCCGTTGGCCGCCTGCGGTGGCTGTTCGATGCGAACAAGGCGGGCCATGCCGGCACGCTCGACCCGCTGGCGACAGGCATCTTGCCGATTGCCTTCGGCGAGGCAACCAAGACGGTTCCCTTCGTCCAGGACGGGCTGAAACGCTATCGGTTCACCGCCCGCTGGGGGCAGGCAACGTCGACTGACGATGCGGAGGGCGAGGTCACCGCAACCAGCGACAAGCGGCCATCGCGTGCGGAGATCGAAGCGGCCCTGCCGGATTTCATTGGTGACATCGACCAGGTTCCGCCTGCCTTTTCAGCGATCAAGGTCGACGGCGAACGCGCCTATGACCTTGCCCGCGATGGCGAAAAGGTCGAGCTGGATGCGCGCACCATCACGGTTCACGATTTCATTCTGGTGGATATGCCGGATGCAGATCATGCGGTGTTTGAGGCGGTCACCGGCAAAGGCACCTATGTGCGGGCCCTTGTCCGCGACATAGCCAAGGCGCTGGGAACGCAGGCCCATGTCAGTGCCCTGCGACGCACGGCCGTCGGTCCGTTCACGGAAGAGATGGCGGTGACGATAGAGGAACTGACCGGCAAGGATTTTGCCGCGGACGTTCATCGCGACATGCTGGAGCAAGCTGACCTGGACTCGTTTCTGGAACCGGTTGAGGCAGGTCTTGCCGACCTGCCATCAGCGGCGATTACCGGCGCTGATGCCGGGCGTCTCCGCTCAGGCCAGCCGGCCATCGTGCCGCCGCCGGTTGCCAAGGGCATTCGCGGCGACCGGGCCGGGGAGATCGAGGCCGTGCTTGCCATGCATCATGACGAGGCCGTCGCGATCTGCCGTCTGGACGGGCTGAAGCTGCAGCCGGTCCGGGTATTCCAGACCGGCCAGTAAAGAGCAGGTATCAGCTTTTGCTGCCACCAGCGGACTTGCCGCCAGCCTTGTTTGGCTGCTTTTCCTGACTGTGCTGGCGTGTCTCGGCCTTTGTCTTCGGCTCGAGATTGCTGACCTCGCGGCGCAGGCGTTCCAGCGATGAGTTCTCGGTAAGGGGGCCTTCACGGCTCATGGCGTTTCTCCTGTCTTGTCTAACCTGTTGCTAACAGGAAGGATGGCGGCCCGTTCCGTGGTGCGGGGCGGGGGGCACCGGCCCAGTACCCCGGCATAATGATCAGGACATGTGCTCAGCGGTTGCTGCGCGGCGCTTTTCCAGCCTTTCCAGGATTGCTGGTAACTGATTTTCCGCAAAGGCGCGGATCATGTCGTCCCCTGCAATATCCTGCCATTGTGCGGGATTGCAGGTCAGGTCCGTGACTGGCACGTCCGGGAAGATCGGGCGGTCACCGATATTGGTGAACAGGTGACGAAAGCGGCTCAATCTCTCCGATATCTGCCACCCTTCACCGAAATGCAGGTGCTCATCCTGTGCCGGGATGATTTCTCTTGCACGGCTTATGATTTCCACGGGCAGTTTTTGTCGGCCCAGGATGAACGGCACATCGATGACCCGGCCCTGCAGGACAGCGTGATAATTATCGTCCTGCGGCAGTCCCAGCATGTCCGCGATCACGCCATTGATCAGCCTGAAGATTTCGAATGGCTCCGTCTCGGTCGACTGATGCAGCCATGGTTCCTCGCTCAGCAATGCCTGTTGCAGGTCCTCACCGAAACCGAAGGCGGCATAGAGGGGCCGAAGGACGCTGCCATCATCCGCGACAGCGTGGTCATAGGAGACGGCCTTCACCGCGCAATTCCCGCTGCCGAGGGCGTTATCCAGTATGCGATCCGGGCGACAGTCTATGTGATCATCCTGCACGATGCGATCCAGATATTGTCGCAGGGTCTGGCTGTCGCGGCGGCGAAGATATTGCCGCCAACGTGACGGCAGATACTGACTCCAGTGGCGGAAGGTAAAAACATAGGCAAGCTCGCACCCTTCAAGCGAGGCGGTCAGGCGCCTGAAATAGTCTTCTGAAAAGGTCGAAACGCCTTCCATCGAAAGGATCATCGTGTGGGCGCCCTTTCGCCGGACCGCTGCAATGGTCTTTTTCAGCGCCGTATCATTCCACCCCTGCCGCTTTACGTTGAGGAGGAAATGGGATTGCTGTTCGCCATCGCGGGGGTACCAGATGCCACTGTCCAGCAGTCGCAGGCGGTGTTTCTTCAGGGCAGACTGAAGCGAGGTGGTGCCGGTCTTGTGCGTACCGCCATGTATGATGACTTTCATCCAGTCCGCTCCCCGAAGAACTACGAAAGAAGCAATTTATAACCGCCCTCAGGGCACAATGCGACCCGGATGATGCTGTGGTCGTTATTTCGGAAAATTGAACACCGTGACGTCAGACTTCTGTCGGTGGGCGCTTGTCAGACACGGCCTGATCTCTAAGGTGGGAGCCTGAACAAGAGCGAGGTTTACAGATGATCGATAAACTGACGGGTTCTGCGGGGATAGGGGCAGCCCTTGCCGCATGCCTGCTACTGGTTGGCTGCGGCGGCGAGGAGAAAGAGGCAAAGGCCGACAAGGGCGAAGTCCAGTCGATGCTGACCAATCCCTATCCTTCGACCTATGAGCGCTATGCCTCCCAGCCGACGCTGATCACCGGCGCAACGATCTATACCGGTACTGGCGAGAAGATCGAGAACGGCTCGATTTTCATGCGCGACGGCAGGATCGAGGCGGTTGGCCCGGCAGGCGAGATCGATGCGCCCAAAGGCGATATCGTCACCATTGACGGGGCCGGCATGTTCGTAACCCCCGGTCTGATCGACAATCACTCCCATCTCGGGGTCTATCCGTCACCGGGCTTCAGCTCGACGTCCGATGGCAATGAGGCGACCTCGCCGAACACGGCCAATGTCTGGGCCGAGCACTCGGTATGGCCGCAGGACCCGGGCTTTACCCGGGCGCTGGCTGGCGGCATCACCTCGCTGCAGATCCTGCCCGGCTCGGCGAACCTCTTCGGTGGCCGTGCGGTAACGCTGAAAAACGTACCGGCCCGTACCGCGCAGGAGATGAAGTTTCCCGGCGCGCCCTATGGCATGAAGATGGCCTGCGGCGAGAACCCCAAGCGGGTCTATTCGAACTCTGGTCCGTCTACCCGCATGGGCAATATGGCTGGCTATCGCGCTGCGTGGATCGACGCCCAAGCCTACAAGAAGAAATGGGATGACTATCTCGATGACCCGGAAGGCAAGGATGCGCCCGAGCGGAACCTGAAGAACGAAACGCTGGCCGGTGTCCTGTCCGGCGACATTCTCGTCAACATGCATTGTTACCGTGCTGATGAAATGGCCCAGATCCTCGATATGTCTGAGGAATTCGGCTACAAGGTCACGGCCTTCCACCACGTTGTCGAGGGCTACAAGCTCGCTGACAAGCTGGCGGAAAATGGCATTTGCGCCTCCGTCTGGGCGGACTGGTGGGGCTTCAAGCTGGAGTCCTATGACGGGGTGCCGGAAAATGCGGCTCTCATTCATGCCCAGCCCGGCGGCTGCACGATCATCCATTCGGACTCCGAGATGGGCATCCAGCGCCTGAACCAGGAAACGGCAAAGGCGATGGCCGATGGCAACAATCTGGGCCTGAACATCGCACCGGAAGAAGCAATCAGCTGGATCACCTCGAACCCGGCCAAGGCCATGGGTATCCTCGACGAGACCGGTACGCTAGAGGCCGGCAAGATGGCCGACGTGGTGCTGTGGGATGGTGACCCGTTCTCTGTCTACACGAAGACCGACAAGGTCTTCATCGACGGGGCGCTGATGTTTGATCGCCAGAATCCGGAAATCAGCCCACGGACCGATTTTGAGATCGGCCAGCTCGACAACACGACAACCGGAGGGGCGGGACAATGAGGATGCTTTCTGAAATGAAGAAATTGCTTGCCGTAACCGCCAGCGTGTTCTGTGCCGCCGCCACCCTGGCAGTGGGGCATCCAGCCTATGCACAGGCAGAGCCGATCGCGATCATCAATGCAGAGATCCACATGGCAGGTCCGGCGGAAAATCCGCGCACGATCCGCAGTGGCTCCATCATCATCAATGACGGTCGTATCGTTGCCGTTGGCGCCAACGTAACACCGCCCAGCGATGAGTTCCGTATCATCGATGCAGGCGGCATGCCGGTGACCCCCGGCCTGTTCGCCCCGGTGTCTGCCCTGGGTATCGAGGAAATCGGCGGCAATGACGAAGGCAATGACCGCCGTGCTGACCGCGGCTTCCCGCTGTCCGCTTCGCTGAACGCCGAGGATGCGCTCAACACATCCAGCTCAATTATTCCGATCAACGCAGCCGGCGGCGTGACCCGTGCCTATACGACACCCGACCCGGGCGGCAAGCTGTTCGGCGGCTGCGGCATGGTCATCGACCTGTCGGGCAGTATCGACCCCGTGACGAAGTCCTGCGTTGCCCAGCATGTCGCCATGGGCCAGGCCGGTGCGAACCGTGCCGGTGATACCAAGGCCGGGGCCATCGCGCTTCTGCGTTACTATCTTAACGAGGCCCGGCGTTACTCGCAGGCGCCGGAGGATTATCGCTACATGACGAATGTCAGTGAGCTGACAATCCCTGACCTCGAAGCGCTCGTGCCATATGTGAATGGCGAAAAGCCGCTGCTGGTCGAGGTAGAAAGCGCGCCCGATATTCGCCGCCTGATCGAGATGCAGCGCGAGTTCGGGCTTGATCTGGTCCTTCTGTCTGCCCGCGAAGCGTGGATGGTCGCGGAGGAACTGGCGTTGGCCGACATTCCGGTGATCATCAATCCGCTTCAGAACCTGCCTGTCCGGTTCGAGGCGATGGGCGCGACCCTCACCAATGCTGCCATGTTGCAGCAGGAGGGTGTTCGCGTGTCCTTCTACGATTCCGATATCGGATACACGCATAACTTGCGGGCACTGACCCAGCTGGCCGGCAATGCCGTTGCCTATGGCATGAGCCACAAGGATGCACTCGCGGCGATTACGCTCAATCCGGCGATCATCTGGGGTCTGGAAGCCGAGCTCGGCACGATCCAGGCCGGCAAGACCGCCGATATCGTGATCTGGGACGGTGATCCGCTGGAGCTGACGTCACGGCCAACGACTGTCATCATTGCCGGTGAGGAGATGGATCGCACGACAAGGCAGACTATGCTTGCGCGGCGCTATCTCGACCTGTCGAGACAGGACCTGCCGATCGCCTATCAGGGTGAATAACAATACAGGGCGGGCTATTTCTTCTCCAGAAGCAGCCTGCCCTCGCGCTCTACCTTGCCGGAAATGGTTTCGGCGAGGGAAGCAAGCAGGCCCGGCAGCGTCGCCACGATGCGCACATGGGCAGGGAAGACATCGATCTCGCCGGTAATGGTCTGGCCCAGCCCCTTGGCCGTGAAGGACAGCTTGTCCTCCTCCCAGCTTTCCCGGAACTTGAACATCATGCCGCCGGTCATGGCGCCTTTCAGCTTGGCAAAGCCTTCCTCGATGCGGCGACGGGCCTCTTCCTTGCCGAGGTCGTGAGACAGGGTGATCGTGACGGGACGTGCCATGGAAAATCCTCCGTTTCACTCTCATGTGGGGGCGTCGAGGGAGAATTTACAGTGCTCGCAAGGATATTTAAGCGGATAGCGCTTGCTGCTACTGCGGGGGTAACACCTGTTCAGCCAGATTTTCTTCCTCTGCCATATTCGGCTCGTTTGCGGGCATGCTGTTGTCCTCGATGACGAAAGGCGGCTGTTCAGGGTTGGCGATATTGTTGGTCAGTACATCGTCATATTCGCGGATACGCCTGACATAGTGAACCGGCTCATACCCGCGGGCATAGCCATGGGGCACGGTCGAGTAATACTGTTTTTTGGTCAGCAGGGGCAGCATGTCATCGATGACGCGCCACTTGTTCTTGTCCTGCCCGCGACGGTCGGCGAGGCGGCGTGCATCAAGCAGGTGACCGTAGCCGACATTATAGGCGGCCATCGCCATCCACAGCCTGTCATAACCGGTCACGGCATCGGGCAGTCTGTTGTATAGTCGGTCCATATAGTCCGCCCCGCCATAAATGCTCTGTACCGGGTCGAGACGGTTTTCGACGCCAAGCTCCCGCGCTGTTGGGCGTGTCAGCATCATCAGGCCGCGAACGCCGGTTGGACTCTTCGCCTTGGGGTCCCAATGGGATTCCTGATAACCTTGGGCTGCGAGCAGGGTCCAGTCGAGGTTCTCCATGTCTGCCGCATCGCGGAAATGATCTTCGTAATCCGGCAGGCGTGTATCGATACGCTCACGGAAGGTCGTGATGTTCAGGTAGTCGAAATCTTCCAGGTGTCCGAAGAAGCGCTCGTCAAGATCTTCCAGCGTGCCATCTTCGTGCAGGGACTGCATCCAGCCTGGCAGAAACTCCTGCAGGCTGTCCGCCTCTGGCGCGACCAGCCATGCGAGCTGACGGTCTTCATCGCCCAGTCGAAAGGCGAGGGCGAGATCTGGATAATCAAGCCGCGCAAGCGAAATGATGTGAGATTCTGCGACGGCGCAATCGACACGGCCTTCGCTGACCTCTCGCAGCAGGGGCATGGCCGAGGTGACATTTCGTCTTTGCCAGAAAGCCTGTTCAGATCCGGTAAGCTCGAGCAGCAATTCCTCGCTGCCGGAGTTCGCGACGACCGCAATCTCCACGCTTTCAAGGTCCGCGATATCAGCAGGCAAAGATCCGCCCCGGCGGCACACAATCTGGGGCGTCACATTCTTGTAGGCTGGTCCGTAAGGAACGTCTGTTTCAGCACGTTCACGCCTGGTAAGTCCGGCAGCAGCGATATGGCCCTCATTGTTTTCAATGGCTCTGGTCAATGCATCAAGATTGTCGAAAATCTCGTAACGCACATCGATCCCGAGGTCGCCCGCAAGCCGATTGGTGAGGGCATATTCATATCCCGTTTCCCGGCCATCCCGCTGGCGATAGGTTGCGGGGCCATTCACGGTCAGCACGATCAGTTCATCGGCCGCACCGGGCCCATCGGCCCGGTCGGTGACGTTATTGCGTGAAAAGGCAAAGGCGATAGCGATGAGCCCCGCCAGAAGCAGTGCCGCAAACAGCCACACGCCTTTCTGCCCGATGACAGTCTGTTGTCGTTGCGTATTTGCCATTGTGCCCTGAAAACACCACAGCTCGCATCATGGTTCAGGGTGATTTCGAGCTTGCTGTTAAACCAGTGCTAACCATGGCGTTAGGTCTAATTTTACTTTTTTCTAATCTTTCATCATTACCTTGCGCGTACTGAAAAGGGTCTTTTTCAGGTGGTAAACTGTGCGTGGGAGAGGTCTTTGACCTTGTTATTCCGTCATCTGAAAGATTTCATGTGGCCACCGGTCGAGGGTGACGATCACCTGAGTGCTGCCCGCAGGCGCCTGCTGATCATCATGTCTGTCGGCGTGCTCATCGCCGGCAACGTCTCAAACTTCCTCGCCTTCGAGGATGTCATGAAGCGCAATACTGCCATCAGCACCTTCATCCTGATCGCACCATTCCTGTTCTTCATCCCGCCCCTGATCCTGCGCCGCAAGGGCAGCAGCACGACGGCCACGGCGCATCTGTTTCTGGTGCTGTTTACCTTTGCCGGGATCCTTGCCGCCTATACCGGTGGTGGCTTTTTCTCGCTGGGCACATTCTATCTCGCTGCCGTGCCGCCGATCGCGGTGCTGGCAATCGGCCTGCGTGCCGGTCTCAGCTACCTCGCTGGTGTGATGGTACTCTATGGCTGCTTCTATTTCCTGCGCGACAGTCTTGCGCCCTATGACAACAATGTCCTGCCGGAAGTCTTCCTTTACTGGAACTTCGTGGGCCTCAGCATCATCGTCATGGGTATCACCTTGTCGACCCTTGTCTATCATCACGGCATGGCCGCCGCGACCAACAGCCTGACCCAGTCGCGCCAGGAAGCAGACTCCGGCAGTCGCGCAAAGACAGAGTTTCTTGCCAATATGAGCCATGAAATCCGTACACCTCTCAATGGTGTTCTCGGCATGGCGCAGGCACTGCAAAGCCGCCAGCTCGGGTCTGAAGAGCGGGCGATGGTCGATACGATACAGGATTCAGGCAACACACTGTTGGCCATTCTCAACGATGTGCTCGATCTGTCAAAGATCGAGGCAGGGCGCACGCTCCTGTCCCCATCGGACGAGAACCTGCATACGATCTTCCAGCGCACCCATGAGCTGTTCATGCCGCTGGCACGCGAAAAGGGCCTGAAGCTGGTCCTGAAAGTTCACCCCGATGTGCCACAATGGGTGCATGTCGATGCGATCCGTATACGCCAGTGCGTTTCAAACCTGGTATCCAACGCGGTCAAGTTCACCGAGAAGGGCGGCGTCTCCGTGAAGGTGCTCGCCAAGCCGATGAAGGGCCGCGCCAATGGCCATTTCGTCACCGTCAGCGTCACGGATACGGGCATCGGCATCGAGGAAGAAAAGCTCGCCAGCCTGTTCCAGGCGTTTGCGCAGGCCGATGCGTCAATCTCGCGCCGGTTTGGCGGTACGGGCCTTGGCCTGACTGTCGCCCGTAACCTGTCGCAACAGATGGGTGGGGATATCTCCGTTGAATCGACACCTCGCGTCGGCTCTCGCTTTGTCTTTACTTTCGTTGCCGCGCCTGCGGAGCAGAAGCACGTCACCGAGACGGATCGAACGGGTGCGTCTACAAAAGGGCGGATCGACGGTGTGCGCGTCCTCGTCGTCGATGACCAGGCGGTCAACCGCAAGGTCGCCCAGATATTCCTGCAGGAGGCCGGCGCCATCGTGACCGAGGCTGAAAACGGCCGCGAAGCGCTGGACATGCTGGAGCAGGATGAGGTCGATATCATGCTGCTCGACGTGCACATGCCGGTCATGGACGGGATCGAGACGATAAAGCGGCTTCGTTCCGGCTCCCTCGCCAGCAAGGCCCTGCCTGTGATCGCCCTGACCGCCGATGCCATGAGCGGCGCCGCCAACCGGCTGTTCGCTGTCGGTATGGACGGTTACCTGTCCAAACCGGTCGACCGGGTCGAAATGGTCCGCTCCATCCGCCGTGTCCTCGGCACAAGGCGTGCCGCAGCGAAGATGCGCAAATCCGCCTGATCCGTTTGCGCTAGTCTCGCGCGTCGTGCGATCTATAGTCTTCCTGTGAACGCTAACGGGAGACACAGGATGAGCGGCAAGAAGCCAGACAACAACACAGGCAAATCGTTGGAAATCCGGGGCTCTGGTCCATCCCGCCGGTCCTTTCTCAAGGGCGCTGCCGGCGGCGCCATGGCCGCGCCCCTGATCGCAGGCACGGCAGCGGCAGAGGTGATCCGGTCCAACGGCGTCCAGCCTGCCGGTACCGTCCTGCCTGACCGCGCCGTTGGCCGTCCCCTGCCCGGCGGGTTTTCGTTCCCGGAAGAGGCTGTCAGCATCCCGAAGGACGGGCGCAGGGTCGGCTTCGCCGTCGTCGGGCTGGGTTCGTTCGCCCTGAACCAGATGATCCCGGCGCTGATGCGCACCGATCATTGCCGGCTTGCGGCCGTCGTCACCGGCAATCCGGAAAAGGGCGCAGGCATCGCCCGCACCTATGGCCTGCCGGAGGACGCGATCTATTCCTATGAGCGCTTTGACGAAATCGCCAATGATGACCGGGTCGATGTCGTCTATATCGTCCTGCCGACAGGCCTGCATGCGGAATGGACGAAAAAGGCTTTTGCCGCGGGCAAGCATGTGCTGGTGGAGAAATGCATGGCGACATCACCCGCCGAATGCGAGGAGATGATCGCTGCATCAGAGGCCGCGGCCAAAAAGCTGATGGTTGCCTACCGCGTCCATTTCGAACCGTACAATATGAAGGCGAAGGAGCTGATCCGCGGTGGCGAGATCGGCATGCCGCGCATGCTGAACACGACGAACCATCGCGTCGCCAACCTGTCCAACCCCAGCGATGTCTGGCGGCTCGACCGGTCCCTGGCCGGCGGCGGGGCCTTGCCGGACTACGGCATCTATGGCCTGAACGGCATGCAGTATTTCCTTGGCGAACAGCCGGTGGAGGTATCCGCCCGAATCACAACGCCTGCTGACGATCCGCGCTTTCTCGAGGTCGAGGACCATGTTTCGGCATTGCTGACCTTCCCGTCCGGAGCGATGGGTAACTTGTCGACAAGCTATAACACAGAGAACTCCAACACGATTGATGTGTACGGAACGGAAGGCCGTGTCTCCATGGACCCGGCGACTTTCTATGGCGGCAACACGCTGACCCTGCGCCGTGGCCGCTCTGCCGAGCAACTGAACCCGGGCAACAGCAGCGTGCAGTTTGCCGCCGAGCTGGATCACATGGCCAGTGCCGTGCTCGACGATACACCGATCATCACGCCCGGCGAAATGGGCCTGCGCGACTGCCGCATTATCGAGGCTATTTATACCTCTGCGCGTGAAGGGCGCCCGGTGAAGCTGAACCCCGACGCAACCATGGCAAACTAGATTGGGAGTAACTTCATGAAAGCGATGAAGCTCGCCGCCTATGACGGCAAGGCGCCGTTCGAGGCCTTCGACAAGCCGGACGCCGACCCCGGCCCGAACGAGGTCGCGATCATGGTCGAGGCCTCCAGCGTCAATCCGGTCGACCTGAAAATACGCCAGGGGGCCACGCCGGTCGGGCCGGATGCGCCTCATGTGCTGGGTTGCGATGTTGCCGGTGAAATCGTGGCAGTCGGTGAGGCCGTTAAGGGCTTCAGGCCGGGCGATGCCGTCTATGGCTGCGCCGGCGGCGTGAAGGGCCGCGATGGGGCGTATTCGGAACGAATGGTCTGCGATGCGCGTCTCATCGCCCACAAGCCGGAGAGCCTGTCCTGCCGCGAGGCGGCGGCCTTGCCGCTCGTCGCCATCACCGCGTGGGAAGCGCTGGTGGATCGCGCCAAGGTCCAGCCGGGTGAACGCGTGCTCGTCCATGGCGGCGCTGGCGGGGTCGGCCATATCGGCGTGCAGCTTGCCCGGGCCATGGGCGCTATCGTGCACACGACGATCTCTTCGAAGGAAAAGGCCGCCATCGCCTATGATCTTGGGGCCGAGCGTGCGATAGACTACAAGGAAAAGTCCGTAGACGACTATATTGCAGAAGAGACCGGCGGCGAAGGGTATGATGTCGTCTTCGACACGATCGGCGGCCCGCATCTGGAAAAATCCCTGCAAGGCGTCAAGGTCAATGGCCGCGTGGTGACGACCGTCGGCGGCGGTGCGTCGCCGGAGCTGGCGCCAATGCATATGAAGAATGCCCGCCTTGATGTTGTCCTGATGTTGATCCCGATGCTTCAAGATCAGGGCCTCGACCACCATGGCGACATCCTGATGCGGCTGGCGCGCATGATCGAGAGCGGGTTCATCAGGCCGCTGATCGATGACCGCCGTTTCGCCCTGGAGGAAATCGGCGCGGCCCACGACCACCTGAAATCAGGTGATGCCATTGGCAAGATCGTCATCGATATCGGACAGAATGCCGATGCGAGGCCTTTTCCGCCATTGCGCTGATTGAGGGTTTGGCCTGAGGGGCACCTGCCGCTTGACCGCGCCCTCGCCAGAAAGGTAGCGTTACCAAAAAACAGATGAGGGCAGGATGAAGACGCATTTCCTTTTGGCTTTGAGCCTCGTTGCTGGGTCAATGTCCGTCAATGGCAGCGCCATGGCGCAAAATGAGGCGCCGGTCGAGTTGACAGCCGAGGAGGATCATCGCCGCATGCTAGACCTTCTCGGCCTGGAGGCGCTGCGCCCTGGGCGCAACGGGATGGACCCGGAAGCGGAAAACTATGCCAATTACGATGAGGCGACGTCCAATCCGTACCCGGACTTGCCGCCACTTATGATCACCGAAAATGGAGAGCCGGTAACCGGCCCGCAAATGTGGGAAGAGACCCGCCGACCCGAGCTGGTCGGTATCTTCAGTGAGGAAATCTATGGCCATGCCCCGGCGGTGACGCCGTCCGTCACTTGGGAAGTGGTCGCCGAGCGTGAAGAGACGGTCGCCGGCGTGCCTGCCATCGTGCGCGATTATGTCGGCCGTGTCGATAACAGCGCGTATCCGGCGATCGAGGTCAATATCGACATGACCCTGACCCTGCCGGCTGAGGCGGAGGGCCCTGTGCCAGCCATCGTCAGCTTCATCTTCCGCTTCCCGGCGAACTGGGAGGCACCCGCAGGGTGGGAGCCGCCTAGCCCCTCAGCCACCGAGCGCATCCTGTCGCGTGGCTGGGCCCATGCCGAGCTGGTACCGACGACCGTGCAGGCAGACAATGGGGCCGGGCTGACCAAGGGCATCATCGGGCTCGTCAACAAGGGCCAACCCCGCGATGCCGATGACTGGGGCGCGCTGAGGGCCTGGGCCTGGGGTGCGAGCCGGGTGCTCGATGAGTTCGAAGGGATGAAAGAGATCGACGAGACCCGCGTCGCCATCGAAGGGTTGTCGCGCTATGGCAAGGCGGCCCTCGTGACCATGGCCTATGACGAGCGCTTCGCCGCCGGGTTTTCCGGCTCCTCCGGCGAAGCGGGGGCCTCGCTCTATCGCCGCGACAATGGCGAGGTGCTGGAAAATGTCGCGTCCTCCGGGGAGTACCACTGGATGGGCGGCAATTTCCTGAAATATGCCGCGGATCCGCTCGGCTGGGATGACCTGCCCATCGACGCCCACTCCCTGATTGCGCTATCCGCGCCACGTCCGCTTTTTGTCGGGACAGGCAAGTCAGAAGAGGGCGATGCCTGGGTCGACCCGGTCGGCATCTTCATGGCGACGAAAGCGGCAAGCCCGGCATGGGAGCTTTATGGCGCGGGTTCAATCCATGATGTCGACTTTCCGGGCGAGAAGGTCGAGGTCGGCGAGGGGGCTATCGTCTTCCGCCAGCAGGAAGGCGGGCACTCCAACCACCTCAACTGGGAAAGCTTCCTGGATTTCGCCAAGCGGGAGTGGGCGGACGAGTAGGGCCTCAGCGCATTAACATAAGACATTGTTTCAGATGTAAGCGGTGCTAATGTCGCAGCTGGTGGCCATCAAGGCACCAGCCGGGAGAGTTATGCCAATCATCGAAGATCTGCTCGACCGGATCGGTCTGTCGAATGACAAGATCCTGATTTCTGCTCTGGAACAGCTTGGTGAAGGCGTGATTGTCGCTGACGCCAATGGCCGGCTGGTCTTCATCAATTCAGCAGCCGCGCGCATTCATGGCGTCAAACGCCTGGACGTCGAGCCCGATGATTATTCGGAGGCCTACCAGCTCCTGACCAGCGAGGACGAGCCGCACCCGCCGCAGGACCTGCCCCTCGCCCGGGCGGTGGCAAAAGGCGAAACCGTCGAAGATGCCCACTGGAAGATCCGCCGCCCCGACGGTGTGATGGTCGATGCCGTCGGCACCGCCCGTCCCATTCTCGATGAGGACGGCAAGCAGGTCGGCTCGGTGTTGACCATGTCTGACCGGACCGAGGAATTCGAGACACGCCGGGAGCTGGATGCAGCATTGAGCGCCAAGGATGCGCTGCTGTATGAGGTAAACCACCGTGTAAAGAATAACCTTGCCCTTGTCTCTGCGCTCCTGCGGCTGCAGGCGCAATCACTGGGTGACCAGCAGGCCAAGAGCGCTATTCACGACCTCGCAGGGCGCATCACGGTGCTGGAGGACTTCCACCGCAGCCTGTATCAGACCGGCGGCCATAACGAAATCGATATCGTTTCTTTCCTGTCGCAGAACATGACCGACAGCCTCAAGGCGATGACAATGGATAACCGCATCGCGATCAAGGTGCGCAGTACAGGCCGGGCCATCTTCCAGATTGATCGGGCGGTGCCACTCGTCCTTGCCCTGAACGAGATGCTGCTCAATTCTATCAAGCACGCCTTTGCCGATACGGAAAAGCCGGAAATCTCCCTCGAGATCAAGGCTGCCGAAGACCAGCTGAGCATAGTCTATGCCGATAATGGCTGCGGCCTCGGCAATGCTGACCCTGGCAAGGCAAAAGGCATCGGCCGGGCACTCATCGCCAATCTGTCGAGCCAGCTTGACGCGACCATGGAAACCCTGAGTGATGCACAGGGCTTCCGGGTCAGGATCGACGTCCCGCTGGACTGATTACTCTGTACGCAGTGCGTCGGAGAAGAACGGCAATACTTTGTCCCGGAACTGTTCGGAGACCCGGTTGACGTGGTCGCCCTCATAGATCTCGAACTCGTGCTCGATGCCGTTCAGCGTCAGCCACTCATCCATTTTCTTGGCGCCAGGCAGCAGCCAGTCCTCGTCACCGATATCGATGGCGATCGCCTCATAAGTCATCAGCGCTGACCTGTACTGGTCGGCCATGGCGAGCGGCGCATTGGCCGTCCATCGGGCGACCGGATCGGTGACCGCGTCCTCATCGCCCGGCAGGTCGAAATAGAAGGGCGGATTTTCCGGGTTCGGCGACCATGCAGCGGCGGAGGCAAGCGTCGCCCGCTCGAAAAAGCCGAGCTCCAGCGTATCGGCAGGGTCTTCAAACGCGCGCAGTTTCTTCAGCATGGCGGGATCGACGCCGCGCGAGGGCTCCAGACAGCACGGGCTCATGGCATAAAGCGCAGCGAAGACATCCGGGCGCTTCATGCCGATGCGCAGCGTGCCATACCCGCCCATGGAATGACCGGCGAGGCCGCGCGCTTCCCGCGCCGGGATAGTGCGGTAATTCTCATCGACATAGGCGACGACATCCTCGGCGATATAGCTTTCCCAGTCACCGGTGGTGACCGAGGCTGTGTACATCGACCCGTTATGCAAGGTCTGGGCATCCGGCATGACGACGATCATTTCCTGTGCGCCAGCGGCGAAGGCAGTGGCGACCGCGTCGGTGCGGGCGAGATCGCCGCGGAAAGCATCGTTATTGGATGAATAGCCATGAAGCGCGTAGACCACCGGGTAGCGTCTCTCCTCATCCGCCTCATAACTCGGCGGCAGGTAGACGATGATGTCGCGTGTCGCGGCATTGCCTTCGAGGTTCCCCTCCAGCGACGGGCCGGGGATCATCACCTGTTCGATAGTTACATCCTGCGCCCCGGCAGGGCTTGCCAGCATGACCATCGCGACACCTGCGATCGTCACTTTGCGAAGGGCTTTGCGGAAAACTGTGCTCATCGTGGTAATCATCATGTCCTCACCTTCTGGTTTTTCCTGATTTAACCGTCTCGCCGGTCGGGCAGCAAGCCTTGGCGGTGCCCCTTGACGCTGCCCATATTTTCCCTTGCCCCATTATCACTTGCAGGCCCCGCAATAATCGGCTAACACCCGCCAACCCTTGCTGGACGGTGCCCCGGCAGGCGGTTTTTCCATTCCCGGCACTCGGAGAAAAGCAATGTCGATTACTGCTGAGCGCAAATCTGCGCTGATCAAGGAATATGCCCGCGAAGAGGGCGACACCGGCTCCCCGGAAGTACAGGTCGCAATCCTGACCGAGCGGATCCAGAACCTGACTGAACATTTCAAGGACCACAAGAAGGACAACCACTCCCGCCGTGGCCTTCTGAAGATGGTTTCCCAGCGCCGCCGGCTGCTGGACTATGTCAAAGGCATTGACGAGGGGCGCTACCAGTCCCTGATCGAACGGCTTGGCCTGCGCCGCTAAAGCAGGTAAACCGGAAAGCGGGCCTCATGGGCCCGCTTTTGTTATGTGGCCAGGCGTGCAGCAAGGGTGCTGACGCCCGCCACTCGTACACCAGGACGCGTGCAATCCGGCACTCGTCCGAATTGAAAGAAACTCTCATGTTTACAATTACGAAGAAGACTATCGAGTGGGCCGGCAAGGAGCTGACCCTCGAGACGGGCCGCATTGCCCGCCAGGCCGACGGCGCGGTTCTCGCGACCTATGGCGAAACCAGCGTTCTGGCCACCGTGGTCGGCAAGCGCGAGACGAAGCCGGGACAGGATTTCTTCCCGCTGACCGTCAACTATCAGGAAAAAACCTTTGCCGCCGGCCGCATTCCCGGCGGTTACTTCAAGCGTGAAGGCCGTCCGACAGAGAAAGAGACGTTGACCTCGCGCCTGATCGACCGTCCGATCCGCCCGCTCTTCGCACCGGGCTTCAAGAACGAGGTACAGGTCGTCTGTACCGTGATGAGCCATGACCTGGAAAACGATCCGGATGTCGTCTCGATGATTGCCGCCTCCGCTGCGCTGACCATTTCCGGCCTGCCGTTCATGGGCCCGATCGGTGCCGCCCGCGTCGCTTGGAAGGATGGCGATTACATCATCAACCCGACCCTTGCCGAGATGGAAGAAACCGAGCTTGACCTTGTCATGGCCGGTACAGCCGACGCGGTGATGATGGTCGAATCCGAAGCGAAAGAGCTGTCGGAAGAAATCATGCTCGGTGCCGTTGTCGCCGGTCACGATGCGGCGAAAGAAGCCGTCGACTTCATCATCTCCTTTGCCGAGAAATGCGCGAAAGAGCCGTGGGATTATACGCCTGCGGATCATTCCGGGCATATGGGCAAGATCCGCGAGCTGGCTGAGGCAGGTCTGCGGGATGCCTATGGCGAGCGCCTGAAACAGGCCCGTGTCGAGAAAATCGGCGCGGTAAAAGACAAGGTCTATGCCGAGCTGTGCAACGAGGAAGACGAAAACGCCCTCGACAAGACGATCGTCGGCTCCCTGCTGAAAGAGCTGGAAAGCGATATCGTCCGCAACGGTATCCTAGATACCGGCGAGCGCATCGACGGTCGTGACACGAAAACCGTGCGCCAGATCGAATCCGAAGTCGGCATCCTGCCGCGTACGCACGGTTCTGCCCTGTTCACCCGCGGTGAAACGCAGGCAATCGTCGTTGCCACGCTCGGCACCGGCGAGGACATGCAGTATATCGACGCGCTGGCCGGGACGTATCAGGAAAGCTTCCTCTTACACTACAACTTCCCGCCATACTCCGTCGGCGAGACGGGCCGCATGGGCTCCCCGGGCCGTCGCGAGATCGGCCACGGCAAGCTTGCATGGCGCGCGCTTCGTGCCGTTCTTCCGACCCAGGAAGAATTCCCCTACACGCTGCGTCTGGTTTCCGAGATCACCGAATCCAACGGCTCGTCCTCCATGGCAACTGTCTGCGGTTCGTCGCTGGCGATGATGGATGCCGGTGTGCCGATCAAGCGTGCCGTTGCCGGTATCGCCATGGGCCTGATCCTCGAAGGCGAACGCTTTGCCGTCCTGTCCGACATTCTGGGTGATGAAGATCACCTCGGCGACATGGACTTCAAGGTCGCCGGTACGAGTGAAGGCGTCACCTCGCTGCAGATGGACATCAAGATTGCCGGCATAACCCGCGAAATCATGGAAACCGCTCTTGCCCAGGCAAAAGACGGCCGCATGCACATTCTCGGCGAGATGAACAAGGCGATCGGCGAGTCCCGTGGCGAACTGGGTGAATACGCCCCGCGCATCGAGACGATGCAGATCCTGACCGACAAGATCCGTGAAGTGATCGGTACCGGCGGCAAGGTGATCCGCGAGATCGTCGAGAAGACTGGCGCCAAGATCAACATCGACGATGATGGCCTGATCAAGATCGCCTCTTCCGAGAAAGAGCAGATCGATGCTGCCATCAAGTGGATCAAGTCGATCACAGACGAACCGGAAGTCGGCGAGATCTACAAGGGCAAGGTCGTCAAGACGATGGACTTCGGTGCTTTCGTCAACTTCTTCGGCGCCCGCGACGGTCTCGTCCACATCTCGCAGCTCGCTGCAGACCGTGTCGAAAAGACCTCCGATGTCGTCAAGGAAGGCGACGAGGTCTATGTGAAGCTTCTGGGCTTTGACGACCGTGGCAAGGTCAAGCTGTCGATGAAAGTCGTTGACCAGGAAACCGGCGAACTCGTGCCGGGCATGGAAGACGAGGAAGACACCGGTGGCGGCGGTGGCTCGCGCCGTCCGCGCCGTGGTCGCGGCAAGCGTGACGACGACTAGTCGCCAGACGCTCTACTGAATTGAGAAGCCGCCCGGTTCGCGCCGGGCGGTTTTTCTTTGCCCGCCTTTTGGTGTCTGGCCCCTGGTGCATGCTTTGTGCGGCGTGCCCCTTGGCGCACGCCGCCGACTGGCCTAGTTTATCGCTCAGTATGGAAGGGGATCTATGATCATGGCCAAGAAAGTGACACACCGTTTCGCGCTGATGATGGGCGCAGCCGCCCTCGCGCTTGCCGCCTGCTCCGGCGAAGAGGACGCGACCACATCCGCTGAAACGACGCCTGCTCCGGCGCAGGCCGAGGAAGTCGTCGAGAAGACGCAGTCCGAGCTGTTCCTCGAAATGGCGGAGCGCCATGCCTCGCGTTATCTCAAGGCAAATCCCGAACAGGCGACCAGCCTGGGCGTCGAAACCGCCGTCGCAGGGCGCGCCTACAATGCCATGTTCGGCGAGTATGGCTATGTTGCCAATCAGGAAGCCATCGGCATGAATGAGCGTTTCCTCGAACAGCTGCGCCGCTTCGACCGCGCCGACCTCGAAGGCACCGCGCTCGTCACCTATGACGTGCTGAAGGATGCCTATGAGATGGCGGCCCAGCGCAATACCTATGATTTCGGCAATGCGTCGGTGATGGTCTCGAACGGGCCATACGTACTCAACCAGCTTGTCGGACCGCATATCGGTATCCCCCAGATGATGCTGACCGAGCAGCCGCTGGAAAGCTCGTCCGATGTGCAGGATTACATCACCCGTCTCGGCAAGTTCGGTATCGTGTTCGAGGCGGTGGGCGATGCGCTCGTCGCTGATGCCAATGCCGGTGTCGTACCGCCGATCTTTGCGCTGGAAAAAGTCGCGATCACCGCCAACGGGTTTATCGATGTTCCGCCAGCTGAGCATCCGCTGGTTGTCAAGCTCGAAGGCGCTCTTGCCGATATCGACACGATGGACGAGGACGCGAGAACCAGCGCCGTGGCAGAAGCGACCGAACTGGTCGAGACCGTTGTCTATCCGGCATATACACGGCTTGCCGAAACGGTCACCTCGCTTGTCGAACAGTCCAATAATGATGCCGGCATCTGGCGTATCGATCAGGGTGAGGATTTCTACCAGCATGCGCTCAACAGTTTCGGTGCCAATGGCATGACGGCTGACGAAGTTCACCAGCTCGGCCTTGACGAGGTCGCTCGGATCGAAGCGGCGATGGATGACATCCTCGTCGGCCTGGGCTCGACTGAAGGGCCGGTCGGCGAACGCTTTGCCGCCATCGCCGATGACCCCTCCATGGTCTATCCGAATACGGATGAGGGCCGCGCCGAACTTTTGGCTGAACTGAAAGCGCAGACTGATGCGATCATGGAGCTGTCGCCTGACTGGTTCGGCACCCTGCCGCCGCAGGACATGCTGGTCCAGCGCATCCCGGTTTATGAACAGGATTCCGCGCCGGGTGGTTATTACACCGCGCCGTCACTCGATGGCTCACGGCCCGGTATCTACTGGATCAACCTGAAGGATACGGCCGACTGGCCCAAGCAGACCCTGAAGACGCTGACCTATCACGAGGC
Organism: Aquisalinus luteolus; assembly: GCF_009712425.2. Lineage (GTDB taxonomy): Bacteria > Pseudomonadota > Alphaproteobacteria > Caulobacterales > Parvularculaceae > Aquisalinus > Aquisalinus luteolus. The sequence goes on from NZ_VCJR02000002.1 coordinate 428,270, forward strand.
TGTACCGGGGCACCACTTCCAGGTCGCCCTGCAGATGGATATCGAGAACTTCCCGCTCATCCGCAACACCTTCTTCTATTCGGAATTCGGCGAGGGCTGGGCCCTCTACGCCGAAGAGGTCGCGGCGGAAATGGGCATGTATGAGGACGATCCGCTCGGCGATCTCGGCCGGCTGCAGTCAGAGCTTTTCCGGGCCGTGCGTCTCGTCGTCGATACCGGCCTCCATGCCAAGCAGTGGACCCGCGAAGAGGCGATCGTGTACATGGTCGAGACCCTGGGAGATACAGAGGCGGCGGTGACCCGCGAGGTCGAGCGCTATGCCGTCTGGCCGGGCCAGGCGACGTCATACAAGCTCGGCATGCTGAAGATCCAGGAATTGCGCGAAAAGGCTGAGTCTGAGCTGGGTGAGGATTTCGACATCCGCACTTTCCACGACGCTATCCTGCTCGATGGTGCGGTGCCATTGCCGGTTCTGGAGCGGAAGATCAATACCTGGATAGAGACGCAGAAAGGCTGAGCCTTCCTGCGTCTCTAACCTGCCCTCTGTTGTGCAAGCGTATAGGGGGTCAGGTATTCGGTCAGCTGTGAGTGTTGTTCAGGTGAACGATCAGGGCAGAGATGAAGTGGGCGCCGACATCGGCGCCTGACTGCCATGCCTTGCGGCAGGTGATCACGATCTCGTCTTCGGTGAATTCAAGGTCGAAGCGCGGCGGCACATACTCCGGGCTGTGGAGGACAATCCTCGCGCCACCTGGTGACGTATTGCTGATGGTACACGGATGCGAGCAGCCTTCATTGATGATGAGGCGTCCCTTTATTTCCGTGTCGAGCCGCTCGAAAGCGCGGCGGCATGCCTCGCTCGCCGCGAGGCTGTCATATTTCAAACCAGGCATGTGGCGTATCCTTTGCAGCCTACGACACTCTCCCGCCCTTGGTGATTACACCTTTGCTAAAATTCTCTAATTTTGCGTTACGGTTCGTATGCCCCATGGTTAAATCGAATTCGCTCCCCATGTGAACAAAATGGACGGCACCGGTGTTGCCCTCACGCAATAGTCACCGCGTATTCACACAAAAAACAGCCGTCACCCGTAATTTCGCCTTCAATGGCTGTTACAGTTAATACCAAGTGCGGAGTAGCCATGTTCTTGTTGCCGAAAAAAAGAAAACCGGATGTCCATTCGCGGCTGGAGGAAATCCTCCACACAGCCAGCCATGGTATCGGGATCGTGCTCGGCATCGTGGCGCTAGTTTTTCTCGCGATCCGCGCGGCACGGCAGGGCGGTGCCCTTGAGGTGACCGCCGTGACGATCTTTGCCGCCAGCGTGATCGTCCTTTATCTTGCGTCTACCATCTATCACTGCTCCTGCGCACTCAGGGCGCGGGTTCAGCATTTTCTCGAGGCACTCGACCATTCGGCCATTTATGTGAAGATTGCCGGCAGCTATACGCCGTTCGCGCTGCTGACCCTGTCGCCGCGCACGGGCATATCGCTGCTGGTGTTCGTCTGGGTCGCTGCTGCCATCGGTATCGGGCTGAAGATCGCCGGGCATTTCATGACGGATTTGCGCAAGTATGACTGGATCTCACTGGCCAGCTATCTCGGCCTCGGCTGGGTCGCGATCTTCGTCGTGCACGAATTATGGGTGAACCTGCCGACAGCAGGGTTCATCTGGCTCGTCGCGGGCGGCCTCAGCTTTACCATCGGGGCGTTCTTCTATGCGTGGAAATCCCGCGCCTATACCCACACCATCTTCCATGTCTTCGTGCTGGGCGGCAGCGTCTGCCACTTCATCGCCGTCTATGGCTATGTCCTCGGCCACGACTTGCCAAAGGTCGCTTTCGCCTGACTTGGGTGTGCAAGGCTCAGCCGAAATAACGGCCCGGCCGGTGATTGGCCGACAGAACGAAAGAGAAGATCACAGCCACAAGCACAGAAAGCGCGACCCGGTCCGCCGGGATGACGAACAGCGCGACGGCTGCGATGACAAGGTCCGTGACCAGATGCACATGCCCGGCCCTGGCGATGCCCCTGTCCTGCATGTAGCTCGACAGGATCGTCAGCCCGCCAACCCCCGAGCGGTGGCGGAACAGGGCGACGATCCCGACGCCATTCAAGACGCCGCCTGCCAGCGCGGCGAAGATGGGGTTGATATCCTCGATCACCAGATAGCGTGAGATGACTGCCGTCAGTCCCGAGACGAGGATGATCGTCACCAGCGTTGCGAAGGTGAAGCGCACGCCCATGCGCAGCAGGGCCAACACGAAAAACGGCAGGTTCAGGATGATGAAGGCGAGCTCGAACGGCGCGGGCGTCGCATATTCGATCAGCAGCGCGACACCGGCAACCCCGCCGGTCAGGATCGTCGCTTCCCGAAACAGGGTGATCGCCAGCGACAGGAGCAGGGCCCCGATCAGGATGCCCTGCAGGTCGTCGAGAACGGAGTGTTTCGCGCCGGGCGGCAGGTCGAGCCGGTTGGCCCGCTCCCGCTTCGCTTTCTCGGCTACCGGTTTGTCGCTATCGGACTCTGGCCCTGTCGCTTCTGTATCAGTCAAGGGCCGGTCTATTCCTCGCCCTTGATGGCATCTTCTTCCGGCATGCCGACGATATGGAAGCCGGCATCGACATGGTGCGTCTCGCCGGTGCAGGACTTGCCGAGATCGGACAACAGGTACAGCGCGGCGCCTGCAACACCGGCCGGATCGGTATCCTCACGCAGCGGTGCCCACGCCCGGCCTTCGGAAAGCAGCGAGCGAGCGCCCGCGATACCACCCAGCGACAGTGTCTTGATCGCCCCGGCGGAGATTGCGTTGACGCGGATACCCTGCTTGCCGAGGTCGCGGGCGATATAACGGGTCGCCGCTTCCAGCGCCGCCTTGGCGACGCCCATCATGTTGTAGTTCGGAATGACACGTTCGGAGCCGAGATAGGTCAGGGTGATCATCGAACCGCCGGAATTCATGATCTTCGAGGCGCGGTTGGCGGCATCGACGAAGGAGAAGGCCGACACATCCATGGCGCGGGCGAACACTTCGCGCGTGGTGTTCTCGACGAAGGAGCCTTTCAGGGCTTCCTTGTCGGCAAAGGCGATGGCGTGAACGAGGAAGTCGATCTTGCCCCACTTTTCCTCGATGGTCTTGAACGCCTCGTCCATGGAGGCATCATCGGTAACATCGCAGGGGATGATCACCTCGGCGCCGAGGCTCTCGGCCAGAGGGCGCACCCGGCGCTCCAGCCCTTCGCCAACGTAAGTGAAGGCCATTTCCGCGCCCTGGGCGTGCAGCTGCTGGGCAATGGCCCAGGCGATGGAGTTCTTGTTCGCGACGCCCATGACGAGGCCGCGTTTGCCCTTCATCAGGTCACCGGTCGGGAATGTCTGGCTGTCTTCGCTCATCGGGGATGCCTTTCTCTTCTTTTATTTGCCCAGATAAACCGGCTTTTCCGCTCCAGCGCAAGCCGGGCGGCATGATTTTGCGATTTCGGGTGAGAGGCCGCTTTATCGCGCTGCAGCAATCGCCTAGCATGATTTGCGAGAGACAAATCCGGGGGACGGCGCATGGCCGAGGAAAAATCCTATCATCACGGCAATCTGCGGGAGGCCTTGCTGATGGCAGGGCTTGAATTGCTGCAGGAACAGGGTGCCTCCGGCTTTTCCCTGCGCGCCTGCGCGGCCCGGGCCGGGGTCTCCCACGCTGCACCGGCGCATCATTTCGGGGACATGAAGACGCTGCTCAGCACCATCGCCGCAGGCGGGTACATGGCGCTGGCGCAAACCATGAACACGGCCCGCAAGTCAGCGGGTACCGATGCCGCCCGTGCAATCGAGGCGATTGCCGCGGCCTATATCGGCTTTGCCATGGGCAACAGCGCACTGTTTTCCTTGATGATGGATGGGGAGCGCACCGATGGCGCCAATGCCGACTTGCTTGAAGGGGTGGCGGCGCTGAAGGCGGAAATCGCAGCAGTTGCGGCGCCGGCCTCGCGAAGGACAGGACCCGCCGGGCCGCATACGCCGACGCTGATGGAAACATTCCTGTGGTCGATGCTTCAGGGCCTGTCGCAGCTCGCCATCGCCGGCAGGCTGGAGGAGGGAGGCGCCATCAGCAGGCAGGCCTCCGACCTCGTGAAAACCGTCAGCACCCTGATGTTAGAGGGCTGACGGCAAATTCTTCTTATGCAGCGCCGTTTGGCTGCGGGGCCTCTGGGGCCTGCGGGTTTTCCAGATCCAGAACGATGTTCGTCGGCTGCGGCTGGATACCGCCCAGTTCCTTCTTGTCCTCATCGGTCCAGGCCGCGATCAGGAACAGGCCAGCCTTGGCTGGATCTTCCTTGGTCGGTTCAAAAACCAGAAGGCCATTATTGTCGAGATAGAAAGAGTGCTCGCCGAATGTCTGCGAGAGTTGCACGGCAACCGGGTGATCCTCTGGGATCGGGTCGGCGCCAAGTGTTTGTTTGGCAGCTTCTGCCTGGGTTTCAGTCAGTTTCATGGCTTCGCTCATTCAAATAAGGGTTCGGAGCCAACAGGGCTCACTTCACAAACAATACCGGCCTGACAATAGCTGAAAGACAAGCATCACGAATGGCAGCGACCCTAACAAGGGCCGCGCTGCGATGCAAACCGGGCAATGGCAGGAAACTCCAATAAACCTTAAGCTTTGGTGAGGTTTTTTGTGAGTTTAAGGGGGAAGGTTAACCGGCTGTCTTCTTGGTCAGCGCCCAGCCGATAAAGGCGATCAGGCAGGCGGCGACCGCGCCGGGTGCCAGCGCCAGCGCATATTGCTGGGCCATGACCAGCGACATCGCGCCAATAGCCGTCGAGATCGTCGCCAGCAGCACGATGAGCGAGGCGAGCGTGATCATGTTGTTTGCAGGCGTCAGAGACGTACGCCCGCTCTTTTCCACTTCGCGGATGAACCACGCATCGCCCTTGCCGATATTGTTATTCATGAAACGCTGTTCCGTATATTTCCCATTGATCTGCCGCAGCATAGGTCAGCCCGCGATTTGCGCAAGCAGTTGCAGTGCAGTGGGTGAGTAGTTATCTGCGATCAGGAAAAGGGTGGAGCATCATGAGCGACCAGTCGGCCATGCCCGAAGGCCTGTCCCATGCAGGGATCGTCAAGCGCTATCGCTGGGCGATTGCCGGCACGCTGGCCCTGCTGTCGCTGGAGAACCTGTTCACGGTTATCGAGCCATGGCTGCTCGGTCGCGCCATAGACAGCCTGATCGGCGACAGTTTCCTCGGCATCGTCATCTATCTCGCTGCTGCCGTCATCGCGATGGCATTAGGCGTTTCCCGCCGTCTCTATGACACGCGCATCTATGGCCGCATCTATCGCGAATCCGCTGGCGACGTTGCCGAGCGTCAGTTCACGAACGAAAAGCCAACGGCCCAGACCGCAGCCCATGTCGGGTTCGTTCAGGAGTTCGTGGATTTCTTCGAGCACATGCTGCCAGCAGCAATCGTCTCGATTTTCATGTTGCTTGGGTCAATCGTGATGATGGCGATCATCTCGCCGCTCCTGTGCCTGGGAACGGTCGTCGTTGCCGGGCTGATTGCGGCGATCTTCGGGGTCAGTGCCGGGAAGATCAATCGCCTCAATACAGGGCTCAATGACGAATTCGAGCGGCAGGTCGATATTCTCGACGCGAGAGAGATTCTCTCAACCCGGACGCATTTCTTCTCTCTCGTGCGTTGGCGGATACAGCTGTCAGACCTCGAGGCGCGCAATTTCGGCGGGGTGTTCCTGCTGACCTTCATGCTGACGGCCTTCGCCGTCTGGGTGCTGGTCAGTGCAGGCGACAAGAGCACGGGGGAAATCTTCGCGGCCCTGTCCTACGTGCTGCAATTCTCGCAGTCTGTTATCATCCTTCCGTACACTTACCAGCAATTCCTGCGGACAAGCGAGATTGGCACGCGCCTGTCAGGTATACCAACGGATGATACGACAGGCTAGATCAGCTGGACGAGCCGACGCAGCAGGTCTTGATGTTGACGAATTCCCTGATGCCGTCCTCAGCCAGCTCGCGGCCATAGCCGGAGGCCTTTACCCCGCCGAATGGCAGGCGCGGATCGGACGCTGTGATCGTGTTCACGAACGTGCCGCCGGCATCGAGCTGGTTGAACGCTTGTTCTATCTCGCCCTCATCCTGTGTAAAGATCGCCGAGCCGAGCCCGAAGCGGGATGTGTTGGCGAGAGAGATTGCCTCTGAAAGGCTTGCAGCCGAAAACAGCGTTGCGACTGGCCCGAAAAGCTCCTCGGCAAAGGCGGGGGCGCCTTCCGGGATGTTTTCCAGAATGCCTGGGCGATAAAAGAAGCCGTCGCCGTCGATCACCTTGCCGCCGGTCAGGCAGTCGGCGCCCTTGGCGATGCTCTCGGTCACCTGTTTGTCGAGATCGTCGCGGGTCTGTGCCATGGCGAGGGGCCCGATATCGGTATCCTCCGCCATCGGATCGCCGACCTTCAATGCCTCGAATCTCGCTACGAAGCCGTCGCGGAAATCCCTGTAGACATCCTGATGGATGATGAAGCGTTTGGCAGCAATGCAGGACTGGCCATTGTTCAGGGTGCGTCCTGTCACGGCGGCATCCAGCGCGGCATCGAGGTCCGCCGATGGCATGACGATGAATGGGTCGGACCCGCCAAGCTCCAGCACCGTCTTCTTGATGTGATCACCGGCGGTCGCGGCAACGGCGCGCCCTGCCGGTTCCGAGCCTGTCAGCGTTGCTGCGCGCACTCGGTCATCTTTCAGGATGCGCTCGACCTTGCCGGACCCGACCAGCAATGTCTGGAACGCGCCCTCGGGGAAACCTGCATCGCGGAACACTTCTTCGATGGCGAGCGCCGATTGCGGTACATTGGAAGCATGTTTCAAAAGACCGGTATTGCCCGCCATGAGGGCAGGGGCGGCAAAGCGGAAGCACTGCCACAGCGGGAAGTTCCACGGCATCACGGCCAGTACCGGCCCGATCGGCAGGTACCGGGCAAAGGAGCGTTGTGCCTTGGTTTCAATCGGTCGGTCGGCAAGGAATTCTTCCGCATTCTCGGCATAGAAGCGGCAGGCCCAGGCGCATTTCTTCACTTCGGCCTTTGCGGAGGCAAAGGTCTTGCCCATCTCCGTCGTCAGCAGGCGGCCATAGGTTTCCTGCCGGTCCTCGAGAATGTCCGCTGCACGCATCATCAGCGTTGCGCGGTCGGCAAAGCTCAGGCCTCGCATCGCATGGAAGCCGGAGACGGAGCGCGCAATGGCCTTGTCGACATCGGCATCGCTCAACTCATCGAACGTCTTTTCGACCTTGCCGGTCGCGGGATTGAGGGTCTGGATCGGCATTCTCATCCTCCATCTGCTGGCTCATCGCTGCTCGAGACTTAGCGCGGCGGCGAAGGGCCGCCTACAGGCAATGACAGTTAGCAGGTGATTTGGTTCACCGGACTTGCTAGGCTCAGGCCACTAAAGGGGGAACATCATGATCGAATACAAGAAACGCGAAAGCGTTATGACCAAGGCAGAGCACATCTATCGCCTGACCGATGACGAGATTCAGATGGTCAGGCCTGATGGCTATACATGGGGGTTGAAGCTGGCGGAGATCGACACGATCCGCGTTGCCTATGCGCCGACACGGGCCAAGACCAACCGCTATCTCACCACCATCACCGACCGCAGGAAGGGCAAGCTGCAATATGACAACATGCACTTTGCCGGGGTCGCCGATTTCGAGGACAGGTCGGTCGCTTTTTCGGAGTTCACGAGATTTGTGATCGACCGTGTGCGGAGCGCCTCACCCACAGCAAGGTTGATGGCCGGTGCCCCGGCGGTGAGTTATTTCGCTCAGTTGTTCTTCGTCGCTGCCGTATTCTTCGTGCTGGCGCTGGTAATTTTCTCGCTGCCGATCAATTTTGGCAACCTTGCCGTCACTGTTTTCATCAAGGCAGCGATTATCATTATCTTCCTGCCCTTCCTGTTCAAATGGATCGTGAAAGGCAGGCCGCGGCAGGTCGCTTTTGATGCAATTCCGAAGGATTACCTGCCGAAACCGGGGATCATGGCCCGGCGAGATGGTGGTGCAGTCGGCGACTGATCGTCGGGACTAGCTGTCGTATCGGCTCATAACGAGGCAGCCATTGGTGCTGCCGAAGCCGAACGAATTGGTCATCACATTGCGCAGGCCCGCATTGTCGATCCGTTCACGTACGATCGGCAGGTCGGCAAACTCAGGGTCGATCTCCTCGATATGCGCCGAGGCTGCGATGAAATCGTTCTGCAGCATGAGCAGGCAGAAGACCGCTTCCTGCGCCCCTACAGCGCCGAGCGAGTGCCCGGTCAGCGACTTGGTCGAGGAGAAATGCGGGATGTTGTCGCCGAAGGTCTCGCGGATCGCGCCTGTCTCGCGGGCATCGCCAACGGGCGTCGAGGTGCCGTGGGTGTTGATGTAATCGATCGGCCCGTCGACCGTCTGCATGGCGAGGTTCATGCAGCGCACCGCGCCTTCGCCGGACGGTGCGACCATGTCATAGCCGTCGGAATTGGCGGCATAGCCGGTGATCTCGCCATAGATGGTCGCGCCGCGTGCTTTCGCCCGTTCCAACTCTTCCACCACCAGCACGGCCGCGCCACCGGCAACGACGAAGCCGTCGCGGTCCTTGTCATAGGCGCGCGATGCGGTCGCCGGGCTGTCATTGTACTTCGTCGACATCGCGCCCATGGCGTCGAACATGTTGGCAAGGGTCCATTCCAGTTCCTCGCCGCCACCGGCAAAGATCACGTCCTGCTTGCCCATGGCGACCTGCTCATAGGCATGACCGATACAGTGGATCGACGTGGCGCAGGCAGACGAGATCGAATAGTTCAGGCCCTTGATCTGGAACGGCACGGCGAGCGTCGCCGAATTGGTCGACGACATCGCCTTCGGCACCGCGAACGGCCCGATGCGCTTGGGGCTGCCTTTCTCATGGGTCGTGGCTGCCGCCTCGACGATCACTTTCGTCGACGGACCGCCGGAGCCCATGACAAGGCCGGTCATCGGGTGGCTGACTTCGTCCTCGCCCAGCTTCGCGTCCTCGATCGCCTGTTGCATGGCAATGTAGTTCCAGGCAGCGCCATCGCCCATGAAGCGGCGGGCGCGCTTGTCGACCAGCGCGTCGATATCGACCTGCGGCATGCCCCAGACCTGGCTCTTGAAGCCAAGCTCGGCGAACTGTTCGGACTTGGTGATGCCGGAAGTGCTCTCGCGCAGGGCGCGGGTCACATCGGCAGTTGTGTTGCCGATGGAGGAGACGATGCCAAGACCTGTTACTACAACACGTCGCATGAGTGATTCCCTATTATCTTAGTTCGATAGTACGCAATTACGCTGCGTTGCCCATAGCCGGATGCAGTGGTTCGCGCAGCTGTTATTGGTGCGGAACGGCCCGCCTACATGGCCCCGGCGTTCAGCGCCTCGCGGGTGAACAGCCCGACCCGAAGGTCGCTTGCCTCGTAAATCTTGCGGTCGTCGCAATACATGGTGCCATTGGCGATGCCCAGCACCAGCTTGCCACGCATCATCCGGCGGATGTCGATCTCGTAGCGCACCAGCTTGGCCGACGGCAGCACCTGGCCGGAAAACTTGATTTCCTTGGCGCCGAGCGCCCGGCCGGAACCCGGCTCGCCCGACCATGTCAGGAAGAAGCCGACCAGCTGCCACAGCGCATCGAGGCCGAGACAGCCCGGCATCACCGGGTCGCCCGGGAAATGGCAGTCGAAGAACCACAGGTCTTCGCTCACATCCAGTTCGGCGATGATGTGCCCCTTGTTATAGGCGCCTTCATCGGCGGTGATCTTGGTGATGCGATCGAACATCAGCATTGGCGGCACCGGCAGCTGGGCCGTGCCCGGGCCGCGCAGGCCGTTCATGCCGCATTCGATGAGTTCTTCTTTTGTGTAGCTGTTCTGGCCAGTCATTGCTCTTGTCCGGTGAAATATATTGAAACAAAGCCATAGAGGCGGCAGTTCGTCCCGTCAATGAAGCTGGTCCATGAAGATGACGCTTCGTGCCCGCCTGTCTTCCCCCGAACCGGGGATGGCTGCGTATCCATACTTCACCTAAAAGGCCATATCGGGTATAGGCTGTTGAAAAAGCAGCGGTTTTCGATATGGGCCGCAACCCGGAATTGTGCAGTGCAAGGGGAGAGAGCGAATGCACGACGAGCTTCCCGCAGAACGCCGCCGTCACCAGATCAGGCTGCGTGAAACCGACCCTATCCATCACTGGTGGGATCATTTCGTCGAGGCGTGGCATGTCATCCGCCCCGCCTGGTGGACGGTCATAACCACGCTTGTCGTCTGTTTCCTGCTTTTGGCCGAAGCCCAGACCCGCGACCTGCTCGCGGCCATGCGGGTTTTCCCGAGCGAAAGCGCCGAAGCCGTGGGCGTATCCGGCCGCTTCTGGACCGCGCTGACCGCCTGCGCCGTCTATGCCTTCTGCGCCTGGGTCTTCACCCGTGGTTTGCTGGCCGTGCGCTTCCCGTTCACCCCGGCGCCGCTCGACCCGCCTGACTGGCAGGTGTCCATGCGCATCTGGATGGCGCGGGTGCTAGGCATCCTCGTCCCTCTGTGTGCCGCGCGCGCCTATTACGGCCTCGGCCTGCCGGTGGAAGGGTCGATCTATCTCGGCCTGTCTTTCTTCCTCCTGCTCCTCTTCATCTTCTTCAAGCCGTTCCTGCGCAACTGGATCTACGACCCGGATGCCAAGCCCAAGCGCAAGGAGGAACACACCCTGCGCGAACACATGGCCGAGTGGTGGGACTATACGGTCAAGGAGGTAACGGGCCGGGAAATCTTCGACCGGGAGATGCCGGCGGAATTGCCGCCGAAGCTGAAATATCTCCTTTTCGGCATCCTCATCCTGCATGCGCTGGTCGCGCTGACCTTTGCCTTCTCGCCGGTCTTCGCGCCGCGGGCAGTGGGCGCGGCGGCGATCCTGTTCCTGGCGACGGCGGGTGTGCTCTCCTTCGGCGTGTTCGTCTTCACCTACTGGCCGCGCCAGCATCGCCTGCCACCGGCGATCATGCTGTGGGCGGTGGTGCTGACCCTGTCTTCCCTGTTCAACGACAACCATTTCCTCGGCACGCCGCAGGTGATGGAGGCGCAGGCCGCTGAAAATGATAGCGTCGATGCGCCTGCCAGCATGCCGATAGAGCAGTATGCGGAGGACTGGCTCACCGCGCGTCAGGACTATCTGCCAAAGGGGCCGGGAGATGCCGAGTTCCCGATCTATTTCGTCGCGGCAGAGGGCGGCGGCGTCAGGGCCGCCTACTGGACTGGCACGGTGCTCGCAACCCTCGATCTGGGTGAAACCGCGATGGGGCTGAAGCCGCGCGACCATATGTTCCTCGTCTCCGGTGTTTCCGGCGGCTCGTTCGGCAGCGCTGCCTTCGCTGCGTCCGTTGTCGAGACGCCGGACAGGGTGATGGAGACGGTCGACACCTATCTGAAACAGGACCATCTCTCGCCAGTTACCGCAGGTCTTCTGTATCCTGACCTTCTGACCGATTTCATCCCTGTCGCGATGCCCTATTTCGACCGGGCCCGCTGGCTGGAAGCGTCATGGCGGCTTGGCTGGAACCAGGTTACCGGCGGCGATGCCTTCGACCGCGACTTCCGCACCCTGTGGCAGGGCGATGCGCCTGCCCCCGGCAGCCTCGGCGCTGCGCCGATGACGATCTACAATACGACGTCAGTCAGCACGGGGGAGATCTGGGCGATCAGCTATGTCCGCCTCGGCGATGAACCCGGCTGTCGCAGCGGCGATTTCGTCGACCTGATGGACCCGCAGGGCGATGGCCTGTCACTCGCCGCCGCGGCGCACCTGTCGGCCCGGTTTACCGGCATCTCCCCGGCGGGGCGGCTGGAATTTCCCGAGGGGCTCTGCCCGGGACGGACCTTCGACCGCTTTGTTGATGGCGCCTATTACGAGAATTCCGGCGCCACCTCGGCAACGACGGCGATGCGGGTGATGAAAGATGTGCGTGACCGCTGGTGCGCCGAAGGCAATCGCTGCGATGCCTCGCGCATGCCTGTCGTGCCCATCGTCATCGTGTCGGAACTGCCGGCGCCGAAGAACCCGCCGCGCGTGCTACATGAAAGTTTCTCGCCGCCTGTCGCGTTCATGAACACGCGCGGCGCCCGCGGTCGGGCGGCGGTCGCAGACTTCGCCCGTGTGGGGGAGGAACCCCTGCAGCGCATCGAGCTGGCGACAGGCTGGTACCGTCATGAGGAGGCGCTGGGCTGCACGCCGGTCGAGACAAGCGAGATCAACCCGCGCGAGACGACCCGCTATCGCCGTCGCGTGCCGCTCGGCTGGACGCTGTCCAACGAGGCGACGGACCATATGTGCCGCCAGCGGCTGCAAAGTGAGCCGCTGAAGCAGCTGCGCGACCGGCTTGGCACTGCGCCGGAACGGCAGGCATTTCTTCAGGATTAGAGTCTTTTACTCGACACCCCAGAGCGACGATTTGGAAACCCAGCCGCGATAGCCGTCGACGCGCACCAGGCACCAGCCGCTGTAGTCACCATCGCATTTCTCGGTCTCTGCCAAGACGCCACGCTCCAGCGCTGCGCGCACCTCGCTGCCCTCAGCCGGGCGGGCATGCATCAGGGCGTTGCCCTCGGTGACCATGACCATGCCGGAGGAGACGAGTTGCGACTGGTGGATCCACATCGTCTCGCCTTCGAAGTCCTCGACCTTGCGCCACACATTGTCCGGCGTCTCGGCTATGACCCGCACGGGCAGACCGCGCCGGTTGAAGACAAAGCGGACGGGATAATCCATGGACGGGCCGACCCGGGCGTTGGTCTCGTTGCTTTTCAGGTTGACGAAACGCGGCACCGGCAGGCCGGAATAGCCGGTCTTGGGGGCGTTACTCTGCGCCACTGCCTCAGCAGGCAGGGCGATTATCAGGCAGAGGGTAAGTATACTAAACAAAATACGGGCGGGCATGGTCATCATTCACAGCATGCGGCATAATCTGGTTGAACTGCCGAAGATGTTTGCCAAGCGAGCGTTAAGGTGCAGTTAATGAAGTGTTGATGCGCCCCGATTGGGGAAAGATTGAACCCGGTTTCGTTCAGGTTTCTTGATGACAGACACACCGTGCAAGATCACCGTGACCCGCAGGCTGCCTGCCGAGATCGAGCTGCGTCTTGCCGACCTGTTCGACGTCACCCTCAGCGATGACGACAGGCCGATGTCACCTGAAGCGCTTGTTGAAGCAGCCCGGGACAGCGATGTCATCGCCTCCACGCTGGGCGACAGGCTGGATGCGGAGTTTTTTGCAAACGCAGGCGACCGGCTGAAGCTGGTCGCGAATTTCGGTGCCGGCGTTGACCATATCGACCTGAAGGCCGCGATTGCCCACGGGGTGACCGTCACCAATACCCCTTCTGTGCTGGCCGAAGACGCCGCCGACATTGCGATGGCGTTGATCCTCGCCGTGCCGCGCAGGCTGGTGGAGGGCGTCAAGGCGCTGGAGAGTGGCAAGTTCGATGGCTGGTCGCCAACATGGATGCTGGGTCATTCGGTGCGCGGCAAGAAGCTCGGCATTATCGGCCTTGGCCGCGTGGGCCAGGCGGTGGCGCGCAGGGCGAAGGCGTTCGGCCTGTCGGTCCATTACCACAGCCGTAACCGCATCAATCCGCATGTCGAGAATGAGCTTGAGGCAACCTATTGGGAAAGCCTCGACCAGATGCTCGCCCGCGTCGATATCGTCTCGGTCAATTGTCCGCATACGCCAGCGACCTATCACTTGCTTTCGGCGCGGCGGCTGAAGCTGCTCCATCCGGACGCTTTCGTGGTCAATGTCTCGCGTAGCGAGATCATCGACGAGGCGGCGCTCGCCGACATGATCGAAAAAGGACAGCTCGCCGGGGCCGGGCTCGATGTCACCAACCCAAGCCCGACCGTGTCGCGCAAGCTGATGCGCCTGCCCAATGTCGTGATGCTGCCGCATATGGCCTCGGCCACGCGGGAAAGCCGTCTCGACATGGGCGAACGTATGCTGATCAATATCAAGATGTTCATCGACGGGCACAAACCGCCTGACCGGGTTATCCCGGAATTTCTGTAGGGGCTTGGTGGTCGACCGCAGCCCTGTCGAACCGACCGTCGAAATCGAGTTCCACCGTGTCCCCCAGCAGGCCAGACATTTTTGTCATGCCAAAGGCCGACCGGCTGAAGCTGCCCGTCGCCTCGAAGGACAAAACCTCTCCCTCGCGCAGGCTGTCCATCACATCACTGTCAAAACTGATACTGAAGGTCGCGGGCTGGGTGATGCCGCGGATCGTCATCATGCCTTCCGCAACGGCCTGGCGCGGCCCGGTCATGGTCACCTCGGCGCATTCGAAGGTCGCCTGGGGGTAGGCCGCGGCATCGAACCAGTCCTCGCCCAGCAGCCATTGGCGCTTGTCCTCGCTCGATAACACGATGCTATCAACATCGATTACCGTTTCCATACGTATCGTCTCGAGGCTGGCGCTGTCTGAATAGATCGTCGCCGTCACATCAGCGAAGCTGCCTTTTTCGGACATGAAACCCATCTTGCGCACCTCGAAGGCAAGGTCGCTTTCGTCCTGGTTCAGGCGGAACAGGGTCGCATCCGGGTGCAGTCCATCAGCAATCAGGGCGGGGCTGGCGAAGGCGCCCGTCACGACAAACAATCCGGCAAGGGCAGCGATGCGATGCATACAGTTTCTCCCTGAGCCAGAGTATAGCACGAATTGTGGAAAAGGCAGGGCAGCTGCGAAAATGTGATCGCTATTGCCGCTGGAACTCACCGGAAAAGCTGATAACCACCTCGTCGCTGACAAAGCTGGAGAACCGCCCGAGGCCGAAATCGGACCGGTTCAGCAAGCCCTCGGCATCGAACCCCAGCGTATAAGCGCCGGTCAGCGGCACCTCCGCCCCGCCATTGAAGGTGACAGTCAGGGTCACCGGCGCGGTCGTCTCGCCGATGGTCAGATCGCCGGTCACCTCGCCCATATTTGCGCCGGTGACGGAAATACCGGTCGACACGAAGCGGGCCTGCGGCGCAGCCTCGACATCGAACCAGTCACTGCCTTTCAGCGTGTCGGTGAAATCCGGCGTCGCGATGGCCAGCGAATTCATGTCGACCAGCACGTCCAGCGTCGCGGCTTCCGGGGTTGCCTCGTCAAAGTTCAGGCTCGCCTCCAGCCGGTCAAACCGCCCGGTCAGGGTCGACAGGCCCATATGGTCGAGACTGAAGGACAGGCTCGCGTGGTCTGGGTCGAGACGATATAGGCCGGGTTTCAGCGCCGCCTGTTCCTGCCTCACCGCAGGTGTCAGCACATCACGCACGCCCGGCAGGTCGGCCAGGCTGGCACAGCCAACGAGGCTCAAAGCCAATAGAATGGGCGCAAAACGCATGTGTTTCCCCTTAGCCAGTGAGCGCGGCAAGCGCCGCATCGATATCCTCCTCCGTGATATAGAGGTGAACCGACAGGCGCAAAGCCCCGGCGCGGCAGTCATGGCGTATGCCGGTCTCTTCCAGACGTTTGGTGGCCGCCTCCACATCAGGCGGCGCATAGAGCAAATGCGAGCCGCGTCGGCCTTCTCGCGTTTCAGATTTAAGCATGGCCGGATCGAGACCATCGATCAGCCTCCCCAGGCGTTGCTGGTTCTGGCGGTGGATCGTCCCTATCCCGATTTCCGTCAGCGTCTCTATCGACTGCGCTGCCATCGCATAGGGCAGGACAGACGGCGTGCCGCCCCAGAAGCGTCTTGCGTCGGGGGCATAGCGGAAGTCCTTCAGGTCGAATTCGAACGGGTTCTCGTGGCTGAACCAGCCGACATCGAGCGGCTGGCATTTCGCGATGATCTGCGGGCTGGCCCAGAGGAACGCCGCACCCGGCCCGCCGCAGAGATATTTCACCGAGGTGCCGATGACAAAATCCGCCTGCCACGCAGCGATGTCGATGGCGATCGTGCCGGCCGACTGCGCGATATCAACAGTGCTGACGATGCCGCGTGTCCTTGCGGCATCTGTGATCGCCGCGACAGGCGCCAGCATGGCCGAGTTGGAATAGGCATGGGTGACGAGCACGATGCCGACATCCTCGCCCATGGCGTCGAGCCAGACGGTCGCGTCGGTCAGGTCAGCCTCGCGCGGCAGATAGCGCAAATGCCAGCCGAGCCGCTCGGCCTGCAGCGCGACGAAGCCGATGGTGGGGAAGTCCTGTTCGCTGAGCAGGATGGTGTTGCGCTTGCCGGGTTCGGGCAGGGAAAAGAGGATCTTGGTCAGCGCCGAAGAAACATTCGTCTGGGGGCAGATCATCGCCGGATCGGTATTGAGGAATGCACCAAGTCCGCACCGGAACCGGTCGATGACCGCAAGCCACTCATCCCATGACTGGCCCTGTGCCTGCCATGGTGCCAGCACAGCATCGCTCAACCCTTCCGCAATCCCTGTCGGCATCAGTCCGACGGAATGGGACAGGAAATAGTGCCCGTCCGGCAGGTGGAAACGTACCCTCACGCTGTCATCCAGCCCGGTCATCAATGCGCCTTGATACCGCTGCCATCGCTGGTCTTTCCCAGTGCATCTCGCTCACGACCATAGGAGGCGCCCCACTCATCGGTCATCCGTCCGCGCACGGACCACAGGGCCGGATAGAATTGCGACTTCAGCCCGTTCTGCAGGATCTCGACCGGGCGGCCCTTCAGCGATTTGGCATCGAGGCCGATGGAGCGGTGGATCAGCTGGATGTGGTGATAGCGGAAGCGCTGGAACAGCTCGTCGAAATCGGCCATCGCCTCGGCGACCATATAGGCATCACCATGGTCGTAGCCGCCATCATAGATGTCATCGACGCTCTTGCCGTCGCCGGTCAGATACACCCGCTCATAGGTGTCCCAAAGCTCCGGTGCCATCCTCAATAGCGTGCGAAAACCGGGCGATTCCTGCCCGGAGCCGTTGCCGAGTTGCAGGCGGATTTCCTGATATTCCTTCGGCGACATGGTCTCCAAGAGCGCGATCTGCGAGATAAGGTGCTGCTGCAACAGGTGCACGCGTTTGAACAGTGTCAGTACACGGTTCGACTGGCGCTGGTCCATATAGTCGTCGATCTCAAGCAGGGTAAAGGCCATCAGCTTCATCCACAACTCTTCGACCTGATGGACGATCTGGAACTGCAGCTCGTCATGATTGGCAAGGCCGTCATAGGGCTTCTGACAGGACAGGAGGGAATGGGTGTTGAGGTAAATCTCGTAATCGAGCGAGCCGTCGCCGCCGATCATCTCGTAATATTTGTCGCGGTTCATGCGGGGTCTCCCGGATATCTGGCGCGGAGCGCGCCGGTCTGCCGACACTAGAGCAGTCGCCGGAACCCCTCGCAAGACGCAGGTCAGCCTTTGGCAGAGCAGGCCGGGCAGGCGGGGTCGCGTGGCAGTTTCACGCGCCGCGTCGTGGCGTTCATGCCATTATATATCAAGACGTGCCCGGCGAGCGGTTCGCCGAAACCGGTCAGGAAACGGATCGCTTCCATAGCAGCCACAGCGCCGACAATGCCCGGCACGGCGCCGAGCACGCCCTGCGTCTCGCAATCGGCGGCATCGGGTGGTGTCTCCGGCACGAGGCAGCGATAGCAGGGCTGGTCAGGGCCGGGGGTAAACAGCGCGACCTGGCCGTCGAAGCGGCCGATGGCGGCGGAGAGAAACGGCGTACCCGTCTCAAGGCAGGCATCGTTCAGCGCATAGCGCGCGTCGAAATTGTCGACCCCCTCAATGACGAGATCGATGCCGTCGAGCAGCTCTTTGGCATTGTTGGTCGTCAGCCGCGCTTCGATGGCCTCGACTGTGCAGTCCGGATTGATAGCCTGCAGGCGCTCGGCAGCCATCGTAGCCTTCGGTTTGCCAATATCGTCCGTGGTGAACAATATCTGCCGCTGCAGGTTCGACAGGGCGACTCCATCGTCATCACACAGACGGATATGGCCGACGCCGGCGGCGGCGAGATAGGCGAGGATCGGGCAGCCAAGCCCGCCGGCGCCGACAACCAGCACCCGCGCATCCAGCAGTGCCTGCTGGCCCTGTCCGCCGATCTCCGGCAACAGGATGTGGCGCTTGTATCGCTCCAACTGGTCGGGGGTGAGGGGCATGGGGTTTCGCCTGTAATCTTTGTCGTGCGGATGGCACGACTTTTTTCCGCCAACAGCCTGTAAGGCAGACTCTGCCTTACAGGCTTGGCAGACCATTGTTTTACCGGTCCTGAATTGTCAAGGACGGTCCCGAAGGGGCCGCCGCGGAGCGGGCTGCGCTCCTTGACTATTCAGGGCCGGTGAAACACCGAGGGTCGGATTATTGAGACCCCGTCGACCCGAAGCCGCCTTCGCCGCGCTCGGTCTCATCCAGTTCGTCGACTTCTTCATAGATCGCCTGGAACACCGGCGCGATCACCATCTGGCCGATGCGGTCGCCGCGATTGATGGTGAAGTCCTCCGCGCCGTGATTGATCAGGATCACTTTTAGCTCGCCGCGATAATCGGCGTCGATCGTGCCGGGTGCATTGACGCAGGAAATGCCGTGCTTGGCGGCGAGGCCGGAGCGCGGGCGCATCTGCGCTTCCCAGCCGGGCGGCAGGGCCATGGCAAGGCCTGTCGGCACCATGAAGCGCTCGCCGGGCTTCAGCACCAGAGGTTCTCCTTCGGGGATCGCGGCACGCACGTCCGCGCCCGCAGCCAGCGCCGTCTCGTATTTCGGCAGGGCCAGCCCCGCGGCATGGGGCAGGCGTTTCAGCTGGACGACGGGCGGCTTTGCGATCGGCATGTGGGTCATTCTCAAATCCCTATGCCGCCGCTTCGTGTCGGGCAAGCGCGAAACGCGCGAATCTGGAAAATCAGGTCTGGAAAACTGTTATTCCTTCTCGACAACGCCCAGCGCGTCCTTCATGCCCGGCAGCCATTCTTCGGTGTTCCGGTCCCAGACGGGGAAGGTGTTGGCGAAAGCCCATGGGCAGGTGGCGACACCCGCGCCTTCCATGGTTTCGCGCACCATCGCCGTCCACGGCACCCGCTTTTCCAGCGGCACCCGATCATAGACGCCATACTCGCCGAGGAAGACCGGATAGCCGGTCGCCTCGCCATGGGCCTTGGCGATGGCGGCATCGTCGATGACCTGCTGGCGCTCTTCTTCCGTGCCCCAGTCGACCTCGCGGTCTTCCGGCATCCCGGCCCATGGCGCCATCTGGTGGGTGAAGGCGTGGGGGTCGTAATAATGGAAAGTATGCACGATGTTTTCATCGCCCGGCGTCTCGGGGATCGAAGGCAGGCCGCGGATCGAATTCCACTGGTCGCCGCCGATGATCACGATCCGCTCCGGGTTCGTCTCGCGGATTGCGGCAAGGCCGTTGAGCAGGACCTCCTGCATCACGTCGCCAGAGAGTTCGTCCCGCGGCTCGTTCAAAATCTCGAAATAGAGCGTATCCGGATAATCCTTGTAGTGGCGGGCAACCTGTTCCCACAGGGCGGTGAACTTGTCGCTGTACTCAGCCGGATTCTCATACAGCTCGTCGAAGTGGTGGATGTTGAGGATGACCTTCAGATCCTCTTCCATCGCCCAGCCGATCATCTCGTCGACCGTGTCGAACCAGTCCTGCTCGATCGTGTAGGGAGCTTCGTCCGGCGCATAGGCCGACCAGCGCACGGGGATGCGCACCGTGTCGATATTGGTCTTGCCGATGGCGGTGAAATAGCGCCGGTCCGGCACATTGCCCCATGACGCATCGCGCGGCGCTTCCAGCGTATTGCCGATATTGATGCATTTCTTCGTCTCGAACTCGGCGGCATTCGCGGCGCTGAGAGCGGCTAGCGCGCAGGCGGTGGAAAGCAGGATGGATCGGAACATGAGGCGGCCTCCTTATATCTGATTACCGTCACGCTACCCCATGGCAGCCCGGCAATCAAAGACTCAAAGACGTGTCAGCCATTATCTTCCAGCACTTCACCGGCCAGATAGAGCGAGCCGCAGATCAGGATGCGCGGCGCGCCTTCATTTGAGCGGAAGGCACTGTCGAGGGCTTCGCTCAGCGCGGTCTCGACGCTTTCGCAGGCAAGCGCCGGAAGCCCGGCATGGCGGGCGGAAACGGCGACCTTTTCCGGGTCGCTGGCCGTGCCGGTCTGGGCTTGCACTGTATAGACCATGGAGACAAGGTCGGCGAAGCAGCCGAAAAATCCGTCTGCGTCCTTGTTTTCCTGCAGGCCGGAAATGAGGATCAGCGGGCGCGGCTGGCGTTCCTCAAGGTCGGCCATGGCGCGGGCGATGGCACGCGCGGCATGGGGGTTGTGCCCGCCATCGAGCCAGATCTCGACATCCTCATGGGCCTTGGCTTTTGCCATCTCGACAAGAGGGCCGGTGGTCAGCCGCTGCAGGCGCGCAGGCCAGAAGGCCCCCTCAAGACCGGCGGAAATCTTGTCATCGTTCGGTGCAACGCCAGCGGCCTTCAGCGCGGCGACGGCGAGACCGGCATTCTCGATCTGGTGTCCGCCCAGCATGCGCGGCGGTGACAGGTCCGACAGCGAGTTCTCGTCCTGATAGACAAACCGCCCCTGTTCCATGAAGGCCGACCAGTCCTGCCCAGCGATATGCATCGGCGCGCCGAGGGCCAGTGCCCGGTCTTCCAGCACTTTCAGCGCCTCCTGGCGCTGGGCGCCAATCACGGCGGGGCGGCCCTTCTTGATGATGCCAGCCTTCTCAAAGGCTATCTTCTCGATCGTGTCACCCAGATAGGACTGGTGGTCGAGGCCGATGGGGGTGATCACGCTGGCGATCGGGTCATCGACTACATTGGTCGCGTCGAGCCTGCCGCCGAGGCCGGTTTCCAGCAGCAGCACATCCGCTGGCGTCTCGGCAAAGGCCAGGAACGCAGCGCAGGTGACCGCCTCGAAATAGGTCAGTTCGACATCGCCTGCAGCCGCCTCGCATTTGCCCAGTACCCGGAGCAGTTCCTTGTCCTCGATCTGCCCGCCCGCCAGCACGATGCGCTCGTTGAAGCGCACGAGGTGAGGGGAGGTGTAGACATGCACCCGGTGCCCGGCGGACGTCAGGATCGCGCGCATATAGGCGATCACCGACCCCTTGCCATTGGTCCCGGCAGCATGGATTACCGGTGGAAGCTTACGATGCGGAGAGCCGAGCCGCTCCAACCCCTTCAGCACACGGTCGAGCGACAGGTCGATAATGCGCGGGCGACGCTCGGCCAGGCGTGCCAGCAGGGCGTTTACATCGGCTGAGTTTCGTTGCACGGGTGGCGGTTTTTCTGTTCTGTGATTTATTCAGCGGCCTTGTCGAGACCGTCAGTATCCTGGCCTGACTTGCTGACCGTGTCGTTGGCTTTTGCCGTCGGTGCGGGCAGGCTCGTCACATTGCTGGTCTCGTTGTCAGCCTTCTTTTCCGGCTTGGCGGCCGGCTTGGCCTTGACGCCATGGCGGGTGAAGACGCGCAACAGGCCGCCCAGCGTTTCGCGCAGTTCCTTGCGCGGCACGACCATGTCGACCATGCCCTTGTCGTGCAAATATTCCGCTCGCTGAAAGCCTTCCGGCAGTTTCTCGCGGATGGTCTGCTCGATGACGCGCGGGCCGGCAAAGCCGATCAGGGCACCGGGTTCGGCCAGATGCACATCACCCAGCATGGCGTAGGAGGCGGTCACGCCACCTGTCGTTGGATTGGTCAGCACGACCACATAAGGAAGGCCCGCTTCCTTGACCATCTGCACGGCAATGGTGGTGCGCGGCATTTGCATCAGCGACAGGATGCCTTCCTGCATGCGCGCACCGCCGGAGGCGGTGAACATCACGAATGGCGCTTTCCTGGAGACGGCTTCCTCGGCCGCGCGGATAATCCCTTCGCCGAGACCCATGCCCATGGACCCGCCCATGAAGGCGAAATTCTGCACGGCGACAACGGTGGTCACGCCGTCAACCTTGCCGACGCCGATAACGATTGCGTCTTCTTCACCGGTTTTCTTGCGGTATTCGCGCAGGCGGTCGGTGTATTTCTTTTCGTCGCGGAATTTCAGCGGGTCGACCGCGACTTCCGGCAGCTTGATCTTCTTCCACTTGCCGTCATCGAACAGGGCGTTCAGGCGCTCAGTCACATCGATCTTCATGTGGTGGTCGCAGGACGGGCAGACATGCAGGTTCGCCTCAAGGTCCCGGTTGAAGATCATCTCGCTGCATGCCGGGCACTTGGTCCACAGGGTATCGCCGCTGTCGGACTGGTTGCGGAAGATTTTCTTGATCCCCGGCGGGGTGATATCGGAAAGCCAGTTCATTCGGGTCTCCTGTAACCTTTCAAGTACTCTATCTGGCGCTGTGCGCCGCGTCAGCAAGGCTTTTCGCCAGCGACGTTACCGCGGATGTTACATTATCGCGGCTATTCTGGTCTTTTTCCAGGGCGCCTGCAAGCGCCTCGATCAATGCCGAACCGACAACGACGGCATCCGCCGTTCTGGCGATTTCAGCCGCCCGTTCGGGCGTTTTGACCCCGAAACCAACCGCGACAGGCAGGCCGGAGGCAGCCTTCAAGCGGCTAACAGCGCTGGACACGGCTTTGTTCGCGCCGGTCGCGCCGCCGGTGATCCCGGCAACGGAAACATAATAGACAAAGCCTGAGGTGTTCTTAACGACGCTCGGTAATCTTTCATCGTCGGTCGTCGGCGTGGCGAGGCGGATGAAATCCATGCCGGCCTTGCCCGCAGGTATGCACAGCTCCTCGTCTTCCTCCGGCGGCAGGTCGACGACGATCAACCCGTCGACACCGGCCTCTTTCGCTTCGGCGAGGAAGGTATCGACGCCCATGGAATAGACCGGGTTGTAATAGCCCATCAGGATGATCGGGGTCTCGTTGTCGTCTTTCCTGAACTCGCGCACCATCTGCAGCGTTTTTTTCAGGGTCTGGCCAGCCTCCAGCGCGCGCAGGCCGGCGGCCTGGATTGCCGGGCCGTCGGCCATCGGGTCGGTGAAGCAGATGCCAAGCTCGATCAGGTCAGCGCCTGCCGCCGGCAATTGCTTCATGAGGGCAAGCGAGGTGTCGTAATCCGGGTCCCCGGCCATGATGAACGGGATGAAAGCGGCGCGGTTCGCCTCTTTCAGCTTTTCGAATCTGGCGGTGATGCGGGAGACGGATGAGGACATGAACCGGGTGTGTTCCCTTTATTCGGCGGTCAGCGGACCATCCCAATAGCGAGGCACTGCCCGGTTTTGCAAGCAAAAAGCCCTAAAAGAGCGCCGATCCGGCGATCCACAGGCCTATAATGATCACTGCGGCGGCAAAGACGATACGCAGGGCTGCGCCGTGGGCGGCAAGACGGGCGTTCAGCGCCTGACCGGCAAAGACCCCTAAAGCACCGCCCAGGATCAGCCACAGGGCTGCTGGCCAGCTGACATAGCCGGACAGGGCGTAATTGCCCGCCGTGGTCAGGCCGAATGCAGTGACAGCGACGAGGGAGGTGCCGATGGCATAGCGGATCGGCATGGCAGTTGCCGCCATCAGGCCGGGGGCAATCAGGAACCCGCCGCCAATCCCGAAAAACCCTGCTGCGCCGCCGGCGCCGAGGCCCATGGGGATCAGCCGTGGCAGCAATTTGCGCGCGCTGCCCCGGTCGAGATGGACTGACGGGTCGCCCGGCTGGTCTGCCCCGCGCAGCATCAGGACGCCGACGACCACCATCAGGCCGCCGAACCAGCCGATCAATACGCCGCCATCGATCAGCTTGCCGAGGGTCGAGCCCGCCAGCGCGCCGATGAACCCGGCTATCGTGAAAGCGGTGGCGCAGGGCCATTTCACCGTTCCGGCCCTCATATGGGTGGCGAGGCCAGCCATTGCGTTGATGGCGACTGCAAAAGCCGCCGTGCCGATAGCGATATGGGGGGCGTCAACGCCAACGAAATATAGCAGGAGCGGCACGGCAAGGATCGATCCGCCGCCGCCAATCAGGGCGAGGCTCGCCCCGACGAGAACGCCGGAGGCAAGCGCTGTCAGGATGAAATGAAGTTCGCCCATCGGTTTATTACCTTAGCCCGTTTAGGAGTTCTGTCAGGCCGTGCGCGGCGCGGCGGCAGGGGCGTTGCGGTTCCACGGCATCAGGCGCAGGCCGTTTGCCATCATGCAGGTGCCGGAGATGCCGGAGAACGTCAGTCCGGCACCGATGAACCCGGAGAGGGCATAGAAACCGGGATGGACCAGCCAGCCGAGCAGGACGCCGATGAGCGTCAGCGACCCGGCGACGATCTGCACCTGACGCATGATCTCGATCGGCTGGGAAGCGTCCCTGGAGATTTGCTCCCCCGCCGCCTTCCACGCATCGATACCACCTTCGAGGATATAGGCCTCGCAAGGGCTCGCCATGGATAGCATGCCGGCATTGGCGGCCGTGCGGCTGCCAGCCTTGCAGTGGAAGATCAGCGCCGGTGCGCCTTGCGCATCGACCGATGCGGGAAAGGATGAAAGGGCGTGGTGATCCGCCCCCGGAATATTTTCACGGGCATGTTCGTCCGCTTCGCGGATATCGATCAGCTTTGCGCCGCCGGCAATCATCTTCCTGGCCTGTTCTACGGTGACGGTTTTCAGTGTCATGGGAATGTCCTCTCTTGATTTTCAGGCACAATAGAGCCGGTACAGAACGGCGATGATTTCCGCCGTGCCCGGATCGTCTATGCGGTAATGAATGGTCTGGCCCTTGCGGCTGGTGGCGAGCAGGCCATCCTCGCGCAGGCGCGACAGATGTTGCGACAGCGCCGATTGCGACAGGCCGACACGCTCTGCCAGGGCGCCGACCGACATGTCCCCTGCCGCGATCAGCGTGCACAGGATCATCAGCCTTTTCTCATTGGCCAGCAGTTTCAGGTGGCGAGCGGCCTGCCCGGCCTTGTCCGACATCTCGGACAAATCAGGCAGGTTCTGCGCGTCAGGAAGGGTCATGGCATTTGTCATGAGAGTTATATATTAGCACTTGCTAAATTAGTCAATGCTAATATATTAGAGCCAGAGAAATTTTCTGGAGGTTCTCATGACCAGCAAAGAACAAGGCGGCGCGCCGGATATTCAGGCTTTTTTCGATGAGCCGACCAATACGGTCACCTATCTGGTGTCCGACCCTGAGACTCGTGAGGCGGCGATCATCGATCCCGTGCTCGATTACGACCATGCGTCCGGAGACTACTCGACGCGATCATCCGATGCGGTGCTGGCGGCAGTGCAGGAGCGTGGCCTGAAGATCGTCTATATTCTCGAGACACACGCTCATGCGGATCACCTGTCATCGGCACCGTATCTCAAGGCGAAAACCGGCGCGAAGGTCGTCATCGGGGCCCATATCGGCGAGGTGCAGAAGATCTTCCGGCCCGTTTTCGACATGCCAGACGTGTCAGGCAGCGGCGCGGAATTCGATATCCTGATGAAGGAGGGTGACACGCTCGCGCTGGGTGAGCTGGAAATATCGGTGCTCGAAACGCCGGGTCATACCCCGGCCTGTATTGCCTATCATATCGGCGATGCCGTCTTTGTCGGCGATACGATGTTCATGCCCGATTATGGTACGGCCCGGGCGGATTTTCCGGGTGGGGATGCACGCACGCTTTATCGTTCCGTGCAGAAAATACTGTCGCTGCCGCCGGAAACGCGCCTGTTCATGTGCCATGACTATCTGACGGATGGCCGCAAGACACATCAATGGGAAACGACCGTCGCCGAACAAAAAGCAAGAAACATCCACATTCATGATGGTGTCAGCGAAGATGAGTTTGTTGCGATGCGCGAAAAGCGCGATGCGGGCCTGCGTGCGCCGACGCTGTTGCTGCCATCCATACAAGTCAACATCCGCGCCGGTATTCTTCCGGCGGCGGATGAAAATGGTATTACCTATCTCAAGGTTCCCGTACGACTTAAAGAAGCAAACTGAACCGAAAGTCGGTAGTATCCAGCATGCTCACTCCAGCTGACTTATTCACTCCAGCTGGCGGGGCGCAGATTTGTCGGTTCGCCATCGGCACTGACGGGGGCATCGCTGGAATAATCGATGTCACGACCGCTGATTTCATAGCGCATGCTGGATGGTGTCTGATACCGGGCTACGCCGTCATTTGTGTCGGCACCGGTTGTCGTTTGTGAAATCGCCTGGGGTGCCTCGATATTGATGTCAGCCGCAGCGTAGCGTTCTTCCTGCGGCGCATTTTCCTGAGCATTGTCGGCAGCCTTTGCGTGGCCGGCAGCAAATGTCGCGATCACCATAAAGATAAAAAGACGGATCATATCGGTCTCCATCGGCCTTTTTCGTGGCCATTGCAGGGTTCTATGCACTGGCAACAGCGTTAAAGGCCCATGGTTCCCGGCGTTTTTTTCGAGTGCCGGGTTACAGGAGCATGATCCGGGTGCTGAGAACTACTGGAACTGGGTACCAAAGCTCGCGAGGAAGGACTGGGCGAGGATGCGCAGATCCTTGTTTGATTCCATTTCCAGCATCTTGCCGGACTTGCGCAGCTTTCCGAGGCTGATGAAATGACTTTGCTGGGCTTCGGTCAGTTCACCGAAGGGAATGAAGGCCATGTCCCACGACATGAATGTCCTGTTGTCGAGATCGCCATCGAGCAGCGTGATGCAATTGTCGTGGCGGCGGTCTTTTTGGATGCGCTTGTAGCAGGCCTCGACCGTGGCCTTCTCGCCTTCCAGTACCTGGAAGAAGCTGCCGTCATTATACAGAAGAAGGCCGGTGATATTGTCTATCTTGTTATTGCTGCGCGACTTTTCGAGGATGTCTTTCAGTTCTTTTTCCGACATCAGATGCGTTGCCGAACTTAAGTAGGCGAGGTGATAGAGCATTATAGTACTTTTCGTTCCCGGGTGTTCTTGCGGTCAGGATACGCCGTCTTCAATCGGCTGTAAAATCTGATGTCTTCGTTCTAGATATCGCGGCCCAGCGCATCGGCGACCGTGAAAATGTCCTTGTCGCCCCGTCCGCACATGTTCAACAGCAGGATCTGGTCCTTATCCATCTGGCCGGCTTTCTCAATAGCGCGGGCAAGGGCGTGGGACGGCTCCAGTGCAGGGATGATGCCTTCCTGCGCGCAGCAGGTCTGGAAGGCTTCCAGCGCCTCGTCATCGGTGGCGGAGACATATTTTACCCGGCCCGTCTCGTGCAGCCAGGAATGCTCAGGCCCGATCCCGGGATAGTCTAGCCCGGCAGAGATCGAGTGGGCATCGAGAATCTGGCCGTCTTCAGACTGTAGCAGGTAGGTACGGTTGCCGTGCAGGACACCAGCGCGCCCGCCGGTCAGGGAGGCGGCGTGCTTGTCAGTGTCGATGCCGTGGCCTGCCGCTTCCACGCCGATGATCTCGACGTCCCGGTCATCTAGGAACGGGTGGAACAGGCCGATTGCATTCGAGCCACCGCCGATGCAGGCCATGATCACGTCGGGCAGGCGACCTTCAGCGGCCTTCATCTGGGCCTTCGCCTCGATACCGATAACGGACTGGAAGTCCCGCACCAGCGCCGGATAGGGGTGCGGGCCGGCCGCCGTGCCGATGATGTAGAACGTGTCCTCGACATTGGTGACCCAGTCACGCAGGGCGTCGTTCATCGCATCCTTCAGCGTCGCCGCGCCGGAGGTAACGGGTTTGACCTCTGCGCCCAGCAATTTCATGCGGAACACGTTCGGCTTCTGCCGCTCAACGTCGGTCGCGCCCATATAGACGACGCAGGGCAGGCCGAAGCGGGCACAGACGGTGGCAGTCGCAACGCCATGCTGGCCGGCGCCGGTCTCGGCGATGATCCGCTTCTTGCCCATGCGGCGCGCCAGAAGGATCTGGCCGATGCAATTGTTGATCTTGTGCGCGCCGGTATGGTTCAGCTCGTCGCGCTTGAAATAGATCTTCGCGCCCTTGCCCTTGGGTGCATCGGCGCGAACCATCTCCGTCAGCCGCTCGGCGAAGTAGAGCGGTGACGGGCGGCCGACATAATGCTCGAGGTAATAATCCAGCTCCTCGCGGAAGGCCGGGTCGGCCTTGGCCGCCTCATATTCCTTTTCCAGCTCCAGGATCAACGGCATCAGCGTCTCGGCGACGAAGCGCCCGCCGAACTTGCCAAAGCGCCCCTGCGCGTCGGGGCCTGTGCGATAGGAATTCAGGATCTCGCCGGAAGGAGTATCGGCAGGGGTAGAGGACATGGGTCGGGCCTTTCTGTACAGCCCCTCTTTCAACAGCTAGTGCCGCATAAAATCAATGGCTTTGTCGTTGAAGTGCCGTCGCAGCCCATTGGGGCTCAGGCATCCTTGTCCATATAGTCCGACGCAGCCGCGCGCACGGCACCGATGAAATCGCTGACCATCTTCGCGTCCTTTACGCCCGGTGCACTTTCAACGCCGGAGGAAACATCGACCCCCTCGAATCCGGCCAGCGCCTGCACCGCATCGATCGCGTCATAGACATTGTCCGGTGTCAGCCCGCCGGACAGCAGCCAAGGCGTCTCGCCCTTTATCTCGGACAGGATATCGACATCGAAGCGTACGCCATTGCCGCCGGGCCGGGAGGCATAGGGCGGCGGCTTGGCGTCGAACAACAGCATGTCGGCATAGGCGCCATAGGCATCTTCAGCCGCGGTGACATCTTCCCGGGATGCGACACCGATGGCTTTGATCACCGGCAGGCCGAAACTCTGCCCGATCAATTCAACGCGTTCAGGCTTTTCCGTGCCATGCAGCTGGATATGGGTCAGCGGTACCTCGGCGATGGCATCTGCCAGCCGCGTCATGTCCGGATTGACGAAAAGCCCGACAATGGAGACATCGCCGCGTACTGCATCGGCGATCTCTGCCGCTTGCGCCAGCTCGACACAGCGCGGGCTTTTCTCGAAGAACACAAGACCGATCATGTCGGCCCCGGCATCAACGGCCTGCCGCGCCATGTCGGCGGAGGTCAGGCCACAGATCTTGACTAGCTGGCTCATTCAGGTCCGTCTCACCGGCTCGCTATCTTTTTCTGGGAGGTGTCAGGGGAAGTATCCCGGGAAGTGTCGTGGCGCTGGATTACCGGCAGGTCGTCGGTTTTCTTCGGGCGCGGCGCATTGGCCAGCTCCAGCGCATGCTCCAGCTCTTTGATGCGGTGCTTGCGCTCCGATGCCTTCTTGCGCAGGCCCTTGCCCGACAACCACATGCCAAGCCCGCCAAGGACGTAGCCGAGAAACATCATTGCGATCAGTGCCGCCCATAGCGGCATCGGTCCGACGGCAAAAGCCGGATTGACGATATTGATGGGGTCGAGGCTGATATAGACAGGCATCCTGTTTGCCAGCAGGAACAACAGGATGATCAGGCCGGTCACACCCAGAAAGGCTGTCAGCAGAAATTTTCTCATGGTATCAATCTAGGATACACCGCAGCGCTGTGCCAGCGTCAATCGCCACGCTTTTGTGGGAGAAGGCGAAGGGCTGCGCCCGTGAATCAGCCCTGTGACTTGATAGAGATGACATTCTCGTTCTGCGGCTTGTTGAGGCGCTCACGCATTTCCTTGCCCGCCTTGAAGAAGGGCGTCCACTTCTCCTCGATGGCGACAGCTTCGCCGGTGCGCGGATTGCGCCCGATCCGGGCTTCGCGATGTTTCACCGAGAAGGCACCGAAGCCGCGCAGCTCGACCCGATCGCCATTGGCAAGGGCAGTTGAGATCTCGTCGAACACGGTCGCGACGATGCGCTCTATGTCACGCGTGAAAAGATGGGGATTGTCTTCGGCCAGTTTCTGGACCAGTTCTGATTTGATCATAAGGTGTCCACGGCGGCTGAGGGATAACGGCCCGTTAAGCAACAATATATAGTAGTCAAGGCGCAACGCCTTGATTTATTTCATGTTTTAGGCATTGTGACCCTGCCAAAACGGATTGTCGCAGTCAATAGGAAATGCTGCAATTGATGATAAGTTTCAGGTAGATGGCGAAAAGCTCCAACCGGCGAGGAATTTCGATGACGAATACAGATACGCAGAAGGCCTCTTTCGGGTTTCAGGATGTGCCTGCTGGCGAGAAGGCAGGCATGGTGCGCGCCGTCTTCGATTCCGTCGCCGACAATTACGACGTGATGAACGATGCCATGTCCGCCGGCATTCACCGGGTCTGGAAGTCTGTCCTGCTAGACCGGCTGAACCCGCAGCCCGGCCAGCGCCTGATCGATGTCGCGGGCGGCACGGGCGATATCGCCATCGGCTTCCTGAAGCGTGCGGCCGCCCGGCCCCTGCGCGGGCGCGCCGAGGCAAGCGCGGTTGTCTGCGACATCAACCACGCGATGATGAAGGCGGGCAAGTCGCGCGATGACGCAAAACCCTTCGCCAGTGTGCTGACCCGCACCTGTGGCGATGCCCAGAACCTGCCTTTTCCGGATTGCAGCTTCGATGTCTACACGATCGGCTTCGGCATCCGGAACGTCACCGACATGGATGCGGCGCTGAAGGAAGCCTGGCGGGTGCTGAAGCCCGGCGGGCGCTTCACATGTCTGGAGTTTTCCCGTCCGATCACGGAAGGGTTCTCGCAGGTCTATGATGCCTATTCCTTCAACGTCATTCCGTGGCTTGGCGAAATGATCGCGAAGGACCGCGACAGCTATCAATATCTTGTCGAAAGCATTCGCCGCTTCCCGCCTCAGGGCGCGTTCAAGATGCGCATCGAGGATGCCGGTTTCTCCCGTGTTTCTTATGAAAATCTGAGCGGTGGTATCGCCGCCCTCCACACCGGTTGGAAGACCGGGGTCTAGGGCAGCGCAAGAGATGTTCAGTACCCTTGCCAATCTTGGACGCCTTGTCCGTGCCGGTTTCGTGCTGGCGCGTTACGATGCGTTGTTGCCGCGCGAATATGCGCATCTGCTGCCATGGCCATTGCGTATCGTCGGCACGATCACGCGCATAGGGGCAAAGGGCAAGGATTTGCGTCCCGGCCAGCGGCTCGCAAGGGCGCTTGGCGGGCAGGGGCCGGCCTATGTGAAGTTCGGCCAGCTGCTGGCGACGCGCCCTGATATCATCGGTTTTGAAATGGCCGGTGATCTTGGCGAGTTGCAGGACCGCATGCCGCCCTTCGGCCAGGAAAAAGCCAAGCGCGAAATCGCCCACTCCCTCGGCAAACCGGTGGAGGAGCTGTTTGCCAGTTTTTCCGAGCCTGTCGCCGCGGCATCCATTGCTCAGGTACACAAGGCCCTCACCCATGATGGCATGACCGTCGCGGTCAAGGTGCTCCGCCCCCGGATCGAACAGAATGCCCGGCGCGATTTCCAGGCTTTCCATCTCGGCGCGCGCATCATCGAGCGGCTGGTCAAACCGGCCCGGCGCATGCGCCCGGTCAAGTTTATTGAGACGCTCGCTGCTGCCGCCGAGATCGAACTGGACCTGCGTATGGAGGCCGGTGCGGCGTCCGAGCTTGCTGAAAACCTCTCCGACGATGACATGATCCGCGTGCCAGCGATCCGCTGGGAATATTCCTCCCGCCGGGTGATGACCACCGAATGGGTCAATGGCGTTGCCGTTTCCGACACCGCCGCACTGGATCGCCAAGGCGTCGACAAGAGGGCGCTCGCCGTCAGCGTCATTCAGACCTTCCTGACACAGGCGCTGCATCACGGCTTCTTCCATGCCGACATGCACCAGGGTAACATGTTCGTCGACCGCGACAACCGCCTCGTACTGATCGATTTCGGCATCATGGGTCGCCTTGACGAGGAAGCACGCCGGGTTTTCGCAGAGATCATTTACGGCTTCATCCAGCGCGACTACCACCTCGCCGCGCAAGCCCATTTCGATGCCGGCTATGTACCGTCGCATTATTCTGTCGAGGCCTTCGCGACGGCTTTGCGGGCGGTGGGCGAACCGATCTTCGGCCAGACCTCGGACAAGGTCGACATGTCCCGCGTGCTGCAGCAGCTGTTCGACGTGACCGAGATTTTCGAGATGCAGCTGCGCCCCGAACTCGTCCTCCTGCAGCGGACCATGGTCGTGGTCGAGGGCGTTGCCCGCGCGCTCGATCCGGCAATCGACATGTGGGCGGCGGCAGACCCGGTCGTGCGCGGCTACATCGCCGGGCGCGTCGGCCCGCAGGCGCTGCTGAAAAAGGGCCGTGCCTCGGCCCGCGCCGCCTTGCGCCTTGCCGAGAATTTCCCGGCCTTTGCCGCCGCAGCCGAGCGGGCAGTTGAGTTCGTCGGCGATGACGGGGTCAAGCTCTCCAACGAGACCGTGTGGGAACTGGCCTATGCGCTGCGTAATCCGCAGAAATTCAAGACCAGTGTTCACCACGAGGATGGCTGGATCGATGGCGGGGTCACCGGCGGTGGCGGCCTCGGCAGCAAATTCTCCCTCTTCATTCTGATCCTGTCGGTGATCGCGGGCTTTTCATCCTACTTTGCCTATGAAATGACCGGCGGCGATGTCTATAAGTACCTGACCATCGCCTCGGTGGCCCTGTTCACCGGCGGCGCGATTTTCAGAGGTGTCTTTTAAGGCGGCAAAAAAGTCATGACCCAGAACTCGGTCCTCATCATCATCGGCGGCGGCATCGCGGCGTACAAGTCGCTGGAAGTCATCCGCGAACTGTCGCGCCGGGGCATCAGGTCCCGCGCGATTCTGACGAAGGCGGGCGCAGAGTTCATCACGCCGCTCTCCGTCGCCAGCCTGACCGGGGACAAATGCTATACCGACCTGTTCGACCTGACCGACGAAGCGGAGATGGGTCATATCGAGCTGTCCCGCTCTGCCGATTTGGTCCTCGTCACTCCCGCGACTGCCGATCTGATGGCGAAGACGGCGAACGGCCTTGCCAATGACCTCGCCTCGACCGCGCTGCTTGCCACCGACAAACCGGTCATCTGGGCGCCCGCCATGAACGTCCGCATGTGGGAACACCCGGCGACGAAACGCAATGTCCGCACGCTGAAGGATGATGGCGGCACATTCGTCGGTCCGGGCGAGGGCGAGATGGCCTGCGGCGAGTTCGGCCCCGGTCGCCTTGCCGAGCCGAAGGAAATCGCCGATGCCGTCGAGGCCTGGTTCGATGCCCATGCCGATGGTCGCCTGAAGGGCCAGCATGTCCTCGTCACCGCCGGGCCGACGCACGAGCCGCTAGACCCAGTGCGCTATATCGCCAACCGCTCCTCCGGCAAGCAGGGCTATGCCATTGCCCGCGCGCTCGCCAAGATGGGCGCGAAAGTCACCCTCGTCACCGGCCCGACCGGTCTGGCCCCGCCTGCCGGTGTCGAAACGGTGAAGGTCGAGACGGCCCGCCAGATGCTCGCCGCCTGCGAGGCCGCTCTGCCCGCCGACTGCGCCGTGTGCTGTGCTGCCGTCGCCGACTATCGCCCGCAGATCGAGACCGAGCACAAGATCAAGAAGGAGCGCGGGGGCCTCTCCGCCATTCCGCTGTCGGAAAACCCGGATATCCTCCGCACCCTGTCGAACCACGATACCGCCCGCCCGCGCCTCGTCATCGGCTTTGCGGCGGAGACGGACGATGTCATCGGTCATGCCGATGCCAAGCGCAAGCGCAAGGGTTGCGACTGGATCGTCGCCAATGATGTCTCCCCCGGCACCGGCACGATGGGCGGGGACAACAACACCGTCACCATCCTGTCGGAGGATGGCGAGGAAGAATGGGACAACATGCCCAAGGCCGCCGTCGCCGGCCGCCTCGCTGACAAGATCGCCGATACGCTGTTGAAGGGTTAGGTTCCCCTAGCGCACAATTTCTGCCTTGCAATGCCGCGCGACAAACTCTCCATGGGCGGGCAGGGCGCCTGCGACACGCCGGATCTCGTCGCGCATCCTGTCCAGTGCATTGATGACAAAATCATCCGGCAGGGCTGCTGCGGCGGCATTGACGCTCTGTGGGCAGACATTCTGGCCCATCAGCACAGCAAGCCAGCTCGGGTCCTTGAAGATCGAGTGGTTCTCGTCGCTGAGGATATGGCCGGAGGTCCGGAATATCGCCATGCGGTGGGCGAGTCGCGGTGGCGGCGCCATGGTGCGCATCTCGTTCCAGAATGGCGTGTCGTCGCGCTCGGTCGCGTGATAATGCAGGAACAGGAAGTCACGGATATACTGGTACTCGTGCCCGACCAGCGTGTTGTATTCATCGACCAGCGCAGGGTCGCAGGCGGTGTCCGGGAACAGTGCCTGCAGCTTGGCAAGCCCCTCCTGGATCAGGTGGATGGAGGTCGATTCCAGCGGCTCGAGGAACCCGCCTGAAAGCCCGAGGGCGATGCAGTTCCTGTTCCAGAACTTTTCCCGCCGTCCGGTCGTGAACCGCAACAGGCGCGGCTCGCCCAGCGGTGCCCCGGCAAGCGAGTCCATCAACGTCGCGGTCGCCTCGTCATCGCTGACATATCCGGAACAATAGACATGGCCATTGCCGAGCCGGTGCTGCAGCGGGATGCGCCATTGCCAGCCTGCCTTGCGGGCATGGGCGAGCGTAAAGGGCGGTGGCGGGCCCGCCGTCTCGCACCCCACGGCGACGGCCCTGTCGCAAGGCAGCCAGCCCGACCAGTCCTCGAACGGTGTCTCCAGTGCCTTGCCGATCAGCAGCCCGCGAAAGCCGGTGCAGTCGAGGAACAATTCACCTGAAACCGTCTCGCCGCTTTCCAGCCTCAGGCTCTCGATAAAGCCGTCCTCGCCGCGCAAGGACACATCGACGATCTTGCCTTCCGTGCGCTGAACACCCCGCGCCTCTGCATAGGCGCGCAGGTATCTGGCATAAAGCCCGGCATCGAGATGAAAGGCATAATGCAGGTTCGCGTAAGGCGCGCGCGGGTCCTGCTGTATCGGCTGGAACCGGCCCATTTCTGCGGCGACGGCTGACAGGTTGAAATCGGTCAGCGGCGCGTCATGGCCGATGCCCTGCGCCTTCATCCATAGCTGGTGAAACGGAATGCCGTTATGCTCCACGCCGAACGTGCCGAACGGGTGGATGTAGGAATGGCCGAGCCGGGTCCAGTCGCGGAACTCGATGCCCAGCTTGAACGTGCCCTGTGTGTGCCTGACGAATTCCTGCTCGCTGATGCCCAGCAGGGCGTTGAAATTGCGCAGGGGCGGAATGGTCGCCTCGCCGACACCGACCGTGCCGATCTCCTCGGACTCGACCAGGCGGATTGATATGCGCTTGTGCTCGAACATCCGGGCAAGGAAGGCCGCAGCCATCCACCCGGCGGTGCCACCGCCGGCGATGACGATCTGACTGATTGCCCCCGTCTTGATTGCCCTGTGTTCCCTCATGATGTGCCCTTGGGATCAGATTATGACGGGTTCAGATCGTAGGCAATATCCGTATGCACATTAGCTGGGTATCATTCCAGCGGAATATTTATCGAGACAATACGCCCATCACCGGACACAAGAGGATAAAGACGCGCTTCATTCAAGGCGTCGATATAGGCCTGCCTTGGATCAGAGAGCTTCTTGTAAACAATATCTGCCAAGCTGATGATCGCGTCAGGGTCTGCGCCAAGCCGGTGCATGGTCGAGAAATACTGCCAGCTGCCTGTACTGCCCTCGCGCCGGTCGAGCGCAAGCTCCTTCAGAAAGCCATGCAGGTTATGATCGGGCAGCAGGCTCGCCGTGATGATAGCGACAAGGTCACCGCATTCATAATAAGCCAGTTCGGCGTCTCTTTTGCCGGCGCCCTCCAGCGGCCCGTCCTGCAGATATGCGTCGCACTCGGTCAAGGCGCGATCGTAGGTTTCCGCGAGGTTGACTGCATTGCCATCTAGCGAGGCGACAATCTGGTTCGCCATGGCGTTGGCGGACCCCTCCATCATCCAAGTGCTGTCACCACTCAATATCTCAAGCCCGGCCGTAAGCTGGTAGAGATGGGCTGCCTCATGGGCAAAGAACCACCGCATGCTGTCCATTATGTCGGCATCTTCGTTGCGCAAGGCATCGCCTGCAATCTGTAACATCAAGGTGTTGCCAAAGGCGCTGCCCGAATTTCTGTATCCTGATGCGCCATATCCGTCGAAGGCGATCAGCAGGGTTGCCCGTTGCTCAAGTTCAAATCCCCAGCGTTTCTCGTGCTCGGCGAAGATGGCGGTGACTTCTTCATCAAGGTTTTCGCGAAGCCACTCCGGCAGGGCACTATCGATCACACCGACAAAGCTGTTTCCTTCCTCAATGCGCCCTAGGCCAGTATAGATATGGGTGCCGCCGCCGAAGGTGACATGAACGGCAGTTCCGTCGATCAGCGCGCCTTCCATGATGACCGGTTCATCGGATGTGAATGTTACGCCTAGGGTCGGCTGCTTTCCCTGCCAACGGAAAAGATCGCCTTGCAGATCAGCGACGTCTGCGGCGTCTAACGCTGGTAGCAGGTCAAACTGACCGGTAAAGAGCGTGAGTCCACCATCAGTGAACGGAATAAACGGGTTGGCATCGGGAATGTTTATGGTCGTATAGGCCGTGATATCGAAACTTGCAGTCGTCGATGGGGTATCAAGAAGGATCGTGTCGAACCCGCCAATATTTCGGATTTCAACACCGGAGGAGAGGGACGTCCAAAACCGTTCCCTGTAGCCTCCCGTATAACGATTGAAGAACATGGCCTTTTGAGGCCTGTCAAAGTGATAGGTGACGGTCCATGTGCCCTGTTCATGCACGATATGTGCGGTCACCCCCGTGCCATCGACAAGGCCTGTATCTTGGGCGAAAAGCATGGAGGGTGGCAACAGGCACAAGAATATCGCCGTCAGAAAAACCTGTATTTTCGTCACATGCCCCTCACATTTTACCAAGCCGATGAGGACGTTATCGGTGCAGCTGGCCGGAGGCAAGCATCAGACGGTGAGCATCCTCAAACCCGCTCCAGCCATTTCTGGATCGCCTTCCTTGCGGCCGGTTCTTCCAGCGTAGGGGCGTGGCCGGTAATGGCGACCTCGCACACATCCATCTGTGGCTGGACGTCCTTCATGGTGCTGACGATTTCCGGTGTCAGCAGGTCGGACAGCGCCCCGCGTACGCATAGCAGCGGGCCGGAGAGGGCGGCGAAGCCAGGCTCCAGCGCCGGGGCGGGGCCGGCCTCGGCCAGCGCCTTCGCGATGCCGGTGTCGTAGTCCAGCTCGATGCCCTTGTCCGTCACCGTGCAGACGCGGCGGGCGAAGACCTGCCAGAAACTGTCATGGCGCCTCGGAAAGGCGACCTCGTTGATCGCCTTGACGCCTTCGCCTGCCTCGGCCCAGCTCTCCCACGGGCCTGATCCGCCGACATAGCCGGCGATGCGGGCGAGGCCTTCGGGTGCCAGTTGCGGGCCTATATCGTTCAGTACCGCGCCGGAGACGGCATCCGGGTTGTCGGCGGCGATCAGCATGGTCACGATGCCGCCCAGCGATGTGCCGATGAACAGCGCGTCGGTCAGGCCGCGCGCCTCCATCATCGCCTTCACGTCGGCTGCATAGATGTTGGGATGATAATGGCTGTATTCCGCATCGCGGTCCGACGCGCCGCGCCCGCGCAGGGAAACGGCGATCACCTCGCAGGCCGGTCCGGTGAAGGCGCGGGAGGTGAGCCATCCGGCCAGCCCCTCGAAATCGCGCTCATTGCGGGTCAGCCCCGGCAGGCAGATGATCGATGGCGCATTGACGCCCGCCGCCGGGTGGCGGCGTACGGTCGCATGCAGGGTGAGGCCGTCAGGCGTCTCGAACGTGTAATTTTCCCCGGTCATCCAGCCTATCTAGCACGCTCGTTCGCTACCGCCAGTTCTTCCTTTTGAACACCGTGGCCGGCTTGACCGATAATGAGGCGAGTTAGAAAGTAACATACACTCTTGCGCGGCTTTGAAAGATTCTGTTAAGTGAGCGCTTCGCGATGCCGCGCCCATCATAGCTACGGGCACGGCATTCCTGTATTGTAGTGGCGTCATCAACCAGGAGCGGCCGTAAGGCGCGGAAAAGGGCACATGCTGGTTTACACCCTGAAACGGCTCCTTTCGGCGATCCCGACGATCCTCGTCGTCATTGCCGTGTCGTTCTTCATGATGCGCATCGCGCCGGGCGGCCCGTTCACCAGCGATCGCAACGTCACCCCGGCGATCGAGGCAAACCTCAACGCCAAGTACAATCTCGACGACCCGCTGATCATCCAGTTCTTCAAATATATGGGGAACGTGCTGCAGGGCGATTTCGGGCCTAGCTTCAAGTATCAGGACTTCACGGTGACCGAGCTGGTGCTGGACGGGCTGCCGGTCTCGGCGACGCTGGGCCTGTCGTCGCTGGCGCTGGCCATGCTGGTCGGGTCGTTCCTCGGGGTGATGGCGGCGCTGCGCCAGAACAAGCCGACCGATTACGGCGTCATGACCGTGGCGATGGCGGGCATCACCATCCCGAACTTCGTCACTGCGCCGGTGATGGTGCTGATCTTCGCGGTCTGGAATGACTGGCTGCCGACGGCGGGCTGGGTTGGCTGGGACCGGATCGACACGATGGGCGGGGATGCCTTCATCAAGTCGCTCATCCTGCCGGTGATCACCCTGGCGCTGCCGCAGATCGCGATCATCTCGCGGCTCATGCGCGGCTCGATGATCGAGGTGATGCGCTCCAACTTCATCCGCACGGCCAAGGCGAAGGGACTTTCCGCCGGCACCATCGTGCGCCGCCACGCGCTGCGCGCCGCGATCCTGCCGCTGGTATCCTATCTGGGCCCGGCGACTGCTGCGCTCCTGTCCGGCTCCCTCGTGATCGAGCGCATCTTCGCGCTGCCGGGGATCGGGCAATACTTCGTCACCGGCGCGCTTAACCGCGACTACACGCTCGTCATGGGCGTCGTCATTCTCTACGCCACGCTGATCGTGATCCTGAACCTGATCGCCGATTTGATCATCGCCTCTCTCGATCCGAAAGTGAAACTGTCCTGATGTCCGAGACACCGCCACCCCCCGGCGCCGAACCAGGCATGCCGCATCAGCACCCGAATGCCGAGGCGATGGAAGCTTCCGCAGCGGTGAAGGGCCGTTCCCTGTGGGAAGATGCGCGCCGCCGCCTGTTCTCCAACAAGGCCGCCGTCGCCTCGATGATCATCCTCGCCGTGCTGGTGCTTGCCGCCGTGATCGGGCCGGAGATCACCCCGCATGATTTTCGCGCCATCGCTTATGGCAATAACGACCTGCCGCCGAGCTGGAGCCACTGGATGGGCACCGACAGCATTGGCCGCGACGTGCTGGCGCGCACGCTGATCGGCGCGCGGGTGTCGCTCGCCGTCGGGCTGATCGCGACCTTCGTCTCGCTGGTCATCGGCGTCATCTGGGGCGCGACCGCAGGCTTTTTCGGCGGCACGGTCGACAACGTCATGATGCGCATCGTCGACGTTCTCTATTCGCTGCCCTTCGTCTTCTTCGTCATCATCCTGATGGTCGTCTTCGGCACGTCCCTGTGGATCATGTTCGTTGCCATCGGCGCGATCGAATGGCTGACCATGGCGCGGATCGTGCGCGGCCAGACGCTGTCGCTGAAGGAGAAGGAATTCGTCGAGGCTGCCCGCGCCATCGGCGTGAAGCCGCTGACCATCGTCGCACGTCACATCGTGCCGAACCTGATCGGCCCGGTCATCATCTACGTCACGCTGACGATCCCCTATGCGATCCTTGCCGAAAGCTTCCTGTCCTTCCTCGGGCTGGGTGTGCAGGAGCCGCTGACTTCGTGGGGCGTGCTGATCTCGGAAGGGGCCAACGGCATGCAGACCGCCCCATGGGCGCTGCTTTTCCCGGCGGGCATGATGGCGTTGACCCTGTTCTGTTTCAACTTCATCGGCGACGGCCTGCGCGACGCGCTCGATCCGAAAGACCGGTAGACTCTCCAAAGCAATAACGGACCAACGAAAAAGGCCGCGCTATCAGCGCGGCCTTTCGAGTCTACGGAGGCGGGTCAGTTAGGACCTCGCCAACGGCTGGGCTTTCACCCGGAGGACTGCCTTCAGGCGCCTACCCTCACCGCTGTCTTGACCTCACCTTCCAATATCACTCTAGACACTGGACCACCTCCTTTCGATTCGTTGAACACATCGACTATGCTGACTGTCGTCACGGCATCTGTCAACGTGCATTCCCGGGAGGAGGGTGCGACTTACTGGACCCGCTTCACGCGGATATTGTCGCCCAGCGGTTCCACCTTCATGAAGTAGCTGCCCATGGCGCCGCGGCGGATATTGGCTTCCTGCACGAACTGGTCGTCGATACGCTGCAGGCGGCGGTCGTCGCTTTCCAGCTGTTCCCAGACCTGGCCGTTTTCCAGTACGACGCGGACATTGCCGAGCGGCAGGACGCGATAGGCGAGGATCGGCTGGACCAGCTCCTCGATCACTTCCTTTTTCTTCTGTTCGCGGCGGAAGATGTTCTCAAGGCCGAACCAGCGCTCGTCCTCTTCCATCTGGCGGGCGAGGTTGTCCTCCTGCGACAGGCGGTCGAGTTCTTCCTGTGTCGGTTTCTTCTGGACGACGGTCGGCTGCTGGTCGAGCTTCTCCTCGCGCTCCTTTTCCGGGATCTCGCGGATCGCATCGGCAAGGCCGTCATAGCAGGCAAGGCGCGCTTCGACGTCTGCAATCTCGCGGCATTCGGTGAAGGAGTTGGCTTCCTGTGCGCTGGCGGTGATCCCCGGCAGGGCGAAAGCGATGACACTGGCGGCGCTGATGCCGGCGGCGGAAAGAAGACGCTGAACTGGGGACATGGAAACCTCTGAAATTGTCTTTGCCCTGTGTGGTCGCCGCAGAGTAGGCCGCACAAGCCTTTTGCGTCAATCTGCCATTGGTAATGATATCCTGCCTGCTTACATCCTCTCACAGGGGCGCAGCTGCAGGAGAGACGAGCCATGACCACCAGTGATGCTGCCGAGCGGCATTATATCCCGCCAATGCCGCCCCGCATAAAGGCGCGCAAACCAACGCCGGTGACCCAGTTTCTCGGCACGGTGCGGTATTTCAAGGTCATGGCCCGCAACCCGCTTGAAGTGTGGTCGGACGTTTTCTATCGCGAGCCCGTGGCCAATCTGCGCTTTCTGGGCCGTGATTATCTCGTCACCCATGATCCGGCGATGATCCGGCACGTATTCGTCACCAACCAGGAAAACTACCGTTTCAGCTATGTCAGGCAGGCCGTGCTGGTGCCGTTCCTGCGCGACGGGCTGGTCGTGGCCGAAGGCGAGACGTGGAAGCGGGCGAGGAAAGCGCTGACGCCGGTCTTCACCCCGCGCCATGTAAAGGGTTTTGGCGGTGTGATGGACCAGGTCGCGCGTGAGCGTGCCGATGAGCTGGCTGCGAAGGCCGGGCAGACGGTCAGCATGACCGAAGAGATGCTGGCCCTGACCCTCGACATCCTGCTCGCCTGTCTATTCTCCCATGATGCGGATTTCGATGCCGCGCTCTTCTCGCGCCGGATCAACCGGTTGATGGATGTCTCCGGCATGCCGCACCCGTTCGACCTGGTGCAGGCGCCGGGCTGGGTGCCGCGTGTCGGGCGTACCGAAGCGACGCGGCTTATCAATGAGATGCGGGCGCAGGTCGGCGCGCTTGCTGCCGCCCGTCGCAAGCGCATCGCGACGGGCGAGACGGTGCCTGAGGATTTCCTGACGCTGCTATTGCAGGCAGGCCAGAAGGAAGACGCACCACTCAGCGATGACGAGATCATCGACAACCTCCTGACCTTCATGGCGGCAGGCCACGAGACGACGGCCCGGACGCTGACATGGACCTTCTATGTCCTGTCGCAAACACCGGATGCGCTGGCCCGCGTGCTGGGCGAGGTTGACGGCGTGCCGGATGATGCTAATGCGTCTGCGCTGGCCGATCACATGCCCTACACCAATGCGGTGGTGAAGGAAGTGATGCGCCTCTATCCTGCCGCCGCCCAGCTCAGCCGTCAGGCGGTAGACGCCGACGAGGTCGGTGGGCGACAGATTGCGCCGGGTACGGAGATTGTCACCTCTACCTGGGTGCTGCATCGCCATGAAAGCCTGTGGGACAATCCGGATGCGTTCGAGCCGGAGCGCTTCATGGGCGCGCGGGGCGAGACAATCCCCCGCCACGCCTGGCTGCCTTTCGGGCTCGGTCCACGCGTCTGCATCGGGGCGAGTTTTGCCATGCAGGAGATTCTCGTCGTCATGGCGCGTCTCCTTCAGCGATTTACTCTGTCAAGTGTCGGCCCCGCACCGATGCCGATCATGCGCATAACGCTTCAGCCGTCGACGCCGGTGCCGATGCGCATCGAGCCGCGCTGAATTCTCATCCCGAAAACATTTAGAGAAATGTCGAATTGTTCTTGACATCAATTCGATGATTAGCTAATTATCAATTCATGAATAGCGTATTCAAGGCTCTGTCCGACCCGACCCGTCGAAAGGTGCTGGAACTGCTTCGCAAGGGACCGATGAGTGCCGGCGATCTCGCCGCGCATTTCGCCGTGTCAAAGCCGACCATGTCGGCGCATTTCGCGGTGCTGAAGGAGGCTGATCTGGTCGCGGCGGAAAAGGACGGCAAGTCCGTTATCTACCGGCTGAAACTGTCGGTGCTGGAGGACGCGCTGCTCGGCTTTGCCGGGGCGTTCGGCATTCAGGGCAAGGGGGCGCAGGAGACGATCCAGTCCGTAACACAGACAAAGGAGAGTGAGATATGAATATCATGGGAGTGAAAGGCGCGCTGGTCATGGGTGGTCTGATCATCGGGATTTCCGCCGGGCTTGCCGGGTTGGAGGCCTTGGGGATCGTCGGTGGTGCCGTGGCGGAAAGGGCGATGGGAGCGGTCCTCGGTGTGGTGTTAATCCTCTACGGCAATATCATTCCGAAGCTTATCACACCACTCGCGGGCCTTTGCGATGCGGGCCGAAAACAGGCGCTACAGCGCTTCGCCGGCTGGACTTTCGTGCTTGGCGGCATCGGCTATGCGCTCGC
This sequence comes from Aquisalinus luteolus, assembly GCF_009712425.2. Taxonomy (GTDB): domain Bacteria; phylum Pseudomonadota; class Alphaproteobacteria; order Caulobacterales; family Parvularculaceae; genus Aquisalinus; species Aquisalinus luteolus. Next base: position 471,185 of record NZ_VCJR02000002.1, read on the forward strand.
CTGGCTAGTGGTACCGATCGACTATGCGGCCTATGCCGCTGTTGCCTGCGGTGTGGTGGCCATCGGTATTGTGATCGCCAGATGCCTCATGCTTCGCACGATCGTCTAAAAATACCGGCGTAGCGTGACACATCGCGCTACGCTGCACTGCCAAATCGGGCTTGGCGCGGCGCGAGAGTACGTTACTATGCGTTCTTTAACAGTTGCCGATGGAGACAATCCCGCATGATCAACCGATATTCGACCATGCTACGCGCGGCCCTTGCCGGGCTGTTGCTTGCCGCCCTTGCCGCCTGCGGTGGCGGTTCTGATTCCGGCCCCAGCGCCGCCAGCGAAGCCGATGGCGTCGTCCTGCACCGGGGCAATGGCACAGAGCCGAATACCCTCGACCCGCATCAGGCAAACGGCACGTGGGAAAACAATATCATCGGCGACATGCTGATCGGTCTCTATACGGAAGATGCCAATGGCAAGCCGGTTTTCGGCTCTGCTGTCGGCCACCAGATATCCGAAGACGGCCTGACCCATACCTTCCAGATCCGCGAGGACATGACCTGGTCCGACGGCACGCCCGTGACGGCTGCTGACTTCGTCTTCGCCTGGCAGCGTATCCTCGATCCGGCAACGGCCGCTCCCTATGCGTCGCTGATCTATCCGTTCAAGAACGCCGCCGCGGTCAACGCCGGCGAAATGCCGCCGTCAGAGCTTGGTGCCCGCGCCATCGACGACAAGACCCTGGAACTGGACCTCGAAACGCCGACACCTTTCCTCGCCACGCTGATGACCCACTACACGACCTTCCCCGTGCCGAAGCATGTCCTGGAAGAGGCCGGTGATGACTGGATCAAGCCGGGCACGATGGTCACAAACGGTGCCTATGTGGTCGATACGTGGCGCCCGAACAGCTTCGTCAAGCTGGTCAAGAACGAGAATTTCTACGATGCCGACAACGTCCAGATCGACACGGTCTTCTATTATCCGACCGATGACGTCTCGTCTGCCTTCCGCCGCTTCCGCGCCGGTGAGCTGGACATCAACGCCTGCTCGCAATGCTATCCGATCCAGCAGGTGTCGTGGATCGACCAGAACATGCCGGGCGTGAAGCATAACGAGATCATCCTCTCCTTCACCTATGTGACCTTCAACACCAATGTCGAACCGTTCGACGACGCGCGCGTGCGCCGCGCCCTCGGCCTTGCCATCGACCGCGACGTGTTGACCAGGCAGGTCACCCGGGCGGGCGAGGTGCCGGCCTATAACATCGTGCCGCCGGGCATCGACAACTATGTCGACAACGCACCGCAAATGGCCGAGGCCGGCTGGACCCAGCAGCGCCGCAACGCGGAAGCCCGCCGCCTGCTGGCAGAGGCCGGGTTCGACGAGAACAATCCGCTGACCTTTGCCGTCAAATATCGCCTTGCCGGTGACCGCAAGCAGATCATGGTTGCCATGCAGGACATGTGGCGCCAGATCGGTGTCGAGGCACAGCTGGAAGGGGCGGAGCCGAAGGTGGCGTATGCTGACTATCGTGCCCGCAATTTCGAGGTCGCTGATGCAGGCTGGGTTGCTGATTACAACGACCCGCAGAACTTCCTGTTCCTCGTGCAGGGTGATACCGGCCCCATCAACTATGCCGATTATTCGAACCCGGATTTCGACGCGCTGATGAACGAGGCCGCCCTGACCATGGACCTCGACGCCCGCGCCGATATCCTGGCCGAGGCGGAAGCCCTGATGCTGCCGGACATGCCGATCGCGCCGATCTATTTCTCGGTCAACCGCAACCTTGTCGGGCTTCACATCGAGAACTGGAACGATAATGTCATCGGCATCCAGCGCACCCGCTGGCTGGAGATCAACGAAGCCAAGCGTAAGACCTACTGATTGCGCAAACGCTTCGTTCAGGTGGCGCAAGCCGCATCGCAACGGAAAACCCCGGCCACAGCGCCGGGGTTTTTCTTTGGCTGGAGGTGTCTTTAGCCGAGCGCCTGCATCACTACTTTTTTGCGGCGGCGGCTGACGGGTATGGCGAGACCTGACGCCGTTGCGAGCGTACCGTCCGTGTTCAATGTCACGCCATCGCAGGCCGCCCACCATGACCGATGAGTCTGCACCCCGTCGACACCGGACAGGGCGGCGATGGCATCCTCCAGCCGCATATGCGTCAGGTGGTCGCCGCGCGAGGTATGGATGCGCACATAATGGTCCTCCGCCTGCAGCGCTTCGATCCTCGCCCCCCTCAGCTCGACCGGCAGGCGGATCATCAACAGGTCTATGGCATCGCCGCTGCCCCGTCCGTAGTAGGCCATGGCAAGGCTTCGACCGATGACGATCAGCGGCAGGATGATGGCGAAGGAAAAGACAAGCCAGGTCAGTAGCGCGATGGGCCAGATCGCCACGAAGTTGCCCGGGATCATCCCCGCCGCCATGTTGACCAGCGTCGCCAGCGCCGAGCCGATGATCGCAAACGGGGCCATTAGCAGCGCGGTCAGTGCGATGGTCCCGACAGCGCCGGCAGTCAGCCGTCGCGCAACCATGAAAAGCACCTCCCACAGCGCCCACGCCCCGACGAGAATACCGACCCAATAGGCGAACCGCGCCAGCGGTCCCAGCACCGTACCGGTCTCATACGGGCCGATCATCCCGAAGGCGATGCCGAGAAGTGCCATGAAGCCGGCCTGCAGGGCGAGGATGCGTTTCTGGAGTTTTGCCGTTCGCGAAGCGCCGGCGGTTTCCGCCTGCCGCGCGCGAAACAGTGGGGTTTCGGGGCTCCCGGGCCTCTTTTCATCCATGCGCATCCACCCTCATCTGATCTGCATCGCAACCCTTCCAATGGAGTGCCAGCATGATCAATCTCGACCTTCTGTTCAATTATGACAGCCTCGCGCACAATCTGAATATCTTCTTCCATGTCTTTTTCGGCAGCTTCGCCATCCTGTTCGGGGTAATCCAGATGGTGCTGCCGAAGGGCACGAGGCTTCATCGCTGGATCGGTCGGGCCTTCAATGCCTGCTTCACCGTCGTCCTGTGCACCGCCTTCATCGGCTTTACCGTGTTCGAATTCCGCCTGCATCTGGCCGCGGTCACCGTGCTGACATTCTACACCCTCGTCACCGGCAACCGGGCGGTGGCGCTGCGCGGGTCACGCCCAAGGGCCTTCGACATCGCGCTGGCTGTCATCGCGATTGCAGTCAGCGTCAGCTACATGGCGGTGGAGAGCCAGTTCGTGATTACCTGGGGGCGGCCGGTCATCTATTCCATGGTCATCTCGCTCCTCTGGCTCGGTGCATGGGACCTGACAAGGCTGATCCTGCCGCGCGGCTGGCTGCAACGCATCTGGGTGCATGACCACCTGATGAAGATGATCTTTTCATGGGGCGGGCTGACCAGCGCCGCCATGGGCAATCTCTTCCCGCAATATGGCACAGTGGCTCAGCTTGCGCCGAGCAGTCTGGCAACAATCCTGATCCCGATTTTCTGGCTGCTGCTGAATGCTGGGCCAAAGGCATCCAGCCAGCTGCCGGCATGAGGCCCGAACGCTATCAGAACATGCTAATAGAGAATGTGAACTGGGTGATGTTGTTCATCCGGCAGGCTTCCGACAATCCCTCGACATCGGCCTCCCACTTCTCGACCGCGCGCAGCGTGTTGCGCCCGAAGCGCTCTTCTGGAACCCCGGCCAGAACCTTGGCACCATAGACCTTGCCATTCTCATCCAGATGATACCCGACAATGATGGAACCGCCCCTTTCGTTATAGGCGGCACTGATCGGATAGTCCGGGGATGGTCGCTTCGTATATCTTGGTTCTGGCGCGAAGCAGGTCTTGGTCAGCGCAGGCTTTACTGTCCTGCGCGTTCCGTTCCATTCGAACTCGTAATCATCGATATCGGTTACGGTATTGGTATTGGCATAGGCCCTGACCAGTTGTTGCCACGCCATAACCTGCGCGAGGGTCGGGTCGAAATCATCGATGCTTTCCTGCGTATCGAAGAACGATCGGGTGATTGCCAGCAGCTGTGTCGCCTCGGCAAGGGTGCGGCGGCGGCGCAGCTTGTTAGGCTCCGTCGCGCCCTCGAGAGATTGTCCGCGGGCGGAACGCTGCATCGTCGGGCGAAAGATTTCCGAATTGGTCATCATGGCGGCAACACGGATGATATTTGTGTTCGCGATATCCTGCGCCGGTGGATTCGGCAGTCGGCTCAGGGCTTCGCCCAGTGGCTTGGTAATCTGCAGGACATCGCCATAGGCCCCGCGTTCCAGGATGATCCCGGCGGCCTTCATGCCGGCGGACGCAACGAGGCTGGTCGCTTCGCCGCCCGATGCCCACCACGCATTCATGGCATCGATAAAGGCGCGCCGGTCAGGTCCATCGGGATCGTCCAGGACCTTGGCTGTGGCAACCATGATTTCCAGTTCCTCAAGGGAGAAGCTGGCGAGGCCATATCCTTCCCGGCCCAGCGCCAGTGCGCGCTCTGCAGGGTTGATCGCGTCGCGGGGTTTGTCCCACAGCGCAACGAAAGCATAGTTTTGTGCAAGAACGGCGAGCGTCTCCTTGTTGACGCTGGCCGGGTCGTCAGAATGGGCCGCTTCGGCCATCTGCCAGGCCTGCTTGCCGGCAGAGATTGCGCCTTCCCTGTCGCCTTCGCCAAGGGATTCATTGAACGCCTTATAAGCCTGTCCATAACTGCTGTAGGACTGTGCCCATGCTGCATTGCCAGGCATTACGGCCATGGCGCCGCCAAGCCCGATTACGGCGGTTGCCGCCAGAAGAAATTTACGCACTTTGTTTGCCCTTTTTCCCGTTCCCCTCGTAATGACGGAAGTGTGCAACCGATCAAATTATTAGACAAGCAGAAGAAAGGACTAGACAGCATACCAACTGGTTGGTATATCCGGGTATGAACCAGAAGACTACGAAACCAGCCGCCAGGCCTACTGCACGCGAAAAACTGCTCGATGCCGCCTTTTCGGTGATCCGGGAGCAGGGCTATTCGGCGACCAGCGTCGATGACCTGTGCCGAACTGCCGGTGTTACCAAGGGCGCTTTCTTTCATCATTTTCCATCGAAAGAGGCACTCGCTGTCGCCGCCGCAAATCACTGGAGCGAGGCGACGGGTGCTTTCTTCGCTGCTGCGCCCTATCACGACCCGAAAGATCCGCTGGATCGCGTGCTTGGCTATGTCGATTTCCGCCGTGCGATCCTGCAGGGCGATGTCCCGGAATTCACCTGCCTCGTCGGCACCATGGTACAGGAAGCATACGGATCGAGCCCCGATATTCGCGATGCCTGCCGCGCCTCTATTTTCGATCACGCCGCCAATATCGAGCGTGATATCGCCGAGGCGATGGCTGAGCGCGGCATCAATAATGCTGGCTGGACGGCGCGTAGCCTCGCCCTGCACACACAGGCCGTGCTGCAGGGTGCGTTCATCCTTGCAAAGGCCGAGGGTACCGCAGACGGCGGTGCGAACCTTGCCGCGCAATCGGTCGACCATCTCAGACGCTATATCGAAATGCTGTTTACAACGGAGAAATTATCCCATGCAGCCTGAACATGAGCTGGTCCTTAGGCGAACGATAGATGCACCGGTCAGCGCTGTATGGCGCTGCTGGGCGGAGGCTGAGCTGAAAAAGAAGTGGTTCTGTCCGCGCCCGTGGACGACGCCAATCATTGAAGAAGACCTGCGAACCGGCGGTGAGAGCTTCATCCTGATGCGCGGCCCTGATGGTGAGGAGATGCCGAACCATGGGGTTTACCTGGAGGTAATTCCACAAAGGAAGATCGTTGCAACAGACGCCTTTGTCAGCGCTTGGGTGCCATCAAGAAAACCGTTCATCACCATGATCACTACCTTTGAGGAGCAGGACAGCAAGACTCTCTATGACTGGCGTGCGCTGCACTGGACGGCGGAGGACAAGAAAAACCATGAGAATATGGGCTTCCATGAAGGGTGGGGTATGGCGGCCGACCAGATGGAAGAAGTCGCCAAATCACTATGATCGATAAATTCTTACACGGAGAATAATATGTCGTTTCAGGCATATATGGACAATATTGAAGAGAAGACCGGTTTCTCACCGGAGCAGTTCCTGTCTCTTGGTGAGGAAAAGGGGTTCGTCGTCGATGGCAAGATCAATCCCGCCATAAAGGTCGGGGAAATCGTTGACTGGCTGAAATCAGACTACGGATTGGGGCATGGCCATGCCATGGCGATCGTCGCTTATTTCAAGGGGAAACGAAAATGACACTGGAAAAGAAAATCGACCTGCCCGAGGGCATGGGGCCCGTCACGCCGCACCTGGTCTGTGATGGCGCAAAAGATGCCGTTGCCTTTTATGAAAAGGCATTCGGCGCCAGGAGGTTGAGCTTTGTGGAAGGCCCGGACGGCAAGGTGATGCACGCCGCCGTCTCCATTAACGGATCGTCCGTCTACCTCAACGACGAGTTCTGCGACATGGGTGCCGTCGGGCCGAAGAAGATGGGCGGCACGCCGGTCACGATCCACCTGACCGTGGGGGATGCCGATGCCTGGGCGAGCCGAGCCATCGATGCTGGCGCAACGGAGGTGATGCCCGTTGCCGAACAGTTCTGGGGCGACCGCTACGGCATGGTCGAAGACCCGTTCGGTCATCGCTGGTCTCTGGCAACGCCGGGCGAAAAGCAGCTCTCCCAGGAAGAGATCATGGCCAATATGGAAAAGGCGATGTCGTCAGGGGTAGAGTGCTGACATGTCCAAATTTGCAACATGCCTGTGGTTCGATCACGGTGAAGCACGAAAGGCCGCTGAGTTCTATGCCGCCACCTTCCCTGACAGCCATGTCGGTCCGGCCAACGCTGCTGCCGCCGACACGCCAAGCGGCAAGGAAGGCAGTGAGCTGACGGTCGAGTTTACCGTCCTCGGACAGTCATTCCTTGGCCTGAATGGCGGGCCGATGTTCAAACCCAACGAAGCCGTCAGCTTCATGGTCTTCACCGACGATCAGGAAGAGACGGACCGATACTGGAATGCCATCATCGGTAACGGGGGTATGGAAAGCCAGTGCGGCTGGTGCAAGGACCGCTGGGGCTTTTCATGGCAAATCACGCCGCGCCGGTTGATGGAGCTGACGACGCATCCGGACAAGGGCAAGGCCAGGCGCGCCATGGAAGCGATGATGACGATGAAGAAGATAGACATTGCGGCGCTCGAAGCTGCTTTTGCCTGAGACAACAACGCAGTAAACTGATCATATAACAAGGAGAGAGACGATGACCTATGTCGATGGATTTTTGATCCCCGTGCCTAATGATAAAAAGGAAGCCTACCGGAAAATTGCGAGTGAAGCCGCGCCGATTTTCAAGGAGTTTGGCGCCCTGACGGTGGTCGAGACCTGGGGCGACGATGTGCCCGAGGGCAAGGTGACATCTTTCCCGATGGCGGTGAAACTGGAAGAGGGCGAAACGGTCGTCTTTTCCTGGATCACCTGGCCCTCGAAAGACGTGCGGGACGCCGGCATGAAAAAGGTCATGGAAGATCCGCGCATGGAAGCCTTCGGCGAAATGCCGTTCGATGGCAAGCGCATGATATTCGGTGGCTTCGAGGTTCTCGTCGACGCCTGATCGACCATGGTTATGCCCTGAAATTAAGCCCCGGCATTGCCCGGGGCTTTTTTTCGTGCTTGACGGATGACAATTTATGTAATCATGTAATTACATGGTTACTAATAATGAGATGGATCAGGTCTTCTCGGCCCTGGCGCATGAAACGCGCCGGACGATCCTCGATTGCCTGAAACATCATCCGGGGCTGAAAGTGGGCGAGCTGGCCCATCACTTCGACGTCAGCCGTATCGCGGTGATGAACCATCTCGCCGTGCTTGAAGGGGCGGGGCTGGTGACGAGTATGCGTGAGGGGCGCACACGTCGGCTCTACATGAATCTGGCGCCGATCCAGATGATACACGATCGGTGGTCGGACGAATATAGCGGCTATTGGGCAGGGCGCATGACGTCCATCAAATATGCGGCCGAAGCGGCGGCGCGAAAGAAGGAGAAGGGGACATGACGAAAGAAGCCACGAAAGGCGAGGGGACGACCGTGTCGTCGGTCTACAAGATTACCATCGATGCGCCGATCGAGACGGTCTGGGCAATCCTCGTCAAGACGGACGAGGCGCTGCCGTTTTTCTTCGGGGCGGTGTGTGACACACAGGACGGCCTGCGCAAGGGTGTGCCCATGCGGATGATCACACCGGACAGGCGCTTTGTCAGTGTGGTGGGCGAGGTGCTGGAATTCCTGCCGCCGCACAAATATTCGCACACGTTCAAATTCACCAATGTCGACGAGCCGGAATGCATCGTCACCTATGAGCTGAAAGAAGTCGAGGATGGAGTCGAGTTTTCCCTCGTCATGGAGAACATGCCGGCAGGCTCCAGGACGGAAAAATCCATGCAGCAGGGCGCGGCCTTCATTGGTCAGAACCTCAAGGCGCTGGCCGAAACCGGCAAGCCGGCCTTCAGTGGTCGGATGGTAACGATGTTGGGCCCGGTCATGGGCCTGTTCACACCGAAGGTCTGCAAGGCGGAAAACTGGCCGCTGCGCTCAACCGGAAAAGGGGAGTAACAGGATATGGCAAGTTCACCGGAAGAAATGCGTGACGCGATGATCGCCAACCTGCCGGAAAAGACCGGCAAGTCGCTGGATGAATGGCTTGCCATTGTCGCGACCAGCGGGCTGGAAAAGCATGGCGAGATCATCAAGCTGTTGAAAGGCGAGCATGGCATGACCCACGGCTTTGCCAACCTCGTCGCCCATTATGCGCGCCAGCCTGACACATCGCAGGCAGCGAATGATCCGGTGGCAGGGCAATATGCCGGGGCAAAAGCCGGACTGAAGCCGATCTATGAGAAGCTCATCGGTATCGTCGAAAGTCTCGGCAAGGATGTCGAGATCGCGCCGAAAAAGACCTATGTCAGCCTGCGCCGCTCGAAACAGTTCGCTCTCATCCAGCCCTCGACGAAAACGCGTGTCGATCTCGGCCTAAACCTGAATGGGGTTGAGCCGGAAGGAAAGCTTGAAGCATCAGGCAGTTTCAACAGCATGGTCACGCACCGTATCCGCCTGTCCTCGCCTGCCGAGGTCGACAAGGATGTCACCAAATGGCTGAAGCAGGCCTACAAGGATGCATGACGCGATGTCTGCGCAGGGAGTAATTCCCGCCAGATGCTGTTAGGCTCCATATTGTCGAAGCCGGAGATGGAGCCTGTCATGAAGAAAGTGCCCGCAACGAATATAATGCTGTGCCTTGCCGCTGTCGGCCTCATTGCGGGCTGCGAAAGCGTGGGGCGCGACAAAACGATTGCTGACACGACTGGCGATAGTGCCGAGGCGCTGCCCTCGGAACAGGCTGAAACGTCTGCGCCGCAAGAGGCCGGACAGGACGGTTCATCGACCCTGTCCGTTTCTTTCATGCTGGGCGAGACGGGCGGCGATGTGCTGGTCAGCCTGTTCGCCGATCAGGAAAGCTGGGAAGCGAATGATGCCCTGCGCGGAATTACCCGCGCTGCCGACAGCGCCCGCATCGACATTTCAATCGAGGACCTGCCGCCCGGCACCTATGCCATCAAGGCCTTTCACGACGTCAATGGCAATGGCGAGCTGGACACCAATCTCGTCGGCATCCCGACCGAGCCCTATGGCTTCTCCAATGGCCAGGCCGGGCGTTTCGGCCCGCCATCCTTTCAGGCGGCATCCTTCGAACTGGAAGGCGAGGGATCACAGGAAATCAGCATGAAGTGAGGCCTTCGACACTCTTGCCGGCGTGGCTTGAAGCTGCAGCCAGCCCGGCTAGATTGGGGTCATGGCTTATACCACTGACGATTTCCGGCGCGTCGATCCGCGCGACATCAATTTCGCCCTGTCCTATCCTTTTGCGGTGCCTGTCGACTCTTACGTCTATGTCGACGGACACGCCATGGCGCTGACCGATACGACGTCCGCTGACATGATGGCTTGGATTGTATCTCACCGGGGAGAGCGCCGCACGCTCGGCGATGTCGTCCACCAGACTGCCCATGCCGACATGGCGCTGGACCGGCTGACGCCTGTGGTGGCCGCCGGGTCCAACGCCTCGCCCATGCAGCTGTTGCGCAAGTTCCAGCAGCGCAAGGATATCATCGTGCCGGTTCTGAAAATGCCGGTGCGGGACTGGTCGGTCACCTATGCGCGCCACATCGCGCCCTATGGCTCGATCCCGGCATCGCTGGAGCAGGCACCGGGCGAGACGACGCAGCTATTCGTCAACTTCCTCGATGAGGAGGCTATGGAGGGCATGCACGGCACGGAAAGCATCGGCACCTATTATCAGCTTGCGGAGGTTTCGCTGCCAAAGGCGGATACCGCGCCATGGGCGGCGGGCATGAAAGCCCATGCCTATAACAGCCATACCGGCCACCTGCCGTTCCGCCCGGAAGCACTGGAGACGACCGACACGCGCTATCCGCCGCGCAGCCAGTGGCAGATGCAGGACATCGTCATCGACCTGCTCGGTGAAGACGTTTCGGTGATGGAATTCATCGCCCAGAATTTCAGCGACGAAAAACTGCGGCTTGAGCGCGAAAAGCGGCTGATCGAGGCGCAAATAGAAAGTTAGTTCGCGTCGGTTCCGGAGTTGTCCTCTTCCAGCGCCTTCCTGATCAACTCCCGGATCGCCTTGGCACGTGTCGGCACGCGATTGGCGAATTGCCACGCATCGATCGCCTCGATCTCGGCATCGTCCATCATCAGTTGGACTTTCCTGCGGGATTTGCCCGGTTTGGGGGGCTTGTCATGCTCTGTCATGGCATCATCTGCTAGCTCATCACTCTTATCGGTGCAAATTCCTGTTTCATCGCATTGAATCCCGGCTGGGCCTGAGCTATCACCACGCCATATTATTCAGACAGACAAGCCGGAAGGCCGCCGCACGGCCCCGGCTCCCACGAGAGAAAAGGAGCCCTAGATGACGCCAGGTCAGGACACATACGGCGCCAAGAAGACGCTCGACGTCAATGGCAAGAAATACAGCTATTATTCGCTCAAGGCCGTGTCCGAGAAGATCGGCGACGTCTCGCGCCTGCCCTTCTCGCTGAAGGTACTGCTCGAAAACCTGCTGCGCTTTGAAGATGGCCGCACGGTCCGCACCGGCGATATCGACGCGTTCGGCGACTGGCTGAAAAACGATGGCGACAACAAGGTCGAGATCGCCTATCGCCCGGCCCGCGTGCTGATGCAGGACTTCACCGGCGTTCCCGCCGTCGTTGACCTCGCCGCCATGCGCGACGCGATGAAAAACCTCGGCAATGATGCTGAGAAGATCAACCCGCTTGCCCCGGTCGATCTCGTCATCGACCACTCGGTCATGGTCGATTATTTCGGCACGCCGCAATCCTTCGCCAAGAACGTCGAGGTCGAGTATGAGCGGAACAGGGAGCGCTATACCTTCCTGAAATGGGGCCAGGGCGCGTTCGACAATTTCCGCGTCGTCCCGCCAGGCACCGGCATCTGCCACCAGGTCAACCTCGAATATCTCGCCCAGACCGTCTGGACCGCTGACAAGGACGGCGAGACCTACGCCTATCCGGACACGCTGGTCGGCACGGACTCGCACACGACCATGGTCAACGGCCTGTCAGTCCTTGGCTGGGGCGTCGGTGGTATCGAGGCAGAGGCCGCCATGCTCGGCCAGCCGGTCTCCATGCTGATCCCGGAAGTCATCGGCTTCAAGATGACCGGCAAGCTGCCAGAAGGCGCGACGGCGACCGACCTCGTCCTCACCGTCACCCAGATGCTCCGTGAAAAGAGCGTTGTCGGCAAGTTCGTCGAATTCTACGGGCCCGGCCTCGACAATCTGACGCTCGAAGATCAGGCGACCATCTCCAACATGGCGCCAGAATATGGCGCGACCTGCGGCTTCTTCCCGGTCGATTCCGAGACGCTGAAATATCTCAAGGCCACCGGCCGCGATGCTGACCGCATCGCCCTCGTCGAAGCCTATGCCAAGGAACAGGGCATGTTCCGCACGACCGACACTCCGGACCCGGTCTTCACCGACACGCTGGAGCTGAACCTCGACGATGTGCGCCCGTCCATCGCCGGCCCGAAACGCCCGCAGGACCGCCTGCTGCTGGAGGACGGCCCGAAAGGCTTTGCGAAAGCTCTGGACAAGGAATATGGCAAGGCTGATGAGGCCAGCAAACGCGTCGAGGTCAAGGGCGAGGACTTCGACCTCGGTCACGGCGATGTCGTTGTTGCCGCCATTACGTCGTGCACGAACACATCGAACCCGTCCGTCCTTATCGCCGCCGGTCTTCTGGCCCGCAAGGCGAATGAGCTCGGCATGAAGGTCAAGCCGTGGGTGAAGACCTCTCTCGCACCGGGCTCTCAGGTCGTCACCGACTATCTGGAGCGTGCCGGCCTGCAGGACGATCTCGACGCCCTCGGCTTCGATCTCGTCGGCTATGGCTGCACGACCTGTATCGGCAACACCGGCCCGCTGCCGGAGCCTATCTCCAACGCGATCAACGAGAACGACCTCGCCGTTGCCTCCGTCCTGTCGGGCAACCGCAACTTCGAGGGCCGGATTTCTCAGGATGTCCGCGCCAACTTCCTCGCTTCGCCACCGCTGGTCGTAGCCTATGCGCTGGCAGGCTCGATGAATGTCAACCTGACCACCGACCCGCTCGGCAAGGACAAGGACGGCAATGACGTCTACATGAAGGACCTGTGGCCATCGAACCAGGAAATCGCCGAAGTCGTTCGCGGCGCGGTGACGCCGGAGATGTTCGCGTCGCGCTATGGTGACGTGTTCAAGGGCGACGAGCGCTGGGCGGAAATTCCCGCTGGCGGTTCGGAAACCTATTCGTGGCCGGAATCGACCTATGTCGCCAACCCGCCTTACTTCGAAGGCATGGATGCAGAACCCAAGCCCGTCGACAATATTGCCGGCGCCGGCATTCTCGCCCTGTTCGGCGAATCCATCACCACCGACCACATCTCGCCAGCCGGCGCGATCAAGGCCGACAGCCCGGCAGGTCTCTACCTGCAGGAGCACCAGGTGCCGATCCGGGAGTTCAACTCCTATGGCTCGCGCCGCGGCAACCACGAGGTCATGATGCGCGGCACCTTCGCCAATATCCGCATCAAGAACCAGATGGTCCCGGGTACCGAAGGCGGCGTGACGATCTATGCCCCGACCGGCGAGGAAATGCCGATCTATGACGCCGCGATGAAGTACAAGGCCGACGGCACGCCGCTGGTCGTCTTTGCCGGCGAGCAATATGGCACAGGCTCGTCCCGCGACTGGGCTGCGAAAGGCACTATCCTGCTCGGCGTGAAGGCCGTCATCGCCCAGTCGTTCGAGCGTATTCACCGTTCGAATCTGGTTGGCATGGGCGTCCTGCCGCTGCAGTTCAAGGAAGGCGATAGCTGGAAATCCCTCGGCCTGACGGGCAAGGAGAAGGTCTCCATCGACGGCATCGACACGCTGGAGCCGCAACAGACGCTGACCGCGAAGATCACAATGGAAGACGGCACGGAGAAATCCGTCGAGCTTCTCGCCCGCATCGATACGGCGGATGAGCTCGATTATTTCCGCCATGGCGGCATCCTGCACTACGTCATCCGCAAGCTGGCCGCGTAAGCAAGCGACCCTCTTCAAACAGATTAAAGGCCGTCCCGTTTCGGGGCGGCCTTTTTCGATTGCGGCGCAAAAAGGGCTGTTCGCTCACGGCAGTTTGAGATGAAATCCGTACCGTGTCGTGGCACATAGAGATCATGTTACAGGCTCTTGCGTCCCGTCTTTCAGGTTTTCTCGCCGCCGCCATCGTCGTCGTGGCGGGCCCGGCCGCGCTTGCCCAATCTTCGGGCGGGCTGAAGGTCGTGGAGCTATATACCAGCCAGGCCTGTCCCAACTCTCCGCAGGCAGACGAGAATCTGCGCATCATTGCAGGTCGCCCGGATGTGCTGGCGCTGACCCTGCCGGTGACCTATTGGGACTATTTCGGCTGGCGCGACACCTTGGCCCACAAGTCATTCGATGAACGCCAGGAAGGCTATGTCGAGACGCTGGAAGGCCAGTGGCTTTATACGCCCCAGATCATCGTCAACGGTATCGAGGCATTGGACGGGGAGAAGCTTTCAACGCTCTCCTCAACGCTGGATGAGACGAAAGCCCTGCCGCTGCTCGGCGTTCAGCCGTCAGGCCGCGATACGCTGAACATCACCCTGCCGCGCAATGGGCCGGACCACGAAGCTGCCCTTGTTTTCGTCAGCTGGCATGAAAAGCCTGTCACCGTCGATGTGAAGGGTGGCAAGAATTCCGGCAAGAATCTCTCCTACACCAACGTCGTCCATACGTTGGTAAAGATCGATGAGGTCCTCCCCGGCGAGACGGGGACGATCGGCTATACCCTGCCGGAAGCGGCCCGCGGCAAGCCGTGCGCTGTGTTCCTGCAGGATGCCGAGACAGGTGAAATGGCTGCCGCCGCGCGATGTGGGCCGGGCATTACATCCTGATCTAAGCGGTTAAAACGCTTTAACTTTTACTGAAACAGCCATAATTTCCCTCAAACGGACGCAGAGGGTGGTCCGTGCAGTTTACCGGCAGACAAGGTGCCGGTCGAAGAAGGGAAAGACTATGCTCAAGGAATTTCAGAAGTTTGCCGTAAAGGGCAACATGATCGACATGGCCGTCGGTATCATCATCGGTGCAGCCTTCGGCACAGTCGTCAAGTCGCTGGTCGACGACATCATCATGCCGCCGATCGGCATGTTGCTGGGCGGTGTCGATTTTACCGACCTGTTCATCCCGCTCGCCGGAGGTGACTATGCGTCACTGATCGAGGCACAGGAAGCCGGCGCCCCGACGCTGAACTATGGCCTGTTCATCAATAACGTCATTGCCTTCCTGATCGTGGCATTTGCGGTGTTCATCCTGGTCAAAGCCGTGAACAAGCTGAAAGATGCTGTCGAGAAGGAAGAGGAAGTGGCACCTGCCGCTGTAGAGCCGCCGAAAGAACAGGTCCTGCTGGAAGAGATCCGCGACCTGTTGAAAAAACAGAACGGCTGATTATCAGCCCGCTGAACGAAAAAAGCCCGGCCATCGTGCCGGGCTTTTTTATCAGCTTGAGTGGCCTTACTTGCCGAGATTCAGCAGGAAGACGGGGCCGAAATCGATCGTGTGCGCGGCATTGCCCAGGTGGAATTGCAGGTTCAGCTTGTTCTGGCCATAAGCCTTCGCCGCCTTTCCCTGGATGATATAGACATCCCATTCCTCTGAAAGCCTGTCGCTCGACTGGATCAGGGATGTGTACGGTGCATCGTTCATCTGGATGACATTATAGGGCAGCTGCGGATCGCCATCGACCACCTTGGCGTAATAGACGACGACCAGCAGGTCGCCCTCTTCGACCGCCGGGCCGATTGGGGAGATGACATTGGCATCCCAGTTGTTCGGTTTCTTCGTGGCCGTCACGCGCAGGGCCTTGCCCCCAGGTACATCGGCGTCGTCGATGAGGTCCGCTGACTCAACGCCATTCGTGCCCAGCGAGCTTGCCCATGGCACCATGATCAGGTCGCCATCGCGCGGCATGGATGCCATGATCGCGGCAAAGGCCTCGTTGACCGAGGATTCGTCCTCGCCCTCGACTTGGGCCGAGGCGGACATGCCGGTAAGCGCCCCGGCAAGAGCCATCGTGCCCGCGGCAATCAATACGGTTAGGTTCTGGAAAAAACGCATAGTGTCCCTCCTTGTCGTTTCCCGGGGACTTTTGTCGTTTCTTGTGTCCCACACCCTGAATGTTAGCAATACCAGCGCCTTGCCGCAATCTACCCTGTTCGGGTGGTTGACGGGCGGGGTACCGGTCAGCAAGGCTTTGCCAGCAAAGGGAGGATGAGCATGAAGAGAGCAATTGCAATAGCTATGGTCGCAGGAGCGCTGATGGTGCCCGTCTCCGGACACGCCCAGCAGGCCTATGACGAGCAGCTGGCATCCTATCAGGAATGCGCTCAGGTGACCCATGACGCCTATCCCGCAGAAGGTGAGTGGCCGACAAAGGCAGAGGCTGACGCCGCGATTGCCGTCTGTGAAAAGACCCTGGCTTTCATGGAGGAGACGCTTGCCAGGCCAGACCTGACACCCGCGCTGCTGGCCTATTCGCGTTACTGGGCAGGCGATACACACCGCCAGCTTGGCTTCCTGATGGGCGCAAGGCAGATGGGCACCACGGGGACGGTCGTTGCCGAACCTGCCATGTGCGAGCATGCCGAGAAGGCCCTGTCCTATGCCGATGGGCTGGAGGCTATGAAGTTCGCCGAAGAAGACGCGCAGAAAGTCATCGAAGACCTCGTCGGGCAAATCCGCAAGAAAGCCAATATTGTCGCGGGTTATTGCGACTAGGTCACGCCCCTGCATCCTTTGTGAAACGCGGCAATAATGGCGATTGTGGTATGGTCTCAGGCCGTCTATACGCATGCGTCTATGAGCATTATCGACCCATCCCGCATCCGCAATTTCTCCATCGTGGCCCATATCGACCACGGCAAGTCGACGCTGGCCGACCGGCTGATACAGGTCACCGGCGGCCTGACCGACCGTGAGATGCAGGAACAGGTGCTCGACAATATGGAGCTGGAGCGCGAGCGCGGCATCACCATCAAGGCCCAGACCGTGCGGCTGAAATATAAGGCGCAGGACGGCATCGAGTATACGCTGAACCTGATCGACACACCGGGACACGTCGACTTCGCCTATGAGGTCAACCGCTCGCTCGCCGCCTGCGAGGGTTCTCTTCTGGTCGTCGATGCCTCGCAAGGGGTCGAGGCGCAGACGCTGGCGAACGTCTATCAGGCGATCGAGGTCGACCACGAGATCGTGCCGGTCCTCAACAAGATCGACCTGCCGGCCGCCGATGTCGAGCGCGTGAAAGAGCAGATCGAGGACGTGATCGGGCTCGACGCGTCGGATGCTGTGGAAATTTCCGCCAAGACCGGCATCGGCATCGACAAGGTGCTCGAAGCCATCGTCACCCGCCTGCCGGCACCCGAGGGCGAGCTGAAGGCGCCGCTCAAGGCGATGCTGGTCGATTCATGGTATGACTCCTATCTTGGCGTTGTCGTCCTGGTGCGGATCATCGATGGCCAGCTGAAGAAGGGCATGAAGATCCGCATGATGCGCGCCGGTGTCGCCTATACGGTCGACCAGATCGGCACGTTCAACCCCAAGCGCACCAATGCAGAGGTGCTGGGCCCGGGCGAGATCGGCTTCCTCACTGCCTCGATCAAGGAAGTCGCCGACACCCGCGTCGGTGACACGATCACCGAGGAGCGCCGCCCGGCGGACGAACCGCTACCCGGCTTCCGGCCGGCCCAGCCGGTCGTCTTCTGCGGCCTGTTTCCGGTCGATTCATCGGAATTCGAAGACCTGCGCGATGCCATCGGCAAGCTGCGCCTCAACGATGCCAGCTTCGAATACGAGATGGAAACCTCCGCCGCGCTCGGCTTCGGTTTCCGCTGCGGCTTCCTCGGCCTGTTGCACCTCGAGATCATCCGGGAGCGGATCGAACGCGAATTCAATATCGACCTCATCACCACGGCGCCATCGGTGGTCTATCACATGCACCTGACCGACGGTACGATGAAGGAACTGCACAACCCCGCCGACATGCCGGACCCGGTCAAGATCGACCACCTCGAAGAGCCGTGGATCAAGGCGACGATCCTGGTGCCGGACGAGTTTCTCGGCGGCGTCCTGAAACTGTGCGAGGACCGGCGCGGCATCCAGCAGGATCTGACCTATGCCGGCTCGCGCGCCATGGTCGTCTACGAACTGCCGCTGAACGAGGTCGTGTTCGATTTCTATGACCGGCTGAAGTCGATCACCAAGGGCTATGCCAGCTTCGACTATCAGATCATCGGTTACCGTACGGACAATCTCGTCAAGATGCAGATCCTCGTCAACGAGGAGCCTGTCGATGCTCTGTCGATCATCGTGCACCGCGACAAGGCGGAGGCGCGTGGCCGCGTCATGTGCGAGAAGCTGAAAGAGCTGATCCCGCGGCACCTGTTCAAGATCCCGGTTCAGGCCGCCATCGGCGGACGCGTCATCGCGCGGGAGACCATCGCCGCGATGCGCAAGGACGTGACCGCGAAATGCTATGGCGGCGACATCACCCGCAAGCGCAAGCTTCTGGAAAAGCAGAAGGCGGGCAAGAAGAAGATGCGCCAGTTCGGCCGCGTGGAAATCCCGCAGGAAGCCTTCATCAAGGCGCTCAAGATGGACGAGTAATGGATGGCCAGGCCGTGGCACAAAACAGAGCCGAAAGGTGAGTATGGGCCAGGCCTGAGAGCCGCATTCGCTTATCTGGTTGCTTGCTATTTCACGGCTTTCTGCCTTTCCCTGCAGTTTGTCTTGGGGTGGAGCAGGGACGGTCAGGAAACCTTCATTTCGAAAGTGGGCGGCTCGTTCATCTTCTCACTTCCTGTCTTCGGTGTTGTCGTGGTGCTGACGTTTATTCCTGTCGCTGTGTTTGTTTCCCTCGCGCGACATTTCCGCTGGTTGCGCGGGGTGTCAGATTCGATAGCCGGGGGCGTGATTGGCCTGATGCTGAGCATACTTTTCATGAAATCCGCCTTGCAGGACATGGCTATTGGTGCGGTCCTGATTGTCGCGATATACACCGTCACCGGTACTCTAAGTGGCCTGATCTACTGGCTTCTCGCCGGGCGGCCTGCGGCGCCAACGCGCCCTGTTGCCAGCCACGAAACTGATCTATAACGCTCCCATGTCAGATTTGCTGAAAGATATCTGGTACTTCGCGTGCCTGTCGTCAGAGCTGAAGCCCGGCAAGATGGAGCGGCGCTTTTATTGCGGCGTGCCGGTCGTCATCGGACGCGACGCGAAGGGGGCCGTCTTTGCCCTGCGCGATGTCTGCCCGCACCGGGCCGCGCCGTTGTCCGCCGGGCGGCAGGTGGAGGAGGGCGGAGAGACCACGCTGGAGTGCCCTTATCATGGCTGGCGGATGAAGACGTCCGACGGCGTCTGCGCAAAAATCCCGGCTCTGTCGGAGACGAGCACCTTCCCCGTCGCCAACATGAAGACGGCACGCTTTCCCCTGCATGAGGAAAAGGGCACGGTCTGGATCTACATGCCCGCCGACTGGAAACGGTTTGGCGGCACGCCGGTGATCGCGCCGCCGCAACTGGACACGGCCGTCGGCGATGCCCCGAAGATGATCGTCAGTGTGCCCGCAAAGGGGCCTTACGATGAAGCAGTGATCGGCCTTGTCGATCCGGCGCATACGCCCTTCGTCCACCAGCAATGGTTCTGGCGCAACCCGGCCGAGGCGAGCGAGAAGGTCAAGGATTACGAGCCAACGGAACGCGGCTTCCGGATGAAGGCGCACCCGCCATCAAAGAATGGCCGCGCCTATCGCATCGTCGGCGGCAACCCGACGACGGAGATCGAGTTCGCGCTGCCCGGTCTGCGCTATGAGACGATCCGCAACGAGAAACACACGATCCTGTCCTTCACCGCGATCACGCCGACGAAGGACGGCGAGAGCGTGATCAACCATCTTGCCTGGTGGGACATGGCCCTGCTCTCCATCGCCAAGCCGTTCTTCATGCCGCTGGCGCGCACCTTCCTCAGTCAGGACGGGCACATCCTCTCTCAGCAGGCGGAGAACATAGAGCGCGAGAGACCGGCGATGATGTATGTCGACGATCCGGACATGCTCGCCAAATGGTACCTCAAGCTGAAGCGGGAATGGACGGAATCGCGCGAGCAGGGCCGCGACTTCGTCAATACGCTGGAGCCGACGCAGCTGCGCTGGCGGACATGACGCTACGCGCGACCAGCGCCACGAGGCTCGCCGTGATGACAAAGCCGAACTGTACCGGCACCGCGCCCTGTATCATTGGCAGGTAGAGCACGAGCGGCCAGCTCAGCATCAGCCACCAGCGCTCTGCAGCGTTCAGGTTCCGTGTGCCGATCATGGAGATCATGACGGCGACGGAGAAAAGCATCGGCACCATCTCGTAATAATAGGCATAGGGCGAACACAGCAGGGTCGCCGGGATCAGCAGCGCTGCTTTCGCCTGCAGCGGTAGGTCGCTGCGCCAGACCAGAGCGACAAGGGCGGCAAGGCCCAGCACTGTCAGCAGATGAATGGACAGGGCAATGGCATGAGGCACGCCCAGCGCTCCCAACGCGCCATAGAGACTGATGATGCGGTTGAAGGGATAAAGAGCGCCGCCACCCGCCATGTCATTCTCGACGCGCGTGATCGCATCGAAGAAGGCGCTCCAGCTTTCCAGTCCAAAGGCCAGTGTTGCGATGCCTGACAACACCAATGAGAAGGTGGCGGCATAGCCAAACGCCTTCCAGTGCCCGCCGAACAGATAGGCGACGGGGATGAGCAGGCCCAGCTGTGGCTTTATCGTCAACGCTGCAGCGGCAAGGCCCGCCAGCAGCGGGCGCCGGTCGGGCAGGGCCGCGGCGATCATCAGTAAGCCGCCGAAAAACAGCGTGTTCTGCCCCTGCACCAGCGTGACGAGAATGATGGGCGAGGCAAGGATCAGCAGCGGCGCGGTCTTGCCTGGCAAGTTCCCCTCAAACGACACCCTGAAGCAGCACCAGAATACGACCAGCCCCGCCAGCATCCAGAGCCAGTAGGAAAGCTTGTAGGGCAGGAGCGCGAAAGGCGTGACGAGGAAATAGGCCGCAGGCGGATATTGCCAGGTCAGGCCGTACCATTCGATGGCAGGTTCGCGTATTTGTAGCGCTGTTTCGAAACTGGTTGCGTCCCATGCATCGAGGGCGCTCCCCTCCAGCACCATCTCCCCTGCCGTATGGAAAGCGAGGAAATCACCGCCCAGATGTTCGCCGCGCATATTGACCCGGCCCTCGGCGAGGATCGTGTCTGCGGCAAGAATAGCAGCGAAGAGGAGGGCGAGGACAATCGACACACGGCGCAGCCGCACCGGATCGCTGGTCAGTGCCCACAGGCGGTCCGTGAGAGAGGCCTCAGGCTGTGACATTGCCGGCCTGCCGCGCTTCCGGCATCAGCTCTGGCAGGGCGCGGCGGATCAGCAGCGCCAGCAGGATCAGGACTGTCGCCAGCCACAGCTGGGCGCCGGCATATTTCGACAGGCCGGGCAGGAAGATCGGCAGGGCCCACAGGGCGATCAGCCCGGCTTCCTCCAGCTTCATCAGGCCCGACTGCATCGCGCGGCGAACCAGCACGACTGCGGGGAAAACGAGGATCGTCATCTCGTAATAATAGGCATAGGGTGTACACAGAAAGACGCAGGCGCACAGTATCGCGGCGCGCATCTCCGTATCCCTGATCCGCCGCCATGTCCACGACACGAGGCCGATAGCAGCGATCAGCGATACAAGCTGCAGCGCCATCGCGGCTTCGCGCGGCACGCCGGATTTGGCGAGCGCGGCAAAGACGGTCGGCATTTTCTGCAGCGGATAGATGGAGCGCGAAACGCCGTCGCCGACCCCGGCAATGCCGTGCAAGAACGCTTCCCAGGTTTCCCAGCCGAAGGCACCGACAGAGGCCGCAAACAGCAGCACAGCCGTCACGCCCGCCGTGAAGAAAGCGCGCCAGCATCCGCCGGCCAGATAAGCAAAAGGCAACAGCACGCCCAGCTGAGGCTTGAACGTCAGCAGGCCCGCACAGATGCCGGCAAGGATAGGCCGCTTGTCCGGCATGGCCGCCGCAACCACCAGCAGTGTGGCTGTGAGAAACCCGTTCTGCCCGGTGATGACGGCGTTGAAGCATACCGGTATGGCGGCGATGAGCAACACACCGGTCCAGGGCAGTTTCAGGCTGCCGCGCATCGTTGCGAGGAACATGGCGAACGTCCCGCCGGTCCACAGCAAATAGCCGGGCATGAAAGGCAGCAGCGCCAGCGGCAGGATGAAGAAATAATATGTAGGCGGATATTGCCATGTCAGGCCGAAGCGCTCGCGCGGCATGGCGTTTTCCATCAGATAGGCTTCATAGGCCGCAGGCTGATAGATATCCGCCGCCAGCCCGTCCAGTACTGCGCGGGCCGAGCCCCAGAAGGCAACGAAATCGCCGCCCACGGGCGGGCCCTGCGGCAGGTTCAGCTGGTCAGAGGCGAAGATCGCCTGCGCATAAACGGCGTAAGACACCGCCAGCATGACAAGGCTGACAAGAAAGACACGCTGCGGCGTTGCAACCAGCGTGCCCTCGGGGGCGGGGATATTCTTGATCCGTGAATACATCCTTAGGGTTTTTATCGGAACATGATGAACAAAGGCTTATCCGGGTCAATCATCCGGGTGCGTCAGGAAATGCTTAAGAGTGATTAACCATGTCTGAACGTAAGATGTCGAACCAACCCGTCCCCGTCCCGCGTGACAGCGATCGCCCGGCGCTGTTGTCCATCGTCTGCCCGGCCTATAACGAGGCCGAGGTGCTTGCCGCCTTTCACCGGCGTGTGCGCAAGGCGATGAACGAGCTGGGCCAGGCATTCGAGGTGGTGCTGGTCAATGACGGCTCCAGCGATAGCACGCTCGACCTGATGCACAAGATCCGCGAGCGCCACGCGAACACGACGATCGTCGACCTGTCGCGCAATTTCGGCAAGGAGATCGCGCTGACCGCCGGTCTCGATGCCGCGGGGGGCGATGCCGTCGTCGTCATCGATGCCGATTTGCAGGACCCGCCGGAGCTGATCGGCGAGCTGATCGCTGGCTGGCGCGAGGGCTATGATGTCGTTTATGCCAAGCGCCGCGTGCGCCATGGCGAGGGGCTGGTGAAGAAAGCAACTGCCGGTGCCTTCTACAAGCTGATGAGCCGCCTCGGCGCGGTGCGCCTGCCGGAAAACACCGGCGATTTTCGCCTGATGAGCCGCAAGGCCGTCGATGCCGTCTGCCAGCTGCGTGAACGACACCGCTTCATGAAGGGCGTCTTCGCCTGGGTCGGTTTCCCGGCCAAGGCGGTGATGTATGACCGCGATCCGCGCGCGGCGGGCGCGACCAAGTGGAATTACTGGAAGCTGTGGAATTTGTCGCTGGAGGGGATCACCTCCTTCACCACGGCGCCCCTGAAAATCTCGTCCTATCTCGGCTTCACCATCGCCTTCGGCGCGATCGTCGCTGGCATCTTCTATATGGGCAAGGCGATCCTGTATGGCGATCCGGTCGCGGGCTTCCCGACGCTGATCACCGTCATGCTGTTTCTCGGCGGCGTGCAGCTCGCCTTTCTGGGCATTCTCGGCGAATATGTCGGGCGCATCTTCAACGAGACCAAGGCGCGGCCGCTTTACTTTGCCAATGCCGTGCTACCGTCCGAAATGGTCGCCGCGGGTACCGCGCCCGCTGAAAAGCCTGTGCGCACCACGACCACCTATCACGACCCCGACGATGGCGAGCGCATGGCGGGCTAGGCCCGCGCCATACGGTCGCTTGCAAGAGGGCCAAAAACCCGAATCGGTCTAGAGAACAAGGCATGAACCATCATGCCGCTTTCCTGTCTCTATCAGTCCTTTTCATGCCTGCGGGCGCTGCCTCCGGCTTTGACGCTGTGAGCCTCGCCGGCTGGGCCGTCGCGATCCTGTTCCTCATTGTGGCCATCGTCGCATGGCTTCGTGGCAGCAAGGCGTCGGCGCGAGCAAACGAGATCGAGCGTGAGCTGGTCCGCTCCGCCTCCCGGCTTGAAGAGTATGACGGGCTGAAGGACGCGCTGGAGCATGAGCGCACCGCCTCTGAAAAGCTGCGCACAGACCACGCCGTGATCGAAGCACGCCTGCAGGAACGCGAGCGGGCGCTGGCCGAGTTGCGCACACGGATGGAGAACGACTTCTCCGCCATGGCCTCTGCCATGTTGAACCAGACCCATGAGACCTTCCTGAAGCGGGCGAACGAGACCTTCGAGCGCCATCAGGAAGCGACCAAGGCTGATGCCGAGAAGCGCCGCCAGTCGATCGACGAAATGGTCCGTCCCATGAAGGACAGCCTTGTGCGCTATGAGGAAGGCCTGCGCGAGCTGCGCGACCACAACAAGAAGGCGCAAGGCGCGCTGACCAGCCAGATCGAAGTGCTGGCCCGGTCCGCCGAAAGCATCAAGGGCGAGGCTTCCAAGCTCGCCACCGCACTGCGCTCCGGCTCGCGCACCCGTGGCCGCTGGGGCGAGGAGCAGTTGCGCAATGTCGTGGAAATGACCGGGCTGTCGTCCTATGTCGATTTCACCGAGCAGCTGTCGCTGAGCGAGGAGGGGCGCGCAAAACAGCCGGACATGGTCGTCTCCCTGCCGGGCGAGCGGGTCATCGCGGTTGACTCCAAGGTCTCTCTTAATGCCTATCTTGAAGCCGCCGAGCAGACGGACGATGCTCAGCGCACGGTATACCTCGCCAAACATGCCGAGGAAATCTGGACCCATGTGAAAGGGCTGGCGTCAAAGAATTACGCCGAGGCGCTGAAAAAGCAGGGCTCGCTGGACTTTGTCGTCATGTTCATCCCCGGTGAGAATTTCTACGCCGCCGCAATGGAGCATCGCCCGACCCTGTTCCAGGAGGCATTTGACCGCGGCATATTGATCGCGACGCCGACCTCGCTGATCGCGATCCTGAAATCCATCGCCTATGGCTGGCGCCAGGAAAAGGCGGCGGAGAATGCCCACAAGGTCGCGGACATGGCGAAGGACCTCTATGCCGCCATGTGCAAGATGGGCTCTAACCTGCAGGCGCTTGGCAAGTCACTGGAAACATCGGTCAAGCGCTATAACGACACGATCGGCAATATCGAGGGCCGGGTCATGCCCAAGGCACGGCGCTTTGCCGAGTTCGAAATGCCGGGTACGGAAAAGGACGTGCCGGAGATCGAGCCGGTCGAGGCCGATGTGCGCGAGATCAGCGCCGGGCGAGACCTGTTCCTCGATGCGCCTGATGGTGAGCGTGATGATGGCGACCGCAAGACCGGCTAGCTGCCTGTTTCAGCAGGAAACAGTCTGACTTGCCTCAGCCGGCCTATCTCAGCGGATCAGGACGGCGGGAAAACTCTTCGTATAGGGACGATGAGCGCTTTTCTTCCTCGCGC
The DNA here is from genome assembly GCF_009712425.2 of Aquisalinus luteolus. GTDB lineage: Bacteria > Pseudomonadota > Alphaproteobacteria > Caulobacterales > Parvularculaceae > Aquisalinus > Aquisalinus luteolus. The sequence continues at coordinate 496,278 of NZ_VCJR02000002.1, forward strand.
GGCTTTTCGCGGCCCGGCCATTCGGATTTGCGATCATACAGCTCGTTGACGAGATAGTCCCGGCGGTGGCCCCCATTGGTGCCGGAGCCGTTACCATTGCCGTTTCCGTTACCATTGCCGGCCTTTTTAGGCTGGCGCGAGAAGACCTTGTCCGTCGCTTCCAGGATGGCGCGCAGTTCGGACTGGGTCGTCTCGAAATTGCGGGCGAGTGTCGAGGCGCGGGTGCGCAGCTCTTCCATTTCCTCGCGCAGGCTTTCCTCCTCGCGGGCCTTGCGGCTGGCATCCTCGCCGGCGCGGGTGTCGCGCAGCACGCCCTTCAGCGTCTGCAGCGTGCCCATCAGCGTCGACGGCGACACGATCCAGACGCGGGCACGGAAGGAATCGCGGATCAGGTCGGGGAAGCGGGCATGCAGCGTCGTGTAGATCGACTCCGTCGGCACGAACATCAGCGCGGAATCCGCCGTCTCGCCAGGGATGATGAAGCGCTCTGCGACATCGATGATGTGGCGCAGCACGGCGCGGCGGAAGGAATCCTCCGCCCCGCGGGCCTGGTGCATGTCGCGCTGGACCTCGTCGCGGGAGGGCAGGGCATTATAGGCATCGAGCGGGAATTTCGTATCGACGACGATCGTGCCCGGCGGATGCGGCAGGCGGATGATGCAGTCGGCGCGGTGATTGTTCGACAGAAGCGGCTTGAACTCGTAGCTGTCAGGCGGCAGCGACGAACGCACAACGTCAGACAACTGAACATCCGACATCATGTCGAGGCGGGTGTTTTCGGAGATCGACTTTTCCATCTCGCCGAGGCGGGCGGTGAACTGGTCGATCCGGTCGCCGATATTGCGCACCTCGCCATAGACATGGGAGACGGTGCCGAGACGATCATCGAGGATCTGGGTGATCGCGCGGATGCGCTGACCCTGGTTTTCCAGCGTCGACTGCAGCATGTTCACCTGGCGGGTGAACTCGTTCAGCATCGGCGCGACACTGTTGTCGCCATCGACCGGTGCCTCGAAACGCACTTCGGTCAGTTTCGTCAGCTTGCGGTCCAGCGCATCGACGACGATGTCGAAGCGGTTGTTCTGGTCCGCTTTCATCGAGGAAATCTGGCGGCTGATCTCGTCACGCAGGATGTCGAGGCGCTCTGCCTGAAGCCGCTCCAGCCGGTTGAAATCCTCGCGCAGAACCGTCGGCGCGATATAGGAGCGCGGGCGATAGTCGCTGTCATGGGCATCACGGCCATCATCGTCGCGATGGGCGCGGCTTTCGCTCGCAGACATGAAGCGCATCTCGCCGCTCTGCTGTTCGCGCGTCTCTTCGCGTAAGTCTTCTCTGGGCGGTTCCATGGCGGCGTGCTGCTCCTGCGCAAGCTCGTCAGGCGGCTGCTCGGTGTCACCGGCGGCGGCCATTACCGGAGCGGCTTGCGTTTTAGACGCTTCAAGCGGCGGTTCCTTGCGCACATTGTCAGGGCGGCTTTTGTCTGCCTTGGGCTTGGAGAAGCTCATCGGCCCTTTCTGGCGGGCGGCAAAGGCATAGCGCACGGCTTCCTCGCCGGCGTCGTAATCGGGCTCTGCCTGTTTGCCCACAGCGTCCGCCGGGGCTTGTTCTGATTTTTTCATGAGCGGGATGACATTTTCATTATCCGCAGCAGGGGCGGGTTCTTGTGGCTCAGGCTTGTCTGTAATCTCTTGAAGAACGGGCTCCTCGATTTCCGGTTCCGCCTCTTCTTCCTGGATTTCCTCCAGAACGGGCTGCGCGTGGTGTTCTTCGTCTTCGTCCTTCACTTCCTCAAAGCCGCCATCGGCCCCTGCAGTGCTGGACTGGGTCTCGATGACGATGTCATCGTCGGAGACAGCATACTGGTCCTCGAACAGCGGATTGTCGGCGGCCTCTTCTTCTGCCAGCCGGGCTCGGTTGCGCCTGCCCATGATGTAGACCGCCGCCAGCATGACAGCAGCCAGCACCACGACGCCAATAATTACCCAAGTCGTCATTCCGCTTTCCCCCGAGGCGACAGCATCAACCGGCTGAATGGCTTGCGCCGCCGCTTCAGCCGCAGCCTTCAGCTCGTCGACCTCGTTTTCCAAAAACAGGACAACACCTGCAAGAAAACTGCCAGACGTCTCTGCCAGCTTCAGGCCCTGTGTGAAAAACATCCCGTAGCTCATCCCTTGCCCATCGCTAAAGGGCCAATCGCCTATATGGCCCATCGCCTATATGCTTGATATCCATAGAACAAACGACCCGTCTTGGCGAGGTCTCGACCCTGTGAACCCAAAAGGCAATGCAGGATTCACGCCTTATTGACGAAGATCAAGCCAGCGCTTAGGTGAAAGTCATGACAATAAGACCCATTCTGACCGTGCCGGACCCGCGCCTGCGTGAGGTGTCCAAACCCGTGGAACGTGTAGACGATGATCTGCGCGCGTTGATGGATGACATGCTGGAGACGATGTATGATGCACCGGGCATCGGCCTTGCCGCGATCCAGGTCGGTGTGCCAAAGCGCGTGATCGTCATGGATCTCGCCGGTGAGGGCGAGGAGCCTGAGCCGCGCTATTTCGTCAACCCGGAAATCCTGAATCCGTCAGATGATACAAAGCCTTACGAAGAGGGCTGCCTGTCCGTTCCGGAGTTCTATGACGAAGTCGAACGCCCGGCTCAATGCACCGTGAAGTATCTGGATTATGACGGGAACGAACAGGTTCTGGAGGCGGAAGGCCTGCTCGCGGTCTGCATCCAGCATGAGATGGATCACCTGGAAGGTGTGCTTTTTATCGATCATCTGTCTCGCCTTAAGCGGGAACGGATTCTCAAGAAGCTCAAGAAAGAGCAGAAACTCGCTGCGGCGGGATGACGCTGAGGCTTTTCAGCTACACTGGTTAATTTTTTTTAATCTCTTTGAAAATCCGCCCATGGCGGAGGGGAACTCGGATCATGCGGCTCATTTTCATGGGAACCCCGGCCTATTCGGTGCCGGCGCTGGGCGAGCTGATCGCCGCCGGGCACGATATTGCCGCCGTCTATTGCCAGCCGCCACGCCGTGCCGGTCGTGGCCAGCATCTGCGTCCATCGCCGGTGCAGGAATTTGCCGAGAGCCATGGCCTGGCCGTGCGCCACCCCGAAAGCCTTAAAAGCGACGAGGAAAAACATGCCTTTGCCGATCTCGAGGCCGATCTTGCCGTTGTTGTCGCCTATGGATTGATCCTGCCAAAGGCGATCCTTGCCGCGCCCCGGCTCGGCTGCATCAATTTGCACGCCTCGCTGTTGCCGCGCTGGCGCGGGGCCGCGCCGATCCAGCGGGCGATTATGGCGGGTGATGCCGTCACCGGCGTCCAGGTGATGCAGATGGAGGCGGGCCTCGATACCGGGCCGGTGCTGTTGTCGGAAACGGTTCAGATCGGCGCGGATGACACGGCAGGCTCTCTGCATGATCGGCTGTCCCAGATCGGGGCGGACATGCTGCCGCGCGCGCTTGCCGCGCTCGATCGCGGCAGCCTCGGGGCGACGCCGCAGTCAGATGAGGGTGTGACCTATGCGGAGAAAATCACGGCGGACGAGGCGCGGATCGACTGGGCCCGGCCTGCACGCGAAATCGACTGGCATGTGCGTGGCCTCTCGCCAGTGCCCGGTGCATGGTTCGAGGTCGCTGATGTCAACAAACCCGGCAGTACACAGACGGTCCGCTGCAAGGCGCTGATGAGCGCTGTTTCCGAGGGCGCAGGCGCGCCGGGTGAAATCCTTCTAACGGGCGACCGGCTGGTCGTTGCCTGCGGCGACGGGGCGATTGCCTTTTCCAGCCTGCAACGGGCTGGCAAGGGCGTTCAGGCGGCGGAGGAGTTCCTGCGGGGCTTCCCGCTCAAGCCCGGCATGAGGCTCGCCTGATCCATGCCGCGCTATCGCCTGACGATTGAGTATGACGGGACGCCTTTCGTCGGCTGGCAGCGTCAGGACAACGGTTTATCCGTACAAGGCGTATTGGAGGCGGCAGGGGAGACCCTGTCCGGCCAGCCATCGCCTGTCGTTGCGGCGGGGCGAACGGATTCAGGCGTTCATGCCCTCGCCATGGCAGCCCATATCGATCTCGATCGCGACATGCCCGATGACAGCGTGCGCGATGCGCTCAACTTTCACCTGCGCCCGCATCCTGTCTCGGTGCTGGAGGCAGCGCGCGCCGAAGACGGCTTCCACGCCCGCTTTTCCTGCATCAGACGTTACTATCGCTACCGTTTCGTTGAGCGCCGGGCGCCCCTGTCGCTCGACCGAGGCCGGGTCTGGCGGCGGCCTTTCACCCTCGATGTCGAAGCGATGAACGCGGCGGCACAGCTGCTCAAGGGCAGGCATGATTTCACGACCTTCCGGTCCGCCCATTGCCAGGCAGACAGCCCAGTCAAGACGCTGGAAGATATCGCCGTCGCCCGGGTTGGGGGAGAGGTCCACCTGACCTGTCATGCCCGATCCTTCCTGCATAATCAGGTCCGCTCCTTTGCGGGCACGCTGGAGCGGGTCGGCGCCGGTAAATGGTCGGTCAATGATGTCGGCAAGGCGCTCGCAGCAGCAGACAGGACAGCCTGTGGCCCGGTCGCACCGGCCTGCGGGCTTTATTTTGTCGGGGCCGATTACTGACGCATTACTGGCAACCACAAAAAACCCGGATCGTGAGACCCGGGTTTTCTGAATTCCGATTGTGCGTTCGGTCTCGGCTTATTCCGCAGCGGGAGCCTGTTGCTGCTGTTGCTGTCTCGCAGCGGCAGCTTGCGCCATCATCTGCTGGATGACCGGGTGGTTGCCATCAGGATAGGCATTGGCGATCGTCGTGCCACAGGTCTCTGCCTTCGCCATCACGATGTTAACGACCGCCTGGTTCGCTTCTTCGCTTTCTTCCTGCGGAAAGCTGTTCATCAGGGCTTCCGCGCCGGCGATATAGGCGTTCTTAAGCTCTTCGTCGGTCTTGCCATCCATGGCCGCATAAAGTTCATAGGTCCACATGGCAGCGGCAAGATCTGTCTCCATGTAGAAACGCTGGATATCCTGCTCGGTCATGCCGGTGGACTGGTCGAGGTCGACGAATTCCAGCATCCAGTCGAATGTCGCGGCACACCCTGCGGCTTCCTGGGCGGTGAATTTGGCGGGCGGCGGCGTCTGGTCGTTCTGTGCGCTGGCATTGCCGGCGAGCACGAGCGAGGCCCCTGCAGCAAACGCTGCGCCGAAGACTGACTTCTTCATGGAAATTCCTTCCGGTTATCTGGTGTCCCTGATCCCACATCAAAAAGGCGGGTTTGTGTTCAAAGTCGGAGCAAACAGCCCTCTTTGTGGGACTCTCAATCAATTCGCCGAGATCATACTGTCCCGGACTGAGGCATGCAAAGGAAGTTTTTGGCGGATTACAAAAACTAAATCTTGCTTTCCTTGACGGGGTTCCAGGCTCAATCCCGGGCGAAATAGACATCCACCGTCACCATTTCCAAGGGAATGAAGACGCCGATGATGCCGCGCAGCATGCCGGTAACGACAATGCTGACGAGAAGCCCGACCAGAGACAGCATGACGAGGATGGAGACCGTCTGGACGATATTGGTCTCCAGTGTTCGTCGCAGGACACCCCAGCGCAGATGGAACATGAAGATGGTCACCCCCAGCAAAAGCCCGGAAAAAATGGCTGGCGCGGGTGACACAAGGATGACCAGAAAGGTGATTGAAAGCAGCATCTGGATAATCAGCTCGGCCCAGTTATAGCCAACGACCAGCGGGCTGACACCGCGCTCCCTGTTCAGGGACCGCGCCAGCACCAAAAGCATCCCGATTACCGCAAGCCGGACTGCCGTTACCGTCAGTATCTGGACGATCATCAAGAACGGCAGTGGCAGCGCGATGGTCATGTCGGCAGCCAGGTCCGGTATCCTGAGAAAGAGCTGGAGTGACAGCCAGAGGTTCAGCGCCGCGAAGGGCATGCCCAGCAGGATCGACCAGAACGAGCGGTAGAATCCGTCCGCCCCGCCATCGATGCGCTCGCGCCACAGCGGGTTGTCCTGCGCCATCGACAGGACGGCGCGGAACTGGGAACCGATATAGGCAGGCGTAATCATGAAGCGTCGAAATACCGGGTCAGGATGGTGTGATAGATCGCTGTCAGCAGGTGGATGTCACCGGTGGCGACCTGCTCGTTGACCTTGTGCATGGTCGCGCCGACGAGGCCGAACTCGGCGACCGGCGCGATATCCTTGATGAAGCGCGCATCGGATGTGCCGCCGCTGGTTGACAGCTCCGGCCTGCGGCCCGTGTGCTGTTCGACACAGTCAGCCAGAAGGTCCGTATAGGCTGTATCGGTGGTCAGGAAAGCCTCGCCGGAGGTGCGGGCGGACAGTTCCCACTCGATCCCGCCATCATAATTGGCTGCCGCTTTCTCCAGCCGCTCACGCAAATGCGCTTCCAGGCTCGCCCCTGTCCAGTTGGGGTTGAAACGCACATTGAAGCGTGCGCCTGCCTCGCCGGGGATGACGTTCTCAGCCAGTGGCGGTGTCGACAGGGCGGTCACTTCCAGGTTCGATGGCTGGAAGCGTTCATAGCCATCGTCCAGCGGCTCGCCTGTCAGGGCGGCCAGAAGTGCGTTGAGCTTCGGCACCGGGTTATCGGCACGGTGGGGATAGGCGACATGGCCCTGAATGCCATGCACGGTCAGTTGCGCGTTGAAGCTGCCGCGGCGCCCGACCTTGATCATGTCGCCCATCGTATCCGGGTTGGACGGCTCGCCGACGATGCAGTGGTCGATCGTCTCTCCCTTTTCCTGCAGCCATGTGACCAGCTTGCGCGTGCCGTTAATCGCCATGCCTTCTTCGTCACCCGTGATCAGCAGGCTGATCGATCCCTTGAATTTCGCGTCATCGACGTATCGGGCCATGGCGGCGAGGAAGGCGGCTATCGCGCCCTTCATGTCCGCCGCGCCGCGCCCTGTCAGCATGCCATCGACGACGGCGGGCTGGAATGGCGGGACTGACCAGGCTTCTTCCGATCCCGCAGGCACGACATCCGTATGGCCGGCAAAGCAGAAATGCGGCGCGCCGGCGCCGAGGCGGGCATAGAGATTATCGACCGGCGGCAGGCCTTCATCGGCAAAGATCAGCCGTTCGCAGGCAAAGCCCAGCGGCTCCAGCCAGCGCTGGATAAGGTCGAGGGCGCCGCCCTCGACCGGGGTCACCGACGGGCAGCGGATCAACTCGGCGGCAAGCGCCACCGGGTCCGATTGTTTCGACAGGGGGGATACAGGTTCAGAACTCATGATACCGCTTATGATATGCGGCGAGCCCTTAAGCAACTGTTCAGGCGATCACACCCGTCAGGTGATTGCACTCTGCTAGTGATCATACCCTGTAAGTGATCACACTTCGGCGTGGCGCTGGATCAGGCGGATATTGGCAAGGTTCGCCTTGAATGCGACGTCGAAGATATCGCCCAGCAGCGGGATACTGCCGATTGCGGTATCGATCAGCACGTTGAACAGCATGTGGATGACGGTGCCGGGGCCGACGCCCAGCCGGATACCCTGCCAGACGATCCAGAGGGACAGGAAACCTGTTGCCGTATCGCCGATGCCCGGGATCAGGCCGATCAGGGAATCGAGGCCGAAGCGGATGCCCGTGCCCGGCAGCACGAACCGCGCATCGAGCAGGTTGGCCAGCTTCTCGAGCCGCTCCAGCCGGCGTTTGCGGTCTTCATCGCGATAGATATCGCGATCGAGGGTCCCGGTTTCGGGTGTGCCGGACAGGTCAATCATTGCGCGCGATGATCCAGATGGCGTGGACGATGCCCGGAATATAACCAAGCAGGGTCAGCAGGATGTTGATCCAGAACTGCAGGCCGAAACCGACCTGAAAGAACACGCCAAGTGGCGGCAAGAGGATGGCGAGGATGATGCGCAGGACGTCGCCCATGAAATTCCCTTCTCGTATTGCGCCCGGCGAACGGGCAGAACTGATATGGGAAACGGTTGCGACGCCCGCAAGTTCCGTGGGTCGCCCGCCATCATGCCGGCCTGATCAATCCAGCCCTCCTAGTCCAGCTCCGCAGGGACATCCTTCATCTTGCGGGCAACCATGGCGTAATAATAAAGTGGCTCGCCTTCCATCGACAGGCGGTGGCGATAGCGCTCCAGGTGGTGAACTTCGAGGTATTCGGAAAAGATCAGCTTGCGGATAAAGGCCGAAAAGCCAGAATTGTCGCTTTCCTGCAGGAAGGTTTCCTTGATGTTGAAGGCGACCCAGCCATTGTCCTCGACGAGGTTCATGGCAGGCACGAACGCCTCTACCGGAATATCTGCAAAGCCGAGGGCGGCAACCACGGTCAGCGCGTTGAACCGCCAGCTCTCCAGCTCTTCTTGCTGCGCGCCAGTGAGATCGGAAAAGTCGGCGACGACGTAATCGTCATAGACCGCAGGCCGGTCGCGCCAGGCGGCGTCGCACGCCTCGGGAATGATATCTGCCCCGACAAGGCGGGAGACGCCGTGTTTTTTCAGCTCCTCCCCCATGATGCCGTTACCGGCACCGAGGTCGAGTACGCGCAGGCCGAACATCTGTTCGCCATTGGCGTTGAGGGTCTCTTCAAGGATCTCCGCGACCTTGACTGGCGAGTTGCACTGCAGGCGTTCGTAGAAAACCTGCTCATACAGGCCGGGCCGCTTGTATAACTCGTCATAGTCATGGAAACGCAGCTGGTGGCGCTTGTCGTTTTCAACTAGGTGAAAAATAACCTCACTCTGGGCGAGTCTCGTACTGTTTTCAGGGGGAAACTGGATGCGGTGACGCTTCAACATATCGGTCCTCTCCCGATACGGACAGTTTATCCGTATCGACGTTGCAAGCCATGATCAGTTGGATCATGCACTCAAATTTTCGCATGGGTGGGGTATAGACCAAAGGAGAGGGCTTGTCACATTTTGTGAATGAATGCCGACGGGAGAAAGCCGCATTCCAGTGTAAAACTTCTTTATAATGCAATAAATACAACGCCATGGAAAAAGGTTCCATGGCGTTGAAAAAATAATATCAGAGTATTATTGGCGCTCTATACGCCGCGTCCCCGTATCAGGTGCATGACCACAGAGACCAGCAGCAGGACGATGAAGACGAAGAACAGGATTTGCGCAATCCCGGATGCGGCACCGGCAATACCACCAAAACCGAACACGGCAGCGATCAGTGCAATGACAAAAAAGATAATGGCCCATCTCAGCATGGAAGCCTCCTTTTAAAGCTGTTCAAGCGTATCAATGCCTGTCTAATGCACTGAAAAGACACATCGTTCCGTCATGATTCGAATTTCCCTGTTTTGGGGCGGGGAAGGTCACATGAATGAATAGGGGTCAATGTCCACGGTTCTCCGGACGGAGGAATGGATTTTCACATCCGTTAACCATGCCCTCAGGAAATTCTGGATCGACACATCCCGGGCTGCCTTGATCAGGAACCGTACACGGTACGATCCGCGCAGGCGATAGAGAGGCGCTGGCGCAGGACCCCACACCTCGATGCCCTGCCCATGGGGCACTTGCGCGGCCAGCATGCGGGCGGCACTGTTGACGTGTTGCTCGTTTTCGCCGGACAGGACCAGAGCGGCAAGGCGGCCGAAAGGCGGGAAGCCGAGCATTTCTCGACCGTCGCGTTCTGCCTCCATGAAGGCATCGCGATCGCCGGAGGCCAACCCCGCGATCACCGGATGCTCCGGCTGGTAGCTCTGCAACAGGGCCCGGCCCGGTTTTTCCTCGCGGCCCGCCCGCCCGATCACCTGCGACAGCAATTGCCATGTCCGCTCACCGGCCCGCAAATCGCCGCCGACGAGGCCAAGATCGGCATCGACGACGCCGACCAGCGTCAGGTTCGGGAAATGGTGCCCCTTGGCGGCGACCTGCGTCGCTACGAGAATATCGATCCCGCCGTCTTTCATCCGGGCAAGGAGTTCCTGTCCCGCCGCCGGGTTCATCACCGTGTCGGAGGAGAAGATCGCGATCTGTTTCTCCGGCCACAGCCGCGCCGCCTCCTCGGCGATGCGCTCCACGCCCGGCCCGCAGGCGGCCAGGGAATCATGCGCCCCGCAATGGGGGCAGGTATCGGGCCGTGGGATCGAATAGCCGGTGTGGTGGCAGACGAGCCGGTTGGAAAACCGATGCTCGACCAGCCATGTGTCACTGTCCGGCGCCGTCATCCGCTCCCCGCATTTGCGGCAGATCGTCAGGGGGGCATAGCCGCGCCGGTTCAGGAACAGCATCGCCTGTTCGCCGCGCGCCAGCGTGTCGTTCACAGCGCGGATCAGCACAGACGACAGCCATTCCTGCTTTTCCGGCGGGTTCTCGCGCATGTCGATCAGGCCGATATCGGGCATGCTCGCGCCACCGAAGCGGGACGGCAGCTGTACCGTCTCGTATCGCCCGCCCTGCGCGTTCACCGCCGTCTCCAGCGACGGCGTCGCCGAGGCCAGCACTATCGGAAATCCTCCGTGGGCGGCGCGCAATATCGCCATGTCGCGCGCCTGATACAAAACCCCGTCCTGCTGCTTGTAGGCGGGGTCGTGCTCCTCATCGACGATGATCAGTTTCAGGTTCCTGAACGGCAGGAACAGGGCGGAGCGCGCGCCGACCACCAGGCGGGCGGAGCCGTCGGCCACCCGCCGCCATGTCCGCCGCCTGCCGGCCTGTCCCAGGTCCGAATGCCAGGGCGCGGGCGCCGCGCCGAAGCGCTCTTCGAGACGTTTAAGGAAGGGCAGGGTCAGCGCGATCTCGGGCAGCATGACCAGCACCTGCGCGCCCGGGTCCTGCTTCAGCGCCGCGGCGGCGGCCTCAAGATACACCTCGGTCTTGCCGGAACCTGTGACTCCATCGATCAGCGTACATGCATATTCGCGGGCCTCGATATGGCGGCGAATCTTGTCGGCGGCATCCGCCTGTTCGGGCGACAGGGTCTTGCCCCGGCGGCCAAGATTGGGCGCCTCGAATGGTGCGTCCGGGTCGGTCTCGATTTTCTCAAGCGCACCTGCATCGGCAAGGGCCCGCACGACGCCGTCTGAGACCCCGGCCCGCCGGGCAATCTCTGCCGGCGTTTCAGGAAAATTCAGCCCACGGACCGTCGCCAGAACTTTCTCGCGCTGCGGCGTCATCTTCACCCCCTCCGGCACGCGCGGCGCGGCGAGATAGCCTGTCTGCGGGCGCGGCGGGTCGAGTTGGGAGCCCGAGCGCATCACCATGCGCAGCACAGCGCCCTGCGGGAACAGCGTATAGGCGGAGACCCAGTCGACGAAATTCATCACCTCGACAGACAGGCGCGGCGCGTCGAGGCGTTCCAGCACCGGCTTGACCTTCTTCAGGTCGATCTCGGCATCCGCCGTGCCCCCTGCTGCATCGGGCCAGACCACGCCGCGCACATGGCGCGGCCCCAGCGGCACGGTGACATAGTCGCCGGGTGCAAGCTCGAGATCATCGGGCTCGGCATAGGTATAGGGCCCGGCAAGGGGCAGTGGCACCAGCACGCGCACGAGGCGCGGGGCGGGTTGTTCCATTCCGGGAAGGGCGGCTGGTTCTGCACTCATCAGGCGATGAGAGATACAGGGCGCGGGCTTCCTTTGGCAACATGGCGCTTCGGCCTGTCTTGATCTTCTGTAACTTGTCCGGTGCGAGCCATTGGCGCATTCTGGAACGGCAGGAAACAGGGCCGACTGCCACAGGATCACATAATTTCTTGCCTCGCAGGGCTGATCTGTGTGATTTAGTATTCTCAGTCAGTTACCGCGGCAGGCGTAGCGAAAAGTACAAGATGATCAAGCACATCGCCATCGTATCAGCGATCATGGTCTGCACCCTTGCCGGGTTCGGCCTGTCCTCCAGCGCTCGCGCCGAATATTCCTTCTGCAACAAGACCTCCTATGCCCTGTCGGCGGCGATCGGCTATGTCGATGAAGGCCGCATGTTCACCCGCGGCTGGTGGAGGCTGCGCGCCGGCCAGTGCAAGGTGGTGATGACGGAAGCAATCCGCCCGGGTCGTTACTTTGTCTATGGCGAGGCGATCCCCGGCCATCGCGGTCCGCTGCGTACATGGTCCGGCGACACGGCCCTGTGTGTGGAGAATGAAAGCCTCTTCACCCTGCGCGACCAGGACGTCTGTGCCGGCGATCCACGCCGCCAGCGCGATTTCTTCGCCGTTGACGTGCCGGCCGATAATGACGGCTCCTACCGCACGGAGTTTGTCGAGGAGACGAACTACAACGTCTACAAGGCCGAGGTCGCTGGCGTGCAGCGCCTGCTGCAGGATGTCGGCTATGGCATCAGGAATATCGACGGGGCGCTAGGCCGTACCACCCAGGAAGTGCTGCGCGAATACCGCCAGGACCGGGGCATGGGCGATTCCGGCGTCTATGACGACGCACTGATCGACCAGCTGATCGCGGAAGCGAACGAGCGCGATGCCAAGGTCGGCTTCTTCTTCTGCAATTCCACACAGCTGCCTGTCTGGGCGGCCATCGCCAGGCCGGCGGGCGAGGGCAATTACAATTCCTCCGGCTGGTGGCGTCTGGAAGGGTCCGAATGCGCCAAGGTCATTCGCGGCGATCTCACCTCCGACCATTATTATGTCTATGGCATGATGGATATCGGCGACGAGGATGTGCCGATGATCGCCGGCGAGAAGCCGTTCTGTATCTCCGATGTCCAGTTCGAGGCAGAGGACGGCATCGACTGCGAGGACAATGGCTTCGTCGAAGCCTCTTTCCGCAAGGTCTCCATCGGCTCGGAGAAATCCGCCACCTTCCGCTTCGCGCCTGAGCAGTTCAACAAGGAACTCGCCACCACATCCGGCAATGCCGGCGGCCGCTGAATGACTGACTTCACCCATATCGACACATACGTCTTTGACCTCGACAACACGCTCTATCCGGCCCACTGCCATCTGTTCGGCCAGATCGACCGGCGCATGTCGGAATTCATCCAGGCCCGCCTGTCGCTGGACGAGACGAGCGCGCGGAAGATCCAGAAGCACTATTACTCCGCCTACGGCACGACCCTGTCCGGCCTGATGAAGGAGCATGGCGTGCAACCGCGCGATTTCCTCGACTATGTCCACGATATCGATGTCAGCGTCGTGCCGCAGGATGAGGGCCTTCGCGCCGCCATAGCGGCCCTGCCGGGCAAGCGCTATATCTTCACCAATGGCTCCGTCCGCCATGCGGAGAATGTCGCCGGCAAGATCGGCATTCTCGATCTCTTCCACGACATTTTCGACATCGAGGCGGCGGATTACCTGCCAAAGCCCCATGAAGACACCTATCACGCCTTCAACCGGCGCTTCGGCATCACCCCGTCCCGCGCGGCGATGTTCGAGGACCTGCCCCAGAACCTCGTCGCCGCCCATGCTCTGGGCAAGACCACGGTTCTCGTCCAGTCCGACGCCGACTGGATGGAAGATGAGCCGGAGGACAAGCGCCCCTCCCGCCCCGGCGAGACCTATGATCACGTCCATCACGTCACTGCCGACTTGACCTCTTTCCTCACCGGCCTCAAAACCGCCGCCTGAGATTTGATACGAGACAAGAGGACGACAGACGATGGACCTGAAAAAGGCGCAAGCAATCATTGACCCCGCATGGGAAGAGCGCAGCAAGATCACGACGGAGACCGGCGGCGATATCCGCAGCGCTGTCAATTCCGCCCTGTCCGCGCTCGATGCGGGCGAGGTGCGCGTGTGCACCCCGCAGGAGGATGGCAACTGGAAAGTCCATCAATGGGTCAAGAAGGCGGTTCTCCTGTCCTTCCGCCTGAACGAAAACGTGCTGATGGGCGCGTCCGACCATAATGCCACCGACACCCAGCCCGGCCCGTGGTGGGACAAAGTTCCGAACAAATTCCACAATTGGGGCGAGGCGCAGTTCAAGGCGGCGGGCTTCCGCGCCGTGCCGCCGGCAACCGTGCGCCGCGGGTCCTATATCGCTCCCGGCGTCGTGCTGATGCCGTCCTATGTCAATATCGGCGCCTATGTGGACGAGGGCACCATGGTCGACACCTGGGCGACCGTCGGCTCCTGCGCCCAGATCGGCAAGAACTGCCACATCTCCGGCGGTGCCGGCATTGGCGGCGTGCTGGAGCCGCTGCAGGCAAGCCCGGTCATCATCGAGGATAATTGCTTCATCGGTGCCCGCTCGGAAGTCGCCGAAGGCGTCATCGTGCGCGAGGGCTCGGTCCTGTCCATGGGCGTCTATCTCGGCGCGTCGACCAAGATCGTGAACCGCGCGACCGGCGAGATCCATCGCGGCGAGGTCCCGCCATATTCCGTCGTCGTGCCTGGCACTTTGCCAGGAAAAGACGGCGGCCCGGGCCTTTACTGCGCGGTCATCGTCAAGCAGGTCGACGAACAGACCCGCTCCAAGACCTCAGTCAACGAGCTGCTACGGGACTGATCCGACACATCGGGAGGGGCATGTCATGCGGATACTTCTGACAGGCTCTTCCGGATGGCTCGGGCGATTTCTTGCGCCGCGCCTCAAGCAAGACGGCCATGTTGTCACCGGTCTGGATATCGCCCCGGGTGAGCATACCACTCATATCGGTTCCGTTGCCGACAAGACCTGTGTCGAGCGTGTCTTCGCCGAACAGGGCATAGAAGCGGTCATTCATGCCGGTGGCCTGCACAAGCCGGATATTGCCCGCTTTCCGGCGCAGGCCTTCATTGATGTGAATATCACCGGTACGCTCAATCTGCTGACGGCGGCACGCGATGCGGGCCATGACCGCTTCGTCTTCACGTCCACCACTTCGCTGATGATTTCGCAGGAAATCCGCAACGAGATGGCGGACCATGCCGTCTGGATTGATGAAAATACCGGGCCCCTGGCCCCGCGCAATATCTATGGCGTTACCAAACTGGCCGCCGAGGGGTTGTGCCGCCAGTTCTTCATCGATCACGGGCTCAATACGGTTGTCCTGCGCACGTCCCGGTTCTTCCCGGAAGAGGACGACACCCTGAAACATCCTTCGGGTGAGAACCTGAAGGCGCTGGAATTGCTCTATCGCCGCGGGACTGTTGAGGACATGGCCGAAGCTCATGTTGCGGCGCTGGAAAAGGCACCCGAAATTAGGCATGAAGTATACATTATATCTTCCCCAACGCCTTTCCGGCGGCAGGATGCCTCCCGTTTGAAGACGGATGCTGCCGCTGTTATCACGGAATACATTCCGGATGCACCGGCCCTGTTCGCTGCCAAGGGGTGGGTTCTGCCTGACAGCATCGGCCGGGTCTACGATGCCAGCCGCGCGGAACGCCAGATGGGGTTCCGTTGCCGGACGGATTTCGCGGCAGTGCTCGATGCGTTGCGCAGAGGCGCGGACCTGCCATTTGCGCATGACCCCGGCTATATCAATCCGCAGGCAGCAGGCTGAGAAAGCCTTTGGTTACTCACCTGCACCGGTGAACCTTCAGGGGCTATCGAAACCATCCTTGGGCAAGAGCGGCGGCTGGGCCATGAAGCGCGGGGCCGTGCCGCGATGCCCTTGAGACGAATGAACGATAAAGGGGTGGCACAGATAGACTGTGCCCGCCGGTCCTGTTGCCAGCATTTCCTCACAGCCGGCCGTTGAGGCAAAACCGTCGGCCGCCAATTCTCGCAGGGTCAACCCTTCACTCCCATGAGGCAGAAGCTCTCTGGCAATCGTCCTGTGCGATCCTTTGCGAATGCGCGTCGGTGCATCGTCTGAACCGACGTTAGAGAACAGAAAGAGCATCAGCAGCAACCGGCCCCGGCTTGCCGAATTGATGCGCCATTCCATGAAGTCCGGATGGTCGGTTCCGAAACTCATATCCACGTGCCAGCCAGTATCGGCTGGCGGTCTGGAAGATGGAAAGCGCACAGGAAACGACCCAAGCCCCATCAGCTTTTGCCATTGGCCCTTGCCGGTCAGCGCATCATAGGCACCCGTGAGCTTTGGCGTATTGGCTGCCTCTGCAAAAGCGGGCAAGGTCATGAGTGGTATGCGGATGACGGGTTCCTGCCAGCTGTGCGGTTCATCAGGCGATATGCCTGCCATCCGGTTCAGCGCCTGCCACAGGTGGTCCCGGCATCGGGCAGCCAGGTTCTCTGAAAATGCTTCTTCCAGCCGGATAAATCCGTCAGCACTGAAACTGGCGACCTGCTCTTCGCTCAGGTCAATATCGGTATTTTTCATCAGATGAGTGTCCTTCTTTCGGCGCTCAAGCAAAGGCGCCGGTCATGCCATGGGGTGAGACGCGCGGGGTGGCGCCTGTTTCGCTCAGGCCTGGGGGAAGAAGGAAGACATAAAGATCATGACGACACTATGTGATCGTCGCCTGGTGAAAGCAAGCACTTGGCTTGCCGCACAACTTATCCCCGCCCGTCTGTATGCGCTTATTCTTCTCTCGTTGCCGGTGAGGACCGGAAACAGGGAGGTTGTCGCTCTTACCTGCGGGCGGCGCCCTCCAGCAGGCATCCCTGTTATCCCCTCGGGGCGAGGAGCGGGCGCGCGTCGGCGTTCGTGGCAGGGATCGGCATTTCACTCAGACGAGTGAACGCGAGAGCTCCCTCAGGGCCGCGCACCGGAATGCCGCCGTGGAGAGTGAAAAGCTTTTCCGAAGCTACAAGCTCTCAAAGCTACATACGCTCTGGATAATACTCTCCACGGGCCTTCTTTTTTTCATCGCCAACACCGCAGCGATAGCTGGCGGTGCTCTCAGTGCTACCCCCTCCGCCCCTCCGGGGCACCTCCCCCGTAAACGGGGGAGGAAAACATTGCACCGACTTCGGACGGCTCGCCATTCTTCCCCCGCTTGCGGGGGAAGTACCTGCGAAGCAGGGGATGGGGGCAAATAGTAACGTCTCGCCAAGGCCTTTTAAGGCACTCCTTGCCTTAAAAGGCATGGCTGCCAATCGTTTTACAGCCGTGAGTTCGTCAAGGCTGTAACCGCTTCGCGGCGCGCCTTCAGGCGCGGCCTTGACTAACTCGCGGCTGTGAAACACTCATCCCACACGATTCCGAAGCCACAACCACCAGCGCGGCCCCTCCGTTCGGAGAGACCGCAGCCGGTGCGGGGCGAGGGCGGAGTTGACCCCCGCACTGACTTGTCCGGTGCCAGCCTATCGCGCTGGCAGGACCTTCGGGTTGCGAAGGATCGCGGCGGATATCAGCGCGATCAGGAAGCCGACGGGGAATATCTCGGTGAAGGTGATCGGCACGCGGAACACCGGATTGCCATAGGCGATGCGCATCTTGTCCATCTCGGCCATGAAGGCGTCCATCTCCGCGCCCGACAGGCCTGCCTCGCGCTTGGCCTCGATATTGGCGGCGATGTAATTGTCGATGAACTCGTTGCCGGTCGCGGCCAGATAGGCCTCCCAGCCGATGATGTAGATGACGCTGGCAACGAACGCGATGGCGAGGCCGAGCCCGAAGGCCGGCAGGAACCTGATCACCCCGCCGCGCTCCCTGTCACGGGGAGACGCCCATCGTCCGCGCGATTTCCTTGTTGCTCTGTCCGGCGGCGAGATGCTGCAACACCTCATGTTCCTTGCCGGTGATCGACAGGCTCGCCATCGCCGCCTCGTTCAGTTCGAACCCGGCGGGCTGACGCCTTGCCGTCAACCGGTGCCCGGCCCACAGGCCGAGCGCGGTGAACGCGATGCACAGGATGACGATGTAGAATTCCGTCGACAGCGTCCGGATCACATACTGGTATTCCAGCCACTCCAGCGCCAGCGCGGCGGCGGACAGGCCGAGGGCGGAGAGGATGACCGTCCGGATCATGCCACCCACAAACTAGGACGCCTGGCGGGCGGGCCAGCCGAGGAAGTGGGCGAGGTCGTCGCAGGCCGATTCCGCATGGCCACGCACGAAGGGCGAGGGGTCGGACAGGGCGGCGAGGACGATCGGGCTGACCCGCTTGCGGTCGAGTGCGCGCAACACCCTGGCGATATGGCCGAAACCGAGAATGGCATTGCCGCGCAGATAATCGTCTTCATGCCGGGCAAAGCGGATGCAGATCTCCTGCGCCCAGTCGAGGTCGGGCGGGTCCATGGCGATGGCGATGAGGGTTCGCACCATCGCCGTCCTGTTGTCACCGGCGAGGATCGCTTCGGCCTCGGCCTTGGTCCATCCGTCTTGCAGCATCTCATTCCACCTTGTTTTCGGGTCAGTTTATCTGCGATAGGACCCGGCGAACAGGAGAAAATGATGGACATCGAAGCCCATAACCGCGCGGCCTGGGACCGTGAAGCCGCAGGTGGCCAGAACGAATGGAGCCAGCCGGTCGATGCCGAAACGATCGCCAGGGCGCGGGACGGAGACTGGTCGTTGATTCTCACCCCGACCTGGCCGGTGCCTGAAGCGTGGTACGGAGAAGGCGCCGTTACGGGCAAGCGCGTGCTCTGCCTTGCCTCCGGCGGTGGCCAGCAGGCACCGGTGCTCGCCGCGGCGGGGGCGGAGGTCACCAGCTTCGACCAGTCGGAGGAACAGCTGGCACTCGATAAACATGTCGCAGATCGCGAGGGCCTGTCGATCCGGCTGGAGCAGGGCGACATGGCCGACCTGTCACGCTTTGCTGACGGCAGTTTCGATCTCATCTTCCACCCGGTCTCGAATGTGTTCGTGCCGGACGTGCTGCCGGTCTGGCGCGAATGCCGCCGCGTGCTCGTCCCCAGCGGGCGGCTTCTGTCAGGGATCATGAATCCCGACTTCTTCCTGTTCGATCACGAGGCGATCGAGGCGGGCGCACCGCAGGTCATCACCTATTCGCTGCCCTATGCCGCGCCGACCAGCCTGTCGCCGGAAAGGCTGCGTAAAGTCATCGACGAAAAGCAGGCGCTGGAATTCAGCCACTCCCTCGATGACCAGATCGGCGGGCAGATCGCCGCGGGCTTTGCCATTGCCGGGTTCTTCGAGGATTTCTGGGACGCGGAAAAAGTACCCGTTGGCGCCCATATGCCGGTGTGTTTCGCCATGCTCGGGATTGCTGTCTAGGGTCGGGATGTGCGGTATCCCGGTGCGTACGGCAAGACGTACATGTTGCGCTGCAGCAAGCCCCGTGCTAGGTCGCGACCGCTCCCGGCGAAATATGCGGCACTGAGTTCTCCCGACAGCGGTAATTCACCGTTGCCCTTGCGCGCATGTTCCGCTAACAGGGCGTGAATTTGTTCCCGGTTGCTGGCTTGCCGCTGCCGGGAATGTCAGTAAACCCCAAGGTTCCCGCATTCTCGCGGTCCTGCCCGGATGGTCCCATGGCCCTCCACGAAAAGAGATAACTGAGGCTTATGGCTGGCAAAATGACGATGGCAGGTTCTGAAGTCGCACAACGCTATGCGTCCGCTTTCTTCGACCTCGCACAGGAAGAGGGAAAGCTGGACGCGCTCGAATCCGACCTGACCGCGATCGGCAAGGCGATCGAGGAAAGCGACGAGCTGAAATCCCTGATCGCGTCTCCGGTCTATTCGCGCGCCGAAAAAGAGAGCGCGATCACCGCGATCCTGGCCAATGCCGACCCGCTGACCCGCAATCTTGCCGCACTGATGGCTGGCAATGGCCGCCTGTTCGCGCTGCCGGGCGTCATCGTCGCCTTCCGCCAGCTGGCTGCTGAAGCGCGTGGCGAGGTTTCGGCAGAGGCCGTCTCCGCCGTGAAGCTGAGCGATGACCAGCAGAAGCGCCTTCGCGCTGAAATCGAGGCCTCCATCGGCAAGGCCGTCAACCTTCAAACCCGCGTGGATGAGACACTTCTCGGCGGCCTGATCGTCAAGGTCGGCTCCAAGATGGTCGACAGCTCCCTGCGCACGAAACTTACCCGTCTGAAAATGGCCATGAAAGAGGCATAAGAAGCAATGGAACTCCAGGCATCAGAAATTTCAAACATCCTGAAGCAGCAGATCAAGGATTTCGGCAAGGAAGCCGAAGTGTCCGAGATCGGCCAGGTCCTGTCCGTCGGTGACGGTATTGCCCGCGTTTACGGCCTCGACAATGTCCAAGCCGGCGAGATGGTCGAATTCGATGGCGGCATCAAGGGCATGGCGCTGAACCTCGAGGCCGACAATGTCGGTGTCGTTATTTTCGGCGACGACCGCACTATCAAGGAAGGCGACACCGTCAAGCGCACGAAAGCCATTGTGGACGTGCCAGTCGGCAAGGGTCTTCTCGGCCGCGTCGTCGACCCGCTCGGCAACCCGATCGACGGCAAGGGCCCGATCGAGGCAACCGAACGCCGCCTCGTCGACGTCAAGGCGCCGGGCATCCTGCCGCGTAAATCCGTGCACGAACCGGTCCAGACCGGCATCAAGGCTATCGACGCCATGATCCCGATCGGCCGCGGCCAGCGCGAGCTGGTCATTGGCGACCGCCAGACCGGCAAGACCGCGATCTGCATCGACGCCATCCTGAACCAGAAAGACACCAACGCCGCCGCTGCCGACGATTCCGGCAAGCTGTTCTGTATCTATGTCGCCATCGGCCAGAAGCGCTCGACCGTCGCGCAGATCGTCAAGACGCTGGAAGAAAACGGCGCCATGGAATATTCCATCGTCGTCGCCGCGACCGCATCCGAACCGGCCCCGCTGCAGTTCCTCGCGCCGTTCGCCGGTTGCGCCATGGGTGAGTTCTTCCGCGACAACGGCATGCACTCGCTGATCGTTTACGATGACCTGTCCAAGCAGGCCGTTGCCTATCGCCAGATGTCCCTGCTGCTGCGCCGTCCGCCGGGCCGCGAAGCCTATCCGGGCGATGTCTTCTACCTGCACTCCCGCCTGCTGGAGCGCGCCGCCAAGCTGAACGACAATCACGGGTCCGGCTCGCTGACCGCACTGCCGATCATCGAGACCCAGGCCAACGATGTGTCGGCCTATATCCCGACCAACGTGATCTCGATCACCGACGGCCAGATCTTCCTCGAGACCGACCTGTTCTTCCAGGGCATCCGCCCGGCCGTGAACGTCGGCCTGTCGGTGTCGCGGGTTGGCTCCGCCGCGCAGACGAAGGCGATGAAGCAGGTTGCCGGTAAAATCAAAGGCGAGCTCGCCCAGTACCGCGAACTGGCGGCCTTCGCCCAGTTCGGTTCCGATCTCGATGCGGCAACGCAGGCCACGCTGAACCGCGGTGCCCGCCTGACCGAACTCCTGAAACAGCCGCAATATTCGCCGCTGCTGATGGAAGAGCAGGTCGTCGTCATTTTCGCCGGTACGCGCGGCTATCTCGACAAGATCCCGGTCGCCAAGGTCGGTGCCTTCGAGGAAGAGCTGCTGCGCCACGTCCACGGCGATCATGCATCGCTGCTGTCGGACATCCGCGACCAGAAGAAACTGTCGGACGAGAACGAAAAGAAACTGACCGACATCCTCGACACATTCGCGAAGAACTTCGCGTAAGGACTAGAGCATGCCCTCTCTGAAGGACCTTAAAAACCGGATCGGATCGGTCAGATCGACCCAGAAGATCACCAAGGCGATGCAGATGGTCGCCGCGGCGAAGCTGCGTCGCGCCGAGGAGGCTGCCGTCGCCGCCCGTCCGTATGCGGAGCGCATGGAAGGCGTCGTTGCCAACCTGTCCGCTTCCGTTGCGGGTAATCCGGGTGCGCCGAAACTGCTTGCCGGTACCGGTTCTGACGATACCCACCTGCTGATCGTCGCAACGTCCGACAAGGGCCTGTGCGGCGGCTTCAACTCGTCCATCGTGCGCCTGGCCCGCGAGGCGATCGTCCGCCTGCAGGGCGAGGGCAAGACGGTCAAGATCGTCACTGTCGGCAAGAAGGGCCGCGACCAGCTCAAGCGTCTGTATGGCGGGCTGCTGGTCAGGCATATCGACACGATGGATATCAAGCGCGTCGCCTATGCCGATGCCAAGGGCATCGCCGACACAGTGCTGGAGATGTTCGACGCCGGTGAATTCGATGTCGCCCATCTTTTCTATGGCCGTTACAAGTCGGTGATCAGCCAAGTGCCGACGGCCCAGCAGATCATCCCTGCCGAGGCACCGGAAGCAACGCAGACGCCTGACCTCAAAGGCGCGATGTATGAATACGAGCCGGACGAGGAAGAGATCCTGAAAGTCCTGCTGCCGCGTTATGTCGGTGTGCAGATCTTCCGTGCCATGCTGGAAAACGCCGCCTCCGAGCAGGGCGCGCGCATGAGCGCCATGGACAACGCCACGCGCAATGCCGGCGAGATGATCGACAAGTTGAACCTGCAATATAACCGCGCCCGCCAAGCGCAGATCACCAAGGAACTGATCGAGATCATTTCCGGTGCCGAGGCTCTGTAGGTTTATAAGGAAATTCTGACCGGCGAGGGAGAGCGTTGCGATGGAAAACGAGTTTGAACAGAGGCGGGCCGCATTGCCTGCCTTCAACAAGAGTAAGACAGAGGATAAACCAATGACTGGAACAAAAGGTCGCGTCAGCCAGGTTATCGGCGCTGTTGTCGACGTCGAGTTCGACGGCCAACTGCCGGCGATCCTGAACGCCCTCGAGACCGACAATAACGGCAACCGCCTGGTTCTCGAAGTCGCCCAGCACCTGGGTGAGAACACCGTTCGCACGATCGCCATGGACTCCACCGAAGGTCTGGTTCGCGGTCAGCCCGTCACCGACACCGGCGAGGCGATCACCGTGCCGGTCGGCGAAGGCACGCTCGGCCGTATCATGAACGTCATCGGCGAGCCGGTCGACAATGCCGGCCCGATCAAGTCCGACACGCGTCGCCCGATTCACGCCCAGGCACCGGAATTCGTCGAACAGTCGACCGAGTCCGAAGTGCTCGTCACCGGCATCAAGGTTGTCGACCTGCTCTGCCCATACGCTAAGGGCGGCAAGATCGGCCTGTTCGGCGGCGCCGGCGTCGGCAAGACCGTTCTGATCATGGAGCTGATCAACAACATCGCCAAAACCCACGGTGGTTACTCCGTGTTCGCCGGTGTTGGCGAGCGCACCCGCGAAGGCAACGACCTGTACTGGGAGATGATCGAATCCAAGGTTAACGTCGACCCGCAGGAACATGACGGTTCCGCCGAGGGCTCCAAGGCCGCACTCGTTTACGGCCAGATGAACGAGCCTCCCGGTGCGCGTGCCCGTATCGCCCTGACCGGTCTGACGGTTGCCGAAAACTTCCGTGACCAGGGCCAGGACGTTCTGTTCTTCGTCGACAACATCTTCCGCTTTACCCAGGCCGGTTCGGAAATCTCCGCTCTGCTTGGCCGTATCCCGTCCGCCGTTGGCTACCAGCCGACGCTTGCCACCGACATGGGTGCGATGCAGGAGCGGATCACGACGACAACCAAGGGCTCGATCACGTCCGTTCAGGCCGTTTACGTGCCTGCCGACGACCTGACCGACCCGGCGCCGGCAACCTCGTTTGCCCACCTCGACGCGACGACGACGCTGAACCGCTCGATCGCCGAAAAGGGTATCTACCCGGCTGTCGACCCGCTCGACTCCACCTCGCGTATCCTCGATCCGCGCATCATCGGTGAAGAGCACTATCAGGTCGCCCGTGACGTTCAGGGCATCCTGCAACGTTACAAGGCGCTGCAGGACATCATCGCCATCCTCGGCATGGACGAGCTGTCGGAAGAAGACAAACTCACCGTTGCCCGTGCACGGAAGGTCGAGCGCTTCCTGTCGCAGCCCTTCGACGTTGCCGAGGTCTTCACCGGCTCGCCGGGCGTGCAGGTGCCGCTGGAAGAGACGATCAAGGGCTTCAAGGGCCTCGTCGCCGGCGAATACGACCACCTGCCGGAAGGTGCCTTCTACATGGTCGGCACGATCGAGGAAGCCAAGCAGAAGGCCCAGAAAATGGCCGCAGCTGCTGCATAAGGGGCTGCCTACAAAATGTCAGCGGACAGACTTCGCCTCAATGATTGCGTGAATGAAGTCTGTCCGTGGTCCGGCAAGCCGGTCAGCGCCGATGCGCTGACGCTCTACAAGGGGCAGGTTGTCGGTTTCTGTAACCCGGGCTGCCGGGACAAGTTCGAGAAGGCCGTCGGGATGTTCGAAGACGGTCTTGAGAAGCAAAAGGCTTGAAGGCTATGGCCGATAAACTGACATTCAACCTCGTCTCGCCGGAGAAGGAAGTCTATTCCGGTGAAGTCGACCAGGTCATCGTTCCGGGCACGGAAGGCGAGTTCGGCGTGCTGCCGAACCACGCGCCATTCATGTCCACGCTGCTGCCCGGCATGCTGGTGATCAAGAATGGTGGCGAGGAACGGCGTATCTTCGTGCAGGGCGGTTTTGCCGATGTCACGCCCGCCGGCCTGACCGTACTGGCCGAGCTGGCAATCCCCGCCGAAGAACTGAAGGGCGAGGTGCTCTCCGCCCAGAAAGCCGCTGCCAACGACCAGCTGCAAAAGGCCGATACGCCGGAAGCATCCCTCGCGGCACGCCGCGCCGTCGACACGCTTGCTGCGCACTAACAGCTTCAGCCAATCCGAATTCAAAAGCCCCGCGGAGATTTCTTCGCGGGGTTTTTTCGTCTAGGCTGGCAATCAATCCAGAGGAGACAGACTTGCGCTTGCCCATCACCAGCCGGATCGTTTGCGGTTTTTCCGTCCTTGCCGTGGTTGCTGCCTGCGCCACGCCGTCCTCCACCCCGCGCTATCGCGCCGCCGATGAACCGGCGCCGGACGTCATCGCGGCGGAGCAGATGTTCGCGACCGCCATCGAGGAGGTATGCTTCGAGGCGCTCGCCCGCGGGCAGCTGCCCAGTGAACGGCTCGCCTATGTCGATTACGAGGAGCTGACGGATGTTGCCGAACGCTATCGCTCCACGCCTGACGACCGGCTCTATCGCGCCCGCAACGTCTCATCGCCGGTGCTGGTGTCCATCGCATCGGGCATTGCGCGTTGCGACGTCATCGCGCTGCGGGGCGACCGGCCCGCCCTTCGCAAGGCGGCTGAGAGTGTCATTGACGTCTATGATCCGCTGGAGCGGGAAGGCCTCGCCGATTATCTCGCGGCCATCGATCATTCGCCGGCCTATGCCGTGAAGTTCACCCTGCGCTCGGGCAATCTCGTAGATGATCCGGACACGCCCTATGTGGAAGGCCCGGTATCATACGACTCCGCGGAGGGGGGCGACGACCCCTTCGCAATTACCGAATAGGCAGGGTGATGATGGCACTGACAGGAAAATGCGATTGCGGTGCCGTTACTTTCATCCTGCACAAGACCCCGAAATGGCTGGTCGATTGCAACTGCTCTTACTGTGGGCGCATTCAGGCGCTATGGGCGAACGACCTGATCGAAAACATCGAAGTGAATTATGACGAGGCTCAAGTGTTCCGCTATCAGCGCGGAGACAGGATCATGGATTTTGTCCTCTGCCGCACCTGCGGGTGCTGCACCCATTGGGAGCATCATGAGCCGGAGGAGTATGGACGTTTGTCGGTCAACATGACGATGATTGAACCGGCGCTGATCGCTGCGATTCCGATCCGCCATTATGGAGGAGCTGACTGGAGCGGCTATATGGATGATGGCTTCGGCAGGCATAATTTCCATCGCGGCTGATTTCGCGCTAGGCTGTCGATACAAACCAAAAAAGGGGAAGGCCCATGGCGTTGCGTTTGATCTCTCTATTACTGCTCGTGTCCGGGCTTTCTGCCTGCGCTTCCGCGCTCCCGAATGGCGCCGCGCCGGTGACGAGCCTTTATTCCTACAGCGATACGGCGCGGTTCATGCTCGGCGATATCTGCCTGCCTTCCGTGGTCGAGGGCGTACCGCTTTCCACGCGGGCCGATGTGCCCGGAGTCTATCCGGTCGAGGGCGCGTCCAATTCATGGCGCGCCGGTCCTGCCGGGGCGGTGCGTGTCACCCAGCTTGCGCCCGACACCTGCGAGGTGTCGGTGACACGCGGTGTCGCGACAGAAATCCGTGCTGCCCTCATCCGCGAGGTCGAGACGTCCAAGCCCGATTTCCGGCTGGTCGATTCGGTGCAAGGTGGCAGGGACGTGACCGACACTTTCTGCGCGCCGTTTCCGTCGGGCCTGACGGTCATCCTGCGCACGGCGGAGTCCGATCCGGACAGTTCGGTCATTTCCGTCACGGCCCGGGCGGGCATTCGCCGGGATCTGTGTCTTTAGGGCAGGCCCTTAAAGCCGGTCTGACATGTCGCGCAGGAAATCGCGCAGGGGCGTGAACGCCTCGGCCAGCTCTTCATAGACGCCGCGCTTGAACGGCACGATCAGCCCCGGCACCTCTTCCAGCTCGACCCATCGCCAGTCCTGGAACTCGGCATGGTCGTCTGCATAGAGATCGATCTCGTCATCCTCGCCCTCGAACAGCATGGCGACCCATTTCTGTTTCTGGCCCCGCCAGCTGCGCCCCTTGCGGGTCTTGTAGCCTTGCGGAAAGTCATAAACGAGCCAGCCGGGCGTCAGCGCCAGCAGGCGCACGGTCTCCACGCCCGTCTCTTCCTTCAACTCGCGCATGGCGGCGGGAATGATCGCCTCACCCTCATCGACACCGCCCTGGGGCATCTGCCACGGGTGATAGTCCTGTCCCTTCATGTTGTCGGGAAACCCGGACCGCTCGCCGATCCACACCTCGCCGGATTTGTTGAACAGGCAGACGCCGACATTGGGGCGATAGTCGTCGAGATAGTCCGGTTCGATCATCCGTATACCCTTCCTTCAGGGGCAGGCCCAGTCCACCAGGCCCAGTCGAGCAGGTCCAGCAACTCAGTCCAGCATTGCCGAGGCGGGGGCGAGCGCGATGCCCTTGTCCTTCAGGCCGCTGGCCCATGCCGCGACCGTGTCGAGATTGTCTTCGGTCACATAGATCTTTGCCAGCATCCGGCCATTGTCGCGGGCGGTGTTCTCCAGCCGGGTCAGCTCCGCCGTCAGCGTCTCGCCGCTGCCGGAAATAACGAACCCAGCCTGCGCATTGGGTATGCCGGACAGGGAAATATTATCCGCAAGCCGCGTATCGCTGATATAGGCAAGCCCCGCGCCGCGCAGCTGGTCGATAACCGGGCTCATGGCGGAAACATCAGTGGAGAACGCCGTGCCGAGATAGTTGGTCACGCCGAAATAGCCGGTAAAGCGCGTCAGCATCCAGTCGAGCCGGCGCAGATTGTCATCGGTCTCGTAATTCGTCATCAGGCCCGCCGGGCCGAGCTGGTCGGCGGAAATGCCGGATGCTTCCATGGGCAGTTCGATCATCAGCTCGTGCCCGTCCTCATTGGCGGTCCGGCTGATGGCGTCGAGATTGCGGGCATAAGGGGCGAAGGCCAGCGTCGCTTCTGCGGGCAGTGTCGCGATCGCCCGGTCGGTCAGCTGTCGCGACAGGCCGAGGCCGGAGACGATCAGGCCGATCCGCGGCGCGCCTTCGGTCGCCGCGAAAGTGCGGGTGTAATAGCGCGCCGGGCGGCGGCCATCGGACGCGATCTGCGGCATCGGGCCGTTGCCGGTCTGGCGATAGAGCGCGGCATCGGCGGCGGGCGGCGGTGTGCCGGCAACACGCAGTGGCTTTGCCGCTGGCTCCCGCGGCGCTTCGCCTGCGCGGGGCAGGTCCTCGACCCGGATCACGGAGGCATTGCTGTTTCCGGCAAGGGCCTCGTCTTCGGTCTGCGGCTCACTTGCCGGTGTTTCGGTCGGCGCATCGGCGGTCTGCGCGCCAGCGAATTCACCCGGTCGCGCTGCACGCACGGTCGGCATGCTCTGCGCCTCGTCATCGGCCAGGTTGGCCGTGATAGCGGGGCGCATTTCGTCATTGGCCCGTGTAACCGGCCCATCGCCGGTCGGCCGGGCAAAGCTTTCCGGCTCGCCGCTGAGGTCGATAATAACGGCGTCATCCTTGCCGGACCAGTCGGCGAACTGGATCACGGCGGCACCGGCCACGAGGAACAGCGCCAGCCCTGTCCAGGCCAGCGTCAGCGTGCCAAAACCGCCCGATTTCAGACCAGTGGATTTCTGCCTTCCCGAATAACTCATCTCGTCAAACCGGCCTTGCCAATCAAGTACTTAAGCGCGTTTACCGCGTGCATTCGGCTGTTTCGCGGCGTATAACAAGCCATGTGAACCGCATACAGGACCCTAGTGTCCACCTGTTTACAAAGTTTTGCCAGCGGCCTCCCGCATGACTACATCGAAGGGGTAATGGCAGTGAACGGGCAAAAAAACGGAAAAGCAGATCATGGCACAGGATACGCAACTCCCAGCGAAGAAGGCCCAGACCACCCCTGCAGGGGATGTCACGGCACCGGTCAAGCCCGGCGCGGCACTCGATGCCGAGAAACAGGAACTCGAAGCGGCTGAAACAAGGCGTCACGCAGAGGCCCAGAAAAGCCAGCGCCGCATTCGCGCACAATCGCGGGCAACGGTCATCGCCAAGCTGCTGCGCACCAGGGCCCGCTATGGCGGCAAGCATGTCGCCATCGTCGAGCCGGAAGGCCGCGAACTGACCTATGATGATGTCCTGCGCGGTGTCTTTGCGCTCGGCAGCTGGATCAGGCGTAACACCAAGCGCGGCGAAACTGTCGGGGTCATGATGCCGACCAGCGCCGGTGGCATCATCGCTTTCCTCGCCGTGCAGGTCCATGGCCGCGTCCCGGCAATGCTGAATTTCACCTCCGGCACGCGCAACCTCTTTTCCGCCCTGCGCACCGGCGAGATATCCAAGGTCATCACCGCACACAAATTCATCGAGGTCGCCGAGCTGCACGGCCTGATCGATGAGCTGAAAACCAGGGCTGCAATCTGGTACCTGGAAGACATGCGCGAACAGCTGTCGCCGATGGACAAGGCACAGGCCGTGCTCGGTCCGCGTTTTCCCGGCATCATGCGCCGTCCGAACAGCCCCGATGCGCCGGGCGTCATCCTGTTTACATCGGGTACGGAGGGGAACCCCAAGGGCGTCGTCCTGTCCCACCAGAACCTTGTCGCCAATGTCGAGCAGATCAAGGAGCATGTCTCGCTGGAGGAGTGGGACATCATCTTCAACCCGCTGCCGATCTTCCATTGCTATGGGCTGACGGCGGGCTCGCTGTTTCCGCTATTGGATGGCAAGAAGCTCGTTCCCTATCCATCGCCGCTGCATGTGAAGCTGGTACCCGAGGTGATCCGCAAGACGAAGTCGACGATCGTGTTCGCGACCGACACCTTCCTGCATCGTTACCTGCGTTCTGCACGGGAGGATGCACTGTCGACCGTGCGCTATGCCGTTTGTGGCGCTGAGCATGTGCGCGACGAGACGCGCACGCTTGCCCGCTCGCGCTTCGGCTTCAACGTCATCGAAGGCTATGGCATGACCGAGGCGGCACCCGTCGTCGCTGCCAACCAGCCGGGCGATATCCGTCCGGGTACGGTCGGAAAGCTGCTGCCCGGTATCGAGACGAAGCTGGAACCTGTCGAGGGCTTGAGCGAGGGCGGCCGCCTCCTGGTGCGTGGGCCCAACGTCATGCTCGGTTACCTGAAGCACGACAAGCCGGGCGAGATCGAGACTCTGGCCGAAGGCTGGCACGACACCGGCGATATCGTTCATATCGATGGCGGTGGCTACATGTCGATCCGCGGCCGGGTGAAGCGCTTTGCCAAGCTTGGCGGGGAGATGGTGTCGCTCGCCGTTGTCGAGAATTGCGCTTCCGTCGTCTGGCCGGATTTCCTCCACGCCGCCGTGGCGCTGCCTGACGACAAGAAGGGCGAACAGATCATCCTGCTGACGGAATGTCAGGACCCGGACCGTTCGCGGCTCCTGTCATGGGCCCAGTCCCACGGCGTGCCGGAACTGGCGGTGCCGAAAAAGATCATCCCGGTCGACGACATCCCCGTACTTGGCACCGGCAAGGTCGATTACGTGAAGCTGGAAGAGATCGCCCGCAAGAAAATGGCCCCGGCTGACGAACAGGCCTGATCGCCAGTGAAACCCGACAACAAAAAAGGCTCCCGGTCCGGGAGCCTTTTCTTTTGAGAAATATTATTGCTTCTAGCGGTCGATCTGGCTGGCATCGGCCAGAAGTTCGGAGAAGCGGGAATTGTTGTCGAGCAGGTCCAGCGCCTTGTTGAGCTGGCAGTCCTCGCCTTCCGGGCATTCGATCGGCTCGACGAGCACGGACAACTCCTCGTCCGTATCGTCTTCGTGGCCGGCGCGGATTTCAGCTTCCAGCGCGCCATCGAGATCGCTCTCGAAACGGCGCTGCGGGGAGTCTTCCTGGTCCGGACGGGTAATCGGCATGGCGATATCCGGCACGATGCCGAGCGCCTGGATCGATCGGCCGGCCGGCGTGTAATAGCGCGCCGTGGTCAGACGCAGGGCGCCGTTCATGCCGTTCTGCAGCGGCAGCAGCGTCTGGACAGAGCCCTTGCCGAAGCTCTTGGTGCCGAGCACAAGCGCGCGATTGCGATCCTGCAGGGCGCCAGCGACGATTTCCGAGGCCGAGGCCGAGCCGTTGTTGATCAGGACGATGATCGGGCGACCGGCGAGCACATCGCCTGGCGTGCCCAGCTCGCGCATCGTGTCTTTCGCGCGGCGGCCGCGGGTGGAGACGATCTCGCCGCCCTCAAGGAAGGCATCGGAGACGGCAACGGCCTGGTCGAGCAGCCCGCCCGGATTGGAGCGGACATCGATGATCAGGCCCTTCATGCCGCCCGGGATTTCCTTTTCCATCTCGGCAATGGCTTCGAGCATCTTCTCTTCGGTCTTGGCGGTGAAGCTCGACAGGCGCAGATAGCCGAACTGCTCGCGCTCGATGCGGTGGGAGACGGGGCTGACCTCGACGATATCGCGCACGATAGTTACTTCGACCGGCTCGTCAGCCTCTTCACGCAGGAGCTTCAGGTCGACCGGGGTGCCGCGCGGACCCTTCATCAGGTCGATCGCCTCGTTCAGGGTCATGCCGAACACGGCCTCGCCGTCGATCTCGTAGATCAGGTCGTTGGTCTGGATACCGGCGCGGGCAGCGGGGGTGTCATCGATCGGGGAGACGACGCGCACAAGGCCCTTGCCGCGGCCATCATTGTCCATGGTCACCTGGATGCCGAGACCGGCGAACGACCCGCGGGTCTGTTCCTGCATCGTCTCGTAATCATCCGCCGACAGATAGCTGGAATGCGGATCGAGGTTCTGCAGCATGCCGTCAATGGCACCCTCGATCATGATCTTGTTGTCCGGCTCGGACACGTAATTGCCGTGTACCTGCTCAAAGACCTCACCGAAGAGGTCGAGCTGGCGGAAGGTGTCAGGCGAAATCGTCGAGCGGGCAAAACCGGACGTCAGAAGCACCGTGGTAATCGCGCTGCCGGCAAGGGCGGCTGCGGCGAGTGCGGAAAGGGAGGTGCCCTTTTTCTGCTCGCGCTGATCATTGTTCCTGCGGGTTCTTCTGTCAGTAGCTTTCATTGTCATCCTGTTGGCTGCTTGATGCCCTGTACCCTGCCTCGGGATCATGACTTTTACACGGCGACAGCGTGTTGCAAAGAGCCATATCGATCAACTGTCCGTCCCAGAGGCTAAAATTTCCGTTAAATTAAGGGTTAACCACGATCGAGAAGCCAGGCCGTCGGGTTCTGCGGCTCGGCATTCCGGCGGATTTCCATGTACAGGACAGCGCGGTTGCCATCGGCAGGCATGTAGCCCAGCGGCTCGCCGGCACGCACGAACTGGCCGACCCCGGCCTCGAACCGCTCCATGCCCACAAGCACGATCTTGTAGCCGCCGCCGACATCCAGAATGAAGACATTGCCGACCAGCTCGTATGTTTCCTGTGCAAAGACGACCGACCCGTTGAAGGGAGCGGTCACGACAGCCCCAGCGCGGGTTTCCAGCCGCAGGCCCTCCAGCCGACCGCCATTGGGCATTTCGGAGGCATAAGGCGCGACGACCCGGCCGGAGACCGGATAGGGCAGTTTGCCGCGCGCATCGGCAAAGACGGCTGGCAGGTCGTTATAGATATCGAGGCCCGGCACGCTGGCAAAGGTGGAGGTGTCCGGCACTTCCGGTTCCGGCAAATTGGCCAATGCCGCTTCCTCCTCGCGCCGGCGGGCTGCCTCGGCAAGATCGTCGAGCAGATTGCGGATCGAGGTTGCCTCCCGGGCGAGGCGGTCGTTTTCGCGCTCCAGCTCGGTGATGCGGTCGGTGACGTCACGGAATTCAGCCGTCTTGCGGTCGAGCAGGTCTTCCAGCGCATTGCGGCGGGAGGTGAGCTGGACTTCGGATTCTTCCAGCGCTTCCTTTTCTGCCGCCATTTCCTGCTGCAGCGACAGGATCAGCTCCATGTTGGCGCGCAGGTCTTCCACCTTGCTCTGCAGGTCTGGCACGATGCCAGACAGGGCCATGGCGGCGCGGGCTGCCTGTGACGCATCCTGCGGCGAAACGGCAAGGGCGGGTGGCTTGGCAAGCTCGAAGGATTGCAGCGCAGCGAGGATTTCGCTGGTTGCGCGCTGTTGTTCCTCCAGCTCCTCACCGACCTGTTTTTCTTCCGTCTCCAGCTCTTCCAGCCGCTGTTCGATGGCGGTGGTGCGGGTTTCGGCTTTCTGCAGGCTGTCAGCGGTCTCGATCAGGCGGGTGCGCAGAGCTTCCAGCTCTTCGCGCTTTGCCGGTGTCAGCTCGCGGATCTCTGCGGCATTGCGCTCGTTCGATTGCAGCTGCTCTTCGATTTCATTGAGGCGGCGCTGCTGCTCGTCCTCATCCTGCTGCGCGCCAAGCGGGCTCGCCACGGGGGCGGCGAGGGCGGCGGTTGCCAGCAATGACAGGAGGAGACGCGGTTTCATCATATTACTCATTACCGGATTCTGGTGGCCACTCCAGCGCTCGATGATGGCAAATCGTCAATGGTTCTTAATCACGGTGATAGGGATGCCCGGCGAGGATCGTCACGGCGCGATAGAGCTGCTCGGCCAGCATCACGCGGACCAGCATGTGCGGCCAGGTCGCCGGACCGAAGGAGAGGCGTTTCGCCTTGCCCTCGCTGACCAGCTGCTTCACCGCCGCGCCATGGCCGTCGGCCCCGCCGATCAGGCACC
This sequence comes from Aquisalinus luteolus, assembly GCF_009712425.2. Taxonomy (GTDB): domain Bacteria; phylum Pseudomonadota; class Alphaproteobacteria; order Caulobacterales; family Parvularculaceae; genus Aquisalinus; species Aquisalinus luteolus. The sequence continues at coordinate 529,234 of NZ_VCJR02000002.1, forward strand.
ACATCGCCGGGGCACCGTCATTGAGATTTCGTTCTACCTCGCCCGCCATCTCGCGGCTGGTCAGTGCCTTGCCGCGCTCGTCGAGCACGAAGATCCGGTCGCCGGGTGCGATGTTGCGGGTCAACAATTCGGCCTCGGCGTCCATGCGGCGGGCGCCGTCGAGGCCTTTGGCAGCTTCATGTTCGTGGATATCAGGCCCCTTGAGGCCAAAGGAGCGGCCAAGGCCGCTGGCGCGGGTCAGATAATCCGAGATGAGGTCGGCTTCGGGGCCGCGCTTCAACTGGCCGATGGCCCCGATGGCAATCCGCATCCCGGTCTCTTCCCTGTGGCGTCAGGTCGCCTTAGTGGGCGCCCGATACAGTGCCCGATACGGGGCGTGCGGCGCCGGCGTCAGCATGGGCTTCCGGCGACCAGATGCGCTCCAGATTGTAAAAGGCACGCACTTCCGGACGGAACAGATGCACGATCACATCGCCCGCATCGATCAGGACCCAGTCACAGGCCGGCAGGCCTTCGATCGACGGCATGCCCTTGCCGGCATCCTTCAGCTCGCGGGCGATATGGTCCGCGAGGGCGCCGACATGGCGCTGCGAGCGGCCTGACGCGATGATCATCGCATCGGCAACGTCGGATTTTCCTGTAAGCTCGATCGTGGTGATGTCTTCGGCCTTGTCGTCCTCAAGCTGGGACAGGATCAGGTCCACAAGAGCCTTGCCGGTTACACCGGCGTTTGCATCCATCGCTGCATCGGCAGCATCCGGGTTATGCGAGGCGGGAGCCGCTGGGCGGGCCGCCTGACTGGACTGAGAAATCAGCGCAATCCTCCATTTGAAACGCGGACGCAAATTTTGTCCGCCCCAACGATATAACACCAGTCGGGCTTTATAAAAACCCGTCAGTAGCCAACAATGTGATTTGTAACCTGAATGTCACGGCAATCATTGGCAGGTGAAAAATCAAGCCTTTTCAGCGGTTTGGGCCCAGTCTGGCTGCGTCTGGCGCAGGCGGGTAGAGCTTTCCCGGTTCAGCGTGCCGGGAAAATAGGTCCAGGCGGGGGCTTCGCAGTCGGGCAGGGTTGCTGCTCGTGCTACCGGCACGCGGAAACGCGCCAGCGCATGACCGGCAGGCGAAGTCAGCGGTGCTATCCTGTTGCCGGGTCGATTGAACACGGCAATCGGCATGGTCGCGGCGATCCGCTGCCAGTCACGCCAGGTGTGGAAGGAATTGAGATTGTCGGCGCCCATCATCCAGACGAACCGGGTCGAGGCGTATTTGCTCGTCAGCATATCCAGCGTTTCGGCGGTGTAGGTCAGCCCGTTCCGGCTCTCGAAATCGCTGATCAGGATGCGCGGATGGGCGGCGCAGGCCTGCGCGGCTGCCATCCGGGTCGTCAAATCCGCATAATCCCGTGAATTTTTCTGGGGATTGCCGGGGGTGACCAGCCAGATGACGAAGTCCAGCCGCATCAGCCGCATGCCCTGCAGGGATATCTGGCGGTGCCCCGCATGAGGCGGGTTGAAGGATCCGCCGAGCACGCCAATACGTAGATTATTCAACAAGGTGTGCGATTTTTGCATAGTTGAAATAGTTTAAGACTGTGTCAGGGAGCTGGCGGGGCGGGGAGAGCGTCGTTAAATGTTTGTTCCTGATCGTGTGCCATGGTTAGGATACATGAATTGAAAAGAATAGGGCTGATACGGGCATGGCAATTCTGTTGAGTGGCGCTGCGGGCTTCATCGGGTCTCATGTGGCGCAGGCATTGCTGGCGCGTGGTGAAGCGGTCATCGGGATCGACAATCTCAATGGCTATTACGATGTCTCGCTCAAGCAGGCACGCCTGACCCAGTTGATGGGGCAGGACGGATTCACCTTCCACAAGATCGATATCGCCGACCGTCAGGCGCTGAAGACACTGTTCGCCAAGACCCATATCGACCGGATTGTCCATCTCGCTGCCCAGGCCGGGGTGCGCTATTCGATCGAGAACCCGGACGTATATGTGTCCTCCAACCTGCAGGGCCATGCCAACATGCTGGAGCTGGCCCGCCGCAACAACATCCGCCACATGGTTTATGCGTCGTCTTCATCCGTTTATGGCGGGAACACCAAGACGCCGTTCAGCGAGGATGACCTGACCGACGACCCGGTGTCATTCTATGGCGCGACGAAAAAGTCCAACGAGCTGCTTTCCAACTCCTACGCCCATCTTTATCGCGTGCCGCTGACGGGCCTGCGCTTCTTCACTGTCTACGGGCCCTGGGGCCGGCCGGACATGGCCTACTGGATATTCACCGAAAAGATCACTTCAGGCCAGCCACTGCGCATCTTCAACAAGGGCGACATGGGCCGGGACTTTACCTATGTCGATGACATTGTCGACGGGGTGATCAAGGCACTCGACAACTCGCCGGTCATGACGACAGACGGCCTGCCGCACCGGGTCTACAATCTCGGCAATGACAGCCCGGAAGAGCTGATGACCATGGTCTCCCTGATCGAGGAAAAACTCGGTACGTCCGCGGTGAAGGTCTTCGAGGAAATGCAGAAGGGCGACGTGCAGCGCACCTGGGCCGATATCAGCCGTGCACGGAAAGAGCTCGGCTACGATCCAAAGGTTACCCTCGAGCAGGGCCTGTCACAATTCATCGACTGGTATGTCGGCACCTGGGAACGGGCTGGTCGCAAAACTGTTTCACAATAGATGGTTGTATCGAGGGGATAGATTTGTCATAGCTCCCTTCAGGGAGATATTGTGGCTGACTACCTGACAGCGCCGAAAACGTCCTGTTTCAAGGAAAATTACCTGTCCGTCAGGGCCGTAACCCGGTCCTATGCCGATCCGCTCTCCGATGCGGATGCGACGGTGCAGTCGATGGAGGATGCGAGCCCGGCCAAGTGGCACCTCGCCCATACAAGCTGGTTTTTCGAGACATTCCTGCTGAAACCCATGCTGCCAGGCTACGAAGTCTTCGACGAGCGCTACAATTTCCTGTTCAATTCCTATTACGAGGCAGTCGGCAAGCGCCATGCCCGTCCGCGCCGGGGGATGATCACGCGCCCGACGCTGGACCAGGTACTGGCCTATCGCGGCCATGTCGACGATGCCATGGAGCAGTTGATCGACCGGGCCGATCCCGCCGACTATGCCGACCTCTATTATCTCGGCCTGAACCACGAGGAGCAGCACCAGGAACTGTTCCTGACCGACATCCTGCACCTTTTCGCCCAGAACCCGATCCACCCGGCATATCGCAATCCGCAGCCGCTGGAAGTGGGCAAGCCGCGTGACCCGGAACTGACCTGGCATGCCTATGAAGGCGGTATTGTGAAGGTTGGTCATGATGGCGACGGCTTTGCCTTCGACAGCGAGGGGCCGCAGCACGATGCGCTGGTGCGCCCGTTTCAGATCGCCGGGCGCGCGGTCACCAATGGTGAATGGATCGCCTTTATCGAGGATGGCGGCTATTGCGATCCGATGCTGTGGCTGTCCGATGGCTGGTCCATCGTAAACGAGCGCGGCTGGACAGCGCCGCTTTACTGGGAAGAAGCCGATGATGGCTGGTCGTCCATGACCCTGCGCGGTTTCCAGCCGGTGGATCCGGATGCGCCGGTCAGCCAGATCAGTTTCTATGAAGCCGACGCCTTTGCCAGCTGGGCCGCCGCCCAGTGGGATGGTGCGCGCCTGCCGAGCGAACAGGAATGGGAAGTGGCCGCCGCCGATGCGCCCGTCGAGGGTAATTTTGCCGGGTCCGGACGATTGCGCCCGAAGCCCCAGACTGGTGGGGGGCTGATCGGCCTTTATGGCGATGTGTGGGAATGGACGGCCAGCCCGTTCACGCCCTATCCGGGGTTCAAGCCTGCAGGCGGCGCGGTCGGCGAATATAATGGCAAGTTCATGAGCGGGCAGATGGTGCTGCGCGGCGGCTCCTGCGTGACCTCCGAGGATCATGTGCGCCGCAGCTATCGCAATTTCTTCCATCCGGACAAGCGCTGGCAATTCTCCGGCCTGCGCCTCGCCCGCGATCTTTAATCAGTAAACGAAAGACGCTTCCCATGCAGGCTGCTTGCAAGAAAGACATGCCGGATGACCCCTTCGCGCAGGATGTGCTCGCCGGGCTGACAGCGAAACACAAATGGATATCCAGCAAATGGCTGTACGACCAGGCCGGCTCCCAGCTGTTCGAGGATATCACGCAGACGGAGGATTATTATCCGACCCGTACCGAGGCGGCGATCTTCCGCACCATGATGGGTGAGCTGGCAGAGATCACCGGCATCGGTGGCGGTGTCGCCGAATATGGCTCCGGTGCCAGTGTGAAAACACGGCTCCTGCTCGATGCAGTCAAGCCGCAGCTCTATGTGCCACTTGATATCGCCGGCGAGTTCATGGAGGAGGCGGTTGCCGAGCTCAGCGATGCCTATCCTGACCTCGCCATCGCGCCGGTCGTCGCCGATTTCACCCAGCCGGTCACCCTGCCCGACGCCTTCAACAGGCTGGAACGGCGGCTCGGCTTCTTCCCCGGCTCGACCATCGGCAATTTCGAGGCGGGTAAAGCGGGTGAGTTTCTGACCCGCGTACACACGACGCTGGGTGACGGCGCGTATTTTCTTGTTTGCGCCGATCTCGTGAAGGACCGCGACGTCCTGCGCCGAGCTTATGACGACAGCGACGGCGTGACGGCTGCGTTCAACCTGAACCTGCTGACCCGCTTCAACCGCGAACTGGGTGCCGATTTCGACGAGACCGCCTTCCATCATGAAGCCGTCTGGAACGAGGACCGCTCGCGCATCGAGATGCATCTGGTTTCCGACAAGGATCAGACAGTGCATGTCGCCGGGCAGGACATCGACTTTGCCGAGGGCGAGCACATCCACACCGAGAACTCTCACAAATATACGCCTGACACGATGCGCGACATGGCCGAGGGCGCGGGCTGGACCGTCGAGAAGGTCTGGACCGACGAGCGCGACTGGTTCGGTGTCTTCCTGTTGAAAGCCTGACCGGCCCCTCTCCGCCGGGGCGATTGCCTTCGCGCCTGAAAATACCTACCCTCTTTATAGATTGCGGGCAGGAGATGGAGGGATGAGACGTGCTGAGAACACTTCTGGCAAGCGGGTTTGCCGCCTGGCTTTCCCTGGCCGGACCCGTCATGGCTGAGGATATGCCCGGGCAACCCCTCGATCAGCCGCTCTCCCAGCCATTGGCTGAACGCTTTGCCCGGCTGGCGCTGGATTGCGTGCATCGCGAATATCCCAACAAGATCGCCCATGTCTTCCAGTCCGATGAGGACGCGAAGACGCCGCGCGAGCTTTACCCGGTTTTCTACGGCTGCTTCGACTGGCATTCTTCCGTGCACGGCCACTGGCTGCTGACGCGTGTTCTGCGCACCTATCCAGAGACAGAGTTGCGCGACGAGATCATCGCCGCCCTTGACGAGAGCTTCACGACGGAGAACATCGCCGGAGAAGTTGCCTATTTTGCCGGCGAGGGCCGCGCCAGTTTCGAGCGGCCCTATGGCCTTGCCTGGTTCCTGCAGTTGATGACCGAACTGCGTGAATGGGATGACCCGCAGGCGCAGGAATGGGCGGGAACCCTTGCCCCGCTGGAAGAGGCGGTGGTTACGCGCATTACCGACTGGCTGCCCAAGCTCGCCTATCCGATCCGGCTCGGCACGCACAACCAGTCAGCTTTCGCCTTTGGCCTTTACCTCGACTGGGCCGATGCGACGGGTAATGACGATGTCGCTTCGCTCGTTCGCCGTAAGGCGATGGAATTCCACGAAAAGGATGTGAACTGCCCGCTCGCCTTTGAGCCGTCGGGGGAGGATTTCCTCTCGCCCTGCCTGATGGAGGCCGATTTGATGCGCCGGGTGATCGAGGGCGAGGCCTATGCAAGATGGCTCGGTACCTTCCTGCCGCAGATCCCCATCGACGGGTCGGGCGACTGGCTGGCGCCCGGCATCGTGCTCGACCCGGCGGATGGCAAGCTGGTCCATCTCGATGGCGTGAACCTGTCCCGCGCCTGGGCGCTGGAGGGGATCGCTTCATCGCTGCCTGAGGGCGATGTACGCATTCCGGCGCTGCTCGCGGCGGCTGAGATTCACCGCGAGGCAGGCATCGCGTCCGTCAGCGCAGAACACTATGAAGGCAGCCACTGGCTCGCCAGCTTTGCCACCTATCTGGTGACGAGACGGGGTATCAAGGGGGACTGAGAATGAGCGAAATCATCGATGAAACACCGCCTGCGGAGCAACCGGCCAGGAAGAGCCGCACCCCGGTCGGGCCGGGGGCGCTGGTCGCTGCCGCCTTTATCGGGCCTGGCACGGTCACGGCCTGCACTCTGGCCGGCGCCAATTTCGGTTATGCCCTGATCTGGGCGCTGGTGTTTGCGACCTTCGCTACAATCATCCTGCAGGAAATGGCCGCCCGCCTTGGCGTCGTTTCGCGCCAGGGTCTCGGCACGGCGCTGATGTCGATGACCGACAACGTCTTCTTGCGCTGGCTCATGGCCGGGCTGGTGCTGTCTGCTCTCTTCGTCGGCAATGCCGCCTATGAGGCAGGCAATCTCTCCGGCGCGGCGCTGGGGGTGCAGGCGGCGCTCGATGAAAAGCAGATCCCGTTCCAGATTACCATCGTGGCTATTGCCCTTGTCGCCGCAGTGTTGCTTGTCAGCGGCCAGTACAAGCGGATAGAGCGTGTGCTGATCGCCCTTGTCCTGCTCATGGCGATCTGTTTCATCGCGACCGCAGCGATCGTGCGGCCTGATGTGGGCGCGATCCTCGACGGGATGAAACCGTCAGTGCCCGATGGCAGCCTGCTGACGGCAGTCGCCCTGATCGGCACGACCATTGTGCCCTATAACCTGTTCCTCCATGCCGCCGCCTCGCGCGAGCGCTGGGCCGACCCGTCAGGCCTCGGCGCAGCGCGCGCCGATGTCGGTATCTCGATCGGTTTTGGCGGGATGATCTCGATCCTCATCGTCTCGACCGCGGCTTCCGGCCTGTTCGCGACGGGGCTTGAGGTGGAAACCGCCGGCGACATGGCCCAGCAGCTTGAGCCTGCCTTCGGCCCGTTCGCGCAGGTGTTCATGGCCGCCGGCCTGTTCGCAGCGGGGCTGACATCGGCGATCACAGCGCCCATGGCGACGGGCTATGCCGTCTCTGAAATCTTCGGCTGGAAGGGCGGCGTTTCCGGTACCGGTTTCCGGCTCGTGGCCCTGAGCGTCATTGTCATCGGCGCCGTCGTCGGCTTTTTCGGCATCAAGCCGGTCAATGTCATTGTCTTTGCCCAGCTCGCCAATGGCCTGTTGCTGCCGATCATTGCCATCTTCCTGCTGATGGCGATGAACCGGAAACAGCTGCTCGGCGAGCACGCAAATGGCCTTGTCACGAACCTTCTGGGCGGTCTCGTTGTTCTTGTCTCGGTAGGACTGGGCTTGAGACTTATCCTCAGAGTACTGATGGGATGATATGAGAGTAATCGACCTGAACGCCGATCTCGGCGAATATCAGGATGGCGCACAGCAGCAGATGGAGCGCGAAATCCTCAGCTATGTCAGCAGCTGCAACATCGCCTGCGGCGGGCATACGGGCGATGAGCTGACCATGCGCGAAACGCTGAAAGCCGCAAAGGAAGCAGGCGTCAGCGCCGGGGCGCATCCCTCCTATCCTGACCGGGACGGCTTTGGTCGCCGGTCACTGGGCATCGAACCGGACGCGCTGCATGCCTCGCTGATCCAGCAGGTGCGCGACCTTCTCACAATCGCCCGCGACCTCGATGTCACCATCGCCCATGTGAAACCACACGGGGCACTTTACAATCACATTGCCAGCGACATCTCGCTGGCCCGGCTCGTCGCCGGGGTGGTGAAGGATACGGCGTCGGCCAATGGCCGCACGCTGGCGCTGGTCGGCCTGTCCGACAGCGCGGTGAAGCAGGCGGCGGAGGAGGCAGGTCTTGCCTTCGTCGGCGAAGCCTTCGTCGACCGGCGCTATACTTCCGATGGCCGGCTGCAGCCGCGCGATGAGTCTGGCGCGGTGATCAAGGACGATGAAGACCGTCTCCAACAGGCCCTCGCGATCGCATCGGGCAAGCCGGTGACGACGTGTCACGGCAACAGGATCACGCTGACCGCGCAGACGCTGTGCCTGCATGGCGACAGCCCCGGCGCACTGGAAACGGCGCGGGCGGTCCGCCAGGCACTGAGCGAGCAGGGCTTTGCCATATGCCCGCCTCATGCGGATGCAGACGGGACGCGGCATTGACGGATTTCACGGCACGAACGATCCGCCATGGCGGCGATGACTGGCTCATCGCCCGCTATGATGCGTCTGACCCGACCACGCTCAGCGCGGCATTGCAGACAGCTGCTTCAGGCCTGCGCGATCAGGGTGGCTGGCTCGACATCGTGCCGGGGCTTGCCGAGCTTTGCGTTCGCTTTGATCTGATGAAGGAAAAACCCGCTGACGCGCTCGCCCGCTTCACGGCAGCAGCGGAAAAGATATCCTCGGCAGCGGCAGGCGAGGGTACCATCATGGACATTCCGGTCTGTTATGGCGGGGAATACGGGCCGGACCTTGAGGCCAGCGCAGAGAAGCTGGGACTGTCGCCGGATGATTTGATTGCGCTGCATGGCGGTGAACCCTTCCTTGTGCAGATGATGGGATTCGCGCCGGGCTTTGCCTATTGCGGGCAGACGCCGGAGGCGCTGGCGATAGACCGCCTGTCGGAACCGCGCCGTCAGGTCGAGGCAGGCTCCATCGGCATTGCCGGGCGGCAGACCTGTCTCTATTCGCTTTCCGGGCCGGGCGGCTGGCCGCTGATCGGCCGCACGCCGCTGAAACTGTTCGATGCAGGTCGAGGCGAGCCGTTCCTTTTGCAGGCCGGTCAACAGGTCCGTTTCCGCGCCATTGACGAAGCCGAGTTCACCCGGCTGGCGGAGGGTGGCTGATGGCATTGCGTATTGAAAAAGCCGGTCTGGCGACGAGCCTGCAGGATGTCGGCCGCAGCGGCGTTGCCCATCTCGGCGTGCCGCCGGGCGGGGCGATGGATTGCCTGTCCCTGGCGCTCGCCAACTGGCTGGTCGGGAAGGCGCCCGGTGCGACCGCGATGGAAATTACCCTGACCGGCGCGACGATCAGCTTCGAGGCGCGCATGGCGTTCGCGCTGGTCGGGGGCAGGGCCGATATCACCCTCAATGACCAGCCGGTCGCCATGCAGGAGCAACACATTGCCAATCCGGGGGACGTTCTGGAGATCGGCGCGATGCAGGCCGGCTGCCGCATCTATCTCGCCACGTCAGACGATCTTCACGCGGACGAGGTTTTCGGCTCGGCGTCGACCTATGCGCCGGGCGGTTTCGGCGGTCATCAGGGCCGGATGCTGGCCGATGGCGATATCATCGCCACGGTCGGCCGGGAAGAGCCGGACAGGCGCACAGCGCCGGTAAAATTTCATCCCTTTCTCAACAAGGGCTGGGTACTGCGTGCCGTGTCGGGGCCCGAGGCAGACCTGCTGGATGATGCCTCCCGCGAAGCGCTGTTCACCGAGGCTTTCCGCGCCAGCCAGCGGGCGAGCCGTCAGGGCGCCGAACTTGACAAGCCCGTTCTCTCTCTTCGCGAAGCGGCGCGGATGCAGTCCGGTCCGGTCTTTCCGGGTACGGTGCAATGCCCGCCCTCCGGCAAGCCATACCTGCTGATGGCTGATGCCCAGACCACCGGCGGCTATCCGCGCATTGCCCAGGTCATCCGCGCCGACCGTCACCTGATGGGCCAGATCAAGCCTGGCGACACTGTGCGGTTCATGGCCATAGAGCCGGATGAGGCCGCACAAATATTGCGCGAAAAGAACGTTCTCTACGCGGAGCTGTTCGGCCAGGATATCTTCTAACCAAATATCAGCGGTGCGACGAGCCAGACGACCAGCGTGATGATGAGAATCGCAAGCACGTTCAGCTTGAAGCCGATCATCGCCATGCGGGCGATGGGGATCTTGCCGGAGGCGAAGACGATGGCGTTCGGCCCGGTCGCGATCGGCAGCATGAAGGCGCAGCTCGCCGCCATGCCGACCGGCGCAGCCAGCAACAACGGGTTCATGTCGCCGCCAGCCGCAATCGCCCCGATCACAGGCAACAGCGCCGAGGCGGTCGCGACATTGGATGTCAGCTCGGTCGCGAAGATGACAAATACGACCATGGCCAGCATAACGAGGACCAGCGGCAGGGCGGTGACGCCGCTCATCTGCCCGCCCAGCCAGTCGGCAAGGCCGGTGGCGGAAATCGCCGCGGCCAGCGCCAGCCCGCCGCCGAACAACAGGACGACGCCCCACGGTATCTGCACCGCCGTTTCCCAGTCGAGCAGGCGCGCGCCTTTCTGCTCCCGACTGCCGGACGGGATGAGGAACAGGACGACGGCGCCGAGAATGGCAGTGACGTAGTCGTTCAGCCCGGCAAAGGGCGTGAAGCCGCCAATGTCCAGCGCCGACAGCGGTCGCCCGAACATCCACAGGCTGGCGATGCAACCGAAGGTGATCAGCACACGCACTTCAGGTGTGGTGATCGGACCGAGGGCATCGAGCTTTTGCCGGATGATCGCCTGCCCGGCCTTGCCCGTGCCGCGCGGCAGTTTCACTCCCCAGCGCGTCAGCACGAACCAGCAGGCGGGCAGCAACAACGCGACGACCGGCAGGCCGATCATCATCCAGCGGTCGAAAGTGATGACGAGTCCGAATTCCTGTTCCAGATAGCTCATCACGATCAGGTTTGTCGGCGTGCCGATGGGCGTGCCGAGCCCGCCGATGGAGGCGGACCAGGCAACCGCCAGCAGGATCGCGATGGCGAAGGGCGTCGTGTCTTCATCCTCCGCACCCAGTGAATTGGAGACCGACAGGGCGATCGGCGCGAGCATGATCGTCGTGGCCGTGTTGGATATCCACATCGACAACAGCGCAGAGGCCGCCATGAACCCGGCAATCAGCCCGGCCCGGCTGTTGCCGGCGCGCAGGACGATGTTCAGCGCGATGCGCGAATGCAGGTTCCAGCGCTCTACCGACTTGGCGATGATGAACCCGCCCATCAGCAGCAGGACGACACGATGGGCATAGGGGATGGCTGCCGTTTCGATCGGCATGACACCGGAGAGCGGCAGGATGACGAGAGGTAGCAGCGCGGTCGCCGGGATCGGGATCGCCTCGGTCACCCACCATGTCGCCATCAGTACGGTGAGGGAGGCAACGACCCATGCATCGCGCGACAGCCCGTCCGGTGTGCCGATGATCAGCATGGAAACGAACAGCACCGCGCCCGCGATCAGGCCGATGCGCTGGGCAGGCCTGATGGCCGACGAGCCGGTCTCATTGCCGATGGTACGGTCGGTGTCCATGGCGGCGTTTCCCCTTTTTGGGAAGAATGTTCCGTGGGTGTGGCGGGTTAGTCAAGGTGGGGCGGCGTCGGGTGCCTTACCGGCGTTTCGCTGTCAAGGCCGCGGCTTCGCCGCGCCGCGAAGCGGGTGCCGCCTTGACAGCGAAAACCGGTAAGACAATGGGCAGCCATGCCTGTAAGGCAGATTCTGCCTTACAGGCACTTGGCGAGCGTGAAATCTAGCGATGTATCGACAAAAACCGGACGCTAGAGATGGATTGCTACTCGCAAGGGGTCTCGATGGTTTCGAGAACCGCTTGTACCTGCTCCACGATGATATCCAATTCAGGCTCAGCAGCAGCGGGGAAGGGAAAATCAGCCCAGAAGCGCTGCTGGCCATCGAGCAGATAACATTGCCCAAGTGCAGAAGCGTCTGCGGGTGAATCGGTACCTATTTCTCTTGTGCAGAAGGTGTCAGGATCAGTGCCACCGTATAAAGCGAAATTTCCGTCCATATACTTCTTGATTACTACTGATTTGGTGTTGCCATCTATCAATTCAGCCTGCAAACCCTTTTTTTCGGCATACGCGATAAAGGCTCCCGGAGAATCAAGAAACCTGGGGAGCAGATATCCCGGAGTCCTGTCAACGGCGTCAAAGTTCCAGTGTAAATCAACAAAAAGATAGTTCTGGTATTTCGCCACAATCGGATTCGCCGATACGCTTTCGATAGGCATTCCGAGATCACTATATGAAGCAGCAAGACTCACACTATCATAAAAAAAGTTGGATTGCGGTGTTGCCAGTACCGTCTTTGTGACGAACCAGCTTTTCGGCAAGAGTCGCAAATCAAAGCAGACATTTGTATCTGTACGGATCAGTGGGTTATAGCTAGTTAGCCTGACAGGGGCATAGCTTCTGGTTTCGCTTTGGTAGGTCCCAGATTGCTTCGTAACAGGCTGTTCAGCCTGCTCTGGCGTAGCGCAGGCTGCCAGGATCAAGCCTGCAAGGATGCATAGAGATATTGTCGCTTTTGGCATGGTAAACCCTTTGCCACCGATAATGACGCAGGAAAAGTCAGAGCGAAACCCAAAATATTGAGAGAAGACTAAACGCCTCAGGCTTTCAGCCCTAAACCACCAACGCACTCGTGCCAGCAATAATCGCCCGGGCTTCCTCGTCGGCGACGTCATGGGTCGGGCGGCCTTCGTCCTCGGCGCGGGCGAGGACGTGGGCGAGGTTGGCGTTCATCTTCTGCAGCTTCTTTTCGACCCAGTCCTTGTCGTAAGACTCGGCCTTACCCTGCAGCACACGGATTTCCGCATAGACATTGATGATGCCGCCGCCATTGATGACGTAGTCCGGTGCATAGAGGATGCCGCGGTCGTGGATGCGCTGACCGATGGCGGTGACGGAGAGCTGGTTGTTCGCGCCGCCCGCGATGATCGGCGCCTTTATACGCTCCACGGTCATGTCGTCGAGAATGCCGCCGACCGCGTTGGGCGAGAACACGTCGCACTCCTCGTCGAAAATGCCGCCAATGGTGGAGACGCGGGCGCCGGTCTCGTGCTTCATCTGCGCGAGCACGTCGAGGTTCGTGTCGGCGATGATCAGCTCCGCGCCCTCTGCGGCGAGGTGCCGGGCGAGCGCGCCGCCGACCTTGCCGATGCCGAGCACGGCGATCTTCCGGCCCGCCAGATCGTCGGACCCGAATTTCTGTTGCAGGCAAGTCTTGATGCCGAGATAGATGCCGCGCGCCGTGACGGGCGAGGGGTCACCCGACGGGGCGGGGGAGTTTTCCCGGCCTGCGACGTAAGCCGTCTCCTGCGCGATCGTCTCGATATCATGGACGGAGATGTTCATGTCCTCCGCCGTGTAATAGCGCCCGGCGAGCTCGTTCACCGCGCGGCCGAAGGCCCTCAGGGCTGCCTCGCTCTTGTCGGTCTTCGGGTCGCCGATAATCACCGCCTTGCCGCCGCCCAGCGGCAGGCCGGCCATGGCGTTCTTGTAGCTCATCCCGCGCGACAGGCGCAGCACGTCGCGAAAGGCGTCTTCCGCCGTGGCGTAAGGATACATGCGCGTGCCGCCGGCGGCGGGGCCGAGCCTCGTGGAGTGCAGCGCGATGATGGCTTTCAGGCCCGATTTCTCGTCGAACACGCTGATTACGCGCTCATGGGCATCGAATGAATTACTGTCGAACAGGTGGTTGGAAACCATGGCGCGATTATCCTCGGGAACGGTCATCATGCTATCGGTCATAGGCGGTTTGGCCGCCGGGGTGAATGGGGGCGGGAGCGCGAGGCGCAATTAGCGCGTTTGTGTCACCGCGCCATGGCTGATTGTTCGATCCTTGCGCGGCGCGGGGCCCGATCAGCGCCTTATAACCCTTGAGAGGGCCCGATAATGCCGGTATAGGCTTGGCTTTCCAGCAGAATTGACCACCGGCCCGGCGCAGATAGGCGATACGATGAGCGAGACGAAGAAGAAACCCGACACCCTGGACCATGCAGAGATGGAGCGGCGCATCCGCGATTTCTGGGAAGCGGAGGGCGTCTATAAGTACGACCCGGACTCTGGCAAGCCGCAATTCTCCGTCGACACGCCGCCGCCCTACGTCTCCGCCGCGCATCTGCATGTCGGCCACGCGATGAGCTATTCACAGGCCGAGTTCCTCGTCCGCTACAAGCGCATGACGGGCCATGAGATTTTCTATCCGATGGGCTTCGACGATAACGGCCTGCCGACCGAGCGTTTTGTCGAGCAGACCCACAAGGTCAACAAGAAGACGATTTCCCGCGCCGATTTCCGCGCCCTGTGCATGGAAGAGACGGCCAAGGGCGCCGTCGCCTATGAGGAGATGTGGCGCGATCTCGGCCTGTCCATCGACTGGCGCCTGCGCTATTCGACAATTGACGAGCATTGCCGCCGCACGTCGCAGCTGAGCTTCATCGACCTGTACAAGAAGGGCGAGGTCGTGCGCTCCGACGATCCGGTGCTGTGGGACACGGTCTACGACACCGCGCTGGCGCAGGCAGACTTGGAAGTAATGGACCGCAAGGGCCAGCTGTTCGATATCGCGTTCAAGGACCCGGACGGGAACGACATGGTCATCTCCACGACAAGGCCCGAGCTGATCCCTGGCTGCGTCGCGCTTTATCATCACCCGGACGATGAGCGGTATAAAGCGCTGGCGGGCAAGACCGCGACCGTGCCGATGTTCGATTACGAAGTGCCGCTGAAGACGTCCGAGGATGTCGACCCGGAATTCGGTACCGGCCTGATGATGTGCTGTACCTTCGGTGACGGCGAGGACGTGAAGAAATGGCGCATCGACAAGCTGGATACGCGCCTTGTTATTGGCCGCGACGGCAAGATGACGGCGCTGGCCGGCAAGTATGAAGGCATGGATATTGGCGGTGCGCGCAAGAACATCGTGCAGGACCTCGACGAGGCCGGTTTCGTCAGGGGGCAGAAGAAAGTCGACCAGGCGGTGAGTGTGGGCGAGCGCTCCGGCCAGCCGGTCGAGTTCGCCATGGTGCCGCAATGGTTCATCAAGGTGCTGGACAAGAAGGAACAGTTCCTGAAGCGGTCCGCCGAGTTGAACTGGTTCCCCGAGCACATGAAAATCCGCCTCGACCAATGGATCGAGGGGCTGAAATATGACTGGAACATTTCGCGCCAGCGCTTCTATGGCGTGCCCTTTCCGGTCTGGTATGTGCAGGAGACAGGCGACGTCATTCTCGCCGATGAGGCGGACCTGCCGGTCGACCCGACCGAGGACGCGCCGCCGAAATGGGCGCAGGAGAAATATGCCGGCATGACCATTGTCGGCGAGCCGGACGTGATGGACACGTGGATGACGTCCTCGGTCAGTGCGCAGGTCAATTCCAACTGGGCGGGGACCGAAGGCCGCATGGGCTGCGACTTCCCGCTGTCGCTGCGCGTGCAGGCGTTCGAGATCATCCGTACATGGCTGTTTTACTCGGTCGTCAAATCGGACCTGCATGCGGATTCGCTGCCATGGAAACAGGCGATGATTTCCGGCTGGGGCCTGAACGAGCAGGGCAAGAAAATCTCCAAGCGGGACCTGGAGAAATTCACAGACGAGAACGGCTATAACCGCTACGATCCGCATTCGGTCATTCGCGAATATGGCGCCGATGCGCTGCGTTACTGGGCGGCTGGCGCGCGGCTCGGGTCTGATCTGCGTTACCATGAAAAGGACGTAAAGGTCGGCCGCAAGCTGGTCATCAAGATGTGGAACGTCGCCCGCCTGATCGAGATGTATCTGGAAGGATATGACAAGGATACGGCCAAAGTGCCGCTGGCCGACCGCGCCGTCGAAGATCGCTGGGTACTGTCCGGCCTCGACAGGCTGATCGGCGATGTGACCCGCGGGTTCGAGGGCTATGACTACGCCATCGGCCGTGAGGCGCTGGACAAGTATTTCTGGAACACTCTGTGTGACAACTATCTTGAGATCGTCAAGGAACGCCTGAGGAAGCCGGAAGTGTTCGGCGAGACGAGCCAGAAGGCGGCGCAGGACACGCTGGTCGAGGTGCTGCGCACGGTCCTCGCCCTGTTCGCGCCCTATGTGCCGTTCATCACCGAGGAGCTTTATCAGAAATTCTATGCCGCGGATGAAGGGGGTGCGTCGCTGCACAAGTCGGCGTGGCCGGAGAAGCAGGATCGCGAGGATGCGGTTGCGGGCGAGACGATGAAGTCGCTCCTTGCCGTGATCGAGGCATGGCGCTTCATGCGCACCCGCGACAAGATCCCGTTCTCGACCGAGATCGACGTGCTGACCGTGCATCTGCAGGGCGATGTCGCGCACATGAAAGACGCGATCAAGGCCAATGCCGACACGCTGAAATCAGCCCTCCGTGCCCGGACGATCAGGGTCGATGGCGGCGCCGGCACGGAGACGAACCGTGACGGCCTGACGCTGAGCTATAGTGTGATAGAGAGTGACTAAACCGGCAGTTGACTTTGTCTGGGCACCGGTCTTGAGTGGCAGGGGATAAAGTTGCAGTCGGGGGGCTGCGTGCCTGTCAGGATAGTCAGTCTTTTCGCCTTGTTCGGTTTGCTTGTTGCCGGCTGTGCCGCGAGTGGCAATGTGACACCATCCACAGCTGCCGCCATGCCGGTTAGGGATGTGGATGAAAGCGCTTGCGGTGATCTTTTTATCGATGACTCTGCAAACGCTGTCTTCGACAGCAATGTCATCATAGTCGGGGAACTGCACGGTACGCGAGAAGGGCCTGAGGCTGTCGGGCAGCTTGTCTGTCATGCGCTTGAAGAAGGCAAGACGGTCGCTGCCCTTTTTGAATTTCCTGATAGCTACAGTCTCGCATCCGCCAGTCCCGACGCGTCACGAGAGAAGGTTGTCGATACCATCTGTGCGCAGATGCAGCCCTATTTCTTCAACAGCCGGGACGGGCGCGGCAGCGAAGCAGTTCTAGCTTTGCTGGCAGATCTGCTGGAACGCAAGAGGGATGCGGCTCAGCTTGCTGTCGCCGGTTTCGATATGAGTGCCTATGCGTCACATCCGGAGGATATGGGGCCATTGGTTGCTCGGCACTGGGTGATGGCCAATAATATTGCTCAGTATGCGGGTAGCTATGATCTGGTTATCGTCAATGTCGGCAATGCTCATCCCATTGTTCTTCGCAGTCGGCTGATCGGCCTGAACGGCCTTACTTCTGGCTCTGCCGTGGCCGTTCGCGAAATCTATGAGGCAGGACGGGCCTGGAACTGCTCGAATGGGCGGTGCGGGTCGCAAGATTTTGCTGGCTCATCGATCTTTCCCGACAGTGTGCCCGAGACTTATCCCTATCTGTCACTTTCTAACGACATCGGCGCATTCGATGGCTATCTGTCTCTCGGGCCGATCACTGCAGCAGAACCGGTCTATCAGTCGGGGGACTGTAACCGCGTTTGGCGCCGGGTGCTATGAAGTCTTCTTCTTCCTGAACAAACCAACCACGAACAGGATCAAGCCGACCAGAATGATCGGTGCGCCGAGCGGGATCGTGTAGATCATGTACCAGCCGGCAAGGAACATCGCGCTCAGCAAGGGCCCGCGATCCTGCCCGTCAATGATGCACGGATTGACGCCGCCCTCGTTCAACTGGCATCCATTTGCTTCTGCAATCGACCCTGCGATCATCGCCGAGGCCAGCGGCGCCGCGGCGATCAGGATGCCAATCAAGATCAGTAAAAATCCCCCGATTTTCATAATGTCCCTCCCGGTTGGCGAAAGGCTACATCATTTCCGGTGATTGGCAAAATCGGACTGCCAGTTCAGCAGCAACCCTCTAGAGGTATGGCGCAGGGGGCAGGGTATGGAAGGCGTTGCGCACGGCTTCGGACCATTGCTGGCTGAGTTCTGCGTAAGTCTCATCATCGGTCTCGATACGGCGATTGACGGCGAAGCGATATGTGTCCGTACGGATGATCGACAGGTCCAGCGGCATGCCGACCGACAGGTTTGAGCGGATGGTTGAATCCATCGACACGAGAACGGCGTTCAGTGCCTCGCTCATCGGCGTTGCCGGTGTGATTACGCGGTCAAGGATCGGCTTGCCGTATTTGTGTTCGCCGATCTGGAAGTACGGCGTGTCTTCCGTCGCCTCGATGAAATTGCCCGCAGAGTAGATCAGGAACAGGCGCTGCATGCCGCCGGCTCGCTGGCCGGTCAGGATGATCGAGGCATCGGCTGCCTCGCCCTGGGCCTGGAGCGTCTCACGGTGGCGGTCCTGCATGTCGCGCATATAGTCGCCGACTAGCTGGGCGACGCGGAACATGGAATCGACGTTGAGGATCGTCTCGACGCTCTCGCCCTTGGCGGCCTTGTTCAGGTCGCGGTCAATGCGGGTGATCACCCCCTGGGTGATCGACAGATTGCCGGAGCACATCAGGCAGATGACGCGCTCGCCCGGTGCCTCCCAGCTGAACATTTTCCGGTAACGGGAGATATTGTCGACCCCGGCATTGGTGCGGGTGTCGGACAGCATGACGAGGCCCTCGTTCAGCCTCAACGCAACACAATAAGTCACTGGCCCTGTTCCTTTTCGCTGCAGCCTGCCCGGCTGCGCCTACTCGACCTTCTCAGGCAAACGGCGAATCGCCGCTGCAGTGCAGTATATTACTGCTGTGACTGGCCAATCGCTACGGAAACTTCGAGCGATTCCTTCGTTTCCCCGAGCACATTTCCGCGAATGGGCGAGGCGCCAAAGGCGTCGAGGCCCGAACATAGTCGTACATAACGCTCGGTCGGGCAGAGATTGTGGGACGGATCGAAGCCGACCCAGCCAATGCCGTCGACATGGGCCTCGGCCCAGGCGTGGGTTTCCAGAAGCTCCTCGGTCTCTTCCTCCATCTGGAGATAGCCGGTGACATAGCGGGCCGGCACCTCTGCGGTGCGGGCAGCGGCGATGAACAGCTGGGCATGATCCTGGCAGACGCCCTTGCCGTCTTTCAGCGCATCGGCAGCGGTCGTGCGGGCGCTGGTAGAACCGGTGAGATACTTCACCCGCTCATGGATCAGGCCCATCAGCGCATGCAGGCGGGACAGCGTGTCGTCACCGGTCGCCTCGCCCATCAGCGCACGGATCGCTTCATCCGGTTCGGTCAGCTCGGTTTCGCGGATATAGATGCCCGGCGGGGCAAAGCCCGGCATGCCGCGCACGATGCCATTAGTCTCCCGTGTGGAGACGATGCCCTCTGCCGTGATGGTAAGCTGGTCGAGTGCGTCTTCTGAGCTCCACAGCGCCTCGCGGTCGCCAAGGTCGGAAAAGACCAAGGGCGAGACTTCCTCGTCATTGACCGTAACTTTCCAGCTTTCGACCTGCTGGCCTTCATGATCGACCGGAAAAAGCTTCAGCCGCAGTGCGACGCGCAGGGCGGCGGGATCATAGGAGTAGGTGGAAAGATGCCGGATGCGGTGTTCCATCGCTGTCTCCTCTGTCAGAAATGATAGGCGTCGGAAATCTCGTCCGACAGCCGGTAGGTGGTGCCAATGGCGCCCATGATGAATTCGTGCAGGCCGGACTGGAAGATCTCGCCGAGATCCTTGGTGCTCAGCTTTTCCAGCATCGCGTTTGCCGTCTCGCTGCACTGGTGGCTTTCACCATAATGTTCCGCAAGCCGATCAAGATGCAGGCGGATACCGCCATAGCAGAACTTCAGCGAGCGCGGGAACCGGGACGACAGGACGAGGAAGTCGGTGATCTTCCACGGGCTGTAATCGCCGTCGTAATTATGGTGATAGGCACGGTGGCCGGACAGGGCGAGCAGGATGGAGCGCCACTGGTAATGGTCGCGTCCGCCGCCGACGACCTCTGTTTCAGGCAGCAGCACGTAATACTTCACGTCGAGCAGGCGCAGGGTCATGTTGGCCCGTTCGATATAGGCGCCCAGATGCAGGAAGTCGTAGCGGTCATTGCGCAGCATGAAGCCTTCCGTCGCCCCGCGGAATGTCGCAGCGCGGGTCTTCACCCAATCAAGATGGTCACCAAGATTCTTGCGCGCCTCGCTGGTGGTCATTTTCTCGAACCGGCGCCAGCCATCGTTCAGGGTCTCCCATTGCTGCTGGGTCAGCGAGGTACGCACGGCCCGTGCATTGGCGCGGGCGCGTTCAAGGCAATAGCGCACGGAGGTCGGATTGTCCGCAGACAGAAGAAGGGTCTTGACGACGCGTGCCTCGCTGACGGTCTTGTCGCCATCGACGGCATCGACAGCGCCGGCGGCCATCATGACCGACCGCCATTCGTTGGATTCCTTCGGTCCGGGCAACAGCGCCATGCGCTGGCCCATCTCGATCAGGCGTGCGGTCGCTTCGGCCCGTTCCATGTAGCGGGCAAGCCAGAAAAGATTATTTGCGGTACGGCTCAGCATCATTGTTATTCCGACAATACCCAGGTGTCTTTGACCCCACCGCCCTGGGAGGAGTTGACGACGAGCGAGCCCTTCTTCAGCGCCACCCGGGTCAGCCCGCCGGGCACAAGGCGCGTTTCCGCGCCGACGAGGCAATAGGGGCGGAAGTCGACATGGCGGCCGCTCAAGCCTTCATCCCCCATGGTCGGGGAGGTCGACAGGTTAAGCGTCGGCTGGGCGATGAAATTGTCCGGGTCCGCCTTGATACGCTCGGCATACGCCTTGCGCTCTTCTTTCGTGGCTTTCGGGCCGACCAGCATGCCATAGCCGCCGGAGCCGTGGACTTCCTTCACGACGAGGTCTTTCAGATTGTCGAGTACATGGGCGCAATCGTCCTGTAAGGCGCAGCGCCATGTCTGGACGTTTTTCAGGATCGGTTCCTCGCCCAGATAGAAGCGCACCATGTCGGGCACGAAGATATAGATCGCCTTGTCATCGGCGATGCCGGCGCCGGGTGCGGAGCACAGCGTGACATTTCCGGCACGATAGGCATTGAAAAGCCCTTGCACGCCGAGCATGGAATCAGGCCGGAAGGCGAGCGGGTCGATATAATCATCGTCGATACGGCGATAGATCACGTCGACCTGTTGCGGGCCGCGGGTCGTCCGCATCCAGACTTTCCCCTCGTCGACGAAGAGATCGCCGGGTTCGACCAGCTCGATGCCCATCAGGTCGGCAAGATAGGAATGTTCGTAATAGGCGCTGTTGAACGGCCCGGGCGTCAGGAGCGCGATACAGGGGTCACCCTTGCACGCGGGCGGCGCGACCTCGGCCAGGCTTTTCTTCAACTCGTCGGGATAGGTGTCGACCGGTTCGACCTTGGCGCGGGAGAACAGGTCCGGGAACATGCGCATCATGATTTCCCGGTTCTCCAGCATGTAGGAGACACCGGAAGGGGTGCGGCAATTGTCTTCCAGAACCAGGAAATCTTCCGCGTCCGTGCGCACGATGTCGACGCCGACAATATGGCTGTAGACCCGGCCCGGTGGTTCCACGCCGATCATTTCCGGCAGGAAGGCCTCATTACGATATACAAGATGCTCCGGGATGATCCCGGCACGCATGATCTCGCCGCGGTGATAGATGTCGTAGAGGAAGGCGTTGAGGGCGCGGGCGCGCTGCTTGACCCCGGCGGAAACGCGGCGCCATTCGGCGGCCGAGAAGATGCGGGGGATCATGTCGAACGGGATCAGCCGTTCCGGATCGCCGCCCTCGCCATAGACGGCGAAGGTGATGCCGATCCGGCGGAAAATGGCTTCTGCCTCTTCCCGGCGCATGTTGAGAAGGTCGATGCCGGTTTTCTCGATCCAGCGCGCGACATTGCGATAGGGCCGTCTTGGCCCCGCCGGATCACCCATTTCATCAAAAAATGCCGTAATGGCCTATTCCCCTGTTTTTACGCTTCTGCACTGCCCTGAAATGATATGGCAGATTGTGCCAAATCTTGTTGCACTACAGCATTAAATTATTGCCAAATCAATGACTTCCAAAAGATCGGGCTACTGGATATCAGCCCGAGATGTTTGCGAGCACGGCATTCGCGTCATAGGTGTTGGGGCGCTCAGGCCGCGGGCCATTGCCCATGACGATTTCCAGACGGACCAGCGTATTGCCGCTGGAGGCCGAACCCAGGCCGAAGCCAATGCCGCCGCCAAGCGATACGCCGCTGCCATAGGAGCCGGTGCCGCCACCAATGCTGACGCGGGAACCGGAATTGGCATTGGTGTTCATGTCGGCGCTGCGGTTGACCACTTCGAACCAGTCATAGCCATTATTGGCCGTCAGCTGCGCCGCACGACGCAGGGCAAAGCGGTCTGCCGCTTCCTGCGAGGAGGAGCGATAACTGACGCGATAGCGGTTCGACTCGATGGCGAAATCGCGATAGCCAAGCGCGTTTTCCGTCTGCGCCGGCTGGTAGACCGGTACGCTTGTCGCACAAGCGGACAGCAGGGCCGTCGCGGCAAAAAGGATCAGATATTTCATAAGGCCCTTCCTCCAGTGTTCTCTATCTAACATATTGGACGCCAAAGGGTTCGGACCACAAGCAGAGGGTGCATGAAGAAGCTGTATACCGTGATGGGCGTTTCAGGCAGCGGCAAGAGTACGATCGGTGCGGCGCTGGCCGCGCGGCTGGGCTGGCCGTTCCATGAAGGCGATGACTATCACCCGAAGGCCAATATCGAAAAGATGACCGCTGGTACGCCGCTGACCAATGATGACCGCAAGCCCTGGATTTCGATCATCACCGGGGCGATGAACGAGGCGGGTGAGCCCTGTCACATCCTGGCCTGCTCGGCCCTGTCAGACGCCGTGCGCATCTGGCTGGAGGATGGTTTCGACGGTGAGGTGACTTTCATTTATCTGAAGACCGGCAGGGAAGACCTGCGCCACCGGCTGGAGACACGGCCCGGGCATTTCTTCAAGGGCTCAATGCTCGACAGCCAGCTCGCCGCGCTGGAAGAGCCGGAGGCAGGCGGCAATGTGATTGTCGTCGATTCAAGCCAGCCGGTGGACGACCTCGTTGCCGAAATCGTCAGGCGGATCGGCTAGTTGCAGCGCTAATTGCTCAGGGCTTCGCGGTAGCCGGCATTGCGGTTGGCGAGGACGACGGAGATGGAATAGGCCTTCTCGGGTTCCATCCCGGCCATGATCATCCCGGCATTGGTTGAGTTCATGATGCGCAGGAAGCCGGCGGCGAAGGATGGGTCCATCTGGTTGAAGATCTTGCTCGCCTCGGCCGGTTTCATGTTTTCGTACATGGCAGCGAGATGGGTGATGTCCTGGTCGGACTCTGCCTCGATCGCAGCCATGGCGGTGGAAAGCTTGTCGTTCATCTGGTCGAGCATGGCCATGCGCTCCTCGACCCGGGTCTCGACAGCTTCGAGGCTCTTCATGCGTTCGGCATAGGCGTCCTCGCGCTCCAGCAGCTCTGTCTCGCGCTGCTTGATGGCGGCGAGCATCTCGCCGGTGGCGCAGACTTCCTCGTTGAAGAATTCCGTGGGCGTCTCGATTTCTTCCAGCAGAGAACGGCTCTCGGGCGCGGACTCCGGTGGCCGGGCAACCAGGTCCTGGGCAAGGGTCATCACGGCCGTGCCGGTGTTCGACATGCTCATGGCAAAGGATCGCCCGATCATGGACAGGGCGAACAGGCTGGCGAGAACGAGCAGGACATTGTTACGCATCACGCACTCCTCTCAATCGGCCCCTTGGCAGGGGTGTCATCTTCGTCGTCGCTGTCATCCTTGTCAGAACTGCGTTTCGATTTCGTTTCGGCCTCGTGTTCGCGCCGGGCGGCCGCGAGGGCTTGCAGACGGCTGATATGCGCCGTGAACGGATTGGTCGGTCCTGCGTCTTCGATCTCTTCTTCGGATTCTGGTGCCAGGGGCTCGAGCGTAGTCGCGTCGATCTCTGCAATGGTCTCGCCCTTTGCTGCCGGCGTCTGTGCAAGTGTCTTGTCGCTCGCATCTTCATCGATGCTGTAGCGCATCTTGAGCGAGGCGATCTCCGAGACGAGGGCCTGGCGCTCGCGCGTGTCGCGGGCGATGGTTTCGGCTTTCTCGTCCAGCGCCAGCGTGTCGGCGTGCAGCCGGGCCGTGCGCTGGTTGATCAGCTCGATGACACCGGCAAGGTCGCTCGCTGTCTTCTTTGCCTCTTCCAGAAGCGGCTTGATCGCGGCAACGGCATCGTCCTGCATGCGCGTCGTCTCGTTGGCGGCGCGCCGGGTGGAGCGGTGTACGGACTCGATCAGGTCATCGACCAGCGGCACCGACTTGTCGATATCGCTGAGCAGGCGCGACAGCTTGTCGGCAGACTGGGAGGCAGACAGTTTTGCCTCCTGCGCGGCGATGGAGGTTTTCGAGATCGCCTCGGACAGTGAGACGATCGATGCACCGAGGCCTTTCTTGAGGTCCTGCAGCGCCTTCAGCCGTTTGGACAGCAGCCAGCAATACAGGCACGCAGAGCCGGAGACGAGCAGCAGCACGATGTCGAGTATTGTATCAAGCATGCAACGCCTCCCTATCTGATGACGAAGTCCGTGATGAGCACACCACGCACACTCTGGTTGCCGAGGATCACTTCCGCCCGGCGCTGTAGCTGGGCGCGCAGGCGGATGATCGAATTCGGGTCTTCGATGTCCGCTACTTCCAGCGCGCGCAGATAGCCGGTGAAGGCATCGCGCAGCTTGGGCTGGGCGAACAGGATGCTCTCCTGATCGGCTTTCGCCGTTTCCAGCGTAATGCCGATTCGCAGGTTTCTCGACGATGCATCCTCGCCGAGGGTAATGATCATCGGCTCCATTTCGATGAAGGTCAGCTCTGACAATGGCAGCTCGGGCAGCATCGTCACCTTCGTGCCTGCTGCGTCCGCTGCCGGGCACTCTGCCGTGCCGCTGGATCGCGCTGGCATGAACCAGACCGTGCCGAACGCCGTACAGCCAAGCACGACGGCCAGCACGAGCTGTGTCATCAGCCCGCCGCCCTTCTTCTTGCCCGGTTCTTCCGGCTTGTCGTTTTTATCGGTGTCCGTCTCAGCCATACATCACGAAGCAGGCAAGGCTCCGCCCCAAGCGTAATACTTTGTTAATCTATGTGCTGTGTCGCACCGATTGGTAAACCATCTGTTAACGCTTTCTTCGTAAATCTTAACAAAGTGCAAATTTTTGTTGGGAGCTTTCGCGCAAATCGTGAAAGTGATTAGGGCATGAAGGGTCTTTTCGCCGCCTGGCAGTCGCTACCGCTGACCAAGAAAATCATCTCCGTGGCCTCGGTCGCGGTGACGGTTCTCTTGCTGGGCTTCTTTGCGCAGCAGGCATCAAAGCCTGAAATGGCGCTGCTTTATTCCGGGCTGGACCCGGCGGCAGCCGGCGAAGTGGTGATGGAGCTGGACAATCTCGGCGTTGCCTATGAGGTGCGTGGCGAGACGATCTATACCGATGCCGGCAAGCGCGACCAGTTGCGCCTGCAGCTCGCCCGGGAAGGCCTGCCGCGTCAGGGCACGGCGGGTTACGAGTTGCTGGATAATCTCAATTCCTTCGCGATGACGTCGGAAATGTTCAACACCGCTTACTGGCGTGCCAAGGAGGGTGAACTGGCCCGCACCCTGTCGGCGATGCCGGGCGTGCGCGCGGCACGGGTGCATATCGGCGCGTCCAAGCAGTCTTCGTTTTCCCGGGCGCAGACGGCTTCTTCTGCCTCCGTCACCGTGACGACGACGAGCGGGATCGAGGCCAAGGAAGCCAAGGCGATCCAGTATCTGACCGCGCTCGCCGTTGCCGGACTGTCGCCGAACGATGTCGCTGTCATCGACACCCAGTATGGCGTCGTCGCCGGGCCGGGCGGCATGGAGGAGGGCGGTGCCCTGTCCGATGAAAAATCGCGCGCTGACAAGGTCGAGCAGACACTGGTCTCGCTGCTGGAAGCCTATGTCGGTGTCGGCAATGCCCGCGTCAGTGTGGCGATGGAGCTGGACCGCCAGCAGGAGGCAACGTCGGAGCGCGTGATCGATCCCGACAGCCGGGTCATCAGGAACCGCAATGCGACGGAGATCAGCCAGAACTCTGCCGGGTCCGATCCTTATGTGTCCGTCGGCAACAATATCAACGAGGAAGATACGAGCGAATCGACGACCTCGACGACCCGCAACGAAGTGACGGAAACCGCCGAATACGACATGTCGGTTCTTCAGCGCGAGACGCAGAAACTGCCTGGCGGGATCACCAAGATGACCGTCGCGGTACTGCTGAACGAGCGCGCCGTGCCGGATGGCGACGGTAATGTCGTCAACGAGCCACGCACCGAAGCCGAGCTGAACAATCTGCGCGAGCTGGTCGCTGCGGCTGCGGGTATCAACGAGACCCGCGGCGACGTGCTGACCGTCAAGAGCATGCCGTTCACTCTCGTGCCGGAAATCGACCAGCCGGTACCGGCAAGCCCAATGGAAGAATTCCTCGATCGCTATCTGTGGAGCGGTATCCAGGCGGCTATCCTCGCCGTTGTGGTGCTGATCCTCGGCCTGTTCGTCGTGCGCCCGCTGCTGACACAGCGCGCCGGCGAGGAAGGCGCGCTGCAACTGGCCGGCGCCGGCCAGGCACCGATGCTGACGGCTGTCACGGAAGAAGTCGAAAAGGAACCGGAGAACCCGGTCGACCTCTTGAAGGCGATCACGGCGCAGAAACCGGAAGATGCCGCTGTCCTCCTGACCGCCTGGCTGGAGCAGGAAGAAGAACGGCGGGAGGCTGTGTAGATGGAACAGGCCCTGCGCGACAAGCTCGCCATCTTTTCACACAACGCAGAAGCGCCGCGCCCGGAAGAAGTGCGCCGCAACGAAAAGACCCGCTCTGCCGCCTATCAGGATGGCTACAAGGCCGGCATCGAAGAAGCGCAGAAAACCGCCGCTGACAAGACGACCGAGATAGAAGCGATCATGCGGACCTTGCCGGGCATGGTCGAGCAGCTGGCTGCCGATATCGAGGCGAGCCACGCTCGCGCCGTCACCGCCGCCCTGAAAGCGGCGTTGCCGCGCCTTGCCGACAAGGCCGCCGCCTACGAAGTGCTGGCAGTGATCATGGAAACGGCCCGCGGCGACGGCAATGGCACGGTCGAGGTGCGCGCCTCCATTCCGTTCTCGCAGGAACTGGCTCCCATTCTGGCGCAAATCACTTCACAAACGAATATCCGCCTCGTTCCCGACAGTGGCCTCAATGGCTATGCGATCCGCCTGTCATGGAACGGCGGCGGCGGGGAAATGGATATCTCCGGCATGATCGACAAATGCCTCGGTCTCATCGACCGCGCCCTTGTCGATCCGGGTACGCCGGAGCGGTAAGGAGAAGGTATGGCAAATCCGGTTCAACCGGGCGCAGGCCAGGGAAGCGATGACGACGCGCCCTTCGTGGAACGGCGCGAGGAATCGGCCGAGAATAGCTACAAGAGGTCGATCTATTCGATCCCGGTGGACGTTCACGTCACCATCGGGACGGCCCGGCCGACAATAGCAGAGTTGTTGAAGATGCGCCGCGATTCCCTGATCCAGCTGAACGCCAAGATTGACGACCCGGTCGAGCTCTATGTTGACGACCGCGTGATCGCCCGTGGCGAGCTGACGGAAATCGAAGGCTCTGACGGGCAGCTCGGGGTCCGGCTGACGGAGATCGTGGATATTTCCGAAGACAAGTTGAAGTAGGATGACGCTGCGCTGGGGCACCATAGGCATCACCATGATCGGGGTGCTGATCGCTTTCGCGATGATGCAGGGCGCGCTGGCGCAGGACGCCATGCCGGACCTGCCCGGTGTCTCCGACCTGATGCCGGAAGACGGGGAAGGTGGCGAGGGCCGCCTGTCCGCCCGTGTCGTCCAGCTGTTCCTGCTTGTTACCGTCCTGTCGCTGGCCCCTGGCCTCGCGATGATGATCACCTGCCTGCCGTTCATGGTGATCGTGTTCTCCTTCCTGCGTCAGGCGCTGGGCCTGCAGGCGGCACCGCCCAACATGATGATCATGGCGCTCGCCATGTTCCTGACCTTCTTCGTGATGGAACCGACTTTCCGCCAGGCCTGGGACACGGGGCTTGAGCCATACATGAATGGCGACATGGAGGAGCAGCGCGCGATCGAGAACACGCTCGACCCGTTCCGCACCTTCATGCAGACCCGCGTCGATCCGGAAACCATCAGCCGCATCGCCGGGGCACTGCCTGACCGCCAGTTCGACAATCTCGAAGAGCCGCCCATGTCGCTGCTCGTCACCTCCTTCATGCTGTCGGAGATCAAGCACGCCTTCCAGATCGGCTTCGTCATCTTCCTGCCCTTCCTGATCATCGACCTTATCGTCGCGTCGATCCTGATGGCGATGGGCATGATGATGGTGCCGCCGGCGATCGTCTCCCTGCCGTTCAAGCTCGCCTTCTTCGTCATGGCCGATGGCTGGGTGAAGATCACCGAGGCCTTGTTGAGGGGGTATATGGGATGAGCCAGAACCCTGTCGGCAAACCGATTGCTCAGGGCACCCGCACACCGGCGGTGCGGGCCAGCAACCGCAACCCTGCAGCCAAGGCAGATGACCCGGAAGGGCGGCTTGCCCGCGCGCAGGCCGGTGCACGGGCGCTGACGCCGCAACAGCGCGCGGCAATCGTTATCGCCTTGCTGGGGCCGGAGAATGCAGGGCCGGTCGTGGAAAAGATCGAGGACCGGCATTTAAAGGCGTTCTACCAGTCCTATGAGGGGCTGTCGCGCATTCCACGCGAGGTGTTGCTGGCGACTGTCGCCGATTTCGTCGCAGAGCTGAAGAACCTCAGTGGTACGCTGAAGGGCGGCAAGGAGGAGGCGCGCGAGCTGACAGCACAGCTGTTCGACTCCGCCCGCTCGGCCCGGATCTTCGGCGGCGATATCAATGCCAAGCCGAAAGCCGATATCTGGCTGCGCCTTGCCCGTGAAAAGGCGGTCGACCTTGCCGTCTATCTGCAAAAGAAACGTGCCCAGATCATCGCCATCGTACTGGGCCAGATGCCCAATGCGCTCGCCGGCGAAGTGCTGGCCGAGCTGCCGGAAGAGCTGACCTCGGATGTCGTGCGTCGCCTGTCCAAACCGGTCAAGGTCGACGAGGCAACGCTGGCAGCCCTCGGCGATGTGATGGAAGCGGAGTATTTCGTCGACGACACCAGTGGCGGCGACACCACGACCGACAATCCGCTGGCGACGGTCTCGTCCATCCTGTCTGTCCTGCCCGGCAACAAGCGCGACACCATCCTGAAATTCCTCGCCGACAAGGAACCGCAGGAGGCAGAGCGCATCCGCCAGACCATGCTGACCTTCGAGGGGCTCGCAACCCGCATCAGCCGCACATCCGTGCCGACCATCTTCCGTCAGATGGAGCCGGACCAGCTCTTGATGGCGCTGAAGCTTGCCGCGACCAACGCGCCGGACACGCTGGAGTTTTTCTACGCCAACGTCTCAAAGCGCATGGTCGAGCAGTACAAGGAACAGATAGAGGAACTCGGTCCGGTCAAGAAAAAGGACGCGGAGTCCGCCCAAGCCGCGATGATGAGCCTGATTGCCCGCCTCGAGAAAGAAGGCGAAATAGAGCTGATCCGTCAGGAAACGGAAGAAGAAGGCGACGAGGAAGAGCGGATCTAGGCCCCGCTCCACCGGGTATCAGCCTGGCAGTTCGGCGCGATAGATTGCGCGCCCTGCCTGGCCTCCGCGTTCCGAGGTGAAATAGAGTGTCTTGCCTTCATTGCCGATGTAAGGGGCAAACTCGGCGCTGTCAGGGCTGTTGATCGGCTCGGGCAGGGCGGTAAATTCCGTCCAGCTGTCATCGATATTCCGCCTGCTGACATAGAGGTCAGGCTCAGGACCCGTCGAGGCAGACACAACCATAAGATTGCCGTTCGGGGCGATCGCCGGGTTGGACAGGCGCAAGTCCGCAGGCAGGGTGGCGATGGCTTGGGGTTCTGCAAAGCCGTTCCCGTCGCGTGCCGCCAGCATGATCTGTGTCGGCCGGTCGCGGCCCTCGCCCTCGCCGAAACGGGCAAAGGCGAGCGTGCCGTTCTCGGCCTCGCTGACGAAGACCTCGTCACGGGGAGAGTTGATGAGGTCGCCAGCGTGGGCCGGCACCGACCAGCCATCGCCCGTCCATTCCGCATACCATGTATCCATGTCGGCTTCAGCCGCGTCCGTCGCGCTTCCGGGGCGGGGCCGTGTCGAGGAGAAATAGAGCCGTGTCCCGTCGCGGCTGACGAACGGGTCGACGTCAGGATAGCGGGAATCGGAAAAATGGATCGGCGAAGAAGGCCCCCATGCGTCGCCGTCCTTCCGGCTGACCTGGATAAAGATTTCCCCGCCCTCGCCAATGCGGTTGAAATAGGCGGTCCGGCCATCGGGACTGAGGGAGAAGGCGAATTCCGGTGCCTCTGTCGAGATCGTGCCGTGCCCGACGACCTCCGGCTCGGCCGGTGTTGCAGGTCCTGAGGCAATATTCTGACTGCAGGCGGCGAGCAGGCTTGTCGCGAAAAGGCTCGAGATTGCTCTGGTCATGATGTTCCCTCACGTTTTTGCCGAAGCTAAGGGTGCCAGGTCTTGCGGCAACACGATTACGTCCAGCGGTTACCTTTGCATGTTCAAGGGTGCGCCTGATTGCTGGTGTGGTGAAAGGCAGGAACGTGAAATAGGCAAAAGAATCCATTTCATGAACTATAATTAGATAAATCATTCAATCTTTGTTGCGCTGCAAAATAACGCTTGCGCAATCCCGGCATTCGATTGAGCATCACTCCCATGAGCAGAGGGCTTTGCGGGGTAGCAGTTCGACTGATCGGCAGGCATCCATCGGGTGTCTGGCGTGACTGACCTCTTACCCTATAGCGGGCTGATCCTCGCCATGCTTTTGTCCGGTCTTCTGGCCGGGCTTGTGGCGGGGATGTTCGGGATTGGCGGCGGGTTCGTAGTCGTACCCGCGCTCGCCGCCGTCCTGTCCATCTTCACCGCAGGCACCGGTGCGGACGACCGCATCATGCATGTGGCGATCGGCACGTCGCTCGCCACGATCATCGTGACATCTATTCGATCCGTACACGCCCATGCAAGGCGGGGGGCTGTCGATTTCGACATCCTGAAGACCTGGGCACCCTATATCATCGGCGGGGTCGTCATAGGCATATTGCTCGCCAAGTTCATGGACGGGCGCACGCTGAAACTGATCTTCGGCTTTGGCGTACTGCTGATGGGTCTGCATTTCATCTTTCCGTTTCTTGCCCGGCGCGGGGCACTGGCAGACTCCATGCCGACAGGCCCCTTGCGCACGGGCCTCGGCAGTTTCATTGGCGGGTTCTGCGCGCTGCTGGGCATTGGCGGCGGCACGCCAGCCGTTCTACTGATGACCCTGTCCGGCATACCCATTCACCGGGCCGTGGCGACGGCAGCAGGCTTTGGCACGCTGATCGCCATTCCCGGCGCCATCGGCGCGATCCTCGTCGGCTGGGGCGAGGAGGGGCTGCCGCCATTTTCCCTCGGTTATGTCAACCTGATCGGCCTTGTCGCGATCACCACGATGAGCGTGATCACCGCGCCCATCGGTGTGGCACTTGCCCATAATCTCGACGCGGCCCGGTTGAAGCGCGTCTTCGGCATTTACCTGGTGCTGACCTCGACAGTGATGCTGTATTTCGCCATGCCGAAACTGGTGCCGGCGGTTTCAGGCGATGAACCCTTGCAGGCGGGCAAGCCAGCAACGCTGGTCACGGCAAGCGATACCATGGAACGAAAAACGGAGAGGTAGGATCATGTCACAGGTCAATTCACGGCGCTTATTCCTGAAGGGCGCAATCGGCTCGGGCGCGCTGGCGGCTGGCATCGGCAAGGCCGGTGCAATAGAGGCGGCCTTCCCGCCGCCGGGCATGAGCGTCGAGGAAAGTCACCTTCTCGGGCCCGGCCCGGGCGTCGCGCTGCTCTCGCGCAATGAGAACCCCTATGGCCCCGCGCCATCGGCACTGAAGATGATCGAGTATGCGGGCAGAAAAGGCGCCTATTATGCCGGTGACGAGGCCTATACGACGCTCACGGGCATGATCGCCGAGAAAAACGGTGTCGATGCGGACCAGGTCGTGCTTACCACCGGTTCCGGCGAGGCGCTGTGCGCCAT
Organism: Aquisalinus luteolus; assembly: GCF_009712425.2. Classification (GTDB taxonomy): domain Bacteria; phylum Pseudomonadota; class Alphaproteobacteria; order Caulobacterales; family Parvularculaceae; genus Aquisalinus; species Aquisalinus luteolus. The sequence goes on from NZ_VCJR02000002.1 coordinate 561,159, forward strand.
CGCGCTGATCTATGGCCAGAACGGGCCTATCGTGGCACCTCGCCTGTTCTGGGACACGACTGCTCTTTATGCGGCCAATCTCGGCATGGCGACGATCGAGCGCGTGCCGCTGACCGACGGCATGGAGGTCGACCTGCCAGCCATCGAGGCGAAGGTCAGCGAGGCGACCGGCCTCGTCCAGCTGTGCAACCCGAACAACCCGACAGGGCTCGTCTCAGGACCCGACACGATCAAGCCGGCGGTCAAGCGCATGGCAGCCAAGACGACGGTGCTGGTCGACGAGGCCTATATCGAACTGGCTGACGATCCCGAGGGGACGTCCTGCGTCGATCTCGTGCGCGAAGGCCATGACGTGATCATTGCACGGACCTTCTCCAAGATTTACGGCATGGCGGGCATACGCGTCGGCTACACGATCTCCTCGGCGGAGACGGCGCAGAAAATCCGCTCCACGGCGATGTCGTGGATCGCGGGCACCGGCATTGCCGCTGCGATCGGCTGCTATAATGACGAGGCGTTCCTGACCATGTCCAAGGGCAAGGTCGTCGAGGGCCGCCAGATGGTGCAGGAGACTGTCGCTGCGCTCGGCCTGACCGCGCTGCCGTCTCAGACCAATTTCGTCTACTTCAAGTCGGGCAGACCGGCCAACGAGGTGCGTGGAGCGATGAACGAGAAGAAAATCTCGGTGCGCGGGCAATATATGGACTATGCCGACTGGACCCGCGTCTCCATGGGCAAGCTGGAAGACGTCACCCGCTTCTGCAAGGCGCTGCCGGAAGTGATCGGGGCCTGACGCACATTCGATCGGTTGCGCGAAGCGGTTTGACGTTTCGCGCAATTTGCGACTACTCTCCCCGGTAACAAGAAACATAAAATGTTACAGGGATGGGAAATAAGCATGGAATTTAGACACCGGTGTCTATTGGCCGGGGCCGCTACGGCGCTTGCCACTGGATTTGCGCTGACAGCAGGATGGGCTGCGGAGGCGCAGGGCCTGCCGGTTCGGGCCAATCAGGAGGATATCAGCGATCGCGCGGATGTCCTGTCCGACCAGCCGGCCCCGATTGCCGAAATCCAGCCCGAACGCACGGAACCGACCCTCGCCGCCCAGGCGACCGAACAGGGACTGAGTGGAGCCGAGCGCGTCGACTTCATTCTCGAACGCATGACCACGGCTGAAAAGCTTGGCCAGCTGCACCAGATGGCCGGCGGGCGCTCAAAGAACCTCAATTCCCGCATCGATGACGGCGAGTATGAGCGCATCCGCAACGGCCTTGTCGGGTCTTACCTCCATGTCGCGGGCGCGGAATTCCTGGGTGAGCTGCAGCAGGTCGCCATCGAACAGAGCCGCCACGGTGTGCCGCTGCTCTTCGCCATGGACGTGGTCCATGGGTATCGCACCATCTTTCCGGTGCCGCTTGCCATGGGCGCGACCTTCGATGACGAGATCGTGCAGGAATCCGCCCGCGTCGCCGGGGAGGAAGCCTCCGCCGCAGGCCTGCACTGGACCTTCGCGCCGATGGTCGACATCGCCCGCGATCCGCGCTGGGGCCGCATGGTCGAAGGCGCAGGGGAGGAGCCCTATCTGGGCGCCGTCATGTCGGCAGCGCAGGTGCGCGGCTTTCAGGGCGACGAGCTTGCCGATGGCGATACGATCCTCGCGACAGCCAAGCATTTCGGTGCCTATGGCGCTGGGATCGGCGGGCGCGACTATAACAGCGCCGATATTTCCGAACGTACGCTGAAGGAAGTCTACCTGCCGCCATTCCATGCTGCCGCCGAGGCCGGTTCCGGCAGCATGATGGTCGCCTTCAACGACATCGCCGGGGTGCCGACGACCGCCAATTCTGCCCTGCTGCAGGATCTGCTGCGCGGCGAGTGGGGCTATGACGGCGTATTGCTGAGCGACTGGAATTCCGTCCTGGAGCTGATCAATCACGGTGTCGCCGAGACCCGCGCCGATGCCGGCGCACTGGCGCTGACCGCCGGGGTCGACATGGAGATGACCAGCGGCATCTATGTCAATGACATGCTGGAGCGGGTCGAGGGTGACCCGGCGCTGATGGCGGCGCTGAACGATTCCGCCCGGCGCGTGATGATGGCGAAGGACAGGCTCGGCCTGTTCGACGACCCGATGGCCTATCATGACGGCGCGCGGGAAGAGGCGGTGATCCTGTCCGACGCCCACCGCGAGATCGCCCGTGAGGCGGCGCACAAGGCGATGGTGCTGCTGACCAATGACGGGACGCTGCCGCTGTCGCCGGACACGGACAATGTCGCCGTCATCGGGGCGCTGGCCGACGATGACTGGTCTCCGCTCGGCTCGTGGCGGGCGCAGGGCAAGCCGGAAGATGTGAAGACGGTTCTCGACGGCATCCGCGATTTCCTGCCCGACGCAAAGGTGACCTATGTCGCCGGTGCAGGCACACAGGAAGCCGCTGACGAGAAGGAAATCAGAAAGGCCGTGCAGGCTGCGAAAAAAGCCGACTCCGTCATCCTCGTGCTGGGCGAGGATTATGACCTGTCCGGCGAGGCGCGCTCGCGCTCATCCATCGACATCCCGGCGCCGCAGCTGGCGCTGGCCGACGCGATCCTCGATACCGGCAAGCCGGTTGTCATTGTGCTGATGAATGGTCGTGCGCTGAACCTGACGCCGATCAGCGAGCGGGCAAACGCGATCCTGGAAACATGGATGCTGGGTATCGAGACGGGCCCGGCGGTGGCGGATGTGCTGTTTGGCGAGGTCTCGCCCGGCGGCAAGCTGCCCGTTTCCTTCCCACGCGCGACGGGTCAGGCGCCATATTACATGGCGCACAACAATACCGGCCGTCCGGCGGACCCCGACCTGTCCAAGGACACGGCCCGCTACATGGACCTTCCGATCACGCCGCTCTATGCCTTCGGTCATGGCCTGTCCTATACGGAGTTCTCCTATGCCGAACTGGTGCAAAGCGCCGAGACCGTCGCGCAGGGCGGCACTGTCGCCCTCAGCGTCGATGTCACCAATGACGGGGACATGACCGCCGACGAGGTCGTGCAGCTTTATGTCCGCGATCCGTTGGCGCTGGTCGCCCGGCCCGTGCAGGAGCTGCGCGGGTTCGAGCGGATTACGCTGGAGCCGGGCGAGACGGCGACCGTCACCTTCACCCTGTCGCCGGACCAGCTCGCCTATGTCGGGCTTGATGGCAAATGGGGCGTTGAGGCAGGCAGGATCGACTACATGATCGGGTCGGCATCGGACGATATCCGCGCAGCCGGATCGTTCGAGATTTCAGGCAGCTACAGCACTACGAGGCCTGCTGCTGCCATCGAGACGGCAAGTACGGTAGACTATCAACAACAGTAAGAGTGGCCGGGGAGGCACGCGTAATGAAGAAACTGCTTTTGGCCAGTGTAATGAGTGGAGCACTGAGCTTTGTCCTCGGTGCCTGTGAGGCTGACATGCGCGACATGGCAGAGGATGTGTCCTCCGCCATGAAAGAAACGGCCGATGACACTGGTATCGATGATACTGGTGTCGATGATACCGAAGCCGAGGAAACAGGCAGCCCGTATGAGATGATCGGCTCGATCGAGATCTATGACGATCGCGCCACGGCCCTCATTCCGGAAAACGCCGAGATCGAGAAACTGACCGGCAACGAATTCTCCTGGTCCGAGGGGCCGGTCTGGATCGGCGAGGGCGACTACCTGCTCTTCTCCGATGTGCCGGAAAACGTCATCTATAAATGGAGCGAGGAAGGCGGGCTGGAAACCTTCCTTCAGCCGTCAGGCTATGATGGTCCTGAAACGGATATTTTCCGCGAATCCGGTACGAACGGTCTCATCCTTGACGATGAGCCGGGCCACATCCTGATGGGCGATCACGGCAACCGGGCGATCACGCGTCTCGATCTGGAGACGAAGGAAAAGCAGTCCGTCGTCGCCTATTATGATGACAAGCGCTTCAGCAGCCCGAATGATCTCGTTCTCGCCACTTCCGGCGCGCTCTATTTCACCGATCCGCCCTATGGCCTGCAGGGTGGTGATGACTCGCCCGCCAAGGAACAGGAAATAAACGGCGTCTACATGTTCGCGTCAGCGCCTGAAACCGGCGATGAATATGTTGCCCTCGTCGATGGCACGCTGAGCCGCCCGAACGGCGTCATCCTCTCTCCGGACGAGCAGACGCTCTATGTTGCCCAGTCCGATCCGGAAGCGGCAACGATCTTCAGCTATGCGCTGGGCGAGGACGGCCTGCCGACAGGGCGCTCGGTCTTCCATGACATGACCGGCCTTGTCGAACAGGGCCTGCCCGGCCTGCCCGATGGCATGGCGATGGACAGTGAAGGCAATCTCTACTCGACAGGTCCCGGCGGCGTGCATGTCTTCGCCCCGGACGGAACGCGGCTTGCCCTGATCTCCACCGGCACTGCGGCAGCAAATGTGACTTTCGGCGGTGACGGCTCGACGCTCTATATCACGTCGGCTTCTTTCCTTGCGCGGGTGGACCTGCTCTCGATCGGCGTCGGTTTCTGATGGCTTCCCTGCCGCTGATCATGACGGTCGTGTCCATCGCGGCCCTGTTGTTCCTGGTGCTGAAGGTTCGTATGCCGGCCTTTGTCGCGCTGTTGCTGGTCAGCCTGCTGTTCGGGCTGTCCACGGGCATGGCACCGGGCGACATCATCGCGTCGGTGCGCAACGGCATGGGCGGCACGCTCGGTTTCGTTGCCATCGTCGTCGGCCTCGGCGCGATGATGGGCGCTTTGCTGGAGGTCTCCGGCGGCGTTCAGGCAATCTCGACCGGGATCCTCAAGCGCTTCGGCGAGAGCCGGGCGCAATGGGCGTTGGGTCTCATCGGCTTTCTCGTCGCGATCCCGGTCTTTTTCGATGTCGCCCTGATCATCATGATCCCGATCCTGTTCGGCCTGCGCGAGCGTACGGCAAAACCGTTGATCTGGTTTGCCCTGCCGCTGCTGGCAGGCCTCGCGATCACCCACTCCTTCATCCCGCCGACGCCAGGGCCGATTGCTGTCGCTGAAATCCTGTCCGCAGATCTGGGCTGGGTGATCCTGTTCGGCGCGCTGGCCGGCCTGCCTGCCATGATCATTGCCGGGCCGCTGCTGGCGAAATTCCTGATCAAGCTCGATCGCGAGGGCATGCGCTCGAAGTTCCAGGGCGGTCAGGCTGATCTGGAAGAGCCGGGTGACCCTGATGCGCCGGCGATCCAGCCCATCGGATTCGGTGCGGCGCTGAGCGTCATCATGCTGCCGCTGGTGCTGATCCTTGCCGGGACGCTGACAGGCGTGGTTGGCGAGGGGCGTTTGCCCGCGCAAGCCATCGGCCTCGTCGGGTTCGTCGGCCACCCGTTCGTCGCCCTGCTTATCACCGTTCTGTATGCGTGGTATCTGTTCGGTATCCGCAAGGGCTTCAAGTCGGAATACCTGCATGACGCGATGCTTAAAGCGCTGGAGCCGGCGGGCATCGTCGTGCTCGTCACCGGCGCGGGCGGTGTGTTCAAGCAGATCCTTGTCGATTCAGGCGGCGGGCGGCAATTGGCGGAGGTGCTGAGCGCCGGGGCGATGCCGCCTATCGTCTTTGCATTCCTCGTCGCGACCATCGTGCGCGTGGCACAAGGCTCGGCAACGGTCGCGATGATCACGGCGGCGGGTCTCGTCGCGCCTGTCGCGGAACTCGCCGGGCTGCAGGGCGCGCAGCTGGGCCTGCTGGTCATCGCCATCGCCTCTGGCGCGACCATGGCTTCCCATGTGAACGATTCCGGTTTCTGGCTGGTCAGCCGCTATCTCGGCCTCAGTGAAGGGCAAACGCTGAAGACGTGGACGGTCTCGACCACGCTGATCGGTCTTGTCGGTTTCGGTACCGTCCTGCTGCTGTCAGTCTTTTTCTGATGGCAGCACGACCTGGCGCACGGCACGGCCCGAGGCAAGCTCGTCCATCATCTCGTTGATCTGAGACAGCGGCCCGGTGCCGGTCAGCAGCTTTTCCACCGGCAGGCGGCCCGCCTTCCACAGGGCGATATAGCGGGGAATGTCGCGCATCGGCACGGCGGACCCCATATAGCTGCCGATCAGCGATTTGCCTTCGCCGACGAGGGAGACCGGCGCCAGCGCCATCTTGTCGTCCGGGTGCGGAAGACCGACCGTGACGATGCGGCTGCCGCGCCGGCCGAGGGCATAGGCGGCTTCCAGCACTTTCGCCTTGCCGACGGTCTCCAGAACGATATCCGCACCGCCGCTTGTGTTGGCCGCAACGCAATCGGCGGCTTCCTCCGGCGCGACCGCATGGGTCGCGCCCATGTCTAGGGCGAGGGCGCGTTTTTCTGCCACCGGATCGATGGCGATCACCGGGTTGGCGCCCGCCGCGACAGCGCCGAGCACGGCGGACAGGCCGACACCGCCAAGCCCCACGATCACGACGCTCTCCCCGCAGCGCAGATTGCCGGTATTGAGCAGCGCCCCGACGCCGGTCAGCACGGCGCAGCCGAACAGGGCGGCGATTTCCGGCGGCATGTCGGCAGGCACCTTGACGGCGGATCGACGGTCGACGACCGCATGGGTGGCAAAGGCCGAGACGCCGAGATGGTGATGCACGTCGCTCGCGCCATGATGCAGGCGGCACCCGCCGGACAGCATGCGACCAGCGCCATTGCTCGCCGCGCCATTGGCGCAGAGATAAGCCTCGCCCGACAGGCAATTGGTACAGCCGCCGCACTGCGGCAGGAAGGAGAGTACGACCCGGTCGCCGACGGCAAAGCCGGGCTCCTCGCTGCCAAGCGCCTCGACGATGCCCGTTGCCTCATGCCCCAGCGCCATCGGCAGGGGGCGGGGCCGGTCGCCATTGATGACGGAGAGATCCGAATGGCACAGGCCAGCCGCATCGATGCGGATCAGCAATTCGCCAGGCCCCGGCGGGTCCAGCTCCAGCTCCGTCACGGCGAGGGGTTTTGTTTCGCCATAGGGCTGCGGGGCTTCCATCGCTGAAAGAAGGGCGGCAGTGATTTTCATGGGGCGTCTCTTCTTGCTGTGCCGATATGTTGGGTTCGGGCAGCCTAGAAGAGGGGGCAAGGCGCGATCAACGCCGGGATGCAGTTGTCCGTCTGCGCGGCCAACCCCTTGAAATTCGGTCTCTTTCGCCACACACAAAATTGTCGTAATTGCGGCCTATAGCGTTTTCCAGATAGTAGTAAGTAACCGCAGGTGATCGATATTCGCAGGATCGCCCAAGATGTGCGCATTCAAAAGATCATCAATCTATAAATTGCTGCACCGCAAAAAATTCATTATTATTGGAACAAAGGAATCACCTGGTGGTTCTGACAACGGTCTGGAGAACTGTTCTGCCGATGGTCTTTCGTCATGATATCGCTGTTGCAAGCATCGCAGGCCTGTGTGTCCTGGGGGCGGGCTTTGCCATCGCCAATCCCGCTGGGTTTCCCGGTGTGCGGCAGGGGGGTGGAGCGGACAGGGCGGCAGAACTGATCGAGGATCTGCGGGCTGTCGATACCCTTCCTGACACGATCCGCCGGGTGCCTGAGGGTGAAACTCCTGACGCAGACCAGACCGTTGCACTGGACGATCATGATCTCTTCGTGCTCGCCTCTGCGACGGGCGGTGCTTCCGGTGCCGTGCCTGCTGTGGTAAGCGACACGACTGGCACGGCGTCGCCTCAGCCTGTCGAGGCGTCGTTGCAGGCTGGCGATGACATGGCAAATGGGTCCGTCGCTGATGCGCAGGGCGCAACCAGCCAGCCTGTTTCTGACCAAGCCGGGCAGAAATTCGGCTTCGATACCGTTAAAAACAAGGCGCGCGCCCTTGCCGCAACAGCTTACGAAAAGCCGTCGCAGCGCCTGCCATCCGCCGTCGCCAATCTGGGTTATGACGATTATCGCCGCATCCGTCCGCGTCCGCGCACTGCCGACTGGATCGATAGCGGCAGCAGTTTCCAGGTCCAGTATTCGCCACAAGGCTTCCTGTTCAAGGACCGTGTGCGGATCAACATGGTCGAAAACGACATTGCGGCTGAAAAACGCTTCGATCCGTCGAAATTCAATTTCTACGACCTGCCGCTCTCAGACGAAGACAAGGCTTCGATGGGTTTTGCCGGCATGCGCCTGACGACGCCGCTGAACAGCGCCGGCAAGTTCGACGAGTTCCTGTCCTTCCAGGGGGCCAGCTATTTCAGGGCGCTGGGCGCAGAAAACCATTACGGCATCTCCGCCCGTGGGCTTGCCCTTTCCACGGCATCGCCGACCGGGGAGGAGTTCCCGATTTTCAAGGAGTTCTGGCTGGTGCGCCCGGCAGCGGGCACCCAGGAAGTGACGGTATATGCCCTGCTCGACAGCGAGAGCATTACCGGCGCCTATCGGTTCCGTGCGCGGCCCGGTGCAACGACGGAAATCCAGGTCGATGCCGTTCTCTATCCACGCCGCGACCTGACGCATATCGGTATTGCGCCGCTGACGTCGATGTATGAGTTCGGGCCGCAGGACCCGCTGAAGGGCAGAGAGGATTTCCGCCCTCGTGTGCATGACTCGGAAGGCCTGATGATCCGCCTGCGGAATGGCGAATGGGTCTGGCGCCCGCTGGTCAATCCGAGCCAGCTGGAGATATCCAGCTTCACCAGTGAAATGCCTTATGGTTTTGGCCTGATGCAGCGCAACCGCGATTTCGACAATTATCAGGACCTGGAAGCGCGTTACGACCAGCGCCCCAGCCTGTGGATAGAACCGCGCAGCGACTGGGGTCCGGGTCATCTCGCGCTGGTCGAGATTCCGAGCGCGAATGAATTCAACGACAATATCGTTTCCTACTGGCGCCCGGACGCCGCGCTGAAAGGCGGTGGCGAGTATGAATATAGCTATACCATGTACTGGGGCGACAATGCGCCGATCAAGCCGTCCTTTGCGCAGGTCGAGGCCACACGCGTCGGTGTGCCGATCAATAATTCCGCAAACCGTCTTTTCGTGATCGATTTCGTATCCGGCAATAACGCCCTGCTGGATGGCGCGCAGATTCACGTCTCTTCCTCTGCCGGTACGGTGCAGGGCGTGACCTTGCAGGAAAATCCGGTCACCGGCGGTCGCCGCCTGACATTCGAGTTGAGCCCGGAGGGCGCTAACGTCGCCGAATTGCGGGCACTGCTCATGCGCGGCGGCAGCCCTGTCAGTGAAACCTGGCTCTATCGGTGGAGACGCTGATGTCGGCGGCGCCGTTTGACCCGCCACGTCCGCCAGAGGCACCCCTTGCCATGCCGGCGCAGGATTTCGGCGCGCCGGGTGCACGCGGCTATGCTGCCCCGGGAACGAAAGGTTCTGGCATCTGGCGCAAGGCTTTCGTCGGTGCTGCCGCTGCCGGCCTGACCGGCTGGGGTGCGATGGACATGTACCGCGTCCTGAATGTCGGCGGCATGACGGCGCTGGAATGGGCGTTGCTGATCGTCTTTACCATGAACATCGTCTGGATCTGTTTTGCCTTTGTCAGCGGCACGATCGGCTTTGTAACCCGTCTGATCCATATCCTGACCGAGCGTGACTGGCGCGGCGACGCGCAGCTTGGAAGCCGCAACGTGATCGCCTTTCCCATCTATAACGAAGATATCCGCCGCATTGCTGCGACGATCGAGACGACGGCGGCTGCGCTGCATGAAAAGGCCCCCGGCCATTTCGACTGCTTCATCCTGTCCGATACGACGAACCCGGACATTGCGCTGCTGGAGGAAGAGGCCTTCCTGCGGCTGCGCCAGCGAATGCCGGAAGGCGTGAAGGTCTATTACCGCCGGCGCACGATCAACAGGGCACGCAAGTCCGGCAATGTTGAGGATTTCATCTCCCGCTGGGGCGGACGGTACGATCACATGATCGTCTATGACGCCGACAGCTACATGGAGGTCGATACGCTGATCGAGCTGGTCCGGCGCATGGAAGCTGACCCGGGCGCAGGCCTGATCCAGACCGTGCCGAAGCTGATCGGCGCGACCACCGTGTTCGGCCGGGCGCAGCAATTCGCCGCCAATCTGTACGGCCCGCTTCTGGGTACCGGCGTCGCCTGGTGGGCACAGAACGAGGGCAATTTCTGGGGCCACAACGCGATCATCAGGCTGAAGGCCTTTGCGTCCGCCGCCGGCCTTCCGGCATTGCCGGGCAAGGCGCCCTTTGGCGGCAATATCCTCAGCCACGACTTTGTAGAGGCTGCACTGCTGCGCAAGGCCGGGTGGACGGTGAAGATCGCCGCCGACCTGAAAGGCTCATACGAGGAATGCCCGCCGACGATCATCGACCTGACGATCCGCGACCGGCGCTGGTGCCAGGGCAATCTTCAGCATGCGGCGGTCCTGCTGCGCGGGCGTGATATTTCATGGACCAACCGCCTGCACCTGATGATCGGCGTCATGTCCTATCTTGCATCGCCGATGTGGCTGCTGCTGATCATGGTCGGTATGGCGCTGTCGCTGCAGGGCAAGTTCCTGCAGCCTGAATATTTCGGTGGCCAGCTGACCCTGTTCCCGAACTGGCCGGTGATCGACTATGTCCGCGCGTTGACGCTGTTCGTGGCGACCATGGGCATCCTGTTCGCGCCGAAAATCTATGGCATGATCCTCGGTCTCATAAACCCTGTCTGGCGTCGCTCCATCGGACCGGCGAAGATAGTCTTCGGGGTGCTGACGGAAATGGTCGTCTCGGTGCTCGTCGCCCCGATCCTGATGGCGGCGCAGACTTCCGCCGTGTTCTCTATCCTGTCAGGGCGCGACACCGGCTGGGCACCGCAGCGCCGGGAAGGCGATGATTTCTCCTTCGGCGATGTGATGCGCCGCCACGGCCTGACCATGGCATTCGGGACGGTGCTGATCGTTTCGGCCTTCATCATTTCGCCGGTCTTTGCGGCGTGGCTTGCGCCTGCCGCCATCGGCATGATTTTCGCCGGTCCGATCTCGCTGTGGACTGGTGCCGCCGGGCCCGGACGGTTGTTCCGCAAGATCGGCCTGTTGTCGATCCCGGAGGAAAAATCACTGCCTCCCGCCTATGCCGCCGCGCTGGAGGTGAGGGCGGCCTATGCCGACCTGGCGGCCCTGCGCTTCGATGAGATCATCGACAACCCGTCCGCCCTGACACGGCGCCAGCCGCTGGTCGACCGGCACTGGCATCTGGCCGAGGGGCAGGTGCATGAGGCGCTCGCCATGGCCCGGGCGCGGCTCGACTTTATCGCGGATACCGGCAAGGCTATCGGGTACCTCAGCCAGTCAGAGCGCATGGCGCTGCTGAACGATCACGGCAGCCTGCAAATTCTGGCCGAAAAGCGGGCCACTGCGCGCAAGATCCCGGCGACCGGCACCTGATTTCGCACAACTGGCATTACCGGTAGACGGCGGCGGCGGACAGCCTATCCTGCCTGACCCATGATGCTTGTCCTTTATCTCGCAGGATCGGCGATTGCCATCGGCCTGATCGCCCTGTTGATCCACCGGCTCGGCCATTCGGCGGAACATGAGTTCGCCGACGAAGCCGCCGTGCGCCAGGCCTTTGTGGAAGAGTTTCCCGATGCCGCCATTGCGCGTGTGGATCTCGCCGCGAACGGCCGTGCGGCCCTGATCGTGCTGAATGAGGGATATGGCCTCATCCGCGCCATGGGGCGCTATTCACTGGCCCGTCAATTTACGAGTGGCGACATTCACCGGCTGTCGCGCGAGGCTGCGACGCTGCGGCTGCGGCTGACGGATTATGCCGACCCTGTCTTTGTGATAGACTTCGGGAAAGAAGATACAGCGACCCGGTGGGAAGAGCTGCTGGGAAGCGCCAATGGAACGACACGGGAAACGACCAGGTAGAGATGAACGACCTGACGGACATGCCTGAGCTGCCGGACATCGCAAGCTATGCTGCGCCGATCTATGTCGGCCTCATCGTTGCGGAAATCCTGTTCGTGCATTTCAGTCGGGCAAAGGGCAGCTATGAGACGCGGGATGCCTCGACCTCCATCGCCATGGGGCTCGGCAATGTCACCTCCGGCATCATCTTCGCGACGACGGTCTATGCCGGCATCTTCGCCTTTTTCCTGTGGATCTATCGTTTCGCCCCGGTGAAATGGGAATTCGGCATCTTGTCCCTGCTGGCCTGCTTCGTGCTGGATGACCTCAGATATTACTGGGTGCACCGGTTCAGCCATACGATCCGCTGGGGCTGGGCCGACCATGTGATCCACCACTCATCCCAGCACTTCAACCTGTCGACGGCCCTGCGCCAGCCCTGGTTTTCCTTCGCCAAGGGCTATTTCGTCTCGGTCATTCCGCTGGTGCTGCTGGGTTTCCATCCGGCGATGATCGCCTTCGCCGGGTCGATCAACCTGTTCTACCAGTTCTTCATCCACACCGAAGCGGTCGGCAAGATGCCGAAATGGGTCGAAGCGGTGATGAATACACCGTCCCATCACCGGGTCCATCACGGCCGCAATGCCCGCTATCTCGATTCTAACTATGCCGGTGTCTTCATCGTCTGGGATCGGCTGTTCGGCACGTTCGTCGAAGAAGATGACAGCCATCCGGTGCGTTATGGCCTCGTGAAGAATATCGGCACCTATAATCCTCTCAGGGTCGCCACCCATGAATATGTCGGCATGTGGCGCGATGCGACCTTGCCGGGCCTCAGCGTGAAACAGCGCCTGGCCTATGTTTTCGCCCCGCCCGGCTGGAGCCATGATGGCAGCCGGAAAAGCTCTGCCGATATCAAGCTCGATTTCATAAGCCGTCATCCGGACGAGGCGGGAAAACCCGGCCTGCCCGGCACGATATCGGTCAAACCCGCGCCCATGTCTGACCTCACGGACCTGCCCTCAGAGCCTGCAGCACGTTAGAGTTCATTAACCATAATTCGGCATTCTGGGCTCAGTTATGTGTGAGCCTTTTCAGTCACACCTGCCGGGCCATCTAGGCGGAAAGCGGCCTGCAGCTGTGCAGGGTACTTTGTAACATCCTGCTTTTATGGCATTTTGGCAGAAATTTTACGGTGCGATTAACGTACCCCGGAGGAAACATATGAAAAACCGCAACGCCCTGCTGATGGGCTCCAGCATTCTCGTCGCTACTGCCATGGCCGCTGCACCGGCCTTCGCCCAGGTCGATGAAATCGTCATCACCACCCAGAAAAAGGAATCGACCCTGCTCGATACGCCGGTTGCCGTCACTGCGGTCAGCGCGGAGCAGATGGAGAAGGCGCAGATCACCAACATCCAGGACCTGCAGACGCTGACCCCGTCGCTGTCCGTCTACCAGCAATCGGGTGCCGGCGTTGTCGGTTACGCGATCCGCGGTATCGGTACCTCCTCCGACAATATCGGCCTCGAGCCGTCCGTCGGCGTCTTCGTCGATGGCGTCTACAAGTCTCGCCAGTCTGCGTCGATCAACGACTTCATCTCGCTTGAGCGTGTCGAGGTCATCCGCGGCCCGCAATCGACCCTGTATGGCCGCAACACACCGGCCGGTGTCATCAGCTATACCACCCGCCTGCCGACCAACGAGTTAGAGGCGATCGGTGAAGCGACCATCGGCAATTACAACAGCCGCATCCTGAAAGGTACTGTTTCCGGCCCGATCTCCGACACGGTCGGGTTCCGCGTTTCCGGTGTGGTCAACAAGCGCGACGGCTATATTGACAACATCGAGAAGGGCGAGGACGTCAACAACCGTGACCGCTTCAACCTGCGCGGCCAGCTCTATTTCGAGCCGACTGACAAGTTCTCCTTCCGCCTGATCGGCGAGCACGGCCAGATCGACGAGGATTGCTGCGCAGCACCGTTCTCCTACAACCTGCCGGCCAACGCCGCCGCTGTCGCTTTCCTCGGCGGCACCGTCCTCGATGACGAGGAAGAGCGCGAAGTGGCGTTCGACGGTGACGTGAACACGACGCTGGAAACAAGCGCCCTGTCCGGTACGGCCGAATACCAGTTCGACAACGGCATTACGCTGACCTCGATCACGGCCTGGGACTCGCTGGAAGAAGACCGCCGCATCGACCCGGACTTCACCAATCTGCGCACCTCCCGTCCGCGCCAGAACATCAACGAGTATGATGTCTTCTCGCAGGAGATCCGTTTCGATGGCGAGTTCGACCGCGCCCGCTGGCTGGCCGGTTTCTATTACTACACGCAGGACCTCTCTACCTCGCAATCCCAGACCTATGGCGAAGACCTGCGTCCGTTCGCTGACCTAATCACCGCCAACGCACAGCTGCCGGGTGGCAGCGCGATCAGCTATGTCGAGCTGTTCAACATGCAGGCGCCGGGTACGTATCTCGCTGCCGATGATGGCCTGATCCTGGAAAACTACGATGTCGAGACAGACAGCTATTCGCTGTTCGGCCAGATCGAGTACGACGTGACCGACCGCCTGACACTGACCGGTGGTCTGCGTGTTGGTTCCGAAGAGAAAAGCTCGACCGGCAACATCAACGTCAATGACCCGTTCTCGGCCCTGACCGTCGACGATTTTGCCGCTGCCGGTAACCCGCTGATCTACCAGCAGGCTTTCGCAACGGCGTTCTTCAACAATACCGGCCTGCAGCCGACCCCGCAAAACATCCAGTTCGTTGCCACCAACAACGCGCCGGCTTTCGCCGCGATCCAGGCCGGGGCACAGGCTTTCGCCGATGCCAACGACTCCGATCCGTCGGTCAACCCGCTGCTTGGCCTGACGGCGCTGCAGTTCAACACGCCGGGCACGGCCACGCCTCAGGAAGTCTCCGATGACTTCGTCTCCGGCACTCTGATTGCCGATTATGCGCTGACCGACAATCTGAACGTCTATGGCAGCTATGCCCGCGGCTTCAAGGCTGGCGGTATCAACGTGTCCTTCGTCGCCTATGCGGACAATGCCACGTCGTCGCCGACCTTCGATCCGGAGATCACCACCAGCTACGAGCTGGGTGTGAAATCCCGCCTGTTTGACAACAGGATGACGCTGAACGCTGCCCTGTTCGACCAGAAGGTCGAGGATTATCAGGACAACACCTTCAACGGTCGCGCCTTCGTCCTGCAGAACGCCGGTGAGGTTGGCATCCAGGGCCTGGAACTGGAATCGGTCATCGCACCGACCCCGAACCTGACCATCAATGCCGGCTGGACGCACCTGTTCAAGGCTGAATACGAGGAATATCTGCGCGGCTCGTGCCCGGCTGTCGCCGCGCCTGAGGTCGTCGATTTCCTCCAGGGCCGTCCGGACAATTCCGAGACCGGCCTGTCGGCTCTCGACAACTGCATCGTCAACGGTTTCCAGGACTCCTCGGGTCTGCCGCTGTCCGGCGCCCGCGAGGATGTCGCCTCGCTGTTCGCGACCTATGAAGGGGAAGTGGCCAACTATCCGTGGTTCATCCGCGGTGGTGCCTATCACTCCGGCGAGGTCCAGCTCGGCACCGACCAGGATCCGCGCAAGATCGAGGATGCCGTGACCCTGTTCAACGGCTCGATCGGCTTCTCCACGCCGGATGAGCGCGTCGAGGTCATGCTGTGGGGCCGCAACCTGACGGACGAATACTACAACCAGGGTGTCTTCACCTCGGTTGGTGCGCCGGGCAGCCTCAATGCCTATCCGGGCGATCCGCGCACCTATGGCATCACGGTCCGCCTGAAGAACTAGGACCTCTACAACCAGAGAACTCTGACAGGGAGCAGGCCGCCGGTAAGGTAGCCAATGCTCCGGCAGAGGGGAATGGACGGCGCGCTCTGCACAGGGGCGCGCCGTTCTTCATTTACAGCTCCGTGGTCGCTTGCGAGCCATGGCAACGCTGCCTAAGTATGGGTTTCCGCATATGGCAGGGAAGGATTTATCAAATGAACACCATGATGGCGATCATCGGCGAGATTCTCTGGCGCGTGTCGGATCTTTTCCTGCTGATCATGCTGGTCTGGATCATCCTTGGCTGGCTGCTCGCCTTCGGTGTAGTTTCGTGGCGCACGCCGCTGGTGTCGAATGTCATGGGGTTTTGCGAGGCGCTGGTCGGCCCGCTCCTGAACCCCATCCGCCGGTTCATTCCGCCGATCGGCGGGATCGACATCACGCCGATTTTCCTGCTGATCGGCATTCAGGTGCTGAAGAACCAGGTGTTCATCCCGATGGCCTATTCCAACAGCGGCTTCTAAGCCCTAGCCTCCGCATCCGCCGCACCCTGAACCGCAGCCGCTGTCTCCACCGGCTGCACCGCACAACCGCTGCCGCCGCCCTTGCCGCCACCATCGCGGAAGATGTGGATCAGCGCCGCTATGATGATGCCGGAAAAGCCGAGAATGATGAGCAGGGAGATCACCGGACCCAGTTCACCTTTCATCTCTTTTAGTGCTGCGTGAGCGGTGACCACCGATAACCCGGTTGCGGCCATCAGGCTGGCAAGCGCCAGCCCGAGCCTTCCTAGCCAGCTGCCGGCAAGTCGCGACAGCGCGCGCGGCATCGGGATGACCAGATGGGTGCGTGTATTGACCCGCTGGTAAAAGGGGGCCTCGCCGAAGCGGATACTGGCAGCCGGCCAGATGTCGGCGGGCGGCGTCTCGCCGAATTCCCGCTCATAGCTCGCCAGTGTCGCGGCGTAATTGTCTTCATAGCGGACCTTGTCGCTGCCGGTACCGCGCGTCGGCCCGTGATGCAGCGGAGTGCCGAGCATCTGCGCAAAGTCGCCCCAATAATGCCGGGTATAGGTCAGGTGCAGGTGCCAGGCCTGGTCGACCTCGTCGGATGGGGTGACCTCATGACCGGCGACGACAGCGAGATAGGCAAACCGACGATATTCATCGATTACCTTTTCGGCAAAGGCCGGCGACCAGCCATTTTCCCGCGCCAGCCGCCGCGCTGCGCTCAAGGGAGCACCAGCCTCGTCAAAGGTCATGTGTTCCAGCCGTTGCCAGAGATCCGGATCTGTTTTCATGCTACTCCCCTCTTTATATTCACCGCTATAAGGCCAGCCTGATGACTATTGAAACGATCATCGCCGTCCGCGTCCAGCCCAATGCCTCCCGCGATGCGGTGGAGGGGTTTGCGACCGATGCAGACGGGGCGATAGTGCTGAAGGTCAGGGTCAGCGCCGTGCCGGACAAGGGCAAGGCGAACAAGGCAGTGATCAAGCTGCTGGCGGCGGCCACGGGCTTGCCGAAATCGGCCATTTCGATTATCGCGGGCGGCAAGTCACGATCAAAGACAGTCCGCTTCGAGGCGTCGGCCGAAATGGTGCGGACAGCACTCGAAACCGCCAGCCCCAATAAAGGGACAAGCAAGGGATAAAGGCTCATGAGCGCCAGGATCATTGATGGCAAGGCCGTCGCAAAATCCGTCCGCGAGGATGTCGCCGCGGGGGTTGCCGCACTGGAAAAGGATCATGGCTTCACACCCGGCCTCGCCGTGGTGTTGGTCGGCGAGGATCCGGCAAGCCAGGTCTATGTCCGCAACAAGGGCATCGCAACGCGCGAGGCGGGCATGCGCTCTATCGAGCACAAGCTGCCGGCGGACACCAGCCAGGACGAGGTTATCGCGCTGGTGCGGCGTCTAAATGGCGATGACGAGGTTGACGGCATCCTCGTGCAGCTGCCGTTGCCCGGCCATATCGATGCCAATGTGGTGATCAATGAAATCGACCCGGACAAGGATGTCGACGGTCTGACCGAGGTCAATGCCGGGCGGCTGGTGCTGGGCAAGGACGCGCTCGTTCCGTGTACGCCGCAAGGCTCTATCCTGCTGATCAAGACAGTGATGGAGGACATGTCCGGCGCCAATGCCGTGGTGCTGGGGCGCTCGATCCTGGTCGGCAAGCCGCTAGCGAGCCTGTTGCTGGCGGAGAATTGCACGGTGACGACGGCTCATTCGCGCACCAAGGATCTCGAAGAGGTCTGCCGTGGGGCAGATATTCTCTGCGCGGCGGTCGGCCGGCCGGAAATGGTCAAGGGCGACTGGATCAAACCGGGGGCGGTGGTGATCGATGTCGGCATCAACCGCGTCGATGCGCCAGAGAAAGGTGAGGGCAAGAGCCGCCTTGTCGGTGATGTCGACTATGACGCGGCAAGTGCGGTTGCGGGGGCGATCACCCCGGTGCCCGGCGGTGTCGGCCCGATGACCATTGCGTGCCTTCTGAAAAACACGCTGACGGCAGCCAAAAGACGCCGGGGACTGTAGGAGGCCTGTAAGCCCCAAACCTCACGCGGACTTGAACACTTGTTTAACCATCCCCACCTGTAGAGCTGGTTTAGCTTCGACAGAGGGGCGCTTGCATGGCGACACATTCCCGCAAATCCTCCGGCAAAAAGGCCGGTCTGAAAGCCACGACCGCGGCTGGCGCCGCCGGTTTCGTGATCGCCGCCGCAGTATTCGGCGTCTTGAGCAGTGCTGCCAGGGCAGCCCAGACCGATCCTATCGAGACGCCGGATTCCGCCAATATCTCCATGAACGACGAGGCAAGCCTTGCCTGGACCATGCCTGCCGCAGAGGCCGACCCACATCTCCTGGGGCCCGATGCCCAGCGTTATGCCGCCTGGGCTGCGCTGGCAGGACTGATTTCGTCTGCCGTCGCGCTGATCGGTGCTAACCGCCTGCTGAACTGGCTGGCCGGTGCGGGGACTGCACTTGGCAAGGCTGGTGCTGCCGCTGCGAAAGCGCCGGTCAAGGCTGCCAAGGCCGCTGCGAAGGTGACCTCGAAAGTGCTGAAAAAGCCTGGCCGCTGGCTGATCACCGTGGTCAGTCTTGCGGTTTTTGCCCTGACCGGTGTCGCTTTCCTCGATGTGCAGTGGGAAGCAGGGATGCTCGCAGGCGCGGGCCTTAGTGCTGCTGCCATGTGGGGCTGGAACAAGTCAGGCGATGCCGTCGGCAAGGTGCTGGCGCCCCTGCGTGGCAGACAATCTCGAAAGCACGATGAGCCAGTGGATTATTCGGCTGCCGTCTGATTTCTGTGCCAGATTGGGACAAATCCCTTTAGAAACAATGAATTAGGGCAAAAAAGACCGGCTCTTGCCCTAATTCCGCCTCAGTTGAAGGCGATATAAATTGTCAACGAAGTTTTCAGATTTGTGTCCTGCTGATCCCTTGATACAGATCTCTAGTTTGGCAAATACCGCCAAGTTTGGCCCAAGGCCAATGACGACCCTGAACTGACTTGCACAGACTATAAAAAATGCCTCCGTTTTCCTGCGGAGGCATTTTTTATTGGTAATGGGGCGGCCACACGGCCTACATCCCATTGCTCCGGCCACGCGGCGCAGCTTATGGTGAACCCCATGCCTGTCATGATCGCCCCATCCATTCTTTCCGCTGATTTTTCGCGCCTCGGTGACGAGGTCAGGGCGATCGACGAGGCTGGCGCCGACATGATCCATGTCGATGTCATGGACGGGCATTTCGTGCCGAACATGACCATCGGTCCGCTGGTGGTGAAATCGATCCGCAAGGTCTCGGCCAAGCCGTTCGATGTGCACCTGATGATCGAGCCGGTGGATTTGTTCATCCCGCTCTTTGCGGAGGCAGGTGCCGATATCATCACCATCCATCCGGAAGCCGGCCCGCACCTGCACCGCTCGTTGCAGCTGATCAAGTCGCTGGGCAAGAAATGCGGTGTCGCGCTTAACCCGGCAACGCCTCTCTCCCTCCTCGAACCGGTGATGGGGGATATCGACCTTGTACTGATCATGAGCGTCAATCCCGGCTTTGGCGGGCAGAAATTCATTCCGTCCCAGCTCGACCGGATTGCCGGGGTCGCCAGCATGATCAAGGCATCCGGCCGCGATATCGTTCTGGAGGTCGATGGCGGCGTGAATGCCGAGACCGTCAAGTCTGTCGTTGAGGCAGGCGCAACGTCCTTGGTGGCCGGCAGCGCCGTCTTCACCGGCGATGCGGCGGACTATGCTGCCAATATCGACATGTTACGGCGGGGAGGCTGACGCCCGGTCATGGCAGCAGGCGATAACCGTAAACAGAAAAAAATCTTCCGCGACGGCATGTTCTACGAGATGCAGTTGAACGGCCCTGCACCGGACCGCATGGCATTCTCGCTCGACGATCCGTACAAGGCCGATCCTGAACGCGGCGAGGAACTGATCGCGCAATATCTCGAAGCGTTGTCTGCCGATGATGATGGATCGATGGAGGCCGAGGGCTTCGTGGCGCCATGGCTCGCCGCAGAGGAAGACACCGTCTGGGCGCGGCGGCTACAGGAATTTTCGTGGCTGCGAGAGCTGCGCGGTGCGGGCGACGATGCCCGCGAACCGGCCCGGGCGCTGGCGCTTGGCTGGCTGACGCAACACGGCATTTATGAGCCGGAGGTGTGGGCACCCGATCTGGTCGCCGAACGGCTGTGGGCGATGTGCTCCCATGGCGGCTGGTTGATGGAAGGGGCGGACGCAGTGTGGCGTGGCAAGTTCCTTACCTCCATGGCGCGCCAGGCGCGGCACCTGTCCAAATCCGTTTCTCGCATCGATCATCCGGGCAGTCGCCTCGTCGCAGCGATGAGCCTGATCGCCGCAGGGTTGATCCTGCCCTATCACCGGCCCTGCGAACAGCAGGGCGCTGAACTGTTGCGCCGGGAGCTGCGCCTGCAGCTGCGCGCCGATGGCGGGCATATCAGCCGCAATCCGTCCTTCCAGCTGATGCTGGCGCTCCGCCTGCAGATCATTATTGCAGCCTATGAGCAGAAGGACCTTGCTCCGCCGAATTTTCTTTATCACGCGGTCGGGCGCACGACCGACATGGTCGAATTCTTCCGATGCGGCGATGGCCGTCTTGCCGTGTTCAACGGCTCTTATGAAGACGATGCAAGGGCGCTGGCTGCGTGCCTTGCCCATGATGCCAGCAATCGCAGCCGTATCGATTTTGCTTCCCAGTCCGGTTACCAGCGCCTGTCCGGGGCACGGACCTATCTGTTCGTCGATACCGGATCGCGCGGGCGCCAGATCCAGACCCGGCCGCTGATCGCGGGCGACCCTGTGACGCCCTATGACAGCGCCTTTTCCATCCAGCTGTCAGATGGTCGCGAGCGGATCATCGTCAATTGCGGGTCAATCGAGACCTTTGCTGCCAACGAGCCGCGCATGACGCCCGACAAGCTGAAGGCGTGGCACGGGGCTGTAAGCGGCGCCGATGCGCACTCGACCCTGTGCGTGCAGACCGCCCATCGCATCGGCGGGGCTGCAAACCAGACCCAGGGCCGCCCGCTTTATCATCACCTCGAAGAAGACCGCCATGGCCAGCTCCTGGAGCTTGAGCGCCAGCAGGTCGCTGGCGCACCCGGCGCAACCCACCGGCGGCGGCTGTATCTGAGTGTCGATGGCGACGACCTGCGCGGCGAGGATGTGCTGATCGCGGCAGGCGGGCACCGTGTGCCACCCTTCGTCATCCGCTTTCACCTGCACCCCGGTATCAAGGCTTCCCTGTCGCGGGACGGGCGCTCGGTCATACTCGTAACGCCGCGTAACGAAGGCTGGACCTTCCTTGCCGGCAAGGCGGATATCTCAATCGAGAAGAGCCTTTACTGCGGCGCCGGCGGGCGCAAACAGGCGACAAGCCAGCTGGTTGTGAGGCCCCGTGCCGGTGGTGACAATGCGACACAGATTAAATGGGCCTTCCGCAAAGCGTCAATTTAATCAGTTTTCCCTGAAACCTGTTGTGCCAAGATTGCGTTACTGTAAGATGACGCTTATGAGCGCTATCTGTGGTTGTGAGGGGATAATCACTTAGTTGAGTTTTGCGGGGAAGCAATAACGAATGTTCTCATGGTTTAAAGACAAGTTGCAGCGTTCACTGCCGACCGAGGTCGTCAAGACGCGACGTGCCCCCAGCGATTTCACCGGGCTATCCACCCTGGACAGTGCCAAGCTCCTGCAAAGAGCGCCCCGTTCCATCGATTTGCGTGCGGCCACGCGCCTGATCGCAGGAAAACGCGTGCTGATCACCGGTGCAGGTGGCACGATCGGGTCGGAACTGGTGCGCCAGGTCAATGAATTCCATCCCGAGCAGATGATCCTCGTCGATAATTCGGAGTTCAATCTCTATCAGATCGACATGGAGATGCGCGAACTGGGCACATCGGTGCCGATTTTCTCGCAACTCGTCGATGTCTGCCGCCGCGACCACCTGAACCGGATTTTCGAGCAGATCCGCCCGGATATCGTGCTGCATGCCGCTGCGTTCAAGCATGTGCCGATCGTGGAGGAAAATCGCTGCCCCGCTGCCCTGACCAATGTGATGGGAGCGAAGAATGTGTTCGATGCGGCGGTGGAGGCCAAGACCGAGGCTGTCGTCTTCATTTCTACCGACAAGGCGGTCAACCCGACCAGCTTCATGGGCGCGACCAAGAGGATTGCCGAGCTTTATACCCAGGCCCTCGACGTGGCGCAGACCGATACGCGCTTCGTGACCGTGCGCTTCGGCAACGTTCTCGGCTCCACCGGCTCCGTCGCGCCGCTGTTCGAGCGCCAGATCGCCAAGGGCGGGCCGATCACCGTCACCCATCCCGATATCTCCCGTTATTTCATGACGACGCGCGAAGCCGTGCAATTGGTGCTGCAGGCGGCCGGGCTCGACCATGGCCAACGCGGGGTCGTCACCCATGACGGGCGCATCTTCGTGCTCGACATGGGTGAACCGATCAAGATCGTGGAGCTGGCACGCCGGATGATCGAATCCCATGGCCTGAAGCCGGATGTCGATATCAAGATAGAGTTCACCGGGCTCAGGTCTGGCGAGAAGCTGTTCGAGGAAATTTTTCTGGATACGGAAAGACTGGTCAAGACCGGCGCCGATGGCGTGCTGCTTGCCTCCCCGACCATGATCGATCTGCCGCTGCTCAATCCGCGGGTTGCTGACGTGATCCGGCACGCCCAGAGCTGTGATGAGGAGGCGCTGGGTGAGGCAGTGAGCCATCTTGTGCCAGAATTCCGCCCTCACACGGCACCCCAGCGGCAATTTATGCCAAAATCGGCGAAAACCTGAGCACCGCACTGTTTTCTTGGCCTTGAGCAGGACTCACGCTTGAACCGGCTTTGACCCACTTATATTGGTGAGCAAAAGGAAAGCCGATTTCATGCAGACTGCGACGACCCCCGTAAAACGCGCCCTTCTTTCCGTTTCAGACAAGGACGGCATTGCCGACTTCGCGAAAGCCCTTGCCGGGCTGGGCGTTGAGCTTGTCTCCACCGGTGGCACCGCCAAGCTGCTGCGCGACGAGGGGCTGGACGTCAAGGACGTCTCCGACCTGACCGGTTTCCCGGAAATGATGGATGGCCGGGTAAAAACGCTGCACCCCGGTGTCCATGGCGGGCTGCTGGCCCTCCGCGACAAGGACGATCACGTCGCCTCCATGGAAGAGCACGGCATCGCCGCCATCGACCTCCTCGTCGTCAATCTCTATCCGTTCGAGAAGACTGTCGCTGCCGGTGCCGACTACGACACCTGCATCGAGAATATCGACATTGGCGGTCCTGCGATGATCCGCGCGGCGGCCAAGAACCATGCCCATGTCGGCGTCGTGACCGATACGGAGGATTATGCCGCTGTCCTCGCCGAGCTGGACCAGCATGGCGGGCTGTCGCTTGAGCTGAAGAAGAAGCTCGCGGCCAACGCCTATGCCCGCACCGCCGCCTATGACGCGGCGATCTCGACCTGGTTTGCGAAAGCGATCGGTGACGAGACGCCGCGCCGGGTGACGGTCTCCGGCACGCTGCGCCAGTCGCTGCGCTATGGCGAGAACCCACACCAGCAGGCAGCTTTTTATGTCGCCAGTGAAACGGTTGAGGGCGTGTCGACCGCGCGGCAGGTGCAGGGCAAGGAGCTGTCGTACAACAATATCAACGATACCGATGCGGCCTTTGAACTCGTTTCCGAATTCGATGGTGGCGAGCCCGCAGTAGCGATCATCAAGCACGCCAATCCGTGCGGTGTTGCGACGGGGGCTTCTATCGAGGACGCCTATCGCCTGGCTCTGCGCTGCGATCCGGTTTCCGCTTTTGGCGGCATTGTTGCGCTGAACCGTCCGCTGACGGAGGAAGCCGCGATAGAAATCACGAAGATATTCACCGAAGTCGTCATCGCGCCGGGCGCTGACGAGGCCGCGATGAAAATCTTCGCGGCCAAGAAAAACCTGCGCCTGCTGCTGACCGAAGGCCTCGCCGATGCGGGCCGTGGCGGCGAGATGCTAAAGACCATTGCCGGGGGCCTGCTGCGCCAGTCCCGCGATGCCGGGCGCATTGCGGCGGATGATCTGGAGATCGTGACAAAACGCCAGCCGAACGAACAGGAACTGGCGGACCTTTTGTTCGCCTTCCGTGTTGCCAAGCATGTGAAGTCGAATGCCATCGTTTATGCCAAGGACGGCGCGACCGTCGGTATCGGCGCCGGGCAGATGAGCCGGCTCGATTCCAGCCGCATCGCCGCGCGCAAGTCGCAGGATGCCGCTGAAGCCTGCGGCGCCGACAAGCCGCTTGCCGTCGGCTCCGTCGTGGCATCGGATGCCTTCTTTCCGTTCCCGGACGGTCTGCTCGCCGCTGCGGAAGCTGGCGCGACGGCGGTCATCCAGCCGGGCGGTTCGATCAAGGACAAGGATGTCATCTCCGCTGCCGATGATGCAGGCCTTGCCATGGTCTTCACCGGCATGCGCCACTTCCGCCACTGATAACCATAACAAACAGGGAGCCTATCCAGAATGACCAACAAGACCGGACGCGAAACGACTTTCCGCGAAAGTGTCGACATGATGTTCGAGCGGGCCGCCGCTCATCTGGATATTTCCCCTGGCCTGAAAGAAAAGATCCGCGTCTGTAATTCGACGTATACGGTGCGCTTCGGTGTGCGCCTGCGCGGCGAGATCCACACATTCGTCGGCTATCGCGCGGTGCATTCCGAACATCTGGAACCGGTCAAGGGCGGTATCCGCTATGCCCTGTCGGTCAACCAGGACGAGGTCGAGGCGCTGGCCGCGCTGATGACCTATAAATGCGCCCTCGTAGAAGCGCCCTTCGGCGGCTCCAAAGGTGGGCTGTGCATCAACCCGGCCGACTGGGAGCCCCATGAGCTGGAGCGGATCACCCGCCGCTTCACCTATGAGCTTTCCAAACGCGACCTGATCTCTCCGTCCCAAAACGTGCCCGCACCCGACATGGGCACGGGCGAGCGCGAAATGGCGTGGATGGCGGATGAATACAAGCGCCTCCATTCGACCGAGATCGACTCGTTCGCCTGCGTTACCGGCAAGCCGCTGAACAAGGGCGGCATTGCAGGCCGTGTGGAGGCGACGGGCCGCGGCGTGCAATACGCGCTGCGGTGTTTCTTCCGTTATCCGGAGGATGCCAAGAAAGCAGGCATGACCGGTGATCTCGACGGCAAGACCGTCATTGTCCAGGGGCTCGGCAATGTCGGTTATCACGCTGCCAAGTTCGTGTCCGAAGATGATGGCGCCAAGGTGATCGCCGTGATCGAGCGGGATGGCGCAGTGTTCGATCCCAATGGCCTGAACATCACGACGCTCAAGGAACACATTACTTCCACCGGCGGTGTGAAAGGTTTTCCGGGGGCGGAGTATATCGCCGACGGCATGAAGCTGCTGGAGCATGAATGCGATATCATGATCCCGGCGGCGATCGAAGGCTCGATCCATTCCGGCAATGCGGCGAATGTCAAAGCCAAGCTGATCATCGAAGCCGCAAACGGCCCTGTGACGGCTGGCGCTGACGCGATCCTGCGCCGCAACGGCACGATCATCATTCCTGATCTCTACGCCAACGCAGGCGGCGTGACCGTGTCCTATTTCGAGTGGGTCAAGAACCTGTCGCACATCCGCTTCGGGCGCATGCAGCGCCGCCAGGAAGAGGCGAAGGCAAACCTGTTGGTTGCCGAACTTGAAAAACAGACGGGTACGACGTTTTCGGATGCGTTCAAGGCGCAGTTCATACAGGGCGCGTCGGAGCTGGATCTCGTACGCTCCGGTCTAGACGACACGATGCGCGGTGCCTATGAGAGCATTCGCGAAGTATGGGAGAGCCACGCCGCGATCACCGATATGCGCACCGCCGCCTATTACGTCTCGATCAACTCGATCGCGGCAAGCTACAGCTCCCTCGGTCTGTAATTATTTGGGTGTGTAGAGCTTGACCCTGCCATAGGGCCGCGAGGTCACCGACGACTTCGCGGCGGCAGTGGCCGGGCGGGATGGTTTCATCTTGAACGGGTTATAGGCGCTGGTCGTCTTCTTGCGGCGCGCCGAAATCGCCATGATCTCGTGGCGGGGATGCTGGTCGAGAGCGATTGCGACCAGACGCCGGTTGCGGACAATGCCCCAGACTGCAGTCAGCATGCTCAGTCCCGCAGCGATCAGCAGCATAATTCCTGCCGGTGTCATGGGGCCTGTATCGACCTGTGTGCCGGCAAAGCCCGCCAGGGCAAGTCCTGGCAGCGCTGCGGCAAGCGCGGCACGGGCGTGGGCGATATTGCCGAGTGCCAGTGACAGCAACAGAATTGTCAGGATCAGGACGGTAACTGCCGCAGGCATCGGTGCCAGGCCTGATGTCAGCATCAGGGCACCGCAGCCAAGCGCCGTGGAGATGACGCCGAGCCCCGCACTATGCCCGGCGCGCCAGGTCAGCGGCCGCGATGCGATTAGCCCGCCCATGCGATAGCGGCGCAGGCGGCGTGCGACAATCCAGACAGACGAGAGTGACATCCCCAGCCACAACAGCGTACGGATGACCGCCCCGGCGGAAGGTGCACTGATGATATGATAGAGACTGAGGCAAATCGCGCCGGCAAAGACAAGAACGAGGCCGGGCATGGCCCGGCGGGCGAGGCGGTCTGTCAGGGCGATGACGGCCATGCGGGAGCCGGACAGCTTCGGCGCATCGGCTTTCTCCGATACGGATACGCTGTCGGACAGATAGTCCGCTTCTGCCTGATCACTGACGGCCATCTGGTCCCCCGGACCTTGTAAACACAACTGATATGCCAAGATTTGCCCTGTTCGGCGCTTTCGTCCAGTAGGGGCGGTGTCGGCGGCTTGTCGCTCGCCTAGTTTTCACCCCAGGGATCGATCCTGTAGCCTGCCTGGATCAGCTCGCCGCGGATGATCAGCGCGTCGATATTGTCCGGCTCCTGACGCAAGGCGGTGCGGATATCGGCTGCGGCACCTTCATAGTCGGCAAGCATCTGCTTTGCCTTGGCGCGCAGGGTGTAGCCATTGGCGTTGAGGCGGTTCTCCGATTCCAGCAGGTCGAGCACGCGCTTGGTCTGGCCCCAGCGCTGGGCTCCGGCATAGACGGGGGCTGCCATCAGGTGCAGTTCGGGCGAGCGCGGTGCGAGGCCATAGGCCTTTTCCAGCGGGATCAGCGCGTTTTCCGGCTCATCACCGGCAAGCCAGGCCTGCGCCGACTGGGCGTAAAGGCGGGCGGCCATGCCGGGATCTTCTTCACGCAGGTCTTCTGCAAGCGCATAGAGCCTGCGGGCGCCAACGCGGGGCAGGTCCATGGCAAGGTCGGCTAGGGCAGCGCAGTGGATCGCCGGCGGCCCGCCGCCATCGGTCACCCAGCGCAGTGCAGCGGCGCGGCCCGCCTCAGGGTCGGTGTCGAGAGCGGCAACGCAATCGCCATAACGCGGATCAACCTCGCCGGCGAAGCTGTCGCGCACGTCGATAGCTTCATCGTAGGTATTTGTGGTTGAGGCCATTTCTGGCTGGGCGACCGCTGGACCCGACAGGGCCGCTATGGCGAGGATTAATAAACTCATGCCCGCCTTTATACAGGCTGACGAGCGGCTGGGGAGCTTAAATTGCGGTTATGTGGTGCTGGCGGGATGACTAGCCGGACGCAGCGCTTTTGCTCGTGGTCTGCTCGCTGCTGCCAGCGCCGACGCGCCTGGCCTTGCCCGGCGTGAAGACCAGCGGCTCGCTGTCGTCATCGGCGTCGCCGGAGGAGATATCGGGTCCACTGGCAGGCAGGTGGCAGGTAATGAGCGTGCCCTTGCCCTGGCGGGAGGACAGGCGCACCCAGCCGCCATGCAGTTCGATGAAGCTCTTGACCAGTGACAGGCCGAGACCGGCGCCGGCGCCTGGGCCACGGCTCTCGAACCGGTTGAACGCCTTGGCCTGATCGTCTGCGGAAACGCCGCGGCCGGTATCGCGCACCCAGATGCGCACCGTATTGCCATCGCGGTCGGCGCCGAGCTGTACGCGGCCGCCTTCCTCTGTGAAGGTGAAGGCGTTGGCGAGCAAGTTGAACAGGACCTGCTTGACGCGTTTCTCGTCGGCCATGATCGTGCCGACATCCTCCGAGATATCGAGCTTCAGCTTGACCTGGCTGTCTTCGGCCTTTAGCGCAGCATAGGTTGCGGCGTTCTTGAGCGTCGCGGCGACATCCATTTCCTTGATCTCGAGGTCGAGCTTGCCGGCGTCGATGGCGGCAAGGTCGATGATGTCGTTGATCAGGTCGAGCAGGTGGTTCGATGCCGACAGGATGTTGGCTGCATATTCCTTCTGACGTTCGTTCAGCGTACCGAACATCTCCGTCTCCAGCATCTCGGAGAAGCCGATGATCGTATTGAGCGGATTGCGCAGGTTGTAGGAGATGTGGTTGACGAACTTGGTCTTGATCCGGTCCGCCGTCTCCAGCCACTCATTGCGCTCCTGCAGTTCCTTCTCGCGCTCGCGGCTGTCCGTGACATCGAGGAAAGTAACGAGCGTCGCGCCATCGGGCAGCGGGGCGGTGGTCAGCGACACCGTGCGCCCGTCTTTCAGTGACATCTCGACATTGTCGAGGGGCGTGCGGTCTTCCGGCGCGAAGGAGGTGACGCGCATCTTCAGCTGTTTCCAGATATCGCCGGAGCCGTCGGCAAGGCGGTCGAACTGCTTCGTCAGGCTGGAGAAGTCCGGCAGGTCGCCGAGCATGCGGGCATCGAGCTTCCACATCTGCTGGAAGGACGAATTGTAAAGGCGCAGATGCCCATCGGCGGCGAACACGGCAACGCCTTCGGCGAGATTGTTCAGTGTCGCGCGCTGGACCGAGATCTGGGTGTTGTACTGGGTCTCCAGTTTCAGCTTCTCTGTGATGTCTTCGAAGATCACGACGACGCCGCCGAGCGGGTGGCGCTGGCGCACGACGCGGGTGGTGTTGCCGTTGGGCATGTTCCACAGCTCGTCCGGCGCCATGCCGTCGATGGAGCGCTCGTCGAGGCCGCTTTCCGTATACAGAGCCAATTGCTCGCGCTTCCATTCGCCGTAATTGCCGTGGGCGGGCAGGCGCCCCGTGTGGTGCAGCTTGTCGAGAATCTCGCCATGGCTGGGGCGCGTACGCAGCTCGGCATCGTCCAGCTTCCACATGTCGAGGAAAGCCTGGTTGTAATAGTCGAGCTGCTGGGTCGCGGAGAAAACCGCAACGGCGGACGGCATCTGGTCGAGCGTCTTGCGGTGCGCCGACTGGTGCCGTTTCAGGTCCTGCTGGGCCTTTTCGAGTTTCGTCACATCGATGGCGATGCCGCACTGGGCCGCGCCACCGGCGGCATGCATAGGCTGTTCGACAATGCGCAGCACGCGGCGCACGCCCTTGATGTTCACCGGCACGAAATCGTCGACGATGCGGCGTCCGGAGCGTTTGAATTCCTCGCCCGCGCGGGCGGCAAGCTTGCGAAAGGCCGGGTCGATCTCGATCTGGCTCTCGATTACCTCTTCCATGTTGATGGCCTCGACCATCTCCACATAGGCGGCGTTGACCCATTCAAGGCGCATGTCCGGCCCGCGGCGCCAGGCGGCCATCGGCATCCGGTCGAGATGGTTGAGGGCACCATGCAGGTCGGCGGCGCGGTCGCGGGCCTTGCCCATCACCCCGCCATCCTCGGCAAGACGCACGGCGGGGTCGGTCAGCCACAGGGTGACCTGGTCACCGGCGACACGGCCATCGACCTCGATCGAGCGGCCCTCATCGGTGACGATGGAGCCGGAGAAGGCTACGCCATGCTGGCGCAGCTCCTGAACCTTTTCTCGCAGCTTTGAGACATCTTCCGGCGAGACATCCTCATCCAGCGGCAACTCGCCGAGCGCGTTGAGGATGGCGTTGGCCGGATTGAGGAAATTGTCGGCCTTGTCGTCGGCGAAGGTCAGCAGAGAGGCGAGCGCCGCCGGGCCGCCGAGCACGCGCGGATTACCCCAGCCGGAACCGATATCGTCATAGCTGTCATTCCAGACGAGGACGAGGCCGGGATGGGCGGCAAGGATGGATTCTGACTTCTCAAGGCTCGCTTCCATGGAGGCCAGCTTGCGCGACCATGTCAGCGTCTGGTTGTTGGAGGCGCGCGAAACGATCAGCGCATAGGTAACAGCGCCGAGCGCCAGCAACACCGCGCCGCCCATGGTCAGCCAGGTCGGGTCGATGGCAGCGCCGATCGCACCGGCGGCTGTATTGCCGTCCTGCATAACCGTGCCCGCAGACGCGCCAAAGGGCATTGCGAGGGCGAAAGCCCCGGCGGCAATGCCGGTTGCCATGGCTGGCAAGCGCCTGACAAGGCTCGGTATTTGTGGTTTGCGCTTCATACACCCGCGAGTCGACGAGGCAATCGTCAACAAATGGTTAATTTTTTCTAAACCCATAGAAGACTGCTTCGCCGAATCGGCAAAGTAATTTTCGGTTCTTGTGCAGGGTTGTTTTTCGACATTGGCAGATGCCGCGTTGGGGAGATCCAGGGCGAAGCGTCAAGAATGAATGCGCCTCGCCGAACGGTTCTCTCCCGACCGTTCCGCGAGGCGCGGGCTCTCTCTTCTCACCCCTGGAGCTGGAAGACGAACGTTTTCTGGACACCGCGCTGGATGATGCCGCTCTGGCCGCTGGCCGGCATGTATTTCCACTGCCGGATCGCCTCTAGCGCTGACCGGTCGAAGCAGCTGTCCGACGAACTGACAATGCGGGCATTGGTGACGCCGCCATTGGCAAGCACATCGAAAGCGACCGTGACCGAGCCTTCCGCCCCGCGCGATGAGCAGCGCGGCGGATAGATCGGTTGCGTCTGCAGCACGGCTGCGTTGACGTTGAAGTTGCCAGTTGTGACCGGTGCGACAGTGGTTGTGGTTCTTGTTGGCGGGTTGGCGTCAACGATCGGTCCGCCGGTGTTTTCGCGTTTCCACGTCATGTCTGGCGGTGGCGGTGGTGTTTCCTTGATCGTCTTTTCGACAGGTTCGACCGGCTCTACGGGCGGTGGCGTTTCCCTCAGGATAGTGAATGTCGGCGTCGCGGCTGGCTCGCCGATAATGATGTCATCGCTCTTGATCAGGCCGCCCATGACGAGGAACAGCCCGGCGGTGATGACAGCGGCGATGGGCAGGCCGAGCGTCAGGCGCAGATTGTTTCCACGGGGGGCGTTCATTGTATGTGACATGCGTATCCTCCTTCATGGGCGCGAGCCGGGCACGGTCCGGGGCGCGGGTCAGCCGGAAGGCGGTCAGCATGTCAAACGCAACGCGGGGTCGAGTGCTGGCCGCGTCCTGTAAGTTTGAGTATAGCTCAAACAGGGGATATTACCAGCGGGTAATTATTGTGCGCCGCACCCGGATTTATTTAAAATAGTTGGAAAATTCAGCGTAGGCAGCGTGGGCGGGGCTGGCTATGGTCTGCGCGAAAACCGGGCGCAATATCTGACAGGAGAGAGTGATGAGCGAGATTACCCTTTACACCAACCCGATGTCGCGGGGGCGCATTGCCCGCTGGATGCTGGAAGAGGTCGGTGCACAGTATACTGAAAAAGTCATTCAATATGGCCCTGACATGAAGGGCGAGTATCTGAAGGTCAACCCGATGGGCAAGGTGCCGGCGATCGTCCATGGTGACCAGGTCGTGACCGAATGCGCCGCGATATGCGCCTATCTCGCCGATGCCTTCCCCGATGCCGGGCTGGCTCCGCCGGTCGACAAGCGCGGGGCCTATTACCGCTGGCTGTTCTTTGCCGCCGGGCCGGTGGAACAGGCAGTGACCAACAATGCGATGGGCTTTGCCGTCGATGACCCGCAAAAGCAGGGCACGCTTGGCTATGGCAGTTTCGCGCTGACGCAGGACACGCTCGCAAAGGCCGTCTCGGGTGATGGCTATGTGGCGGGTCCGGACTTTACCGCAGCGGATATCTATGTCGGCGCGCAGGTCAACTGGGGCATCCAGTTCGGTACGCTGGAGAAGAAGCAGGAATTCATCGCCTATGCACAGCGGGTGACCGACCGCGATGCCTATCGCCGTGCGACAGAAATGGATAACGCGCTGGTCGCCGCACAGGCTGGGTAAGCCAATTCCCCTCACCCGAAATTCCGTTAGCGGAATTTCGACCTCTCCCGAGGGAGAGGTGTGGCGCAAACGGATGAGGCATGGCCCAACCTCTCCCTCTGGGAGAGGTCAAAATCTGTGCAACAGATTTTGGGTGAGGGCCCTAGATATGCAGCGCGTGGCCCAGCGCCTTCAGCGCCGCTTCCTGAACCGCTTCCGACTTGGTCGGGTGGGCGTGGATCGTGCCGCCGATATCTTCCAGCCGCGCGCCCATTTCCAGCGCCAGCGCGAATTGCGCGGACAATTCCGACACCTCGCCGCCGACAGCCTGGATGCCGAGCACAAGGTGATTGTCCTTGCGGGCGATGATGCGCACAAAGCCGCTTTCGTCTTCCATCGTCATGGCGCGGCCATTGGCCTTGTAGGGGAATTGCGCGGTGATGACCTCGAAGCCCGAGGCCTTCGCCTCGGCCTCGCTCATCCCGGCACTGACGACTTCCGGGTCGGTAAAGCAGACGGCGGGGATGCAGACCTTGTCCCATGTCCGGGCCTCGCCGGCGATGATCTCGGCGACCATCTCGCCCTGCGCCATGGCGCGGTGGGCCAGCATCGGCTCTCCGGTCACGTCGCCGATCGCCCAGACATTGCGCATGGAGGTGTGGCAGCGCTGGTCGATCCTGATGAACCTGCCATCCATGGCGAGGTCCATATTGTCGAGGCCCCAGCCATCGGTGCGCGGCTTGCGACCGACGGTGACGAGGATCTTGTCCGCCTCGATGCTGGATGCCTCGCCCGACAGGGTCTCGACGCGCAGATTGCCCTTGTCATCGAGGCCCTTGGCGAAGGTTTCGAGCATCACACGGATCTTGAGATTGTCCATCCGGTCTTTCACTGGTTTCGTCAGCTCACGGTCATAAAGCGGCAGGATGCCGTTGGTTGCCTCGACCACGGTCACGTCAGAGCCGAGCTTGCGGAAGGCGATGCCGAGTTCCAGCCCGATATAGCCGCCGCCGACAACGGCGAGTTTCTTCGGCACTTCCGTCAGGGACAGCATCTCGGTGGAAGAGATAACCTTGTCGCCAAACGGGAGGGCGGGAAGTTCGACGGACGTCGAGCCGGTCGCGAGGATCACATGCTCCGCCTTGATGCGGGTCTCGCCATCGGCGGTTTTCACGACGCAGGTCTTGCCGTCGCGCATCTCGCCCCAGCCCTCTACAATGCGGACCTTGGCTTTCTTCAACAGGCCGGCAACGCCGGTATTGAGGCGCGAGACGATGTCGTCTTTCCATGCCACGGTCTTTGGCAGGGCGATGGTCGTCGGCGCGGTGGAAATGCCCGTTTCCGAGCCTTCAGAGTAGCGCTTGATCAGGTCATATTCATTGGCGGTGTGGATGAAGGCTTTCGACGGGATGCAGCCGACATTGAGGCAGCAGCCACCCAGCTTGCCGCCTTCGACGAGGATGGTGTCGAGGCCCAGCTGCCCGGCGCGGATGCCGGCGACATATCCACCCGGACCGCCGCCGAGCACGAGGACTTTGCATTCAAGTTCGTTCACTGATCTTCTCCATGAAGTTCTGACTTTTTGGGTCTTTCTTCTTCAAGTCTTACAAGTTGCCGGGCGGCAGACCAATCATCAGGTTTGTGCTCTTCTACACCCCGCCAGGGCATGCCCTCTTCAATCCATTTCTGCCTGAGCGCCTCCGGTGAACTTCCCAGTTCATCATGCCCGAACTGTGTCATGCAGCAGCTGCAGAGAACAAATGTACTAAGCCCGTTTTCTGTCACAGGTTCGTACAGAGGGAAACCGCAAACAGGACATGGGTGTTCTTCCTCGGCCATCTCCGTTCAGTTTTCCATGAACATGGTCGCCGGGAATTCCAGATAGGCTTTGATCGTCTGGATGAACTGCGCCATGTCCCAGCCATCGACGACGCGGTGGTCGAAGGATGATGACAGGTTCATCAGCTTGCGCGGCACGACTTGGCCTTCGTCATTATACATCGGCCGGGTGACTATCTTGTTCACGCCGATGATCGCGACTTCCGGCGCGTTGATGACCGGGGTCGAGGCGATGCCGCCAATGGCGCCGAGGGATGTAATGGTGATGGTGGAGCCGGAAAGCTCCTCCCGCTTGGCCGTGCCGTCGCGGGCGGCGTCTGAGAGGCGTTTGATCTCACCCGCATTGGTCCAGAGATCGTTTGCCTCCGCATGGCGCACGACCGGCACGATCAGCCCGGTATCGGTCTGCGTCGCGATGCCGATATGGGCAGCGCCATAGCGCTGGACGATATCGTTCTCATCATCATAGCGGGCATTGACCTGCGGGAAGTCGCGAACAGACATGACGACGGCACGCATCAGGAAAGGTAGCAGGGTCAGTTTCGGCTGGCCTTCCTTGCGGGCCGCGTTCATGTGCTGGCGCAGCTCTTCCAGTGCGGTCACATCGATCTCGTCGACATAGGACGCATGCGGAATGCGGCGCTTGGCGTCCTGCATCTTCTGCGCGATCTTGCGGCGCAAGCCGATGACCTTGATCTCCTCGACGCTCGTATTCGGCTGATAGCCGCTGGAGCGGGCTTCGATCCCCGGGGCATTGCCGGCGGCATAGGCTTCGAGGTCGTCATGGGTGATACGGCCTGCCGGACCGGAGCCGTGGACGAAGCGCAGATCGATGCCCTGGTCCTGCGCGGACTTGCGCACGGCAGGGGAGGCCAGCGGCTTCTCGTTCGGCTTGCGCACCGCGCCATTGGGGCGCTGGGCATTGACAGAAGAACCGTTGTTCGCAGGAGCAGGGGCAGGTTTTGCAGGGGCCGGTGCCGGCTTTTCTTCCTTGGGCTCTGGAGCCTTCTGCGTTTTTGCGGCTTTCGGCTCTTCTTTTTGCTGCGGTTCAGCTTGCGCCTCGACCGGCTCTTTGGAGTTACCGGCGCCAGCGACTTCCAGCTTGAAAATTTCCGTACCGACGGCGATGGTCTCGCCGATACCCGGCCCGATCCAGATCACCTTGCCGGCGACCGGAGACGGAATTTCCACCGTCGCCTTGTCGGTCATGACATCGGCCAGCGTCTGGTCGGCCTGGACCTCGTCGCCATTCTTGACATGCAGCTCGACGAATTCGGCCTCGGCCACGCCTTCGCCCACATCGGGAAGTTTTATGACGTGTACGCCCATTATACGGCCTCCATCACTGATTTCAGGGCTTCGCCGACACGGGCGGGCCCGGGGAAGTAGTGCCACTCCTGGGCGTGGGGGTAGGGGGTGTCCCACCCGGCAACGCGCTCAATGGGTGCTTCGAGGTGATAGAAGCATTCCTCCTGCACCAGTGCGGACAACTCGCCGCCGAAGCCGGAAGTGATCGTCGCCTCATGCACGATGACGCAGCGGCCGGTCTTCTTCACCGATTCAACGATGGTCTCGATGTCGAGCGGCAAGAGCGAGCGCAGGTCGATGATCTCCGCATCGATTCCGGTCTCGTTCGCAGCCGTTTCTGCGACGAACACCATGGTGCCATAGGCAAGGATCGTCACGTCCTTGCCCTCGCGGACAATGTCTGCCTTGCCGAGCGGCACCGTGTAATGACCGGTCGGTACTTCGCCTTTCGGGTGCTTCGACCACGGCACGACAGGCTTGTCGTGATGGCCGTCGAACGGACCGTTATAAAGCCGCTTCGGCTCGAGGAAGATGACCGGGTCATCATCCTCGATCGAGGCGATCAGCATCCCCTTGGCATCATAGGGGTTTGACGGGATCACAGTCTTCAGGCCGGAGACATGGGTGAACAGGGTCTCCGGGCTTTGCGAGTGGGTCTGGCCGCCGAAGATACCGCCACCCGTCGGCATACGGATCACCAAGGGTGCCGTGAACTGGCCGTTGGAGCGATAGCGCAGGCGCGCGGCTTCCTGGCTGATCTGGTCATAGGCCGGAAAGACATAGTCGGCGAACTGCACCTCGACGCAGGGACGCAGGCCATAGGCGCCCATGCCGATGGCGGCACCGACAATGCCGCTTTCGGAAATCGGCGCATCGAACACGCGCTGCTTGCCGTATTTTGCCTGCAGGCCTTCGGTGCAGCGGAAGACGCCGCCGAAATAGCCGACATCCTCACCGAAGACGACAACGTTCTCGTCCTTGCCCAGCATCACATCCTGCGCATCGCGGATGGCCTGGATCATGTTCATTCTGGTGGTTTCAGGTTTATCGTCGAACATGGCCTATATTCCCATCTTCTGGCGCTGGCGGCGCAGGTGCGGCGGCACGTCCTTGTAGACCTGCTCGAACATTTCAGCGGCGCTCGGCCCCGGGCCGTCATGCAGCGTGCCGTTGCTTTCCGCTTCGATGGCGGCCTCGCGCATTTCGTCGGCATACTGAGCCTCTGCCTGGGTATGGCGCTCTTCCGACCACAGGCCCCTCGCGATGAGGTGCTGCTTCATGCGCTTGATCGGATCGCCCAGCGGCCAGGCTTCATGCTCTGTCTTGGGGCGGTATTTCGACGGATCGTCGGAGGTCGAGTGCGCGCCGGCGCGATAGGTGACCCATTCGATCATGGTCGGGCCGTGGCCGCGGCGGGCGCGTTCGATGGCCCAGCGTGAGGCAGCATAGACGGCGACCCAGTCATTCCCGTCAACGCGCAAGCTTGGCAGGCCATAGCCATGGGCGCGTTCGGCGAAGGTGGAGCTTTCCGCCCCGGCAATGCCGTGGAAGGAGGAAATCGCCCACTGGTTATCGACGACGTTGAGAATGACCGGCGGCTTGTAGACGGAAGCAAAGACAAGCGCGGTGTGGAAGTCGCCCTCGGCCGTCGCGCCATCGCCGATCCACGCTGAGGCGACCTTGGTGTCGCCCTTGATCGCCGAGGCCATGGCCCAGCCGACGGCCTGAATATACTGCGTCGAGAGGTTGCCGGAGATGGTGAAGAAGCCCTCTTCCTTGAAGGAATAGAGAACCGGCAGCTGGCGGCCGCGCAGCTCGTCCTTCTCGTTGGAATAAATCTGGTTCATCATCCGGCCGAGATCCATGTCCTGTGCGAGGAGCAGGCCCTGCTGGCGATAGGTCGGGAAATTCATGTCGCCCTGGCGCAGCGCCAGCTGGTGGCCGGTGGCGATGGCTTCCTCGCCGGTGCACTGGATGTAAAAGCTCGTCTTGCCCTGACGCTGGGCCTTCAGCATGCGCTCGTCAAAGGCGCGGGTGCGCATCATGGCCCTCAGGCCGGCCTGCAGCTGTTCGTCGGAAATGTCCTCCGCCCACGGGCCGACGGCCTTGCCTTCATCGTCCAGTACACGGATAATGTCGAAGCCGAGATCGCGGATATCGTCGAAATCGGTGTCGATCGGCGGCTTGCGCACGCTGCCTGCTTCGGGCACTTCGAATTTGTCGAAAGTCGGCGTATCGCCCGGCCGTACCGGCGGTTCGGGCACATGCAGCTTCAACGGTGCGTAATCGTTTTCTTCCCTGGTCATAGTTCTCCGCTCAGTCTTTATTTTTGAGGGCACCATGCCCGAAAATCGCACAGAGGTCAGCCGACCAGAACAGCAAAAAACGTATGCATTTTCGCCACTTATTCCAATCGAGCCTGCGTTTTTGGAGGAAGGTCTTATCCTGTTTGCAAGCCTTGACTCAGCTTGTGCGCAGGTCTTCTCCTCTGTGCCATAAGACTTATAAGCGGTGAGGCAGGTGGCAAGGGCGCAGGCCCCGACCTACCTTAATCGCAAGCCAAAAGGGACTGGAAACCAGATGGACTTCGCGCTCTCGGAAGAACAGGAAGCGATAAAAGATATGGCCGGGCGGTTCTCCCGCGAGGAGCTGGCTCCCCATGCCGCAGAATGGGACAGGGAGAAGCACTTCCCTGTCGATGTCATCAAGCAGGCGGCAGAGCTGGGCCTTGCCGGGATCTATACTGGCGAGGATGTCGGCGGCTCCGGCCTGTCGCGGCTGGATGCGGTGATGATCTTCGAGGAGCTGTCCGCCGGGTGCACGTCTACCGCCGCCTATATCTCCATCCACAATATGGTCTCCTGGATGATCGACCGCTTTGCGGGCGACGACCTGCGCCAGAAATATTGCCCCAAGCTGACGTCGATGGAGATGCTCGCCTCTTATTGCCTGACCGAGCCGGGCTCCGGCTCCGATGCCGCCGCCCTGCGCACAAAGGCGGTGAAGGATGGCGATGAGTATATACTGAACGGCTCCAAGGCGTTCATTTCCGGTGCCGGCGTCTCCGACCTCTATCTCGTCATGGTACGGACGGGCGATGACGGCCCGAAAGGCATATCCGCGATCCTCGTCGAGAAAGACACGCCCGGCATTTCCTTCGGCGCCAATGAGCGCAAGATGGGCTGGAATTCACAGCCGACGGCGGTGGTGACGTTCGAGGATTGCCGCGTCCCGGCTGAAAACCTGATCGGTGCGGAAGGCGAGGGCTTCAAATTCGCCATGGCGGGCCTCGATGGCGGGCGGCTGAATATCGCCGCCTGTTCGCTCGGTACGGCCAATGCCGCCCTTGCTGCGGCGCTCGAATACACCAGCGAACGCACCGCCTTCGGCAAGCCGCTGTCGGCCAATCAGGCGCTGCAATTTACGCTCGCCGACATGAAGACCGAACTGGAAGCGGCCCGCTCGCTGCTTTACCGGGCCGCGTGGTCGCTGGACGAGAAAACGCCTGATGCCTCGTCGCTCTGTGCCATGGCCAAGCGCTTCGTTACCGATACGGGGTTCGAGGTGGTCAACAATGCGCTGCAAATGCATGGCGGCTATGGCTATCTCGCCGATTATCCGCTGGAGCGGATGCTGCGCGATGTGCGTGTGCACCAGATACTCGAAGGCGCGAACGAAATCATGCGGCTGATTGTTGCCCGCCATATGCTGCAATCCTATCAGGCCGGTTAAGGAGACCTCCGATGAAAATTCATACAGACGATCCCATTGTCATTGCCTCCATGTCGCGCACGGCGATCGGCGGTTTCCAGGGCGAGTTCGCCGACCTGACAGCGTCCGATCTTGGCGCAAAGGTCATCCATGATGTGATGAAGAAGGCAGGCGTCAAGGAAGCCGAGGTCAACGAGGTGCTGATGGGCTGCGTCCTGCCGGCCGGTCAGGGTCAGGCCCCGGCGCGCCAGGCCGCGATCAAGGCCGGGCTGCCGGTATCCGTTCCGTGTACAACGGTCAACAAGATGTGCGGCTCCGGTATGAAGACGGCGATGATGCTGGCAGAGGCGCTGCTGGCTGGCACCGCGACGGTTGGTGTAGCTGGCGGTATGGAGAGCATGACCAATGCACCCTACCTGTTGCCGAAGATGCGCTCCGGTGCGCGTCTCGGCCATGCGGAGGCAAAGGACCACATGTTCCTCGACGGGCTGGAAGATGCCTACGAGGGCGGGCTGATGGGCAATTTTGCCGAGAAATGCGCCGAGAAATACGATTTCTCCCGCGAAATGCAGGACGAATATGCGATCGAGAGCCTGACCCGCGCCCGGACCGCCCATGAGAGCGGTCAGTTTACGGACGAGATATTGCCGGTGACGGTCGAGACCCGCAACGGCAACTACACGGTCAGTCAGGACGAGCAGCCGACCAAGGCCAGGCCGGAAAAAATCCCGTCGCTCCGCCCCGCCTTCAAGAAGGACGGCACTGTGACGGCGGCGAACGCCTCCTCCATCTCCGATGGCGCGGCGGCGCTTCTCATGATGCGCCTGTCGGAGGCGGAACGGCGGGGCCTGACGCCGGTCGCCAAACTGATCGGCCAGAGCAGCCATGCGCGCGAGCCGAGCTGGTTCACGACCGCGCCGGTGCAGGCGATGAAGGACCTGATGGACGACTGCGGCTGGCACACATCCGATGTCGACCTGTTCGAGGTCAACGAGGCCTTCGCCGTCGTGCCGATGGCGGCGATGGAGGAGCTGTCGATCCCGCACGAGAAGATCAACGTCAATGGCGGCGCCTGCGCCCTCGGCCACCCGATCGGGGCTTCGGGCGCACGCATCATCGTGACGCTGCTGAACGCCCTGCGCCATCGCGGGATGAACCGCGGCATCGCATCACTTTGCATCGGCGGCGGTGAGGCGACGGCGATGGCCTTTGAGCTGATGGACTGAATGATAACCGATAACGAGGCGGGCCGTTGAGCCCGCCCTTTTATTTCCGGAGGAATACCCATGAAAACACTAGGCCATTTCATCGACGGACAGCATACGAACGGTAAATCCGACCGCCGCCACGATGTGTTTAACCCGACGACCGGCGAGACGCAGGCGCAGGCCGTGCTGGCGAGCCGTTCCGATGTCGAGGATGCCATCGCGTCTGCCCAGAAGGCGTTTCCCGGCTGGGCCGCAACCAACCCGCAACGCCGCGCCCGCGTCCTGTTCAAGTTCAAGGAACTGGTCGAGAAGGACATGGAAAACCTCGCCAAGATGCTCTCCTCCGAGCATGGCAAGACGATCCCGGATTCCCGTGGCGACGTGCAGCGCGGGCTGGAGGTGATCGAGTTTGCCTGCGGTATCCCTCACTTGCAAAAAGGGGAGTATACGGAAGGGGCGGGCCCCGGTATCGATGTCTATTCCATGCGCCAGCCGCTGGGTGTCGTTGCCGGTATCACGCCGTTCAACTTCCCGGCGATGATCCCGATGTGGATGTTCGGTGTCGCCATCGCCTGCGGTAACACCTTTATCAACAAGCCGTCGGAGAAAGACCCGTCCGTGCCCCTGCGCCTTGCCGAGCTGATGATGGAGGCGGGCGCACCGGAGGGTGTACTGAACGTCGTCAATGGCGACAAGGAATCCGTCGATACGCTGATCGAGGACCCGCGCGTCAAGGCCATCAGCTTCGTCGGTTCGTCCGACATCGCGCAATATATCTATGCCGGCGGCACGGCCCACGGCAAGCGCGTACAGGCCTTTGGCGGTGCCAAGAACCACATGATCATCCTGCCCGATGCGGACATGGACAATGTCGTCAACAACCTGATCGGCTCGGCCTATGGCTCCGCCGGCGAGCGCTGCATGGCGACGCCCGTCGCCGTGCCGGTGGGCGAGGAGACCGCCGACCGCCTGATCGACATGCTGAAGCCGCGCGTGGAAAGCCTTAAGATCGGCCCATCCACGGATGAAGGCTCGGACCTCGGTCCGCTCGTCTCCGCCGCCCATCGCGACCGTGTGCGCCAGTGGATCGGCAAGGCCGTCGAGGAAGGACAGGAGCTGGTCGTCGATGGCCGCGAGTTCACGCTGCAGGGATATGAGAATGGCTTCTTCATGGGCGGCACGCTGCTGGATCATGCAAAGCCCGGCCAGTCCTCCTATGAGGAGGAGATTTTCGGCCCGGTGCTGCAGGTCGTCCGGGCACAGAATTTCGAGGAAGCGGTCGAGCTGCCCTCCGACCACCAATATGGCAATGGCGTGGCGATCTTCACCCGCAATGGCGCCGCCGCGCGGGAGTTCGCGGCGCAGGTCAATGTCGGCATGGTCGGTATCAACGTGCCGATCCCGGTGCCGGTCTCCTATCACACCTTCGGCGGTTGGAAGCGGTCGAGCTTCGGCGACACCAACCAGCACGGGCCGGAAGGTGTGCGCTTCTGGACCAAGATAAAAACCATCACACAGCGCTGGCCGGAGGATGTGCAAGGCTCCGAATTCGTGATACCAACTATGAAATAAGTAGTTGGGCGCAACACGGGAGACAGACATGATCCGCATCTTCAGGGGCGGGCTCGCTCTGGTGCTGGCCTTTGCAGGCCTCGCCGGAACGGCCATTTCAACAGGAACGGCATGGGCGCAGGACTGGTCGGAAGACCTCGCCATGTTCCGGACGGAATTTTTCGAGGTCGATAACAGCTATTCAGCCGAGGAGCGGGCGCGTGCCGAAGCGCTGCTGGCCGAGCTGGAAGCCAATGCTGACGGCATGAGCGAACCGGCCTTCGTGCTTGCCCTCGCCGAGATCGTGGCTGTCGCCGACAATGGCCACACCGTGCTGCGCAACACCTATTGGCAGTCTCGCTACCCACGTCTTGCCGTGCGGTTCATGATTGCCGATGACGGGCTGTTCATCGCCGACGGGCAGGGCGACTATGAGGCGTTAGCAGGTCAGCGTGTCACGGCCGTTGA
Organism: Aquisalinus luteolus; assembly: GCF_009712425.2. Taxonomy (GTDB): domain Bacteria; phylum Pseudomonadota; class Alphaproteobacteria; order Caulobacterales; family Parvularculaceae; genus Aquisalinus; species Aquisalinus luteolus. The sequence goes on from NZ_VCJR02000002.1 coordinate 603,460, forward strand.
GGGCCTTGGCCTGTCTGAACTTCGCGACCACTTTGCGCCCTACCACCCCGGCCTTGAGGGTCATCGGGATGAGTATATCTACGCTTTCCTTGAAAGCCCGGACATTCTCAATGCAGCAGGGATCGCCGAGCGTTCGGACACTATCTCCGTGACGCTTTTGAATGGTGAAACGGTCCGTGTGGGAAACAGCGATGCCTGGCCGCCACTGGCCGGGATCTGGCAGATCATTCCACAAGCACGGGCTATCACCTTCTATAAGGCAGGGCTGGTCGACGGTGATCCGCTCTACCTGCAAGAGCCTGACGAGCTGCTGCGCTATGTGCCGATGCCCGAGCGTGATGCCGTCTATATCCAGTTCCGGGCCAATATAGATTTCTCCGGCCAGATGGATATGAGGCAAGCCGCGACCGACGCCCTCACCCGGCTGCAGGAGGATGCCCCGGCCTATGTGATTCTCGACCAGCGCTTCAATACCGGCGGAGACCTGAACACGACCCGCGACCTGATGCAGGCGATCCCGGAGATCGTCGGGGAGAGCGGGCATGTCTTCGCGATCACCTCCGCGCGGACCTTTTCGGCGGGCATTTCCAGTGTCGGTTACCTGAAACAGGCAGGCGGCGACAGGGTGACGATCATCGGTGCGCCGGTCGGCGACCCGCTGGAATTCTGGGCCGAAGGCGATGTTATCTTCCTGCCCCAGTCCGGTGCTAATATTGGCATATCGACCGAGCGGCATAACTACATGACCGGCTGCCCGGAGGATGATTGCCATGGCTCTATCCAGCGCCACCCGATTGCCGTCGACAGTCTGGCACCTGATTACCGGCCGGTGTTCACCTATGATGACTTTATCGCGGGCCGGGACCCATATCTCGAGGCGGCGCTTTCATTGATGCCCTGAGGGGCGCTAGACAGGATGACGGCACGGTCTACATGGCGGGTAAGCAATAAAGGAGATTTGACATGCCGACAGTCGTGATCACCGGTGCCAATCGCGGGATTGGCCTTGAGTTTACCCGCCAGTTCGCCGCCGATGGCTGGAGCGTCCACGCCAGTTGCCGCAACCCGGAAAGTGCCGATGAGCTGAACGCCATCGAGGGCGACGTCACTGTGTACAAGGCGGATATCACCAGCGAGAGCGTCCTTTCCTCCTTTGCCGGCGCCGTGTCCGGCCCGGTTGACCTGCTGATCGCCAATGCCGGCGTGATGGGGCCGAAGGGTGAGGGGCAGGAATTCGGCTCCCTCGATTTTGACGGGTGGGACGAAACCTTCCGTGTCAATACGATGGGCCCGTTGCGCACGGCTGAGGCTTTCCTGCCTGCGGTCGAGAAAGCGAAAGGCAAGATCGTCGCCATCACGTCCAAGATGGGGTCGATCGGCGATTCTTCCTCGGGGCGCATCATCTATCGCTCGACCAAATGCGGGCTGAACATGGCGATGAACATGGTCGCTGCCGCCTGCGCGCCCAAGGGCATCGCCGTCGGCACGCTGCATCCGGGCTGGGTGCGCACCGATATGGGCGGACCGAACGGGCTGATCGACACGACCGAAAGCGTGAGCGGCCTTCGCAAGGTGATCGACGGGCTGGAGCCGCAGGAGACGGCACCGTTTCTCGATTATGCCGGCAAGACCATACCATGGTGACAATCATAACTCCGCCGGGACAGGCGGGAATAAATCAGTAGGGAGACGACCATGAAAATCCTCTTCATCGGCCTCGGCCATATGGGCTCCGGCATGGCGGCGAACCTCGCCAAGGCCGGTCACGACGTAATGGCGCATGATTTGTCGGACGCTGCCGTAAAGCGCGCTGTCGAGGCCGGGTGCCGTGCCGCCGATGGCCTTGCCGGGGCAGCTGCAGAGGCCGATGCCGTCGTCTCCATGCTGCCCGCGGGCAAGCATGTGCGTGATGTCTATCTCGGCGAGGCGGGCATTGCCACGCGCGCCCGGGAAGGCACGCTGTTCATCGATTGCTCGACCATCGACGGCGAGAGTGCGATTGCCGTCGGCGAAGGGGCCAAGGCGCGGGGCTTTGCCTTCGTCGATGCGCCGGTCTCCGGCGGCACGGCGGCGGCGGAAGCGGGTACGCTGACCTTCATGGTCGGCGGGTCCACGGAGGATTTCGAGCGGGCACGGGAAGTGCTAAATGCCATGGGTAAGAACATATTCCACGCCGGTGATGTCGGTGCCGGGCAGGCCGCGAAGATCTGCAACAATATGCTGCTGGCGATCTCCATGATCGGCACGTGCGAGGCATTCAACCTGGCCGAGAAGCTGGGCCTCGACGCGCAGACCTTTTTCGACATCTCTTCCAAGGCCTCCGGCCAGTGCTGGTCGATGACGAGCTATTGCCCGGCGCCCGGGCCGGTGCCGGCGGCGCCATCAAACCGCGACTACCAGCCGGGCTTTGCCGCCGCAATGATGCTGAAAGACCTGCGCCTTGCCCATAACGCGGCGGAGAAGGTCAGGGCGGCCACGCCGCTCGGCACGCTGTCAGAGTCTCTTTACACGATGATGGAAGCGGCGGGGACGGATGATCTCGACTTTTCCGGCGTCATGAAGCTGATCCGGGGCGATTTGCAGAAATAGGAAGATGGGTTAGTGTGATACCATGAGGGGCAAAAATGGCTTTGTTTGATCCTGACGATCCAATTGATTGGCAAAAGACCCGCCAACTTGGAAAAGTACGCTTCATGATCCTACTGGCTCTTGCATGGGGATGGGTTACTGCAATCATTACGACGGTTCTGCTCTGCGCTTGGCAAGCAATGAGCGAGGGGTTTTCATTCCCTGATTTATTTTTCAGATTAGCCGTAACCATGCTGGTTTTCCCGTTGGTGGGACTTTGGTTCAGCCATAGCATCTGGCGACGCGCCGAGCGTAATTTTTTATCCTCAACACCGGAAAACTAGCCAGCTGATAACTGACATTAGGCTTCGGCTTTCTCAGTCGCCGCAGCCTCTGCCGTGATCGCTTTCAGGATCACTTCCGCCGTCGCCTTGTTCAGCGCCATGGGGATGTCATAGACCGAGCCGAGCCGCGTAAGCGCCTTTACGTCGACATCGTGGGGCATGGGCGAGAGCGGGTCCATGAAGAAGATCATCGTCTGCACACGGCCCTCGGCGATCATCGCGCCGATCTGCTGGTCGCCACCAAGGGGGCCGGACTTGACCGGCTTGATCGTCAGCGCCGGGCAGGCCTCTGCCAGCAGTCCGCCGGTGGTACCGGTCGCGACGATGGTGAAGGCAGACAGGGCGCCCTCGTGCCGCTTGGCGAAGGTGACCATCTCGGCCTTCTTCTTGTCATGGGCGATGAGCGCGATCGTCTTCTTGGCAGCGGGCATGGGCAAGTCTCCTCAGGGCCACCGGCCTAGCACGGTTGCGCACTATTCGCCAAGATCAGGGGCGCCAGGCTAGCCCGCTGACGGGTCGTTCGCATTGGTGACGGCGGCATCGAGGAAGGCGACGGCCTCGTCCAGCTCGTCGCGCCATTCGCAGCGCTCGCCGCGGCGCTGGCAGCGCTCCTGCAGGACCTTCAGATGGGCGAGGCGCTCCTCGGCCTTGTCGACATTGCCGTCGAGCAGTTCGAGCAGGCCGATGCGGTAATGGGCATCGAAAAAGCGCTCGTCCTTGGACATGGCGATGACGCGATAGAAATTCGCCTTCGCCTCGGCATTCTTGCCCTGCTTCACCTGGGACATGCCGATCATGTAGATCTGGTAGGCGGGCATGTCGCAGCTGCGCGCGGCGATGTCTTCCTCGTCCGGGCGCTGGCCGCTGTTGTAATCGGTGCCGGAGGGGCGCGACTGGGCGGTCAGGTCGCCGCCGCCGGCAGGGGCAGAGCCGCCGGCCCCGGCATCGGCTGCGGTCTGGTTGCCGCGGGCGGATTCATAGGCGAAATCCTCCATCATCTCGACCCGCTCGGCGCAGCGCAGATTCTTGCCGAACTCCAGCTCCGCGGTGGGGTAATCGCCGCGCATGAAGGCGGCCATCGCCTCGTCGCGCGGGCCGCCGCCGAAAATGGTGATGACGTCTTCTTCTTCCTGGGTGGGAGGCTCCGAAGCGGGCGCGTCCTCGTCCTGCATCGCGTGGGCGGGCATAAAAGCCAGGGCGGCGAGGCCGAAAGCGGCTGACAGGATGAATTTTCCGAACGTCACGATAGTCTTCCCTCTGTTTCCGGCCTCTGTTTTCCACAGTCTGGCACAGGATTGCCGTGGAGAACAGAGGGGGCGCGGGGGGTGTTTCACCGGATCAGGATTAGTCAAGGAGCGTAGCCCGCTTCGCGGCGCGCCTCTGGCGCGTCCTTGACAAATCCTGACCGGTAAAACAATTGCTCACCAAGCCTGTAAGGCAGAGTCTGCCTTACAGGCATTGGCGGACAACTTTCTCTTTCCACCCCCTCCGCCCCTTCGGGGCACCTCCCCCGTTTTGACGGGGGAGGAATGGCATCGCACGGAATCCGGAGCGCTTTTTTCTTCCCCCGCTTGCGGGGGAAGTACCGGCGAAGCCGGGGATGGGGGCATGCGCCGAAAGCGCCACAGGCGAGGGCCCGGCGGCGTTGAAGCGATCCGTCTTCGCCCTTCGGGCTTCGACGCGATAAAGGGGGCCCGTGGAAGCGGGGCGGTGCCCTTCAACATATCTGGTGGTATGGGCAGAGCCCACTTCCACGGCGGTGATCTGGTGCGGGGCCGATACCCAGCTCTCCCGTCCGCGGTGCTAAACCACGGAACACCGCTCCGGCGGACGATGCGAAGCTTGCGCACACCCTCGAGCGCCGCCGGAAACCTGATAGGACACCAGCCTCACCGCAGGAACGGCAGACGGCACCCCCTCACCCGGTCCTACCCGGGATAAAGGGAGAATAGGCGCGATGGCGGCGGTGGGGATAAGTATTGGTAGGGCAGGTGGGTCGATTAGACAGCTACCAATGTTTTGTAGAATCTTTATCATGCACCTCAAAGGAATCAATTACTCTAAGTAATAAACATATATGAGTGAAAATTTTTATATAAATGTACCAGAAAACCTAGAGGACTGGTTATCTGATAAGTCTGAAGCCTTGAGTGTTGCTCTGGCCAATAGAATGGTTTTGCGTGCATTGCCAATTCTGTTAAGTAGGCTTTGCTTATCTAGGCCTGGCAAATTTAAAGAATATATTCTTTAAATATTTAGATGCGCTTTTACAGTGAATTCAATATCTAGGTCTTACTTAATAGGCGGATTCTCTAATATAAATTATAAAAGATCTGATGTAAGAAAAACTGTAAGGGAGGTAGGGCGTATCGCCTCCATGCTCTCACGTGAGTTGACTGCAGTTGGATTGGATAATTTGGAAGAAAGGGCGCAAGCAGACGGCTCAGTATATTTTTTATCTCCCACCGATGTCTCGCGCGCCTTGGCAAAGGCGACTGATTCTTTGAGTTTCAGTATTGGCCCTTCTAGAGGGCGAATCAGCGATGTGGTGGCCTCTACAGCAAAGGTGGCCTGGTATTGTGATAGGGCTGGATTTGATACTGATACTTGGAAATTGATAAGAGAAGATATCGCAGCAGTACAAAATGAAAATTTGGACCCGGCAGCTTTATTAGATCAAAAGCTTTGGCGGGAAAATATGCCATTGTGGGTTGAGGGCCGGTGGGAGCAAGTAGAGACATACTTATTAAATGTACTCGATGAAAAATGGTATGTATGGCTTGAGTGGTACAGAAACTGCCTAAACGGAAACGTTAGGGACGTTCATCCAGATTTGGATAGAGTAATGCTTCACTTGGAGGATAATGACTTCTGGGATGGAGGTGTCACGAATATTAACAACTACATCGACAGCCTAATCGAGAGACCTAGTGCACCACAACAGATTGCAGCTCCAATTAGGGCGGAAATCGATAGCCAAGGTTTTATCCGTATAAAAACTGATGCTGCTCGTGAGGAGGTGGCTGGTGAGGGTCTTTCACAGCTTTTTACCTCTCTTAAAGAATTAACCGTATCGTTTTGTGAGGATTTGAGGGGATCTAATATTTCGCGTTTCGCTGTATCTAAGTTTGATCGCTATCAGAAGGCATTGGGTGACGACATTGCGAATTTTAGGTCTGTTCACACGTATATTATGCTGAGAAACGCTTGCGCGAGTGTTGATGCCGATGAATTTCATACTTTGAATGATGTTTTAAAAGCCGATCTAGAAGAAATTCGAGCGCTGCAATGGTCAATTTCTGATGCATTTGACGAATTCCAGAAGACTATTCAGCATATGTACAGAGGTGAGGGGGTAAATGTTTCTCCCGAAATAGTCTCGAAAATAAACTCAGTTCATAACTCTGATTTGGCTAGGCGCGTTCAATCTGAGGAGTTGAGACGTGTCGAGGCTGATTTAATTGATGGGGCGTGTGAAGGTGCAAGTAATGAAAGTAAAATAGACTTAGTTAGGACTCAATACAATATTTGGGCAGCATCAAAATCGTTTATAAACAACTTGGGAATAAACATCAGAATTGGAATTGAACTTTATAGTGACGATTTGGATGCATTTCTAGATAAGGCGTTGCGGGCGATTTCGGATGAGAAAGCTCGTTTTACTAAAGACCCAATTAAAAGAATCATTGAATATATTAAACTTTTACAGCCAGTCATTAATCTCATTAGGTACAAACTCAACTTGTAGCAATAGAGCGTTGCGCCGTAGGGCGGGTGGACCCGGTTGGTGACACCCGCCGCTTGTGGGGATGGAAGGCTCTGAGTGGAGGGTATCGCGTCGCTCCACCCGACCTGCGACGGGAGGCGTCAAGGCGGTCAGTCCGAGCTTGTCTTGGCGAGTGTATATGGACTCCACCCCGGCGCATTGAAAATGCCAAGAAACTTCTTTGATTTTACAACAGTAAAATTGACTTGATCCCCAGCGGAGGCCGTGAAGGTTACGCCCTCGGACGTTTCGAGGACGTCGCTTGACGTAAAACGGCCTTCCGGGTCCTCGCCAATGAAGAAGCCGCGCCCGACAAATAAGTGAAAAGTTCCGGCCGGTATACTTGCCTGCACGCGCGAGCGCATCGGGATTGTTACCGCACCTTCAATCCCGCCGAAGGTAAAGTGTTGTTCGGAGAGATCTTCCCACACGCCGCCATTCATCAAGATCAGGTAACCAGTCGGTTTTTCATCCTCGAGCCTTCCCGAAGGCATGTATGTCTTGGTTTTTGACTTGAAAATATGGATGTTCTTTGAGATGTCGTGATTGTAGACGGTTATCTTGGCCGAGTTTACATTGGAGTCTTCGATTATCTGCTTCAGGGTGTTTGATATTTCTGTATGGAATTTCTCTCGGGACCATCCGCTGGTAATGACATGTAAATCCGAGAGTTTTTGCTGACCACTGATAGTGAGATCAGGGATCAGCATTTTTTCCAAGAGCGCAGGCACAATCCAGCGAATACTCGGATGCTGGCTGGCTGCCTTCTCCTTCGCTATGGCGATTTCCTTGTGAACATAGGAGTTAGGGCGCTTGTAGTATGACTTGGAGAGCACCAACAGGAAGGCTGAAGCGCCATAGATTCGCTGCCTGATCTTGGCTTCCCAGGCTTCGCCCCCTTCCATTCCCTTTTCGTCGACCCAGTAAGGAATCGAATTGGCCTCCAGGTGATTCAGGATACTGCGAACCTTGCCCTTGTCTTCCCTGAAGTAGGAGACGAATACATATTGCCCCGAATTAGACACGACCTGCCACCCCCTCTTTGATGGCACCGACTATGTGGGCGGGAAGAAATTCAGGCAAGAAAAAAGCCCGGCGCTTGGGGCGCCGGGCTTTTGGGATATTGTAGGGCGGGTGGAGCCGTCAGGCGATACCCGCCAGCGCGGTATTGGTTTATGGGCCGGCGTGGCGGGTATCGCATTCGCTCCACCCGCCCTGCGGTTAGTACCGGTACGCGTCGCTCTTGTACGGGCCTTTTTTCTCGACGCCGATATAGTCGGCCTGCTCGTCGGTCAGCTCGGTCAGTTTCGCGCCGATCTTGTCGAGGTGCAGCTTGGCGACCTTTTCGTCGAGGTGCTTCGGCAGGACATAGACCTTGTTCTCGTACTGGTCGCCCTTGGTGAACAGCTCGATCTGGGCCAGCGTCTGGTTGGTGAAGCTCGCCGACATGACGAAGCTGGGGTGGCCGGTGGCGTTGCCGAGGTTGAGCAGGCGGCCCTGGCTGAGCAGCAGCATGCGTTTCTGGTCAGGGAACTCGATCATGTCGACCTGGTCCTTGATATTGGTCCACTTGAAGTTCTTCAGGCCGTCGACCTGGATCTCGTTATCGAAGTGGCCGATATTGCCGACGATCGCCATGTCCTTCAGCGAGCGCATGTGATCGACGGTCAGCACGTCCTTGTTGCCGGTCGCGGTGATGACAATGTCCGCCCGCGGCGCACCGTCATCCATGGTCACGACCTCGAACCCGTCCATGGCGGCCTGCAGGGCGCAGATCGGGTCGATCTCGGTGACCATGACGCGGGCGCCTGCACCGCGCAGGGACTCAGCCGAGCCCTTGCCGACATCGCCATAGCCGGCGACGAGGGCGGTCTTGCCGGCCATCATCACGTCCGTGCCGCGGCGGATGCCGTCGACGAGGCTCTCGCGGCAGCCATATTTGTTGTCGAATTTCGACTTGGTGACGCTATCGTTCACGTTGATCGCCGGGAAGGGCAGCTCGCCGCGTTTCTCGCGCTGGTAAAGGCGCAGGACGCCGGTGGTGGTCTCCTCGGTCACGCCCTTGATGCTGGCCTTGACGCGGGAATAGAAGCCCGGGTCGCGGGCGAGGCGTTCCTTGATGACGCGGAAGAGTTCTTTTTCCTCGTCATTGCCCGGCTTGTCGAGGACGGAGGGGTCTTCCTCTGCCTTGGAGCCCAGCAGGATGAGCATGGTGGCATCGCCGCCATCGTCGAGGATCATGTTGGCGAGCGAGCCGTCCGGCCATTCCCAGATCTTGTCGCAATAGTCCCAGTATTCGGCCAGCGTCTCGCCTTTCTTGGCGAAGACCGGCGTGCCGTTGGCGGCGACGGCGGCGGCGGCGTGGTCCTGGGTCGAATAGATGTTGCAGGAGACCCAGCGCACTTCCGCGCCGAGGGCTTCCAGCGTCTGGATCAAGACGGCGGTCTGGATCGTCATGTGCAGGGAGCCGGCGATCTTCGCGCCTTTCAGCGGCTGCTTGGCGCCGTATTCTTCGCGGGTCGCCATCAGGCCCGGCATCTCGGTCTCGGCGATCTGGATTTCCTTGTTGCCGTATTCGGCGAGGTTGATGTCCTTGACGATGTAGTCTTCGCTCATGGGAGCCCCTTTCAGGTGTTTGCTCAAAAACCGTTTGTTGGGCGCGTGTATAGCAGCGCGGCCCGGCTACGCCAAGACGATATAAAGATTTCTTTATGTCCGGCCAGTGGAGAGGGCGTGAGCGGCTATTTCAGGTCGCGCAGGATGGCGGTGAGGCCCTCGCGATAGCTGGGATAGCGCAGGGTGTAGTCGAGGGTTTTCTTCACGCAAGTGTTCGCGACGCGCTTGTTCTCGGCATAGAAGCTGCGGGCCATGGGCGAGAGCTGGGCGGTGTCGAGGTCGATCAGCGGCGGCGGGTCGAGCCCGAGCAGGTAGGCGGCGTATTCGATCACCTCGTGGGGCGGGGAGGGCAGGTCGTCGGCGAGGTTGAGGGCATGGGTCTCCGGCCATTTCTCCACCGGGCAGGTCAGCAGCGCGGCGATGATGCCGGCGATGTCGGCCTGGTGGATGCGCGAGAAGACCTGGCCTTTTTTATAAATGCGCTGGCCGCCAAGGGCGTTGGGGTCGCCGGTGCCGTCGTGCTGGGCCTTCAGGGTCTCGAGGGCGTTGCGGCCGGGGCCGTATATGCCGGCAAGGCGCAGGTTCACCTCGGCGCAGCCATTGGCGGCGGCGAAATCCTCCCAGCCATGCTCGGCCTTCAGCCGGCGGCGGCCACGCTGGCTGGTAGGCAGGACCGGGCTTTCCTCGTTGACCCAGCGGCCCTCATGGTCGCCATAGACGCCGGTCGAGGAGCAATAGAGGATCGAGCGAACATGGGAGAGGGCGGCGGGTTTCGCGCCGGTCAGCGCCTGCAGCCCGGCAAGGGCGGGGTCGCCAGCCTCGCCCGGGGAGACGGAGACGAGAATGTCGGTGACGGGCGGGCCCTCGGCGGGGGAGAGCGCCTCTGAGGGCAGGCGGTTGGGCGCGTCCCAGAGCACGGCGCGGATGCCGGTTTCGTCGATCTCGCGCGCCTTGCTCGCATCGCGGGTGGTGCCGGAGACATGCCAGCCGCGCTCCAGCATTTCGCGGGCGGCGGCACCGGCGGAATAGCCGAGCCCGAGGCAGAGAAGATGGCCGTTTCTCATTTTGTCCGTACTACACTCACTGAGACACTCACTGGTCGTCCTTGCGGATATGCTCCAGGAAACCGCGGGCGGCATCCTCGATCAGGTCCAGCACATGCTCGAACCCGTCATCGCCACCATAATACGGATCGGGCACTTCGCGTTCCGAACCTGTCCCGAAATCAAGAAACAGGCGGATGTCGCAGTCGCGGTTGGGCGGGGCCATGGAGAGCAGGTTGGCGTGGTTCGACAGGTCCATCGCCATCAGGTAGTCGAACTCGTAGAAGTCGGCGAGGTCGACCTTGCGCGCGCGCTGGGCCGAGAGGTCGTAGCCGCGGCGCTTCGCGGCGGCCATCATGCGCTGGTCCGGGCTGTGGCCCTCATGCCAGCCGCCAGTGCCGGCACTGTCGATATAGACCTCGACGTCTTCATCCTTGGCCAGTGCGCGGAACACGCCCTCCGCCGCAGGCGAGCGGCAGATATTGCCGAGACAGACGAACAGAACGCGTTTCATGGGCGGGCCTTCCTGATGCTTTGAGGGCTGCTCCACCCCTGCTACAACGGCGCCATGCAGAGTGCAAAAAATATCGTGATCCTGACAGGCGCCGGGGTGAGTGCCGATAGCGGTGTGGCGACGTTCCGCGATGCGGGCGGTATCTGGGCGCAATATTCGATCGAGGAGGTGGCGACGCCGGAGGCTTTCTCCCGTGACCCGGAAAAAGTGCATGGCTTCTACAATATGCGCCGGGCCGGGCTGAAGGGCGTGGAGCCGAACGCCGCGCACCACGCGCTGGCGCGGCTGGAGCGGGAGCTGGCGGCCCGCGGCGGGAAGGTGACGCTGGTCAGCCAGAATGTCGATGATTTGCACCGGCGGGCGGGGTCGGAAAACATCCTCGCCATGCATGGCGCGCTGGCCGAGGTGCTCTGTCAATTTTGCCGCCATGTCGCGCCGTGGACGGAGGATCTGTCACTCGAGACGCAGTGCCCTGAATGCGGGTCGGCCAAGGGCATGCGGCCCAATGTCGTCTGGTTCGGGGAGGTACCGCATCACCTCGACGAGATCGCCATGGCGCTGGCCGAGGCGGACCTGTTTGTTGCCATCGGCACGTCGGGCGCGGTCTATCCCGCCGCCGGGCTGGTCGCCGAGGCCCGCTCGCTCCATATCCCTTGCGTGGAACTGAACCTGGAACCATCCGACAATGCGCGGCTTTTCACCGACCGGCGCTATGGCAAGGCGAGCGAGGTCGTGCCGGAATGGGTCGAGAATATTCTCGCCGAGATGGAGGACTGAATGGGCTTGCGCGATGATATGAAAGAAGCGTCAGTCTGGAAAGACTATCGTGCCAAGGCGCGTCGTGCAGCAATAGCGTTTCCCGTGTTCCTGGTGGTTATGCTGATAGGCGCCATGGCAAGCGAGATACTGGTTGCTGAGTGGCCAATTTATGTGGCGCTCTTGATAGGGTTTTTGGCAGTGATAACTATCATCGGTGTGTTCGGTGCCGAAGTCTTTCATGACGATTAGTCATTGCACGAATTTTTAGGAGGAAACCATGGTCGAGAAATTGAGCGAGAAGGAACGGGCGGAGTTCATCAACGAGTTTCCGCAATGGGCACAGGTCGAGGGCCGGGACGCGGTCAAGAAGTCGTTCAAGTTCGCCGATTTCAACGAGGCCTTTGGCTTCATGACGCGGGTGGCGCTGATGGCCGACAAGATGGATCACCACCCCGAATGGTTCAACGTCTACAACTCCGTCGAGATTACCCTGTCGACCCATGATGCGGGCGAGGATGGCGGCCTGTCGGAACGCGACGTGGCGCTCGCGGCCTTCATAGAAAAGGCAGCCGCCCTGTTCAAACCTGAATAGGCGGCTGCCGGGTGTGGCGTGAAGCCCGGGCCGCCTGTTCGGGCGACCCGTGCCGGTCGAGACTAGCTCTCGATGAAGGCGAGAAGGTCGGCATTGATCAGTGCAGGGTGGGTTGCGAACAGCCCGTGCGACAATCCCTCATAGGTCTGCAGCGTGCCGTCCTGCAGCAGGGTGACGGCCTTGCGGGCGGTTTCATCGATCGGGACGAGCTGGTCGTCCTCGCCATGCATCACGAGGACCGGTACGCTGATCGCCTTGAGGTCTTCGGTGAAATCTGTTTCGGAGAAGGCAGCGATGCTGTCATACTGCGCCTTGGCACCGCCCTCCATGCCCTGGCGCCACCAGTTCTGGATCAGCCCTTCGCTGACCTCGGCGCCCCCACGATTGAAGCCGTAAAACGGCCCTGAGGCTATATCGAGGAAGAACTGTGCCCGGTTCTCGATCAGGTCGGCGCGGAAGCCGTCGAAGACTTCCAGCGGGATGCCGTTCGGATTGCTCTCGGTACGCATCATGATCGGCGTTACTGCGCCGATCAGCACGGCTTTCGACACGCGGCCGGGTTCGGCCCGGGCGACATAGCGCGCCACGACGCCGCCACCGGTGGAATGGCCGATATGAATGGCATCATGCAGGTCGAGGGCGGAAACCAGATCTTCCGTGTCCGATGCATAGGTGTCCATGTCATTGCCGGTATCGGTCTGGTCGGAACGCCCATGGCCGCGGCGGTCGAAGGCGATGACGCGATAGCCTTGTGCGTGGAAGAACAGCATCTGGTTGTCCCAGTCGTCGGCGCTGAGCGGCCAGCCATGATGGAAGACGATGGGGCGGGCATCCTTTGGACCCCAGTCCTTGTAAAAGATGCGTGTACCGTCTCTGGTGGTGATCGTAGACATTTGGGTTTCTCCTTGGGTTTCAATTGCAGGTGACGTGGTTGAGGGGGCGACGGCGGCCATCGCGTGGCTGTGGCCGGCAGTGAGGGCGGCGAAGGCTATCGCCGGGATCAGGGATTTGGTCAGCATGGTAGTCTCCTAATTATATTGCGATAATCATTATCGCGATAATTAATTAGATGCGCTCTCGGCGATGGCTCGTCAAGAGAAAAGTTATCGCGATAAAAATTATTTTGATATGGATTTGCGGCTTCGGCCCTGCTATGGTCGTTCGCCATGACCAAAACAAAGACAAAATCCGCCCCGCCACCGCTGAAGGATCACATCTGTCGGACGATCTATTCGGCGAACCTGGCGATACAGCGTATCCACAAGGCGTCACTCGACGAGATGGGGATCACTTATCCGCAATATCTGGTCATGAACCTGTTGTGGGAGCGGGATGGCAGGACCGTGGGCGACCTCGCCAGGACACTTGAACTGGAGGCGAGTACACTGACGCCACTACTCAAGCGGCTCGAAACGGCAGGCCATTTACGCCGGGTACGCAACCCGCAGGACGAACGCCAGGTGTTGATCAGCCTGACTGAAAAGGGGCGTGAGCTGCGGGACGTGGCTGGCTGCGTCGGCGCCAATTTGCTAAGCCGTTCCGGCATGTCGATGGACGAATTGCAGCAGTTAAATCGCAGTATCGCCAAGCTTCACGATCGCCTGATCGACTCAGCCGACGACGATTCCTAGAGATCTGGAGTTTGTTGTTCGGTTGTGGCTGGAACGGTGCAACCGGTCCGCGAACGTGACCGCCCATCTCAACAGTTTCTCAATATTTCTCTGGCTCTATTTGTAGTGGGGGGAAGGCGTGACTGTGGGACAGGTTCATGAGTGCGACCCCGAAGAAGTCTTCCAACAAGGTCCGGGACAACACGCTTAGTGCAGGCGTGTTGCTGGAGGCGCTGGAACTGGTCGAGGCCGGTATCGTCGTCTTCGACGAGGACTACAGCCTGCTTTATGGTAACCAGCACAGCCGCCAGTGCTTTCCCTATCTCTATGAGGCATTCGAAAGCGGCAAGAGCTGGCCTGAAGCCGTGCGCGAACAGTCGCTGAATATCGGTGCGGCGCCTGATGCCGACGCACTTGAGGCGCGGGTTTCCTATGTCGTCGACAGCCTGAAGAACAACAAGGTCACGGAAGTGACCGGCGCGGGCGGGCGGAAAATGTCCGTCGTGCACCGGCCGCTCTCGCACGGTCGCAGGGTCGGGGTCAGCTTCGACATCACCGAGCTGCGCAAGCGCGAATGCGATCTTGCCGAGGCCCTCGACAAAGCAGAGGCGGCAAGCCGGGCCAAGTCGGACTTTCTGGCCACGATGAGCCATGAAATCCGTACACCCATGAATGGCGTGCTGGGCATGGCGGACCTGTTGCGAGATACGCAGCTCGATGAAGACCAGCGGCTTTACGTCGAGACGATCTGCAAATCCGGCAATGCGCTGCTGACCATCATCAACGATATCCTGGATTTCTCGCGGATCGAGGCTGACCGGCTGGACCTTGAATCCGTGCCTTTCGATCTCGCCGACTGCATCGACCAGGTTTTGACCCTGATGTCGGAACGGGCACGGGAGAAATCGCTGGGTCTCGTCATGCGCTATCCGCGCACCCTGCCGCGCCATGTGATCGGCGATGACGGGCGGGTGAGGCAGATCGTGCTGAACCTTGTCGGCAATGCCCTGAAATTTACCGAGACCGGCGAAGTCGAGGTTGGTGTGAAGATGGAATACCGGGCGGGCCAGAGCGTTTTTGTGATAGAGGTGAAGGATACCGGCATCGGCATCAGTGCGGAAAACCTCGAGCGTATTTTCGAGGAATTTCAGCAGGCGGACAATTCCACGACCAGAACCTATGGTGGCACCGGCCTCGGGTTGGCGATCACGCGGCGCCTCGTACAGCGCATGGGCGGCGATCTGAGCGTGACCTCGGTCGAAGGCCAGGGCTCGACCTTTGTCGTCAGGTTGCCGATGGACCTGGCCCAGATCCCCGATGACGAAGATGCCGACGATGACGATCGGGGAGCGGAGACTTCGTCACCGCTGCGCAAGCGCCGTGTGATGATGGCCGAGGACAACGAGGTCAACCAGCTGGTCGTCCGGCACATGCTGGACAAGGAAAGATACCAGCTGGATATCGTCGGCAATGGCCGCGAGGCGCTTGACCGCTATCAGCAGGACCCGAAGGGGTGGGACCTGATCCTGATGGATATCTCCATGCCGGTCATGGACGGGGTCGAGGCGACGCGGCGCATTCGCGGGTTCGAAATGGCCGAAGGGTTGGACCCGATCCCGGTAATCTGCCTGACGGCCCATGTGCTCGACAAGGCGCGGGAGACCTGTGCCGAGGCGCAGATGAGCGATTACCTGTCAAAGCCGATCCAGCGCGACCTGCTCGTCGGCATGATCGAGCGCTGGGCTTCGGATAACGGAAGTGGTGAGGGCGATCAATCGGATGACCGATCGTCCTCTTTCAATGCCTCTGCCTGATCCTAGCCATCGGCAAGGGCAGCCCCGCCACGGGTGATGACCGCGCCCATGCCGAACAGGAGCGCGACGACCCAGACCAGCATGCCAAGGAACGGGATGATGCCGATCACCAGCAGGATGATACCGGCCAGCGCCGTCCACACGATGCGGCTGACGATATAGGGCTGGGCGTCATTGCCGAGCCTGCCGCGCAGCCACATGCCCGCATGATAGAGGACGGCAGCATAGGCGAAGGGCACGAGCGCACAGATCAGCGCCAGCATGACAAAGCCTGCCGAGATGCCGATAATGCTGATCATGAAGGCGAGGCCCATCAGCGGCATGACAACCACGACAAGCACACCGATACCGAGGCTCGTCAGTGGCTTTTCGGCGATCATCGCGCTGGAGCGCGTCATCAGGCCCGGGAACAGCGCGGCGATGATCAGGATCAGCAGGCCGAGGCCGGCGAGGAACAGGATCGCACCAAACAGGGCCGCGATGATTGCCTCGGGGCTGAAGGCGGACGGTTTCTTCTCCAGCTCTTCTTCGATGATCTCACCCGTGACGCTGGCGCCGGGGGACAGGATGAATTCTTCTGCCGCCCAGGTCAGGTCGCCGCTAATGACGACGCCTTCACCGATAGTCACGGTGCCGCCGGTAAGATAGGCGTCGCCGGTGACGTTGGCGGTGAGCGAGATGTTGCCGCCAGAGGCGCGCAGTTCCCCGCCGATGGGGGCGCCGATCTCGATATTGCCGCCATTCAGCATGGCAGAGCCGCCGATGGTCATGTCTTCGTCGATCTGGATATTGCCGGCAAACGCGATGACATCGTCGGTGATTGTGCCGGAGGCGAGCTCGACATTGCCGCCGGTCAGGATGACGTCGGACGCATCGATATCGCTCAGTGAAATGTCCCCGCCCGCGGCGACAATGTGGTCTGCGCTCGCTCCCTCGAAGCGGATCGTGCCGCCTGCCGCGATGATGTCATCCGGCGAGGAGGCTGTGACAGTCACTTCGCCGCCGGCGGCAAAGCCCATATCGGTCAGCTCGCCCGACAGGGTCGGCGAATCGCCGGCGCTCGCCTCGATCTGGGCGTTCAGCGTTGCCGTGCCTGCGACGAGAAGGATGAGAATGGCAAGCACGATGCCGATCGGCCGCCATGAAAATGCAGTCTGGGTCATGCCCGTCTCCCGTGCGGACGGGGCGGCGCTTGCGTCCCCGGCCGTTATCGCCCTCTGTCCTCAAAGATACGCCTTTTGTTTTCTCTAACAAGGGGGGCGGTGGCGGTAGCGCTTGACGGCGGGGCGCCAGATGCCTCATTCCGGCCCGATATGCGCCCAAACGCGGCCTTTTCAGCATGTTGCAACTGCGTCTAGATTGGGAAAAACAAGATAAAAGGGGATTTGCCCATGGCACGCATCACGCTTGTCGACGACGACCAGAATATCCTGACCTCCGTGGCGATCGCGCTGGAATCAGAAGGCCATACAGTTGCGACCTATGAGGATGGCGCCCAGGCGCTGGAGGCAATCAATGCGAGCGCGCCGGATCTCGTCATTTCCGACATCAAGATGCCGCGCATGGACGGCATGGAGCTGCTGCGCCGCCTGCGCCAGTCGTCGGACCTGCCGCTGATCTTCCTGACCTCCAAGGATGAAGAGATCGACGAGGTGCTGGGCCTCACGCTTGGCGCCGATGATTATGTAAAGAAGCCTTTCTCCCAGCGCCTTTTGCTGGAGCGGGTCAAGGCGGTGCTGCGCCGCGCCGATACGGCGACACCGGTCAGCGAGGAAGACGCCAAGCAGGTGATCAAGCGCGGCGACCTGTCGCTCGACCCGCTGCGCCATTCCTGCAAATGGCGGGGCGAGCATGTGACGCTGACGGTGACGGAATTCCTGATCCTGCAATCGCTCGCCCAGCGCCCGGGTTTCGTCAAAAGCCGCGATGCGCTGATGGATGCGGCCTATGACGACCAGGTCTATGTCGATGATCGCACGATCGACAGCCACATCAAGCGCATCCGCAAGAAATTCCGCGTGGTCGACAAGGAGTTCGACCAGATCGAAACGCTGTATGGTGTCGGCTACAAATACAAAGAGAATTGAGGGATGCGCCCGGGCTGTTGAGGGCCGGGCGATCCGCACACGGAAAGGCACTTGATGGCGAGGCGCCCGGCACAGGAGACTGACGCCACGCAACCGTCCGCCCCGCGCAAATCGCCGGGGGCGGCGATCCGTCATCGCCTGCCCGGCGGGCTGACCTTTTCCCGCCTGACCCTGACCATCGTCATCGCCAATCTGATCGGTCTGATCATCCTGATGCTCGGCTCGCTCGGTATGACCCAATATCGCGATGGCCTCGTCGCGGCAAAACTGGAAGGCGTGAGGGCGCAGGCACAGGTAATCGCCGATATCATGGCGCAGGTCGCCGCCGACGATACCGCCTGCGATGAAAGCGTCGTCGCCCAGACGAACCTGACACCCGGCTGTGCGGTGGCGTTGCGCGAGGATGCGGTCAATCTCGTCTTTTCGCGGGTGTGGGACAGTTTCGAGGGTCGTGTGCGCGTGTTCAATGCACCGCGCGACTATGATGCGCTGATGGGTGGCGATCCGCGCGAGCTGCTGCTGGAAGATGTCGTTCTGCGCAAGGACGAATTCGAGATTTCGACCCTGCCTGACATCGAGCAGGAAGAGCAGTTCAGCCTGATGAGTGCCTGGACCGGATTTCAGGACTGGCTGGTCGAGGTCTGGCCGGCCTCGCAATTCGAGAAGGATGCGGCGCGGCGGTCGTTGCAACAGGAATTGAACGAGGCGTTCCTCTCTGCGCCATCCGGCGAGCGTGGCGTTGCCTCCGTTCGCTATAATGAGGAAGGCGAGCTGGTCGCGTCTGTGTCCGTGCCGATCCGCAAGGTGCAGGCGGTCTATGGGGTCGTTACCGCAGAGATTGGCGGCATCCAGGACCTGGTCGACGAGGCGCGCGGCGCAATCCTGCCGTTCTTCATCTATGCGCTGGTCGCCGCGTTCCTGTCCTCACTGTTGCTGACCGCAGCTATCGCCCAGCCGATCCGCCAGCTGGCGATTGCCGCTGACCGGGTGCGCGAAGGCATCGCCGTTGCCGGCCGGGTGCGCGTGCCTGATTTCTCCAGCCGCCATGACGAGATCGGCGAGCTGTCTTCCTCTCTGAGGGCGATGACCAATGCGATCTATGCCCGGATCGAGGCGATCGAGAGCTTCGCCGCCGATGTCAGCCACGAGCTGAAAAACCCGCTCACATCGATCCGTTCTGCGGTGGAAACGCTGAAGATCGCCAAGACGCCCGAGTCGCAAGACAAGCTGATGAAGGTGATCACGCAGGACGTGCAGCGTATGGACCGTCTGATCACGGACATTTCCAACGCTTCACGCCTCGACGCCGAACTGGCACGGGAGACGCGGGAAGTCGTCGATATCGGCAACCTGCTGAAGGACATTGTCGATATGTACACCGCCACCCACAAGGAAGGACGGGCGCCGGTCTCCCTTGCCGGGCCTGAGGTCGATGCGCATGGTGTCCTGCTGGGCTCGCCATCGGCACTGGGGCAGGTGTTCCGTAACCTGATCGACAATGCGATTTCCTTCTCGCCCAGTGAAGGCGAGGTGCGCGTGCGCTGGTGGCTGGACGGCGAGGCGCGAGACAATCGCGTCGTCATCACCGTCAGCGATGATGGCCCCGGCATCCCGGAGGAGAGCCTGGAGAATATCTTCAAGCGCTTCTATACCAAGCGGCCGGAGGGGACGGCCTTCGGCAATAATTCAGGTCTCGGCCTCGCCATCTCCCGCCAGATCGTCGAATCCCATGGCGGGCATATTGCGGCGACGAACCGGACAGATGGTGACAGCGGCGCGATCTTTACCGTGACGCTGCCGGTACGGAGTCAGTAGGTGGGAAGTGGCGACAGAGCCCCGATCCGCGGCACGCTCAACCACGCCAGCGTCGTGGCGCTGGCCATCGACCAGGACGGGCCACTTGCCGGCGTGATGATCGAAGGGGCGTCCGGCAGCGGAAAGTCCGATCTCGTGCTGCGCCTGATCGAGGCCTGCCCGTGGCAGCGCACGCTGCTGGTTGCCGATGACAGCGCCCTAGTTTCAGTGGAAGGGGACAGGATCATCGCCCGTCCGCCCGGCACCATTGAGGGCGAGATCGAGATCCGCGGCATCGGCATTGCGACAGTGCCGTTCCGCGACATGGTACGGTTGCGGGCCATCGTCAGATTATCCAGTAATATCAGGCGGATGCCGGACCCTGAGACGGCTTCTCCGGCGGGTGCTGGAGGCCATGCTCTGCCGGTCCTGACCATCGACCCGTTTCAATTGTCTGCCCCGGCGAAACTGCGTTATGGTGTGCGCTCAATCGTGGCTGGACATTTGCCTGCGGGGCGGCAGGATAAGCCACTGAACTGATTTTCAAGGCTGAACTTCAAGGGGCGCAAGGCTTATGATTGGACTGGTCGTTGTCACACACGGACAGCTCGCGGATGAATTCCTCAAGGCGGTCGAGCATGTCGTCGGCCCTCAGCCGAAAATGAAGGCTGTCTGCATCGGCGCCGATGATGACATGGAGCAGCGGCGCGAGGATATTTTGTCCGCCGCGCAAAGCGTCGATGGCGACACGGGAACCATCATCCTGACCGACATGTTCGGCGGCACGCCGTCTAACCTGGCTATCTCCGTGATGGAACAGGCCCATGCCGAGGTGATCGCCGGGGTCAACCTGCCGATGCTGATCAAGCTGGCGCCGGAAAACTATCGCAAGGAGACCGACCTGAAGACGGCGGTGGCGGCGGCCCATGATGCGGGCCGCAAATATATCAACGTCGCTTCATGGGTGCTGTCCGGCGAGGGCGGTGCCTGAGGCACATACTCCTCAGCATGAGGCAGAAAGAGTTTCGATGAGTGATACCCAAGAGAGCGACGGCGTGGTGAGCCAGAAGGTGACCATCATCAACCGTCGTGGCCTGCATGCGCGTGCGTCTGCCAAGTTCTGTGCCGTCGCCGGATCGTTCGAGGCCGATATCAGGGTGATCCGGGACGGGTTTACCGTCGGGGCCTGCTCCATCATGGGGCTGCTGACGCTGGGGGCGGGCGAGAATTCCGTCATCGAACTGACCGCCACCGGGCCGCAGGCGATGGAAGCTGTCGATACGCTGGTCAAGCTGGTCGAAGATCGCTTCGGCGAAGGCGAGTGATTTTGTCGCGACGGTAAATCCGCAGCCATCCGTTAAAGGATGGAGCGAGCGACGCTTGCTTACCCCATCGTAAGTTTCCTCCAGCCGAAATTACCCGCAAAGTCGCCGCGGGATATTCAAGGGTAGCGTAACACACATGTTCATCGACCTTCCGCCGCAGCCGGTCCTGTACGCCCAGTCAGACGTACAGGTCGAGGAAGACGACCAGCCGGTCGACCAGATCGTCATCACCGCCAAGCGCATCACGGCGCCAAAGGTCGAGGATTTCGAGGCTGTCGTATCCATGGGGCAGCAGGAGATTGACCTGTTTGCCTTCGATACGGTCGAAGAAGCCGTCGAGGAGGCCTTGTCGCTCGCCAATGCGACGGGCGAGCGCATCACGCTCGTTAACGGCAAGCCCGGCATGAACCCGCGCGTCTTCAACAAGTTTCCTGCCGAGGCAATCGAGAAGATCGACGTGTTGCCGCCGGAGGCTGCCGGCCCGCTCGGCTATCCGGCCAATGCCACGGTCATCAACATCATCCTGAAGGACCAGTACCACGCGCTGACGGTCAATGCCGGCGTGACGGTGCCATCGAACGGGCTGAACACAGAGGGCGAAGGCGATTTCTCCGATGCGCGCACGCGCGGCTCCCGGCTCATCCTGATAGATGGCGAGGTCAATGCCCGCAGCGGCTTTACCGAGGCAGAGTCGCTGGACTGCGACAGCGACGATGCGAGCCCGGATTGTGCCGATGACGCCGCCTTTCGCTCGGCGCTGGCCGAAACGACGAGTTACGAGCTTGGTGTTGCCGTATCCGATTTCGTCGGGGAATATGCCGTCAGCGGGTTCGTCCGTGCCAGCCAGGAAGAGACGACCGATAGGCTGGGCCTGACAGTGCCGGAGACTGGCGATGGCGTGCCGATCGTGCGCGATGCCGACAGCAACTCTTTGTCCGCCGGTGTCAATGTCGTTCGCGAGTTCAATGAGATCCGCCTGACTGGCGAGAGCGAGATAAGCCGGTCACAAGACAGCGGCGTGACAGAAGACAGTGTCTTTCCGCAGGCGGAATATGACCGTGAGACGACGACCTTTTCCTCCGCGCTGGAAGTTGCGATGCCGGTGTTCCGCATCCCTGCAGGCCAGGTGCGTGCAAATGGCAAGGTGCGTTACGAGAACAGGGAGACGGATTCCACTTCCGGCAGCGGCGACAGTTTTTCGGTTTCCAACGAAACGACCGGCGTCGATGCCGGGCTTTATATTCCGCTGACAAAACAGTCCGAAGACAGGGGGCCGTGGGGCAGCTCCGGGCTGAACCTGCGCGCCTTCGGAACGCAGGAGAGCAATTCGGACGGGTCTTCCGGTGTGGAAGCGACCCTGCGCCTGCGCCCGTCGGACAAGTATTCCATCTCGATCAAGGCGGGCAGCGAGGACAGCGCGCCGGACTTCAACCTGCTCGACGATGCTACGCGGGAGTCACCGAATTCGCGCTTCTATGATTATGCGACCGGCGAGACGGTGCAGGTGACGACCATCAATGGCGGCAACCCGGGACTGCTGCCGGAGAAGAAAGACACGATGGAAGTCGAGCTTGTCCTGACGCCAAAACAGGACCGCTCGCTCTTTGCGCGCTTTCGCTATAACAGCGAACGCAGCAAGGATCTCGTACAGGAGACGCTGCCGATCGGTCCGTTTACGGAGGATGCCTTCCCCGACCGGTTTTTCCGCGATGACATGAACCAGTTGATCAGCGTCGATCGCTCGCCCGTCAATATTGCCGAGGGGCGCAAGGATACGCTGCAGACATTCGCGATGATCCGGAAGGTGATTGCGGACGAGCAGGCAGGACCGGGCGGGCGGGGACGCGGCGGTCGTGGTGGCGGCGGCGGAGACTGGAATGCGCTGCCGGAGTCCGGAAAGCTGCTCAGGGCGTTCGTCTATCATACCTGGACCATGACCAACGAGTTGAAGCTGAATGACGGGCAATCCTTCCTGCCGGCTGTACTGGTCGAGGGCGGCTCGGCCGACCCGGAACATCGTGCCGGGTTCAACCTGAGGGCGGCCAATTCAACATTGGCAGGGAATATGGGCCTGTACTGGCAAAGCAGCCGCGACAGCACGCAAGGCGGTGCAGTCAACGGCCTGCGCTATGCCAGCTTCACCTCGATGAATGCCGGGCTGGACATCAACCTCGAAAAGCCACTCGGGCAGACCTTCAAGTCGACCCGACTGACGCTGGAAGCGAACAATATTCTCGATGAGCGCGGCGAGGTGACCGACGAAAATGGCGACGTGCCGCCCGGGTTCGATCCGAAGCTGCGCAGCCCTATCGCCCGGACTTTCGAGATCAAGCTGCGCCGCCAGTTCTGATCATGGAACGTTCCGGGGCGTGCCAGAGGTCCGATCCCGCTGCCGCAAAGCTTTGCGCTTTTGTCCGGGTTGGACCAGTATGGGCCTGATCTGAGGAGGGATTCATGGCGCGTGAAAAATACGACCGATATTCCGTGGTGTCGATCATCCTGCACTGGACGATTGCCGTTCTGCTGATTGCGAATGTCTATGTCGGCGGCTGGCTGGAGGAAGCGCCGCGCGGTGAAGGGCTGGCGCGGCTGGAATGGCACAAATCCATCGGGCTGACGGTGCTGTTCCTCAGCCTGTTCCGTCTCGGCTGGCGCATCGCCCATCCCTGGCCCGCCCTGCCGGAGGGCATGAAGAGCTGGGAAAGGGTGCTGTCCCATATCACGCATTACGGCTTCTATGTCGTGATGATCGGTGTGCCGCTGCTCGGCTGGCTTGCGGTGTCCTTCCGCGGGGCGCCGGAAGTGCCTCTCTGGGGGTTCATTCCGGCACCGAACCTGCCGGTCGGGGAATCGCGCGAGCTCGGCGGCATGTTCGCCGACTGGCACCATACATCCGTCAAGGCGATCTATATCCTGCTCGCCTTGCATGTCGCCGGCGCGCTGAAGCATCACTTCATCGATCGTGATATCGTCGCGACACGGATGATACCCGGCCTGCCGAAATGGCGCGGTGGCAAGGAAGGCTGATCAGAACGCTTCCAGCGTTTCGGCGAGCAGTTCGAGGTCATCCGGTGTCGACAGGCGATGGTCGCCCTTCTTGATCAGGGTGAGGATGACATTGTCCGTACCGATATGCTCGGCGAGGCGCACGGCGTGTTGCCATGGCACGGTTTCGTCCTCTATGCCCTGCAGGATTCGGACGGGTATATTGATGTCGAGCGACCCTGACAGGACGCGGTTGGCCTCGCCATCCTCGATCAGCTTTCTGGTATAGACCATGACGCTGTCATCATAGGCGGACGGGATTTCGACGCGACCTGCGCTCATCACCGTCTGGCGGGTGACCTCGTCCCAGCTTGGCCACATGAGCTCGGAGGTGAAATCCGGCGCCGGGGCGATCAGCAGCATAGCGCCGATCCTTTCGGGCCGCCATTTGGCGAGCAGGCAGGCGACCCACGCGCCCATGGACGAGCCGACGAGGATTTGCGGGCCGTCGGTCAATTCATCCAGCACGGCGAGGGCGTCGCGCGCCCAGTCGCCGATGCCGCCCTCCTCGAACGCGCCGCCGCTCTCGCCATGGCCGGCATAGTCGAAGCGGGTGTAGGTGCGGGCGTGCCGGGCGGCCCAGTCGGCGAGAAAGGCTGCCTTGGTGCCGCGCATATCGCTGGCATAGCCGCCGAGCCAGAGAACGCCCGGCCCTTCGCCGGACTGCTGCAGGTAAGCGATATCGGGCTGGCCGTCGCGCTTGAGGAAGGTTGGTCTGTCAGTCATGCGGGGTACGATACGCAGATTGGCCGCATACCGGAACCCGTGCGGATCGCCGGTGCCATCGCCGCGCTTGTGTTTTTCCCGCCCGCTTCCTATGGCTGAGGCATGAGTGGCATCAAGAGAGAGATCGCGTGAGCACGCACAGGAACAGCGGGCTGGAGGGCAGGACGATCCTGCAGGTCATTCCCGAGCTGGAAACCGGCGGGGCGGAGCGCACGACGCTGGAAGTTGCCGAGGCGGTGATCGCCGCCGGCGGCAGGGCAATTGTCGTCTCTCAAGGCGGGCCGCTGGTCGCCGAGGTGGAAGGGCTCGGTGCGCGCCATATCGAGATGCCTGCGGCGTCCAAGAACCCGCTGGTCCTGTACCAGAATCGCGTACGGCTGGAAAAGCTGATCCGGGCGGAAGGGGTCGATCTCGTCCATGCCCGCTCCCGTGCCCCGGCGTGGAGCGCCCATGGCGCGGCGCGGGCGGCTGGTGTGCCCTTCATCACCACCTATCACGGCATCTATCGCGCCAGGTCCAGTCTGAAGCGGGCCTATAATTCGATCATGGCGCGCGGCGATTATGTCATCGCCAATTCCGAATACACCGCGCAGGCGGTGCTGGCCGAGCACAGCCCGAAACCGTTGGCCATCCCGTCCCGTCTCATCGTGATCCACCGGGGCGCCGATCTGCGGCGGTTTTCGCCAGACAGGGTCACCGTCGATCGGGTCGCGGCCATCGAGCAGGCGTGGCAGGGCGGCAAGAAGTTGAAAATACTGCTGCCGGGGCGCCTGACCGAGTGGAAAGGGCAACAGGACCTGATCGAAGCGGCGCAAATCTTGCGGAAGACTCGCCAAGAGACCGATTTCCGGATAGTTTTGGCGGGCAGTGACCAGGGCCGGTCCGGCTATCGCGCGGCGCTGGAACAGGCGATCGGCGCGGCTGGACTAGAGGGGGATATCCTGCTGCCCGGGAACTGCGACGACATGCCGGCGGCGCTGAGCTGGGCGGATATCGTTATTTCCGCCTCACGCAGGCCGGAAGCGTTTGGCCGGGTCGCGATAGAGGCGCAGGCGATGGCGCGCCCGGTCATCGCCACGGGCCATGGCGGGACGATGGAGACCGTGGTCGACGGGCAGACAGGCTGGCTCTATCCGCCGGGGGATGTGGCGGCGCTCGCCGAAAGGATTGCGGCCTTTGCGGCGCTGAGCGGGCCGGAACGGCAGGTGATCGGCGCGGCGGCGCGGGGGAATGCGGCAGAAAATTTCTCTGTCGCGCGCATGACGGAACGTACCTTGCAAGTCTACCGCAAGGCGCTCGGTATGGATGTAACGGGAAAAGACGGCTAGGTTGGGTTTCAAAGGGTTTTGATGGTGGCGAAGAATTCACGCATTCTCATTCTGAAGGGCACCGGGCTCAGCCAGTTCGTGGAGGCAGAGCCCGCCTTTTCCGCCATCCGCGCGGCCCATACCGGCCAGCCGGTCGACTTGCTGACGACCCATGAGTTCGGCCGCCTTGCCAAGGGCGCGCCCTATTTCGACCGGGTGCTTGCTGTTGGCCAGTTCAAGGACAAGGAAGCCAAGAAGACGTTCCTGACCCAGCTGAAACGCCAGGGCTATTCGCGCATTTACGATCTCGATGGCACGCCGATCTCGCAGGAAATCCGCCGGGCGCTGACCGGCTGGCGTGGTGCGCAATGGATCGGCCCGCGCCGGGTGATCAAGCAAGGTCGGGACGGGCTGTCGCTGGCGCCGTCATTCGCGCCGGAACAGATGCGCGCGATCCTCGCCGATGCCAGCATCGACATGCCCCAGCGCCTGCCGGACCTCTCCTGGGCTTTGAAAGGCCGCAAGGATGCCGCCAACATGAAGCCGTCATGGTACGGCATAACCGGGCGCTATGCGCTGCTGTTGCCCTCGCGCGATCCGGAACAGCGCTGGCCGGCGGAACATTATGCGGAGGTTGCTTCCGAACTGGTGCGCCGGGGCATCAGCCCTGTGCTGGTCGGCAATGCGGACATGAAGACCTTCGGCAATGAAGTCAGCCAGCTGATGGTTCGTATCGGTCCTGAGGGCGGTGCACGTGCGCTGGTCGACCTGACAGACAAGACCGATCTGGCCCAGCTTGCCGCGCTGGCCAAGGATGCCGCTTTCTTCGTTTCCGGCGTGACCGAGGAACTGCACCTGATCCTGTCGCTCGGGTGTCCGGGTGTGCTGCTCGTCTCGCGCGAGGATTACCAGCAGGCGGATATTCTGTACGGCCACCGGATCGTCAACCTGGTGGGGACACAGGTTCCGCAGATCGAGCCGGACAGCGCCGTGATGATGCTGACCGCCATGGGCCTGCTGCCACGCGGACAGAATACGCCGAAAGAGGCGCAATTTGCCTGATTTGGGCCGGACCGGCTCTGTCAGATCGCAACTGGCAGCAACGCTGTTTGCGATTGATTGCCGCCCGCGTCAGGCTTATATACTGTTTCATTCAGAAAATGAGCGATCGCAAGTTTACCATCCGGGAACTTTCGACCGTTTATTTTCTTTGTTACCTGCATTGATAACAATCTGGCCGCAGCAACCGAAGGAGATAGCATTATCGCCCGCAGACCAATGAACGCACAGCCCGTGAAACAGGAAGGGCCGCGCGTCAACGAACAGATCCGTGTCCCCGAAGTCCTCGTCATTGACGACAAGGGTGAGAAACACGGCCCCATTTCGACCGACGAGGCCAGGGATATGGCCGCCGCGGCCGGTCTCGACCTCGTAGAGGTCTCCCCGACAGCGAAGCCGCCGGTCTGCAAATTGCTCGACTACGGCAAGTTCAAATACCAGCAGCAGAAGAAGAAGGCTGAAGCCAAGAAGAAGCAGAAGATCGTCGAGATCAAGGAAATCAAGATGCGTCCGAATATCGACGATCATGATTACGAGACCAAGGCGAAAGCCATGCGCCGCTTCTTCGACGATGGCGACAAGGTCAAGGTCACGCTGCGCTTTCGCGGCCGCGAAATGGCCCACCAGGAACGCGGCATGGAATTGCTGAAACGCGTGCAGGAAGATTTCGAGCAGATCGCCAAGGTAGAGGCGCACCCGAAACTGGAAGGCCGCCAGATGATGATGGTCATGGCGCCGCGCTAGGCCCTGCCGATTTACGAGATTTGAAAAGGCGGTCCGAGGGGGCCGCCTTTTTTGTTTTGCCACTATGTTGGTATATTGATCGGGCAGAACTTTGGGGAGGATAAACTATGACTAAAACGCTGTTGAAAGTTCTGGTGTCGCTTTTCTTCGCATCTGTGATGTTAGCCATCCTCTACTTCTACATACAGACTTTCTGATGCGGTCAGTCGCCCTGCATCTCGCGCTGGCGCATGGGCATGGAGTCGATCAGCGGGAAGATGTCTTCTTCCCAACTGGGTGGCTCTGACCAGCGTCCCTTTTCGCCGCCATCCTTGCCGATGAGGATGACCGCAAAGTCCTGCGGGGTCAGATCGAAGCGGTCGCGCAGCTCATCCGCCGTGTCTGTAACGCGTTCCCCCTTGTTGCCGTCCCACAGGGTGACGGTGTTGCCGATGACATAGACGAGAAGGATGTCGCGGTCTTTCAGTTCACCACCATCGCCCTCCGGGTCCATTGTCGCGACGCGCTCGTGTCCGCCGGCCGCATCGAAGACGAGGACGGGGCGGTGGCTCCATTGATACTCTGTGAGGGATTTCATCGTGTCGGCCTTTGCGGCGGCTGCAGGTAAAAGGCTAACAGCCAGCGCGGCGATGAGGTTCAGGAAGCGGTTCATCTCTGGTCTCCTCTTGAAGAGGATAGGGTTGCGCGACAGGGCGGCAAGCCATGCCGCCTATCGCCGGGTAAACATGACGGATAGATTATTGGCGGGCATCTCGACCATCGTCTCCAGCGACAGATTGTGCCGGTCGGCGAGGGGGATGATCTCCAGGTCGAGATCGCGCACGCCCCAGGACGGGTGGCGTGATTTCAGCGATTGGTCGAAGTCCTCGTTGGACGGCGCCGTGTGGCCATTGCGTCTGAACGGTCCGTAGAGGAACAGTTTATCGCCCGAAGCGAGTTTCGCGCCCGCACCGGCGATCAGCCCTTCCGCCGCCGCGAACGGCGCGATGTGAATCATGTTGATCGAGACGATACCCGCAATTGGGCGCTCTATCTCTCGCCACCAGCCGGCCTGCGTGACGTCGAGGTTCAGGGCTGGGCGCAGGTTCGCAAGGGCCTCGTGTCGGGCCCAGCCATTGACGGAGCGGCGTGACGTCTCGTCCGGGTCGCTCGGCTGCCAGATCAGGTCGGGTGCGGCTTTCAGTATTTCCACGGCATGCTCGCCCGTGCCGGAGCCGATCTCGACGATCAGGCCTTCTGGCGGCATATGCTGCAGGAAGACCTCGCGGATGGCTTCCCGATTACGGGCGGCGGAGGGGGAGAACAGCCGGTCTTCCTCGGCGGCGCGCGCCTCCAGCGCGATCTCGCGCCCGTCCTTGTCTTTCTGGTAATCCGTATCCGCCATATTTATCCCGAACAGCTGCCGCCGCCGAGAACGCAGAAGGTTGCGCAATGGCGGTGGTTGAGCTTCACGGCACGCGAAGCCTCTTCCAGCGTCTCGCCCAGATTGAACTCGGGTGAATAGGCGAGCAACGTACAGGCCTGCACATTGGGACGGGCTGCGCCCTTGTGCTTGACTACCATGCGCGAGGAGGAACACATCACGCTGTCCGGGCTCTTGTTCAATATGCCCCAGCATTCTGTGGTGATTTCAGGCGGGTCGCCGCCATCGTCCATTTCCGGGAAGAGGACGAGCTGTGCGGGGTCGTTCACGTCGATATCGACACCGAGGCGCTGGAACAGGGCGCGATAGCCCTCTCGCTCTTCCGCCTCAGGCTCGCCCCACATGGTCCGGCCTGCCGCGGCGAGTTTGAAACCGTGGCTGGCGAGCCACGCCATCCCGTCCAGCGTCGGCTGGAAGGTGCCGGGGCCTCGCTCTTCCTCGTGGAATTCCTTCGTGTAATGATCAATGGAGATGCGCAGGGTCAGGCGCCCGCCGAAGCGGCGGTGCAGGTCAAGCAGGCCTTCCTGCACGCGCGGGCGCATCATCGGTTTCATCGCGTTGGTCAGCACCAGAAGGTCGAAGCCCCGCTCCAGCGCCATCTCGCAGATGCGGATGATGTCCGGGTTCATGAAAGGCTCGCCCCCGGTGATGCCGATCTCTCGCGTGCCCATCGTCAGGGCCTCATCAAGAAAAGGCTCGCACTCGGCAGCCGTCAGATAGACCAGCCGGTCATTGGCGGGCGAGGATTCGATGTAGCAATTGGCGCATTCGATGTTGCACAGCGTGCCGGTGTTCAGCCACAGCGTCTCCAACTGGCGCAGGGCGACGCTCGCCCGCGTCTCGCCCTTGGCGGTGATATCGGGGTGTGAAAATTTCTCGTGTACTTGTCCGTCTGGCATCGGGAGAGACTTACAGCGCACGGGCGCAAAGCCAAGGGGCAATGCGCACCTCTCGCGCGATGGTGAAAGCAGGGGGAGAGGTCAACAATCCCCTTTTCATCGCCCCGGCAGGCCGCTATAGAGGGTGACCCGGTATCAGCCGGCTTTTGGCGGGTGTGGTGAAAAGGTATCACGCGAGCTTCCCAAGCTTAAGTTACGGGTTCGATTCCCGTCACCCGCTCCAGCCTTCGCTTTCTCAGGCTGCGCCTTATCCAGCTACGGCTCGGCAGGCCGGCGTTCATTCTTGATTTATGAATAATTCGCCGAAGGCTGGATCGCGCCGAAGCCCACGGGCGTAGGCGGATTGAATGCCCCGGCAGGGGCCAGGCGTCTCAGGCATTATTCTGCAATTGAAGCGACCGCACGGCGATACGGCCAGTCTCGCGCAAGGCTTCATCTGCTTCATCATCGGCGGTGAAGCGGGCCGTGACCAGGCGCTGCGGATCGGCATGAATGATCTTGAGCGACACCCACTGGCCTTCATGGTCCAGCGCTTCGACATACCAGCTGTTCTCGCCGCGGTCCTCGGTCAGGATTTCCGACAGGCTGTCGCTGGCGCGGGCGATCTGTTCGTCAAAGGTCAGGCCGAGGGCATTGTTGGTGCCGAAGACGCGCAAGGTCGACCCCTTGGGTCCGTCCAGCACACGGCCGTCATTGTTCTGGGGCGCATCGCGCAGGGTGAAGCGGTTGGCGGGATAACCGATCAGAAAATCGAATCTCTCGTTTTCATACTCAGTATACCCGTTGGTTTCGACTTCTTCGGCCATGACGGAATTGTCCGCGCGGTCGTCTCCGCCGCAAGCCGAAACGGCAAGGCCTAGTGTCATCAGGGGAACAAGAATAAAACTTTTCATTTCGGGCGAACGCGATGTGGCGCGGCTTTGTTCCGCATCAGGCCGTGATGTCCTATGGTCGGATGATACAGCTTTCGAAAGGTAGATGATGTTTGAACCAGCTGCGATTGCCTTGCTTATGACCAAGGCGACAGTCCTGACGCCACCAGACAACATGCAACGCTGCGCCATGCCGGTATTGTGGGAGGACATGGAGTACGACACCCCGCTGAGGCGCGCTTTGGCCGGGCATCCCAACCTTTCGCTGGAACAGACGCCCGATGGCGGCACCGTGATTGCTGCACGCTATGTCGGCAACGAGGAAGGCAGCGAGCGGATCGTCGTGCGCCATGACCTTCCCGTTTCGGGCACCGACTTCACCTTGCGATACGATGTCTGGCTGCCTGAGAATTTTCAGTTCGTCAGGGGCGGGAAGATGCATGGCCTCGGCCCGGCAGACCCGGTCACGGGAGGTGATCCGATACGCCCGGATGGCTGGTCAGCACGGGTCATGTGGCGGACAGGCGGCGCGCCGGTCAACTACGTTTATTATCAGGGCATGTCTGGCGAATTTGGCGATGATGGCAGGGCGGTGAGCAGGGCAAGATTTACACCGGGCGCATGGCACAGGGTTGCGCTGCATGTCGTTCTGAACACGCCGGATGGCAGACCGGGTTCAAGCCGTGTCTATCTGAACGGCGAGCTCGTGAATGTGATGGAAAACCTGACCTATCGCACGGAATTCAATCGGGAGACGGACATTTCACAGCTTCTGTTCTCGACCTTCTTTGGGGGCAATGACCCAAGCTGGGCACCGAAGGATGGGCAGGGAAACTATGTCACACTCACAGCGCACTATGACAATATTGCCGTCCATCCAGGCCTGTGCACCGGCATGGCGGGGTAAGCAGGCCTCGCCCTCAGGCCTCCACGTCTGTCAGCTCGACCTTGTGGCCCCATAGCCTCGTCAGGTGGCCCATTACCTGGTCCTTCGACTGCTTTGACAGGACGCGGCCATTATAGACCGTGTGCTGCAGATGCAGGGTGCGGTCGCTGTCGAGGTCGGCGCCGATGACCTGGATATTCGGGTCGTGCTCGCCGAGATCGTACATTTTCGACAGGCGCTCGCGCAGGCGGCGGAAGCCGCGCTCGTCATGGATCGCGTCGACGAGATAGTGGTTGTTGGTTGCCTTGTCCTGCAGCGCGAAGAAGTGGAACTGGCGCATGACGTTGGGCGAGAGATATTGCTGGATGAAGCTCTCGTCGCGGAAATTGGCCCAGGCGTCTTTCAGCACGGCGCGCCAGTCACCCTTGCCGGCGATGTCGGGGAACCAGTCGCGGTCTTCTTCCGTGGGCGCAATCGACATGCGCTTGATGTCTTCCATCATGGCAAAGCCGAGGGCATAGGGGTTGATGCCGGAATAGCGCCGGTCGTCGAATTCCGGCTGGAAGATGACGGAGGAGTGGGAGTGGAGAAACTCCAAGAGCGCGCCGTCGGAGATTTTGCCCTGCTCATGCAGCTTGTGCATGATGTAGTGGTGACAGAAGGTGGCGCAGCCCTCGTTCATCACCTTGGTCTGTTTCTGCGGATAGAAATACTGGCCGATATTCCTCACGATACGGACCAGCTCGCGCTGCCACGGCATCAGGACCGGGCTGGCCTTCTCGATGAAGTAGAGAAGGTTCTCCTCCGGCAGCTTGATGTTGCGCACTTCCAGCTGGCGTTCCTCGACCTCGTGCTCGCTCTCATGGGTGCTCGGCAGGGTGCGCCAGAGATCGTTGAAGGTCTCGCGCTCATGCTCGGCCCGGGCACGGATCTTCTCGATACGCTCGGACTCCGACAGCTTCGGCGGGCGGTTGTAACGGAACACGCCCTGATCCATCAGCGAATGGGCGGCATCGAGGATCGCCTCGACCTCGTCAATGCCGTATTCGTCCTCGCAGCGGGCGATATATTTCTTGGCAAAGTCGAGATAGGTCAGGATGGAAGAGGCATCCGTCCACTGACGAAACAGGTAATTATTCTTGAAGAAGTGGTTGTGGCCGAAACAGGCATGGGCGATGACCAGTGTCTGCATGGTCATCGTGTTCTCTTCCATCAGATAGGCGATGCACGGATCGGAATTGATCACGATCTCATAGGCAAGACCGGTATAGCCCTTCTGGTACATCTGCTGGTCGCGGGCGAAATGCTTGCCGAAGGACCAGTGGCGATACATCAGCGGCATGCCGTGGGCCGAGTATGCATCGAGCATCTGTTCCGACGTGATGATCTCGATCTGGTTCTGATAGACATCGAGCCCGAGATCGTTCAGCGCCACCTCCTCGCAGGCGTCATAGGCCTTCTTGAGAAGATCGAAATTCCAGTCGGCATCCTGGAAGATGAGGGTGTCTGCGGAGAATTTTTCAGTGGCGCTCATTTGAAATCTCCGCTGTCAGTGCTGAACCAATACCGCCTCCAAGCACCATAGTACGGGTCATCTGTGCTTTCTGTTTCGGAACTCATTATCAAAAGGAAGAGCGAATTGGAGGATGTTGCACAGATCTCGTTTATGACCAAAGTCTCCGGTGGTCTGCTGCACTGCGCCGGGAGGTTGTCCACGATATTACAATCCCAATCATCTTTCTTTAAGCGGAGGGAAAGCGACTGTGATATTTCAGGCAAGGCTGATCTTGTTATAGGCGTGGTGCCTTGCCCATAGCACGCCGTGGGCGGGTGCACGGGTTCCTTGAATGCTAAGAAGCTTATCAGTGCTTCAATGATCACGCTGCCTCCCTGTCTTTGCCGAAAAGCTCCCGGAAGACCGGGAAGATGTCGGAGGGCTTGGCGATGCGGGTCTGGGCGAAGCGTTTGTCGCTGATCGAGCGATAGGCGCGCCACAGTTCAGCACCTGCATCGGGGTCGGAGAAGACATCCATCTCGCGCTCGTCGAGGATCTCGATATAGGCGTAGTACTGAAGGATCGGTAGCAGTTCCTCGTTCAGGATCTGCACGCAGCGGCGGGCATCGCCCGACTGCGTGTAGCCGTCGGAGGCCTGTGCGACATAGAGGTTCCATTCATCGGTCGGATAGCGCTCCTTCTGGATGCGCTGCATCTCCTCGATCGCGGTCGAGACGATGGTGCCGCCGGACTGGCGGGAATAGAAGAAGGTCTCCTCGTCGACTTCCTCGGCATGGTGGGTGTGGCGGATGAAGACGACCTCGACCTTTTCATAGCGCCGCTGCAGGAAGAGATAGAGCAGCATGTAGAAGCGCTTGGCGAGGTCCTTCTCGCGCTCACCCATGGAGCCGGAGACGTCCATCAGGCAGAACATGACGGCGGCTGTTGTCTGGATCGGCGTCGGCTCGAACGCGTTGAAGCGCACATCCAGCGGGTCGATATAGGGGGCCCAGCGGCGGCGCGCCTCCAGCTGTTCCAGCTCGGCGATGATCGCCTTTTTCTCGGCAATTTGCTCTTCGCTGGGCTGCGCGATACGCTCCAGCGCGAAGAGTCGCTCCTTCAACTCGTTGATGACGCCGGTCGAGGGCCGCTTCAGCGCGAGGCGGCGGCCATGGGCGTTCTTCATTGTGCGGATGATGTTCATGTTCGTCGGCGAACCGGAATTGGTCACGCCCGCGCGCTTCATCTTGTAGCTCTTGATCTCCTTCAGCGAGGTCTTGACGAGGTTGGGCAATTCGAGGTCCTCGAAGAAGATGTCGAGGAATTCGTCGCGGGTGAGGGTGAAGGAGAAATCGTCCTCGCCATCGCCGGAATCAGAGGCCTCCTTGCCGCCACCGCCCTGGCCGCCCTGTGGCTTGCGGATGCGGTCGCCCTCGGAGAATTCCTTGTTGCCCGGATGGACATGGCCGCGCGAGCCGCGGGCCTGGTCATGGGTCAGGCGCGGTTCCGCGGTGGACCTGGTCCCGATGGAAATCTTGCCTGAACTGTCCAAGTCCTTGACCGAGCGGTCGCGCAGGGACTTGTTCACCGCTTCCTTGATCTGCGCCTTGGCACGCTTGAGAAAGCGCTGGCGGTTGCCGAGCGACTTGCCCTTCGGGTTCTTGCGGCGGTCGATGAAGTGGTACTGGTTCATAACAGGGGTAATTCTCAACTGTCTTCGAGGTGCCTCTTGATCAGGTCGATCAGCCTGGCCGAATTCTGCGAGGCATCCACGTGATAGACTTTGCTTACGCCGCGCCCGATATGCAGGATCATGTGCGCGAGAAGGGCTGCAATCTCCTCAGGCTTTTGCAGCATATCATGCCTGACGGAAACCTGCAGTCTCTCGCCATCGGCCCAGCCCCTCAGGATTTCGTATGCATCGTCGGCAGCCGGATCGGCGCAGGGGATGAGCATGACCTGTGGTGGCACATCGCCATGATAGTCCGGGTTCTTATCTCTGGCCTGTCCGCGGCCACGATCCGCCGGCCCATCATTATTGGCAAGTGACTCACAATGCTCCAAAGCCTGTGTCATCACATCCTTCAGCGTACCGGCCCCAGTGGCGGCGAGGATGAGCCTGACATTGTCGATGACGAAGGGGGCATATCTCTCAAGCGTCCAGTCATCGCCAATAAAAAGGCTGACATAGTGATCGGTCTCGCTGCGCCAGATGCGGACGAGTTCCAGGCCCGCATCCGGGCTTGGAATGGCATCAGGCAGAGGCAGAATACGTTTTTCGACGGATTTTGAGACTGTTTGTGTCAAGACTACCCCGCCTTGTTGACGCGCATGTACCATTCGACGAGGCGGCGGACCTGGCGCGGCGTGTAGCCTCGATCGGTCATGCGCTCGACGAAGTCGTGATGCTTCTTTTCGGTTTCTGAATCTTTCTTGGAATCGAAGGAGATGACCGGCAGAAGATCCTCGACCTGCGTGAACATGCGCCGTTCGATAACGTTGCGCAGTTTCTCATAGGACGTCCAGCGCGGATTGTTGCCCTCGTTCGCGGCTCGTGCCCGCAGGGCGAATTTCACGACCTCGTTGCGGAAATCCTTCGGGTTGGCGATGCCGGCAGGCTTCTCGATCTTGGACAGTTCCTGGTCGAGCGTGCCACGGTCGAGCAGCTGGCCAGTGTCCGGGTCCTTGAAGTCCTGGTCCTCGATCCACGCATCGGCATAGGCGATATAGCGGTCGAACAGGTTCTGTCCGTACTCGCCATAGCTTTCCAGATAGGCTTTCTGGATTTCCTTGCCGATGAAGTCGGCATAGCGGGGCGACAGCTCCGACTTGATGAAGTCGAGATATTGCTTCTCGGTCTCGTCGGGGAATTGCTCGCGCTTGATCGCGTTTTCCAGAACATACATCATGTGCACCGGATCGGCGGAGACCTCATCGGTATCGAAGTTGAACGTCTCCGACAGGACCTTGAAGGCGAAGCGGGTCGAGATGCCGTCCATGCCCTCATTGACGCCGGCGGCATCGCGGTATTCCTGATGGGATTTCGCCTTCGGGTCTGTGTCCTTCAGTTTCTCGCCATCATAGACGCGCATCTTGGAGACGCGGTTGGAATTCTCGTGCTCCTTCAGACGCGTGAGCACCGAGAAGCGGGCGAGCATCGGCAGCGTTTCCGGGGCGCAAGGCGCATCAGACAGCTCCGAATGGGCGAGCAGTTTCTCGTAAATCTTGCCTTCTTCGGTCACGCGCAGGCAGTAGGGCACCTTGATCACGCTGATGCGGTCGAGGAACGCCTCGTTGTTCTTGTTGTTGCGGAAGACCTGCCACTCGCTCTCGTTGGAGTGGGCGAGGATCGTGCCCTGGAACGGGATAGGGCCGAGGCTCTCCGTACCCACATAATTGCCTTCCTGCGTGGCAGTCAGCAGCGGGTGCAGCACTTTGATCGGCGCCTTGAACATCTCAACGAATTCCAGAAGGCCCTGATTGGCCATGCACAGCCCGCCGGAATAGGAATAGGCGTCGGTGTCGTCCTGTGAGAAATGCTCCAGCTTGCGGATGTCGACCTTGCCGACCAGCGTAGAGATATCCTGGTTGTTCTCGTCGCCCGGCTCGGTCTTGGCGATGCCGATCTGGCGCAGCTTGGACGGATAGACGCGCACGACTTCGAACTTGGAAATGTCGCCGCCGAATTCATCGAGGCGCTTGACCGCCCATGGGCTCATCAGCCCGTGCAGGCGGCGTTTCTCGATACCGTATTTTTCCTCCAGCAGGTTTTTCAGGTCGTCGGACTGGAAGATGCCGAGCGGGCTCTCGAAAACGGGGGAAATCTCTTCGCCGGCCTTCAGCACATAGATGGGGTATTCCTCCATCAAGTCCTTCAGGCGCTCGGCGAGGGACGACTTGCCGCCGCCGACCGGGCCGAGGAGATAGAGGATCTGGCGCTTTTCTTCCAACCCTTGAGCGGCGTGGCGGAAATAGGACACGATCCGCTCGATCGTATCCTCCATGCCGTAAAAGCCCTCGAACGCCTTGTAGCGCTTGATCGTCCGGTTAAAGAATATCCGCGACAGGCGCGGGTCTTTCGAGGTGTCGACGAATTCCGGCTCGCCGATGGCGGCGATCATGCGCTCTGCCGGGCCGGCATACATCATCTTGTCGTCACGCGCTGCCAGCAGATAATCCCGCAGCGACATGCTCTCCTGCCTTGTCCGCGCATAGCTGGAGGAATAGAGGTCGAAGATATCGAGATCGCTGTCAGTCATGGTTACACCTTTACGCTGCCCTGAGAATTGAATCGTGATGGTGGAAAGAGGCACTAAAAAGGCGGCATGACCTTTGGTCAGCCGCCTCACCCGTTAGTGATGGTTTGTGTTCGCGAATTTTTTCCGTGTTCAGCGGATCGCCGTGGAGCGCGTCATGCTCGTGACTGCCTCTGTCCCTCGCGGCTGCCCCAATTGGTAATTTTGGTGGCGCGGCGATGACAATCGCATATGAAATGCTGTGGCAGATTATTTCATTTTCGAGCATGTTTATCGCGCTTCGCACATCCTTTCGTCAGGCGGAAATCTGACGGCGCTGTCGGCAATCCGTACACAGCCCATCTATGCATATAGTATGCCCGATTTGAGGCCCTTTGCGAGTGCAGAATCGTCACACCGGGTCACCTTCTCTGTGCGTGATAGTATAACGGCATGAAAATACTGTGCTTTTTGGCCGGGCACTTTTTTCGACATGCTGACTTTTTTGCGTGCGATGCAGCAAAAAAGTCTTCCGGCGGTGCTTGTGAGTCGCTGGCACCCGACTATCTGTAGTGCTAGTGAGGTCCCATCATAACAAGAGGAGATGACCCATGACATTGCTGCTCGGACAGACCGTTCCCGATTTCAACCAGGACTCCACCGAAGGCCCGATCCGCTTCCACGACTGGATCGGTGATTCATGGTGCGTGCTGTTCTCGCACCCGGCAGACTTCACCCCGGTCTGCACGACCGAGCTCGGCGAGGTCAGCAAGCTTAAAGACGAATGGGCCAAGCGCAATGTGAAGGTCATCGCCCTGTCGGTCGACCCGGTCGAGGATCACAAGAAGTGGGTCGGCGACATCGAAGAGACGCAGAGCTGCAAGGTCTGGTACCCGATCCTTGCCGATGGCGACCACAAGGTTGCCGAGCTGTATGGCATGATCCATCCGGACGCGGCGGCGAACATCACCGTGCGCTCCGTCTATGTCATCGACCCGAACAAGAAGCTGCGCCTGACGCTGACCTATCCGCCGTCGACGGGCCGCGACTTCCGCGAAATCCTGCGCACGATCGACTCGCTGCAGCTGACCGATGGCTACAAGGTGGCAACGCCGGTCAACTGGAAGGATGGTGACGATGTGATCATCGTACCGTCGCTGAAGGACGAGGCCGAGATCAACCGCCTGTTCCCGAAAGGGTACACGGCAATCAAGCCGTATCTGCGGGTAACACCGCAACCGAATAAAGACTGACAGTAAAAGACAATTTGAATTGAAGGCCGGTTTCAAAAGGGCCGGCCTTTTTATTCGTCTGACATCGACTTCATGTGCTCGCGCATCATCAGGAGCACGCCGATGAAGACGAGGCCGAAGCCGACGAGATGCGCCCAGCGGAAGCTTTCATTGAGCAAGACGTAAGACAAGGTGAGCGCCGAGAGCGGCATCACCGCCATGAACCCGGCGGCGAGCGACCCCGGTGCCTGGCGAACGCCTGTGTACCACAGGACCGGCGCGAGGCCCGCCGTCATCGCGCCCCAGAAGGCGACCGCCCACCAGTGGCGGGCGTCCGCTTGGGACAGGTCGAAAAAGGACGGATCGAACAGGGCTGACAGGATCGCGAAGGGGATGATGGCGAGGATCGTCGCGGCGAAAGTGATGGTCAGCGCTGACAAGGCGTCCGATACCGTCTTGGCGAGCAGGGTGTAGGCGGCCTCCAGACAGACGGCGATGAAGACGAGGAGCGAGCCCCAGATCATCGCATTACCGCTGTTGTTCTCTCCGCCGCCAGACAGCACATTGATCAGCACCGCACCAAGGACGGCAAGACCGAGGGCAGCGCCCTTGCGGCTGTTATAGCCTTCCTTCAGGAAGATGAAGGCGGCAAGGGCGGTAACGGCGGGCGACATGCTCATGATTGTCGAGCCGACGACGCCGGAGGCCATGCGCATGCCGAACAGCATGGTCGCGGTGAAGCCGATCATCCCGAACAGGGCGATGCCCGCGATGGAGCGCCAGTCGGAGGCGCTCGCTTTTTTCAGCTCGCCCAGCCGCCCGGTGACAAAAGGCGCGAGCACCGCGCCCGCGATCAGCATCCGCATCAGCGAAGCGGTGAAGACGGGAAAGCCTTCGCCGATAATCTTCGACAGGGGCGTCGCCGAGCCGAACAGTGCCATGCCTGCGAACAACTGCAGATAGAGGAGGGGGTTGGTCTTTTTCTGAGAAGCCATGATGGGTGAACAGGAAAGGTGTCTTGTGGTTCATCCTGCGCTAGCGCACCGATTTTCCCTTTTCCTGATTTCCACGGTCGCCGAATTCTGTCGGGGCGTCTTCGCTGAGCAGGTCCTTGCCCGCTTCGGCGCGGTCTTCCTCGACTTTCTCCTCCAGCGAGCGGTCGACGGCGGTGTCTTCCGCATCCGGCATGGCGGGTACGGATTTGACAGGCATGCGCTTCACTGGCGTTCCCGGCGCCGGGGTGTCCGGCGTTGCTTCGCTGACCGACGCGCCGGTGCCGGCGGGCAGAGCGATGCCGTCCTTCAGCCCGTCGATGCGCAGGCGATAGATCGGCTCGGGCAGGGTGAAGCCGTTCGTCTCCAGAACCGCCTTGGCGATGCGGATCGCCTGGCTGCGGCCCTTGTGGTAATCCGTCTCGCGCTGGTCGAGCCAGCCCGTCAGGGTCAGAATGATGTTGGAATCGCCGACAGCGTCGATCCATCCAGCGGGCGGCGGGTCGGCGAGCACGAAGGGCAGAGCCTTCAGCGACGGCATGACCGTTTCCAGCGCGGCCTGCGGATCGTCCTCTGCGTCGATACCGAGCTGGAATTCGAACCGGCGTTCCGGGTTGCGGGTGAAATTCTCTATCGTCGCCTTGAACACGACGGCATTGGGGATGCGCAGGTGATTACCGTCTGGCGTCATCAGGATCGTTGCGCGGGAGGTCAGGCGCACCACATGGCCGAGCCTGTCGCCGATCTGGACGAGGTCGTTGGGCCGGAAGGGCTGGCGCAGGGACAGCATGATCGAGGCGATGAAATTCTCGATCGTGTCGCGCACGGCGAAGCCAATGGCAAGGCCGATGACACCGGCAGCGCCCAGAAACGCGCCGAGCAGTGCGACGGCGTCGAGGATCGTCAGGGCAAGGATGATACCGATCAGCGCAAAGACGATGCGGATGATGGCGGAGATCATGCCCGCAATGAAGGCATTGGGGGCAAGGCGCCGCCACAGGCTTTCCTGACGGGCGAGAAACAAGCCGACGATGAGGAACAGGAGGAAGACGACGAGGGCGACGCCAAGTAGCGGTAATATGGCGTAGACATCCATCAGGGCGTCACGCAGTTTCTCCGTTGCCGGGTCGAGCCGTCCGCCGACGGTGATGTCGCGCTCAAGTTCGCTGTTCACTGTGACAACCCCGCTGACCCGCGCGGCAATCTGTTCGGCCTGATTGAGGCTGTCGGTATCAGGGACGGTACCGGCGAGCGTCACGACCCCGGCGGAGACATCAACGTCAATTTCAGAGAGGGCAGGGATTTCGGTGAAGATGCCTTCGATGCGATCTGCGATCTCGCTGTCCGCTGGCCCCTCGCCTTCGGTGGCAATAGCGGTGTCTGTTGGCGTGGTCTGGTCATCCTCCTGCGCAGCAGCAGGCAGCAGAGTAAGCCATAGGCAGGAAAAGAACAGGAATATCAGGCGCATGGCTTTAAAACAGCTCAAACGCTTGCGGGTTCCCTCAGCGAAAGGGCTTACCGCAGGGTGGCTATGGTGCCGTAACCGTCCTCGTTCGCTGTGACGAGGGCCTCGGCGCCATCGACGTCTTCGGCTGCGGTGCCGCTATAGCCGACAGCCATCAGGCCCATCCAGGCGAAATACATCAGTAGCAGGATCATACGCATATCCGGGCCAACAGAATTTTGCCGTGGTGGTTCCGGGCAGGGGGCGAATTAGCCTTCTTCGTGACAGAGGTGGATCGTTTCCACCCCGCTGTCGAAGGCATAGAACTGGTCCTGTGACATCGGCAGGTGCACGACCTGCGATGGCGGGTGCCCGGCGATGATGGCCCGCAATACGCGACCCGTGCCGCCATGGCCGACGACGATGGCGGGGCCAGTCAGCTCCTTCAGGAATCGCGTCAGCGGCTCGACCCGGTCTTCATAGGACTCGCCCTCGGGCCGTCGCGTCGCCCATTTGTCGGCTTGAAGCGAAGCATAGTCCTCCGGCCATTTCTCCCTGATCTCGTCATAGGTGAAGCCATTCCAGGCGCCATGATCGATTTCGGTCAGGCGCTCATCGACTTCGACGCTTACATCGGCACAGCCAAGTTCGTGACAGATCAGCGCCATGGTCCGCGAGGCGCGGGACAACGGGCTGGAATAGAAGGTGAAAGCCAGCCGCTTGCGATTGAATAGATGCGGGCCGAGCACACCCTTCAGCACACGGCCATAGGCACGCGCCTGATTCTCTCCCGTTGCGTTGACGGGAATATCGGTCAGGCCCTGGCAGCGCTTTTCCGCGTTCCAGTCTGTCTGGCCATGCCGGAAAAAGTACAAAGGGTGGCTCAGGCGGACCTGTTCCAGAAATGCCATGGTGGTTCAGTCCAGTCTTAAGCGTCGCGGTCGAGGGCCGCCTGCAGCAGTTTCGCTGTTTCCTTCGGGCCATAGATCTTGATGAACGGACCCATGCGCGGGCCTTCCTTCTGGCCGAAGGCAACCTCGTAAAGCCCGGTAAACCACTCGCGGATATTCGCATACTCCTGTGCCTTGCCTGCATCAAAGACGAGGGTCTGGAAGACATCTTCCTCCGCACCCGGATCGGCCTGCTCAAGAGACGCGATCAGCATCTCGATGGCGGCTTTCTCGCGGCTATCCGGCGCGCGGTATTGCTTCTTCGGTTTGACGAAGTCCTCGAAGTAATTGACCGCATAGGTCAGCATCGGCTCCATCGCCGCCATTTCGGCGGCGCTGGCGTTCGGGCGGTATTTCTGCACGAAGCCTTTCAGGACGGCGGGATCGGACGTGCCCGACGCGTTGACGATGTTCAGCAGCAGCGAGAAGGAGACCGGCGGCGTCTCTGTCGGCGGGTTGCCGCCATGCAGGTGCCAGGCCGGGTTGTCCAGCTTCTTGGCTTGCGTCTCTGCCGCGTGATAGCGCTCCACGAACGACCAGTATTCGTCGGCCGTTTTCGGGATGATGTCGAAATAGAGCTTCTTGGCTTTTTTCGGCGCGTTGAACATGAACAGCGACAGACTCTCCGGCGAGGCATAGGTCAGCCATTCCTCGATCGTCAGGCCGTTGCCCTTGGTCTTGGAGATCTTCTTGCCTTCCTCATCGAGGAAGAGCTGGTAGTTGAAGCCGGCGGGCGGTGTGCCGCCCAGCGCCTTGACGATGCGGCTCGACAGCCTGGTCGATTCCGTCAGGTCCTCGCCCGCCATCTCGTAATCCACGCCGAGGGCATACCAGCGCCCGGCCCAGTCGGCCTTCCATTGCAGCTTTACCGCGCCGCCGGTGACGCGGGTGACGACGCGCGTGCCGTCTTCGTCTTCATAGACGACGGAGCCGGTCGCGGGGTCGCGGTCGAGCATCGGCACGTAAAGGACGCGGCCGGTCTTCGGCGAGATCGGCAGGATCGGTGAATAGGTCTTGCGCCGGTCCTCGCCGATCGTCGGCAGGATGATGTCCATCACCTCGTCATACTTTTCCAGCATGCGGATCAGGGCATCGTCATATTTGCCGGACACATAGGCGTCGGTTGCCGACAGGAATTCATAGTCGAAACCGAACCGGTCGAGGAAACCGCACAGCTTGGCATTGTTATGGGCGGCATAGCTGTCATGGGTGCCCCACGGGTCGGGCACGCGCGACAGCGGCTGCTGAAGGTACTCTTCCAGCTTGTCAGCGTTGGGCAGGTTCGGGGGCAGCTTGCGCATGCCGTCCATGTCGTCGGAGACGCAAATCAGCCGCGTCGGGCGACCTGTCAGCGCCTCGAACGCATTGCGCACCATGGTCGTGCGGGCGACCTCGCCGAACGTACCGATATGCGGCAAGCCGGACGGGCCATAGCCGGTCTCGAAGATCACGGGTTCGTCCGCCGGCTTGTTCTCAACGCGCTTGGCCAGGGCCTTTGCCTCCTGGAAGGGCCATGCTTTTGCGTTGTTCAGGTCGTCGGCGGTAAAATCGGTCATTTCTGGTCTGGTTTCTCTAAAAAAGGGCTTGATTGCAGGCCCGGGAAGCTAGGTCTAGCATGAATTGAGGTCAAGCAGGCATAAAGCCCGCTCAAGCCTGTTCTGGCGGGCTTGCGATACGCTGTAAAGGCGCATAGCTTCCGGCCACACAAACAAGCAGGAGTAACAAAGCCATGGCAGCAGAAGCCGTCGTCAAACTCACGCCGCAGGAAGCGGTGATCTATCTGATGGTGATGACCTCCGCCTCCGACGGGATCATTTCCGAAGGCGAGCTGCGCACCATTGGCCGTGTCGTGCGCTCCTTCCCGCTGTTTTCTGATGCCGACGAGGACAACCTGGTCCGCACGTCGGAGGAATGCGGCACGCTGATGTCGTCCGATGGCGGCCTTCACAAGGTGTTGTCTGCTGCGGAGGCCGCGCTGCCGCCGCATCTGGGCGAAACCGCCTATGCCGCCTGCGTCGATGTCGTCACCGCCGACGAGAATCTCGACATTGCCGAGATCCGCGTGCTGGAGCTGATCCGCCAGACCCTGAAAGTCTCCGACGATGGCGCGAATGCAATCGAGCATGCCGCCCGCGCGCGCCATATGACGGTCGAACCGGCCTTTGATTGATCCGGGCGACTGACTAATATGGAACAGACGATCATTTATCGCCTGCTGACGGAGGAGGACTGGTCGGCGGCCCGGGCCGATGCGCGTGTGCCGCGCCGTGCCATCGACGAGGCCGATGGCTATTTCCACCTGTCGGCGGAGAACCAGCTGATCGAGACGGCAAATTTGCATTTCGATGGTATGGACACGCTGTTCGCCCTCGGCTTTGCGGTGGCTGCGCTGGAGGCCGACCTGAAATGGGAGCTGGCGCCGAAACGCGGGCAGGACTTTCCCCATTTCTACGGCGATGAGTTGCGGGTGAAACATGCTGACCGGCTGCTGAGGCTGGATCGCCGTCCGGGTGGGTCTTTCGCTGTTACCGGGATGGAGTCTTTATGAAACTGCCGCTGCCGCTCGCCACGGCGGGTGCGAAACTGCTGACCACGATAGATCCGGAACAGGCGCACCGGCTGACCATCCGTGCCCTGAGGACTGGCTTCCAGCCAGCGGTCAAACCGGTCACCGACAAGCGGCTTGCGATCAGGGTGGCGGGGTTGAACTTTCCCAATCCGCTCGGCCTTGCCGCCGGGTTCGACAAGAATGCC
Source organism: Aquisalinus luteolus (assembly GCF_009712425.2). Classification (GTDB taxonomy): domain Bacteria; phylum Pseudomonadota; class Alphaproteobacteria; order Caulobacterales; family Parvularculaceae; genus Aquisalinus; species Aquisalinus luteolus. The sequence continues at coordinate 648,355 of NZ_VCJR02000002.1, forward strand.
GAAGTGGCGGACGAGGTGCTGGCGCTGGGCTTCGGGTTTGTCGAGGTCGGCGCGGTGACGCCCAAGCCGCAGCCGGGCAATGACCGCCCGCGCGTCTTTCGCCTGAAGGACCAGAACGCTGTCATCAACCGCTATGGTTTCAACAATGACGGTCTGGCGCTGATTACCCAGCGGCTGCAGGATCGCGACCGCAGCGGCGGGATCGTCGGGATCAATCTGGGGGCGAACAAGACGACGGAAGACAAGGCGGCGGACTACGTCACGGGCTTGCAGGCGCTGGAGCCGCATGTGGACTTTGCCACGGTCAACATTTCCTCGCCCAACACGCCGGGCCTGCGCACGCTACAGGGCCGCGCGCCGCTGGAAGACCTGCTCGCGCGGGTGCTGTCAGCGCGCACCGGCACGCTGCCCGTGTTCCTGAAGATCGCGCCGGACCTGACAGACGAGGACAAGGCGGATATCGCTGCAGTGGCCAAGACCAGCGGTATTGACGGGCTGATCGTCTCCAACACGACCATCACACGGCCGGATGGCCTCGATCCTGACCTCGCCAAGGAGGCTGGCGGTCTGTCCGGCGAGCCGCTGTTCGAGCTGTCGACGGCGGTGCTGAAGGATTTCGCGGTGGCGCTGGGCGGGGCTGTGCCGCTGATCGGTGTCGGCGGCGTATCGTCGGCCAAGGATGCCTATGCCAAGATCCTTGCGGGCGCGTCTCTGGTGCAGCTCTATACCGCCATGGTCTATGAAGGGCCTGGCCTGCCGACGCAGATCCTTCGCGGCCTTGTCGATTATCTGCAGGCGGACGGGTTTACCTCCGTCGAGGATGCTGTCGGCAAGGGGATTTAGGCCGTGATCAGGGGGCAGGAGGCGCTGAAGGATATTCCCGGCCTCGAGCTTGCCGGGCCGGTCGAGTTACGCAAGCTGACAATCGGTGCGCCAGAGAACGGGCTGACCGCAACCCTGCGCAAGACGGCGCGGGATGGTGTCTTCGATGTGAGTTTCGAATGCGGGACCGTCAGCGACTTCAAGGCGGAGGGCCTTGAGGCATTGCCGGTCATCCTCGATGATTTCAGTATAGAAAATGTTCGCAGCATCGGCTGGCGGGATGTCACCTGGCAGGTCAGCGCTGACGGCAAGGCCAGCCTTCTCTTTTACTGCGACGTGATAGACCTGATCGACCTTGAACGGGTTAGCTAGTCCTCCGCCTGTCCCTCATCGATCAGCTTCGCAAAGCCGCCCCACAGGGCGACCAGCGTTGCCGCGCGGGCGATGAGGAAGACGCCGAACGCCGTCCACAGGCCGTGATTGTCGAAATAGCGGGTCAGGATCAGCACGGCGGCGACATAGAATATGCCGGAGACGATCATGGAATTGCGCAGGGCCTTCGAGCGCGTCGCGCCGATATAATAGCCGTCTAGCTGGAAGGCGGTCGCGACCACGATGGGCGAGATGATGATCCAGCCGAAATAGTCGCGCGCCGTCGCGTTGATCTGCGGGTCCGGTGCGGCGATGTCGAGTAGTGTAGTACCGAACAGGAGATACAGCGCGCACATGGCAAGGCCGACGACGAGGGTGATGACCGCGCTCTTGCGGATCGTCTGGTAGAAGCGGTGATGGCGGGTGCGGCGGCGTTTGGCCCCCAGCGACTGGCCGACCAGTGCCTCTGCCGCGATCGCTGCGCCGTCGAGCACCAGCCCGGTGACGAGAAAGAACTGGAACAGGATCTGGTTGGCAGACAGCACATAGTCGCCATAGACGGCGGAGCGCTGGATGAACCAGACGATGGCGCCGACAAGGATCAGCGTGCGGATGAAGATGTCGAGATTGACGGCGAGCAGCCTTTTGAGCGAGCGGCGGGCAAGATAGTCGATCTCGCGCCAGTGGGCTTTCAGCCCGTCATTCTTCGACAGGACCAAGGCGACGGCGGCAAGGCCGAGCACCGCGCCTGTCACCTCGGCGATCAGCGTGCCATAGGCAACGCCCGCCGCGCCGAGGTCGAGGCCGACGACGAACCAGATATCGAGCACGGTGTTGAGCAGCGTCAGCCCGACAGAGACAGCCATCATCAGGCCGGTGTGGCCGCGCGCCGTCAGCCAGCCGAGCAGGCCGTATGTCATCAATGCGGCGGGCGCGCCCCAGATGCGGATGGCGTAATAGGTCTCGGCCGCCTCCACCGTTTCCGGCACAACCGTCGCGCCGCGGGTCATCAGCCAGAAGGCGAGCTCGCCGAACGGATATTGCAGCACGACCAGCAGGAGACCGATGACCGCGCCGAGGCCGACCGATTGCGCAAGGATGCGGCGCACCTTCGGCTCGTTGCGCTCGCCCACCGCCTGTGCTGTCAGGCCGGAGGTCGACATGCGCAGGAACCCGAAGGTCCAGTAGGCGAGGGAGAAGATTGCCGAGGCAAGCCCGACCGCGCCGACATCGAGCGGACGCGCCGAATAGCCCAGCACCGTCGCGTCGACGAGGCCGAGCAGCGGCGTGATCATCGCCGCGACGCTGGCGGGCCAGGCCAGCGCCAGCAGGCGGCCATAGGTGACGGGCTGTTGCATGGGGACCTGTCTAGACGGGTTCGGGCGGGATGCTAATGGCCGGGTTTCAGGGTAAGCCGGTCATCATCTTTCGTGACCTTGCGATAGAAACAGGTGTCGCGCCCGGTGTGGCAGGCGGCGCCGGTCTGGGTGACCTTGACCAGCACCACGTCCTGGTCGCAGTCGACATGCATGGAGACAAGGGTCTGGATATGGCCGGACGTCGCGCCCTTGTGCCACAGCTCGCCGCGGGAGCGGGACCAGTAATGGACCTCTTGCGTTTCAAGCGTTTTCTCGATCGCCTCGCTGTTCATCCACGCCATCATCAGAATGTCGCCGGTCATCGCGTCCTGCGCGATGGCGGGGATCAGCCCTGCCTCGTTGAAGCGCGGCGTGAAGGCGCTGGTTTCTTCGATGCTGTCGGATTTTGTGTCGGCCATAGGAATTTCCTTTTAACGCCCGATGGGTGTTTCACAGGGCAGATTTTGTCAAGGATTTACCGCCGGAGGCGGCGGCCCTGAAGGGCCGTCCTTGACTAAATCTTCCCTGTAAAACGATAGGCCGCCATGTCCTGTAAGGCATAAAATGCCTTGCAGGCACTTGGCTGACAAAATCCCGGCCTTTCAGATAATCGGGATACAGAGATAGAGCACCGTACTCGGACAATTATCCCAAAAGCTCAGACGTCATCTCTGCGACCTCTGCGATCACAACTTCCGCTGCCGTCGTCTCCGCCTCGGGCGCATTGACATAGACCGCGATGACGATGGGTGCGCCGTCAGGGCGAAGGAAATAACCGACATCATTGACAGCGCCATTATTGCTGGTGCCGGTCTTGTGGCCCAGCGTCCAGCTGTCTGGCGTGCCGGCGGGCAGGCGGTTGGTGCCGGTGCTTGTCGCTTCCATCCACCCGCGCAGGGTGGCGCTGGCGGCGGGCGCAATTATGTCGCCGACGGCGACGCGCTCAAGCAGCCCTGCCATGGCGCGGGGCGTTGTCGTGTCGCGCGGATCGCCGGGGGCGTTCTCGTTCAGCTCCGTTTCCCAGCGGTCGAGGCGGGTGACCTCGTCGCCCCAACCGCGCAGACGCTCTGTAAAGCCCGGCGGCCCGTCGACCAGACGCAGCAGCAGGTTCGCGGCGGTATTGTCGCTGACTGCTACCGCCGCCTCGCACAGTGTACGGATCGATGCGCTACCTTGTGCCGCCAGCGGCCCGGTGACAGGCGACCAGGGCACCAGCGTTTCTTCGCTGAAGGATATCTCGTCATCAAGGGTGATCGAGCCGTTTTGTACCTCGTCGAGCACCTGTGCCGCCAGCGCCCATTTGAAGGTCGAGCACATGGCAAAGCGCTCATCGGCGCGGTGGATCAGGCTGTTGCCAGTGGCGATATCGCGGGCGAAGACGCCGATATGGCCGCCGTTGAGACTGGCTTCCTGCTCGCTGAGATCAAGAAGCCCTTCGGTAATCCGGCCTTGCTGCTCCCTGCGTCCGCAGGCGGTAAGCAGGGCGGTGGCGCCAAGGCCGGTCAGCGCCATACGGCGCGATATCCATCTGGTCTGCATGATCGTCCTCGTATCTCTCATCCCACCATTAACCCTGAGTCGGGGCGGCAATGAGGCATGATACCGGCCTTTCCGGCAAATTTGGCTAACGCAGCCATTATGCAGGATGGGTAAGCGTTCCTTCACCTTATCGGCATAAATTAAGTCAAACTGGCGAAAAGCCGGGCCGTTGCCGCGGTTTGCTTCGTCGGGCCCGCTACAGCTTACAGGATGGCGCTTTCCATGTCCGATACCCTGCTCAAATCGCTCGTCGTGGTCGCTTTCTTCGTTGGCCTCAGCATCCTCGGCCTTTCGCTGTTGAATATCGGGTCGATGCTCAGCCCGCCAACTCATTATGGCGTTCACGGCCAGAGCGGCTGGTGGACAGACCGGGTACTGACGACCATTATCCACCTGATGTTGCTGGTAACCGTCTGTATGGCAATGATTGCGCTTTATGCGATCAGCAATAAGGGGCTGACCGACCGGCTGACCACGCGCTCTATTTTCATCGCCGGGCTTGCGCTATGCCTGTGCGGCTGCGTCGGCATGATGCAGTCGGTCACCCAGCTTCCTTATCACCTGCCGGCGCTGCAGGCGCTGCAGGCGTCCGGCCAGTCGGGCCTTGGTTATGCAGCACGGATTTTTCTCGATGCCTTTGCCGAGAACGGCAAGACGCTGGTGATCGGCTTCGTGCTGATTGTTCTTGCCCGGCATCTTGATCAGAAGTCCGAGGATAAACCAGGCGTGCCTGTCACGGCCGTGGCAGTCGAAAGCCAGCAGCCTGCCTTTTCAAAATCCGAGCAGGCTGCGGCCTGAAGTAACCGAAGAATTTTTTAGCCTTTGACCAGCCGCAGGAAGCGTTCTTCCAGTTTCGGGTCATCCCTGAACGCGCCGGTGAACCGGGTCGTGATCGTGTCGACGCCATGCTTGTGCACGCCGCGGGTGGACATGCACTGGTGCTCTGCCTCGATCATCACGGCGACGCCCAGCGGTTCCAGCACGGTGTTGAGCGTGTCGGCGATCTGCGCCGTCAGCTTTTCCTGGATCTGCAGGCGCTTGGCATAGGCATCGACGAGGCGGGCGAGCTTGGAAATGCCGACGACCTTGTTGTTCGGCAGGTAGGCGATATGCGCCTTGCCGATGATCGGCGCCATGTGGTGCTCGCAATAGCTTTCCAGGCGAATGTCCTTCATCAGCACGATATCGTCATAGCCTTCGACTTCCTCGAAGGTGCGCTCCAGGATCGCTTCCGGGTCATCATCATAGCCGGCGAACCATTCCTCAAAGGCTTTGGTCACGCGCTTTGGCGTGTCGAGAAGCCCTTCACGGGCGGGGTTGTCCCCGGCCCAGCGGATGAGGGTGCGCACAGCCTCTTCGGCTTCGGCGCGGGTCGGGCGGGAAGAGACATTTTCCTCCCCGGTATCGGAGGCACGGGTGATGGTATCGTAGGCAATGGCTGACATGGGCCTGTCCTATCGTTGTTGAGCGATTACACATTCGCAACTGTGGGGATTGTTTCCGCCCTTAGCCGCTGGACATAACATAATGAGAAGACTAGGAAAAAACCACTAACGACTGCGTCATTACAGGGACGATGCCATGCAGCTCTGTTGTAACTGTCTGATTTCATTGAGGTTCGTGGGCTGAGCCCGCGACAGTTTGGCCGATTCAGGCCTATTTCTCCCGAATTTGTGAAAACAGAGCCATCTCTTATGACGACCCCGACGATCAAGCTGCACAACACTTTCACCGGCAAGAAGGAAATCTTCCAGCCCGCTGACCCGAAACGGGTGACGATGTATGTGTGCGGGCCGACGGTTTATTCCTATGCCCATATCGGCAATGCCCGCGCGGCGGTGGTGTTCGACCAGTGGTTCCGGCTGCTGCGCGCCGTCTATGGGGAGACCCATGTCGCCTATGCCCGCAACTTCACCGATATCGATGACAAGATCATCAAGGCCCATCAGGAGAGCGGTGAGCCCATCGGCGTCATCACCCAGCGCTATGCCGATATCTATCGCGATGATATGGCGGGGCTGGGCTGCCTGTCGCCGACGCATGAGCCGCGGGCGACCGCCCATATCGCGGCGATGCAGGGGCTGATCACGACGCTGATCGAGCGCGGCCACGCCTATGCCGCCGAGGGGCATGTGCTGTTCGATGTCGACAGCTATGACGCCTACGGAAAATTATCGAAGCTCGACCGCGACGAGATCATCGCCGGGGCGCGGGTAGAGGTCGCCCCCTACAAGCGCAATGCGGCCGACTTCGTGCTGTGGAAGCCGAGCGCCGATAACGAGCCCGGCTGGCCGGCGCCGGAAGCGTGGGGCGTGCAGGGCAAGGGCCGGCCCGGCTGGCATCTTGAATGCTCCGCCATGATCCGTGATGTGTTCAAGACGGACACAATCGACATCCATGGCGGCGGGCAGGATCTGCGCTTCCCGCACCATGAGAACGAGATCGCCCAGAGCTGCTGCTCAGGCGACAAGGGGCCTGTCGACGGCGATGTGCCGCTCGCCAGATTCTGGCTGCATAACGGCTTTCTCAACATGGGCGAGGACAAGATGTCCAAGTCGCTCGGCAATATCGTGCTGCCCCATGACCTGTTGAAGGAATGGGATGGCGAGGTGATCCGCTGGGCATTGCTGTCGGCCCACTACCGCCAGCCGCTGGTGTGGACGGAGAAGATACTGGAAAGATCCAAGCGCCAGCTTGATCGCTTCTATCGTGTGCTGAATGATACCGCTCATCTTGAGCGCGATCTTGAGGATAGGGAACTGGTTCTGAAGCCGCTACAAGATGACCTGAATACACCAAAGGCTTATTCTTCCCTGCACTACATCAGGGATAACCTGGTAAAGGCCCTGCATGAAAATGACTTGCACAAAGCAGGCGGATGGCGGGCTGCATTGTTGTCTTCAGGCAAATTGATGGGTTTCTTTAACGTCGATCCGGCGGAATGGCTGAAGGGCAAGGCGGCAGGCGAGGGCGCGCTTGATGATACCGCCATCGATGCCCTGCTTGTCGAGCGGGCCGAGGCGCGCAAGGCCAAGGACTTCGCCCGGGCCGACGCGATCCGCGACGAACTCGCCGCGCAGAATATCCTCATCGAGGATGGCCCGTCCGGTGGGACCTGGCGTCGGGGATGAGGGTTGGGGCTCGGGGCTATTTTGGGCCCGGCTTTTTCGATCTGACATTGATCCAGACAATTACGGCCAGCACCACGAACGAGGCCAAGGCTATGACTGCTGAAGCCTGATACCGAAGATCGTTGTCCAGGTTTCCGGCCAAGAGCAGGATTGATAGGGTCATCAACGACATGATGGCGCAAAGAAGGGAAATAAGCGTCCGGTTCCTTTTGGGTTTGTCATCGCTTTTCCGTATCATGGCCCAGCCTCTCACCTCGTTTCGCCTGTCGAACACTGTGGCGTTCAATGCGCCCTGTGGCAATACGCGTGCGTCTGGGCTATATCCCGCCCTCAGGGACAAGCCCGCGATGATGAGGAAAACTGCCAATGCCCGTTTCCATGTATGAAGTTTCCGTGCCGGTGTTCATTTCCATGCTCTCCGCCATGTCGCATGTGCTGAAGAAGGCCGAAGCAAGCGCGAAGGAGCGCGGGCTGGAGGAAAGCGTGCTGATCGAGGCGCGTCACGCGCCGGACATGCTGCCGCTGAAAAACCAGGTCTATATCGCCACCGACATGGCCAAGGGCTGCGCTTCACGCCTCGCCGGGCGGGACGTGCCGTCCTATCAGGACGTGGAGGCGACCTTCCCCGACCTTCTCGCCCGCATCCAGAAGACGCTGGATTATCTGGCGACGTTCGAGCCGGATGACATGAAGGGATCGGAAGACCGTGACATCACGCTGAAGATCGGCGGCAACGACATGACCTTCCCGGGCCGTGCATACGTGCTCGGCTTCGTCCATCCGAACTTCTATTTCCACGTGACGACCTGCTATTCGATCCTGCGCGCCAATGGCGTGAAACTGGGCAAGGCGGACTATTTCGGGCAGGGGTAGTCATGGGTAAGGCTGGCATCATCTGGCCTGTCCGATTATATCCCGACCATGATCGAGAAGATTTATTCAAACGCCCTGCTGGAAGCGGCGGGCTCCATCCCCAAGGCGCGGCGCCTCGACGAGCCGGACGCGACGGCGCGAAAATATTCGCGCGTTTGCGGGTCTGAGGTCACTGTCGACCTGAAAATGGTCGATGGGGTGGTCTCCGACTTTGCGGTCTCGGCCAAGGCTTGTGCGCTGGGGCAGGCGTCATCTTCGCTGATGGCGAAAACGATTATCGGGTCTACGCCCGATGAGCTGCGTACGCTCCACGCCCAGATGGTCGCCATGCTGAAGGAGGAGGGGCCGGTGCCGACGGGCGAGCGGTTTGCCGAACTTTCGAAGCTGGAGCCGATCCGCGATTATCCGGCGCGCCATGCCTCGACGCTTCTGGTGTTCGACGCCGTCATCGACTGCCTCGACCAGATCGACGCGGACAAAGCCTGACTCACCTGATCCGCTCGACCCCGTCATCCGGTGCCTCGTCGCGCTGCGGCTCTGGCCTGCCCATGCGGAAAGACGCCATATAGTCCGGCGAGTAATCGAGCGCGAAACGCTCTGCCTCGGCAATTGCCTGCGCATCAAGCCCCTCACGAAGGCGGTCCATGAACGGGGCCGAGAAATCCTGCATCGGCGCGATGGCCGTGTCGTTCTGTTCGTTGAAGACCAGTGCCCAGCTCAGCGCTGTGGCGTAGTCGCCACCCGTAACGGCGATCTCTGCCAGTTCCTTCTGCGCTTCGCGGTGGCCGGCCATGGCGGCGCGTTCGAACCAGACCATCGCTTCCCTGCGATCCAGTGCCGAGGGCGATCCGTCAAGCAGGCACTGGCCCAGCTCGAACTGCGCGATCTCGAAATTGCGGCCATAGGCGGCGAGCACGCGATAGACCGGGATCGCGTCATCGCAGCCTTCATTGGCGGCAAGGTTGCGGGCGGCACCGATCAGCCGCGCGGCCTGTTCGCTGTCCATCACCCTGCCGCTGAGCTGGCGCTCGGCGTTGCCGCGGTCGGCATAGGCAAGGCGCTGGCGCTCTGCGGTTCCCGGTGAGGCACAGGCCGTTATCGTCAATCCGGTGAGGGCCAACAGGATGGCGGCACGGCTGGTGGCAATGTGAGACATGATGGATGATCGCTCCCGTTTATCGTTTGTGCTATTCAGCACGGTTCAACGGCAAAAGGCTACAGGTCCCGTCGCACAGACGGCGTTAACTCTATGACAGACAAGCCTGATACGAGAATTCAGCGTGAAAGCCCGGGCATCGTCTCGCGCGTCGCGATCGGCCTGCTCAGGGTTTATCAGGTCACGCTGTCGCCTCTCTTTGCTGTCATCGGCGTGCAGTGCCGTCATGCGCCGACCTGTTCGCACTATGCCTGCGAAGCCTATCGCCGCCACGGCGCCTGGCGAGGCTCGTGGCTGACGCTGTCGCGCCTTGCCCGCTGCCATCCGTTCGGTTCCCACGGGTTCGACCCTGTGCCAGGGCATCTGGGCGACCATCCGCTGGCACCTTGGCGCTATGGCGACTGGGCATGGCGGGAGAGGGGCGCTCGACCGGATGGGACAGGGTCCGGCCAGGGCGGCCAGCCCGATTAAACCTTGCCGTGTGTCATCCCTGCCGATAGGCTTTTTCCTGGAGCGATTGGGGGATCTCTCCGGGGTCAGTAGTTTGAGTGGGGTTCTCATGATCAGATTTGTCACCGCCATTGCCGCAGCAATTTGTGTCGCGGCGCCCATCGGAGCCATGTCAGGGGCAAGTGCACAGGTTTCCAATTCCCTCGGCGCACAGCCGGATGTGGAAGTGCCGGATGCTGCCCCGGGTACTGATGACGGCACTTTCTACTATGAACCGGTCCTGTTCAAACCCGATGAGATAAGGGCTATCGTGGAAGGCGCGGGGCTGCCGATCATCATGGACGAGGCCATCCCGGAACTCGACGGTTATGTCATCGTTGCCTCGCTCTATGGCCTTCCGCTCGCCTATGGTTTTTCCGACTGCTTCGAGCAAGGCTGTACACTGCTGATTCAGGCCCACAAGGCACCGACCACGGTGCGCGGGCTGCGGACCACACCGCAGGTCGTCAACCAGCTCAATCCGGAATTCCCGCTCGGGCAGCTGATCGCCGACGAGAATGGCGACATGGTCTATCGTGCCGGCCTGCCGGCAACGCCCGGCTGCGCGATTGACTGCGTCGAAGTGCATCTTCGGCTCTACCTGCTGGCGCTCAATGAAATATACCGCCTGCTGAACGAAACCTCCAGCCGTAATGAGGCCAGCCTGTCGAGCGGCCTTGCCCTGTCTGCGGCGATGACGCGCCTGCCGGAGTTTGCCAGCCTCGTTTCCCAGGCCGGCGGGACGGTGGGCATTGGCAATTTCGGCAATCCTGTCGCTGATTTTGCAGGCCGTGAGCCCGGCGCCGCTGACCTGAGCCGGTTGCTGGAACTGTCCGGGCTTGGCGAGATGGCAAATGAGTTGCCGGTCGATGACTGGTCGGCACTGACCGGCAACTAAGCCGGGCCAAGAGGGCGCGTGCCGATTCAGCCGGTTGCGCCTTCAGCCTGTTCAAGCTTTCTCAGCTTTCGATGATAGAGCCAGCGTAGGCCATAGCCGGCAGGCCAGTTAAAGAAGAACAGAAAGCTCGCCCAGACCCAGAGCGGTGGCATCGCCGCCAAGATTGCGACAGCGCTCGCAATGATGATCTGCATGATGAACACCTGCACCGACAGGGCGGTCAGCATGCGTTCCTTTGTGCTCAAGCCGATTTCATCTGCCCGCTTTAATGCGTGCCGGTACATCAAGGCATAGACCGCGAAGATCAGTGCATAGCCTATGGCGTAATAGCGCATCAGCTCACCGGCCATCATTGTGTCGAAAATACCGAGCGCTTCGATCCGCGCAGTATGCCCAAAAGCAATGAGGATATAGGAAAACAGTGCATCGAAGATGAAGCGCAGCGGATAGGCGATAAACAGGATCAACAACAATAGTATGGCATTGAGAAAGATCGTCGTGCGGTCGCCCAGCCCGTAACGGCGGAAATAGACAAAGTGCATGTTCCAGACGAGAAGCAGGATCGCGAAACCTGCCGTGACCGGGATGATACCAAGAAGGTGAAACTTCAAATCGGTGAAATCTATCGGTGGCGAGGAGGCTGACACCAGCATGCCAAGCGCCAGGGCGAAGACGATATCCGACAGGTTCTCGATGCGGGTGACATTGCGCCCGCGCCACTGGAAATGCGGATCGTGATCGATCTCTCGCGCTTCGAGGCCGTCCGTCACGGCCTGGCGGATCATGAGGTTAGTCCGCAGGGACCTGCGTCGTCCCTGACGGTATATAAAGCCCGGTGAACCATTCCGACCATTCGCCTGTCTCCCCGTTCTCCTGCTCGAAGAACTGGATGACAGCACCATCCGGGCGTTCTGTCCATGTGCCGCGGAAACCGGCGACCAGTCCACTGGTCCGATAGGCGATCGTGCCTTCCAGCACCATCTGCCCCGCCTCGTTCAGCCCGCCGGTGTAATCGATCACCGCGCCACGGGCGACCCAGAGCTGGCGCCATTCTTCGGTTGTTGGGTCATAGAAATTATAAGACTGCCCGGTCGAGCCGCCGACACCTTTCCAGCGCTCGATGATCAGGCAGCCATCCTCGGCGGAGGTGATCGAGTTATGCCCCTGCAACGTGGTGCCCGCCTCGTCATAGACATCCCATTCGCCGAGCCAGAAATCGAAATCGGTATAGGGCGCTCCCTCGCAAGCGGGCGGCAGCGGAGGAGCTGGATTCTCTGGCGCAGAGGCCGGGGGCTCCGGAGGCGCCAGTTCCTGGGCCAGAGCCGCTGTTGTCAATGCGGATACGGCCATTGAGACCGAGGCCAGCGCCGTGATCATGTTTTTCATCGTTCCCTCCTTTTCCACGCCACCAGCCTTCGCCGTAAAAGCGCCCGGTGCAAGGCTGCAGCAGACCAGCCGACGCTCTGGCAAGACGAATGGCAGGCTGGTCGCCAGTATAGACGGTGCTGGGCAAACGCACCGGTATTTCTTATGGTCGCGCAAAAGAAGGATAACGGGATGAAAAACGTAACTGCGATATGTGCGGCCCTTGGGCTGACGGCTATGACGGCGCTCGGGTGCTCCGAGGCGCAGGACGAGGCGACTGGCAAGATCAGCTGGCCGGATGGAAAGAAGGCAGCGATCGCGCTGACCTATGACGATGCGCTCGACACCCATCTCGATGTCGCCGCGCCCGCGCTCGATGCCCGCGACCTGAAGGGCACGTTTTTCGTGACCGTCGGCAGCTATCCGTTCACCGGGCGGATGGAGGAGTGGCGCGAACTGGCAGGCGACGGCCATGAGCTGGCCAACCACACCCTGTTCCACCCCTGCGTCGGCGGGCCGGACCGCGAATGGGTCATGGCAGACCGTGATCTCGCGACCTACACGGTCGGGCGCTTCGTCGATGAACTCGCCCTGACCAACCGCGTTCTGGAGGCGATGGATGGCGAGAGCGTGCGCACATATGCCTATACCTGCGGCGACACGACCGCTGGCGGGGAGAGTATCGTCGAGGCGCTGGCGCCCTACGCCATCGCCGCGCGCACGGTGCAGCAGGAGACGCCGACAACTGAGAACGGTCTGCCGGACCCCTATCTCATCGGCACCTATGCCGAGGGCGACCCGACCGGCGAGCAGCTGATCGGCTATGCCGAGCGTATCCTGGAGGATGGCACGGTTGGGACGTACCTGTTCCACGATATTCAGGGCGAGCACCTGTCGGTCACCGCAGAGGCTCATGGCGAGCTGCTCGACTGGCTCGCCGAGCATAGCGACGAGGTCTGGGTGACCACCTTCCGTGAGATCATGGAATATGTGAGAGAACAGGAAGTGGCGGAATAGGGCGAATAGGCCCGGTTCGCGCCAACTTGCCCAAGGCACTTGATTCTTTGGCAGGACTGTACGAAGTCATTCGTTCCTGTTTCAGCCTTTTTGCAAGAGATAAGACGATGCCCCAGATTACCCTGCCCGATGGTTCCATCCGCCCCTATGACGGGCCGGTGACCGGGACGGGCATCGCCGAGGATATTTCCAAGTCGCTGGCCAAGAAGGCGATCGCCATGAAGGTCGATGGCGAGGTGCGCGACATCTGGGATTCGATCGAGAAGGACGCCAAGGTCGAGATCGTCACCCGCGATTCAGCCGAGGGGCTGGACCTTGTCCGCCATGACGCCGCGCACCTGCTGGCGCAGGCGGTGCAGGAGCTGTTCCCCGGCACGCAGGTCACTATCGGCCCGGTGATCGAGGACGGGTTCTATTACGACTTCGCCCGCAAGGAGCCTTTCTCCACGGAAGACTTCGAGAAGATCGAGAAGAAGATGGCCGAGCTGGTCGATGCCGACCTGCCGACAAAAAAGGAAGTCTGGGACCGGGACGAGGCCATCGCCAAATTCGAATCCATGGGTGAAAAATACAAGGCCGAACTGATCCGCGACCTGCCGGGCAGCGAGGACATCAAGGTCTATCACCATGGCGACTGGTTCGATTTGTGCCGCGGACCGCATCTTCCGTCCACGAAGCATATCGGCAAGTCGTTCAAGTTGATGAAGCTCGCCGGTGCCTACTGGCGCGGTGATCATCGCAACGAGCAGCTGCAGCGCATCTATGGCACGGCCTGGCTGTCCGACAAGGACCTGAAAGCGCACCTGACCCGGCTGGAAGAGGCCGAGAAGCGCGACCACCGCCGCCTCGGCCGCGAGATGGACCTGTTCCATTTGCAGTCCGAAGCGCAGGGGTCGGTCTTCTGGCATGCCAAGGGCTTTACCATCTGGCGCGAGCTTGAGGCCTATATCCGCCGCCAGCTCGATGCCGATGGCTATGAGGAGGTCAAGACGCCGCAATTGCTGGATTCGGTTTTCTGGCAGCAATCCGGCCACTGGGCGAAATTCCGCGAGAACATGTTCGTCGTGCCGGACGAGGTTCCGAATACGGAGGATGATGCGCCGCTCCTGTCCGGCAAGGCCGACATGATGGCGCTGAAACCGATGAACTGCCCGGCGCACGTGCAGATCTTCAAGCAGGGCATCAAGTCCTATCGCGACCTGCCGATTCGCATGGCGGAGTTCGGCTGCTGCCACCGCAACGAGCCCCATGGCGCGCTGCACGGGCTGATGCGCGTGCGTCAGTTCACCCAGGACGATGCGCATATCTTCTGCCGCGAGGACCAGATTGTCGACGAGACGATCCGCTTCCTGAACTTGTTCGCGACCGTCTATGGCGATGTCGGCTTTACCGACATTACCTACAAGATCGCGACGCGCCCGGAAGTGCGCGCCGGGTCCGACGAGGCGTGGGACCGGGCCGAGCAGATGCTGGAAGAGGCGTTCAAGCAGTCCGGGCTGGAGTATGAGATCCTGCCGGGTGAGGGCGCGTTCTATGGCCCGAAACTGGAATTCCACCTGACCGATGCCATCGGCCGGACATGGCAGTGCGGCACGTTCCAGCTTGATTACGTGCTGCCGGAACGTCTCGATGCTGCCTATATCGGCGAGGATGGCAACCGCCATCGCCCGGTCATGCTGCACCGGGCCGTGTTCGGCTCGTTCGAGCGGTTCATCGGCCTGCTGATCGAGCAATATGCCGGCAAGATGCCGCTTTGGCTGGCACCGACCCAGATGGTCGTCGCGACGGTTACGACCGACGCCAATGACTATGCCGAGAAGGTAGCGGCCGAATTCCGCGCCGCCGGCATGCGCGTCGAGACCGACCTGAGGAACGAGAAGATCAACTACAAGGTGCGCGAGCATTCCCATGCCAAGGTGCCGTTGATAGCCGTCGTCGGCGGGCGCGAGGCCGAAGAGCGCAAGCTGTCCCTGCGCCGTCTCGGCTCGAAGGATTCTTCCGTGATGGGTGTCGACGAGGCGCTGGCTGAGTTGAAGAAAGAGTCTCTGGCCCCGGACCTGAAGCGGTAAGCAGATGAGCGACCGGCCAGCCCAATCCGTTTACGGAAAGATAGAGAGCTGGCGGACCGTCTGGTCGGCCTCGGTCCATAATTGCTGGATCATGGCCCTGCCCATGCTGATCATCCTGTCCCACCGCAATATTGTCGGCGGGATGGTGCTGATGGTGCTGTTCGGCACGCTGGTGCAGCCGGGGCTGTGGCCTGCCGCAGGGCGGCTGTTCAGGCAATCTTCATGGCAGCCCGGCACGGGCTCGGCAATCCTCGCCGCGCTGATCGCGTTCAGCCTTTATGTCTTCCTATCGGTCGCCTGGACGCCGCTGAAGGATGAGGCAGAGAAGGCACTCAGCATCCTGTTGTTCTTTCTGGTGTCTGGCGCATTCCTGTGGACGATGCAGGCCTTGCCGACCCATATTGCGAGCCTGCTGGCCCGCTTCCTGCTCGGCGCCGGGGCTTTGGCGATCGTCTGTCTGGGGATTGAAGCTGTTACCGGCGGCGCGATCCGCGATATCATCCCGCCAGAGGGGCGCGACGGGAAGGACATCATCGCCTCTGCCCGTGGCACGACCATCGGGTTGTGCCTGCTGCCAGCGCTTTTGCTGTTGTTATGGCGTATTCAGGGTTTGCCGGGCACGAGGCCGAAAGCGGGCTTTTATGCGATAGCGGCTGTCGCTGTTGCCTGTCTGGGGGCGGGGGCACTGTTGTTCGGGGTCACGGTCAATCTCATTGCGCTGGCCGCGATCATTGCCGCTGGAACGCTGGCGCTGTTCCGGCCGAAACTGGCGCTCTGGCTGACCGCAGGCGGGTGGGCGGCGACCTTCCTGCTCGCGCCAGTCGCAGGTCTTTTCCTGCCTTCGATTGAAGTGATCGAAACAATGGACGGCGCCCCGACCTCCTGGGTGCAGCGTCTGGCAATATGGCGGTTCGCCATGGACAATATCTTTTCAGGGCCCTTGGCCTTCCTGTTTGGCGGCGGGGTCAATTACAGCCAGTACCTGAATGATTTGGGGCGCACCGTTTCGCTGCCGGGCTATCCCGGACCGATCCCGCTTTTCCCGACCCACCCGCACAATCTGTTCGTTCAGATATGGCTGGAGTTCGGTCTGGTCGGCGTCCTGATGGTGCTCGGCATTATCTGGCTGGTCGTGCGGTTCATGCTCACACGGTTGGAGATGTTACGCCCACCGGTGGCAGCAGCGTGCCTTGCTCTTGCGGCGGGTTTCTATGTCATTTGCGCTGTTGACCTCAGCCTTTGGACATTATGGCGGTTGGCCGCGCCAGTGTTCGCGCTGTACATCATGATCGCCGCCGAAAGGGTCTATGCCACGAAAATGTCACGATAATTAAGGTTGTGGCCTCTTGTGTTGCGGTGCAAAAAGGCGCAATATTACAATCGAGTCAGAACTTCGGGGGAAGTGAGTGGAGCAAGGCGCCAAAATGAGTGATTTGGAGCATGACGGCATGCAAGCCGTCTCCACGCCTTCGGTAAACGCCTCCGTCAGTGTCATCATCGTATCATTCTGGACTGGCCCGCTGCTGATGCGCTCGGTCATGTCCGCCTTGCGCCAGCCGCACGTGAAGGAAGTCATCGTCGTCGACAATGGCAACTGGGCCGACGAGATGGACCGCCTGCGTGAACTTGCTGACTTCAGTGAAAAACTCATCATCATCTCGGGCCATGGCAATATCGGCTATGCTGCCGGCTGCAACAAGGGTGCTGCAACGGCGACCGGTGAGTATATCTTCATCCTCAATCCCGATGCGATCCTGCCGGATGACGCTGTCGGCGACATGCTGGCCGAAGCAGCACGCCTGAAGGGCCGCTGGATGCTCGGCGCGAAACTGATCAATCCGGATGGCACAGAGCAGGCAGGCTCCCGACGTTCCACGCTGACGCCATGGCGCGCATTCGTGGAGATGACAAAGCTCTACAATTTTGCGCCGCGTCACCCGTATTTCCGCCGCTTCAATTATCACAAGGAACCCTGTCCCGGTAAGATGACAGAGGTGCCGGTGATTTCAGGTGCCTGCATGTTGATGGCGCGCGAGACCTGGTTTGCCATCGACGGCATGGATGAGAACTACTTCCTGCATGTCGAGGATGTCGATTTCTGCCTGCGGCTGAAAAAGGCTGGCGGCGACGTCTATTTCACGCCCAAGGTCGATATCCTGCATTTCAAGAGTTCAAGCCGGGAGAGCAGGATCAGGGTTGAGTTGCGCAAGGCCAAGAGCATGGTGCGCTATTTCTTCACCCATTTCCGAGATCCGTATCCATCCCTGTTCCTGTATGTCGTCAGTGCGCTGATCTGGATCGGTTTTGCCATGCGTACAGTGATGATCATCGCCAGGCGCATGCTGGCGCTCGTCGGTTTGAAGCTGAACAGCCCGGATACCAGCCGCCGCGGTTACGCAACAGCCAGAAGCCGGTCGCGTTTCTGATTTTTTCTTTTTCGAACAATTGTCCGCCATGCCCTCAATAGGGGCGGCAACCATCTATCTGGCGTGATAGTCCTTCAGGCGGACGCGGGACATCCCTTGGCCCCTTGTCCGGATTGTAATCCCTCAGTTCAAAGAGGAAATACCGGCGCGGGCACTCCACACCCATGTCCCGGCTTACTTCCCCGACCTCCAGGATCGTGTCCAGCTCGACCACGCTATAGAGATATTGCGGATATTTCGCGACCAGCAAGGCGCGCTCATATTGCGACGGGTCGTACTTGTCGAAGGCTTCATAGTGGTGCTCGACACGCCGGTTGTAATCCAGTGACTTCACCGGGATACCGCTGTCGCGCATATAGTAGAGAATATTCCCCATCAGTTCGCGGTCATCGACGACCACGACCGGATAGCCCTGCGCATAGGCTTCGATCTCCGCGACCTGGTCCGGCCAGTCGCGCACGCGCTTGATGGCGTTGGACAGGCCCAGCGCATCGACGATGGCGAAATTGGCCACGAAGAACAGGGCAATGATGCCGATGCCGGCATTGAAGGCTGTCGAGCCGATAAGCAGGCGTCGCCGTCCAGACCTGATCATCCAGGCTGTGACGAGGATGATCAGGGCCGGATAGGCGGCCATGGCCCAATTGGCGTTGGCGCCGGAAATCGTCGCCTGGAAAATGATGATGAGCAGCGGCGGCAGGCCGAGACCGAGCAGCATAAGGTCCGCCCCGCGATGCTCCGCCGACAAGCGACGCTTCAGCGTGGCAAGACCGAAGAGGAGAAAGCCGAACAGGACCGGACCGACGACGAAGAACTGGGAGAAGAAGAATTCCGCCAGTTCGTCCGGGTGGAAAAGGTTGCCGCCCCAGCCCGCATTGGCCTGTGTATGTTCCAGCGTCTGGAAGTCGTTGGCGGCGTTCCACAGGACATTCGGCAGGAAGATCAGTACTGCAAGCGCCGCTGCGATCAGTAAAGGCACCGGCTTCAGTGCCTGGCGTGCCCTGGGTGAGACGGCAAAGGCGATGGCAAGGCCGAGTGGGAAATATATCATCGCGTATTTCGACAGCATGCCGAAACCGATGGCAGCGCCCATCAGGGCGCCATCGAGAGGGCTTTTCGTGTCGGACAGGCGGGCGAAAGCAAACAGGCCGATCGACCAGAACATCAACAGCGGCGTATCGGTGGAAATGATCGATGAGCCGAGATGAAGGATCGGGATGGATATCCAGACAACGCCTGCCCACAGCGCCGTGCGTTCATCATAGAGGCGTCGCGCGGTCAGGAAAACGAACCAGCCTGTTATCGCCCCGGCCAGAGGGGACGAGAGGCGGACAGCCATCTCGCCATTGCCGAAAATTGCCGTGGTCGTGCCGATCATCCAGGCGATGAAAGGCGGTTTGGAGAAATAGCCGAACTCGAAATTGCGACTCCACCACCAGTATTGCGCTTCGTCTGGGCCGAGATTGAGATTGCTGATCGCCAGTCCACCAATGCGTATCAGCGTCACCGCGACCAGCAGCCAGGCAAAGAAGATGGCGGGCCGGGTCAGCCAGAGGTCTCTGATACGATCGATCATGGGCAGCTTATTCCGAGATATAGACAGTCAGGGTCGAGGCTTTGTTGTTGGAATAGTTGAAGCCGTCAAGCGTTGCGAGGACTGATAGCCGGGTTTGTTGCGTTGCGGCAAGGAAGGCGGCCTGGTTTTCCTCGTCAACGATGGCGACATGGCCTGGCGCGGCGGCGATCCATGCTGCCATGCCTTCGGCCTCTGCGTGGATCGTGTCCGTGCCCAGAAGGAAAACCAGAGAGGGCTCGTTATAGCCATACAGCGCAACCGGCGGTGCGCCATCGAGCCGCGGGTGAAGGTCGAGGTCGTCGAGCAGCCGGGAGACCCGGGGTGTCAGATGCAGGGCCTCGAGCCGCGGCAATATCCCTTCGAACAGCCCCCAGGCAAGGACGGCCCCGGCAAGGCTCGCCGCTGCCATGGCTGCCGCCGGTCGACGCAGGCTCATCAGCGCGCCCGCAGTGATAGCGATGATGCCGAGGACACCAAGAAGCGCAACGTGGAATGCTGTCAGCCCGTGATCGTCAAAGGAGATAACGAGCCAGACCAGGGCCGCGCCGACAACGAGGGAAGCACCGGCGCAGGTCAGAATGCCAATGCCGCGCATGATCCGTTCGCCAGGCCCCGGTATCACCTCGCGCAAGGAAAGCACCGAGAGCGCGATGAGAACGGCGAGCGCCGGGTAAAGCGGCAGGGTGTAATGGGTCAGCTTTGTCGAGGCGATTTCAAACAGGATCCAGGACGGCACGAGCCAGGCGAGGCAGAAGGCGACGGCCGGGTCGCGCCAGCGCTGGATGGCATGCCAAACAGCGAGCGGGATGAACAGGGCGGCAGGCCAGAAGAAGATCCACACTGCCTTCAGGTAATAGAGGAATGAGCCGTCATGGTTTTCCTGGACTTCGTTCAGCTTGCCGAAGGCATCGTCGCCCAGCGCCTCGGTGAAAAAGCGTCCCTCGGTCGCAAGGCCGATGGCGATTGCCCATGGCCCGACGATCAGGGCGAGGATGCCAAGACCGGTAAAGGGGCGGTGGGCCAGGCCGAAACGAAACGGATTGCGCCCGGTTGCCAGCAGCCAAAGGCCGAGAGCGGCAATCGTCAGGAAGCTGATCATTGGTGCGATTGGCCCCTTGATCAGGATGCCGACGCCGATGGCAACCCAGAAGAAGACCGGCACACGCCAGCCCACTTCTTCCTGTTCGACATAGCGCCTGAAGATTAGGGCGAGGCATCCTTGAGCGGCGATCACGCAGGTGGTCAGGGCGGCATCGGTCTTGGCGATGGTGGCTTCACCGGCAAAGGTCGGGGCCGCGGCGAGCAGGACGGCACCCCAGAAAGCGGGAGCGGGACCGGTCAGCCTGCTGAACAATGCACAGAGCAGCAGGATCGACAGGACCCCGGCCAGCATTGACGGGATACGGAAGGCCCATGGCTGGCGGGCCTCGGCGTCACTGAAAGCAGAGACGCTCGCCGCCTGTAGCCAGTAGATGCCAGCCGGCTTCTTGTTGCGCTCGTCCTCCTGGAAACGGATCGCGATGAAGTCCCCGGTCTCCAGCATCTGGACAGTTGCCTGCATGAAACGGGATTCGTCTCGGTCGAGCGGTGGAATGGAAAATGACCCGGCGGGGACGATCAGCGCGGCCCAGAACAGCAGCACAATCAGGGCGAGGGGCTGCGGTGTGTTCCCGGCAAACAATCCCGACCCGCCGCGAATATTTGTCATGGTGTGATTAGTTCCCATCGAAATGCCCCCTGACCATAGGCCCCAATAATGGCCAAGTCAGGACAATGGCCTTCATGAGATTGCCTCGCTGCATGCTTGTCTTTGACAATGTGTCCGGCCTGACACAGAAAAGACGACAGAAATTATCGGCGGCTTGTCGGCGGTACTGCCGTTACCAAAGGACAGGTCCCAAAAAAGAGACATGTAATCATGACTGATCCCGTACCGGCGCCGCTATATGCCGTAGACAAGTCGGTTCCAGCTGATGGCCCGGCGCTCAGCGTCGTCATCCCGATGTTCAATGAGGAGGGCAATGCCGCGACCCTGGTCGGGGAAGTGGCAACGGCCCTGCGCGCCGTGGTGCCCTTCGAAATCGTCATCGTCAACGATGCCTCCCGCGACGGTACGCTGGACGTTTTGAAATCGCTGAAGACAGAGTATCCGGAACTGCGCATCATCCAGCACCACAACAATGCCGGTCAGAGCCGCGGCGTGCGCACCGGCGTTATCGCGGCACGCGCGCCTGTCATCGCGACGCTGGATGGCGACGGCCAGAACAATCCGGCCGATATCCCGGCGCTCTATCAAAAGCTGACGCGTGACGGTGCCCCGGCACTGCTCGCCATGGTCGCGGGCGAGCGTCAGGGCCGCAAGGACACCAAGGCCAAGAAAGTCGCCTCACGGCTTGCCAATGGTATCCGAAAGAAACTGCTGAACGATGAGGCGAGCGATACCGGCTGCGGGTTGAAGGTCTTCTATCGCGGCGTGTTTTTGCGGCTTCCTTATTTCGACCACGTCCACCGCTATTTGCCGGCGCTGGTGCGTCGCGAAGGGCTGATCGTGGAATTTGCCCCCGTCAGCGCGCGCGAGCGCATGTCCGGCCAGTCGAAATATACAAATTTGCAGCGGGCCGCCGTGGCCGTTCGGGACCTTATCGGTGTAACCTGGCTGATCGCCCGGTCGCGCAAACCCGGCGAAATCAGCGAGCTGTAACTCCATTGCCCTAGTTATGCCCGCTTGTGTGGGCTATATGGTGGTAAACAGGTCCTTAAAGGAGGGGAGCCGACATGTTCACAATGTTTCCACTGCTGGCGATCAGCCTGGTCGTCTACGTAATCCTGCATTTTCTTGTCGGTGATAGCTGGACAGCCAGCCAGTTGATGTCCATTCCCATGGTGTCCGGAGATGTATGGCGAATCAGCTTTGGCGACGGGTTCATCATTATCTCCATGGGGCTGTTGTTCATAGAATTGCTGCGCTCGACCAAGACTGGGTCGGATTCGATCCTCAACCACGCCCTGTCGGTTGTGGTGTTCATCATTGCGCTGCTGGCATTCATCATTGTTCCGGGTTTCGGGAATTCGGTGTTCTTCATCTTCCTCGCGATGACATTCCTCGACTTCATGGCCGGTTTCATCGTCACGACGGTCACTGCACGGCGCGACTTTGGCGTCAGCGGTGGTCTGGGCGGCTAAGGTTCCTGCCTATGCTGAGCATAGAAAACCGCGCCACCGGCGCGGTTTTTAGCATGAACAGCCTGCAGTTGCGATTTGGCACAGGACTTCAATCTTTCTTTACGAAGATTTTCTACAACTGTCCCTGAATAGTACCGCTCGTTCCTTGGGAGCGCTTCGTGTGTTGCGTTGTCTGCGGTCAGTGACTGACGGGGATTTATGGGTAAACAGCGTCCAGCCGGACCGGACAAGGTAAAGTTTGCGCTGGAAGCAGCCGGACAGGCCCTGTTTGAGTATGATCACGCTTCGGGCCGGATCAACTGGACCGATGTGAAATCGGCCATGTCGATCCTTGGTATCGACAAGCCCGAGACCATTTCCACGTCACCGTCGCTCCTTTCTTTCCTGCAGCCGGAAGAGGTGATGAGCCGCGAAAACGCCCTGCGGGACGCGTTCGAGAACCGCACCAGCTATACGATCGAATATCGCGTTTCCACCGGCCGTCACCCGATGCGCTGGATCGAGGAGCGTGGCAGCTGGATGAAGATCGCCGGGGACTGGCGCCTGATCGGCATGGTCCGGACGATCGACGAACAGAAAAACCGCGAGGCGCGACTGTCCTATCTCGCCGCCTATGACGAACAGACCGGCCTGCTCAATCGCCCGCGCATTCGTGAAATGCTGAAAGACGAGATCGATGCGGGTAGCCAGCCAACCGGCGTTTCAGCTTATCTGCTGGTCGGCATCGACCGGCTGGGCGGGATCAATTCCGATTTCGGTTTCGAGGCCGCTGACGAGGTAATCGTCGAGATTTCCCGTCGCCTGCGCTCCAAGCTCGCCACGCAGCATACGATCGGCCGGGTCGCGGGGACCAAGTTCGGCATCATCCTGCGCAGCACCTGCCGCGAAGGCATCCGCAATACCTGTTACGCCCTGCTGAATGTCGTCCGCGAAAAGGTCGTCGAGACCAATTCCGGCGGCGTTGCCGTGTCCGTATGTATCGGCGCGACCGAGCTGGAAGGTGATGTGACCACTGCCGAGACAGCGATGGCACGGGCTGAAGCTGCCCTCGACAAGGCGCGCCAGATCGGCCCGTCGAGCTGGAGCTCCTTCTCGGAAAACACCGACATCGTCTCCCGTCGCCAGCGCAATACCGAAATGTCGGACGTCATCCTGACGGCGCTGAATGACAGACGCATCTATCTTGCCTACCAGCCGATCATTTCCGAGCCGGGCGCCCCGCACCGCAAGTTCGAATGCCTGGTCCGCATGGAAGATCCCGATGGCGAGGAAGTGCCGGCACCGGCGTTCATTCCCGCCGCCGAACGCCTCGGCCTCGTCCACCTGCTTGACCGCCGCGTGCTGGATCTTGCGACGCAGGCCCTGCGCAAGGCACCGGACATCAAGCTGAACGTCAATATCTCCTGGGAGACGGTGAAGGATCCGGTCTGGGCTGATGGCTATCTCGCCCAGCTGCGCGCCAATCGCGAAGTGACCGACCGCCTGACCATCGAACTGACCGAAACACAGGTCATGGATGCCGTGGAGGCTTCCGTCGAGTTCATCGCCGAGATCAAGGAACTGGGCTGCCGCTTCGCCATCGACGATTTCGGCGCCGGTTATACCTCCTTCCGCAACCTTCAGGCGCTGGATATCGACGTGCTGAAGATCGACGGCTCGTTCATCACCGGTGTGTCCTCATCTCGGGAGAACCAGCTGTTCGTACGCACGCTTCTGGATCTTGCCCGCAATTTCGGCATGAAGACGGTGGCTGAATGGGTCGACAATGAATCCGACGCGCTGCTTCTGAAAGGGCTCGGGGTCGATTACCTGCAGGGATATTACATCGGCAAGCCGGACCGCTATCCGCCAGCCATCTATGGCGAGCATGCCGATGACAATGGCGATGCGGCAGGCAAGACACTGAGCGCCTGACCCGCTTGAGCGAAATCAGTCTTTTTTCAGCTGTTCTTTCAGCTCAGCCAGCTCGCGCTTGAGTTCGGAAATTTCTGCGTCCGCCTCGGCCTTTACCTTTTCGACTTCATCGGTGCTGCCGGTTGCAGCCGCGGCGCGATCTGCCGGCGGACCCCACGGGGAAGTCGGCATTGAGCCACCAATGCCGAACATCTTCATGCCGCGTTCGAACATCGCCATGTTCTGGCGGGTCACATCCTCGAACAGTTTCATGCCCGGCGAATCGCCAAAGGCCTCGGACATCGACTTGCGCATGGCTTCCTGGTTCTTCTGGAAGCTTTCCATGCTCATTTCGAGGTAAGAAGGCACGAAGGACTGCATCGAGTCGCCATAATAGCCGATGAGCTGGCGCAGGAAGGAGATGGGCAGCAGGTTCTGGCCCTTGTTCTCTTCCTCGAAGATGATCTGGGTCAGGACCGAGCGGGTGATGTCGTCGCCGGACTTGGCGTCATAAACGACGAACTCCTCGCCTTCGCGGACCATGCCGGACAGGTAATCGAGGGTTACATAGGAACTGGTCGCAGTGTTGTAGAGCCGACGGTTGGCGTATTTCTTGATGATGACCGGCCCGTCCTGGCTCGACTCTTTCTGTTTCTTTTCCTGGCTCGTCATGCGTGCAGTCCCTGATTTTGCGTCGCGCTATCGCGACTCATTGTTCTTCTATAGTACGCTGCATTGCAGCATGCCATAGGTCAATCAAATAATCTTGGGTTCATTCCCTCCTCGCCCCATATGGCGGGTAATGAGGCTGGAAAATTCAGCCGAAAGATGTTGCCAGAGGCCGGTCTGATCGGCCAAGAATGGCCCCGAATACAAAGATGCTCACAAGGGCTCAGGCACTACGGTTCTGCGCCCCAACCCGGAGAGAATTTCCATGACTGATGTTGTCATCGCTTCCGCCGCCCGCACCGCCATCGGGTCGTTCTCAGGCTCGCTTTCCACGGTTTCTGCGCCTGAACTGGGCCGCACGGTCATCACCGGGGCGCTGGAACGTGCAGGGATCAAGGCCGATGACGTCAACGAAGTGATCATGGGCAATGTGCTGACCGCGGGTCTTGGCCAGAACCCGGCCCGGCAGGCATCGATCCATGCCGGTATCCCGCAGGAGACCCCGGCGATGACGATCAACCAGGTCTGCGGCTCCGGCCTGCGCGCCGTTGCGCTGGCGGTCCAGTCGATCCGCAATGGCGATGCCAATATCGTCGTTGCTGGCGGGCAGGAAAACATGACCCTGTCGCCGCACTCGGTCTATATGCGTTCCGGTGTCAAGATGGGGCCGGGCACCATGACCGACACGATGATCGTCGACGGGCTGTGGGATGCGTTCAACAATTACCACATGGGCCAGACGGCGGAGAACCTCGCCGAGAAATACCAGATCAGCCGCGAAGAGCAGGATGCCTTTGCTGTCGCCAGCCAGAACAAGGCAGAGGCCGCCCGCAAGGACGGCAAGTTCAAGGACGAGATCGTGCCGGTGACGATCAAGCACCGCAAGGGCGAGACCGTTTTCGACACTGACGAGTTCATTCGCGAGGGCGCGACCATCGAAGGCGTTTCCGGCCTGCGCCCGGCCTTTACCAAGGAAGGCTCTGTCACGGCAGCAAACGCCTCCGGCCTCAATGACGGTGCGGCGGCGACAGTGGTCATGTCTGCCTCCGAGGCCGAGAAGCGCGGCATTACCCCGCTTGCCCGCATTGCCGGTTGGGCAACCTGCGGTGTCGATCCGTCGATCATGGGCATCGGCCCGGCCCCGGCCTCGCGCAAGGCGCTGGAGAAAGCCGGCTGGTCGCTTGACGATGTCGACCTGATCGAGGCGAACGAGGCCTTCGCCGCGCAGGCGCTGTCGGTCGGCAAGGAACTCGGTTGGGACCCTGAAAAAGTCAACGTCAATGGCGGCGCGATCGCGCTCGGTCACCCGATCGGCGCGTCCGGCGCCCGTATCCTGACGACGCTGCTGTACGAGATGCAGCGCCGCGACGTGAAGAAAGGCCTCGCCACGCTGTGCATCGGTGGCGGCATGGGCATCGCCCTGTGCGTCGAGCGCCCGTAAACCAGACTTCAGAAGACGCCTATCAACAGGCACTTATCAGACAGGCCGGGGTGGTACGCCAGACCCCGGCCAATAAGGGAAGGGAGAAACCCCATGAGCAAGCAAGCTATCGTTACCGGCGGCACACGCGGCATCGGCAAGGCCATTGCCATCGGCCTGAAAGAGGCGGGCTTCAATGTCGCCGCTACCTATGGCGGCAATGACGAGGCCGCCGCCCAGTTCAAGGAAGAGACCGGCATCGGCGTATACAAATGGGATGTCAGCGACGCAGCCGCCTGCGAGGAAGGCATCGCGAAGATCGAGGCCGACCAGGGCCCGACCGATGTGCTGGTCAACAATGCCGGCATCACCCGCGATGGCGCCTTCCACAAGATGACCGCCGAGCAGTGGCGCGCCGTGATGAGTACCAATCTTGACAGTGCCTTCTACATGACCCGGCCCGTGATCAACGGCATGCGCGAGCGCGGCTATGGTAGGATCATCAACATCTCCTCGATCAACGGCCAGAAGGGCCAGTTCGGACAGGCGAACTATTCCGCCGCCAAGGCCGGCCTGATCGGCTTCACCCGCGCGCTGGCGCATGAGACGGCGCGCAAGGGCATCACCGTCAACGCGATCGCGCCTGGCTATATCGGTACCGACATGGTCGCCGCCATGGACGAGAAGGTGCTCGATTCCATCGTCGGCCAGATTCCGGTCGGCCGTCTCGGCACGCCGGAAGAGATCGCCAATGCCGTTCTCTATCTGGCAGACGACAAGGCTGGCTTCATGACCGGCGCAGTGCTGACCATCAATGGCGGCCAGTATATCGCGGCCTGATGGCTGGCGAGGCCACTGACCCATTCGATCTCGAGCGCTTTGTCGAGGCCCAGAAAGGCTTTTATGACAAGGCGCTCGACGAACTGCGTGCCGGGTGCAAGCGCACCCACTGGATCTGGTTCATCTTTCCGCAGATCGAGGGGCTGGGGCACAGTCCGACCGCCATTCACTATTCGATCAGCGGCAAGGATGAGGCGGCGGCCTATGCGGATCATCCGGTGCTGGGGCCACGCCTGATCGAATGCACAGAGGCAGTCCTGGCGATAGATAGTAGCGATGCGACTGCCGTATTCGGTCATCCGGACAATCTCAAATTTCGTTCCTCCATGACGCTGTTCGAAGCTGCAACAGGCAATGATCTGTTCGGCCCTCTGTTCAGCAAGGCGCTGGAGAAATTTTACGACGGCGAGCGTGATGGCCATACGCTGGAGAGGCTTTGACCCTTCTCTTGATCCATGCTGTGGACTTGGAAGGCGAGCAGGTTAGGCTGTGAGAATGAATAGCCGTCGCGAGAGTTGCCTGCCATGACCTCTTACAGATCTTGCATCCTTGCTTGCTTTATCCTTCTTACAGGCTTTGTGACTGCTTTGCCTGCCGTCGCTCAGGAAGAGCAGGTTGAAGCGTCCCCTGAAGAAGTTTTCGAGGAATTCTGGGCGATCTACAATGACGGCTATGCCTTGTTCGGTGTGAAGAATATCGACTGGGATGCCGTCTACGATATCTATCGCCCAAAGGTAACGGCTGAGACGAGCGATGAGGACCTGTTCGCGATCATCAGCGAAATCGCCGGGCTGATGCACGATCTGCATGTGGTGATCCGGGATGAGAAAGGCGGGCGGTTCTATCGCTCTGGCTCGCGCAGCCTGGCGACTGGCGATTTCGATATCGGCACTTTCTCCCTCGACCTGATCGGCCAATCTTACGCGACTGATGGACTGAAAAGCATCGCAGACGGAACGTTTCATTACGGCATGCTGAGCGGCAATGTTGGCTATCTGCATTTCCGCTCGTTCAACGACATGGAGACGAGCGTAGGGGCGATCGACGAGATTATTTCAGCTTTCGAGGGCGCGGGGGCGGTCATCATCGACGTACGCCAGAATGGCGGCGGCAGCGACGCGGTGGGGCAGACGATCGCCAACCGCTTCGCCGATCAGAAGCGCCTCTATATGAGCGTGCAGATGCGCAACATCATGGAGCCGCGCGATTCCTTTGCCGAGCCTGTCGACTGGTATCTTGAGCCTGCGGGTCCGGCGCAGTTTACAGGGCCTGTGGTACTGTTGACCAATTCGCGGTCGATCAGCGCGGCGGAGAATTTCGCGCTTGCCATGCGTGCGTTGCCCCATGCGGCCATCGTCGGCGAATACACGGCAGGCGTCTTTGCCGATGCCGGGCAGGTGCCCTTGCCGAATGGCTGGACGGTCGATGTGTCGGTGAACATTTTCCGCGACCCGGACGGCTTCAACTGGGAAGGTATCGGTGTGCCGCCGGATTACTGGATGGCCAACAAGGCTGACGATATCGAGACCGGGCAGGACCGTGTCCTCGGCTTTGCGCTCGACCTGATCGATACGGGAAGAATCGGCAGGCAGGATGGTTCCCAGCAGCCACCGCGCCACGTCCCGGTCGAGTGATCTTTCCTTGTCTACTTACTGGCCCATCATCGTGTTGAACAGGTCGGCACCACGCGCGCCATTGGAGAAATATACCAACCCTTCGCGATATTGCGGTGAGATGAACGCCGCTGTCCTGTACTCATCATTGTTGCCGTCATGGCCGATGATCGTGTCGCCCGGCACGTACAGGATCGCGAAGCCGAGACCAAAGGCTGTCGGCGCCCCGGAATCGCCTTCGATGACTTCTGTCTGTGGTGAGAGCATTTCCTCATAGGCGGCCTCGCTCATCCCTTCGCGGCGGCAGACCTTAGCCATGAAGGCTGCGTAGTCCTCTGCCGTCGTCAGCAGGCCGCCGGCGGCCTGTGCCCGGTCAGGGTGGTGCATCTTGCGGGCGCTGTCCGGCTCGGTGCTGCTCTGATAGCCCATGGACACTGAGGTACCCTCCGGGAACGGAACAGTGAACGATGAATGGGGCATGGTTTCACCGAGGCGTTCCTTGAACAGGGCTTGCAGTGTCTTGCCCGTCTCCTGTTCGACCCAGGCCTGCAGGATCTGGATCGCCTCACCGGAATAGGTCGGTTGCGTGCCCGGCTCGGCGAGGAAGTCCAGCGGGTCTTCGCGATCCCAGTCTAGTGAAGCGCCAGACCAGTTGGGCAGGCCTGTCCGGTGGGTAAGTACCATGCGCGGGGTAATCTGTGCGTATGCATCTTTATCAGCGATGCGCGGCCAGTCCATTTTCTCTGCGATCGATTCATCGAGATCGATCACCCCTTCATCGGCCAGTGCGACGGTGATCCACGCAAGGACCGGCTTGGACAGGGAGGCGGCCTCGAACAGCGTTGTGTCAGTCACTGCAGCACTGGTTTCCAGATTAGCCGTGCCATAGGCTGCCAAGTCGGAGACCTGGCAGTCCTTGATCAATGCCATGCTGGCACCGGGAACGGAAAAGCCGTTGAGCAGGGCGGCCATCTGATCCTGTGTCGGAAGGGCAAGGGGCGGCGGTGCCTGATCGGCTGGCGGCTCTGCGCTTTGTTCAGCGGGATCAGCTAGAGCGGTGTCAGTTGGCTGAGGGCCGACATCTTCGGTATGCGTCGATGCCTCGTTGCAGCCAGTCAGCAGGGCGGTTGTCAGAAGAGTTGATAGAAAGAGAAGTGATGAAGAGCGTTTCACAATCGGTCTGTCCTCTGCTTTTGGCTGCCCGGTTGAGAACAGTCTAGCGGCAGTTGCAGAGATAGTAAGGCTCTCTCAGATATTGATACGGCGCTTGATCTGCGACATCGGGATTGCCGTTGCCGGGTCGGCGGCCAGCGACGCGACGACCGGCTTGTTGGTTTCCCGGTCAAGGAATTCCAGCGGCGCGGTACCCTTGCCCAGCCATTTGTCGCCCCACTGGTTCAGCGCGATGAGGGAAACGGCGAGATCAGCGCCTTTTTGCGTCAGGAAATATTCCGGTCGCGGGCGCTGGCCCGGTTCGCGGTAATTGCGGGTGACCATGATGTCGAGCTCGACGAATTTCTTCAGCCTGTTGGACAGGACGGTGCGGGGAATGCCCAGCTCCTGCTGGATATCGCCGAAACGGCGCAGGCCGTAGAAGGCTGAGCGCAGGATGAGAAGCGACCAGCGATCACCGATCTGGTCGAAGGCCTTGGCCAGATTGCATTCCGTTACCGGAATGCGGGACTGCTTGGGCGGGTTTGTCGCCATGCGTCAGGCTCTCCTCGATATTCACCCTCAATGGGTGCAAAGTCCATCCTGTGAACTTAAAGCATGAAGAGGGCTGCGAGGGCAAGTACAGAAATTAGAATGAGCGTCCATTTTATCCATGGACTGTCGAGCCGGTCCCACAATTTTTGCAAGGAAGGGGCGGCATACCAGGCGATTAGCCCCATTCCATAATAGCGGACGGCGCGGGTCACTGCGATGAAGCCGATAGCAACGAAAGGGTTGATGCCAACGACACCGGCCCCGAGGGACGCAAGAACAAGCGGGATGGGAGACAATGCAATGACGACAATGGTCGCCATGCCGTTCTGCTCGAACTGCTGCAGTGCGTCGTCAAAGCCTTGGTGCACCCCGAAAAGGTCGATCAGCGGCTGGGCAACGGGCTCGAACAGCCATGCACCCACCAGATACGCCGCGACGGTGCCGACAATGCAGCCGGCGAGCACGGCGGTGCAGATCGCCCAGATGGCTTTGCGTCGCGCGATCATGGCCGGGATCATCGGTGCCTCGATCGGTACCGGGAAGATCGTGCTTTCGAAAATCGAATAGACGAAAAAGCCGCCGGTCAGGCCAAGACGGCCGCGCAGCGCACCGAAGATGCCGGATTTATGCGGCTTGTCCTCCTCGCCACCGGATGCTCCGGCGTCGTCGCTGGCGCGATGGCTGCTGTTGTCGTAAGTTCTACCCATGGAGGGATGAACACGCCGGGGCGGGTGATGGTGCCGCCACGGCGTGCCTGTTTATCAGCCGATCAGGCGGAAGAAGCGGTCTTCCAGCGCCGGATCGGTCTTGAACGCGCCGGTGAAACAGCGGGTAACACAGGACACGCCTGTCTTGTGGATGCCGCGGGTCGAAATGCACTGGTGTTCGGCATCGATCAGCACGGCCACGCCCTTGGGCTGCAGCACACGGTCGAGGGTCTGGGCGATCTGGTTGGTCAGGATCTCCTGGCTCTGCAGTCGCTTTGAATAGATGTCGGCCAAGCGGGCGAGCTTGGAAATGCCGACAACGCGGGTGTCCGGCAGGTAGGCGATATGGGCCTTGCCGATGATCGGGGCAACGTGATGCTCGCAATGGCTCTCGACGCGGATGTCCTTCATCAGCACGATATCGTCATAGCCTTCGACTTCCTCGAATGTGCGGGCGAGCACATCCTCCGCATCGAGATTGTATCCCTCGAACCAGTCGTCCCATGCCTTGACGAAGCGCTTGGGTGTGTCGAGCAGGCCCTCGCGGTCCGGGTTCTCGCCGATATAGGCAAGAAGCGTGCGCACGGCAGCTTCCGCTTCCTTGCGGCCCGGGCGCCGGGTGATGTCTTCAGCGAGCCTGGCAGCGCTGTCTTCCGCATTCTTGTCGGTCATGATTGCACCTTCAGCCATAGCTTTTCTCCTTGATCGATGTAACGAGATTGGCCATCTCGATGGCCGCCAGGGCGAACTCACGCCCCTTGTTGTCCTGTGCCGGATCAGCGCGGGTGACCGCCTGTTCGCGATTGTTGACCGTCAGTACCCCAAATATCACAGGCACGCCGCTCATTAGCGAGACATCGGTTATGCCGCGTGCGGCCTCGCCTGCGACATAGTCAAAATGGGGCGTGTCACCGCGAATGACGCAGCCGATCGCGATAATGGCATTGTAACGCGGTCCGCTGACCAGGGTCTTGCACGCCACAGGCAGCTCAAAAGCGCCGGGCACGATGAATTCCTCCACTGCGCCGGCGGATTGCGCCTTCAGTGTTTCCAGGCAGGAGGTTTTCAGCATGCCGATAATATCGTCATTCCAGCGGGTGGTGACGACGCCGAAGCGTTTGCCTTTGGCGTTGTGAACACCGTCTATCGCTTCCTGCAGGGACTGGTTGCGCATGTCGTTATCCTTGTGTCACTCAGCTGCAACTAGGGCATCCGTGCCCGTGGCGTGGACGTTTTCCATGCGGCGGCGGTATGCCTGAAGGTCGGCAACGGAAATGATCAGCATGCCGTGTTTCTCGGCGAACACTTCCAGTTCCGGCAGGCGGGCCATCGTGCCGTCATCATTCATGATCTCGCACAGCATGGCGCCGGGGCGCAGGCCGGCAAGGCGGGCCATGTCGACGCTCGCCTCGGTCTGGCCGTCACGCTCAAGCACGCCATTGTCGCGGGCGCGCAGCGGGAAGGTGTGGCCCGGCATGACGATGTCGGCGCGGGTCGAGGCCGGGTCGATCAGGGTCCTGATCGTATGGGCGCGGTCGGCGGCGGAAATGCCGGTGGACACGCCATGGGCAGCCTCGACGGATACGGTGAAGGGCGTGCCGAAGCCGGAACGGTTGTCCGCCTGCGGTACCATCAGCGGCAGGTCGAAATGCTCGATAATTTCGCCAGACAGCGAACAGCATATCAGGCCGCGGCCTTCCTTGGCCATGAAATTCACCGCTTCCGGCGTCACATGTTCGGCAGCCATGACGAGATCGCCTTCGTTCTCGCGGTCTTCATCATCAACGATGATGACCATCCTGCCGGCGCGAATTTCCTCGATGGCGTCTTCAATTCTGGCAAGTGGCATTACTGGCCTCCTTTGCTGGCAAGCTGTGTCTGGGATGGCGTGGCTGTGTGGCCCGCATTGGCAGCGACCAGCTTCTCCACATATTTGGCGATGATATCGACCTCGAGATTGACGAGGTCACCTGACTTCTTCCGTGGCAGGACGATCAGCTCCTGCGTGTGTGCGATGAGGGTGACATTGAACCAGTCGGCGCCGGTATCGACCACGGTCAGGCTGGTGCCGTCTATGGTGATATAGCCCTTGATAACGATGTACTTCATCAGCTCCGGGCTTGTGCGGATCGTCACCCACAGGGCGTCGGCGTCCTCGCGGAACTCGACGATCTCGCCGGTCGCATCGACATGGCCCTGTACGTAATGGCCGCCAAGGCGCGTCTGCGGCGTTGCCGAGCGCTCGAGATTGATGCGGTCGCCTTCGACCAGCTGGCCCAGCGATGTGCGCTTCAGTGTTTCCGGGGCTAGACCGACGGTGAACTCATCGTCTGAGAAATCGGTCACCGACAGGCACACGCCGTTGACGTTGATCGAGTCGCCGAACTTCACGCCATCCAGCACGACTTTCGCGCCGATGGTCAGAGTGAAGGAGTCAGCCGTTTTCACGATCGACCTGACCATGCCCATTTCCTCTACGAGACCTGTGAACATGCCGCCTCCTGTTTTTCGCGGGCGATCCGCCCACGGATGAGAAGGGTGCCGTCATGATGCTCGGTCACCGGCGCGGCCAGGCGGAAGGCATCCGCGATTTTCTCGCCGCCCGTACCGTTGATCGCGGGCTTGCCGCCACCGATGATGACGGGCGCGATGAAGGCCCAGACCTCGTCGACCAGACCCTCGTCGAAGAAAGCGCCGAGTACGGTGCCGCCGCCCTCGACCATCACGGACAGGAAGCCTTTGGACGCCAGCAGTTTCAGCACGTCGGACAGCGCCGGGCGGCCATTGGCGGCAGGTTTCAGGCGGATGACTTCGACGCCGCGATTCTCCAGTGCCTTCACTTTGAGCATCGGCATTGCGCCGGTGCTGATCACCATGGCCTTGCCGGGCGTTGTCGAGCGGAACACTTTTGCGTCCACCGGTACGCGTCCCCGGGAATCGAGAATGACGCGCACCGGGTGGCTTGCATCCTTGCGGCCTGCGGGCAGGGCCGGGCGGGCAGTCAGCGACGGATCGTCCTTTAGCACGGTCTCGGCCCCGACCAGGATGGCATCGGCGGCATGGCGCAGGTCGTGGGCGCGCAGGCGTGCAGCGTCCGACGTGATCCACTTGGAATCGCCGGTCTTCGTGGCGATGCGCCCGTCGAGGCTGGCGGCATATTTTGCGATTACATAGGGCAGGCCCGTGCGCTGGCGGTGCAGCCAGAAGCGGGCGAGTTCGCGGGCCTCCGGCTCACACAGCCCGCTTTCGACGCGGATACCGGCCTCGCGCAGGCGCTTTGCGCCACCGGCGGCCAGCGGATTGGGGTCCGCGACGGCATAGACGACATGGGCGATGCCGGCCTTCATTAGCGCTTCGGTGCACGGCCCGGTGCGGCCGGTGTGATTACAGGGCTCCAGCGTGACATAGGCGCTCGCGCCCTTCGCCTCCTCGCCGGCCTCGCGCAGGGCCGCAACCTCTGCATGGGCGCCGCCCGGGCGGGCATGAAAACCTTCGCCGATGATACGACCGTCCTTGACGATGACGCAGCCGACCATCGGGTTCGGAGAGGTGTATCCCTCCGCCCGTCTGGCGAGATCAATCGCGCGCATCATGTAGGAGCGGGTGTCGCCCATGAAAGCCTCTTTACTACAGTGCTTTCAGGGCGTGCCATGACAGTCAGGGCGCAAGGCGGGCGCGAGGGAAAACCCCGCAATACCAGCATGCACACCACGCCTTCTTCGGGCGTTGACTGCCATCGAACCTTCTACCATCCGGACTGTGACCGTCGGCTCTGGAGTCTCACCAGATCCTGCATCCGCGGGATTTCTCCCGTTTCCGCTCGCGGGCTGACTGGACGGGCTTGGGTACCAAACTCTCCAGATTACCGCCGGTGGGGACTTTCACCCCGCCCCGAAAGTTCATTTCTGACCGGGAATATAGGGACATGAGGCGGGCTTGGCAATATTGCCGGTCACACGTTGGGGTGGTAGCGTTTCCGGGAGGGACGTGGAGTTCGAGGGTATGAGTTTCTTCATTCAGTTTTTCCTGATGGTCATGCTGGTGATCCAGGGACATCAGGGGCAGCTGCCCGTGACTACCGATATGGCGAGGCAGCCTGATCACGAGGAAGCGCTGGCCGATTTCGAGCAAGCGGTCGAAGACAGGCTGTTCTGGAAAGCACTTCACTATGCGGGAAAGGCCTATAATCTCGCTTCCGAAGCTGATTTGCCGCCACAGGAAATGGCGCGCTATGCCACTGCCTTTGGCAACGCCAAGGCTGAAACCGGCGGATTTCACGATGCACGCGACCTGTTCGGCGAGTGTGCCGAGCTCCTTGCCGGGTTGAAGGATTTCACGGCCGAGCGTGCCTTTTGCATCCTGCGCAAAGGTGAGTTGACCGGCATCATGGGCGAGACTGAAGAAGGGCTGGCCCTGATCGACCAAGCGGTGAGGATTGCAGAGGCCGGCCCGCAAAGCCGGGAGGCGCGGCGCGTCAGTGTCCTCGCCCGGTTCATGGATATCGTTATCGCCTATGATGGCACCGTAATGGACGAGGACCATGAGCGCGCGCAATATGAAAAGGCGCTCGCGCTTCTGCCTGAACTGGAAGAGCTGATGGGAAAGGGCGAGAAACACCCGGCCTTCCTGCATGCGCTGATCGGAAGATATCTGTATGCGGAGGGAGAATTTCGCCAGGCCCTTGACCATCTGGTACCGGCGTTTGATGCTCTCGACCCTTATCCCAGCATGGGTGGTTTCACCTGGATCCTGCTGGAGGAGATCAAGGTCGCCGCGCAATGGCGCGTTGTTTCGCGTTATGATGATGCGCTGTATGTTCTCCATGATGGCTGTGCGACGCTGGACCGCAATGGGATCACCACGGTTTGTATCGAGCGCAGCTGGTATCCGCCGATCCCGCCGGAGGCGGTCGAGCGAAACCAGTTCGGTTTCGCCGAGCTGACCTATGATATCGATATAGAGGGTAAGCCGCATAATGTGCGTGTGCTGAGGAGCTGGCCGGAAGACTATTTCGGTGAGACGGCAGCCTGGTATCTGGGTGCGTGGACCTTCAAGCCGCCGGTGACCGATGAGGGTGAGGTGGTCGCCGTGACAGGCGTGAATGAATTTTTCACTTTCAACCCTGAGAAGCTGTATGATGAAGAGTACTGAATGGCGCAAGGTGCTGGCGGCGCTAACGCTCTCTATGCTGATGGTCGGGGTGCATGCCCGGGCGCAGGATGATGATGGCTCCTTCGCCTCTTCCTATCAGGCCTATATGCGGGCGGCGGAAAATGGGGACACAAAATCCATGGCCCGCTATGCCGGTGATGCCTATGAGCGGGCGCAAGAAGTGCTGGAGGCCGGCGACATCCAGCTTGGTTATCTCGCCGCGAATTATGCAGAGGCGCTGGTGCTGGATGACAAGTCGAGCCGGGCAGAGCCGGTTTTCAAGGACTGTATCGCCATCCTGAAAGACTATTTCCCGGAGACGGTGCCGGACGTGGCCTATTGCTGGGACGGTCTCGGCTGGTTCTATGTGAACCGCAGCGATCCGGATGAGGCGAAAGAGGCGTTCGAGAATGCGCTGACCGTCGCCGCGATGCTGCCGGACGATGCCGAGCTGCGAAAGTATCGGGCGGACGCGCATCTGGTGGCCGCGAACATCTATATGCCTCCGGGCGCGTACTATTTCAGGGACCGACTGGGAGAGCTATCACTGGAGCGGACCCGGTATCACGGCCAGCAGGCTGTCGCCTTGCTGCCTGAATTCTATGGCGATACATCGACAGCACTGGCAGCAGCGTGGATGCTTGTGGGACACGGTACTCCTGAGGAAGAAAGGGAGGAAGCAGCTGATGCCTATGGTAATGCGTGGCGTATGTATCGTGAGCTTGCAGGTGCTGAAGACCGGGAGACGATTGCCGCCTATGCCCGTTTTCGTGGCGCGAGTAACGATGTCTTTCGTGACGAGGATGCTCCGGACGACGAGGACCCGGCTTATCAGTGTGAATACACTCAACCCGATGGTACAATTATTACGGCTTGCATCAAAAAGCGTACCGAGCCTCGTTTTCCCAGCAATGTCAGAGATCTGGACGGCATTGTCGTCATAGAAATAATGTTTGATGTCGACGACACGGGTCAGGTACAGAACCAGCGCGTCATTTTCTCAAATCAGGATAAATTTATCCCCGCCTGTCTGACCGCGATGAGGACCTGGCGATATGAAAACCCGGTGAACGAAGCAGGCGAGTCCGTTTCCATCCGTGATCTAACGGTAACTTACAAGTTTCAGATCATGAATTGATCCCTGACTGCCCGCCCTATTGCCCACCCCCTTCCTATTGCTCAACAGGGCTGGATTGACTAAGCAGGGCGCTCACGCAAGTTACCCTGACGGGAAGCCGATCCATGGCCAAGAAACAGAAGGAATTCCGCCCCAAGGCGCGGGTGCCGCGCGGCTTTCGCGACCGGCTGGGCGAGGAGCTGATCGCCGAAAAGGCGATGCTTGAGCGCATCACCGACGTCTATGCCAGCTATGGCTTCGATCCGCTGGAGACGCCGGCCTTCGAATATACCGATGCGCTGGGCAAGTTCCTGCCCGATGTCGACCGGCCGAACCAGGGCGTGTTCTCGTTGCAGGACGATGACGAACAATGGATGAGCCTGCGCTATGACCTGACCGCGCCGCTTGCCAGATTTGTCGCAGAGAATTTCGACGGCCTCGCCAAGCCGTTCCGCCGCTATGCCGTTGGCCGTGTCTGGCGCAATGAAAAGCCGGGGCCGGGCCGCTTCCGCGAATTTACCCAGTGCGATGCCGACAGTGTCGGTGCGCCGGCGCCCCATGCCGATACCGAGATCGCAATGATGTTTGCCGATGCGGTCGAGGCGGCCGGTGTGCCGCGCGGCGACTATGTCATCCGCATTTCCGACCGCAAGTTGATGAACGGGCTGCTTGATGTTGCCGGATTGTCCGGTGAAGAACAGGCGGAGCAACGCCTTGTCACCCTGCGCGCCATGGACAAGCTCGACCGGCTTGGCGAGGAGGGCGTGCGCCAGCTGCTCGGCGAGGGCCGAAAGGACGAGAGCGGCGACTTCACCGATGGCGCGAAGCTTTCCGGCGACCAGGCCGATATCGTCATGGCGTTCATGGCTGCGACGAAAGGCTCCAACGAAGAGACCGTCAGTGCCCTGAAGGATATCATTGGCGCCAGCGAAGCGGGGCAGGCCGGGATCGCCGATATGGCGAGCATGGCGGAAACCCTGTCCGCACTCGGCTATGACGAGAAGAGAGTGCTGCTCGACATGTCGATCGTGCGCGGTCTTGAATATTATACAGGCCCCGTATTCGAGGCAGACCTGACTTTCGAGGTCGCTGATGAGAAAGGCCGTCCGGTCCGCTTCGGTTCCGTCGGTGGCGGCGGGCGCTATGACGATCTCGTCAAGCGCTTCAAGGGTCAGGAAGTGCCGGCGGTCGGCTGTTCCGTCGGTGTCTCGCGCTTGCTCTCCGCTTTGCAGGCGCGTGAAGGCGCGATGCCGAAAGCAACCGGTCCGGTCATCGTCACCGTCTTCGACAAGGCGCGCATGGCCGATTACCAGCTAATGGCCGCCGAGTTGCGGTCTGCCGGTATCCGGGCGGAGGTCTATCTCGGCGGATCGAATTTCGGCAAGCAGATGAAATATGCCGACAAGCGCGATGCGCCGGTTGCCATCATCCAGGGCGAGGATGAACGCGCCAATGGCGAGATCCAGCTGAAGGACCTGGTCCTTGGTGCGAAACTGTCCAAGGAGATCGAGGACAACAAGGCCTGGCGCGAGGACCAGCCGGCGCAATTCTCCGTGCCACGCGAAAAACTGGTCGAGGCCGTGCGCGAGGTTCTGGCGCGGCATTAGCCTGATCGCAGCCGACCCGGAATTGTCAGGTCCCGCTCTAGCCCTGAGGGCCGAAATACGTAATATTTTCAATCGGTACCGCTGTTGGTGCCAGTATCCCGGCCGTGCATCCCCCGAAATGCCGGCCGGTTCTGGGGCGAGAGTATTCTGGCATGAGTGCCACTCAGATATTGATGATGCCGGGCCGCCGGCTGGCCGTGTCCATGGGGCTCGGCCTCGCCATGATGGCGGGTTTCGTCTTTATGGTGCTGCAGGCCCCGGGCGACGCACTGTTCCGCTCGCCGCTCGAGCTCGATTCCAGCTTCTGGACGCAATTCATCACCGGTGCCGGTGCCTATCTTATCGGGGCGCTCGTCTGGTCTCTGCGCCCGCGAGACCTCGCGGCGATGTTGTTCGCGATCAGCGGCCTTGCGACGCTGATGTTCACCTTCGGCGCCGGCATCGGCAATTCGGTCATCGTGCCCTTGCCGGACTGGGCAGAGATCCTGTTCGTCCTGTTCAATGCCGGTGGCGCGTCATTGTTCGGGATCGTGATGATCGTCCTGTTTCTGGTTTACCCGGTCAGGTTGCCCCACTGGCGTCTATGGACGACACTGGTCGTCGGTGGTTTCGGCATCTGGACGCTGTTCGGGTTGACGATGATGTTCTCCGGCTCGACGCTTGTCCAGACGATCACCTTTACCGAGATGATCGGTATCTGCATCGTCGTCGCCCTGCAGATCAAGGCAACCGGTGGCCAGCCGCGGGAGCGTGCGATTGCCTGGTGGCTTGGCCTGTCGGTACTGTTCGGCGCCGGGCCGTTTATCGCGCTTGTCGCCATACCGAGCACGTTCGGTTTTGGGTCGCTGATGGAAGCACGCTATGCCTTCATCTTCTTCCTGCTGATCTATATCGGCCTTGCCGTCGGGTTGACCCGCTATCGCCTGTTCCAGCTGGGCGAGTGGGCGTTCCAGATCCTGTTCTACACGATCGGTGCCGCGCTGTTGCTTGTGCTCGATGCGGTTCTGCTGCTGGCCTTGCCGCTGGAACAGGGGCCGGCCTTCGGTCTTGCCATCTTCATCATCGCGGTCGCCTATCTTCCCCTGCGGGACTGGATTGGCCGTCAGGTCCTGCGGCGTGATGCGTCGAGCACTGAGGAATTGTTCCGCGCCGTTGTCGATGTCGCCTTCGAGCCCAATGCCGAACAACGGGCCGCCGCATGGCAGCAATTGTTCCGCCGACATTTTCTCGTACTGGAATGCGAGACAGCCGATATCAGTCAGGGCGAGCCGGAAATCAGGGAAGACGGCCTGGCGCTTGCCTTGCCAGCCATGAAGGGACTTCCCGGCCTGCTGCTGCGCTATCCTTGGGAGGGGCGCGGGCTGTTTGCGCCACGGCATCGCGAGACAGCCTATCAGCTGATGCGCCTGATGCTGCAGGCCGAGGAAAGCCGCGTTGCCTATGATCGTGGCATGCAGGAGGAGCGCACGCGCATCGCCCGCGACATGCATGACAATATCGGCTCGCAATTGCTCAGTGCCCTGCACAGCCAGTCTGGGCCGCGCAAGGACGTGCTGATCCGTGAAACGCTGACCGATTTGCGTGACATCATCAACAATGCCGGTGGAGAGGAGGCTTCGCTCGATGAAGCGCTCGCCGACCTGCGCGCCGAAACGGCAGAGCGGGCAGAGGCGGCAGGCCTGGCCCTCGACTGGCACAGCGATATTGCAGATGATGTGCAGATGACACCACAGGCGATACATGCCCTGCGTTCCGTTATTCGCGAAACCGTCAGCAATACGATAAAGTATGCGGGCGCCCGCCGCGTCGGCGTGTCGATCATGCAGGTGAACGGGTCGATCAGCGTAACGCTGAGTGATGACGGCAAGGGGTTCGATCCGCAGACCATCGTGCCGGGCAATGGCCTGAAAAACATCGCCGATCGTATTGCCGGACTGGGGGGCACGTCATCAATCGGCTCCAGCGAGGGCGGAACAACCATCGCAGCGCAGGTGCCGGTGCCTGCCTCAACAGGTATGAAGAAAGAGATCGAGGCATGAAGAAAGTCCTGATCCTCGAAGACCTGGTCGATACGCGTCGCTGGCTTTGTGAACTGGCACGGCAGGCCGTCGGCGCCTGCGCCATATCGGAAGCCGGTGACATCCGCACGGCCCTTCAGCTTGTTCGTGAGGAAACTTTTGACCTCGCCCTGATCGACCTTGGCCTGCCGGATGGCTCGGGACTGGATGTAATCCGTGCCGTGACGGAAAAGAACGGGGACACTATCCCCATCGTCATGACGGTAATCGGTGAGGATGCCTCCGTCGTCGCGGCGCTGGCCGCCGGGGCGCAGGGCTATCTGCTGAAGGATACCGATGAAGGCCTGCTCGGCCGTCAGCTGTCGCAATATGCCGATGGCGTGCCGCTGCTGTCGCCTGCCATAGCCCGGCGCATCGTGACCCATTTCCGTGAGACCGGCCCGGCCGCCGAAGAAGATGGCACCTTGACCGACCGGGAGAAAAGCGTGCTGGCACTCATCGGCAGGGGTCTCAGGAATGCCGATGTCGCCATCCATCTAGGCGTGGCGGAAAGCACTGTCGCCAGCCACATCAAGTCCGTTTACCGCAAGCTCGGTATCTCTTCCCGGGCAGAAGCGTCATGGCATGCGACACGTCTGGGCTTGCGCCCCGATAGCGGTGACAGGGGTGGTAACGAGGATTGATACCCTTCTCCCCCATTCGGGGGATGTTCCGCCACCGGAAAATAACGCACAGTCACATCACGCTTTCGGGGGAGAGCGTACCTATCGAATGTCCCGGCAATGGCCGCCCCAGGCAGTTGCCGGGATATTCGTTTGAGGGGAGGTGTTAGCTGCCGACCCGCTCCAGCACACCGACGCGGATGCCATCGAAAATGTATTGCGTCGACAACGCCATCAGCAGCATGCCGAGCAGGCGGGAAATCATGTTCATGCCCGTGCGCCCGAGCGCAGAAGAGATTCGCGCGGCAAAGCTCATGAAGGCAAAGCCGACGATCAGCGTGACATAGACAGAGGCGAGGACACCGGCGACGGCGGCCATCTGATTGACCGAATCGGCAAAGCGCTCGCGATTGTCGCCCATCAGCAGCATGACGGTCGCGATGGCACCCGGGCCGGCGAGCAGCGGCAGGGCAATGGGGTAGAACGCGATATTGTCCCGAGAGGACGCTTTCGGGCCGGGGCGTTTGGCGTCCATCTCCTCGTCCGGGTCGAAGAACATGCGGAAACCCATGAGGAACAGCAGGAGGCCGCCGGCGGCGCGGAACGCGGCCATGGTGATGCCGAGATGGTGCAGCATGAACTGGCCGAAGAAGGCAAAGAAGGTCAGCACACCGGCAGCGATGATCGCCGCGGACAGGGCGATCATGCGCTGCCGTTTCGGCTCTTCATGGCGCGTCAGCGAGGCAAAGATCGGCGTTACCATGACCGGATCGATCACGATGAACAGCGTCACAAAGGCCGCGACAAAAGATGTCAGAAAGGCTGTCAGCATGGGCGAGGCCCTTACGCCCCTTTATCGGGGAAGTCCACACACCGTGGCAGAATATTTCAAAAGATCGACAGGATATCTTTGAGTGGTTTCTTCTTCAGCGCATGGGCGGGCACGGTGGCGTCGCCTGCCGGCTTGCCGACCACAAGGATCAGATAGGGCTTTTCCGTATCCGGCCTTTTCAGGATCCTGTTGAGGAAACTCATCGGGTTCGGCGTGTGGGTCAGCGTTGCGAGGCCTGCCATGTGCAGCGCGGTGATCAGCATGCCCGTCGCGATGCCGACGCTTTCGTGGATGTAGTAGTTCTTGCGGGTCTCGCCTGCCTCCACGCCGCCGCGGCGCTGGGCGAAGATGCAGATCAGCCATGGCGCGTCGGTCAGGTGTTCCTTCGTGGCATCAGTGCCAATGGGGGCGAGGGCATCGAGCCATTCGGCGCCGGCGCGGCCCTCATAGAAGGCGCGCTCTTCCTCTTCGGCGGCGTCACGGATCTGGGCCTTGATATCCGCTTCGCCTACCAGCGCGAAATGCCATGGCTGGTGGTTGGCGCCGGACGGGGCAGTGCCCGCTGCGGCGATACAGGCCTCGAGAATGTCCTGCGCGACCGGCTCGGTCGAGAAATCCCGGATCGAATGGCGGCGGCGGATCTGTGCAAGAAACGCCTCTGCCTTCGTGCGCATGTCAGTCTCGGATAAATCCTGCCAGTCGCCCAGCTCAACAAGAGGAATGTGTTTTTCGTCGGCCATGTTTGTTGATCCGGTAACGGCTGAGTATCGGCCCATCCTAGACTGTCTGGCCGGGAAGTGAACAAGCACGGCTCAGAAGCGTTCTGCATGCATGGAAAACAGTGATACGCCCGCTCCCAAGCTCTCCCGTTCCATTTCCCTGCCCTGGCTCGTCTTTTATGGTGTCGGCACGATCCTGGGGGCGGGCATATTCGTCGTTATCGGCAAGGTGATCGGCGAGGCGGGGGCTCTGACCCCGATAGCCTATCTCATTGCCGGTCTCGTCGCCTTCGCTACGGCGCTCTCCTATGCCGAAATCGCGGCGCGCATCCCCACAGCCGGCGGTCCGATTGACTATGTCGAGCGGGCGTCGGGCCTGAAGCATCTGGGCTCGCTTGCCGGCTGGGGGCTGGTGGCGGCGAACACTGTTTCAGCCGCGACCATCACCAGCGGTTTCATCGGCTATCTCGGCGTCTTCATCGACTTGCCGGACTGGCTTGTGGCGATCGGTATCATCATCGCGCTCGCGTCTCTTGCCGCGGTGGGAATGAAGGCGAGCACCATGTTCATGGCCATGACGACGATCATCGGCATGGTGACGCTGGTCGCCGTAGTCTGGGCCGTGCGCGACGGGCTCGCCGCAACACCGGTCATGCTGGCAGAAGAACTGGGCGGCATTTCGAGCATGGCAGCAATCGGCCTGTTCGGCGGGACGTTCCTTGCGCTTTATTCCTTCATCGGTTTCGGCGACATGGTGCTGACCGCGGAAGAAGTGAAAAAGGTCGAGAAGACCCTGCCGCGCGCCATCGTCATCGCCTTTGCTATCGTCTTTG
This sequence comes from Aquisalinus luteolus, assembly GCF_009712425.2. Taxonomy (GTDB): domain Bacteria; phylum Pseudomonadota; class Alphaproteobacteria; order Caulobacterales; family Parvularculaceae; genus Aquisalinus; species Aquisalinus luteolus. The sequence continues at coordinate 692,417 of NZ_VCJR02000002.1, forward strand.
TCTTCTATCTGCTGGTTTCTTCGGCAGTGGTCGGAGCCGGCCCGACCGAACAAATCGCCGAGGCGGAAGCCCCGCTGGTCGCGGTGGTCGAGCGTGCAGGCTGGCCCGCCTGGCCGGTCGGCATCGCCAGCCTGTTCATCATCGTCAATGGTGCGCTGACGCAGATCATCGGCGCGGCGCGGCTGCTGATGGATATCGGCCGCGACGGGCGCGGGGCGCCGGGTGTGTTCGGCCAGATCAACCAGCGCACGGGCACGCCCGTGGTCGCGACAATAGCCATCGGTACTATCGTGATGCTGCTCGCCGTCTTCGTGCCGCTGAAACAGCTGGCCGAAGCGACCAGCCTGATCATTCTCATCGTCTTTGCTGCAGTGAATCTGTCCTTGCTTGCGTTAAAAGCCAAATCCCAGCCCGACGGGGTGCCGAACATGTGGATCGGTGTACCGATCATCGGCGCAGTAACAAGTGCCGGTGCGGTGGCGACGCAAATCTTGTTGTGGGTTTCGTGAGGCCTCTGGCCTATCGCCTGCCGAACAGGCGTTCAATGTCGGCGAGCTTCAGCTCGACATAGGTCGGGCGGCCATGATTGCATTGTCCGGAATGGGGGGTTGCCTCCATCTGACGCAGGAGGGCGTTCATTTCTTCCGTGGTCAGACGGCGCCCGGCACGGACGGAGCCGCGACAGGCCATGTTGCCGCAAATCTCCTGCAGTTTCTCTTTCAGGGCCAGCCCTTCGCCGAGCGAGGAGATTTCCTCGGCTAGCGAGCGAACCATGCCCTGTACGTCCGTCTTACCCAAGAGGGCTGGCGTTTCGCGCACGATGACCGCGCCGTCGCCAAACGGTTCCAGCTTCAGGCCAAGCTCTGCGAATTCCCCGGCTCGCTCGGTCAGGGCATCGGCCTCTGCCTGATCGAGTTCCACGACTTCCGGGATCAGCAGCCCTTGGCTGGCGACACCGCCCTGGGCCAGCGCCTTTTTCATGCGCTCATAGACGAGGCGTTCATGGGCGGCATGCTGGTCGACGATGACGAGGCCATCCTGTGTCTGCGCGACAATATAAGTCTCGTGCAGCTGGGCGCGCGCCGCGCCGAGGGGGTAATTCCTTGGTGGCTCTTGCGGGGCGTGTTCCGGCTCCGGCTCATGGCGGGCGGTGGGCGTGTCAAACCCTGAAAAGCTCTCTCCGCTTTCCTCTGCTCCGCCTGCAGGGGCATAACTCTCCGCAAACGGATTGTCGCGGTTGAAGTCATCACGCCGGAAGCTTTGCGGGCTGGCGCCGCTGTAGCGCTGTTGCGGCTGGTAGCTGCCCTGAAGGGGGGCTGCACTCTGCTGGCCTTCCGTCTGCATACGGCCAAGCGCATAACCTGCGACGGTGGTCGAGGCGCGGTGGCCGGCCTCTGCCAGCGCATGACGCAGGGCAGAAACGATCAGCCCCCTTACCATCCCGGCATCGCGGAAGCGTACTTCCGTTTTCGCCGGGTGCACGTTCACATCGACCTGGGATGGCGGCATGTCGAGAAACAGAGTCACGGCGGGGTGCCGGTCGCGGGCGAGGAAGTCGGCATAGGCGCCGCGGATCGCGCCGATGATCAGCCGGTCCTTCACCGGGCGGCCATTGACGAACAGGAACTGCTTGTCGGGCAGGCCGCGGTTGAAGGTCGGCAGCCCGGCAAAGCCCGTCAGCCGGACATCCTCGCGGGTGGTGTCGAGGGCCAGCGCATTGTCGCCAAAATCACGGCCCATCACGGCGGCCTGGCGGGCGAGCGCGCCCTCCCGCGTGTCAGGCTCGGCCTTGTAGTCGAACATCTTCCGGCCGTTGGACGACAGGGCAAAGCCGACATCATGGCGGGCCATGGCGAGCTTCTTCAGCACTTCGGAGATCGCCATCGTCTCGGCCCGGTCGGTCTTGAGGAATTTCAGGCGAGCGGGTGTCGCGTAGAAAAGATCGCGCACCTCGATCCGCGTGCCGTGACCGGCGAAGGCTGCAGGCGCGGGGCCATCGAGCTTGCCGCCGTGCACGGAGAGTTTCGCCGCGTTCAGCCCCTCGGGTCGCGACAGGATATCCAGCCGGGCAACGGCGCCGATGGAGGGCAGCGCCTCGCCGCGAAAGCCCATGGTAGCGATATTGGTCAGGTCGTAGTCGCCGGCATCGGACGGGGCGAGCTTCGACGTCGCATGCCGTTCGATCGCCAGCAGCATCGAAGCTTCGTCCATGCCGCAGCCATTGTCGGTGACGCTCATCGACGCCTTGCCACCATCGCGAATGTCGATCTCTATCCGCGTCGCCCCGGCATCTAGGGAGTTCTCGACCAGTTCCTTGATCACCGCCGCCGGTCGCTCGATGACCTCGCCTGCGGCGATGCGGTTGACGGCATCTGGCGGCAGGCGGTGGATCGCCGGGCGGGGATTGTCGGACTTTCGGGCAGTGGCACTCATCAGGCCATTATGCGCCCCGGGACTGATTCGTTAACAGCGGCGCTTTTCCACACTAATTGCGCGGATCGAGACCTGAAAAGTCGAACAGGGCGGGGTCGAGCATGTGGCCGGGCTTCACGTGGGACAGGGCGCGGAATATCGTTTCCTTGCGGCCGGGGCTCTTGCGTTCCCACTCATCCAGCAATTGCTTCATCGCCTGGCGCTGGAGCCCGTCCTGCGAGCCGCAAAGGTCGCAGGGGATGATAGGAAAGGACAGGGCAGCGGCGTATTTGGCCAGGTCGTCCTCGGCACACAGGGCGAGCGGGCGCAACACGGTCAGGTCGCCTTCGTCGTTGAGCAGCTTGGGCGGCATCGCAGCGAGGGTGCCGCCATGGAACAGGTTCAGCAGGAACGTCTCCAGCGCATCCTCACGGTGATGGCCGAGGACGACGGACGTGCAGCCTTCCTCCCGCGCAATGCGATAGAGATTGCCCCGGCGCAGGCGTGAGCAGAGCGAGCAATAGGTCTTGCCCGCCGGAACCTTCTCGGTGACGACGGAATAGGTGTCGCGATACTCGATCCGATGGGTGATGCCATGCTGGTTGAGGAAATCCGGGATGGTGCTGGACGGAAAGCCGGGCTGGCCCTGGTCGAGATTGCAGGCGAGCAGGTCTGCCTGCAACAGGCCCTGCGCCTTCAGGTCCATCAGGATACCGAGCATCGCCCAAGAATCCTTGCCGCCAGACAGGCAAACCAGCCATTTTTCCGGTTTAGCGGGCTGACCATCTTGCTGCATGCCATAGGTGTCGATCGCCTCACGAGTCAGGCGGTTCAGGCGCTTGCGCAGCTTGTTGAAGGCGGTCGTCTGCGGCGCGTGACGCAGCAGGGCGATGGCATCCGGGTGGTCGAGAAGGTCCGTCATGCCATCGCCTTTAGCGGTTCTGCGGTATGTTTACCAGCGCCTCCTACCAGCGCCGGTAGGCAAAGGCATTCAGTGCATCGCGAGCGAGGCGCACATCGAACTGGCGCTCGTCGATATACCGGCGCAGGCGGCGAATGTCGCCGGAGAGGTCATCGAGCCGACTGCGATATTCATTTTCCGGCAGTTTCGTCCCGTCCTTGCGCTGGCGCTTGCGCAGATCTTCTATATCGTCTTCCTTGTCGTCGATCTGGGCATACAGACTGTTCAGGGCATTTTCCGCCGAGCGCAGGTTCGATTCGAGGCGATAGAGCTCGCGGCCTTCATTGTACGCAGCGAGGAATTCCGGCTCCAGCTCGACTGGGCAGACATTGCTGTAGCTTGATCCGCGCGAGCCGACTTCAAAGCCGTTGCGCGGCGTGCAATAGGTTCGAAGCCCGTCTTCATAGCCGCGATTATAGGCTGTCAGGTCTGCTTCCACGCCATATTCACGACACTGATTAACGCGGGTTTCCAGTGTCGAATAAGCCGCACCGTTGACCCCGTCATTGGCCCCGATTGCTGCCCAGTTGGCGGTCAGGCAGTCATCCTCTGACATCGACACGCAGCCGCCAAGCGCGACGCAGGCGATGAATAGTCCGGTCAGTTTCTTGAACATCGTGGTTCCTCCCTTCGACCCTCTCTTTACATGACAGAATAGCAATGTGGCGGCACTGTGTCAGCATAATGTGCACGGGCGGGATGATAATCACGAACGGGAGCGCCCAAGAAAAAAGCCGCCCGCATTGCGGACGGCTTTTGAAAAGTCCAGTTTCCCGAAAGTTCTAGCGGATGCCAGGCAGGTTCAGGATTTTCGCATCGCGCTTGATCGTCACTTCCTGACCGCCGGTGACGTTCTCGATGGACTGGCGGCGTTTTTCCAGCCAGTCATTCGGATCGTCGACACGCAGCGGTGCGGCTTCGTCATCGATCGTACCGTTGTTCACTTTCCAGAACAGCAGGCGGTTGGCGAGGCTGTCATCCTTTTCGGCCCAGCCGCCATTTTCGGCAGAAAGGATCGAACGGATGTTCGGATCTACATCGAGTGCACCGGATTGCTGGATCAGGACAAGCTCACCCTGGCTCGGTGGCTGGGAGGTCTGGTCACCGACGAGCAGCTGCTGGGCGCGTTGCGACGGGGATTGTTCCTGTGGGCGCGTCTCACCGGGCTTTGGCGGGCGCAGGGAATAATCCGGCGGAATGGTCAGCGGGGCCTTGGTGACGATGGCAAACTCGTCCGGCGGGTTTTTGCCGCCGCCAATGGCAGAGCGCAGGCTGGAGCAGCCGCTGGCGGCCAGGCCAACAAGGGCAATGGCCAGAACCGTGCGATAAAACGCTTGCATGGGTAACTCCCTGTAACTTCTGGCGGACACTATAACGCCGCTGTTCGCCGGATAAAAGCCGTTAACCGTGCTCTTGTCCAGCCTTGCTTGACTTGCTTGCCGCTTTCTCACGTTCGAGGCGTGGAGTCACGAAGAATGCGTCATAGAGCAGGCAGGCGACGCCAACATTGATGCCCGCATCGGCGATATTGAAGACCCAGGGGAAATAAAGCCCTGAAAAATCAAGGAAATCGACAACGGCGCCATAGACGATGCGGTCATAGGCATTGCCCAGCGCCCCGCCGATGATCAGCCCGACACCCAGCGCCGCGACCCGCCGTTTCAGCGAGGCGAGCCAGTAAATCAGCGCGATCGAGACACCGACCTGCAGGATCGACAGGCCAATGCGGGAGGTCATGCCCCCCGCGAACAGCCCGAAACTGACGCCGCGATTCCACACCATGGTCAGGTCGAAAATCTGCGAGATCTCGATCTGGCCGCAATAACGCGGGTTGGTCGGCGAGCAGAGCGGGCCGGCGAGCGTGTCATTGCGCAGGACGAGGAACTTCGTCAGCTGGTCGAGGACGATGACCACGGCAGAAAGAATGAGCGCGAAATGGGCATATGAATTCCTTGCGATCTGGTGGCGCCAGATCCGGAACCGTTTGCCCGGCCGCAATCCTTTCTTGCCGCTTGCCATCCGCTAGCCCGCCACCTTGTCATGGGCGGCAACAGCATCCTCGCAGCGATTGCACAGTTCGTGGGTTTCGGTGACCTCCGGCAGTATGCGCCAGCAGCGCGAGCATTTCCCGCCATCTGCACGGGCAGGAACGACACCGATGCCGGCGATGTCTTCCATGCGGAAGGCGTTCGCCGGAACCGGATCGCCGGTCAGCGTGATGGCAGAGGTGATGCACAGCTCGGCCATGTCGACGGAGGAGGCTGTCTCCAGCGTTGCCTTGTCCTCGATATGGACGACCGGGGCGGCTTCGAGCGAGGCACCGATGCGCTTCTCGCGGCGTTCCACTTCCAGCGCGCCGGTGATGACGCGGCGGACCTTGCGGATTGTGCCCCATTTCCCGGCCAAGGCCTCGTCTTTCCACTCTTCCGGTGCCTGCAGGAACAAGCGCAGGTGAACGGAAGAAGCAGACTGTTCCGGATGGCGGGAGAGATAGGCCTCTTCCGCCGTGAACGGACAGATCGGCGCGAGCCAGCGCATCAGGTAGTCGAGCAGGATATTCATCACCGTGCGCGCGGCCATGCGGCCCGGATCGTCCGGGCGGTCGCAATAAAGGCTGTCCTTGCGGATATCGAGATAGAGCGAGGACAGGTCGATGGAGCAGAAATCCGACAGGCGACGCCAGACGGTCTTGAAGTCATAGGCCTGGTAGGCCGCCGTGATCTCGCCATCCAGCTTGTGCAGCAGGTGCAGCACATAGCGCTCCAGTTCCGGCATGTCCTCCGGCTCGACTTCCTCCGTAGGCGCATAATTGGCAACGGCGCCGAGCAGGTAGCGCAGCGTGTTGCGCAGCTTGCGATAGCCGTCAACGGCGGAGCCGATGATCTCCTCGCCGATGCGCAGATCTTCGGAATAGTCGGCACTGGCGACCCAGATGCGCAGGATGTCGGCGCCGTATTTCTGGGTGACTTCCGCCGGGTCGGTCACATTGCCCTCGGTCTTGGACATCTTCCGGCCCTGCTCGTCGAGGACGAAGCCATGGGTCAGCACCGCCTTGTAAGGCGCGCGACCGCGTGTGCCGCAGCTCTCCAGCAGGGACGACTGGAACCATCCGCGATGCTGGTCGGAGCCTTCCAGATAGAGGTCGGCTGGTGCGGTCAGGTCGTTGCGGCCTTCCAGCACAAACGCGTGGGTCGAGCCGGAATCGAACCAGACATCGAGGATATCCTCGACCTTCTCATAATCCTCGGCCTTGTACTTGTCGCCGAGGAAGTCCTGCGCCGGGGTATCGAACCAGGCATCGGCACCGCGCTCTGCGATCGCCATGCGGATGCGGTTGTTAACGGCCTCATCGTTCAGCGGCTCGCCGGTCTTCTTGCTGGCAAAGATGGTGATCGGCACGCCCCAGGCACGCTGGCGGGAGACCAGCCAGTCCGGGCGGCCCTCGACCATGGTGCGGATGCGGTTGCGCCCACTTTCGGGATAGAACTTTGTGTCGGCGATGGCTTGCAGTGCTGTGTCGCGCAGGCCGCCTGTGCCAGTCCCGCCCATGCGGATGAACCATTGTGGTGTCGCCCGCCGGATGACCGGCGCCTTGGATCGCCAGGAGTGGGCGTCGCGGATCGTCGTCAGGCCACGGGCCAAAAGCGTGCCCTGTTCGGCGAGCAGGCGCATGACTTCCGGGTTCGCCTTGCCGGGTTCGCCAAGCTTCTTGCCGGAGGTGCGGATGATGTCGAGACCGCGCAGGGGTTCGGGCACTTCATCCGTGTAGCAACCGCTTTCGTCGACAATCTGGCGGATGTCGCCGGTCGAGCGGCCCGACGCGACGAAGACGTTGTAGTCGTCCTCGCCATGGGCAGGGGCGGTATGCACGAAACCCGTACCGGCATCGTCGGTGACGTGGTCACCGGCGAGCATGGCGATGTCGTGCTGCCAGAACGGATCGAGCCCGGCGAGCGGATGGCTCAGCTTGTAGGAAGCCGGGTCTTCGGCATCGGCGACGCGGGTCCACTCGGAGATCTTTGCGGCATCCTTGACGCTGTCGGCCAGCGCATCGGCGAGCAGCAGCTTTTCGCCAACCTTAGCATAAGGCGCAAAGCCCAGCTCTTCCTCGCTCATCACGGCGGTCACTTCGTAGACACCATAGGAGATCGAGGTGTTGTAGGAGACCGCCTGGTTAGACGGGATGGTCCATGGCGTGGTCGTCCAGATCACGACGGAGGTGTTGTCGGCATTCTTGACCGGGAACTTCACCCAGATCACCGGCACCTTTCGGTCGTGATATTCGACCTCTGCTTCGGCGAGCGCGGTCTGTTCGACCGGCGACCACATCACCGGCTTGGCACCGCGATAGACGAGGCCGTTCTCGATGAACTTCAGGAACTCACCGACGATGGCAGCCTCGGAAGCGAACTTCATCGTCGTATACGGGTCAGCCCAGTCGCCTTCGATGCCGAGACGGCGGAACTCACCCTTCTGGATGTCGATCCACTTGGCGGCATAGTCGCGGCAGGCCTGGCGGAATTCGGACGGCGGCACGTCGGCCTTGGCCTTGCCCTTTTCCTTGTATTGCTTTTCCACCTGCCATTCGATCGGCAGGCCGTGGCAGTCCCAGCCCGGCACGTAATTGGCGTTGAAACCCGACATCTGGCGCGAGCGCACGACGATATCCTTCAGCACCTTGTTCAGGGCATGGCCGATATGAAGGTGTCCGTTGGCGTAGGGCGGGCCATCGTGAAGGGTGAAGGCCGGGCGGTCCGCCGCCTCAACGCGCAGTTTCTCGTAGAGGCCCATCTCCTCCCAGCGTTTCAGGTGCTCCGGCTCTGCCTTGGGCAGGCCCGCGCGCATGGGGAAATCGGTGGTCGGCAGGAAAAGCGTATCGCGGTAGTCGCGCCCTGACGGCGCTTTCTTGTCATCAGCCATGGTCGGTCAGTTCTGTCTGTCTCTAGGGGGAAGTCTCTAGCGCGGGTTACCGCGCGGCGCAAAAGGTTTCGCCCGGACTCAAGCAGCCGATACGGCGCCGGAGGCCGGGCCGGTAATTCGCTGGGAGAATATGCTTGCCAGGCTGCACATGAGGAACAGCTTTTACGGATCATGACATCAGAGGCAAGAAAAAAGGCCCGGAGCGTCCGGGCCTTTTAGATTCGATGGTTGCCGCTCCTAGTAACGGCGACCGCGGTCCCTGTCCCTGTCCCGGCCACGATCGTCATAGCCGGAATAGCGATAGGAGGTCAGCCATGCGCGGCCGCGCTCGTACTGGCAGATGATGTCGCGTTCGCGAGAACGATAGCCGCGGCCATAATCGTATTCCAGGCCGACGGTCCAGCCATAGCCATCGCGGTCAGGCGTTGCGAAGTTCACCTTGTCGAAGCGATAGCCGCGGCGGCCATCCTGGTTCAGGCGTTGGTTGGCAACGGCGATGCAGCTGCGCACGGCATCATCGCGGCGGGCGGAAACATTGTCCCGGCCATAGCCACGGCCCGGGCGGTCATAACGGTCATTGTCGTAGCGGCGGTCACGGTCGTAACCACGATCGCGGTCATAGCCGCCGTTGTATCCACCGGCATAGACGACACCGAAATTGGCGCGGCAGCCATTGCGCACCCAGATGCGGTTGCGGTCATAGCCCCAGTCACGGCCTTCATAGCAGCTGGAGTTGGACTTGCGGTCCTGCAGGTAGACGCGCTGGACATTGCCGCCGAGATTGCAGGTCTCGTAGCGCATGTCGTCGGACTCGCAGTAAACGATGCGGGTCGATCCGCCATAGCGGTTATCACGGTCATAATTGGAGCCGACCTGAACTGATAGAGTCTGGGCCGAGGCGGCGCCGGTGATGGCCATGAGGCCGCCGGCAAGGACTGCGGTGATCGTAGAAAGCCTGAAACGGCTTGTGCGGGTAGGGGTATGGGTCATGGCGTTCTCCATGCTGGCGTTTCACTTATCCGCCCCCCGGCCCGTGAACTATGAACAGATTACCTGTCGATATTTTGCCATGATTAACGGAAATTAAGGCAACAGAGTGGCGCCGCCGCGGCGGGGCGGCAGCGGTTCATACGTTTGCGTGATGATAGCGGTGACAATCGGAAATTATTGCGTCAGCAGGCGGCGCGCCGTGGCGCTGTCTTCGGAAATCTGCGCTTTCAGCGCGTCGAGCCCGTCAAATTTCTGCTCTGGCCTGATGAAGTGGTGCAGCTCCACTTCCAGCGTCTCGCCATAGATGTTGCCGTTGAAATCGAAGATGTAAACTTCCAGCAAGACGCCCTCGCCGTCGACGGTGGGGCGGGAGCCAAAATTGGCGACACCGTTATGAGTCTCACCGTTCAGGTTTACCTTCACGGCATATACGCCTTTCGCCGGTTCGATCAGGTCACCAAGGCGGATATTCGCGGTCGGGAAATCGAGCGTGCGGCCAAGCTGCTTGCCTTTTTCGACGATGCCGGTGACCGACCATGGCCGCCCCAGAATTCGGGCAGTGTCCTGCGGCCTGCCTTCCTTGATCGCGTCGCGGGCATCGGTGGAGGAGAATTTCTCGACCGCGCCCTTGTCGGCGACCGGTTTGACGATCATCGGTTCGATCCCCGCCTTGCGGGCCAACTCGTCGAGCATCTGCGCCGTGCCGGAACGCTTGCGCCCGAACTGGAAATCCGCGCCGACGGCGATGCCTGACAGGCCGAGAATATTGCCGAGGATATCCTCGACGAATTCGGCCGGGTCCAGCATCGACAGGCGGCGGTTGAAGGGCAGCAGGAAGACGGTCTCCACCCCCTGATGCCCCAGAAGTTCGATCTTCTTGTTCAGCGTCGTCAGCAGAAAATTCTCCGTCTCCGGACGGAAGGCATAGCGCGGGTGTGGCTCGAAGGTGATCGCAGCCAGCGGCTTGCTCATGATCTCTGCCATCTTGCGCGCCTCGCCGATCAGGGCCTGGTGCCCGCGGTGGACGCCATCGAGATTGCCCATTACGGCGACGGTACCGCGGAAGATATCTTCAAGTGGGCAGTCCATCGGGGCGTGGATGACGGTCGCTTCGCTCATTTAAGCCCTTACCACTTCAAGGCTTCCATGGCAGCGGTCGCTGTCAGGCCGCGCTGGTCGAGCAGGTCGCCGACGAGCTGGCCATCGAGACGACCCTGATCGTTGCGGCCGATATCCTGCGAGATACCGTCGGCGATGAAAACGACGTCAAGATGCTGGCGGTTGGCGCCGAGAATGTCTGTGTTGAACCCGTCGCCGATGACGAGGATGCGTTTCGGTTTCTCACCGTCGCGGGCCTCGGCCAGACGCTCATAGGCAAGCTCATAGATCGGCGCGTGCGGCTTTCCGGCCATGATGACATTACCGCCGAGTTTTTCGTAGACTTCAGCCAGCGCCCCGCCGCAATAGATCAGGTCCTTGCCACGGCGCACAACAATATCCGGGTTGGCGCAGACAAAGGGCAGGTTCAATGCATGGGCCTTGCCGAGTAGTTCGTGATAGTCTTCCGGCGTTTCCGTCGCATCGTCGAAAAGCCCCGTACACAGAATGAAGGCGGCGTCTTCCAGCTCTGTGTAGTCGATGCCAAACGCGTCGAAGATCGTGTTGTCCTTGTCCGGCCCCAGCTTGAAGGCGGGCTTGCCCTCGAAACTTCTCACCGCCGCCAGTGTCGCATCGCCTGAGGTGACGACCCCGTCATAGGCCTCGCGCGACAGGCCGAGGCTGTCCAGCTGGTCCGGGATGACCGAGGACAGCCGCGGTGCATTGGTCAGGATGAAGACCGGGCCGTGCTTTGCACGGAATTGCGACAGTGCTTCTTCCACGCCGTCGAAAAGCTCTACACCATTATGGACGACGCCCCACGCATCGCAGAGCAGGGCGTCATAGTCAGGGGCAATCTCGCGCAGGGCGCTGATAATTCTGGTTTCTGGCATAGAGCCGAGGTAGCCCTGCACGGTGTGCCGGTCAAGCGGCGCCTATACCTCTACGGTCAGGTCCAGCGAGATGTTGGCGTTGAGGACCTTGGAGACCGGGCATCCTTCTTTCGCGCCGTGGGCGGCCTTTTCGACCGTTTCCTTGTTGGCGCCCTTTGCCACGATCCGCGTCGTCAGCTCGACCTTGGAAATCTCGAAGCCACCCTCAACCTGGTCGAGGACGACAACGGCCTTGGTCTCGATGCTGTCCGGTGTGATACCTTCCTTGCCGAGCTCGGCGGAGGTTGCCATGGAAAAGCAGCCGGCATGGGCAGCGCCGATCAGCTCTTCGGGGTTCGTGCCCTTGCCATCCTCGAACCGCGTGTTGAAGCCATAGGGCTGGGCATCCAGCACGCCGGATTCGGTCGAGATATTGCCCTTGCCGTCTTTCAGGCCGCCGGTCCACTGGGCTGATGCGTGTTTCTTGATCGACATGGTGATCTCCCTTGTTGGTTCAGTAGGGAGATAGTCTGAGGCGGCCCAGAAGCAATCAGTCCCGCGCCGGTTCCTGCCTTGTTGTCAGGTCTGGTTCCGGCGTGCCGGTATTGACGAGTCGGGCGAGGCGCGCCGCCTGTTCAACGATAACCCCGTCGACCGGCCCCGACCACGCATCCATATCAGCGTAACCGCCTACATTGTAATTGACCGTCAGCATGGTCTTTGTTTCGTCCTCCTCATCCGGCTGGATGATCCAGGACAGGGCACCGGTCACGCCGAGACCCTGCAATGGGCCCAGCGCACCGCGCATGACGAGGCGCTTGCCCTGCATTGCCGTAGCGATTTCCATATGTTTGACCTCATTGCCGTTCCAGCGCTCGCAGAAACAGCCGCCTGCGACGGGATCGAGGGAGAAATTCGCCGCATCCCCGGACCATGAGTGATCCTTGTTCCACCATGTCGACGGCTCGGTGAGAGCGGCCCATGTCTCGTCGGGCGTCGCATTGAGCCTAAACTCTATGGCAATGGTAAATCCTGTTTCGCTCTTGGTCTTCACCTCGGCCTGTGCCGTCGCGAACAGCGCGGTCGCTACGCAAATCCCCATTGCGATGAGTTTCATCATGTCTGCTTCCTCGTAATCCTCTCGGAACTATATACTATATATATCGGACTGACGCTCAGCATTATTCGATGGACGGCATTCATGAAACTATGGCGCAAATTCTGGCGCAGGGGCAGGCAGGAAGGCGGCTATGAAAAGATCATGCTGTTCGGCTGCCCGTGGATCGTGAAGTTCGATGTATATCTGATCCGTTATCTGACTGGCGACCATATTCCCCCTCACAATGATCCGGCTCCTGACGGTTGGGAGCATCATCGTTTCAATATGGTGTTGAGAGATTGCGAGGAGGGCGGAAAATTCCAGTGTCAGAATTTTCGCAGCGGGCGCTTTCTGGGCAAGCGCTGGATCAGGTTCAGACCTGATATCGAGACCCATTCCGTGAGCGAGGTGACAAAAGGCACGCGCTATATCTTCAGTGTAGGGTGGCTGCGGAAGTCGAAAACCAGTGCATGAAAAAAGGCCCGGGATGTCCCGGGCCTTTCTGCTTGTCTGTCATCTCTTCGAAGAGAATTACGATTGAGCCGGTGCGATGCGGATCTCGACGCGGCGGTTTTGCTGGCGACCGGCATCGGTGCCGTTGTCAGCGACCGGGCGCGTCTCGCCATAGCCCAAAGCACGAATGCGCGGAACGTTGACGCCTTGGGCAGCCAGATAGTTGCCGACGCTTTCGGCACGACGGATCGACAGGTCGAGGTTATACTGGTCGGCACCGGTGGAGTCCGTGTGGCCTTCGACGAGAATGGTCGTCTGGTTGTATTTCGCCAGGATCGTAGAAATGTCGTTCAGCGTGTCATAGAAGGCCGGGCGGATATCTGCCTGGTCGACGCCGAAGGTGATGGCGCCCGGCATGATCAGGTCGATATTGTTGCCGTTACGAACGACGCGGACACCGGAGGTTTCCAGGTCGGCGCGCAGTTCGGCCTCCTGACGGTCCATATAGTTGCCGATACCGCCGCCCAGGGCAGCGCCGGCAGCAGCGCCGATAGCGGCGTTCTTGGCGGTCTGTTCACCATCGGAGGTGTTGGTCAGGGCGCCGGCAACAGCACCGACGACGCCGCCAATGGCTGCGCCACGGGCGGTGTTGGACGTTTTTTGCTGACCGGTATACGGGTCGGTTGTTGTACAGGCGGCGGCTGCGAGAGCCATGGCGCTGACAGCGATAAGTTTGCGCATGGGAAAATCTCCTCAAATATCCTCGAATGGATATGGTTCATCCATACCCCTCAATCCAATTAGACGTGTTACGCGACGAATTTGTTCCCTCACAGCGTCATCAACGCCCATTTGTGAGGCTACAGGCATCGTCTACGCCGTCCTCTCGGTCGATGCCATCATTAACTTGGATCAAGGCAAAAATGTGCCCGCGATTGCGGCGGATTTCAGGGCGGGGGTCACATTTTTGTGGGCGGGCTTCTTGACAGTTTCCGGCTGCCCTCCTACCTCGCTGTTAGCACTGGGGCAGGGTGAGTGCTAACGCCTCCTCCGTGTCGGTGCAGACAGTAATTCGCGCCCTTCAACCCGGAGGGCAAGCCATCCATCAAGGGAGACGAACTCAATGGCTTTCAGACCGCTTCATGACCGCGTTCTCGTGCGTCGTATCGAAGAAGACACGAAAACCGCCGGTGGCATCATCATTCCGGATACCGCAAAGGAAAAACCGCAACAGGGCGAAATCGTCGCTGTCGGCAACGGCGCCAAAAACGAGAATGGCGAGATCACGCCGCTCGACGTTTCCGCTGGCGACAAGGTCCTGTTCGGCAAATGGTCCGGCACCGAGGTCAAGGTCGACGGTGAAGACCTTCTCATCATGAAGGAATCCGACATCCTCGGCATTCTCGACTAGGCCTCAGACCCAATAATCCAACGAAATCAACACTTTCAGGAGTAGACACACATGGCTGCCAAAGAAGTAAAATTCGATGCAGATGCCCGCGAGAAAATGCTGCGCGGCGTCGACATTCTCGCCAATGCCGTAAAGGTCACGCTCGGCCCGAAAGGCCGCAACGTCGTGATCGAGAAATCCTTCGGCGCCCCGCGCACCACGAAGGACGGCGTTTCCGTCGCCAAGGAAATCGAGCTTGAAGACAAGTTCGAGAACATGGGCGCGCAGATGGTCAAGGAAGTTGCTTCCAAGACCAATGACGAAGCCGGTGACGGCACCACGACCGCCACGGTTCTGGCCCAGGCCATCATCCGCGAAGGCTCCAAATCAGTTGCCGCCGGCATGAACCCGATGGACCTGCGCCGCGGTATCGACCTCGCCGTCGCCCGCGTCGTTGAATCCATCAAGGAAATCGCCAAGCCGGTTTCCGGTTCCGAGGGCATCGAGCAAGTCGGTACGATCTCTGCCAATGGCGAGAAATCCATCGGCGAGATGATCGCCCGCGCCATGGACAAGGTCGGCAATGAAGGCGTCATAACGGTTGAAGAAGCCAAGTCGCTGGAAACCGAGCTGGACGTCGTCGAAGGCATGCAGTTCGATCGCGGTTACCTGTCGCCTTACTTCGTGACCAATGCCGAGAAGATGCAGGCAGAACTCGAAGACTGCTACGTGCTGCTGCACGAGAAGAAACTGTCCAACCTGCAATCCATGCTGCCGCTGCTTGAAGCCGTCGTTCAGACCGGCAAGCCGCTGCTGATCATTGCCGAGGACATCGAAGGCGAAGCACTGGCGACCCTCGTCGTCAACAAACTGCGCGGCGGCCTGAAGATCGCTGCCGTGAAAGCACCGGGCTTCGGCGATCGCCGCAAGGCCATGCTCGAGGACATCGCTGTCCTGACCGGCGGCCAGGTCGTTTCCGAAGATCTCGGCATCAAGCTGGAAAATGTCGGCCTCGACATGCTGGGCACTGCCAAGCGCGTCGTCATCACCAAGGACGACACGACGATCGTCGACGGTGCCGGCGAGAAAGCCCAGATCGAAGCCCGCACGGCCCAGATCCGTCAGCAGATCGAAAACACCACCTCCGATTACGACCGTGAGAAACTGCAAGAGCGTCTGGCGAAACTGGCCGGCGGTGTTGCCGTGATCAAGGTCGGCGGTGCGACCGAGATCGAAGTGAAGGAGCGCAAGGACCGCGTCGATGACGCCCTGAACGCTACCCGCGCTGCGGTCGAGGAAGGTATCGTCCCGGGCGGTGGTACGGCGCTGCTGTACGCCTCCAAAGGTCTCGACGGCCTGAAGGGCGAAAACGCCGACCAGGATGCCGGTATCGCCATCATCCGCCGTGCGACCCAGGCACCGATCCGCCAGATCGTCGCCAACGCAGGCGGCGAAGGCTCGATCGTCGTCGGCAAGCTGCTGGAGCAGGACTCTACCTCCTTCGGCTTCAACGCCCAGACCGATGAGTATGGCGACCTGCTCGCCATGGGCATCGTCGACCCGGCGAAAGTCGTCCGTCACGCCCTTCAGGATGCAGCCTCGGTTGCCGGCCTGATGATCACGACGGAGGCGATGGTCGCTGACAAACCAAAAAAAGATGACGCCGCTCCCGCCATGCCAGATGGCGGTATGGGCGGCATGGGTGGCATGGGCGGAATGGGCTTCTAAGGAAGTCTCGCTCAACCATCCAGACATGTCTTCTGGACGAAAGGCGGCCTCTCGGGGCCGCCTTTTTGTTTGATCAAATTCTTAAACTGATAGCTCTAAGTTTTTGCCCTTTTTGGGTGCTGCTATGTTCAGCTTATTCATAAAGTCGTTCCAAGATCCACTTGTTTTCATGAGCATGATTACGCCGTGCAAGTGCTGAGCTAGAGCTGGGTGGCCAACATCCTCGCTTAGCCACTGATGGTGACGAGCTTTTCGACGACCCTTCTCATCCTTTGGGTTTTTACGCTCTAGCTCTTCCAGAATTCCCGGCGCTAGACGGTCGTATACAATATCATTCGTGTACTTAGCTACTACTTGTGGCTTTCTGACCTGAACGCCTTTCCACTCCCAGCCTCTAAGGCGAAAAATTTGCTTGTAGAATTCATCCGGAAATCGTTTTGCCCACGCTGCAAGTTCTTTGGCGAGATATTTATCAAGGATTTTCTGTAAGGCTTGGCGGTCTCGAACTTCTTGATAACCAGTAGCTTCATCAACAAGGGCGATAATGCCGACATTGGCTAGGCCTCTCATCAAAACGTCGGAAGCTTTGATAATATGATGATAATTTGAAGGTATAGACTTTTCTTCCTCTACTAATGCATCACGGTATTTGAGATATACTTCCGCAACAGCAGGGAGCGCGGAGGCGTCATATCCAACGGCCTTGGAACCATTTTCGGTTCTGTAAAAAATCGGCTCGATTGCCTTCTTCAAATCATCGTCGACAAAGGGCTGCAAAACTTGTGCGCTAAGAAAGAATGGAAGCTTATCGACTGTGCTCAATACGCCTGTACCGGCTTTAGGCGACCTAGACCTGCCGATACCGCGCAGAAATGAAGCCTGACTGATTACCCTCGTTCCGTCCGGCAAAACAGCACAGTCGATTGACTTATCACCGATTGAGAATTCACCTTCAAAATGCGCTATTGGGGTGTCCTTGGCCCACCTTGCGGCTGCCGCTTTTCTGGCAATCTCTCTGCGCTGTTCAGGTGTAAGCGCTGATGCTCGGGCTTTTCCACCAATCGATTTCGATTCATCTTTTTCAGACATTCAAGCCTCCATGCTTGCAAAAATGGTCATGCAAGCATATGCATGCAAATTTTTTATGCAAGCATTTTTTGTGCTGCTTTTCTCGGTGACGCGCTATCTGTATGGTAGGCCTTTATCGATTACCCGGAGGAAAAGCCCATGCCGACCCTGTCCCGCCTGACCTTGAGCCTGCTGTCATTTACTGCCCTTGGCCTTGCCGCCTGCGGACCGGGCGAGCAATCGACAGAGGAACCATTTGGCGATGACATGGAGCGTGCAGCCGATGAGGCAGCTTCCTTCGACGAGATGGAAGAGGTCGATAATTCCGACGCCTATGTCTTCCGCTGTGGCGCGACACAGGTCGCCGTTCGTTTCCAGGGCGTGGAACGCATGGAAATGACAGTGGATCAGGAGGTCTACACCATGTTCAGCGTCGTTTCTGCCTCCGGCGCCCGGTTCCAGGCGGCAAATGATCCGAACACGGTGTTCTGGACGCAAGGGAATACGGCCATGCTGACCCTGGCGGGGGAGGACTATCCCGAATGCAACCTGATCAGCGAACCGGAAGCGGTCGAGACCGGCGCTGTGGATACGAATGCCGGTACAGGCGATCTCTATGCCGGGCCTGAGGGGCTTGGCGGCGGCGAATGGGTCGTCGAGGACATCAATGGCGGCGGTGTGATCGATTCATCGCGTACGACCCTCAACTTCGGTGAGGACGGACGCGTCGCCGGCATGGCCAGCTGCAACAATTTCAATGCGAGCTATGAGGCTGGCGAGCGCACCCTGACCATCGGCCCGGCGGCTGCGACCCGCAAGATGTGCGCCGAGGCGCTGATGAACCAGGAAACCACTTTCCTGAATGCGCTGGAAAGCGTCAGTTCGTGGCAGGTCACGCCGGAAGGCGCACTGGAACTTTCCGGTGACGAGATATCCATCATCGCCCGGCGATAGACGGATCTGAGGGCAGAAAATCAGGAAATCCGACCTTACCGTTTAATTACGAAGGATTTAGTTGTCTCGGCGGACAGGCTGATATTCTATTTCTTTCGTATTTACGAGAAGGAGGGTTTCCATGTTCAAGAAAATCATCGCCGGGATGGGCATCGCCGCCACAGCCGGGGCTCTGGCTCTGGCACCGCTTGCTGCGCAGGCCGGGGACGAGGGCAGCTACAAGCTGTTCACATCCAGCATCAATGACGACAAGACCTGGGCCGTGGTCGACACCGCGACCGAGACGACAGTCGTCGCCGAGAAGAAGGGCAGTGAGGTGAGCATCGTATCAGGCGCCGACGCCGACGCGCGCCTTGCCGCCGTTTATGATGCCATGCCGCATACAGAAGTCGTGGAGCTCAATGACGGCTCCGACATGCGGATAATTACCGGAAACGGCAAGCACAAGATCAAGGTGGTCGAGCTCGATGACGGCGACGGCATCGATGTGGATGTCGAGCAATTGCTGGAAAAAGCCGGTGTCGATATCGAGGGCAATATCACGGTCGATACTGACGAAGGCCAGAAGGTCATCGTCGTGAAGACGCTGAAATCCGATGATGGCGAAACCAAAGATGTCAAGGTCGAGGTTATCCGCTCAGGCGAAGACGGCGACATGGTCGACATGCCGGAACCGCCGCTGCCGCCGGAAGCAACGTGGACGGAAGAAGGCGGCAAGAAGGTCGTCGTGAAAACCAATCACAAGATGGTCTTTGACTTTGACAGCGATGATGGCGTCAACCGGTCTTTCATGAAGATGACAGGCGTCAGCAAGGAAGATGCGGTCGAGTTCATTGATGATATCGAGGACCTGACGGCCAGCGAGAAAGACAAGATGAAAGCAGCGCTAGCGCTTTAGCGATGTTCACCGCGTCATGGTGCGTCCCCTAAAGCACCCAGCGCCATGACGACCACCGCAGAAGCCCTGTCCCGAAAACCGGGGCAGGGCTTTTCGGTTTTATCCCTTGCGAAACAGAAAGCCGATCTGGGTGTCGCCAAATATGCGCCTGTCGTCTTCGACATATCCATCGGGTACGGAGCGTTTCTCGCGTGTCGACTGCTCGACGATGACAAGCGCCGCGTCCGAGAGCCAGTTGCCATCGCGCAGGGCGGCGAGGGCCGGGCCGGTCAGGTCATTACCGCCGGTCTTGTTATAGGGCGCATCGAGGAAGGCGACATCGAACGGCGCGCCGACACCTGCCGGCTTGGTGCCGAGATCGGTCGCCGAGCGGCGGTGGATTCGCGTATTGCCGAACAGGGAGAGCGCTTCGACATTGTCGCGGATGACACCGCGTGCCTCCGCATCTGTTTCGACGAACAGGCAGAAGGAAGCCCCGCGTGACATGGCTTCGAGACCCAGCGCACCGGACCCGGCGAACAGGTCGATCACCCTCAGACCTTCGAAATCCACGCCACGCCCGTTCTCGAGGATGTTGTAAAGGCTCTCGCGCACCCGGTCGGTCGTCGGTCGTGTCGACAGGCCTTTCGGGCTTATCAGCCCACGGCCTTTATGTTGTCCACCGATGATCCGCATGGCTTACTCCTTCCACTCCGACCCGATCAGGCCGGCACCGACAATCCAGCCCTCTTCGCGTAACACCTGACCTATCGTTTTGTCGTCAAGGCTTACGGGCCGGTCCAGCAATGGCCTGAACCGGTCCGCCTTGTCGAGACGGGCAAAGGCGGCGGCGAGCGTGCGTACCTGCGCGGCGTCTTTCACCTCACCGTCGCGTAAAGAGACAGGAAAAGCGGACGGGTAGATCTCCGCCAGAGTCACCGCCTTGTCGAGCGTCTCTGCAAAATCAGTCTCGAAAGGCCAGACAGCGATGTGCCGCTTCAATCCCGGGACGCGCCGCAGGGCCTCCAGCCGGGCGATGCCGAGCAGTGACTGGCTGCCGACCGCGCCGGTATAAGCGAGCTTCCAGACCGGTTGCGCCCCGGCCATGATCGTCTCGGCACGGCGCTTTTCAGCAATACCGGCGGGCATCTTCTTCGGTCGTTTCGGCCCCAGCCCGTCATAACTCCGACCTGCAGGGTGGCCCCAGAAGGGGCTGTTCCCCTTGAAACACGACCGGTTGAGAAAGGCCGCGACATCGAACCGGTTGGAAGTGTTCTTCTCGTCATCCTCGATCAGTTCGCCGAGTACTCGCCACAGCGCCTGCCAATCGGCCTTTCCGGCAATCGCCCTTGCCGTACCGGCAGGGTAACCGAAGGCGAAGTCGAACCCGGCGAACAGGCGCCGCCCATCTTCTGCGGCCCTCACGCAGGCCGCCTTGATGACTTCCATGGCTTCGTGTCGTGTGCGGATATTTTCAGGCCTGGTGACGGCAACGCGTCCGCTGCGGCGGCTGGCGGTCGCGATCCAGATAGAATCCTTGCCCAGTTTGGGGCCATTGGCCGCCGACCAGTCGCAGACGAGATACTCGTCGAACAGTGGCATCAGAAATTGAGGCCCTCACTCAGCTTCGCGCCCAGCTGTTCCTTCAGCATCTTGGCCTTCACCTCTTCCAGCCCGCCAACCGGCAGCTTGCCCAGCTGGAACGGTCCGTAGGCGGTGCGGATAAGGCGGTTCACCTGCAGGTTCATGTGGCGCATAACGTTGCGGATCTCGCGGTTCTTGCCCTCGCGGATCGCCACGGTCATCCAGGCATTGTCGCCCTGCTGCTGGTCGAGGGTTGCCTTGACCGGCCCGTACTCGACGCCATCGACAGTCACGCCATCGGCCAGCGTGTCGAGCTGTTTCTGGCTGATCTTGCCCCAGGCACGCACGCGATAGCGCCTGATCCAGCCTGTCGAGGGCAGCTCCAGCGCCCGTGCGAGGGCGCCATCTGTCGTCAGCAGCAACAGCCCCTCGGTCGTCAGGTCGAGGCGACCGACGGAAATGACCCGCGGCATGCCGGCTGGCAGGGTGTCGAACACGGTGGTGCGGCCCTGCGGGTCCTTGTGAGTGGTCACCAGCCCGTCGGGCTTGTGATAGCGCCAGAGCTGCGTTTTTTGCGGGGCACCGACACGGGCTTCGTCGACGCGGATGTCTTCCTCGCCGGTGACCTTGAAGGCAGGCGTTTCCAGCACGACGCCGTTGACGGAGACGCGGCCCTCGGCAATCAGCGTTTCGGCATCGCGGCGCGAACACACACCGGCATGGGCGAGATATTTGGCGATGCGGTCGCCGCTCGCCTCGGCATCAGGGCTTTGCGGCGGCTTTTGCGGCTTTCGCGTCTGTGCGGGCTTTCTGTCTCGCGACGGCGTTTTCTTCTCCGACATGGGCAATTTCTTTCGCGTGGGCGTCCGGCTTGATCGTCAGGACGGCCACGGTGCTTAGCGCCAGACCGACGATGGTGACAACCCCTCCCTCAAGGCCGGAATCGCCACCGGTGATCCAGACTGGCCCGGTCGAGGTCGATGTCATCAGCCTGTCAGCCCCGATATAGGAGCCTGAGACGGCAAAGCCGAAGATGTTGCCTTGCGCGAAATTCCACATGGCGTGATAGCCGCAAATGCCCCACAGGCTTGCCTCGCGCAGGGCATAGAAGCCGATGAAGACGCTGTAGAGAACTAGGTTGAGCAGGAACAACGGCGTGACGTTTTCATTGCTGCCATGGGCGAGGGTAAAGATCGCCGAGGAGATGATGAAGGCGACGATCAGGCCGTGGCGCGCGCCGACAGACTGGAACAAGAGGCCGCGGGCAGCCAGTTCCTCGGTAGAGCCCTGCACCGTCCAGCCGAGCAACAGCACCAGCAGCGGCCAGACCATGGTCCAGTTTGCAGGCACGGCAGGGGCCGTGCTCTCGACCATGCCCAAGGCTGTCAGGCCATAGGTCATGACCGCCATGATCGCGATGGCCAGCACCGACCCACGGGCGAACTTGACGAGACCGGGTCCGAAATTACCAAGGCCGAAGGAGGCGAGGGAGCGTTTCTCGAAGACGAGGATCCAGACAAGGATCGGGATCGCACAGAAAATGAAGGTCAGGAACAGGTAGATGCCCTGCGTCGTCGAATCGAACGTCGCCATCATCGCGCTGAAATTTTCGAGGTCGAGAACGATGTCGTCCTGCAACAGGCCCGCACCCAGAAGCGCAAAGAAAATAAGCGCCCCGATCGTGCTGCCGACGATGAAGAACAGCAGGATCAGCGGCACACCCCACCATGCGGCGGTCACGCGCTTGCCTGCTTCGGCCATCATGAAAAAGGTCGGTTTGCTCATGCTTGTTCCCTCTTGTCCTAATCGGGGCGAGTGTTCCTCATGAGGCCGAAAAAGGCAATCAGGATAAGGACGAGTGTCAGGGCAATGACGACCAGCGATATCTCGGTCTGGGTTGCTTCAAGCCGCATCAGGCGCGGTGTCTTGTCGAGGGTGATGAACAGCGTGTTCGGCGAGACATCGTCGCTGATTGCCTTCATCCCGAAAATCTCGCTCTGGGTGAAGTTCCAGGCAAGGTGGAAGCCCCACACCCCCCACAGGCTGTTTTCGGCGATGGCATAAAGGCAGAGGAAGATTGCCAGCAGGAAGATGCCTGCGAAGTAATAGCCATTCTCGACCCCGTTGCCGGCATGGGCGAGGGTGAAGATGACACAGGAGACAACGACGCCAAGGATGAGCCCATGGCGGTGGCCGACGGTCTGCAGCAGGAAGCCGCGAAAGATGATCTCTTCCGAGCCTGTCTGCACTGCCCAGGCCAGCGGCATCAGGACGAGGGCGGCGAGGAGGGCAGCAAGCGGGAAGTCACCGACCGCGATTTCCAGCGTTCCCACACCGGTGAGGATCAGTGTGGCCGCCCAGATGATCACTGCTGCCATGCCGAACAGGACGCCGCGCAGCCCCTTGGCCATCGCCGATGGCTCCAGCCCGAGACTGGTGAAGGTTCGCTTCTCCCAAAACCGCAGCCATAGCCACAGGAAAACGAAGACGAGGATCGTGTAGCCGACCAGCATGAAGATCGCATCGGGCAGGGCGAACGGGTCTACGCTCGTGCTGGTGGTGCCCTGTCGGGCTTCCATTTCGCGGGGATCGACAAGGGGGGAGAACAGGAAGTAGCCGACGATGCCCCCGCCGATCATGCAGGCAAAAGAGACGATGAGCGCGACCAGCCCCGGCGTGCGCCTTCTTGCCTGCGATACGCGGTTGAAAAATACGCCTGCCCGCAACAGCTTGCCCCTCAGCTTGCTACTTGCGATATAAAGGCGGTTTTCAACGGCTGAACATCATCCACAGGTTGCAAAGGCGTATGCGTGACGACAATGACTATATGCGCCTTGCGCTGGCCGAGGCGGCAAAAGCTGCCGAAGCGGGGGAAGTGCCGGTCGGGGCCGTCGTTGTTGCGCCCGATGGGGACGTGATCGCAGCGGCGCATAATGCGCCGGTTGGCAGCCATGACCCGACCGGCCACGCCGAGATCCGCGCCCTGCGCGACGCCGCCCGGTTGATCGGCAATTATCGCCTCACCGATATGATGCTGTTCGTGACGCTGGAACCCTGTGCCATGTGCGCCGGGGCGATCAGCCATGCCCGGATCGCCCGGCTCGTCTATGCCGCCGATGACCCCAAGGGTGGCGCCGTCATGCATGGGCCGCGCTTTTTCGAGCAGCCGACCTGTCACCACAGGCCCGTGGTTGAGCAGGGGCCGTTCGGTGAGGACGCCGCCGCCATGCTCAAGGATTTTTTCCGCGCACGGCGAAAGTCATAATCAGCTGCAGATCAACTGCACCCGCCGCTTTCGGCAGCCGCCTGTCATCGTCATACTGGGGCAAAGCTGATTACCGGAGACATGACATGGATTTCGAGCATTCCCCCCGCGCCAAGGAGTATATCGAGAAGGTCCGCGCCTTCATGCAGGACCATGTAGAGGAGGGCGAGAAGGAGTATTTCCGCCAGTTGGCTGAATCGAGCGCGAAGGGCGAGCGCTGGTGTGTGCCGCCGGTGATCGAGGAGCTGAAGGCGAAGGCAAAAGAGGCAGGCCTGTGGAACATGTTCATGCCGAACCCTGATTTCGGCCCCGGTCTTTCCAATGCCGACTATGCGCCGATCGCCGAGCTGACGGGCCGCAGCCATATCGGGCCGGAAGTGTTCAACTGTGCCGCGCCTGATACGGGAAATATGGAAGTGCTGGAGAAATATGGCTCGCCGGAACAACAGGAAAAATGGCTGAAGCCGCTGCTGGCCGGGGAGATCCGCTCCGCCTTCCTGATGACGGAGCCTGATGCTGCCTCCTCAGATGCCACCAATATCGAGACCCAGATCAAGGCCGATGGCGACCATTATGTCATCAATGGCCGCAAATGGTGGTCGTCCGGTGCGGGTGACCCGCGCTGCTCGATCTATATCGTCATGGGCAAGACCGATCCGGAAGCCGAGCGCCACCTCCAGCAATCGCAGATCCTGGTGCCCGCCGACACGCCGGGCGTGACGGTGAAGCGTCACCTGCCGGTCTTTGGCTATGACGACGCGCCCCACGGCCATATGGAAGTCGAGCTGAAAGACGTCCGTGTGCCGAAAGAAAATATCATCCTAGGCGAAGGGCGCGGCTTTGAGATCGCGCAAGGCCGCCTCGGGCCGGGGCGTATTCATCACTGCATGCGGACTATCGGCGCCGCGGAGCGGGCGCTGGAGCTGATGGTCAAGCGCCTCGGCTCGCGCGAGGCCTTCGGCAAGCGCATCATCCAGCATTCGATCTGGGAACAGCGGATTGCCGAAGCCCGCGTCGATATCGAGATGACACGTCTTCTATGCCTGAAAGCCGCGTGGATGATGGACACGGTCGGCAACAAGGTTGCTCGCGGCGAGATCGCCATGATCAAGGTCGCCGCGCCGCGCATGGCGCTGAAGGTGATCGACGATGCGATCCAGGCCTTTGGCGGCGCCGGCGTGTGTGACGATTTCCCCCTCGCCAACATGTATGCGATGCAGCGCACGCTTCGCCTTGCCGACGGACCGGACGAAGTGCACTGCCGCTCCATCGCCCGGCTGGAAATGAAGAAATACATGAACCGTTAGGTCGCCGGACCTATCCGCATTTGCGGAAGTAGGACGCGCTGCCGCCTTCCTTCGCTTCGCGCACTTCCATCAGCTGCTCGCCGGGAAAGTTTTCATCCTCGAACGGCGTGATGACCATTTGGGCGAGCGGGCCAATAGTGTTCTTCACGATAAGCCCGCCGCCATACTGGTAGTCATAGTCGAGCACGGCAACGGTTGTTTCGGCCTCACCGAAAAAACCGCCAAGGCCGAAGCCCTGTTCGATCACGACAAAACCTTCATCGCTCCAGAAGAAGGTGTACATGCCACTGACCGTGATACTGCCGCCCTCGCCGCTGACAACGGCCGATTGCTCGCACGGAATTTCCGCCAGCGGGTTGATATAGACACTGTCGTCCAGCGCCATCTGTTCCCAGCTGCCTTCCAGCAGGCTTTCATCATCGGAGAAGTCATCGTAATCGGTGAACTCTTCCAGTTCTGGTGCGGCCTCCTGTGCGGTGGCACCGGCCACCATGGCACTGCCCAGCAATGCTGCCAGAATAATCTCTTTCATGGTAATCCCCCGTCAGTCTCAGTCACATTTCAAAAGGAACTTGCTGCTGTCCTGCGATTGCAGCTTCAACATGGATTTGCCGTCATTGGCGATGGCTTCCATGCGATAGATCTTGACTTCACGCTCGCCGCCATTATGCGGAAAGTTGTGTATCGTCACGCCACCGGCAACACCCAGCCGGGAATGAACAAGCTTGTATAGTCCGGGGTCGGAGAAAGAGAAGACACTCGATGGCGAGCGGTGCAGCAGGTAGAGCCCGTCCGGTGCGTAGAAAAAGGTGAATTCCCCCTTCGCTTCTTCCAGGCCGTCTGGCAGCTTTGCATCGTCCATTTCGGATGAACACTTTACAACGCCGATATCGATGCTCGGCACACCGGAGGCATCGGAGCGCTGCCAGCTGCCGAGGATCATGTCGGCACCCTTTGTATCGAACTCTTTCAGCTTCAAGCCGGAAATACCGGCCTCACTGTCTTGATCGGCTTTCTTCTCGACCTTGAGCTCTAGCAATGAGCTCTGTGAAGCTGAGGCTCCGCCAGAAAAAAATGCCCCGCCAGCAACCAAAGCCACGGCGAACTTGCCCGCCATAGCGGGCATGAGAAATCGTTTATGCATGTGATCTTCCCCTTGCTCTCTTCGCCAGTATGCAATGCCATACCCAATGGGCAAACCCCCGTTTCGGGGGAGGGCCGAAAGAGAAAAGGCCCGGAAAGAGGTTCCGGGCCTTCTTGATGTGCGGTGTTATTTCGAAGCGAACGAGCGCTAGTCAGCCACGAAAGTCTTCAGGAATTCTGCTGCCAGCGGATGGTCCTGCACGCGCGCATCCGCCAGCGTGTTGATATCGGTTCGGATGCCATCGGTATTGCCCAGCGCCACCAGCGTCCAGCCATCATCCGGCGCCTTGAGCAGCAGACCGGCATAGGCATCGGGCCACCAGCCGGTGTGCCAGACGAGGCGATGGCCCTCCCAGTCCTGTACGAACCAGCCATAGGCATGTGGCGCAGGCGTGCCATCCAGATCGGTTGGCGGCGTCCACATCCGCTCTTTCAATTCTTCCGTCATGATGCGGTTCTCGTCGAGGGCGATGGAGTATTCGGCAAGCACCCTTGCGCTGGCGATGATGCCGGAACTGGCGTTCATTTCCGGATTGGGCAGGGGAGAGGGCTGAAGGCCGTCGCTGTCCTCTTCCAGCGGCACATGCATGAAGGGCGGTGCGAGATGGGTCAGAACATGGCCTTTATCTTCGTCGCGCCAGCCGGCAGCGATGTCGTTCAGGTTACCCTTGTCGATGACATATTGATCGACCCAGTCAACCCATGACCGGCCTGTCTGTTCCTCGACATAATTGGCGAGCCTGCCAAAGACGACGGGATTATAGAAAAAGCGTGTGCCCGGCTCGCCATTGACCCGGTGGGAGAGGACCTGACGCAGGGTAATTGGGGTGTCGCAACGTGGCGCTTCTATCACGGTGCCATCCTCCAGCGTGCCGCCGCCGAAGATGATGCCGGAGCCTGCCAGCCATTCGCAACGCCCGTCCCAGTCGCTCAACTCCGTGAAGTCATCATCGAGATCGATATGGCCGTCGGCATCCATCTGCAGCAAGGTTGCGGCAGTGAAGGTCTTGGTGATCGAGGCGACGAGGTACGACGTATCAGCAGTCGTCGGCTCCTCGGCATCATGGTCCTGCCAGCCGATGCCTTCGGCCAGAACGATCTCGCCATCCTTGACGAGAGCGACGGAGAAACTCAGCACGCGGTTGTCGCGGCGATACTCCTGCAGGAAATTTCTGAAGTCTTCCAGTTTCGTTTCGATCTGGCCGGGCGCGTCTTCCTGTGCGCTGACTGTCCCGGGAAGTATTGCGCAGAGCGAGGCGGCAATGGTGCTGCAAAAATAGCTTTTCATTTTTATCCCTTCGTTGCGCCCCTTTAGGAACAGGTGAGGGGCGTGGACCGGCATGTCAATGGCCGGCTTGGAAAGAATGGAATCAAGGCTTGGCGCACACGTCCGGGCGGGGCATAAGCGTAGTTCCTATATAAATGTGCGAGCTCAGAGTGTCCGAGAACCAACCCAAAGCCCATTTCATCGGCCTGTGCGGGGCCGGCATGTCCGCCGTGGCGCATCTGTTGCAGCGGCGTGGCTATGAAGTCAGCGGCTCGGATGACGGCTTCTATCCGCCCGTCAGCGATTACCTGACCCGCATCGGGCTGGTGCTGGAGCCTGGTTATCGCGCGAGCAACATCCCCGCCGATGTCGAGCTCATCGTCATCGGCAAGAACGCCAGGCTGGTGCCCGAAACGAATGAGGAAGTCGCGCTCGCCCTCGATCAGTACAGGGACAAGGTCAAGTCCTTCCCCGAAGTGCTGGCGGATCTGTCGGTTGAGAGCGAGCGAATTGTCGTTGCCGGCTCCTATGGCAAGTCGACGCTGACGTCCATGATCGCCTGGGTGCTGATCCATGCGGGCAATGACCCGAGCTGGTTCATCGGCGCGATCCCGAAGAATTTCGACCACTCCTCAGGGTTGGGCAAGGGGACATTCGTATTCGAGGGCGATGAATATCCCAGCGCCAACTGGGATGACCGGGCGAAATTCCTGCATTATGATCCGTCCACGGTGGTTCTGACCTCCGCCTGCCATGACCATGTGAACATCTATCCGACGCTGGAAAGCTATCACAAGCCCTTCGTTGCCCTGTTGCAAGGGCTCAAAAAGCGCGATGGCCGCCTGATCGCCTGCACCGGCGAGGACAACGCCCGCGCGTTTTACGAGGCCTATCCCGGCGAAAGGGTCAGCTATGCGCTGGGGCGTCCTGCCGACTGGACGGCAGAGGATATCGCGCTCGGCGAGATTTCCAGCTTCACGCTTGTCCATGAAGGTGAGCAACTGGGTACCATCGAGACCAGCCTGCTCGGCCGGCACAATATCGAGAACATCACCGGTGCGGCGGCGTGCCTGATCGGTGGTGGGTTTGTGACACTCGAGGAGTTCCGCGCCGGCATAGCCCGCTATAACGGGATCGAAAGGCGGCTCGACCGCAAGACAGACAAGAGCCTGCTGCCCGTCTATGAAGGCTTCGGCTCGTCATACGAAAAGGCACGCTCGGCGATCACCGCCCTGAAAGAGCACTACAAGGATCGCAGACTGACGATCCTGTTCGAGCCGCACACCTTCACCTGGCGCAACCGCGCAGCCCTCAGTCAGTACGCCACCGTCTTCGACGGTGCGGCGCGGATCTGGCTCTATGCCCCGCCGACACAAGGGGCCGGTACCCACGACCAGGTCACTCTCGATGAAATCCACGCAGAGGCGGTGAAGCATTACGATGACGTGCGTACCTTCGATGCGGAAAGCTACAAGACCATCCTCACCGATGCCGACCCGGCGGGCGACGTGGTGCTGATCCTGTCCTCGGGCAGTTTCGACGGTTTGCTCAAGAAGGTCATCGCCGAGGCAGAGCTACGTTATCCCGTGTTATAATCAGTAGTCGGGATAATTTGAGATAAATTATCCCCGCGGTCTCAATTGATTTTATATGTCCTCCGTGCCCATCCTGTACTATCATGACGGGAGGAGAGAGGTCATGCCACTATCGAAGCATGTATTGCTGATCCACGGCTGGAGCGCGCGTCGCTCGTCCATGGAGGATGTCGCCCAGCTGTTGCGCGACACCGGCTTCAATGTCGTGCCGATGCTGCTCGGCGAATATCCATCGCTTTATGACGATGTGCGGGTGGAAGATGTCGCGCGGCGCATGGACAAGGTCATTACCGGGCTGCAGGCGGATGGAAAACTGGCGGCGCAGTTTCACGTTGTCGTTCATTCCACCGGGGCCTTCGTTACCCGCGAATGGATCGCCGATCTGTTCGCATCCGGAAAACCTGTCCCGGTACAGAACTTCCTGATGCTGGCGCCCGCCAATCACGGTTCGCCGCTTGCCACCTATGGCCGCTCGGCGCTGGGGCGGATGCTGAAATTCAACTTTTCCCGTGGCTTCCAGAGCGGGGAGGAATTGCTGCATGCGCTGGAGCTTGGCTCCGCCTATCAGCAGCAGCTCGACCTGCGCGACCGGCTGTCGCGCGACGGCGACACGGCGAGCCCCTATGGCAATGCCGCCAACAAGGTCCGGCCCTATGTCATCGTCGGGGCGCAACCGATCGACGGTACGACGATCCTCAATCAGAATGGCTGGGACGGCACGGTGCGCATTGCGGGTGCCAATTTCGACCCGCGCGGCGTGACGGTCGATTTCACCAAGGACAAGCGTAATCCGCAGATCACGGGCTGGACGGTGCGCGGGCCGGAGAAGACCGCCTTTGCCGTGCTGCCCGACCGCACGCATCTCACAATCCTCAATCCGACGCGCAACTCCAAAAGCCTGTCCGACGATCCGGAGATCCGCGACCGCTTGCGCAAGATGATCGTCGAGGCGCTGAGCGTGGAAAATGCCGCGCAGTACAACAAGGTGCAGGCGGCGTGGCAGGCGGTGAACGACCATACCCGCCGCCTTGCCCAGAGCGGCGAGGAGGCGGAGGCACTGCGCCAGCGCGTGCTGAAAAAGGAAGGTGACCGCATCCCCTCGCGCTATAACGAGCACTACCAGATCGTGCTGGATGTGAAGGACGATACGCCCTTTCCCATCGGCGATTACTTCCTGTGGCTGACGGCACCGTCGCGCAATGACCCTGCGCGCGGGCTGAAAGTCAGCGACAATATCACCGCCGCTGAGATCAAGGCGCATACGGATGTTCTGCGCAATGTCCATGTCAACCGCCGTGCCTCTCACCGCCGTGTACTGCATCTGGACCGGATGGAGCTGAAGAAGAAGGGCGGATTTTTCGATTCGCTCGATTACCGCCGCGAGCACATGTTCGTCGCCGGCATCACCGTCTCGGCCAGCGGATCGAAAATTTCCTTTTTCGATGGAGACACGAAACACGGCTCCGGCTTCATCCCGCTGCGGGCCGAGGAAACCAACAACGACTATAATCACGATGACCGGTTCCTGCGCCGATACGCGACGCACTATATCGAGATCATCGTGCCGCGTATCGCCGACGATGATGTCTTCTCGGTAGAGCCTTACTCGGGGTGATCCTCGTCCTTCGAGGGTCACTGCGTGACCACCTCAGGATGAGGATCAGAAATGCTTACGCCTCACCCTGAGGTGCCCGGCTTTGCCGGGCCACGAAGGGCAGCAAGCCCGGCGGCGCGGCCGGTGGCAAGGCAGGCAGTGATCAGATAGCCGCCGGTCGGGGCATCCCAGCCGATCATCTCCCCGGCACAATAGACACTGGGCAGGTTGCGAAGCATCAGGTTCTCATCGAGCGCGTCCCACGCGACGCCGCCAGCGGTGGAAATCGCCTCGTCCATCGGGCGAGCCGCTGCGATGGGCACCGGCAGGGCCTTCAGCGACTGCGCCAGCGCCTGCGCCTGCGTGTCGGCCATCACGTCAGGCGGTGTCAGCTCGCGCAGCAGGCCGGCCTTCACGCCGGTCAGGTTCAGCACCTTGCGCAGATGGTTCGACAGGGACTGCTTGCCGCGCGGGCGGGCGAGGCGTTCCTCGATCTCGCCCAGCTTCAGGTCTGGCAGCAGGTCGAGGGTCAGGGTAGCCTTGCCTGCTGTGGTCAATTCATCGACCAGCGCGGAGGATACCGTATAGACCGCACTGCCTTCTATGCCATGGCGGGTGACGACGAATTCGCCCCGCACTATGGTCTCGCCGACGCGCAGCGCCACCGGCTTGACCGGTTCGCCGCCATGCTTGCCGATAAAGTGTTCCGACCACGCTACATCAAAGCCGACATTGGAGGGGCGAAACGGGTCAAGAGGTACGTCCGCATGGTCGAGGACGGGAGCCCATTCGCCGTCAGACCCCAGCCGCCGCCAGCTCGCCCCGCCCATGGCAAGGATCACCGCGTCCGGCCTGGCTGTCACCGGCACGCCCTCGCGGGTGAAAGTCAGCGTGTTGTTGCTCCACCCGGTCCAGCGGTGGCGCATGTGGAAGGTCACGCCCATATCGGTCAGCCGCGCGACCCAGCGCCGCAACAGGGGAGAGGCCTTCATCGCCGTGGGAAAGATACGGCCTGACGACCCGGTGAACCACTCCGTCTCCAGCCCCTCCATCCACGCGGTCACGTCTTGAGGTCCGAAGTCTTCAAGATAAGGACGCAACCGATCAGCCGATGCTCCGTAGCGGGAGAGAAAGGTGTCATGGTCTTCGGAATGGGTGATGTTCAGCCCGCTCTTGCCCGCCATCAGGAACTTGCGGGCCAGCGTCGGCTTCTGGTCATAGACATGCACCTGCGCGCCGCCTCGGGCGGCGGCCTCGGCAGCCATCAGCCCGGCAGGGCCCCCGCCGATGATGGCGATATGTCTGGACTTACTCATGGAATTGGGAGTGTTCCATACGTCTCAATCTGTCAAGGGCGGCTTCGCCGCCGCGAAGCGGTTTCACCCTTGACTGATTGAGACGTATGGAAACAATGGCGGCCAAGGCCTGTAAGGCAGGTTCTGCCTTACAGGCCTTTGAGAGAATTCTTCTTGGCCAGTTAATACAGCTCCCTTACGCCCCGGCCTTTTTCGCAAACGCCCAGCCGGCCTGGCCCAGCATCGGGACGACCGCGCCGTATTTTGCCGCATTGGTCGAGGAGGCATTGCCTTGCAGCGCGCGCTTGTAGACGCCCTGCACGATGCCGGAGAAGCGAAACAGGTTATACGCCATGCAGAAATTGAGGTCAGGCAGGGCGGATCGCCCGGTCGCGGCGCAATAGCGCTCCGACGCCTCGGCGATGGTCGGGATGTTCATCGCATCGAAATCGACATCGGAATAGCCGAGCGTCGTGATCTGCGGCATCGACCAAGGCATCAGGAAGTAGGAAAAATCCGCCAACGGATGACCGAGGGTCGACAGTTCCCAGTCCAGCGTCGCGATGATCTTCGGCTCGCCCGGTGCATAGATTAAATTGTCTATTTTGTAGTCGCCATGGACAATGGTCGTCTCGTCATCATCCGGCACGGCACTCGGCAGCCAGTCGATGAGATTGTCGATCTCGGGGATCGCCGTTGTCTCAGCCGCCTTGTACTGTTTCGTCCAGCGCTCGATTTGCCGGGCGAAATAATTGCCGGGCTTGCCGTAATCGCCAAGGCCTGCCGCCTGATAGTCGATCTGGTGCAGGCGGGCGAGATTGTCGATCGCCTCGTTGAAGAAGCCGCGGCGCTCGTCAGGCGTCACATCGTCGATCACCTTGTCCCAGAAGATACGCCCCTCGACCATGTCCATGACGAAGAACATGGTGCCGATGACACTATCGTCCTCACACAGAACATGAGTTTTCGGCACAGGATAGCCCTGCTGGCCCAGCGCGGTCATAATGCGGTATTCGCGGTCGACCGCATGGGCGGACGGTAACAGCTTGCCCGGTGGCTTTCGTCGCAGGACGTATTTCTTTTCCGGGGTGGTCAGCAGATAGGTCGGGTTCGATTCTCCGCCGGCAAATTTGGAAACGCTCATCGGCCCGGCGAACCCGTCGACATGATCGTTCAGGTAAGCGGCCAGCGCCTCCTCGTCGAATTTCAGGCGGTCAGGTGTTTCTATCGTGCCGGTGGACATGCGGGTCTCCTTTTGAGAAAACCTATTCACACCCTACATTGAGACGCAAGCTGATGACGCAGTTGCGGCAAGAGGAGGGCGGACAGCCCATGAACAATAATGGAAAAGGCGCGGTCTCGCTGGAGACGGCATTCACTCGCGAGATTTTTGCTACGGTGCGCGATATTGACGTGCTCGGACATGTCAACAACGCCGTCTACCTGCGTTGGGTGCAGGATGTTGCCGTGCGTCACTGGCGCAAGGTCGCGCCGCTGGACTTGCAGGAGCAGGTGATCTTCGTCGTTCTGCGTCACGAGATCGATTATCGCGACCCCATTACCACCGGCGACAAGGCGGTCATCTCTACCTGGCTCGGCAAGGCCAAGGGGCCACGCTTTGATCGTTATGTCGATATCCGCAAGGAAGGCGCGTCGAAATTCTCCGCCCGGGCGCTGACGACCTGGTGCATGAAGGACAAGAAGACCGGCCGCCCCCTGCGCATCACTGACGAGATTTTCGATATCTTCGGTCTCGACCCTGCCGAGTTCCGGGAGTGAGACGCTTCTAGTCGGCCGGCGGCGGGTGGATACTGTCCATCTCCCGGGTGATCACCAGCTTGTCGATGCCGAACAGGCGATAGAGTTCGTCCAGCGCCTGCATTGCCTCGTCGAGGCGGGACTTGTCAATGACATGCAGGGAAAAGCCGCTTTTCGCCTCAATGCCAAACCCGCGGGCAATGTCCTTGCCGAAAGGTTCCGAGGGGACATGCGCCTCCGTCATCCGGAAGACATTGGAAAACCAGTCCGGATGCATGCCGCGTATTTCGCCCAGCAGCAAGGCGGCCTCCGATGGCGGCAGGGCACAGTGGCCGAAAAATGAAATGGCCATGAATCACTCCTCGCTCCGATTGTTGTGATGGCCGTCATAACACCGCTGTTCTCGTCTCGTTACCAGTTCTGAAAATGACCGAGACTGACAAATGCGTGAAGTTGCAGTATAGAGCCTTCTCATGGGGAGACTGATTAATGCGATATTCCTTGCCGGGTTAATGCTCGCCGCCTGCACTGGTGGTAACGATGAAACAGAAGCGTTGCTGACGCGCGATCATGTCTGGGGCTGGGACAATGGTGCAGGCTGTGACGGCCTGATCGATGCCTGGGTGATCCGCGATGGATGGATCGAGATGTTCCGCGATGGCGAACCTGTCGACCGCGCCCTGTTGCAGCACCGGGAGATTGAACGTGAAAATCATGCCGAAGGCGTGACCGGCGGCATCGACGGCACGGTCTGGTACTTCATCGCCCGCGACCCGGCCTCCCCCGGCGAGGTTGTCCAGCATCGTGTGCGTTTCACGGTCAGTACCGGCCCGCGCCGCGAGCCGTTCCTGTTTGCCCAGCCCCGGCGCACGCTGATGCATCCAGAGACGAAACAGGAGCGGCGGATCGAGGACCCCCGTAAGGGACAGAAGCTTTCGCCTTGCCCAGAGGGTACGATCGCGCCTGCTGTCGACTGGTAAAGCTGCCCGCATGACAGTTTCGAGAGGGGCGTTGCATGTGCGCCGCTTGCGCCCTATTTCCCGGGAAGCATACACAGGAGCAAGATCCATGACCGACACGACTGAAAAAGCCATTCTCGCCGGCGGCTGCTTCTGGGGCATGCAGGACCTGCTGCGCAAGGTGCCGGGCGTGCGCGACACCCGCGTCGGCTATACCGGCGGCACGGTGGACAATCCCACCTATGACCAGGTCAAGACAGGCCGTACCGGCCACGCTGAATCCATCGAGATCGCCTATGATCCGTCCGTGGTTTCCTATGAGAAAATCCTTGAATGGTTCTTCCAGATCCACGATCCGACAACAAAGGACCGCCAGGGCAATGACCGCGGCAGCCAGTATCGCTCCGCGATCTTCTATACTGATGAGGCCCAGAAAAAGATTGCCGAAGATGTGATCGATGCCGTTGAATCCTCCGGCAAGTGGCCGGGCCCGGTGGTGACCGAGCTGGTGCCCGCGCCGATGTTCTGGCAGGCGGAGGACTTCCACCAGGATTACCTCGAGCGTTATCCCAATGGCTATACGTGCCATTATGTGCGTCCGGACTGGACGCTGGACAGCGCCAAGGCCAGCTAAAAAACCAACTCGCCTTCCTTTCCCGATGGCCTATCTTTCAGGTCATCGAGAGAGAAGGAGAGGAAGCATGGCCGATACGAAGATTTCGCAGGACATCATCAGGCTGTATGATGCCTTCACCCATGGCACGATGAGCCGTCGCGCCTTCATGGCGAAGCTGACCGTGTTGACCGGGTCTGCCGCCGCTGCCTCGGCCTGCGTCCCCACCCTGCAGAACAATTATGCTGCCGAAGGCGCGATGAGCGCGTCGGAGGCCATGGCCGACTACAAATCCACCGTCACCTATCAGGCCGATGTGCCCGTCTCCGGCACAATGTTCACACCGGAGACGAAGGGCCCGTGGCCGGCGGTGATGGTGATCCACGAGAACCGCGGGCTTAATCCGCATATTGAGGATGTTGCCGCCCGAGTGGCGCAGGCAGGCTTCCTCGCCTTCGCACCGAACATGCTGTCGCCCTATGGCGGAACGCCAGCAAGCCAGGACGAGGCGCGGGACATGATCTACCAGATCGAGACGGAAACGGCGACGAACCGGCTTTTTGCTGGTCTTGAGTATCTGCGCACGACAGAAGGGGCGACCGGCAAGGTCGGGGCCGTCGGCTTCTGCTGGGGCGGTGGGCAGGTCAATCGTCTCGCCGTGCGCGACCCGAACCTCGATGCCGCCGTTGCCTATTATGGCAGCCAGGCCGATGCCGCCGATGTGCCGCAAATCGAAGCGCCGCTCATGCTCCACTATGCCGGGCTCGATGATCGCATCAATGCCGGGATCGAGGCCTATGAAGATGCCCTCGAGGCGGCGGGCAAGGACTACACGATCCACATGTATGAGGGCGTCAACCACGCCTTCAACAACGACGCCAATGCCGCGCGGTACGATGCCGAGGCGGCGGCGCTGGCCTGGCAGCGGACCATCGATTTCTTCAAGGAACATCTGGCCTGAGGGTAAACTGAACCCTCATATAAGACGACGTGTTTCTGGAACATGTCAGACACAGAGAAACGCCTTTACGCCGTCTATATCAAGGGCAATTCAGAGCCGGTGGAAACCCACTCACCGGATATTCGCCAGTTCGATGACCGGCTGTTCCTTGTGCGGACGGATCAGACCCGCTCGCAGCTCTATCATGCGGTCAAGCGGCGCACGAACCCGGACACGCTCTGGGTCGCACCGCTGAAGGATCATCCCAAGTTCAAGGGCATGGCCGAAGGCACGCTGAAATGGCTGAGGTCTGAATAGACTTCAAGCCGGGAACGCGACCCCGTCTGTTCCCTCTTCCCACTGGTCGAATTTCGGCATGATCGCCTTGAACCGGTCAGAGGCGAGAAAGCGCTCCAGCCAGTCCTTGACCGCGGGGATCGGCTGGTCGTCGAACCAGTCCTTGTCGACATGGGCATACTGGCGCACGAAAGGTAACAGGGCCATGTCGGCGACGCTGACCTCCTCGCCGAACAGCCAGCCGCCGCGGCCGATCAGGCTGTCCCACCCGGCGAGAATCTCCAGCGCAGCATCGCGCTGTTCCTCGGCGACGATATTCTCATCCGGATAGCGCACGGGATATTTGTAGCGGTCGAGATGACGCTTGAAGGGGCCGTCATTTTCCACGATCAGCGCTTCGACGGCGGGGCGGTTCTCCCGCCATGGCTGCAGCCAGTTTTCAGGATCGCTCTGGCGCAGGGCCCAGAACATGATCTCGTCACTCTCCTCGATCACCCTGTCACCCGCCACAAGCACCGGCACCGTGCCCTTGGGACTTGCCTCCAGCATGGAAGGCGGCTTGTCGCGCAGCACCACCTCGCGCAATTCAACCGTCAGTCTGCTGATGGATATTGCCAGCCGGGCGCGCATGGCGTAGGGGCAGCGGCGGAAGGAATAGAGGACGGGCCTAGAGGTCATCGATCTCCTGAACTTTATGCTGTTGTATGGAATAAACTACGGGTGGCAGAAGAAATATGACTGCGGACATTATTGCGTAAGGTATCCAGACTTTTGGAGGTGCGTATAGTAAGTACATCCAGATTGCAAACCACAGGGAGGAAAGGATTACATTGGCGAATGACATAATGAATGCATTTCGCAAGTTTACAATTTTTAGCAAAAATGCGGGGAGGCAAAGCAAGGGTATGTACAAACCTGCAAAGTAAGCCCCCAGCCAGAACCCGGCAGCATAAACCAGCAGGAAAAAGAAATTGAGCTCTTCGAAGTTTCCCTGAAACCCCGGGGAAAACCTCCAGAATAAAGCAGTCACAATGACTGCGAGAGCAAACTCGATGACCCTACACCATATTATAATCTTGGTAGTCATGGGTACCGTATACTTAAAACCTCTAACTTATATTTTGAGCTTCGAAATCAGATTACAAGGCAAGTCAAAATCATAAGTTATTTCTAGCGCTGCTTCGTTTTCTCGGGTCTAGACCCGATATGGGTCTCGCCGCGCTCTCTGGCCAGCTGCACCTGCCGCTGACGCTCGGCGAAGCGGGCGAGTTCCTCTTCACTGCGCTCGCCGATGCAGTGCGGGCAGGAGAGGCCGGGCCGGTAATGCTCCGATGCCTTGTCTTCTGCCGAGATCGGCATGCGGCAAGCATGGCAGAGATCATAGTCGCCGACTTCCAGGCCGTGGCGCACCGACACGCGATTGTCGAACACGAAACATTCGCCGCGCCACAGGCTCTCATCCACCGGTACGGTCTCCAGGTATTTCAGGATGCCGCCTTTCAGGTGATAGACCTCGTCAAAGCCCTCGCGCAGCATCAGGCTGGAAGCCTTCTCGCAGCGGATGCCGCCGGTGCAGAACATGGCGACTTTCGGTTTCTTGCCTTCGGCCTTCAGCTTTTCGACATAGGCAGGAAATTCACGGAACGACGTCGTGTGCGGATTATCCGCGCCCTCGAATGTGCCGATGGCGACTTCGTAGTCAT
Source organism: Aquisalinus luteolus (assembly GCF_009712425.2). Classification (GTDB taxonomy): domain Bacteria; phylum Pseudomonadota; class Alphaproteobacteria; order Caulobacterales; family Parvularculaceae; genus Aquisalinus; species Aquisalinus luteolus. Next base: position 730,559 of record NZ_VCJR02000002.1, read on the forward strand.
TGCGCGTGTCGATGACGAGGACGTCCGGGTCCATGATCAGCGCGTTCCAGTCGCCGGGCTCCACATAAGTGCCGACCTGCTCGTTCGGGTCGACATCGCCGGCGCCGAGGGTGACGATCTCCTTCTTCAGGCGCACCTTCATGCGATAGAACGGCTGTTCCTCCGCATGGGAATATTTCACCTCGATATCTGTAAAACGCCCGTCGCGGCGCAGCCAGTCCAGCACACGGTCGATGCCATCGCCCTGCGCCGCGATAGTGCCGTTGATGCCTTCTTTTGCCAGCAACAGCGTACCACACGCCCCGGCTTCCTCGCAGGCCGCGAGCAGGGGGCGACGCAGATCCGCATGGTCCGGCAGCGACACGAATTTATAGAGGGCCGCAACGACCCACTGATTTCCTTCAGTCTCGGTCATTCCAGTCTCAGGCATCCCGGGCCAGCATTCGCCAGCCTATATCGGTGCGGAAATAGCCGTCGGGCCAGTCGATCAGGCGGATCGCCTCATAGGCCCGCTCGACCGCCTCGCGCCCGTCCTTGCCGGTCGCGGTGATATTCAGCACACGACCGCCATTGGAGAGCAGGTGCACACCCTTGGCTTTTGTCCCGGCGTGGAAGACCTCCACGCCCGGAATCGCTTCCGCCGCACCGATATTGCGGATCTCAGAACCCTTCTCATATGCACCGGGATAGCCCTTGGCCGCATAGACGACGAGGGCGGCCGCTTCCTCCGACCAGCTGAAGGACTTACCTGACAGATCGCCCCTGGCAGCGGCGAGCAGCACGGGCACGATATCGCTCTGCATACGGCGCATCATGATCTGGCATTCGGGGTCCCCGAAGCGGGCATTATATTCGATCAGCTTCGGTCCGTCTTCTGTCACCATCAGCCCGGCATAAAGCACGCCAACATAGGGCGTGCCCCGGGCGCGCATTGCCTTTATCGTTGGCTCGATGATGCGCTCCATGGTCAGCTGCTCGACTTCCGGGGTGAAGACCGGCGCCGGGGAATAGGCGCCCATGCCGCCGGTGTTCGGGCCGGTGTCGCCATCGAAGGCGCGCTTGTGGTCCTGCGAACCGATCATCTTCACCGCGCGCGTGCCGTCGGTGATAACGAAGAAGCTCGCTTCCTCGCCCTTCATGAATTCCTCGATCACGATCTGCGAACTTGCACTGCCGAACTGGCCGCCCAGCATGGCGTCGATGGCATCGTGCGCTTCCTCGATCGTCTCGGCGATGACGACGCCCTTGCCGGCGGCAAGGCCGCTCGCCTTGATCACATAGGGCGCGGTCATCCTGGCGAGGAATTTCTTCGCGGCGTCGGCCTGCGTGAAAGTGCCATAGTGGGCTGTGGGGATCTCGAATTCCGCGCACAGGTCTTTGAGGTAAGCCTTGGAGGTTTCGATCTGGGCGGCCTTACGGCTTGGACCGAAGCAGGGGATGCCGTCGCGGGCCAGCCTGTCGGCGATCCCGGCGGCCAGCGGCGCTTCCGGGCCGACGACGACGAGGTCGACAGTTTTTTCCTTGGCAAAAGTCGCCAGCGCCTCGACATCGCTGTCCTTGATATCGACGCAGGTACCATGGGCGGCCATGCCCGGATTGCCGGGCGCGCAATAGAGCGTGTCGACCAGCGGGCTCTGGTCAATTTTCCATGCCAGCGCGTGTTCGCGCCCGCCCGCACCGATGAGAAGGATTTTCAACGCCTGTCTCCGAAAGAATTAATATTACTCACCAAGATTTCACGTGATGCCTTATGCGCGCTCGGGCTAGGTAAAATCAATGGCGGAACACGGGAAATTTGCGGCCGAGCCGGGTGAGCGCATCGGTGCTGATGAGGGTATTGCCGGGGAAGGAGCCACCCGGGACAGCCATTTGCGGCGGTGGACGCCCTGGGGCGGTGCCGTCATCGGCAATGTGGCCTTTCTGCTCATCTTCGGCCTTGTCGCGCGGGTTACGGTGCTGCCCGGCGTGCCCAACCCCGACGATACGATCCCCGTTTTCGTGCTGACACCGGAAGATTTGCTGCCCGAGCCTGAAGAAATGGAAGAGGACTTCTCGCCCCCCGAACCGGAAGAGGCCGAGGAGAACGCCTCCGTCAGCCAGGCGGAAGAGATACCGGACCTGGTCGAGGAGCCGCCTGTGCCGGTGGTCGCCGAAACGCCGGAACCGGAAACAACACAAGCGCCTCCGCCGACGCCGCGCCCGGCCCCTGCCGCGCCCTCACCCACAAACCTGCCGGATGTCGACCTGCCCGAGGCACAGGCCGGTGGCCCTGCCGGTGTTATCGCCCTGCGGTGTAACGATATTTTTTCAGATCCGGACAAGGCAGCCGAATGCGCCGGACGGCCAGAGATCCGATCCGGCTGGACAAGAGGCGATGAAGACTGGTCCGGCATCGTCGCCTCATTGCGGCGCGGCGGTATCGATGTGCCGGATGATGGTCCGCTGATCGGCCCGCCGACTGATGACCTGCCCGAAGGGTCTGTCTGGTACGAGCCGTTCGACGAAGGGCTGCTGATCGGGCGTGACCGGGCCCGCTGGCTGCGCAATGAGCGCAAGTTCGACGAATGGAAAGGCGCCAGCATGGGCGTCAGCGAGCAGATGAGCCCGGTCGACAACATTTATTCCGGCATGGGCATCGACACCCCATATTTCCTGGAGCGGTGGGAGCCGAGCTGGACCCTGCGGGACGATCCCTATGTCGACCCGAAAGTCATCGATGAACTGATAGCCGACCGGGAGCGATACCGGCGCGAAGCGAGGGAAGAATGAACAAGATTGTACCGGGTATTGCCGCAGCCATGGCGGTGCTGACGGGATGTAATACGGACCTGCAAAGGCGGCAGGAGTTTATCCCGCAGGCTGAGTTGCAAATGGTCGATGCCGACACGATGCGCGTTACCTATCGGCTCGCCCGGCCCGCGCCGGGGCTCGCCTTCCGCCGGGTGACCGATGGCCAGCGGGCTGAACGCTGGGTGCCGCTCGATGATGGCTTCGTGCTCAACCATGGCGGCGAGCGCGATTACGTCCAGCGCAGGGATGGCGAGTTGTTCACCGAGATCGCCTTCGATATCCCGGCGACCTTCATCCGACTGCCGCAGGATTATTCGCCCTTCATGCCATACAAGGACGGCGGGCTGCTGATCCATTCCGGTCGCTTCCAGGCCTGCGTGCGCAGTTGCGGAATCGTTGAGGAAGGCACGGTCTTCCCGATGCAGCTGATCCCCGGCGAAGGCCAGCATATCATTCTGGACGGGGAGGTCCTGACCGGTCCTGTGAGCTGGGACGATAAAGATGACGGCACCATGGTCTATCTCGGTGCCGCCGAGCCGATCGAGACGGACTATGTCGTCGCCGTCGTCGATCAGGCCCTGCCGGATGATCTGAGCAGCGCTCTCGATGAACTGTTCCCTGAGCTGATGGTTTTCTATACGGGCAAGCTGGGCGCCCTTGAAGACCAGCCGATGCTGTTCGCGGCCCTCGACCGGCATACGGAGCCTGACGGCAACCCGTCTTCGAACAGCTATTCCAATCAGGGCGGCGTACTGCCCGGTCAGGTCTTCATGCATATGAGTGGAGATGGCTGGCTGGAAACGGCGGAGGTGCGAGGGCCGCAGATCGTCGGTTTTGTCTCGTGGTTCTTCGCCCATGAGGCTGGCCATCTCTATCAGCGCGGGGCCGGGCGTGAATTCGACCTGAAAGTCGCGTGGATACATGAGGGCGGGGCGGATGCCTTTGCCGCTCTGGCGATGGAAGAACTGGATGCCGCACCCGCCGAGTATATCGCCCAGCGCAAGCAGCAGGCGATAGACAATTGCCTGCTGGGGCTGGCCGATGGCGATCTGCGCACTGCGCAGGATCGCGGCGCCTTCAACCTCTATTATGAATGCGGCATGGTCATGCAGCTCGCCGCGGACCGGGCGATCAAGGCACGCAGCGGCGGTGCGCAAGACCTGTTCACCCTGTGGGGCGTCTATCTGACCCGCGTAAAGGACGGCGCGCCATGGGCGGAGGAAACCTTCCTGCCTCTGATCGGGGAAATGGCCGGCGCCGAGACGCAGGCTTTCGCCGCGCGTATACTCGATGGCGATAGCAGCCTGACAGCACAGGAAATGCAGGCGGCAGTAGGATTGTAAGCCAGTCGCCCCGGCTGGTTGACCGGGCGCGGCGTTCCGGGGCAGGGTGAGGCCATGAGTGCGACCCCAAATATCAGGGAATATTCCGTCTCCGAACTGTCCGGCGATATTCGCCGGGTGGTCGAGGATTCCTTTTCCTATGTCCGTGTGAAGGGCGAGCTTGGCCGCGTGATGAAGGCCGGGTCGGGACACATGTATATGGACCTGAAGGATGATCGCGCGGTCATCTCCGGCGTCATCTGGAAAGGCAATGCAGGCAAGCTCGCGATCCGGCCGGAGCAGGGCATGGAAGTGGTCGCGACCGGTCGCCTGACGACCTTCCCCGGCCAGTCGAAATACCAGATTATCATCGAGTCGATCGAGCCTGCCGGTGCCGGTGCGCTGATGGCGTTGCTTGAGGAGCGCAAGAAGAAACTGCACGCCGAAGGCCTGTTTGACGAAGCGCGCAAGAAGCCGCTGCCTTATCTGCCATCGGTCATCGGTGTCGTCACTTCGCCATCGGGCGCGGTCATCCGCGACATCCTTCATCGCCTGCGCGACCGTTTCCCGGTCCATGTCATCGTCTGGCCGACCCTGGTACAGGGGCAGGGCGCAGCAGCGCAGATCGTCAAGGGGATCGAGGGCTTCAATGCCTTGCCGGAGGGGGGTGCCGTGCCGCGACCGGATGTGCTGATCGTCGCGCGCGGTGGCGGTTCGCTGGAGGATCTTTGGTGCTTCAACGAGGAGGAGGTCGCCCGCGCCGCGGCGGCCAGCGCGATACCGCTCATCTCCGCCGTTGGCCATGAGACCGATACGACGCTGATCGACTATGTCTCCGACCGGCGTGCTCCGACCCCGACGGCGGCGGCGGAGATCGCCGTGCCGGTACGCAATGAATTGCTGGCAGAGCTTTACAACAAGGCTCGCCGGCTGACGGCGTGTACGGAGCGTACGTTCGAATCGCGCCGTGTCGCGCTCATCTCCGCCAATCGAGGGCTCGGCCGACCGGAGAAGGTGCTGGACATTCCCGCCCAGCGCCTCGACCGGGCAGAGGAGCGCCTGAGCGGTGCCCTGTCCCAACGGCTGGAGCGCGCAGGCAACCGGCTCGGCCTTGCCGCCTCCGGCATCAGGCCGCAGGCGCTGCAGGTCGCCTTGCGCCAGCATCGCCGCCAGCTTGACCCGTGCCGGGAGCGCCTGACGTCTGTCGGACAGCGCTTCCTCAAGCGCTACGACGATCAGTTGACCGGCACGTCGAAACTGCTGGAAAGCCTGTCTTATAAAAACGTGATGCAGCGCGGCTATGCACTGGTGCTCGATGGCGAGGGACATGTGCTACGCTCTGCCGGTGAGCCACAGGCCGGGCAGGCGGCGGAAATCCGCTTCCATGATGGTTCGCGCCAGGCAGTGTTCGATGGCGAGGCGTCAGCGCAACAGGCAAGGCCTGCAGCAAAAAAGACGGCGACTGCCAAGAAGTCCGGCAAGCCGCCGACCCAGAAGACCCTGTTCGACTAGGCACGACCCATGACAGATCTAAGCCTGTTTATCATCGCGATCATCATCGGCTTCTGCATCGCTGCGGCAGGGCGCATTGCGCAGGGCACGCGCCGGACCAGGGAGAAAGGCAGCCGCTACAGCCTATGGCTCAACGCGGTTGGCGGCAGTATACTGATCTTCCTGCTCACCGGCTTGGTCTGGATCATGCTGGAGCCGAAGGTCGAGGCCCAGATCGCCCAGTGTGAGGCGATGATGGGCTATGACTGCGAGGATGCGAACCTTGCCCTTGTCGCCGTCCTGCTGATCGGCACCGGGGCGCTGATCCTCAACCTCGTCTTTTCGCTGGTCTTCAAGCTGATCCGCCAGCGGGGCAGCGCCAGCTGATCCTATTTCTTGCCGAAGATATCGCCGGTCGCCTTGATCATCGATGAGGCCGACTGGGCGATATTCATCAGGCTTTCGATGGCAAGCGCCAGTTCCGGCACGTCCTGCGACAGGGCGTGATTATAAAGCCCGGCATTGCGCGCGAAGGACGAGGTGAAGATCCGGTAGTTGTAATAGAACGTTTCCACCATGCGATATTCACCCTGCGGCAGGCCTTCCAGCTTTTCCCGGTTTCGTTCATAGGCGGACATATCGCGGGCGTGGGCGACATCGTTGATCGCCTGTGTGACGCCGTTCATCTCCCGCAAAAGCCGCATGATGAAATGGCGCAGGATGTCGCGCTGCTGGGCCTCGGTCGTCGCGGCCTTCATCGCCTCGGCCATCTGGACCTGTTCGCGCTCCAGCCAGTTGCCGAAGGAGGCAAGGTTAAAGCGCAGCTTGTCGAGGAAATCGAGTTTCTGCTCGATATCGATCAGCACCGGCTTGCACACATTGGACAGCTTGTTGGTCAGCCCCTTGTGCATGCGCACGACCGCGAACCGGCCGACGGAAACGATGATCTTGGCGATTTCGTTGAACCCCTGGATATTCAGCGGGTCGACGCCCTCATAGCTGCTTTTCTCAAGCGAAACGGAAGACAGTCGCATATGGCTGCAATGGGTGCCGTCAAACGAGATGGCATCGCTGATCGCCATGCGGTCGACCACAAGATCAGTTTCAATGTGCATTAAGATACTCCCCAGACTGTTCCCACGGGAGCCAGACTAACTACCGACCGGGTTATTTCAAGCCAAAATGCCCGCTTCATCCATCCTCTTGCACCCCCTCGCCAAGGCGGTTCAGTCCCGCTAAGATGAGACCCATGAACATTCTGAACTCATTCAAGAGCGGCAAGGCCGTGCTGGAATATCTCGATGGCGATTTCGACGTGATCGAGCCGGGTGCCTATGTCGAATGCGCCGTGACGGGGAAGAAAATCCCGCTGGAAGCGCTGAAATACTGGAGTGTGGACCGGCAGGAGGCCTATGCCGATGCCGCCACGGCGAACGAGGCCATCATCAAGGCGATGCAGGAGGACGGCAAATGGTAAGGCGTGTTTCGATGATGCTGGCGGGTGCCGCTGCGACCGCCCTGTGTGTCACCATGGCGGTGGCGCAGGCCGATGACGACAAGGTCTCCAATGGCGGCGACGCGATGAAAGCCGCGCTAAAGGCGACCGGCTATCAGGGCGAGCCGGGCAAGATCGAATCCTCCCTCAACGACACGAAAATTGCCTCGCTGCAGATTGATGAGTTCAAAAGCAGTGTGTCCCGTGCCGACGCTGCCCAGATTGTTGGCGACCTGGTCCAGGGCGGGCTTGGTATCGGTCAGACCCTGCCGGGAGCGACTGTAACTCTCGATGGCCGTGATGTTGCCGTCGATGGGGAAGGTCGTTTCATTATTGGGTTCGACCGCGATCATCCAAAGGCAGCCGAGGTCGTAATTTTGCTGCCCGATGGCAGTGCTCCCATACAGCGCGTTCTGGCGATCGCGCCACGCGATTTCCCGACTCAGAGCCTGACCCTCGACCAGAGCAAGGTATCGGGCTTTACCGAGGCGCAGCTGGAGGAGATTCGTGTCTCTACCGCCAAAAAGGACGCCGCTCGCGCCAAGCCAAGTCCGCGCACGGCGTATTGGGCCAACGGTTTCGTGTGGCCCGTCACGGGGCCTATCTCCGGCGTGTTCGGGTCCCAGCGCATCCTGAATGGTGAGCCGAAGAGGCCACATTCCGGTGTCGATGTCGCCGCGCCGACCGGCAGTGACATCGTTGCCCCGGCGGACGGCATCGTCACGCTGGCGGAGACAGGCATGTATTTCGAGGGCGGTCTCGTCTTCATCGACCACGGCCAGGGCCTTGAAAGCGCGCTGATGCACATGTCCCGTGTCGATGTTGAGGCGGGCGACGAGGTCAAGAAGGGTGATGTCATCGGTGCTGTGGGTGCCACGGGCCGGGCAACCGGGCCGCACCTGCACTGGTCGCTGAAATGGCAGGACCGACTGGTCGACGCCCAGCTCGTCGTCGGCGAGATGCCGGACTCCTGATATCTGTAAAGACCTGATTATTGAGGCTTACCATGATCCGCTTGCTGACCATTATCACTCTTGTTTTCTCACTTGCTGCCTGCGGTGGCGGTGAGCCTGATTCCGCCGTGCCCACCGATGATCAGCCAGCAGTCGATGCCCCGGCAGAAGCTGGTGGCGAGACTGCCACGGACGAGGGCGCGCAGTCAGGCGGTCGGGATTACCTGAACAGTGAAGGGCAGGAGACAGGGGCCATGTGTGGTGGCCTTGCAGGCCTGACCTGCGCCAATGCCTCAGACTATTGCGCCTTTGATGAAGGCCAGTGCTGGATGCCAGATGCCGCCGGCACCTGCCAGCCCAAGCCGGAAATGTGCACCCAGCAATATGAACCTGTCTGCGGCTGCGACGGCGAGACCTATGGCAATGCCTGCTCGGCGGCCTCAGCCGGTGTCAGCATCATGAGCCAGGGCGAGTGCGCTGAGGGCGGTGAAGAGTAAGTCTCTTAATCGCCGTACTCCATTGCAGAAGTTCCCTTTTTGGCAATCAAGGTCTGTAAGACAGAAACTGTCTTACAGACCTTGGCCGATTGTCCTTACACCACCCATTCCTTGTCAAGGATGAACCGCTTCGCGGCGCCGAAGGCGTCCTTGACAATGAATGGGTGGTGTAATAGCGGCTGGCGCTTCGCTTATCAGTCTTCCCGGAACTGCAGCGCGGCGAGGCGTGAGTAAATCCCGCCCTGGTTGAGCAGTTCTTCATGAGTGCCCTGCTCGACGATCCGTCCACGGTCCATCACGCAGATCAGGTCGGCATCGCGTACGGTCGACAGGCGGTGGGCGATGGCGAGAGTTGTACGCCCTTCGGTCAGCCGCCCTAGCGCTTCCTGCACTTTCCGTTCGCTCTCGGCATCGAGGGCCGAGGTTGCCTCGTCGAGCAGCAGGATCGGCGCATTCTTCAGGAAGGCGCGGGCAAGCGCGATACGCTGGCGCTGACCGCCTGACAAATTGTTGCCGGCATCGCCGACGCGGGTCTGGTAGCCATCTGGAAGCGCACGGATGAACTCGTCCGACGCTGCCGCCTTTGCCGCCGCGATCACCTGTTCCTCGCTTGCTTCCCAGTCGCCGAAGCGGATATTGGCCTCGACACTGTCGTCGAACAGCACCGCTTCCTGGCTGACAAGGGCGATGTGCTCGCGCAGGGATTTCAGCGTCAGCCCGCGCACATCCTGCCCGTCGATCGTGATGGTGCCCGCCGCGATATCATAGAGCCGGGGCAAGAGGTTGAAGAGGGTGGACTTGCCCGCGCCACTCTCGCCGACCAGCGCCACCATCTGGCCGGCGGGCACAGTCAATGAAAAGTCGTCGATCGCGGCCTCGCCACCCGGATAGGCAAAGCGCACATCCGCGAACTCGATACTCGCGCCCGTATCGCCGCCGGACAAGACCAGCTCCTTCGCATCTGGCGCATCGGTAATTTCCGGCTTGCGGTCGATGACCCAGAAGATGCGCTCCAGTGCGGCAAGGCCTTCCTGCAAAACGGCGTTCAGCGTGCCGATGGACCGGGCCGGCTGCGACAGCAGCGTGAGGATGACCACAAAAGCGATCAGCTGTTCGCCGGTCAGGTTCCCGGTCGAGAAGCGCCAGGCGGCGGCGCCGATCACGGCGGCAACGGCGATGGCCCCGACGACCATGATCATCGGATCATTGGCCGAGCGCATCTGCACGAACCGGAACAGCAGCGAATGCCTCTCCTCGAAGGACGCATTGGCGCGTTTCTTCTCATACTCTTCGAGATTATAGGTTTTCACCATCCGTGCGCCGCGCATGGATTCGGCGAGCTGCCCGGTCATGTCGCCGATCTGGTTCTGCACGCCGGAGGCATATTTACGCAGGCGCCTGCCGATCCAAGTCACCGGCAGGCCGATGGTCGGATAGATCAGCGCGACGATCAGGAACAGGACCCAGTCATACAGCGCCATCATGGTCAGCAGAACCAGCAGCCGGAAGATGTCGCGTATGGCATTCGGCACCCGGGTCAGGCTTTCGCGCAATGTCGTCGTGTCATTGGTAAAGCGCGAAACGAGCTGGCCAGAGCCGTCTTCGCGCGTCTGGGCGTAATCGTAGTTCAGGAAATTGCCGAACATCCCCTTTTGCAGGTCGCGCAGCACACCAATGGCCGCGGCGTTGGTCGACAGGGAATAGAGATATTGCGAGCCGGCGTTAAGGCAGCCGGCGGTCAGCAACAGGACCGGACCCCAGACCATGACATTGGCCGGCGTCGGCTCAAGGGGAATGTAGTCCATGAAGGACCGCCCGCCATCGGCCGCTGCCTGCCGTCCGGTGTCGAAGGAGGCGAAGACCCATTCGATGATCACCGGGAACAGGGCTTCGGCCACAGCGAGCGTGACCATGAACAGGACGGCGGAGCCAAGCTGTGGCCAGTAGCGCACCATGTAGCCGCGCCACAGCCGGACCATCAGCGACAGGGACACGCCCTTTTTCTTATCCTCGATCTGCTTTTCGGCCACATGCTTCTCGTGAAAATGCCTTGTGAAACGGGACTTTGCGGTCACCCGGCCTGTTTTGCAACCGGCAGCTATCGGTCTCTATTCAGCGGGGGCGAGGCCGGTAATGCCGTCGAGCTCGGAAAAGGCGGGCGGGGTCGCTTCTTCCTCTGACAGGGCGCGGCCTTTCACGACGATCATGCGCGGCGCGCCAAGGCGGGAGAAAACCTCCGAAAAGCTGCGGCCACGGAAGATGACGAGGTCGGCGGCCGCGCCCGGTTTCAGGCTGTTGCCATCCTGCAGGCCGATCAGCCGGTCGGGCACGGCGGCAACGGCATCGGCCCAAGGGCCCCAGCTCATGTCGGCATGGCCGATGCGGGCAGTCTCACGGAACACCTCGACCAGGTCATGGTCGCCATAGGGGTGGAAGGCGTCACGGCAATTGTCGGACCCGAACGCAACCGGCACCCCGGCAGCGCGCAGCAGGTGGATCGGCGCCAGCCCGCGATAGACCGGTGTCGAGGCCGCGTCGCGGCCCAAGAGGTAGATATTGGTCATCGGCAGGGCAACGACGCCAATGCCAGCCTCGGCAACCCTGTCGGCGATCCGCTCTGCCTCGTCAGCCGGTTTCAGCGACAGCGAACAGCAATGGCCGCAGACGATATTGCCCTGCCAGTTCCGGTGGATCGCTTCTTCCGCGATCAGGGACAATCCGTTTGATGTCGGGTCAAGGTTTTCATCCGTGTGAAAATCGATGGGCAGGTCGTGCCGCTCGGCAAGGTCGAAAGCGCGCCTTACCTGCGCTGCCGCCTCAGGGCCGTGATAGAGTACAGGGCCGAGCACGCCATTATACTGCGCCGTCAATGCGGCGACCTCATCGCCATACTCATCCATCAGCTTCGCTGCGCCTAGGGAGGCACAGGGCTGCAGCGCGATGCGGTCGGCCCAGCGTTCACGCAAATCGGAAAAGGCTTCCCATGTCGGCTGGGTGCGGCCCTTCTGGCTGTCGAGATGGGTGCGGATAGAGCGTGTGCCGTGGGCGAGGGCGCATTTCAGGGCGAACTCCATGCGGGCGTTCGCGTCCTCATGGCTCCATGGCGCGGTGCGGTCGGCCTTCGCCGCTTCCTTGGCGCCGTTGAATGTGCCGTCGCGGTTAGGCGCGCGATGCCATGTCTGGGACTTGTCGATATGGGTGTGCAAATCTGCCATGCGCGTCCAGACATGGGCATTGCCAGCGCGGACCACAGCCAGTTGAGTTTCCGGGGCAGCCTCGGCGGGCCAGACCGCCTCGACCAGGCCCTTGGCGTCAATATCGAGGCTGACGCGATAGCAGCCATCCTGCGTCGGCTTCAGGCCCAGTTTTTCGGCAATCGCGACCGAAACCATGCCAATCGGCACGGTGGCATCGGCAAGGCGCCAGGGACCTGTTTGAGGAATCGATATCATGAGCGTGGCAGGCTTCCTTCGATAGCGGGGCAGGCACACTACCACAAATATGGTTTCCGCAAGCTTCTTTCTGATTAAAGGCCGTTCAGGAGCGCGTCAGTTTCTTTTGCGCTTGCAGCATAACATGCTAGGACCCGTACCCTGTTCAACCGGGCAATTTCTCTTCATGGCCAAGAACGCAAAAGCAAATCCTTTCCTGATGTGGGTGCTCGGCTGGGCCGGGCCGGCCTGGATCAATCTCGTCAAATGGACGACGAAAACCGAGGTGATTGGCCGGGAAAATTTCGACCAGGTCATGAATTCGGAAGAGGGCTTCATCGTCGCCTTTTGGCATTCGCGCATCCTGATGATGGTACCCATGCGCCAGCTGTATAAGGGAAAAAGGTTCTGGTTCATGATTTCAGAGCATCGCGACGGCGACATGATCGCGAGAGCCGTGGAGCGTTTCGACATCTCCTTTGCCCGGGGGTCGACCATGAACCAGCGCAAGAAGGACAAGAAAAAGGGTGGAGCCGACGCACTTCGCACTCTTCTGAAAGCCTTGAAAGAAGGTGAAGGAGTTGGGCTGACACCTGACGGCCCGCGCGGCCCGCGCCAGCGCTGCCAGGCCGGAGTGGCCCAGCTCGCCAGGTTGTCGGGGGCAAAGGTCTATCCCGTCGGTTATGCCTCGAAGCGGGCGAAAATCCTGGACAGCTGGGACAGGTTTCACATGCCTCTACCGTTTACAAAGGGGTGCTATGTTTTCGGGGAGGGAATTTGCGTCACCGGCAATACCCCGGAAGAGATGGAGGCCTCAAGGCTGGAAATCGAGGCCGCGCTGAACCATGTTACAAAAATCGCCGACGAGACAATGGGCCATGACCCCGTCATGCCGGCAGAACACAGGGCCACGCGACAGGATCGATGAGTAACGACAATCCGACACCGCCGCCGGGCAAACCGGCCACGAATGCGCTTTCGCTGCGAACCTATCGTGCTGCATCGCGCATCATGGGACCGTTCGTGTCGATGGCACTGAAACAGCGCCTGAAAGAGGGCAAGGAAGACCCGGCCCGGCTTGACGAGCGCCGCGGTGTCGCCAGCGTTCCAAGACCCGACGGCCCACTTGTCTGGATCCATGGCGCCAGCGTGGGGGAGAGCCTGTCGATACTGCCCCTGGTGAAGCGTCTGGGCGAGGAGCATCCCGATTATCATTTCCTCGTCACCACTGGCACAGTCACGTCTGCCGAGTTGATGGCGGACCGCCTGCCGCCACCGGCAATCCACCAATATGCGCCGATCGATCACCCGGCCTTCGTCACCAGTTTCCTCGATCACTGGCAGCCGGATGCCTGTCTCTTTGTCGAGTCCGAGCTGTGGCCGAACCTGATTCACCTGACGAAGGCCCGGGGCGTGCCCATGGCGCTGGTCAATGGCCGTATCTCCCCAAAATCCTATGCATCCTGGAAGAACCGCAAGGATGCCGCCCGCGAGTTGCTGTCCGCCTTTCAGGTCCTGATGGCGCAGGATACGCAGAATCAGGAACGCCTTGGCGACCTTCATGGTGGCGAGGTGCACATGTTCGGAAATCTGAAGATGACGGCAGCGCCATTGCCGGCGACGGAGGAGGAGCTGGCAAGGCTGAAGGCACAGATGGAAGGGCATTCGGTCTGGCTTGCAGCCAGTACCCATCCGGGTGAGGAGGAAATCGTTCTCAGTGCCCACGAGCGGGCCGTCGCCCGGTTCGACAGCCTGCTGACCATCATCGCACCGCGCCACCCCAAACGGGGCGCGGAAATTGCCGCCAAATGCGAGGCGATGGGGCTGAATGCCGCCCGCCGTTCAACGGGCGACCCGATCACGGAAAAAACACAGATCTATATCGCCGATACGCTGGGCGAATTGGGGCTTTTCTATCGCCTGTGCGATATCGCGTTTGTCGGCGGGTCGATCACGGAGATCGGCGGTCACAACCCGCTGGAGCCGGCCCTCTTGAAATGCGCCATCCTTTATGGCCCCCACATCTTCAATTTCGCCGACACCTATCGCGACATGCGCGCCTCGGGCGGCACGGCGCTGGTGCGCAACGAGCGCGACCTGTCGGCCTCTATTGTCCGCCTGCTGATGGATACGATGACGCGCGAGGCGATGGCGGAAAATGCCGAGAGCTGGGCCGTCTCCAACGCCGAGGAAGTGCTGGGCGATATCGTCGGCGCGCTGGCGCCTGTCATGCCGGGGGCATCGCCTGTCACGATCGAAGTTGGTGCGAAATGACGGGTACGCCCGGTTTCTGGTGGCATCCGGACGGGGCAGGGCATCCTGTGGCGAAGCTTCTGGGGCCGATTGCCTCTCTCTATCAGACCATCGACAGAAAGAAACGGGCTTCCAGAATTCCCTATCGTGCCTCCGGGCCGGTAATCTGTGTAGGGAACGCCTCCATGGGCGGGGTCGGGAAGACGCCCTTTTCGATCCTTCTTTCCACATTGCTGGCAGAGTCCGGCCACAAGCCCGGCTTCCTGACACGGGGCTATGGCGGGTCGGAAAAAGGCCCGGTCGAGGTCACCGCTAATCATACATACGCAGAGATGGGCGATGAGGCGCTGCTACTGGCCCATCATGGCCCGGTCATCGTCTCCCGCGACCGCGAAGCCGGGGCCCGCATGCTGTTCGCCTCGCAATCAGCCGATGTGCTGATCATGGATGACGGGTTCCAGAACCCGTCCCTGGTCAAGGATGTCTCGTTCCTACTCGTCGATGCCGAGACCGGCTTCGGGAACGGCCTCGTCTTCCCGGCAGGCCCCCTGCGCGAGACACCCGAACAGGCAAAGGCTAGGGCGGATGCGGTGGTCGTCGTCACGCGCCATGCGGAGGTGGAAATTCCTGCCGATCTTGCCGACTTCGCTGGCAGCCTGCCCCTGTTCAGGGCCTGGCTGGAACCGGTGGCGGCAGAACCGGGAAAGGTTGTTGCCTTCTGCGGCATAGGCCGGCCTGCAAAATTCTATGCGACGCTGGAACGGGCTGGATATACGCTTGCCGCCACACGCGATTTTCCGGACCATCATGCATGGAAAGCGGGCGACCTTTCTGAACTGCAAGCCCTTGCGGCGCAGCATGACGCACCATTGATCACCACGCAAAAGGATCATGTCCGCCTGCCCGTTGACATTCGCGACAGTGTGAAGACGCTGTCGGTGCGTATGGCGGTTGACGATCCGGCACGGTTGGGCGAGTTGTTGGCGCCTCGACTGGGGGCGGCGGAAAAAGCAGGCAGGACTGACAGGGCAGGCAGCAGATGAGCCAATCGACCAATTTTCCCGAGCCGGTAAACCCCGCCGATCCCATGCGCTGGGATGGCGAGGCAGAGCTGCCCGAACGCCGCACCAATATGGATATCACCCTCAAGCACCAGTTCGAGGCGACCATCATGCACGGCATGTTCTCGCTGATGGAATTAATGGGCGTGGACCGCGCCAGCGCCTTCATGGGCAGGTTGCTGCGTATCGCCGGGCCATTGCTGCGCCCGGTTCACAAGCGTGGGCTCAACAATCTGCGTCTCGTCTTCCCCTATAACAGCGATGACGAAAACGAAGCGATACTGAAAAAAGTCTGGGAAAATCTAGGACGCACCGTAGGGGAATATCCCCATCTTGAGTGTTTCCGCGCGTTCGAGGATGGTGGCCGCGTCGAGATCGAGGGGGAGGGCCTGCTGCGGTCCCTGATCGAGCAGGAGCGCCCGGTCATCTTCGTCACGTCCCATATGGCGAACTGGGAAGTGATTGGCACGGTGCTCTATCGGGCTGGTGTCAGGTTCGCCATCGTCTACCGCGCCGCCAATAATCCGATCGTCGATGAGCGCATCATCGACCTGCGGGCCGGTGTCATGACCCGTCACCAGGCACCCAAGGGTAAGCGGGGCGGACGGGCGCTGCTGAATTTCATCAATTCCGGGCTTTCCCTGTGCATGCTCGTCGACCAGAAGCTGAATGACGGCATCCGCGTGCCGTTCATGGGCCACGATGCGATGACGCCCTCTGCCGCTGCCCGCATGGCGCTTAAATATGATGCGCCGGTCGTGCCCATCGGCATTCGCCGCCTCGATGGTGCCAGTTTCCGGGTCACCTTCCATGATCCGCTTGTCTTTTCCGCAAGCGGTGACACCCACCGTGATGCAGAAGCGCTGACGGCACAGATCAACGACGCGCTGGGCGAGATAATCAAGGCCAATCCCGGCCAGTGGCTGTGGCTGCACAGGCGCTGGCCGAAGGATGTGATGAAGGCCGCAGGTCTGGAGTAATGTTCGGCAACTATTCCGGGGAGCTGTCCGTTAGTCGTACATGAAAATGCATCTGGAAGACATCGCCGCCCGTCTCGCCGAGAAGACCGATCTGCCGGTGCAGTACAGGGAATTCCTGCGCATTCCGGAAATGAGTGCCGGCCTTTACCGACTGAAGAAGGGCGAGAAGGATCCCCAGACCCCTCATCGTCAGGACGAGGCATATTATGTCATCAATGGCAGGGGGCAGTTTACCGTCGACGGAGAGACAGCCGCTGTCGGCCCAGGGGCATTCCTGTACGTTGCCCGCATGGTTGAGCATCGCTTCCATGACATCGAGGAAGACATGGACATCCTCGTCCTGTTCGCCCCCGCAGAAGTCGCCTGACTTTATCGTCGCACTCTATCATTAAATTTGCCTCACCCACCTGCAAAGCGGGAACGGGAGAAACGGTTCACGGGTTCGTGAGTCGATAATGGCGCAGCGTCATTCATCATACTACTGACATTTTAAAATGCTTATAAGGAGATGCCCCATGAGTAACTATCTTCTATCCTCCGGCACAATCACCGGTGATCAGGTCGTCAACGCCCAGGGCGAGGACCTTGGCCATGTCAAAGAGCTGATGATCAATCCCGATGACGGAAAGATCGAATATGCCGTACTTGATTTCGGTGGTTTCCTCGGCATCGGCGACAAGTTTTTCGCCGTGCCCTTCACCCAATTCGGTGTCGATCGTGAGAAGCATCGCATGGTGTTGAATGTCGACAAGGAGCGTCTGAAGGAAGCACCCGGTTTCGACAAGGACAACTGGCCTGATTTCGCCGATGCGGAGTTCACGAGTACCGTGAACACCTTTTACGGTTAATACGGATTATCCTCTTTCTTCCCTGAAGAAAAGCCGGCGGTATTTCCGCCGGCTTTTTGTTGAAGTGAAAAGGGTAGTTTTCAGCCTAGCTGATCGGTTTGCCGCCAGTGGCGCCGAATATCTCTCCGGAGATATAGCTGGACTCCTGCGAGGCCAGGAAAACAAAGGTGGGGGCCAGTTCCGCCGGTTGCCCCGGCCGGCCCATGGGCGTGGTCTTGCCGAACTCTTCTACCTTGTCCTGCGTCTGGCCGCCGGATGGTTGCAGCGGTGTCCAGAACGGACCGGGGGCGATGGCGTTGACGCGGATGCCCTTGTCGAGGGCGCCCTGTGCCAGCGCTTCGGTAAAGCCCCTGATGGCGAATTTCGTGGTCGCATAATCGAGCAGGTAGGGTGCCGGGGAAAAGCCCTGATTGGACGTGAGGTTGATGATGGATGCGCCGGGCGGCATGATCTTCATCGCTGCCTTGCACAGCCAGAACATGGCGTATACGTTGGTTTTCATCGTTTCGTCGAACTGTTCATGGGAAACGTCCTCGATGCCCGGCTGGCGTACCTGGTGACCTGCATTGCACACGAGGATATCGAGGCCGCCGAGCAGTTCCACCGTCTTCACGATCAACGCGGCGCACAGGTCGGGGTCGCGCAAGTCGCCGGGTATGGCGTGGATCGTCCCGCCCTCTGCCTCGGCCAGTTCGATCAGGCTGTCGGCATCTTCCTGTTCTTCCGGCAGGTGGTTGAAGACGACGCTGGCACCCTCGCGGATATAGGCGATGACGGCGGCGCGGCCGAGACCGGAATCACCGCCCGTGATCAGCGCCTTGCGCCCCTTCAGCCGCCCGAAACCCTGATAGCTTTCCTCGCCATGGTCCGGGCGCGGGTCCATCTTTTCGGTGAAGCCGGGCTTTTCCTGCGGCTGGCGCGGGAAAGGCGGCTGGGGATACTGGTCGCGCGGGTCGCGCATCTCGTACTGGTTTTTCGTCTCGGCCATGAATACTCCTTTACATGTCACAAGGGTGAACACGATCGGACTGCATGGGTTCAGGAGATTAAGTCACCGACATAAACCAGCGCCCGGCCGGTACAGATTTCACTACCATCCGCATCCGTGCAGCGCGTCTCCAGATCGACAAGGTTCTTTTCAAGGCGCAACCGCGTGACAGTGACGCGAGCTGTAATTGGCATGTCGAGACGTGGCGTCGCGATCCAGTCTATTTCCTGTTTCAGATAGTTTGTGCCAGGTCCCGGCAGATGTACGCCCAGAAGATACGAAAAAAGGCTTGCGACGAGCGGCCTTGGCACGTGTCTATCTAGACACGACGCACCGGTCAGGGCATGCCACTGATCGATCTCTGTCGTCGTGAAATGCCGCGTCACCTCTGCCGTGTCACCGATCTTCATGATCTTTTATCCAGAACAAGCGTCAGCTTGCAGACGGTTTCACCATCACTGGTGCGCCGTGCGGTCAGCTCCAGCAGGTCGGGATTTTCTTCACGCCCCGCAAAGGCGATTTCATCGCCCAGTCGCGCCGGGGCAGGGAACATCAATGCCGTCTGCGCTATCCCGGCGTCACCCATGATTTGCTCGGCAAGGCCCTCAAGGATCGAATACAGGAACATGCCGTGGGCGACCGTCGTGCCGAATCGCGCCCGGCTGGCAAATGCCGGGTCCACATGGATCGGGTTGTCGTCGCCGCTGATGGCAGCAAAGCGGTCGAAATCTTCCTGCGTCAGGGTGCGGATGATCTGGATAGCTTCAGCCATTCTGACCTGTGCCTGGCAGGAGATGCTTCTGGATCTTGCCCGCTGCGGTGCGCGGAAAATCCTGCACGACCGTGAAATGTTGCGGTACCTTGTAGGCTGCCAGGTTCTGTCGGCACCAGTCGCGAAAGGCGGTCTCGTCCAGCTTGCTGTCCTCCGCAGGCTGGATGAAGGCCTTGCCGACCTCGCCCCATTGCTTGTCAGGAATGCCGATCACAGCGGCATCGACGATGCCGGGATGGGCGCAGAGCACGTTCTCGACTTCCTTGGGATAAACATTCTCGCCGCCGGAGATATACATCTCCTTCGACCGCCCGGCGGCGTAGTAGAAGCCGTCCTCATCGATCCAGCCAAGATCGCCCGATTTAAGCCAGCCATCCTCTGTAAACGCATCGCGCGTCGCTTCTTCGTCGCGCCAGTACCCGGGGGTGACCGCAGGCCCCCTGATCTGGAACTCGCCAACATTGCCGTCTCCACTCTCAGCTCGGGCGATGCGCACGCGTGACAGCAGCTGTGGCTTGCCGATGGAGCCGATCTTTGCAGTCACGTCCTCGGGCTGCATCAGGAACAGCGTCGGGCCCGTCTCCGTCATGCCCATGCCGTTACAGACCATGATATCGCGTTCAGCATAGAGACGGACGAGATGGTCCGGCAGTGGTGCGCCGCCACAGCCCCAATGACGAACGGCTGAAAGGTCGGTGACGGGGAAGAAGGGATGGTCCGCCAGCGCCTGATAAACGGTCGGTACGGCAAAGATGGTCTGGAAACGACCGGCTGCCGCTAGTGATAGCACTGTGCCCGCATCAAAGCCCGGAATGATCAGCACACTGCCACCCTCGAACAGGGTCGGCAATGTGTGCAGGTTTATGCCTGCGGTGTGAAACAATGGCAGGAAATTCAGCGTCGTGTCACCGGCATTCAGGCCGATTGCCCGGCCGATATTCACACTGTTGGCCAGCGCCATGCCATAGGTCTGGATCACTGCTTTCGGCCTGCCGGTCGTGCCCGACGTGAACAACAGGTACCAGCAGTCGGATGAGGTCCAGAACGGGCGGGGCGGCAGGGGGCTCGCAGCGGTCATGCGAGCCGCATAGCCATCCGCTGACGGATCGTCGAGGCCTATGAGCGGCAGGCCCGGTGCTGCTTGCCTGACTGTTTCCAGGTCCTCTGCACCACTCAGCACGATTTTCGGTTCCGTCAGCGCAAAGAGCCCGGCCATCTCCGCCGACGGCATGCGCCAGTTCAGTGGTACCAGGATCGCACCAAGCCGGGCGCAGGCAAACAGAACTTCGAAAAACGCGATGCGGTTGCGACAGGCGATCGCCACCCTGTCCCCTTCGCCGATGCCATTGTGCTTGAGGATAGAGGCGGCGCGTCCGGCCCTGTCCTGCAGGGCGCGATAGGTGACGCTGGCGCCAGTCTCCCATTCCTCCAGCGCGCATTTGTCGGGGCTCAGCTCTGCTGATTTCTGCAAAAGATCCGGAATCTGGTCCATGGGCCCTTACTCCCGATCTCCCTTGTTGTCAGTCTTCCCGTCACCCTTGCGGCTGAGGCCGTTGACGATCAGGTCGCCGACATTACTGGTCACGTCCTGCAGGTCAACGCTGTCGTCCCAGATGCCGTAGTGCTGGCCGAGAAAGACGCTGGCGCCGATCAGCGCCCAGGCGCGATGCTCGTTATTGCCGGGCTCGATCTCACCGCGACCCACAGCCTCGTCGAGGCGGCGCTGATAGGCCTGGCTGAAAGCCGCGTAATAGTCGCGATAGGCTTCCGGCGCCACGAACTGCGCCTCGTTGACGATGCGGTAGAGGTTCTTGTGCTGGCGCACGAATTCGATGAAGGCCTGCAGGCCCATGCGTTCTGCTTCCAGCCGGCTCGGTGCCTCGGCGACGCGCTGGCCGATCCAGGAGCGGGTCAGCTTGCCCATATGCACGATAAGGGTGCGAAAGATCTCTTCCTTGCTTTTGAAGTGCACATAGAACGTGCCCATCGCAACGCCAGCGCGCTGGGTTATGCCGGTGATAGCGGCATCATGGAAGCCTTTTTCCCCGAATTCCTGCTCTGCGGCCTCCAGAATTCGCACCCATGTCTTCTGCCCACGAGCCGTTTTCGGGGCAGTATCAGGCAGGGTATGGACAAAATGTGATAGATGGTTCATGTTTCAATATGACGGCTGATTCATGTCTTGGTTTAGTATGACG
Source organism: Aquisalinus luteolus (assembly GCF_009712425.2). Classification (GTDB taxonomy): domain Bacteria; phylum Pseudomonadota; class Alphaproteobacteria; order Caulobacterales; family Parvularculaceae; genus Aquisalinus; species Aquisalinus luteolus. Next base: position 751,638 of record NZ_VCJR02000002.1, read on the forward strand.
GTGCCAGCCTCGGTGTTCGCTGACAATAAAAAAATCATTCAGCGCTGCGTATCGGGAGGTTATTCATGCAGGTCCATCACCTGCAATTACGGGACGGCGGTAAGCTTGCATGGCGTGAGGCTGGCACAGGTGTGCCCTTGCTGTTCATCCATGGCTGGTCTGTCGACGGCTCGCTCTTTTCCAGCCAGATGGCCGGGCTCTCCTCTGGATTTCGCGTCATCTGCCCTGACCTGCGAGGTCACGGCCTGTCCGATGCCAGCCCGCAAGCCAATGTGGATATGCTTGCCGACGATCTGCAGGAACTGATCGGGCATCTCGGCCTGCGCGATGTTATCGCCATCGGATGGTCGCTCGGGGCGATGGTGCTCTGGCGGATGCTCTCAGCCGGGCGGCTCCCGGCGATTGCCGGCCTTGTTACCGTCGACATGAGCCCGATGATACATAACACGCCAGATTGGCGCCTCGGCCTGATGGACGGGCGCGATTATGACAAGGCGACCAGTGCGACGACAGCAATGTCCGGCAACTGGCCGAAGATGGTGCTGCAATTCGTACCAAGAATATTTTCAAGGGGCTTTGCTGACACCAATCCGCGTACCGTGAGCGATGTCGTACAAGTGGCCAGGGGCGGTGACGTCGCCAGCCTTGTGGCGATCTGGCATTCCATGGTCGATCAGGATTTCCGCGAGGACCTTGCGCGCATTCAGGTGCCTGCGCTCGTGGCTTATGGCGGCGAAAGCCAGCTCTATCATTCAGAGACCGCGCAGTTTGTTGCGCGTGAACTGCCTGTCAGCGATCTCATCGAATTCGCCCGGTCTGGACATACTCCGCATGTGGAGGAACCGGACCAGTTCAATAAAGCCATAGAAGTCTTTGCTCGCGGGGTGAGCGCCCAAAAGACCGTAACTGCCAATAACCACAGCATAAAAATAGCTACATCGTAAGGAGGGATTTCCCATGAATGGACTGAAAAAAACAAAACTGGCCCTGATGCTTGCCGCAGGTGTCTCCATGCTGCCGATCTCGGCGGTCATGATGACGCCTGCTGCCGCGCAGGAAGCGGCTGACGGTGAACAGGGCGGTGATGTCATCGTCGTGTCGGCCCGCCGCCGCGAGGAATCGCTGCAGGACGTGCCGCTCGCCGTTACCGCCGTATCGGGCGAGGATCTCGAGGCAGCAGGCGCTGTCGACATTACCAGCGTCCAGAAGCTGACGCCGAACGCGACCATTGAGGTCGCCCGCGGCTCCAATTCCACCCTTATTGCCTTCATCCGCGGTGTCGGCCAGCAGGACCCGCTCTGGGGTTTCGAGCCAGGCGTTGGGCTCTATGTCGATGACATTTATATTGCTCGTCCCCAGGGCGCCGTTCTCGACATTTTTGATATCGAGCGTATCGAGGTGCTGCGCGGCCCGCAGGGCACTCTCTATGGCCGCAACACCATCGGTGGCGCGATCAAATACGTCACCAGGCGCCTGAACATGCAAGAGCCGGAATTCAGTGCAAAGATCAACTACGGTTCCTATAACCAGTTCGACCAGATCCTGACCGGTTCCGTGCCGTTATCCGACACTTTCGCCATTGGCGGTGCCATCGCCAATTACAGCCGCGACGGCTATGGCGAGAACGTATTCACCGGGGCAGACCACTACGATAAGGACATGATCGCCTCCCGCCTGAGCGCCGAATGGGCGCCGACAGACGCGCTGTTCTTCCGCCTCGCCGGTGACTGGACACAGGATGATTCCAACGCCAAGCATGGCCATCGCCTGTTGCCGGGTGTCTCCAATGGCGAGCCGGTCCTCGATGATATCTACGATACGCGCGGCGGTGCCGGCGACGACAACAGTGTCGAGACAGAGGGCTACTCCCTGACTGGCGAATGGACGGTCAACCCGTCCTGGACCATCAAATCGATCACCGCCTATCGCGAGGATTATACTGAAACACCGATCGACTTCGATGCCTTGCCGGTCAACGATTTCGATGTTCCGGCCTATTATGCCAACGACCAGTTCTCGCAGGAGATCCAGGCCCTGTTCGATCTCGGCGCAATTTCCGGTGTCGCTGGTGTCTACTATCTCGACGGCAGCTATGAAGGTGCCTTTGACACGGTGCTGGGTAATTTCGGCGTCAACGCGCCGACCTTTGGCGACGTATCAAAGACCTCCATGTCCGCCTTCGCCGACATCACCTGGGACATCAATGACCTCTGGTCTCTGTCTTTCGGCGGTCGCTACACCGAAGACGAGACGGATGCATCCGTCGTTCGCCAGACCTATCTGGGCACGGATCCTAGCCCTTTCCTTGGCGGTCCGGACCGTGCACCTTTCGCGGAAAGCAGCAATTTCACCTCTTCGCGCAAGGATGACCGCTTCAGCCCGCGTATCTCGCTGAGCTATGAGCCGCGTTCGGACCTGACGTTGTATGCGTCCTATTCCGAAGGCTTCAAGTCCGGCGGCTTCGACCCGCGCGGCAATGCCGGCCCTGAATTCGTCGATGCCGACAATGACGGCCAGGCTGATGATCGCTCCGTCACCTATGACGTGATCACGCAGGGCTTCTCGCCCGAGATCGTCGACAGCTACGAGATCGGTGCCAAGGGCTCTCTCGCCGATGGCCGCATCGCCTATCAGGCGGCTGCCTTCTATTCGCTGTACACTGACCAGCAGATCACGGTGCAGACGGCTGAGCCCGACCCTGTAACGGGCCTCGATACGTTCGTCTCTGCCGTCTTCAACGCCGGTGAGTCCGAGTATACCGGTCTCGAGCTGGAGAGTACGGTCTTCATCAACGACATTTTCAGCGCTGATGTGGTCCTCGGTTATATCGATGCCCAGATCAACGAGATCATCACCACGGTTGCTGACCCGAACACGGGTGATCCGGTGCAGGTCGATATCTCCGACAACTACGTCGTCCAGAACACGCCGGAACTGACCTGGCGTCTGGCGCTGAATGCCGATGTGCCGATCCCGGCTGAATATGGCAGCCTGCGCCTGACGGCGGCGGCCTCCTATCGTGACGAGTACAATCTCTTCAACGTAGAGAATGAAGGCAGCGAGACCGACCCGGCCCTTCCGGCAGGCACACCTGCGCTGGACCCGGATGCCTATACGCTGGTCGACCTGTCCGCGATCTGGGACCTGAACGAGCGCTGGCGCTTCAGCCTTTTCGGCCGCAACCTGACCGATGAGGAATACAAGGTTGCTGCATACAACTTCGCCGGTGCCGCCCAGCTGGGTGTCGACGGTGCCTATTCGGCCTTCTATGGCGCACCGCGCACCGTAACGGGCTCGATCGAATTCCGCTACTAAGGGGGAGAGACGGGAGGGCGCATATCGTGCCCTCCCGCTTTTATATGTCCTTGTGCCTTGCGCGGGCGATGCTGACAGGGCATCACTGAACCCCTCAATGACGGGCACGGAGAATTTTCATGAAAAAGATTTTGCTGATCGGACTGGTCATCGTTCTTGGCGTGATCGGCGCAGGAGGTTTCATCGTGCTGAAATCGATGCAGGGCACGCCGCCAAGCGCGCTGGAGCAGCAGTATCTCACAGACGCTGACCGCTATGTCGAGGTTGATGGCGCCCGCATCAGGCTGCGTGAGGAAGGCCCGGAAGACGCACCGGTCATCATCCTTTTGCACGGCTTTACCTTCTCGCTGGAAAGCTTCGACGCCTGGGCCGCCGACCTCAGCACCGATTATCGCGTCATCCGCTACGACCTGCTCGGCCACGGCCTGACGGGGCCTGACCCGATGGAGCGCTATTCACCGATCGAGCGGGCCGAATTCGTGCGCTCTGTCATGGACACGCTCGACATCGACACGGCCACCATCGGCGGCAACTCCCTCGGCGGGCTCGTCGCCTGGCGCTTTGCCGCGACCAACCCCAGCCGCGTCGACAGCCTGATCCTCGTGGATGCCGCAGCCTATTCGATCAACGGCGTGACCGACCAGCCGGCGGAAATCCCCGCCGCGATGAAGGGCTTCCTCCTGACCGTGCCGGAGGCCGGCGTGGATGCGACCATCAACCTCGTCTATGCTGACCCCGCGAAGGCTAGCGCCGAACGCCGCCAGCTGCTCGGCGACATGATGCGCCGCGAGGGCAATGGCGAGGCGTTCATCCGCCACCTTGAGGAATTCACCCTGCCGGAACCGGAACGCGACCTTGCCCGCATTTCCGCGCCGACCCTGATCCTGTGGGGCGCCGAGGACCGGATGATCCCGGCCTCCCAGGGCCGCGCCATGGCGGATGCCATTCAGGGTGCGGAGATTGTCATCTACCCGGGCGTCGGCCACGCACCGCAGGAGGAAGCCCCGGCGGAAACCCTCGCCGATGTGCGCGCCTTCCTCAACCAGCAGGACTGATCCGACATGACCAATATCGACCCGCAACCGGAACAGCCAGCAGCACAGCCTGTCACGTCCGGCGCCTATCGCGCCTGGGTGCTGTTCATTCTCGTCGTCGTCTACACCTTCAACTTCATCGACCGGCAGATCACCGGCATCCTCGCCGTGCCGATCAAGGCCGACCTGAACCTTGCCGACTGGCAGCTGAGCCTGATGGGCGGGATGGCGTTTGCCCTGTTCTACACCTTCCTCGGCATTCCCATCGCCATGTTCGCCGATCGCACCAGCCGTACCTGGATCATGACCATCGCCCTGTCGATCTGGTCACTGATGACTGCCGTGTGCGGTTTTGCCCAGAATTTCTGGCACCTGTTTCTTGCCCGCCTCGGCGTGGGCGTGGGGGAGGCTGGCGGCGTCGCGCCTGCCTATTCGCTGATCTCGGACTATTTCCCGCCGCACCAGCGCGCGCGGGCCCTGTCGATCTATTCCTTCGGCATTCCCATCGGCTCGGCCCTCGGTATCATCCTTGGCGGTATCCTGACCGACATCATCGGCTGGCGCGCCGCCTTCATCATCGTCGGCCTCGCCGGTCTCGCCATCGCGCCGATCTTCCGCCTGACGATGAGGGAGCCTGTGCGCGGGCAGTACGATTCGCAGACGGCGGACAAGTCGCCCGCCAAGCTCTCGGCGGTCATCAGCCTGCTGAGGAAAAAATCGAGCTTCTGGACGCTCGCCTTCGGCGCGGCTTCGTCTTCCATGATGGGCTATGGCCTGATCTTCTGGCTGCCGTCCTTCTTCGTGCGCTCTTTCGGCGACCAGCTGCCGGAATTCATGGGCTTCCTGCCCGGCTTCCTGTTGCCGGCGGACCCGACGCCAATCTCTTATGCTGCCTATTTCTACGGCACGATCCTGTTCTTCGGTGGCATGATCGGCATCTGGCTCGGCGGGGCGCTGGCCGACCGGTTCGGCGGCAAGAACAAGGGCGCCTATGCGCTGATCCCGGCCTGGGCGTTCGTCGCGACCATCCCGTTCTTCCTCGTCGGCGTGCTGGTCGACAACCTCACCTTCGTCTTCATCTCCTTTGTCGGCCTGCAGGCGCTCAGCCTCGTCTGGCTGGGGCCGGTGCTGACGGCGTTCCAGCACCTGGTCGGGCCGAACATGCGCGCGACCGCCTCGGCGATCTTCCTGTTCATCAACAACCTCATCGGCATCGGCCTTGGCAATTTCATCATCGGGCTGATCTCGGACGGCCTGCGCGAACGGTTCGGCGATGAGAGCCTGCGTTACGCCATCCTCTCCGGTTTCGGCTTCTATGTGCTGGCAGCGGTGCTCCTGTTCATCACCGCACCGAAGCTGAAACGCGACTGGGTGGGGTAGGAACGGAAAAAGCGGGCGCATCGGACGCCCGCTTTTTGTTCGTATACTGTATGAGGCGTGAAGCCGATCAGCCTTTCAGGCTCTTGATGTAGTCCTTGATCTCGCCGTCTTCGGCATTGGCGAAGAAATACTCATCGAACTTCTCGCCCGCGATGGCGGATTTCAGCAGGTCCTGATCGATATTCTTCAGGATCGTCAGCATGTCCTGCGTCGCGACGGCTTTGACCTCGTTCAGGATGCCGCGGTTCTTGGCCATGATCGCGGCGCGCTCTTTCGGGTAGCCGACACCGCGCTCGACCTCGAACAGCTTGCGATAGCAGTCCTGCAGGTTCAGTTCCGCCGCCCAGCCAAAGCCCTTGGCGTATGGCATGGCGATGGCGTTGCCGTCATTGATCTGGCCGAACAGGAAGGCATCCGTCGGGTCGATGACGAGGCCGCAGACCACGTTCGGCATGGCGTTGCAGGCGAGCATGGACCCCATGCCCGTGCCGCAGCCGGACACGATGAAATCGGCGGCCTTGGTATTGATCAGGATACCGGCAAGAATGCCGTTCATGATATAGGTCAGGGAGGCATCATCCTCCGGCCCGTACATGCCATAGTGAAAGACCTCGTGGCCCAGCGGCTCGCAGACGGTGGTCAGCGCCTCATGGACGATGCTCGCCTTGGCGGCCTGGCTGTTTTCGATGATGAGAGCGACTTTCATGGGAAATTCCTGTCTGTTTCCGTGTGGTTTTCCGTTGGTTTCGGGCGCAATGTAACCGGTAACATTCGCAATTTCAACGGATGGAAGGGGGATATTACGGGGGTTTTATGTGTGGGGAGAGATGTTTTACCGGCCTTCCTCGACAATTTCGGCAGAATCCGCCTTACAGGCCTTGGCGAGACACTTCCTGCGCCAAGAGCGCCGCGAGCGAGATGCTCGAAGCGTCGAAAGAAACCCGCCTTCGCCAAGGCTACGGCGAGGCAAGGAGGGGGCCCGTGGAAGCGCTACCGGCTCCATAAGCAAAATTCATAAGTGTAGGTAGCCTCACGCTCCGCCTTTTTGCTCAGGGGGGCGATGTTCTGGTGCGGGGCCGATACCCAGCTCTCCCGTCCGGGGCGCTAAACCCCGGAACACCGCTCCGGTGGACGATGCGAAGCTTGCGCACACCCTCGATTGCCACCGGAAACCTGATGAGTGGCACCCGCCTTCAGGACAAGGCGAGGCAAGCCACCCCATCGGCCCGGTCCTGTGCCGGGCCTGCCGGGGAGAGTAGCGGCGGCGGTGGTGGCGGGGATAAGTTTTGGGGAGTGAGGAGTTTTTGGTTTGCAGGGCCCTCACCCAAAATCCGCCAAAGCGGATTTTGACCTCTCCCACAGGGAGAGGTGGGGCATCGCACGGATATCTGTAATTCGCGCCTTGCCTCTTCCCTTTTTGCTTATGGGGGGGAGTGGTCGGAAAATGCGCCAGCATTTTTCGGGTGAGGGGTAAGGATGATGCATTGCTGCTCTTTACAGCTAGAAGTAATATTATGCAGGATCATTTTGGGGAACACACCGCATGACCGGTCTCATTCTGACAGTTATTATTTTTGCAGCGGTCATGTTTCTGCTCTTTGGCCCCCAGAAATTCAGCCTTATGCGGCGACAACATTGTTCCGAGTGCGGCACCATTTTGCCATTCCCGCGCAAGCCGGCATCGTTCCGGCAGGCGATGTGGGGCGGGTGGATCTGTCCGTCCTGCGGTACGGAAGTCGATGGCCGGGGCCGGAAGATAGAAAAGTGAGCGTGTTCGTCGTGATCGTAGGGTGCATGAAGCCGAAGGCGTAATGCACCGGTGGTTGGCTCGGCATGGTGCATTGCCCTGACGCTCCATGCACCCTACGCGAGATGCCGCGTGAGAGCGTAGGGCGGGTAGAGCGAAGTGACACCCGCCGGTCCGAGACGCGGCGCCCTCATCGATGGCGGGTATCGCCTGACGGCTCCACCCGCCCTACGGCGTGAAGTGCCATTTCTGCCGGAATTATTTTTTGTCAGTGACGTCTGCTGACGAGTGTTGCTTAAGCTTTTGAGATAGTGCTGAAACTAATAAAACTTCAGCTTCGAAATAGGCTGGAAAATAAACCCTTATCATTGGTCGTTTATCGCCCATGTGCCACTCTTGTGCTTTGCCAGATTTCTTACGCTTCCCCTTTTCAAACAAATCTCTGTATCTATATGGAGATATACCTGTAAAGGGTCTGAATTTCACTTTATTTGTGGGATCTTCTTCGTCCAAATCTATGGAATCTGAGTGTAATTCTTTTGCATAGCTTTTGGGATATGGTTCAATAAAGACCACTTCTTTTATGCCAGCGCCGACTATATGCTTGGCACATAAATGACAAGGAAATGTCGTTACGTACATCTTTGATCCTCTCAAAGATATTCCTTTGCGTGCGGCGTCGGTAATAGCACACATTTCAGCATGTATAATTCGACCGAATTCAATCAAATCCATGACTTTAGACTCGGAGATGCCAGTCAAGGTTTCATTCTCTAAAAGCTTCTGCAATATATCTGTTGAAGCTTTTTCTTTTAGTAAGGCATCAGACAAATCCCCGTTGACACGTAATCTATCTATAATGTCCACGATGATTTCTTTTTTTATGCGGTCATTTGGGTCTTGTCCAAATGTGAAGTCGCGTGCGTCTGGTTTGTATTCTTCCCAGTAAGTTCCACCTCCGGCCTTTGGAACTTCATTGCATCCTAGTGTTTGTACCTCTGTGTATTCAGAAAAAATTGCCGCACCGACCTGTCGTGAAAGGTCGGAGGATCGGAGAGAGGCAGATTTTGCAGTGTACATGCCGTATTCGTCACGAGTCGGGCTGATCTGATTGTTGCCAAAGAAAACGGATATGAAGCGATTTAAGGTCTTCTGACATGTTGATTTTGTCGTAGCATCAATGAAAACATCACCTAAGGGAAATGCATCATTTACATTTTGTCCGTGTGCAGATTCTATCTCTCTTTCGTCTTTTTGAATTATGCTATAGGCTTCAGAATGAACCTCTTGTTCAGGTGTTAGGCCTCCAAGAGATTCCCGCTGCTTAGATTCAATGTTACGGAGCCGAGATTTTGGTGGTGCGTATGCTGATATAAGAATGAATTGCCGGCCGTAAACGCTACGCAGCAAATTTACTTCTTCAGGTCGTTTTAATTGCCTTATGATGTAAGCTTGCCGTTGCACTGGTGTTTCCGCCAAATTAATTTCTGGAGACACATTTACGCTAGCGGTTTTGTGTATTTCTTGTCTAAGAGATCGAATTGCGCTGATGGCTAATACTGACATGACATCGTCTCCGTATCGAGAGCGGAGATCGTTAGCGTATTCAATCTTTCCATTATAGGCAGATACATGACTCGATGTATCGATGCTTACCTCCGATGGAATTTCCTTCATGAGGTCAGTGAGTTTCAACAGCTCGCTTTTGTAGCCCATGGTGGACAACTCATCCTCGAGCTTGTCACTAACTAGGCCTAAGTCGACCCCTATAGGAGCTATTAATCCGAAAATTAGCTCGGGGAATTCCTGTTGTGGGAGCTCGAAATTCATAACAAATTGAATCCCTTAGCAAAAAGCGGTCGAAAACTTATTACATCTATAGACAGGAGAATCAATTTTTTTTAAAGTCTATTACCAATGGGAGGTTCCTTATGTCAGCACAAAGAAAGCTTCAGCGAGGCTGGTTGCAACGTGACGCAGACGTCGCTTCGAGAAGGGTGATTTCAATTCTCCCAAAGATCGAAGTTTCTCGTAAAGCCAATCAGGTGCTGACTTCAAAAGAGATGAGACCGGCGGGAAAAGATAATCAGAAGTGATATAATCACCAAATCCCTTTCCCGGTCCCCGGCAACCCCAGCTCCCCCCACATCTCGTCCACCTTCTTGACGACATCCTCGTCCATGCGGATTTCCTCGCCCCATTCGCGTTTGGTCTCCGGCTCCCACTTGTCGGTGGCGTCGAGCCCGATCTTGGAGCCTAACCCGCTTTCGGGGCTGGCGAAGTCGAGATAGTCGATGGGGGTGTTCTCGATCACGGTGATGTCGCGGGCCGGGTCCATCTTGGTGCTGATCGCCCACATCACGTCGGCCCACGAGCGGGCGTTGATGTCGTCATCGACGACGATCACCCACTTTGTGTACATGAACTGGCGCAGGAAGCTCCACGCGCCCATCATCACCCGCTTGGCGTGGCCGGGATAGGCCTTCTTCATACTGATCACCGCGATCCTGTAAGAGCAGCCCTCCGGCGGCAGCCAGAAATCGGTGATCTCCGGGAATTGCTGCTGGAGGAGGGGGATGAACACCTCGTTCAGCGCCTCGCCCAGCACGCTCGGCTCGTCCGGCGGGCGGCCGGTGAAGGTCGACAGGTAAACCGGCTCGCGGCGCATGGTGATCGCGGTGACGGTGAAGACGGGGAAGCGCTCGACTGAATTGTAATAGCCGGTGTGGTCGCCATAGGGGCCCTCATCGGCATAATCGGTGAGGGAGACATGACCCTCCAGCACGATCTCCGCCTCGGCGGGGACCTTCAGCGGCACGGTCTTGCAGTCGACCAGCTCAGCCTTCTTGCCACGGAGCAATCCGGCGAACTGGTATTCCGACAGCGTGTCGGGCACGGGGGTGACCGCGGCGAGGATGGTGCCGGGGTCGGCACCGAGCACGGCGGCGGCGGGCAGGGGCTCGGTCTTTTCCTTGCCCCAGCGGCGGTGATGCTGCGCCCCGCCGCGATGGGCGAGCCAGCGCATGATGGTCTGGGTCTTGTTCAGCCGCTGCATGCGATAGATGCCGAGGTTGAAATTGTCCTCGCGCTTGTCTGACGGGCCGCGGGTGACAATCAAGGGCCAGGTGATGAGCGGCGCCGGCTCGCCCGGCCAGCAGGTCTGGATGGGGAGCCGGGTGAGATCGATGTCGTCGCCCTCCAGCACCACTTCCTGGCACGGCGCGGTGCCGAAGGATTTGCTGCCCGGCTTCATGGCGAGGACCTGGCGGGCGAGCGGCAGCAGGTCGAGCGCGTCCTTGAGGCCCGCCGGCGGCTCCGGCTGGCGCAGGAAGGCAAGCGTCTCGCCGACCTCGCGCAAATCCTTCGCCTCGGTGCGGATCTCGTTACCCATGGTGACGGCGAGGGCGACGCGCTTGACCGTGCCGAACAGGTTGACGAGGACCGGGATCGGCGATGGCTCGCCATTGTCGAGCACCGGCTTTTCGAACAGCACGGCGGGCCCGCCCTCGGCCAGCAGGCGGGTCTGGATCTCGGTCATCTCCAGCACTGTGGATACCGGGTGGCTGACGCGCACCAGCTCGCCCTCGCGCTCCAGCATGTCCATGAAGTCGCGCAAGCTGCGATAGGGGCCGTGTTTGGATGGTTTGCTGTCAGCCATGATCTGCCTTCTTGTTAGATGGTTCATATCTAACGGGTTTTGGCCGTGAGGGAAGGGGCGGGAGTGTCGCGTTTCCGGGTGCGGTGGGTGTTTCACCGGCTCGAGATTGTCAAGGAGCGCAGCCCGGCTCCGCCGGCGGCCTTTCAGGCCGTCCTTGACTATCCCGATCCGGTAAAACAATGGCTCACCAAGCCTGTAAGGCAGAATCTGCCTTACAGGCTTCGGTTGACCAGATAGGGGACGTATCGCGAGCACGATTTTGCGGCGGCTCCCGAAATTTCCCTGACCCGTTTTCCGCTTCCATCACGCTTACCCCAGTGGAGAGAGTGCCTTTGCGCCACGAAACCGGGAGGGTCCCCATGCGCCGACTTGCCGCCATCCTTGCCAGCCTCAGTGTTGCCATCGCCGCCTGCGGGGCGGACAGGGGCGACGCGGCCCAACCTGCGGCACAGCAGGCCGCTCAAGGGGCCAGTAACCAGGGCAGCGGCAATCAGGGCAGCGGCAACAAGCTGCGGCTGAAGCCGGTCAGCATCATGGACCCTTCCGGTTTCGAACGGCCGATGCTGGCCGCAAGCTCCGTCATCCCGGCCGACTGGACGCCCGAGGGCGGGATCATCTGGCGCCAGGGCGAGTGCAATACAGGCTCGACCAATAACTGGCAGGCGACCGCGCCGGGCGAGGCGGCGGGCATCTTCCTGATGCCAAGTTTCGGCTGGCGGGCGAACACGATGGGCATGCCCCTGCCGCAGGACTGCGTGCCCGCCGCGTTCCAGACGGCGGACGAGGCAGCGGCGCATCTGGCGCGGCAACTGCCGGGCGGGCGCGTCGTGCAGGTGCAGGCGGCGCCGGAGATGAAGCAGGCGGCGCAGATGATGACGAGCCAGGTCTATAATGGCGACCCGAACTCGCGCACCTGGTTCGATGCGACCAGCGCGCGGGTGGAATATACCTATCAGGGCGCGCCCTATGAGGCGATCGTCAGCCTGATGACGTTTCACATGATGATGACCATGCCGGGCTATGGCTTCGGGCCTGACAGCCAGTCGGCGGCGGGCGGCACCATGCTGGTCACGGCCTTTGCCGCGCGGAAGGGCACGCTGGAACAGCACATGCCGGTCTTCGACGCGTTCGTTGCCAATTACCGTCAGGACCCGGCCTATGCCCAGCGCATGGCCCAGCACCAGGCAAAGATGTCCGGCATCATGATCGAGGGCAGCCGCAAGCGCCACCAGGCGATCATGGAGAGCTACAAGACGACCAGTTCTTCCTCCATCGACATCTGGCGCGGGTCCGACGATGACGCGATCCGGCGCAAGGAGATCGATGCGATCCGCGGCGAGGACACGTTCTCCGCCGACACGCCGAGCGGCGAGATTTCCCTGCCGTCCGGCTATTCCAGCGCATGGCAGATGAATGACGGGTCTTTCGTGGTTACCGATGACCAGTTCTTCGACCCGATGGACGGCAAGCGGCTGTCGCCGGCATATTGATTTCTTGCGGGCTCTTGCGTCCTATGGATTTTTTGCAGCAGGGATGACCCGTTTCGGGCGTTCCTTGCGCTTATCTGTATGGGCCCGGAGTAACAGGCTCACGGCAGGCGCGTCGCGCACCCAGAGTTCCAATTCCTCAATGTTGGGACAGGATGGCGCGCCTGTCGTCCCTCTTTTTCCTGTTTCATTAACCTTTACGCAATCGAACTGGCCACCTGCTTGCAAGGCAGGGGCTGCCTAATCGCGACCGGTTGTGTCCGGGGGTATCGCCTCACCGGGCAGCGGCTCGTCCGACAGCAGGCGTTCAAGCTTGTCGATGCGTTTGTGAAGGGAATGAATGCCGGCCAGAATGCCCATGATGAGAAAGAACAGAAAGAATTCCATTTGCAGCCCCCTGTTGCTGTAAAGGTAATCGTGAAGACCTGAATTGCGCCGGGTCCTCGCCTCAAATGACTCGGGATGAGTAATGACCTGGGATGAGTAAAGAGGGTTTCTGATGACACAGCAACGCCATGTTCGACATGTGTCGTTTGCGCGGACAGTGCTGTTCGGTGCCGCCTTTGCGCTGGTCGTCAGCCTGCCTTTCCTGTTCTTCCAGGGCGAGGACGTGACTGCGCCCGTCATCTTTCCCGATCAGGCAATCGAGCCGGGTATGGTCGAGGCGGTCGCGTGCCCCTTCCGGCACCGTCGTGACCCGGGCGTGACCTGTTACCGGGCCTATGTGCCGCAGGACCATGACGACCCGTCTTCGCGCACGATCTCCATCCTGGCGAGCGTGATCGAACCGCTGAACGGCGCGACGAAGGACGATCCGTTCATCTATCTCGAAGGCGGGCCGGGTTATGCATCCGTCTATAGCGAGTGGGAAGACTACGGACCATCGGGCAATGCGCGCTGGTTCTTCGAGCGGGTGCTCGACAGTGGACGGGCGGTGGTGCTGGTCGATACGCGCGGCCTTGGTCTGGCGCAGCCATCGCTCGATTGTCCCGGCCTCGACGATGCCCAGTGGGAGGAACTCAAGCGTCCGCCAACCAGGCGCTCCACGGCGGGCGAACGCGATGCGATGCAAGCCTGCCTTGAGGCACTGGCAGAGGCGGGGGTGACGGTCGATGACTATCATTCAGGCCAGCTTGGCCGTGACCTGAAGATGTTGCGTGAGGGCCTGGCTATCGAGCAGTGGAATGCCTATGGCGTGTCCTACGGGGCGCAATCGCTGCTGGCCCTGCTGGCGGCTGACCGCGAGGGCGTGCGCACGGCGACCTTCGACTCGCCAAGCTATGGCCGTCTTGATTTCCTGCCGGGTGACCAGGCCGCTTTCGACCGGGCGGTGCAAATGGTGGCGGAATTCTGCGAGACGCGTTTTGCAGAACTTTATCAATCCGCTGATGATGAACCCGAGACGGTTTTCTTTATCGACGTCGACATCTACAGTCCGTGTAATGGCGATACGCTGGAGCGGCTGGAGGCGCTGTTGATCCAGCTGGACGAGCGCCCGATCACCCTGCGCAACCAGCCTTTTGCCAACCCGGTCTACCTGACCTCGCGCGAGGCGATCAGCCTGCTGCATGAAAAGCTCTACTTAGGTGATGGCTGGAAGGATTTCGCGTTCATGCTCAGCCATCTGCAGGAGGCGCGCCCCGGCTATTTTTCCTCCCTGTCCCAGAACAATATCGACTGGTACAATTCCCTGTCCTGGTCCTATCACGATGATAGCTTCTCCTTTCCGGTCTATCTGGCAACAACGTGTACGGAAAGTGACACCGTCAGAAGGGCGCGCTGGTCGCCCTGGCCGCTGATGACGGAGGATGAGGCAGCGCTGCAAAGGGACGGCTGCGCCCTTGCCGGGGCAAGTTGGGACGGTCGTCGCTTCGATGCGTCGGATTATGTCGGTGTGCCCTCGCTGGTCGTGTCAGGCTGGCGCGATGTGATCACGCCGCCATCCTATGGCGAGGAACTGGCGCGCGATATCGGCGGGCACTACCTGCTGAACAACGAGGAAGCCCACGGTGTCGTCTTCTGGGCATGGCAGGAATGCGAGCTCGACATGATGGTCGCGTTTCTCGATGACCCGTCGGGGATCGATGCCGATATCTGCCTCGACCGCTGCCGCGAACAGGCAGATCCCGTGCGCGACGAGGCGGCTGTGGGCGACCGGGTTTTCTGCCGGGAAGTCGCAGACACCGAAGCGCTCAGCCAGATGATGATGTATCTGGAGTCGGAGGATCATTCGGGGAACTGGTCGCAGGAATTGCTTCCCTGACCGGGCTGATCGGCTTGGCCGGATTGTTGTTGCGCCACCACCAGATGATGGCGCAGCCGACTGCCATCACAATGAAGCCGCCAAGCCCCATGATGCCGTTCCAGACCCAGCCATCGCTGCTGGCGATAAACAGCAGCGATACACCGGCGACGGCATTGATTGCGCCATGGAAGGCGCCGGCAGCCCAGGTCAGGCCACGCTCGCGCATCAGCGCCACATAGGGTGTCAACAGTATACAGAATACTGTCATCAGTATCGGGCCCAGCACAGGCAGGCCGGGATAATTGTAGCCCATGACGATGATCGGTGCGTGCCAGATGCCCCAGATCAGCCCGGTGAGAAGGCACATCGGCCAGAAGCCGAGAAAGGCAAGGCGGGGCTGCAGCCAGCCGCGCCAGCCCAATTCCTCGGTAAAGGTGAGCAGGAAAGTATTGATCAGGATACCGAGCGGCAGGTTGACGGCGAACTGGATCATGACCAGCATTTCCATCGACATCGGAAGCTCTTCCAGGTCGATATTCTGGGCGGCGAGCCCTGCTTCCAGTTGCGCGGCCATGGAGGCTGCCGGGTCGGCAAAGCCGGGCCCTGCCAGGGCGGCGATCAGCGCGGCATAGGTGACGAGCACAATCGCGACGACCCAGCCGATCACTGACCAGGAGATGACTTTCAGGGGCGACCTGCCGCTGAGGCCGAGGGAGGAGAAGAATTTGTCCCGGTCATAGATCAGCGTCATGATCAGCGCGGCGATGGCGGGGCCCGTCATCATCACGAACAGATAGATGCCTGCCGTAGGGCCGGCGCCTTCAAATCCCCCGGCGGTATAAAGCCGCCCGGCGACAGTCCAGCTTATTGCAAAGCTGATGATCAGAAACAGGATGATCTGCATATCTCGCCCTCCATAGCCCGGGGAGGATAACACGAATTTAGGGGATTGGCTAATTAGTTTTGAGCCCTATGGCTTTTCGGCCTTCAGCAGCTTCGCCTTGCGCTCTTTTCCCCAGCGATAGCCGGTCAGGCTGCCGTCCTTGCCGATGACGCGGTGGCAGGGGATGATGACCGCGATGTGGTTGGCGCCGCAGGCGGCGGCAACGGCGCGGGTCGCCGTCGGGCGGCCTATGGCGGTCGCAAGCTCGCCATAGGTGACGGTCTGTCCCGCTGGAATCCGGCGCAGGGCCTGCCAGACCTGTTCCTGAAAGGCGGTACCCTGAATATCGAGGGGCAGGCTCGCTGCCTCTTCGGGGCGTTCTATGGCGGCAAGGGCATCGTCGATCCATTGCCGGTAGGGCGAGCCGGGCTCTGCCTCTTCCAGCTGCGCCTTGCCGAAGCGCTGGGCGAGGGCGGCGACCAGCGCGTCATCATCATCGCCGAGCTGCACGGCGCAGAGGCCCTTTTCGGTCGCCGCGACGAGCGTGCGGCCCAGCCATGACGTGGCCATGGCATAGCGGATCACCTGCCCCTTGCCACCTGCCTTTGCGTCGCCCGGCGTCATGCCGAGGCGCTTGCCAGCCGATTCATAGGCCCGCGATGGCGCATTGAAGCCGGCATCGTAGAGCGCATCCGTGATCCGCCCCTCGCCTTGCAGGGCTGTCTTCAGCCGTTCGTCGCGCACCGCATCGGCATATTGGCGCGGGGTGATGCCGAGCTGGCCCTTGAACAGGCGGGAGAGATGGCCGGGGGTCAGCGCCTGTTGCGCGGCAAGGTCCGCAAGGCTGGGCGGTGTTTCTGCCTCCTCGATCATGCGGCAGATGGTCTGCACCATCGCGCTATCGCGGGCGGGTAGCCCCTCTCCATCCGGCTTGCAGCGCTTGCAGGGGCGCAGGCCCGCCGCCCGCGCCGCGCCGGGGGAGGGGAAATAGCGCACATTTTCCCTTTTGGGTGTCCTCGCCGGGCAGCCGGGGCGGCAATAGATGCCGGTGGAGGTGACGCCGAGCCAGAAATGGCCGTCCGCCGCCTTTGCCCGCGTCCTGACTGCTTCCCACCTGCTGTCTTCCGTTTCGAACATGTAACCCTGTGCCTTGAAAGTGCCCTGGAAAAAGCCACTCTATGCCCCGTGCGGAGGTGTTTGCTTCCCGATACGTGCTTTCAAACCTGACCTTGCATAACAGACGCGAGAGCAGGTGTTCGGTGATCTGGAATCGCCGCGAAGCCGTATTAACTATGTATTCTGCGTTGTGTGATAGGATTCCTGTTGCCGAATGTGACACTATATCTTAATCATTCGGGACGGGGTTGAAACGGGTTAGGGTAACAAATGCTGGCGATCTTGCATCAGGTCATGGGGGGAATTCTCTTCCTCGCGGGGCTTGTCGTTCTGCCGCTTCCCATCCCCTTCGGTCTCATCATGATCGTCATCGGCCTGGCGCTGCTCGCGCCATACATCCTGCCGGTGCAGTTTCTGATCCGGACCATCCGCCGCAAGAATGCCCTGATCAACGAGAAGCTGATCCGCTGGCGCAACAATTTGCCGCCGGTCATCCAGAAGACGATCGACAAGACCCATCCGTAAGGATGGCGTGATCGCCTCGACTTTCCAGATTTCAAATTTCCTGACTAGTGTGCTGCGACCCAGTCGATGAAGGCCTGTTCGACCATCGGTCGTGCGATGAAATAGCCCTGCCCGGTGTCGCAGCCCCAGGCGGTCAGGTTGCGCAGGGAGGCATCGGTTTCGATGCCTTCGGCGACCAGGCGATAATCGAAACTCTTGCCAAGGCCAATGATCGACTGGACGAGCCGCTGTTTCTGCGGGTCCTTGTCCATGGGGCGGACGAAGGACTGGTCGATCTTCAGCGTCGTCGCCGGCAGGTCGGCAAGATAACTCAGATTGGAATAACCGCTGCCGAAATCGTCGATGGCAATCTCGATACCTTCCCCGACCAGCCGGTCGAGGCGCGCCAGCATCTGGTGCTGGTTGTCATTCAGGATGCCTTCCGTGAACTCCAGCTCGAACGTGCCTCTTGTCACCGCGCCGCGTTGAAGGCGGTCGAGCAGGTGGTCGATGAAATCGGTCTCGTTCAGGTTGGCGGGGGAGATATTGGCCGACAGGCTGAGCGAAAGGCCGCGTGCCTGCCAGCGTGACAGGGCGTTGATGGCATGTTCCATGACGAACTGAGTCAGCGGCTGGATCAGAGCGGTCGCCTCGGCGAGCGGGATGAACTCCCCGGGCGAGACGGGCCCGAGACGCGGATGCTGCCAGCGCATCAGCGCTTCAGCGCTGGTGACGCGGCCCGTGGCAAGGTCCATCTTGGGCTGGTAGTGCAGGGACAATTGGCTTGGCTCGTCATAGAGCGCATGGCGCAGGTCCGTCAGCAGCATGAAGGAGCGCTGGAACGCTTCGTCCGTGTCGCGATCATACCAACGCATGGCGACATCCGTCTGCAGGCGGGAGGCCTGGGCGGCCGTCATGACCGCGCGCAGGGCTTCTGCCGGGTCGAAAGCCCGGCGCGAGGTCTCGAGCACGCCGATGCCGATACCCGCATTGACTGGCAGGTCGCGGCAGGTGACCGGTGCCTCATAGGCTTTCTGGATCAGGGAAGCGAGATCATCGGGACTGATCGAGCCATCCGCAGGCAGGCAGAAGGCGAAACTCATGACACTGACATGATAGGCGCGGCTGCACGCATCGGGCAGGAGGGCGATCAGGCGCTCTGCGCATTCGATGACGAAATTGTCCGCAGCATCATGGCCGAGGACGCGCAGGAGCTGGTTGTAGTGCCCGGCGGTGGACAGGGTGACCAGCATCAGCGGCCCGGCCTGTGCCAGCGCGTCGCGGTCGGGGAAATCCTTCAGGAACTGGTGGCGCGACGGAAGCCGGGTGACGAGGTCATATTCGCCGAAAACGGCACGCGCCTGCGCCAGCTGGTCGGCAAGGACCTGCTGTTGTGCATGGACCGGATTACCGGTGCCCTTTTCAGGCTGGTGCTCTGCACTCTCTGCCGCCTCCTGGGCGGTGTCGAGCGGTTTAGGCTGGGCCACAAGAAAACCCCTGATCTGATCCCGAAGAGGCAACGGTATCAGAGCTGGCTTAATGAAGCTTTTATGGAGTGTTAGCCGTAGATTAACCGAACACTACTTTATGACTTCATGTTCTTGAGAAGGAGTTTTTGGATGGCGGTATCAGCTGTGAGGCATTTCATTTTTCTGGTGATGGCAGGATTTGCCCTGTCTGCCTGCTCGACGCTGCAGCTGTTCGACACGTTTGCACCAAAGGATGCGGGCGGCGTGCTGGCCGAGCGCGATATAGCCTATGGGCCGGGAGATCGCCAGAAACTCAATGTCTATACGCCGAAGGATGGTGCCGATGGCGCACCGGTTCTGATGTTCATCTATGGCGGGTCGTGGAAGGAAGGCGACAAGGATCTCTATGACTTTGCCGGGCGTGCCTTCGCCGCGCAGGGGTTCGTGACGGTGATCGCCGACTATCGCCTGGTGCCGGATGTGCGTTTCCCTGCCTTTGTCGAGGATGGCGCGGCGGCGGTCGCGTGGATCGAGGAAAATATCGCGGACTTCGGCGGCGATGCGGAGCGCTTCTATCTCGCCGGTCACTCGGCAGGCGCCTATAATGCGGTGATGCTGGCCGTCGATCCGCAATGGCTGGCGGCGGCGGGCGTCAGCGACGGGTTCGTCGACGGCGTGGCGGGGCTTGCGGGCCCTTATGATTTCTATCCTTGGGACACGGATGTGTCGCGCGAGGCGTTCAGGGGTGCTGACGATCCGGCCAATACGACCCAGCCGGTCGCGCTGATCACCGCCGATGCACCGCCTTTGCTATTGATGACGGGTACGGACGATACCACCGTCAAGCCGCGCAATGTCGATGCGCTGGCGGCGAAGGCAGAAGCGCTGGGCGTGCCGGTGACGGTCAAGAAATATGAAGGCGTCGACCATGTCGGCATCGCCGGGGCGCTGTCGCGACCCTTCCGGGACGAGGCGCCGGTGCTGGAAGACATCGTCACCTTCTTCAACAGTATAGCGGGTTAGAGCTCCCGCGCTTCGTCCACTGTATAGACCTGGGGCAGCAATGGCGGCAGGACGAAAGCAAGCGTGCCGAGGCCAATGGCAAAAACCCATGGCCGCGGCCCGCCGTCGAGCTCTCCGACCAAAGCGAAAGTCATCAGGCTGGCGATCAGGACCAGCCATGCGATAAAGGCGGTCTTGTAGGCCAGCTGCGTGGCGCACCCTTCACATGTGGTCAGCCGGAACCTCAACGGGCTGGCCAGCATGAACTTCCAGCGGGCGATTTTCATGCCGCATACGGGGCAGGCGCGGTTGATCCGTGTCATCAATAACTCCATGGCTCCTGCACAGAGTATGGCTTTGATCAGACGGGCAAGGCAATGTCAGAAAGCCTGATGCCTAAAACGTCTCGCCGCCCTCATCCAGATAGGTTTGCTCCTCGGCCGTCATCTCCCGGCCCAGCACCTCATTGCGGTGGGGGTAGCGACCGAAGGCCTCGATGATGTCGCGATGCCTGATTGCGAAATCGACAGAGGTCGTGCCCGGCAGGCGGGTCCTGAACAGGTGCACGCTCTCATCCTGTGCGTCCATGTCCTCCGCATGCATCCAGGGCATGTAGTAGAAGGCGCGCTGGTCGCCGGTGACCGTCAGGTCGTGGCCGGCTTTCACCGCAGCGCGGGCAATCTCCAGCGCTTTCGCATCATTGGCAAAGGCGCGGGCCGAGCCGCGATATAGATTGCGCGAGAACTGGTCGAGCAGGATGATGAGGGCCAGCGCCCCGCCCGGGCTCGACTGCCAGTCATCATGCTCGCCCTTGCCCGCAGCCCGTTGCAGGGAGCCGAAGCGCTGCTCGATCTCGTCATCGATCTTCGGGTCTGCCTTGAAGCGTTCCTTCGGTTCCAGCTCCTCCATCCAGAAACTCAGCACACTGTTGGCTTCGCCCGGTGCCGGGTCGGCAGGGCGCAGATCCAGCGTGACCTTGTCTGCATAGAAAGCGAGAGCCTTTTCGATCGGGTGAACGGCGTGAAACGGTTTCTCATAGGTCCAGACGGCGTTCTCGATCAGGCCGCTATCCGTGCGGACATGGAAATAGCGCGCCTCTCCCTTGTACGGGCACCAGGTGGTATGGTCAGAGCGTTCCAGCACCGCCATGTCGGCATGCTCGCGCGGCACGTAATAGACAGGCTCGTAATCCGCTTCGGTCAGCATCAGCGGCTGGATCGTCGCGGCGATGACATGGCCGCCCGCGCTCCGTTCTCCGGAGATGGCATCGAAGCGCGAATTGACCGGCTCGATGGTGATCGGGTGGTCCGGCCCCGGCTCTTTATGCGGTCTGTCTTCAGTCATGCATCCCTCGCCGGATTATCCTTAAACCAGAAGAAATAGCGTCGTAACACGTTTGAACAACGTGTGATGCCCTCACCCTTGCGCTTTTCAAGTCTCCTCAGTAAGTCCGTCCCTGAAAGAGGAATAGTAATGAGCAGGACATTTTCCATCGGCCTGATCGGCGCGCGTGGCTTTACCGGGCGTGAATTGTTGAAGCTGATCGCCGGGCATCCGGCGTTCGAGCTGGCCTTCGCCTCCTCGCGCGAGCTGGCCGGCACGCCGGTCAGTGACATGGCACCGGAGATTTCCGGCGTGGACTTCGAGGCGCTGTCGCCGGATGAGGCCGCCGCCCGCAAGCCCGATGCCTGCGTACTCGCCCTTCCTGACGGCGCAGGCGCGGCCTTCGTCGCCGCGTTCGAGGCTGCCTCGCCGGAGACGGTGCTGGTCGATCTTTCCGCCGATTATCGCTTCGATGACAATTGGGCCTATGGCCTGCCGGAGCTTTATCGCCAGCGTGAGGGGCTGGCAGGGGCAAAGCGCATTGCCAATCCCGGCTGCTATGCGACAGCGGCGCAGCTGGCCCTTCATCCGGTAAACGCGATCATCGAGGATTACCCGTCGGTCTTCGGTGTCTCCGGCTATTCCGGCGCAGGCACGACGCCGAGCCGCAAGAACGACACCGAGGCGCTTGCCGACAACCTGATGCCCTATGCCCTGAGCGGCCACAAGCATGAGCGCGAGGTGACCCGCCAGTTGCGCCGGCCGATCGCCTTCACGCCGCATGTGCACCCGGCCTTTTCCGGCATCCTCGTCACCGTTCATGCCCGCCTGCGCCAGCCGGTGTCGCTGGAAAAGGTGAGTGCCTTGTATGAAGAAGCCTATGCGGGCGAGCCGCTGGTGAAGGTACAGGACGCAGCACCGGAGCTGAAGGACGGTACTGGTATTCAGGGCGCGATCATCGGTGGGCTGACGGTCGTCGCGGACCAGCGCCGCCTCGTCGTGCTCTGTGCCGAGGATAACCTCCTGAAGGGCGCTGCCGTGCAGGCCGTCCAGAACCTCAATCTGGCGCTGGGGCTTGATGAACTGTCGGGCATCACAGCCGGTAACTGATCAAACCAGGGTTAAAGGGCGCGCCAGCCGCCGCTTTTCCTTGCCGCGACCGTGCCTGCTTTCCTATAGTGAGCGGGCAGGAGAGACACCCATATGACACTCGCATTCGTCGGCGGCGCGGAAAACAACGACTTTCTGTTACAGGCAGCGATCTTTCTTGGCGCGACTGCCGTGGCCGTGCCGCTGTTCCGCAAGCTGAAACTCGGGACGATCCTGGGCTTCCTCGGCGCCGGTGTCCTGTTCGGGGAATACGGCCTCGGCCTCCTGTCGGTCGAGGAAGGGGTGTTCGATGTCGCCGAGCTGGGCGTCGTTCTCTTTCTTTTCGTCATCGGACTAGAGCTGTCGCTGACGCGACTGTGGTCGCTGCGCAAGAATATCTTCGGTCTGGGCCTTGCCCAGATGCTGGTCACAGGCATTACCATTTCCCTGTTCCTGTGGATGACCGATATCCTGCCCGGCAATGCCGCGGCGATTGCCGGCTTCGCGCTCGCCTGTTCCTCGACCGCCTTTGCCCTGTCTCTCATGCAGGAGCGCAACGAGCTGAAGACGCCCTATGGGGTAAAGTCGTTTTCGATCCTGCTGTTCCAGGACATTGCCGTCATCCCCTTGCTTGCTGCCATCCCGTTCGCGGTGGGCATGAGCGGGGTCAATCCCGGCGAAATGGCAGGCGATGTGATGAGCGGTGATATGGCCCGCGAGTTCGAATGGCAGCCACTTGCCTGGGCGCTCGTCGCCATCGGCATCGTCGTGCTGGTCGCGCGTTATGTGCTGAACCCGGTCTTCCGGCTGGTCGCCGCTTCCGGATCGCGCGAGGCGTTCACCGCGACGGCGCTGTTTGTGGTGGCGGCGACAGCGCTTCTTGTCGCGTCCGCCGGCCTGTCCATGGCCCTCGGGGCCTTCGTCGCCGGCGTGCTGCTCGCCGAAAGCTCCTACCGCCACCAGATCGAGGCAGACATAGAGCCGTTCCGCGAATTGCTGCTCGGCCTGTTCTTCATCGGTGTCGGCATGCAGCTCGACGTGCCGGTCATCATCGCCCAGTGGATGATCATCCTGGCCGCCGCGATCGGACTGATCGTGACGAAGACGGCCATCATCTACGGCCTGTCGCGGCTGTTCGGCTCGCGCCATTCAGACGCCATGCGCTCCGGCCTGACCCTTTCGCAGGGCGGCGAGTTCGCGTTCGTGGTCCTGTCGCTTGGCGCGGGCGAGGGGCTGTTCGGCGCAGAGATCGCGACCGTGCTGTCGGCCATCGTGACCATCTCCATGGTCTTCACGCCGGTTCTCGCCATTCTTGGCGCGCGCATGGCGTCCGACCGTGACGAGGACGTCGACATGGACGGCATCGAGGAACTGACCGAGATGAACGAAACCGCCCTCATCGTCGGCTATGGCCGCATGGGCCAGATCGTCGCCCAGATCCTCAATGGCGCGGGTGTCGCCGTGACGGCCATCGACAATGACCCGGCCAAGATCGAACGGGCCCGCCGTTTCGGGGCCAAGGTCTATTTCGGCGATGCGACCAATATCCACCTGCTGCTGACCGCCGGGGCGAACTCCGCCGACATGGTGTTCCTGATGATGCGCGACCAGGCGATCATGGATGATACCGTCCGTGCCCTGAAGGCCCATTGCCCCAGCGTGCGCATCGTTGCCCGAGCCTATGACCGTATGCACGAGATCGACTTGCTCGATCACAATATCGATTTCGTCATGCGCGAGACCTTCGAGTCGAGCATCATCATGGCGCAGAAAGGGCTGGAAAACCTTGGCTTCGGTGAGAACCGCGTGCGCGCGATGATCGCGGAGTTCCGCCAGCGCGACAAGGACCGCCTGATCGCGCAAAAGGCAGGTGGCCCGGAGGCCGGCAAGGAAAAGATGGTGCAGCCCTTCGAGGCCGCGGACCTGGAGTAAGTCAGTTTCTGTCGCTTTTGGGGGAGAGGGGTGATGGACGAATTCAAGCTCAATACGGTTTTCATTTCTTATAATCGTAATGATACGCGCCGGGTAGAACGCGTCCTGAAAGCGCTGGACAAGACGGGCATACCGTACTGGATCGATCGCTCCGGGATCGAGCCGAGTGACAACTGGGCAAGTACGATCACGCGAAACATCCGCTTTGCCGGGGCTTTCGTTCTTTTTCAGTCGAAGTCCTATTATACGCGGCAGGATTCTTTCCTGCACAAGGAGGTCGAGATCGCCGTCAATCTGTTGCGGGAGAAACATGCTGATGCGCGGTGGTTTTTTACCTATCAGCTGGACAAGGTTGAAGCGCCGAGGCGGTCGCAAGTGATACTGGCTGAGCGGTTGAAGGTCCTTCTGGAGGATCCGGAACTGAATAAAGGGACGCTTCGGGTAACCAATGCATCAAAAGAAGGTGGCAAATTATTCGTGGCACGACGGCGGGACAATCAAGGTCTGACCCTTCCGCCTGATCCTCGAGTAAAGGGCTACTCCGATGCACCGATGAAACAAGTCTTTGCTCTGAGGGAGTTGAGCCAGGGCGAGACCGCCACTATCGATCTTGCAGCGGACAAATGGATTTTCGCCTTCGGCAATATCCGTGATACCGACACTAGTGGGAGAACATATTCCAAGTATGAGTTTCGCGGATCTAAGCTGATCGAGGTCGATTTGCCACCACGCCAGACGCGGCATTTCAAGGCTATCAGGACCCGCAAGACTGGTGGGTTCTGGAGCAAGCGGGAAAGTGAATACTACTTCACGATCGAGGAATAAGCGACCTTGCATGCAAGTGGACCTTAGAGTCAGCTTCCAAGAGTAATACCAATTTAGCCCATTCTAATACCCTTGCCGGTCACCCCGTCCCGGGTTACGCTTCCTGCAGAAGGGCGTCAGACCCTTGTTGTTACAGTACAGGGCACGGGGCGGCCGGGCCGCTTCGCCAAGGGAGGCGGAATTGAAATTATCCCCCATGACTGCAGGGATTGATGACACCGGTGGCGGCGCATCGGCCAGCATGATTTCTGATGTAGAGGCCGCGCGGTTCCTCCAGCACGCGCAGATGACGTCCCGTCCGGAGGATATCGCGGCGGTACAGAAACTGGGGTTCGAGGGCTGGCTTGACGCAGAATTCGCCCGCCCGCGCGGCCAGACAGGTGTCGAGTGGCTGACCGCCGAAGGCCATGACAAGGTCACGCCGGAGGGCGAGTATTTCTGGCCGCAATTCGGCGACTGGATGGCCTGGAACCAGATGCTGACCGGCGAGGACCAGATGCGCAAACGCGCCGCCTTCGCCCTGTCGCAGTTCTTCGTCGTCTCGCTCGATCCGATCGACGGATTCTGGCCGCCATACATGATCGCCGCCTATTGGGACCTGTTGTGCAAGCATACCTTTGGCAATTTCCGCGACCTCCTGGAGCGAGTCTCCCTCAACGCGGCGATGGGGCTCTATCTCAATACCAAGGGCAATCTGAAAGAGGATGAGGCGACCGGCCGTCGCCCGGACGAGAACTATGCTCGCGAGATCATGCAGCTGTTCACCATCGGACTGTACGAGCTGAACGAGGATGGCACGCTGAAGCGCGATGAAAACGGCGAGCCGATCGAGACCTATACCCAGGACGACATCACCAATCTGGCGCGCGTCTTCACCGGCTATGACTATAACCAGAAGAACGTGAAACGCAGGGATGTCGAGTGGCTCGACTATCCGGTGCCGAGTGTCGATTTCGCCCTCGATCCGATGGTGATCGACGTGGAAGAGCATTCCTTCCTGGAGGTCAATTTCCTCGGCAAGCATATCCCGGCCGGCACGCACCCGGCGCGCAAGTTCCCTTATGTCCATGACGTGCTGTTCAACCATCCCAATGTCGGGCCCTTCTTCGGGCGGCAGATGATCCAGCGGCTGGTGAAAAGCAATCCGAGCCCGGACTATGTCGCCCGCGTCACGGCGGCATTCAACGATAATGGCGAGGGCGTGCGCGGCGATCTGAAGGCGGTTTGGAAGGCCGTCCTGCTCGATCCGGAAGCGCGCACTGTCTCCGGCGATGGCATGGATGGCAAGCTGCGCGAGCCGGTGCTGCGCTTTGCCCAATGGGCCCGCACTGTCGGCGTCGAGGCGGAGGAGGGCACAGTCTATTGCTTCAACACTTCGCGCAGCGACAATGCGCTGGGCCAGAGCCCGCTGCGCTCGCCATCGGTGTTCAACTACTTCCGGCCCGGCTATGTGCCGCCGCAGACCGAGATGGCCAGGGCCGACGCGACCATGCCGGAATTCCAGCTGCATAACGAGACGTCGACCGCAGGCTATATCAACTTCCTGCACTGGACGATCCGCTGGGGCGCACCCCAGATGCGGCCAACCTACGCTCCACTCCTGCCGATAGCGCATGATACGGAGGTGCTGGTCGACTGGCTCAACCTGCATCTTGCCGCCGGGCAGTTGTCCGATCAGACCTGCGCCGTTATCGGCACGGCGCTCGCTTCCAAGGGCGTCACCGAAGACAGCTCCGATGACGAAAAGAAAGACCTGCTCGCCAGTGCCTGTCTTCTCGTCATGGCAAGCCCTGAATACCTGATCCAGAAATAGGGAGACAAACGATGAGCAAGACAGATCATACCTCCCTCACGCGCCGGGCGCTGTTGCAGCGGGCCGGGCAGGTCGGGTTCATGGGCGCCGCGGGCCCTCTCGCCATGTCGCTGGCCGGTGTCGGCGAGGCGGCGGCGTTCGAAGCCAATGACTACAAGGCGCTGGTCTGCGTCTTCCTGTATGGCGGCAATGACTATGCCAACACGGTCGTGCCCTACGATATTCCGAACTATGACAAATATGCGCATATCCGGGGCGGCGGGCCGGATCGCGGGCCGGGCGGTATCGCCATCGCCCGCAGCGCGCTGGAGCGCACGGCGCTGACGCCGGTTGGCGGCCCTGCACTGACCGACGACATGCAGTTCGCCCTCAACCCGAACATGCCGAACCTCGCCGGCCTGTTCAACAAGGGCCGCGCGGCAGTGCAGCTGAATGTCGGGCCACTCGTCACCCCACTGACGAAAGCGCAGTTCGAGGGCAATAATCGAGATCTCTATCCGCTGCCACCGAAGCTGTTCTCCCACAACGACCAGCAATCCGTCTGGCAGGCGCTGGGCAGTGAAGGCGCCACTATCGGCTGGGGCGGGCGCCTCGGCGACCTTGCCATGGATTCCAACCAGCAATCCCTGCTGACCTGTATCTCGGCGGCGGGCAATGCCGTCTTCGTTGCGGGGCGCGAGGCGCTGCAATACCAGATCAGCCCGTCCGGCGCGATCGACGTCAACATGCTGAGCGAGCCTGCCTATGCCAATGACGCCATCTCCTATGCCATGCGCCAGATCATCACGAAGGAAAGCAGCAACACGCTGGAGCGCGAATTCGTCAATGTCACCCGCCGCTCCATGGAGATGGAAGGGATCGTCAATGGCGCACTGGCCGATGTGAACCTGTCGACATCCTTCGATACGCGCGCAGGCGATAATCCGCTGGCGGACCAGATGAAGATCGTCGCCCGGCTGATCGGCGCACAGAAGGCGCTGGGCTCCAAACGCCAGGTCTTCTTCGTCTCCCTTGGCGGGTTCGACAATCACGACCGGCTGATGGAAAACCACCCCACGCTGGTCGGCCAGGTCGACGAGGCGATCGGCTCCTTCTATGCCGCGACGGTCGAGATGGGCGTCGCCGACAAGGTGACGACCTTTACCGCATCCGATTTCGGACGGACACTGGCGCGCAATGCCGATGGTTCCGACCACGGCTGGGGCGGGCATCATTTCATTGTCGGCGGTGCGGTCAATGGTGGGCGCTATTACGGCACCGCGCCGCATATCTCTCTCGACACGGATGACCAGGTCGGTCAGGGCCGCCTGTTGCCGACGACGGCTGTCGATGAATATGCCGCGACGCTGGCCCGCTGGTTCGGCGCGAGCGACAGCGAACTGCCTGACGTGTTCCCGAATATCGGCAATTTCTCCAACACCAATATGGGCTTCGTATAAGGAAACCTTCCATGAATAATCTGCTGCGCGGCCTCGCCGTCCTGCCATTCATCGCCCTTGCACAGCCGGCCTTCGCCGATGTGCCCGGCATGTATGACGACCCGGATATGGTCGAAAACCCTGACATGACGCCGGTCGAGGACCATGGCCAGCTTTCGGTCGACGGCAACCGGATTGTCGATGAAAGTGGTGAGGCTGTCTCCCTCGCGGGGGTCTCCTGGTTCTGGTCGACCATCGGCTGGGGCGCGGAGAAATGGTACAACAAGGACGCCGTCGCGTATGTGGCGGAGGATTTCGATGCGTCCGTCGTGCGCGCCGCCATCGCCGCCGGCGAACGTGGCGGGTATGCGGAATATCCGGCAGAGCAGGTCCAGATGGCGCAGGCCGTGATCGATGGTGCGATCGAGGCCGGCGTTTATGTCATCATCGACTGGCACTCCCATGACGCGGAAAAGCATCCCGAAGATGCGGTTGAGTTCTTTACCCTGATGGCCGAACAATATGGCGACACGCCGAATGTCATCTACGAGATCTACAACGAGCCGCTGCAGGACACCGACTGGGAAACGGTCATCAAGCCCTATGCGCTTGAGGTGATCGAGGCGATCCGTGCCATCGATCCTGACAATCTCATCGTCGTCGGTACGCAAAGCTGGTCGCAGGATGTCGACGAGGCGACGGCCAGCCCGATCGAAGGCCATGACAACATTGCGTATACGCTGCATTTCTATGCGGCGACCCATGGCCAGGACCTGCGCGACAAGGCGCAGACGGCACTGGACAATGGCTATGCCCTGTTCGTGACCGAGTGGGGTTCTGTCGATGCCTTTGGCAAGGGCGCGCCGGACCATGAGGCAACGAAAGTCTGGATGGATTTCCTCAAGGAGAACGAGCTTTCCATGGCCAACTGGTCGCTGCACGACAAGGATGAGGGCGCGTCCATCCTGAAGGATGGTGCCTCACCGACCGGTGGCTGGACCGAGGATGACTATACCGAGGCCGGGCTGCTGATCCGCGATATTGTACGCAACTGGGATGGTGATCCGGATAACTGAGTCGGGTGAGCTGAATTTCCGCTCTTTCCGCGCCACGGGCCTTGCGACTTCTGTCAACTCTGCTGTAGCAGGGGCAAAAGGAACCTGCCATGCTCGGCCCGCTTGCCCTTATCCTGACCAGTGCCGGTCTGTCGACCGACGCCTTTGCGGCATCGCTTGCGCGGGGCGTTTCCGCACGGCAGGCCAGTATCGCTGCGGCGTTGCGCACCGGGGCGCTCTTTGGCACGACGGAAGGGCTGATGTGTCTGGCAGGCTGGGCGCTGGCGGCGGGGTTCGCCGGGTTGGTGACTGCGATCGATCACTGGATCGCCCTCGGGCTGCTGGTTTTTATCGGTATCGGGATGATCCGCAACGGGATGGGGGATGCCGAAGCTGACGTAGAAGTTTTCATAAGGGGCGCTTCATTGCGCAGCACGATCCTCACCGCCATCGGTACCAGCATTGATTCAGCTGCAGTCGGTGTCGCCTTTGCCATGTCCGGAACCGGTGCAATTGCAGCGCTGGTGGTGGGGCTGGCCAGCTTTACCTTCAGCACCGCTGGTTTTGCATTGGGGCCGTTCGTCGGCGGACGGCTTGGGAACTATGCCGAAATAGCAGGCGGTTTGATTCTCATTACAATCGGCCTGTCGATCTTCATCAGCCATATGAGCGGTGGCTGAACCTTTCAGCGCCGCATTCTTTCCAACGTCTCGTGCAGCACGGAGAGAAAACGCGAGCGGTCCGCCTTCGAGAAAGGTGGCGGGCCGCCGATATTCTCCCCCACCGACCCGGCACGCAGATCCTGCATGATCGCGCGGGTGGCAAGCGCCCCGCCGATCATGTCCGGCGTGAAAGGCTTGCCGTTCGGCGCGATGGCGACGGCACCAGCCTTCAGGCATCTGTCAGCCAGCGGAATATCCGCCGTGATGACGACCGACGCGCTGTTTGCTTGCTCGGCGATATGGTCATCCGCCGCGTCGAACCCGTCCGACACGACGACCCGGCTGATCAGCGGGTCTTGCGGCAGACGCATGTAGGCATTGGACACCACCACCACCGGCACGCCATGGCGACCCGCCACGCGGAAGATCTCGTCCTTCACCGGGCAGGCATCTGCATCAACAAAAACGGTTAAATCTGACATGACTGTACCGTGGCGTGACTTTGCGTCCCGGCCAAGTGTTTTCGCCCAGCCGGGTGTTTTTACCCTGCCAGGCGTTTTGCGTGAAAGGAATCGCCGATGGCCGGGACTGTTGTAACAGGGCTGGATGCACCGGCCCGTTATCAGGAACGGAGGTCCGATCATGGGACGCAAGAAATTCATCCTCGCCGCACTGGCCATCATCGTTGTCGCAGCGTGGCTGGCAATGGGCGCAGCAATCATCATCAAGCCGGAGAAAGCTGTCTTTATTACGATCGTCACGGCCACTGCCGTGCTGACCGAGGTAGCGATCTGGATTACCGCTGGCGTGCTTGGCGTTGCGGTCTTTCAGGCGCGCCGCCGCATCTGGCAATTCGTTACATCGCCGTTCGCCCGCAGCTAGGGCGGCAAGGGCGCCGGTCAGCGCATACCCGCCCTCGGCTGGTCGGCGTCCTGCTCTTTCATCGCAAGAAGGCTCGCCAGTTGCTGGCGGGCCTTTTTCTGTGAGCGCAGTGAAAACAGGATAATGGCGGGGGTCGCGAAGCAAAAAAATACGATGGGAAGAAGGGTCCTTGCCGGTGCCTCTCCAGTGGAGAGCGCGTCGAGAGCGATCAGACCCGTGAATATCTGGGCAGCACAGCAAACACCGATACCGGCGCTGGCGGCCCGCACCTTGCCCCTGGCCTCGGCAATGGCGTTTTCAATATGCGGTGCGAGTGCCTCATCGCCAATGCCCAGATGAGGCAGGCGAGACCATAGTGCCAACACACCGCCAGCCACAGCAAAGACAATTGTTGCAAGGGCGGGTAACCACTCTCCCCTGACCAGCAGCCACAAGCCAAACACACAGGCAGTGGCGCAGACCATCAACTCCATCAACAAAAAGATACGCATACGCCATATCGTCAAGCGCAAGCGGGCGACGGAAATAACGGGCCTCTCTGTGTCAGGCTCCTGCCAGAGGAGTTCCAGCTCCGAGAAATCCTTTTCGTGGTCAGTCATCATCACCTCCGAGAACTTGCCTGAGTGCGGCCTTGGCGCGGGTCAGGCGAATGGAAACAGTGTTGGCGGTCAGTCCCGTGATTGCGGCGATCTCGGCAGGGCCAAACCCTTCCAGGGTCAACGATACCGGCTGGCGCAAGGGCAGGGGCAAGGCGCGCACGGCGTGTTGAAGGCGGCGGCGGCGATCATTTCTTTCCGCCTCATCGAACGGTGACGGGTCGCTGCCGGGAAGCTCTGCATCAAGCTCGCTCATGCCCGGCCGAGACGCTTCGCGGGCGACATGGCTGACAGAACGGTTATGGGCGATGCGGGCGATGTAGGTTTTCAACCCTGCCTCGCCGCGAAAATTCGGCAGTGCCCGCCATATCGCAAGCAGGATATCCTGATAGAGATCACGCCGCAGGTCTTCGCGTGCCTCATATGTCGCCGTGATCCGCCAGATCATGGGGCCATGTTCATCTATCAGCGCTTCAAATTTCCGGTCGCGTTCCAGTTTGTTCGCCCTCTTGTCAGTAGTAGATAGTCTGCCTGCCGCGCTGACTCTTTCAAAATTGTCCGAAAAAATTTTAGCGCCGGACTACACAATCGCCCGGAAAGCGTTACAACACCCAAAAAGGTGAATCGACTGTCATGTTGCTTTGCGGCACCGCCGTGGTACATGAGCAGTCAGAAGGAGACAGCTTATGCCCAGCAAGATTTACGGGTCGGCGGCCGAGGCGCTCGACGGCCTGACATTCGACGGGATGACCGTCATGGCCGGCGGCTTCGGCCTGTGCGGTATACCGGAGAACCTGATCGTCGCCCTGCGTGATTCAGGGGCCAAGGACATCACCGCCATTTCCAACAATGCCGGTGTCGACGATTTCGGCCTCGGCCTGCTGCTTCAGACGCGCCAGATCAAGAAGATGGTCTCGTCCTATGTCGGCGAGAACAAGACCTTCGAGAAACAGTATCTGGGCGGCGAACTGGAGCTGGAATTCAACCCGCAGGGCACGCTGGCAGAGCGCATCCGCGCTGGCGGCGCAGGCATTCCCGGCTTCTATACCAAGACCGGCGTCGGCACGATGATCGCCGAGGGCAAAGAGCACAAGGAGTTCGACGGCGAGACCTATATCATGGAGACCGGGCTGACCGCCGATGTCTCCCTCGTGAAAGCCTGGAAAGGCGACGAGCAGGGCAATCTCGTCTTCCGCAAGACTGCACGCAACTTCAACCCGATGATGGCGACCGCCGGCAAGGTGACGATTGCCGAGGTTGAGGAGATCGTGCCGCTCGGCGGGCTCGATCCCGACCACATCCATACGCCCGGCATTTTCGTGCAGCGCATCGTCAAGGGCGAGTTCGAGAAACGCGTTGAACAGCGCACCGTGCGCCAGCGGGAGAGTGCATAATGTCAGAGACCGAACAAAAAGGCTGGGACCGCAACCAGATGGCCGAACGGGCCGCCAAGGAGCTCGGCGACGGGTTCTATGTCAATCTCGGCATCGGCATTCCGACGCTGGTCGCCAACTATATCTCCGACGATATCGATGTGACGCTGCAATCGGAAAACGGCATGCTCGGCATGGGGCCTTTTCCGTATGAGGATGAAGTCGATCCGGACCTGATCAATGCCGGCAAGCAGACGATCACCGAGCTGAAGCGGACATCCTATTTTTCCTCCGCTGACAGTTTTGGCATGATCCGCGGCGGGCATATCAACCTGTCGATCCTCGGTGCGATGGAAGTGTCAGAGCATGGCGATCTCGCCAACTGGATGATCCCGGGCAAGATGGTCAAGGGCATGGGCGGCGCGATGGATCTCGTCGCCGGCGTGAAGAAAGTCGTCGTACTGATGGATCATACCTCCAAGTCCGGCTCATCGAAGCTGCTCAAGGAATGCTCTCTGCCGCTGACCGGCGTGAAATGCGTCGACCGCATCATCACCAATCTCGGCGTCTTCGACGTGAACAAGGAAGAGGGTGGCCTCACCGTCGTCGAGCTTGCCCCCGGCGTCACGCTGGATGAGGTAAAGGAAGCGACCGAGGCGAAGATCGCCGGATAATCCGCGTCAGCTGAAGCGCACTCTGTATCAATAAAAAGGCCGCAGGCATCCAGCTTGCGGCCTTTTTGGTCGATCTCTCGCAACGCCTTTACTGGCGCGCGCGGTTGCAATGCCATTTGGGCTTGCCTATCGTTTCCCGGGAGAGAGGGAGACTTGTCATGCTGTCATTTAGCCGTGTCGCCGGAACTGTCGGTGTTATCTGTTCGATTGTTCTGGGCAGTACAGGCGTGGCGACAGCACAGCCGGACGAATGCCCGGCCCTGTCCCTCGCCAGCGATACCGTCTCCCCTTATACGCAGCTGGGCACGTTCGGCCTGCCGTCGCGGATGGATGGCCAGATACTGGCGGCGTTTATCGACACTGAAACAGGCGAAGCCGTCGTCACCCCCTATATTGCGCCAAGCGGGGTCATGGTGCCGCCGCATCCGGTCACGCCATTCGAAGGCGGAAATGCAGAGCTGGTCCTGACTGACAGCGATGTCCTGTGCGCACCGAGGGAGGTCTCGATCGCGCCCCTGCCGGACAGCGCTGGCGCGACCCGCAAGATGCTCTCCAACCTGCAGGACAGTCTTGAGAACACCGCTGCCTTGCTGGGGGTGGATGTAAACGATCTTCAGGACCCGGACTTCAAGGGCGACAACGAGCTGGAGGACTGGCTGGCCGTCTATGGCCGCTGGCTGGCATGGGACGGTCAGGACTCGCTGATGGCAAGGCTGCAGGCCCTTGAAGCCAGTGATGACGAGGCGGGGCTGAAGCTGCTCGATGCGGTCGTCGCGAAAGCGGGCTTTGTCACCGAAAGCGGCGATTTTGCCAATCGTACTGAAAAGGCAGCCGCCGCACAGAGAGAAAAGTTCGGCTATCTCAACCTGCTGGCGCCGCCGGTGCGGTTCACGGCGGATGATCGCAGCCCCGCGACGAGGCTAGCCGTCGCAACGCCGGGCGTTGCTACCGGGACTTCGGGCGTATCGGCGAGCACAGCCATGCTGATGATGCAATCCACGCCATCCTCAGCGCCGGTAACGATCAATGGTGAGGCCTTTGGTGAGGCATTGAAACCGCGCAATGCGGCCGAACTGTCGGACATGATGAATACACAGTTCGACAGCGAGATCAGCGGCAAGCCGGAGGTCGGCAAGTATCGTGACATGGCCGGGCTGGTGCTGGGCTCAGGTGGCGCAGCGATCAAGACCGCTTCTGGCGGCACGCCCATTGGTGCCATTGGCGATGGCTATATCGTTCTTAGTGAGGCCCTCTTCGTTCAGGCCCAGCTGGAAAAGGTCTGGGCCGGTCTTTACCCGGCCGAGTTCGGCGAAATGGAAATCGACTACGGTCCTGTGAACCTGCGCCTGCGCGATGGCGAGGATATGGGCAGTGTACGCGCCATCAATGTGACCTTGCAGGCAAGGGGCATGGAGTTGTCGAAAATCGCGGCCGATATCGCCCTGACGAAGCTGCCCATTGGCGATGCCCTCAGCCGGTCTGCGCGGCCCTATGCCCAGAAACTCGCAGGCAGCTCCGCCATGGCGGGTGCCGGCACGGTTGCGCTCAACAGCGCCCAGGTCAATGCAGTCGCCGGCAAGATGGTTCGTAACCAGCAGGTTGTGGAGGCGACCGCCAACACGGTTGACGGCATTGCCAAGACCGGCACCAGTTTCTATGGCATCAACAACATGCCGGACCTCGTCACGATCGAGCCTTTTGACTATCCCCCGGTCAACATCATGACGAGTGGTTTTTATACGCTGACAGTCGATGACCCTTCAGTCGTCAGTCTCGGGCTTCTGAGCCAGGGTAGTGTTCCGTACACAGGTATAAAAGAGGGATCTGTAAGCCTGACAGCGATGAGCAATCCCGGCAGGTTCGCCAACAGTGCCATCTCCGCGTCTGTGCCGATTTTTGTCGGAGAGGATGAGACGAGTATTTCGATCTCGCCGGATCGCACCGTTGCAATACCGGGCGACGAAGTACGGTTCTCCGTGCTCGTCTATGACGAAGATGGCGATGTCGACATCGATATTACCCTGTCGCCGGCACGTCACAGTTACAGGCTGCGTGAAATCAACAGGACCGACAACCTGCCCGGTGGTGCTGCCTCGGCAGTATACGATCTCGTAGTTGAGACAGTGGATGATAAAGATGCATTTCCTGTCACTGCCATGGCACGGATGAGTGCGAAGCCGGACCAGGTCGCCTCTGCGACGATCGAACGGGCGCGGATCGAACCTGTCGCCTGTGTGCCCTGGGGCGTGGCCCACCAGTTCAGGACCAATGTGCCGGAGGCGCTTGCTAGCATTGAGTGGCAGGTCAGCGGTATTGGCAGTGTCGAGCGCGACGGGACCTATACCGCACAAGGCAGCGGCCCGAAGAAACGTTCGCGCATCACAGCGATTGACGCGGACACAGGCGAGGAGCTTGACAGTCTTTATTTCGATGTCGGCTGCACATGCTCATGGACATATTCCGTAGCCGGTCAGACTTCCTCCGGCACTATCGCCCATATCAGGACGTTCTCCGAAGGGGGGGAGCCCGCCTATGTCATTGACATGACGCAGGATGATTCCGACGGAACGGAAATATTCAGTACCGTGCAGATGATGGGGCGTGGCCGTCCATTCGATGGCGTAGCTGAGCCGTTCGAGTTCGGGTGCCGCAATGGCATTGCCACGAATGACGTGACAGGCAGTGTACAGGCGATACGAACGCGCGACGGGGTTTCGTACATATCGGGCGCAGACCTGCCATGCCCGCGTCGGCAAACCCAGGCAGAGCGCGTAGAGGGCGGGCATTGCCCCGATGTGCCGGGCCCGTCGATTACCCTGACACCGCTGGCAGGCGGCGAAATGGTCAGGGGGCGCGTCACCGGTCAGTCAACGGAGTTTGATGGCGGCGCACTGGAATGCCGCATCAGCCAGTCATTCATGTTGTCTTTCACCGCTGCCCGCTCGCCCATGGACATGTCCGGCATGGAAGAGCTGGCCCGCCAGGCCGAAGCCGATCCGTCAAGCATCGATCCGATGGCGATGATGCAGCAGATGATGAAGATGACCAGTGGTGGCGATATGTGCGCCCCAGATGATTATTGACGGCATTCAGTTCCTTCGGGGCCTCCGTCACATAGGCTTGATTGCTTGCCTGGTACTCTGGCCCGGTTCTTTAGCCGGTAACGGGCCCCTTGATGCGGGCACGCCGTCCCGTTACCGCGAACATAATATTGAGAATAATTATCAAATTAACTTGCAATTGATTATCAAAAGCGGCTAAGGCTCCCCGCAACGAAAGTAAATGGCCGTAATGGCCAGTTTGTGAGGGGTATCGTGACCAAGTCCGCCTGGCTGGCATCCGCCGCCATTTCCGCCATGTCATCCGCCATAGTTCTTCAGGCCGCGCCTGCTCTTGCGCAAGAGGCCGCGCAGGAAAGTGCGAGCGAAGACACCATCGTCGTCGTTGGCGAGACGACCAATGTCGATATCAATGCCGACCAGATCGAGCGGCTGCAGGCAAACGATCTTGCCGATATCTTCCGTGAGACACCATCCGTGTCCGTCGGCGGCTCTCTCGGTATCGCCCAGAAGGTCTATATCCGCGGCCTTGAAGACACGCTGCTGAACATCACCGTCGATGGCGCGCCGCAGACAGGCACGCTGTTCCACCATATCGGGCGCGTGTCGATAGAGCCTGAACTGCTGCGCCAGGTCGAGGTGCAGGCAGGCGCCGGGGAGGCAACCGCAGGCTTCGGGGCCATAGGCGGCGCGATCCGCTTCCAGACCAAGGACGCGGCAGACCTGCTGGATCCGGGCCAGCGTTTCGGTGCCCTGCTCAAGGCCGGTGCCTTCAGCAATGAAGGCTACAAGGCAAGCGCCACGGCCTATGGTCGGCTGAACGAAAATTGGGGCCTGCTCGGCTCTTACGTGCATGTCGACCGCGACAACATGGAAGATGGTGACGGCAACACGCTATATGGGACGTCAGCGGAACAATCGCTTGCCTTCGTCAAGCTGAGCGGCGAGATCAGCCCGAACCAGCGCCTCTCGATCAGCCATGAATATCGCAAGGAAGAGGGCGAGTTCGGCCAGCGCCCGAACTGGCCGACGCTGGAAGGCGATATCCTCTATCCGATAGAGGCGTAGCGGCGCACGACCGTTGCCAATTATCAGTATGCACCGGGTGGCATGCTCGATATCGAGCTGACCGGCTATCACACAAAGTCTTCCATCACGCAGGATGTATTCAATCGATGGGGCCCGTACAGTGCAGAGATCGAGAGCTGGGGTTTTGATGCGCGCAACACATCGCGCATCGCGGCCCACGAGATCGTCTATGGCATCGAGCACCGCAACGACACGGTGATGAGCGAATACGATGAAGGCACAGACCTGTCCTACTGGGCATGGGACCCGGAG
Organism: Aquisalinus luteolus; assembly: GCF_009712425.2. Taxonomy (GTDB): domain Bacteria; phylum Pseudomonadota; class Alphaproteobacteria; order Caulobacterales; family Parvularculaceae; genus Aquisalinus; species Aquisalinus luteolus. The sequence continues at coordinate 789,520 of NZ_VCJR02000002.1, forward strand.
ATCGGGCGCTTCGAGGAAGAGGGGAAGGTCTGGGGTGCCTATGTGCAGGACCACTGGCAGGTCACTGCGCCCCTGCTTATCAGTGTCGGTGCCCGCTATGATTCCTATGCGCTCGACCAGGTCACCTATGGCGACGACACCGAAAGCGACGGGTTCTCCGGCAATGCCGGCCTTGTCTATGCGCTGACGCCGGATCTTGCCTTCTCTGCCGGCTATGCCGAGGCGATGCGCGGCAAGGAAGTGGGCGATGCCTTCACACTGGAACGCCGCCCGGGCCGGATCACCCTCGCGCCGGATCTCGATGCCGAGCGTGTCGGCAATGCCGAGGCGGGCCTCGTCTATGACAATGGCACGCTGCGCGCCGGTGCCTCCGTCTATCAGATGGAGATCAGGGACGTGATCATGGACCAGCTGGGCGGTGGCCCGGCGCCGCAGGATGCAACCTATTACGAGAATGTAGGCACGCTTGAGGCTGGCGGCATCGAATTGCGCGTCGGCTATAGCTGGGATGCTCTGCGTGCGGACCTGTTCTACACGACTTATGATTCAGAGCTGAATGGCAACACGGTCGAAGGCTATGAGCAGATCGGCCTTGCCAACGCTTCCGGCGATGCATGGAACTTCAGTCTGGGCTGGACGCCGGTGCCGGACCTGGAGCTCGCCTGGAACCTGAAGCATGTGCAGGACTTGAACGATATCGTCGTCCTGCATCGCGGGGTCGAGATCGGCTGGATCGACGAGCTGCAGACCGTCGACAAGCCGGGTTATACGGTCAATGATATCTACCTGCACTGGACCCCGGCGGAATATGACGGGTTCCGGCTCAGCTTCGCGGTCCAGAACCTGTTCGATGTCGCCTATCGCGACCATGCTTCCGTTGCCGATTATAACCATATTCCCGATTGGGAAGGCGTTGCGGGTGTGCGCGAGGCGGGCCGCGATGTGCGCCTGACTGTCGCCTATGATTTCTGATCGCGATGGCGGGTACCCCTGATAATATGAAGAGGGGAGGGCGCAGTTTCAGGCTGCGCCCGCTTCTTGTTTTCTGGCATCGCTGGTTCGGGCTTCTGTCTGCGGTATGGCTGGTGCTGATGGCGGTTACCGGATCCCTGATCGTCTTTTACGATGAGGGTGATGCGCTGCTGAACCCGGACCTGCGCCGCGTCACGCCGGGTGCGGAATGGCGCCCTGCCGATGAGTGGGTTGCCGCAGCCCGCGAGGCATTCCCGGATGGCTATGCCAGCATCATCGATATCCCCGAGCGGGCGGATGAAAGCGTCTATATGGTCGTGTCCGACCTGCCCGGCGCCCAAAACGAAAACCTGTCAGACAGCGCCGCTGTCTTCGTCGATCCCTATACGGCGCAAGTGCTGGGCTATCGCTGGCTTGATCATGCCGGTTTCGGGCGTCGTTATGTCATGGATATTCTCTACCGCCTGCATATCGACCTTTATCTCGGCGACTGGATGATGTGGTTCCTGGGGCTCGTTGCCCTGCTGTGGATGATCGACCATATCCCGGCGGCTATATTGTCTTTCCCGGTGCTGAAGAAATGGGCGGCAAGCTTCACCATCCGGCGGGGCGTGAAGGGTCACAAGCGCGTCTTCGACCTGCACCGGGCGAGCGGCGTGTGGCTGCTGCCGGTGACCTTCATGCTTGCTGTGTCGGGGCTGTATTTCAACTGGTACGAGACGGTGACCCATACGGTCGATGCCGTCTCGCCCGTCACGGAGCGCTATATCTTTCATGCGCCGGCGCTTGACGAGCCGGTCTACCAGCCGCCTGTCGGCTTTACCGCCGCGATCGACAGCATCGATGGCGAGGTCGACATGATCCGCCTGTTTCCGTGGAGCGGGCTGTACGAGGCGCGGGTCTATGACGAGCGCGATATCGACATGTATGGCCGCCGCATGGTCGTTGTCGACGGAGTGGAGGGCGGTATCGTCAGTGACCGGCATGTCACGGAGAACTCCGCCGGCGGCGTGTTTCTCGCCTGGCAATATCCGCTGCACTCGGGCAAGGCTTTCGGCTGGCCGGGCCGGTTGCTCATCTTCTTTTCCGGCATTGCCCTGACCACGATCTGCGTGACCGGCGTCATGATCTGGTGGCGCAAATGGCGCGCGCGGAACTCATGAAAAAAGCCCGGGCGATGACCCGGGCTTTTTTGTGTCTGTGATCCTGCCTTACGGTGCTGCTGTCGGCAGGGTGTAGGTCATGTCGGCACCGGGGCCGAGCGGCCAGCCGACCCAGACCCAGAAGAAGGTCAGCGCAATGCCGCCGATCATCAGCCAGATCGAATAGGGGATCATCATCGCCGTCAGCGAGCCGAGGCCGAAATCCTTCTGCCAGCGCTGACAGAAGATCAGGATCAGCGGGAAATAGACCATCAGCGGGGTGATGATGTTTGTCGCCGAGTCGCCGACACGGTAGGCGGCTGTCGCCCCCTCCGGCGAGATGCCGAGCAGCATCAGCATCGGCACCAGCACCGGCGCAAGCAGCGCCCATTTGGCGGATGCCGACCCGACGAACAGATTGATCAGGCCGGTGAAGAGAACGATCAGCACAAGGAGCACCGGCATCGGCAGGCCCGTAGACTGGATCGCATTGGCACCATGGACAGCGGAAATGAGGCCGAGATTCGACCAGTTGAACATGGCAACGAAGTGCGCCGCTGCGAAGGCGAGGACGAGGTAATAACCCAGATCCTTCATCGCATCGGCCATCATTTCCACGAGGTCGCGGTGGTTCTTGATCGTGCCTGCGGCAGCGCCATAGGCCCAGCCGGCGGCAAGAAACAGGATGAAGAAGGCGGCAACGAGCGAGCTGAAGAACGGGTTCCAGTTACTGATCGGGTTACAATCGCCTGCGGCTGCGACATCGGCCGGGCAGGCCGTCTCGTCGATCAGCGGTGTTGTCGGGGCGAAGGTGAAGATGAGCCACAGGACGATGACGGCCATTACGGCGAAACCGGCAAATGATAGCCCCTTTTTCTGGTCTGAGGTCAGCGGTTTGTCTTCATCGCCGAGCGTCTTGGCCGCATCGCCGCCGCCCTGATATTTGCCGAGGCGCGGCTCGATCATCACGTCGGTGACGAACCAGATGATCGGCAGGAACAGGATCGTCATGCCCTGGATGAAGTATGTGTTGCCGGCAATGTTGGCGATCCAGTTCGGGTCGAGGGAGGAGCCTTCGACCGCCGCCTCGGTGATGCCGAACAGGAGGGCGTCGAGCTGGCCCGGCGCGATATTGGCCGAAAACCCGCCGGACACACCGGCAAAGGCTGCTGCAATGCCAGCCAGCGGATGACGACCGGCGGCGGCGAACAACACACCTGCCAGCGGGATCAGCACGACATAGCCTGCGTCAGCGGCGTGGTTGCCGATCATGGCAACGAGGGCGACGACCGGCGTCAGCAAAAATTTCGGGGCGTTGCGCACGGCGGCGCGCATGGCACTGGCGAACAGGCCCGAGCGCTCGGCGACACCGGCGCCCAGCATGACGACCAGCACATAGCCAAGCGGGTGGAAGTGGGTGAACGTCTCCGGCATATCCACCCAGAGGCGGCGGATATTGTCGCCGGACAGAAGCGCGACGGCGCTGATGACGACCGGGTTGCCGTCTTCGCCGACCAGCGTCGGGTGGGTCGCCGAAACGCCCAGCGCCCAGCATATGAGCGAGATGACAATCAGCGCGCCGATCAAGTAGAAGAAGATGAAGACCGGGTCGGGCAGCTTGTTGCCGGTCTTTTCGACCCAGCCAAGAAAGCCTTTTTGTGTCGGTGCGGCGGTCGGTGCGTCAGCCATGGATGTCTGCCCTTTCGTCATTCTGGTCATTTGGCCGGAAATGGCGCGTGAGCGACATTTTTGTCTGTCCTTGGCCCTATTGGCAAGGAAAACAGGTAGCTGCGAGATTTAATCCTCCAGCGCGCCAATCCCCATGAACTTGTCGGCGCGTCAGGGTGTCTCTCAGCACACCCTGTAACGCCCCTCAAACACCTCAAGTACTGGAGTACACCCATGACCGACACCGACATGACCCGCAAGCACCCGGAAAAGCAGTTCTGGGACGAGCTGGACGATGTCCAGGCGGTGATGCTCGGCCTGTTGTGCAACCGGGACCATATGCAGCCCATGGCGGCCTTCCCTGACCCGGAGAACGGCAAGGTATGGTTCTTTTCAAAAAAGACCAATGATCTCGTCAGCGAATGCGGGGCGGAATGCACCGCCCATTTTACCTTCGTTTCCGATGATTACGACTATTACGCCTCCGCCAAGGGCCGGCTGCGCCGGTCCGGCAATGTCGACAAGGTCGAGGAATACTGGAACCCGGTCGTTGCCGCCTGGTACGAGCATGGCAAGGACGATCCCGATATCGCCCTGATGGAAATGACGCTGGAAGATGCCGCCGTGTGGAGCACCACCGGCAATGCCCTGAAATTCGGCTGGGAGATCGCCAAGGCCAATATCAAGGACGAGAAGCAGCCCGACCTCGGCGAACGCAACCACGTGGTCTTTACCCGGGCTGCCTGAGCAGTACCGAGTTGGTGAGCGGACTGGTGTCAGTCGCAGCCGCCCCCGGTGCTGGATGATGTCCTGAAGTCTGCTGGTGACTGAACGCAGTCGAACTCTTCCAGCGCTGCAGCATGGGCCCTGGCTTCCTCGACATAATGGGCAGAGCCCATCAGGGCGTGCTTGTCCTCGCCTTCCTTAAGGTCACGGAATTTCCTTGCGGGCATGCCGGCCCACATCTCGCCCTTCGGAACGGTTTTCCCGGGGGCGAGAAAGGCACCGGCTGCGAGATAGCCGCCGCTCTCCACCACAGACCGGTCGAGCATGGTCGCGCCCATGCCGACGAAGCCGCCATCCTCGACCGTGCAGCCATGCAGCATGCATTTGTGGCCGATCAGCACATTCTCGCCGATGATGACCGGCGTGCCGCCCCAGTCCGGTGCATCGACATGGATGATGGTGCCGTCCTGTACATTCGATCCGGCACCGATCTCGATCCGGTTGGTATCGGCGCGCAGGACGCAGCCATACCAGACGCTCGCCTTCGGGCCGACATGCACGTCACCGACCAGAACCGCGCCGGGGGCGATGAAGGCGGAGGCATGGATCTGCGGCGTCTTGCCGTGAAACGGCAGGATCAGCGGCTGCAGGCGGCCATTACTGTCAACGGTATCGGTCATGATCAGGGCTTTCGGCGTTGCTTATCGGGAGTCTAGCGAAATCTCCCCCGAAGCGTCGAGGCCGATGCGCAGGGCTGCGCCGTATACAATAGCGGCTCCCACAGCGTTCGCCGGGGAGCCGCTTGAAGCAGATGAAGGCCACGCTTTATTGCGCTGCCATTTCCTCTTCGTCCTTCCACTCGTAAATGCCAGTGATCAGGCAGCGGGACGGCTTCATGCCGACACCGTCATTGCCGAAGGCCGAGTCGTATGCGATCAGGTTGTCCCCGCGCGACAGGCAGCCGCCGCGGTTCTCGATCTGCAGGGACAGGGCGTTGCCAAGGCCGAAACAGCTCGCGGTTTCGAGCAGGTAGCGGTCACGCACCCCGGTGCGCACCACGACGGCGCGGTCGTTTACGGTCGAGAATGAATCGATCTGGCCGGCGAAGCAGACATTGTTGACCTGCTCGCCCTTGCGCGCCTCGACCATGGCGGTGCGCTCCTGCTGCGCCTCGGATGGCGCGCTGGAGCACGCGGCGAGCAGCGGGAGTGCGGCAAGACTGGCGGTGAGAGCACTGATCTTCAAAACAGACATAGGTTCCTCCTTGTCGTTGCTAACCATAAAACGGACTTACGGTCAGGATAGTTGCATCATAGCCTATATCCGGGTCATATAGCGCTTCTTTTCGACAGAACGCATGCTTGTGATCGCATGCCGGAGGCCCCTGAAGACATGTCTGTATCGCGTACCCCGGATAGCCCCATCCTCGAACTGAATAACCTGACCGTCGATTTCGAGACGCCTGACGGCGTGGTCAATGCGGTGAAAGGCGTGTCACTGGCCATCAGGGCCGGGGAATGCGTCGGCATCGTCGGCGAATCCGGCTCGGGCAAGAGCCAGACTTGCCTGTCTGCCCTGGGCCTTGTCGCCGATAACGGGCGCGTCTCCGGAGAGGCGCTCTATCATGGCGAGGATCTGTTGAAGATGAAGGCTGGCAAGCGTCGCCAGATCCTTGGCGACCGGATCACCATGATCTTCCAGGACCCGCTGACGTCGCTGACGCCGCACATGACCATCGGCGACCAGATGGGCGAGGTGCTGGCCCTTCACAAGAAGATCACCGGCGAGAAGGCACGCCAGCGCTCCATCGAGTTGCTGGAGCGGGTGCGCATCCCCGAGGCGGCGCGGCGCCTGAAGCAATATCCGCATGAATTGTCCGGCGGCATGCGCCAGCGTGTCATGATCGCCATGTCGCTGCTGGGCGATCCTGAACTGCTGATCGCCGACGAACCGACCACCGCCCTCGACGTGACGGTGCAGGCCCAGATCCTCGACATCATGGCCGACCTGAAGACCGAGCAGAACATGGGCATTGCCATCATCACCCACGACATGGGCGTTGTCGCACGTATGTGCGACCGGGTAATGGTGATGAAGAATGGCGAGTTCGTGGAGGCCGGCACGGCTGACGAGATCTTCTATAATCCGCAGAAGGATTATACCAAGATGCTTCTGGATGCGATGCCACGCATCGACCAGCCGGACCGCCATGGCCGCCCGGCTATCCGCCCTGTCCCGGCTGACGCGGAAACGATCCTCGAGGTCGATGAGGTCAAGGTGCATTACCCGGTTACCGTCGGGTCCGGCCTGTTCCCGAAGAAAAAGCCGCTGCGCGCCGTCGATGGCGTGACCTTCAACCTGAAGCGCGGCGAGACACTGGGCGTCGTCGGCGAATCCGGCTGCGGCAAGTCAACGCTGGCCCGCGCGATCCTGCAATTCGCGCCGATCAAGAAAGACAAGAAATCCGAAAAGCCGGTCGTCTGGCTGGGCAAGGACCTGACCTCCCAGTCGAAGGCGAAGATCCGTTCGCTGCGCAAGGATTTCCAGATCATCTTCCAGGACCCGCTCGCCGCCCTCGACCCGCGCATGACCATCGGCGCGTCCATCGCCGAGCCGCTGAAGACCCACAAGAGCAATCTGGGTACGAAGGAAATCAACGCCCGGGTTCGGTCATTGCTGGAGCGGGTCGGCTTGCCGGGGGCGTTCCTCAACCGCTATCCGCACGAATTGTCCGGCGGCCAGAACCAGCGCGTCGGCATTGCCCGTGCCATGATCCTGGAGCCGGAGATGGTCATCTGCGACGAGGCTGTCTCGGCGCTCGATGTTTCTGTTCAGGCGCAGATCATCGACCTCCTGATCGACCTGCAGCATGATTTCGGCACGTCGCTGATCTTCATCTCCCATGACCTGTCGGTGGTGCGCGAAGTCTCCCACAGGGTGATGGTTCTCTACCTTGGCCAGATCGTCGAACTCGCCGATCGCGACACGATCTATGAGGATGCCCGCCACCCTTACACCAAGGCATTGATCTCCGCTGTCCCTACGCCGGACCCGAAGATCGAACGCTCCAAGCCGCGGGTGAAGCTGGAAGGCGACCTGCCATCGCCGCTCGACACCCGTGCGCCCCTGCGCTTCCTCAAGTCGAAAGTGATCGACGATCCGGATGCGGTGCAATACCGCCCCAAACTGATCGAGGTCTCGCCCGGTCACTGGGTTGCCGAGCATGATCCGGTGGAAGAGGCGACCGCCGCCTGATTAGTGTTGCCGGACTGGCATGTGCTGATTGGTCTTTTCAGTCGTTCGTCGTACGAATGGCTCGACTGTGTTGCCGAATTGCCGTTGCGACACCGAAACGAATACAGTTTTAGCTTGACAAGCAAGCCCCTGTTAATATGTGTGATTATATAACAATGGCTTGCGCTGTCTTCCGCAAAGGTTAAGATGGTGTTAAGGGAACCACCGGCACCAGGCTGACCATAGCGCAGGCTGACTCGCCCGGGGAAATGAATTGGGGATGCAGTCGGCTGCAGTTTACCGTCTATGGTATTGGCGTATCTCGTCGAATGGAATTCGCCCGCATTGATTGCGAGCCTTATCGCTGCTCTCGTGGCGACGCTGGGCCTGTTCTGTGTCTGGCTGAATGCATCCTTTGCCGAAAAATATTCAGGCTATTTCTCCGCCTTTGCCGCCGGCGTGCTGGTGATGACGGCACTGCGGCTGTTTCCCGAGGGGCTCGCCATGACCGACAAGGCGCCGTACTGGGCACTTGGCGGTTACCTGTCCCTCTACATGATCAATGCGCTGCTGCGACACGAGCCGAATGCCGGCATCGCCGTTGCGCCGCTACTTGGCATCGGCCTGCACTCTTTTCTGGATGGCATAGAATACGGCATCCTCTACGAGCACGACATTTTCATCGGCTTGATGGCCTCCATGGGGCTGATCCTGCATGAATTTGCCGAGGGCATGATACTGTTTGCCATCCTGCGCGGCAGCGGCATGAAGCCGGGTCTGGCGGTCATCGTCGCTTTCTTTGGTGCGGCCCTGACGACGCCGGTCGGTGCCATCATCTCCGTCGAATATCTGAATGATGCCTCGCCGGATATTCTGGGCATCCTCGTTTCAATCGCTTCCGGTGCGCTGCTCTATGTCGGCGCCACGCACCTGACCGTACATATCACCAATACGAACCGGTTTGCGTCGGTGATCGTCTACGTGCTCGGTGTCATCGTGGCGATGGGGCTGAGCTTTGCGCATCATGACCTGCATGACGGTGCCGATACGGGGCATGAAAACGGGATACATTCCGGTGTTCAAGATACCGAGGCGCGTCAGTATCCGAAAGACAGATGAAAGAACGCCGCCGGTGCGGATTCCGGCGGCGCTCAGGTCGGGAGAGATGAAAGCGTCATTCGGGATCAGCTTTCAGGTGGTGTTGAGGTTTGGCTCTCCGATACTCAACTTATGCGCGAAAAAGTTTAATAGAGATTTAATCACACCTGGAGGTTGAGTAATTGCGGTAAAAAACTTTGCCTCCTGCGTTGGCATCGCAATGTTTTTTGCAGTAAGGGAGCGTCTTCCCAATCTATGGAGAGTTCAACGCCATGAAACTGGCAGAAGACAGGGCATTGGTACTTTTCTCCGGCGGACAGGATTCTGCGACCTGTCTGGCCTGGACCCTGTCGCGCTATGCCCATGTGGAAACCGTCGGCTTTGCCTATGGCCAGCGCCACCATGTCGAGTTGACCGCGCGCCTTGATATGCGCCGGGAGATCGCGAGCCATTTCGAGGGCTGGGGCGTGAAGCTGGGGGAGGATCACCTCGTCGACCTGGAGGCCCTGTCAGCACTGGGCGAGACGGCGATGACCGGCGATGTGGAATTCCAGATGGCCGAAAGCGGCCTGCCCAATACATTCGTGCCCGGACGGAATCTCGCCTTCCTGGTCATGGCGGCGGCGCTTGCCTATCGCCGCAACATGGGCACGCTGGTCGGCGGCATGTGTGAGACGGATTTCTCAGGCTATCCAGACTGCCGCGCCGATACGCTGGAGGCGCAGATGCAGGCGCTGCGCCTTGGCATGGATGCCGGCTTCGTCCTGAAGACGCCACTGATGCACCTGACCAAGGGCGAGACCTGGGGTCTGGCCGAACAGGAAGGCGGCACCGAACTGGTCGACCTGATCGTGGAGCACAGCCACACCTGCTATCGCGGCGACCGGCAGCATCGCCACGACTGGGGCTATGGCTGCGGCACATGCCCGGCCTGCGAGCTGCGGGAGAAGGGCTGGAACGCGTACAAGGCTGCGCAAGGCCAGTCCGCATGAGCCGCATCTATTCGGTCAAGGAGATGTATTTCACCCTGCAGGGCGAAGGCGCGCAGACGGGCCGCGCCGCCGTGTTCCTGCGCTTTGCCGGCTGTAACCTGTGGACCGGGCGTGAGCAGGACAGGGGCCACGCCGTCTGCGATTTCTGCGATACAGACTTCGTGGGAACGGACGGGCCGGGCGGCGGCAAGTTCGAGACGCCGGCTGTGCTCGCCGAGACCGTGCGCCGGGCCTGGGATGTCGAGGCGGCACCGGGGGAGGGCATACCTTACGTTATCTGCACTGGCGGAGAACCGCTGCTGCAGCTCGATGCTCCGCTGATCGAGGCCTTGCACGCGGCGGGACTTCAGATCGGAGTAGAGACCAACGGCACGGTCGCAGCGCCCGCCGGGCTCGACTGGATCTGTGTCAGTCCCAAGGCCGACTCACCGCTGGTCCAGACATCGGGCGACGAACTCAAGCTCGTCTACTTTCAGGAAAAGGCACAGCCCGAGCGGTTCGCCGCGCTCGGGTTCTCGCATTTTTTCCTGCAGCCTATGGACGGGCCGCAGATTTCGCGCCATACAGCCGCCGCTATCGATTATTGCCGCCGCCATCCGCAATGGCGGCTGAGCCTGCAGACCCACAAGCTGACCGGGATCCCCTGACGCGCTTTTGCGGGCCGAACCAAAGAAGACGACTGACATGATGCGTATCGCCAAATCCGTGACCTTCGACGCGGCTCATTACCTGTCCCTCGCTTCAGACGAGCGGCCTTATTCGCGCATGCATGGTCATTCCTTCCGACTGACGGTGGAGCTGGAAGGCGAACCCGATCCGGTCACCGGCTGGGTCGAGGATTTCGGCGACATCAACGACGCCCTGTCGGACATTCATGAACAGCTCGACCATCGCCTGCTGAACGAGATCGAGGGCCTGTCCGTGCCGACGCTGGAGAATATCTGCATGTGGGTCGCTGACAAGCTGAAGGCCCGTTTCGCCGGGCTGGCCCGCGTGGTGGTCGAACGCCCGTCCAATGGCGAGGCCTGCACCTACACGATCAGACACTGAACCAGGCATGAACAAGCTCCAGGCATGAAAAAGCCGCCCCGAAGGGCGGCCTTTCCTCGATTATGCAGTCAGCCTGCTAGCTGATGAAGCGGGCGACCTTGTTGGCGGTGAAATAGAACCCGCGGTCGACATCCTGCCAGATGGCCGGGCGGCCGATACTGTCATTCAGGTCACCCTGATAGGTCTCGCTCAAATTAGCCAGCGTCCGGCCGTTCTCGCTCAGCGTGATCGCGACGGATGACTTGCCAGCATAGACCGACTCCTGGCTCAGGCTCGGCTGTTCGGAAATATCGGCCATGGTCGGCTGGTTCGCCGCCAGGTCGGTTATTCTCGCGCTGACGGTCAGCACACCGTCGCCGGGGCTGGCGACGATCTTCTTGGTCTTGCCGATCTCGCGCTTGAGCACGCGCTCCAGGTCGTCAGCCTTGGCTTTCAGGTCGCGTTCACGAACCGGACGGTCGGTGCCGCCAAAGCGGGCGCTGGACAGGCCGGATGTGCGCTCCGCGATCGAAGCGTCATAGCTGACGTCGGCGATATAGACTTTCTGGTATTCAGCGAACCGGCTGTCGCTGGTAATCGATACCTGGTCAAACTGGGCCGGTCCGGTCGTGCTGGCGCAGGCGCCTGCCAGAGCCAGTAGCGGTAGTGCGGCCAAGAGGCCGATATTCAGTTTAGTCATGGCAACCTCCAACTCCTCATCCCTCCGGGACAAGAATAACGCTGGATGCGCTATTTTGCAAAAGCCTGCTGCAGCACAGGTTCGTGATGAACCACCTGTTCAGCTTTCGCCTCGCGCAGGACCCGCATCGGGCCGAGGCCGCCATCGAGGACGAAAGACAGGGCAGCATTGTTCTGCTTCGTTTCGGCAGTGCCGGGAAGATAGGTAAAACGCCCTTTGTAGGTCATGGTATCAACTCCTTGTTGAACCAAATATGGGACCGGGCACCATGCTGGAACATGACAGTCCGATTAAGCCCGGGAAAGCTTTCTACCATTTAACCTGTGCTAAAAGGTTAACGAAAAAGCCCGGCCAAACCGCTGTATCGCGGGGCCGGGCTTTCATTCCTTAACGATCTTGTAGTGTCAGTCGGGCTTCATGCCGGGATTTGCCCGCGGTCAGTTCAGGCGCTCACGCACATTGGAGATCGCCCGGTCGACGAGGGCGGCCCCTGCCTGGGTGTCGAGACGGTCGCGCACAATCTGCTCTGCCGCCGTGACGGCCACATCTGCGGTCCGGTTGCGGACTTCGGCAATGGCATGGGCTTCGGCGCGGGCGATCTTGTCCTCGGCAGCCCTGGTGCGGCGCTCCAGTTGCTCGTCGAGCTTCTGGCGGGTCTCTTCTGCCATGCGCTTGGCGTCGCGCTTGGCCTGGTCGATGATCCCTTGCGCCTCTTCCTCGGCCTCGCGCTGGCGACGCTGATACTTGGCCAGCAGCTCTTGGGCTTCTTCACGCAGGTCGCGGGCCTGCTCGAGCTCGGAGGCAATGGTCTTGCCGCGGCGATCGAGCATGCCGCCGACCATCTTGTGCACGCCCGTGACCCAGAAGAGCAGGACGACGCACAGGAAGGGCAAGAGGGTCCACAGATAGGTGTCGAGCCAGATCGGTACCGATTCGTACTCGCCATAGCCATTGGCATCGACGGCCAGCTCTTCCTGGATGACCTCGCTGGCAGTCGGCTCTTGCGTTTCGCCCGTATCGTTCTGCGGGGCTTCTTCATATTGCAGCAGCATCATCATCAACCCTTACGAAGCTTGCGCGGCTTCAATGGCATTCTTGACGGCAGCATCGTCGGGCTGCTCGTCGATCAGCAGCTGCACGACAGCCTTGGTCGTTTCCACGGCCGCTTCGCTGACCTTTGCTTCCGCTGCGGCCTGCATCTCTGCGATACGGGCTTCGGCGGCGGCGATCTGCTGGTTCAGCTTCTCGTCCATGTCGGCCTGCATGCCGGCGATTTCCTCGTCGAGGGAGGCGCGTGTCTCCGCAGCGATGGAGGCTGCCTTGGCACGGGCATCGGCCAGCGCCTTGCGATAGGCTTCCTCAGCCTCTTCCGCCTCGCGCTTGAACTCGGCCGCCTTGTCGTAATCATCGGCGATGCGGTTGCGCCGCTCTTCGATGATGCCGCCCAGTTTCGGCAGGAACACCTTGTCCATCAGCCAGTAAAGCACGCCGAAGGTGACGGCGAGCCAGAACAGCTGGCTTGGAAATGTAGTGACATCCATCTGCGGGAGGCCGCTTGAACTTTCAGCGGCCTCTCCCGGTGCGAATGCCAAGATCATGAGAATCGGCGTCATGCCAACTCCCCTTTCAGCTTTGTGTTGGGATCGCCTGTCTTAGACGACGAACAGGATGATGATCGCAACGACGAAGGCCAGCAGGCCCGTGAATTCCGTCAGCGCGAAGCCGAGCAGCAGGGTCTGCTGGTTGCCGGCGGCGGCGGACGGGTTGCGGAAGGCACCTGTCAGGAACGAGCTGAAGATCATGCCGAGGCCGATGCCGGCACCGGCGAGCGGGAGGGCTGCGATGCCTGCACCGATCATTTTTGCTGCTTCTACGTCCATTTTTCTTCTCCTAAATGGTTCAAACTAGCGTTTTCAAGTGGACCGTTACTCCTGGTTCCGCGGCTGGCCCGGCATCCGCGCAGGAAACTGTTTTACCCGTCAGTGGCTCGGGTGCAGCGCGTCGTTCAGGTAGACGCTGCTGAGGATGGCGAAGACATAAGCCTGCAGAAACGCAACCAGCAGTTCGAGCAGGAAGATGGCGATATTGCCGAGGAACGGGAAGATGGCGAGCCAGCCGACCATCGGACCGGCAGCGAGCAGTGCCGTGATGAAGCCGGCGAAGATCTTCAGGATCATGTGCCCGGCCAGCATGTTGGCGAACAGACGAATGGCCAGCGAGATCGGACGCGACACGAAGGAGACGATTTCGATCAGCGGGATCAGCCACAGCAGCCACCATGGCACACCGGACGGCACGAACAGTTTCAGGAAGCCGAGGCCGTTCTTGTAGAAGCCATAGACCAGCAGGATGGTGATGGTGACCATGGCCAGCGCGAAGGTGACGATGATGTGGCTGGTCGGCGTGAAGGTGTGCAGCGCGTGCGGAGAGCCGGGAATGGTCGGCCACAGGCCCAGCAGGTTGCACGAGAAGATGAACATGAACAGCGTGAAGATATACGGGAAGAACTTCATGCCTTCCGAACCGCAGGCATCGCGCAGCATGTCGGCGATGAACTGGTAGAGCGCTTCACCGGCGGACTGCATCTTGCCCGGCACCATCTGCGCGCGGTTGGTCGCGGCGAACATGAAGACGCTGACTGCGACGACGCTAATCAGCATCCACAGGCTGGCATTGGTGAAGGAGATGTTCATGCCGGCGAGGTCGAGATGGATGATATCCAGAATCTCGAACTGCTCCATCGGCCCGGCCAGGGTGGCGAGTGCCGCCGTCATCGTCGTCATTGCTGTCATACCAGCCCCAAGTTACAGCGCCCGGCTTGGCGGGCTTGTCGCGCGCGGCGCGCAATCGTCAGCGCGCCTCTTATTCGTCTTTGCTCTCTTCTTCAAGAGCGGCGTTCATTTCATTCATCGCCCGGGACACATTCAGGATACCGGCGGCAAAGCCGATTGCCAGTCCCCCGAGCATGAACCACGGCTTGGTGCCGATCAACTGATCGATGCCGTAGCCGATGGCGCCGGCGACGAGAAGTGCCGCCAGCATTTCCGTACCGATACGGAAAGCCTGACCCAGCGCAGACCGTTCACCACGTTGCAGGTCCTCTACCGCATCGTCCTTCCGGCGGGACTTTTCCAGCCGCTCGCCGAAATCATCGATCGAGGGCAGATCGTCGTCTTCATGCCTGGAGTCCAAGGGTGTGCTCCTGCTGACCGCGTACGGGTAGCGTCAAATCGCGCGGTTTATAGCACGGCAAGGTTTGGGGTCAAGCACTCTATGCTTCCGCAAGTTATTGAAAAATATGGATATTTTTAAAAACTTCGCACGCTGTACGCCCGGCACCCGCATATGGGTGCTGCAATGCGAAAAAACCGCCGTGCCGGAGGGGTTTCCGGCACGCCTCAGGCATCGATTTGACCGTGGAAAAGCCTCAGATCAGGCTGTGCCGATCGCCGGTACGGCGAGGGCGGCGATGTGCCTCGTGGCCGTTGGTGCGGCCTGTCATGGAACCTGTTGCCGAGCCTGACATCGACTGGCTGACATGGCGCGACGCGCTTTTGCGGGCCAGCGGCAGTTCCCGCCCGATCGGACGCGAAGGCGCTGCATATTTTGCTGCAAAGCGGCCGGCATCGCGCGGCATGGCGGTTTCGCGCATGCCATACGCCATCTGCGGGCTGCTGCCCTTGCCCTTTGCCGAGCCCTTCGCAGATGCGCTTTCCTGCAATTCGCGCATGGCACGCGATGCGTTGTTCAGCGTGGTGCCGAGTGCCAGCAGGCCCCCAAGCAGCAAGATGATGATAAAAGCACTGATGACCCCAAAATTCGCCTGAAGATCGGCGATCAGCTGCTGCGCAACTTCAGCTTCCGACATAACCCCATTCACTCCCAAGATACCCTACGCAATTGGCTGGTATGATAGCCCTCAGCCCGGCAATAAGCCACATAAAACCTAGAAGGGCAAGCAAACAACAGCAATAAATCAAGAAAGCCAAAAGTTTTGAGATAAATGGCTAATGGCTATTGCGATGCAGCACATTTTCGGACAAGATGCCTCGTCGATATCAAAAAATGCGGCCCATGAGGGCTGCCTTTTATTGAGGGGTTTAAGTTATGAAAAAGATCTATCTCGCAGGGGCGATGGGCGCCCTGGCGTTGACCACCGGAGGCGCAGCCTTTGCGCAGGAAGGTGTCTCGGCGGAAACAGCCTTTGTCTTCAACACGCTGCTATTCATGATCATGGGCATGGTCGTGATGTTCATGGCAGCGGGTTTCTGCATGCTCGAGGCAGGCATGGTCCGTTCCAAGAACGCGGCCACGATCTGTCTGAAGAACATCACACTTTATTCCATCGCCACCGTCATGGTCTGGGTCGTCGGTTACGGCATCATCTATGGCGACAATCCGACCGGCTTCTTCGGCTGGGCAGGCTTCTTCTGGGGCCCTGATGATTCTGCCGCACTGGACACCGGCTATTCCTCGCATTCCGACTGGTTCTTCCAGATGGTGTTCGTTGCAACGGCTGCTTCCATCGTTTCCGGTACGGTTGCAGAGCGCATTCGCATCATGCCGTTCTTCCTGTTCACCGTGGCGCTGACCGGCTTCATCTATCCGGTCCAGGCCTCCTGGGAATGGGGTGGCGGTTTCCTCGATTCCAACTACGCCTTCTCCGACTTTGCCGGTTCCACACTGGTTCACGCGACAGGTGGCTGGGCTGCTCTTGCCGGTGCCATCGCCCTCGGCCCGCGCCGTGGCAAGTATGGTCCGAATGGCGAGATCAACAAGTTCGCCGGTTCCTCCCTGCCGCTCGCGACACTGGGTGTCTTCATCCTGTGGCTCGGCTGGTTCGGCTTTAACGGCGGCTCCCAGCTGGCTCTCGGCTCGCAGGGCGACGCGATTGCTGTCTCGCAGATCTTCGTCAACACCAACATGGCTGCCGCAACCGGCGTCATCACCGTCGTCCTTCTCTGCATCCTGCTGAAAGGCAAGGTCGATGTAGGTATGGCGCTGAACGGTGCTATCGGCGGTCTGGTTGTCATTACGGCCGAGCCGCTCGCACCGACCATTCCGATGGCGGCCCTGTGGGGCGTTATTGGTGGCGTTGCGATCTTCTTCGTTACCCCGCTGCTTGAAGCCATGCGTATCGACGACGTCGTCGGTGCCATCCCGGCTCACCTTGCCTGCGGCATCATCGGCACGATGGTCGTTCCGTTCTCCTATCTTGGTGTAGAAGACGGCCCGACCTTCCTCGGCCAGGCAGTCGGTGTCGGCTCGAATGCGATCTTCGTCTTCGGTACGTCGATCGTGCTGTGGTACCTCCTGCGCTTCACCATCGGCATCCGCGCCGGTGCGAAGGAAGAGGACGAAGGCCTCGATGCGTCCGAAACCGGCGGTTCCGCCTATCCGGATTTCGTGCCGAAAGAAGTACCGGCGCTCGGCGAATAAGCTGACGCCAAGCATACGGCAGCACTGCCTGAGCCACTTCGGTGAGGGGGGAGAGAGTGCTCCGCAAACAGACGGCCCGCTTATGCGGGCCGTTTTTTGTTGTGTCGGTGGCCGGGGGTAATGCAGTTATCCCCGCCTGTCAGGCATCGGCTATCTTGACCCAGGCGTCCCGCCCGTAAGAGAACCGCCATGGCCGCCGGAGCCATGGCGGGGCGGCGGGACCGGCGCAGCATGGCCCCCGTCCGTGGCACCCGGAGCGCACGGGCAGGGCGGCGAGTGAATGGTTGGCACGCGGAGCCTTTGCTTCGTGCCATTCCCGAGCCCTTGATGCCTGTAAGCCGCCGCGTGCGGGGCAACAGCCCTACATTTGCCTATAAGAGATATCTCGTGCCCCGCACGGTTTCTCTCCCCGCTATCCCTCCGGACCGTCAGGTTGCGGAGCTTGTCGTGCTGGCCAATAAAAAAGCCCGGCAGTTCGCCGGGCTTCTGAGTGGAATTGTTTCTTGCCTTACTCCGCCGCGACCATTTCCTCGGCGCGGTTGAGATCCACCGAGACGAGCTGGGACACGCCGCGCTCGATCATCGTCACCCCATAGAGCCGGTCCATGCGCGACATGGTCAGGGCGTGGTGGGTGATGATGATGAACTTGGTCTCCGTGTCTTTTGCCATCTGGTCCAGCATCGCGCAGAAGCGGTCGACATTGGCGTCGTCGAGGGGCGCATCGACCTCGTCGAGGACGCAGACCGGCGCCGGGTTCGACATGAACACGGCAAAGATCAGCGCGGTCGCCGTCAGGGCCTGTTCTCCGCCCGACATCAGCGACATGGAGGACAGTTTCTTGCCCGGCGGCGAGGCGAATATCTCAAGGCCGGCTTCCAGCGGATCGTCTGAATCCACCAGGCGCAGTTCGGCGCTGCCGCCACCGAAGAGGCGTACAAAGAGCGTCTGGAAGTGCTCGTTGACGGTATTGAAGGCATCGAGCAGGCGCTGGCGGCCTTCCTTGTTCAGGTTGCCGATGGCGGAGCGCAGCTTGCGGATCGCCTGTTCGCAATCCTCGCGCTCGACTGTCATGTCCTTAAGGCGCTGGTCGATCTCTTCCATCTCGACATCGGCGCGCAGGTTCACGCCGCCGAGATTCTCGCGCTCGCGCTTGTAGCGTTCAAGCTTGCGGTCGATCTCCTCGCGGGAGGGCAGGTCGGTGCCGTCCTTGTGTTCGGCAATCTCCAGCAGCTTTTCGGGTTCTGCCTCGCAGTTCTCCCGGGCAAGCTCTGTGGCGGAGCCGACACGCTCACGCGCCGCTTCCAGCTTGGCTTCCCGGCGGGCGCGTTCCTCGCGGGCGTTGACGGCTTCTGCTTCTGCTTCCTTCAGTGTACGGTCGGCGGTCCCGGCGGCTGACTGTGCTTCGGCAAAGGCATCGGCGGCATTGCGGCGGCGGGATTCGGCCGCTTCCAGTTCGGTGAACAGGCTCTTGCGCTTTTCTTCCACCGCTTCCGGAGCGCCCTGGGCGGCTTCCTGCGCGGCGATGGTTTCCGTCAGGCGGGTTTCGAGATCGCCGATACGTCCACCGGCGGTCTCCGCCCGGCTCGCCCAGACGCCCCGCTCGCGGGAGATTTCCTCAAGGCGCCTGGCGCGGATCTCCGCATCGCGGGCAAGGTCATTATAGGCAGCACGCGTCTCGCTTGCGGCATTGCGGCGCTCGGCCAGCAGCTCGCGGGCCGTTGCGACGGCATCGCGCAGGGCGCTCAGGTCCGGCAGGCGTGACAGGGCGTCCTCTCCCTCGCGCACGCTTGTCTCTGCCTCGGACTTGTCTTCGGACAGGCGCTCCAGCGATTCCGTCAGCGCAGAGAGCCGGGCGGAGGCCTGCTCGTATTTCTTCTCCATCGTGGTGAGGGAGGAGAGCGCATCGCGGGCGATGCGGCGGGCATCTTTCAGCGATTGCTCCGTAGACGACACGGCACTGTCTGCCTCGCGCACGGCGGCGGCGGCAATGTCGTGGTCGCCGGAAATCGCGATCAGGCGTTCCTCGGCCTCATCGATGTCGGCGTTGAGGACTTCCAGCCGGTTGCGATGCTCGAGGCGGATCGCGGCGGCGGTCTTGGCCTCGGCGCGTTGCACGAAGCCGTCCCAGCGCCACAGATCCCCGGCGCGGGAGACAAGCCGCTGGCCGGGCTGGAGTTTCGCAACCGCTTCCGGCGCGTCGGCAGCGTCGATGACACCGATCGCCTTCAGGCGGCGGGTCAGTGCGGGCGGCGCGGTGACGAGCGCAGCGAGGGCTTCTGCCTCCGGCGGCAGCGGCGCGGAGGAAAGCGGTTCTGCCCCGGCTTTCGACCAATGGCTCGCGGCCTCCTCATCGAGAGCGGCGTTCAGATCGTCGCCAAGCGCTGCGGCAAGCGCGTTTTCATACCCCGAGGCAACGCTGACGGATTCCAGCAGCGCCTCGAAACCATCATCCTCGCCGGCGGCGATGACGCGGCGAATGGCGTCTGCCTCTGCCTGCAATTCGACGAGATTGCGGTTCGCCTGGCTCTTCGGACCGCGCAGGGCTTCCTCGCGCTCGCGGGCCATGGAGCGGGCCTCGGCGGCACGCTGGGCCCGGGTCTCGCAACTCGTGACCTTTTCGTCGGATTCAGTGACCAGGCGGCGGGCTTCGGCGAGGGCCTGTTCTTCCGTGTCCGACAGTTTCAGCCCGGCGCGCTCCTCTTCCATGCGCGCGATCTGGCCGGTCAGGCGCTCGTAACGGCGGCGGGCCTCGTCGAGGCTTTGCGTCAGGGCGCGGCGTTCAGCTTCCTGCTCTGCAGCATCGGCATTCTTGCGCTCGTAATCGCTTTCAGCGTCGGACAGTTCCGCGGCTGCCGTATCACGGGCAGTGGCGGCGGCTTCCACGCGTCCGGCTTCGGCTTCCTGGCGCTCGCGCAGCTGGCCTTCCTCGGCCTCCAGCTGTTCCAGCGCCTGATCGGCATCGCCGCTCAGTTCCTTTTCGCGGGTGATGTCGCGCTCGATCTGGTCACGTTCCGACTGCAGACGATTTGCCTCGGCCTTTGCGCGGGCCAGCTCTGCATCGAGGCCTTCCATGGCGACATTCAGCCGGTGCAGGGCGGCGGAGGCTTCGGCCTCCTTCATGCGCAGCGGCTCGACCGCTTCATGGGTCTTCAGCTGGGCGGCGGAGGCGGTGGCGGCGACGCGGGCCGTTTCCTCGGTCAGCCCGTTGATCTCTGCCATCGCCGCTTCGGCGGCGGCGAGCGCCTCGGTTGCCTCGGCCCAGCGCAGATAGTTCGACATCGCCTCGGTACGGCGAATATCGCCCGACAAATTGCGATAACGGGTCGCCTGGCGGGCCTGGCGGGCAAGCGTTGCCCGCTGGGTTTCCAGTTCGCCGGTTACATCATCGAGGCGTTCCAGGTTGGTCTCGGCAGCGCGCAAGCGCAGCTCGGCCTCATGACGTCGGGTATAAAGCCCGGTAATGCCCGCCGCTTCTTCCAGCAGTTTGCGGCGGTTGGCGGGCTTGGCGTTGATCAGCTCGGAAATCTGGCCCTGGCGGACGAGGGCCGGGGAGTTCGCGCCGGTCGAGGCATCGGCGAACAGCAGCTGGATGTCGCGGGCGCGGGCTTCCTTGCCATTGACCTTGTAGATCGACTGCGAGCCTTCTTCCTTCTTCACGATGCGGCGGGAAATCTCCAGCAGATCGAGATCGTTGAACTCGACCGGCAGGTCCTTGCGGTCGTTCTGCACGGTCATGGTGACTTCGGCCCATTGCCGCGCGGGGCGCTGGGATGTGCCCGAGAAGATCATGTCTTCCATGCCGGACGAGCGCAGCGCCTTGGCGGAAGTGGCGCCCATGACCCAGCGAAGCGATTCCAGCAGGTTCGACTTGCCGCAGCCGTTCGGGCCGACAATGCCGGTCAGGCCCGGCCTGATCTCGAAATCGGTCGGCTCGACGAAGGATTTGAAGCCGACGAGGCGCAGCTTGTCGATTTTCATGCGCTTTTCTTTCCACTGGGCGCAAGGGCAGAACCCCGACACCACTATTCTAACCCCTTAATTTCCAACAGTTCCAGCCGCGCGATCGCTCCGATGGCTGATACCGTTAAGAAAGGGTTAAACTGGCCCGATTCTGTGCCCAAGCCACTGCCCGGGTCCATTCTGTGGAAAATGGGCCTGCCGGCAGCTAGTGATTGTGGTCGTGCGCGTGCGCCATGGTGATTTCCGGCAGCGCGGGCAGGTCGGCAGGCGGCGTTGCGCCGGCATCCGTCAGGGCGGCATCAATCAACTCGAAATAGCCCTCATAAGTGGCGGAATTGTAGCCCTCCAGCTTGCTGTCACTGATCACGAAGGAGGGGGTGCCGCCGATCTGGTGCTTTTCCATGCCCATGCGAACATTTTCATTGATCGCATCGAAAACGGCATCGCTGTTGATGCATTCCAGCAATTCAGGTTCCGTCAGATCGGCTTCCACGACATAGCTGCTCAGATGGGCTTCATATTCCGGGCTGACCCAGTCGACCTGATGCTCGAACAGGGTGTCGACCATGGAGAAATAGGCATCGCTGCCTTTCTGGGCTGCCGCACAGCGGGCGATGGAAGCGCCCAGATAGGAGAGCTGCGGCGGGGCCGTGGGGAAGTCCCGGAATTCGAACCGGACGAGGCCGGGCTCGATGTAATGTTCCTGCAGAATTGGAAAGACATATTCGTGATACGCCGCGCAGTGCGGGCAGGTGACGGACGCATATTCGATCAGGGTGATCGGTGCTTCTGCCTCGCCAAGGACCATCGCTTCGGTCCCCGGAACAGGGGGCGTATCATCTTCAACGATGATTTCTGCGTCCGACCCGTTCCCGGCAGCGGCTGACTGGCCGTCCTCTGCGACCGGATCAACCGGCTCATTGTCAGCTTCGCTCTGGTCGCAGGCAACCATGACGAGGGCAGCCGAGACGGCCACAAAGAACCTTGTTGCGTTCATCACCTGCGAGCTCCGTTTCTTCTTACTCGGTCTCTTCGTCAGAAGGCGTTTCTGCCGGAGCCTCTGCCGGTGTTTCGGAAGGGGCAGCACCCTCGGTCGGTGTCACTGCTTCCTGTTCTACGGCAGAATCCTGTGCAGGCGCATCAGCGGGCGGTTCGACACCGGCCTCGACCAGTTTCTCATCCAGCATGTCGAAGAAATCGGCATAGGTGCGGTACCCGCTCAGCTCGTCGCCATCAACGAGGAAGGTTGGTGTGGAATCAACGCCATATTCGTCGCGGCCGATGCGGACATTGTCGTTGATCGCGCCGATGATCTCGTCACGGCCGACACAGGCGCGGAAGGCTTCTTCGGACAGGCCGGCCTGGGCGGCATAGGACAGGATCTCAGACTGGAAATTCGTCTGGTTCACCCATTTCTGCTGGTTATTGAACAGCGTGCCGACCATGGCGAAATAGGCCTGCGAACCCTTGCTGTCAGCGGCGCAGCGGGCAAGGGCCGAGCCGAGATAGGACAGCTGGGCCGGAGCGGTCGGGAATTCCCGGTACTCCAGCTTCACCTTGCCGGTGTCGATATATTTCTCCTTCAGCTCGGGATAGGCATTGACGTGAAATGCCGCGCAGGCTCCGCAGGTGACGGAGGCGTATTCGACCAGCAGGACCGGCGCGTCCGGATCGCCGAGGATCATCGCCTGCGTGCCAGGCGAATTCGGGTTGCCGACATCGGTGCCAGCCGCCGCATTATTGTCGGTCGAAACCTCTGTGCCGCTCGTGGTCGTCCCGCCAGTGTTTGTCGTGTCACCATTATCGTCATTGCCGCAGGCGATCAGCGCGAGAGAAGCGCCAAGCGCGGCGATGAGGGATAAGGGCTTCGAAGTGATAAGAGCGGTCATTGCTCGATCCTTTGTCTGGTGCCACCGGGCAGCCGGATGGCCTGTCGTTCAAAACATCTCGCAACCTCGCCGATTGCGCGGATCAGTGCAAGGCCCTGCTACGTTAACTGGCGGTATCTTGAAGCACGGATACTCAGTGCTTGCCCTGCCCGGTATCCTGGTCCGGATCGTTCTGCCGCGCCTCTATCAGCCCGCGCATCCGCAACAGGGCATCCTGCAACCCTTGCGATGGCGGGGCTAGGGGCACCGTCTTGTCTTGTGGGGGCATGACCGGGCGGGAATAGGACGGGCCTTTTTGCGCCTTTGCGCCTGCAGCACCGGTCTGGCGGATGAGCAGGCGCGTGACAGTACCCTTGCCCAGCACGCGATTGACCCTGTCGATCAGCTCCGCCTGGCGGTATTGCAGCTGCATTGCCGCAGCGCCATTGGCGACGGCAACTTCCAGCGAGCGGGCGCGACCGGCGGCTTTGAGACGTACCGGGCGGCACAGCCGCGCAATCTCGCTGCCCGCGATCTCGTGCCAGTCAGCGGCGAGACGCGGGTCCATCGCGCCGGATTTGGAGGCTAACGCGGCCAGCAGCTTTCCCATCTCGCGGGAGAGATGCGGTGGCGGCGAGCGGCGCGGCTTGGTCTGAAAGGGTTGGGCCATGCCAGCGAGTATAGACTATGGCGGGCCATGGGGGACAGGCCAAATGGCATGATCTGGAAAACGTTTCAGTCAAAGAAAAGGCGCCCGGTGAGGGGCGCCTTGTGAAATAAAGTCTGACTGGCGACTATCGTTTTTCCGGCTCGCCTGCATCGTCGTCATTGGGAATGTTGACGCCATCATCATCGACGACTTCGTCTTCCTCACCATTGGCGTCGTCATCCGGTGCGTCGACGTCATAGGTCGGTATATCGACGGAAAGCTCCTGCGTGCCGGTACGCGTCACTTCAGGTCCGACAAAGGCGATTTCGCCATTCTCGATATCGGTATCTGTGAAATACATCCAGGCCCCGGCGACAATCACCACGACTAGGATTACAGCAAACAATCGTCCCATTTGAACCTCCATTCAAATCAATGCCTGCCTAACCCCGAACAGGGTAAATTGTTCCCTGCGATGATTTGCGAGAACAGGCACACAGAGCGGTTTACGCTGGAACTTGCCTTGTCTATCAATGCTTTCCCTGAAAACGCCTGCATCCCGAAAGTGCCCCGAATGATCGATGCTGCCTTGCTGGACTGGTATGACCGTCATGCCCGGGTCTTGCCCTGGAGGACTGGCCCGGCGGCGCGCAAGCGGGGCGAGCGGCCCGATCCATACCGGGTCTGGCTGTCCGAAGTGATGCTGCAGCAGACGACGGTTGCGACCGTGACGCCGCGCTATGCCCGCTTCCTCGAGCTTTTCCCGACGGTCGAGGCGCTGGCTGCAGCACCGGTGGAGGACGTGCTCGCCGAATGGGCGGGGCTTGGCTATTATGCCCGCGCCCGCAACCTGCATAAATGCGCACAGGTCGTGGCCGGGGAGCATGGTGGAGTATTTCCGCAGACGGAAGAAGGCCTGCTGGCCCTGCCGGGCATCGGCGCCTATACCGCCGCAGCAATCGCGGCCATTGCCTTCGATGAGCCCGCCGTGGTGATGGACGGCAATATCGAGCGTGTCATGGCGCGTCTGTTCGCAGTCGAGACACCCTTGCCGGATGCCAAGCCGGTGCTGCGCGACCATGCTGCCAGCCTGACGCCAGACAAGAGACCGGGCGATTATGCACAGGCGCTGATGGATCTGGGGGCGACGATCTGTACACCCCGCAACCCGGCCTGTGCCCTGTGCCCGCTGCGGGAGAAATGCATCGCGCAAAAGAACGCCATTCAGGCCGACCTGCCGCGCAAGAAGAAGAAGGCAGCCAAGCCGACCCGCTTCGGCACGGCATTTCATATCACCCGCAAGGGTGATGGTGCCGTGCTGCTGGTACGCCGGCCCGACAAGGGACTGCTTGGCGGCATGCTTGCTTTTCCCGCAACAGAATGGGGAGAGCGGGCGGACGCCGAACCGCCCATCAAGGCCGCCTGGTTGAAGGCCGATGAGCCGGTGCGCCACACCTTCACCCATTTCCATCTGGAAATGGATGTCTGGATGGTGACCGTGTCGGACGCCGCTGCGCGCAAGGCACAAAAGGCACTGCAAGGGGAGTGGCATCCCGACCCGGCCATGGCGGGCCTGCCCACCGTTTTTCGCAAGGTTCTGGATGTGACAAACCGCGATAAATGATCAGGTTACGGCATTGAATGTGCCCTATCATAGGCCGGGAAATCATGCAGACGATTGCAATGAAATTGATTGCAACCCGGCATTGCAATTGATTGCAGCCCATTGAGTCCATTTGCATACGGAGCTTACGCTAGTCCCATATAATATTATAATATGGGAGATAAGAGATGCCTGGTAAGCGTACCCCGTGGCTCGCCCTTCTTGCCGCGACAGCTGTCGGCCTTGCCGCCTGTGGCGGTGGTGGCGACAGTGGCAGTAGTGGAGGCTCTGGCAGCGGGTCGGGCACGCCCCCGCCCCCGCCGCCACCGCCTGATCCCGTGGCGGAAGATACTGCCCTCGATACCGTCGTCACCGGCGCGCCTGTCAATTTCGTCCACGACCCGACAATCGTGAAAATCGGCAACCGCTATCACCTGTTCCATACCTCCAACGATGTCGACAGTGCCGGCTATATCTACTGGCGCTATTCCGATGACATGGTGAACTGGTCCTTCGCCGGGGCGATCTTCGATGAAATCCCGCCCTATGCGGTGGCGGAAGTGACCGAGACCGATGCCAATGACCCGCCGGAAGGCGTGTGGGCGCCCCATGCCATGGTCGTCGGTGACGAGCTATGGGTCTATTACTCCGTATTCGCCTATCATGAATCCAATACCGACCGGGAATCCCTGAGTGGCCTCGTGACCATCCCCATCGACCAGATCGATGTGAATGACTCCATGGCCGGCTGGACTGATCAGGGTCTGGTCATCAATGCAGAACCGCAGGACCGCTGGAGCGCCATCGACCCGCATGTGCTGGTCGATCCCAATGACGGCACCTGGTACATGACCTTCGGCAGCTACTGGTCGGGGATCGAGCTCATTGAAATTGATCCGTCCACGGGAAAACCGCCAGCAACCGCCGTGCCGGTCAACATCGCCGACAGGGGCGCACCGCCCAACGCCATCGAAGCGCCGGTGATGGTCTATCGCGACGGCTATTACTATCTGTTCGTATCCAAGGACGCCTGCTGCCAGGGCTATGACAGCACCTATAATGTCGTCGTCGGTCGATCGACCAGTCCGTATGTTGACTTTGTCGACCGCGACGGAAACCTGATGACGCAGGATGGCGGCACGACGGTCCTCGACAACAGCTCCGACCCGACCGACACCTATCGCGGCCCGGGCCATAACGACATCTATCAGGAGGGCGATGACTGGTATATCGTCTACCATGCTTACCGTCAGGACGGCCTGCCGGAGCTGCGCATCCACACCCTGCTGTGGGACAATGATGGCTGGCCCTATATCGATCTCGACAACGAGACGCAGCCGCCCTCGCAATAGGACCGACTACAGGTCCAGCCAGCGCCCCGCCCTGAACCGGCGGGGCGTTTCGTGTTTGAACGGGCATTTTGCCGAGCCACAAAACTTTGCTTGCCCATCAGGGTAACCCGTCGCTATCTGGCGCGATGGAAGATACTCAGAACCAGAACCAGCCAGATGACCAGGCGGAGAAGCCGGTATCGCACCAGTTCATTGCGTTCCGCTATCCGGCCTTTGTGCTGTACTGGGCGGCGCGGTTCCTGGCCAGTTTCGCGGTACAGATCCTGTCTGTCTCCGTCGCATGGCAGGTCTATGACCTGACGCGAAATCCGGCCGATCTCGGCATCATCGGCCTCGTGCAATTCCTGCCGCTACTCTTGCTGGTCTTCATCACCGGTGCAGTGGCGGACACTGTCGGGCGGCGCAAGGTGATGGGCGCGTCCATCGCGCTGGAGCTTCTCTGCGCCGGGGCCATCCTCTATTTTTCCGTAACCGGACTGTCCGGCCCTGTGCCGATCTTCGTTGCGCTGACCGGCATCGGCATCGCGCGGGCGTTCTTTGGGCCGGCGGCCCAGTCGCTGGTCGTCAACCTCGTGCCGAAATCCGTCTTCCCCAATGCGGTCGCGTGGAACTCCTCCTCCTGGCAGGTCGCCAGCATTGGCGGGCCGGTCGGCGGTGGGCTGCTATACGGGGTCGGCGCGCCGGTTGCCTATGGCGTCGCTGTGGGGATGCTGGCCGTCGCATTCATGCTTGTGCTGATGATCCCCAAGCCGCCCGCCCGCGAGACGGGAAAGAAGGTCACGATTTCCTCGCTCTTTGACGGGCTGCGGTTCATCCGCAAGGAGCGGGTCGTGCTGGGCGCGATCACGCTCGACCTGTTCGCCGTGCTGCTTGGCGGCGCGGTGGCGCTGCTGCCCGTCTATGCGCGGGACATCTTGCATATGGGGCCGTGGGGCCTCGGCCTGTTGCGGGCAGCCCCCGGCATCGGCGCTGTCATTGTCGCGGCGTTCCTCGCGGCAAAGCCTGTGCGCGACCATGCGGGCAAGTGGCTGCTCTTTTACGTTGCCCTGTTCGGTGTCTTCACTGTCCTGTTTGGCCTGTCGACCATCACCTGGCTGTCCATCGTCGCGCTGGCGCTGATCGGCGGGGCGGACATGGTGTCGGTCTATATCCGCGAGACGCTGCTGCAGCTATGGACCCCGGACGAGGTGAGGGGCCGCGTCAACGCCGTCAACATGGTCTTCCTCGGCGCGTCGAACGAGCTCGGTGAATTCCGCGCCGGGTTCATGGCGGCGTGGATCGGCGCCGTGCCCGCCGTCATCTTCGGCGGTGTCGGCGCGGTCGCGGTCGCCGGGCTGGCATGGGTCGTGTTCCCGGAGCTGAGGGATGCGAAATCGCTGGTGAAGACGGAGTAGGGGCGGTTTGTAATTATGGCCGTGGACTGCTCTTATCATACCACTCTTTTTCTCGGCGAGCAGCGTTGCCTCAAGTCCTTAAGCCGTCAAGGCCGGCTTCGCCGCCGCGTAGCGGGTATGCGCCTTGACGGCTTAAGGACTTGAGGCACAATCGCAGCCGAAAGATGAATGGAGCGGTTTCACCGTTCACGGTGCAACTTGGCACGGCCCCGCCATTGCCACAATTCTGCACAATCACCATTTAATAATTATGTGGGTGACGATTTCAATTTCGCTATTCGCAGCTTTTTGGCTGTACGGGCTGATCTCGTCTGTCCTGACGGGATTGTTCTGGCTTTTCTTCCCCAAGCGTCACGCTCTTGCCCATAGCCGCATGCATTGGATCGGCATTGGATGGCGGACCGATCGTGGGGAAGGATTTTCGTCATTGCCGGCCAGTGTCAGGGCCTACGTCCAGACAATACACTGGGTACAATTATTCTGGGCAGTTGTGTGGGCGGTGTTCTTTATTGCTGCAACCTGTACGTTTCTAACAACGGGTACCGCTGAGCTCTTTACTTCACGTTCCGCCTGATCCGTAAGCGGAACTCTTATTCCAGGTTCTGGTCCCAGACATACACAAGACCGCCTTCCCGTGCGGCGAAGCGGTCGATGTGCTGGACGACGACGTCTTTCAATTTGTCGGCGCTGTCGTCATTTTCAGGCTCAAGCGAGATGTATAACGCCGCGTCCCCGGCCTGAAGAAAGACCTCGCCGATCGGGAGTTTTATCGTCGATTGTTCCGGCGTGAAGTCGACATGGAACTTATGGCCCCAGTGTTTGCTAAGCTGCTGCAGATAGCGGCTTGCTTTGTCAGTCTGTGCGGTCGCTTTCAGGGTCATGGTCAAATCCTTCTATGTTGCAGGACTCGATATAAACAATCTGATAATGATTTGCATTATCAGATTGTGGTTTTTTCGGCAACAGTGTTTTGCAGGCCGCATCTAACTGAAAGAACTCAGTGGAAGCAGCCCTCTACGACTTCGCAGAGGGGCTGCCGTTCCGCCTGATCTGCTCACGGAAGGTGTCGATCGGCTTCAGCCCGGTATCGGTTTCCACGTGCCAGAATGTCCAGCCATTGCAGGCCTGCGCTTTCTGTACCGCGGCACCAATCTTGTGGATGGAGCCCTGGTCGACCTCGACGGATTTCGCGAATTTCGACGGCACGGCGAGGGTGCCGTCTGCCTTCACCCGGGCGGCATATTTCCGCTTGGAACAATACAGCATCGTGCCCGGACGGACCATGCCGGCCTCGACCACCTGGTTGAACGGTACGCGCGGCGCGGCGCGGGGGGAGGGCATGGGCGTCGCGTCGCGCTTCTCGACCGGGCGGATGTCGGCGATGCGGGCGGTTGCCGCCTCGATATAGGCCTCATCGCGTTCGAGCCCGATGAAGTGACGGCCGAGCATCTTGGCGACCGCGCCGGTCGTGCCGGTGCCGAAGAACGGGTCGAGCACGACATCGCCCGGCTGCGTCGTCGCCATGATGATGCGGTGTAGCAGGGCCTCCGGCTTTTGCGTCGGGTGGGTTTTTTTGCCATCCTCACCCTTCAGCCGCTCCTCGCCCGTGCATAGCGGGAACAGCCAGTCGGAGCGCATCTGCACATCTTCATTTCCGGCCTTCATGGCTGTGTAGTTGAAGGTCGGCTTGGATTTCTGGTCGCGGGCGGCCCAGATCAGCGTCTCGTGCGCGTTGGTGAAGCGGGTGCCGCGGAAATTCGGCATCGGGTTGGTCTTCACCCAGATGATATCGTTCAGCATCCAGAAGCCAAGGTCCTGCAGGCTCGCGCCGAGGCGGAAGATGTTGTGATAGGAGCCGATCACCCAGATCGCGCCGTCGGGCTTCAGCACGCGCCGCGCCTCGCTCAGCCAGCCGCGTGAGAACTCGTCATAGACCTTGAAGCTCTCGAACTGGTCCCAGTCATTATCGACGCCGTCGACGCGGGAATTATCGGGCCGCGACAGGTCGCCGCCGAGCTGAAGGTTATAGGGCGGGTCTGCGAAAATGAGATCGACGGAGGCATCGGGCAGGGTGCGCATCGTCTCGATGCAGTCGCCCTGCAGGATCGTATCCAGCATCTCTGCTGATATTCTGCCTGCTGATCTTTTGCCTTTTGCCGCCACGTTCAAAACCCTCATCACTCACAAGCCGGGAGGGCATAGTGAGTCCCCGGGAGTCCCCGGTCAAGAGGTGATCTGAAATTAATGAGCAGAGTCAATGCGTTAACCAAGGTTAACCGGGCTCTAAGCCCTTATTTCACCGGGACAAAATCGTATAATTCGATGGTATATCGCTGCGAAAAATTTTTGAACATCATGCTGCCGGTTGTATCATTATGAAAGCGGTTGATCACCGCCGGACCGTCATCAAGGACGGTGTAGGCCTGTTCCAGCACCATTGTATCGATCCGGGCGACAGGAACGGGCTTGAAAGGTTTGTCGGCCTTCATGGAGAAGCGAGAGATCTTGCCGGTCTCGCTGTCGAGGACAAGCGTCGGGTTTACGGCATCCTGCATCTTCTCCCCCATTTCACCATCCTCGTTAACGAGGGTGACCGCATAGACAAGCTCGCTTCCCGTGTCCTCTGTCAGCACCGCAGAGGAAATCTTTCCGGCCATTTCATGATAGGTGATCTTGCCCGGCGCGGACAGTCTTGCCTGCATGTCTTCGATGACGGTGCGCCCGGATTTATCAAGGTCGGCCAGATCGCCTTCCATGATAATCCAGTCTTCATTCTGTGCGTCATATCGCATCACAAGCACGCCCTCGTCAGAGGTTGCGCGCATGGAGAAGGAGGCACGGAAGTCCGCATACTGAGCGGCCTCGTCAAACGCCGCTGTCAGCGGCGCGGGCAGGTCAGCCGCCCGGGCGGAAGACAACAAAACGGTCAGGGTTATTAGGGCCGTCAAGATACGCGACATGGCAGTTTTTCCTCGATCCACGCTGGAGGCTAGAGGATAAATGCCGGAGTGGAACAGTTAAAAGCCGGTCAGGCAGCGGGCTGCAGGCTGAGCGGCAGGGCAAACTCGCTGCGCTCCTCAAGGCAGGCTCGCACGGGCGCGAAGGAGCGGCGGTGATGAGGGGTGACGCCGTGGCGTTCCAGCCCGGCGCGGTGGACCGGCGCGCAATAGCCCTTGTTCGATTCCCAGCCATACCACGGCCAGGCGCGGGCAAGCTCCAGCATCATCCGGTCGCGGGTGACCTTGGCGATGATCGAGGCGGCGGCGATGGACAAAGATTTCGCGTCGCCCTTGATCACAGTATAAGCCGGGCAAGCGAGCTTCGGCTTCATGTTGCCGTCGACGATGGCCGTGGTCGGCGGCACGGGCAGTGTTGCGGCGGCGCGGGCCATGGCCAGCATGGTCGCCTGAGCGATGTTGATCCGGTCGATCTCTTCTACAGTGGCGATGCCGACGCCGATGCGGGCTGTCTTCCACAGCGCGTGGGCCAGCTCCGTTCGGCGGGTGGGGCTGAGCATCTTGGAATCGCAGATGCCGGCGGGGGTGCAATCCGGGTTCAGGATCACGGCGGCGGCAACCACCGGCCCGGCCCACGGGCCGCGGCCTGCCTCGTCGATGCCGCAGACGAGACCGGGCAGTTTTCGCTCGATATCGAAGGTCGGCCTGATTTTCGGCGCGCGTTCAGCCACTCCGGTGCCCCTTGAAGAATATGGTTAACGAAAGATTACCAGCCCGATTCTGGCCTGAAAGCAAAAGAACAGGAAGCTGACAGGGTGTCGCTGTGGAAAAGTTGCTGCGTTGACGCTGACAGCACGAAGCGGGAATAACTGGATTTATGTCAGGTAGTCTTGACATTACCGTTTGTCAGGTATATATGACATACTGTCGATAGAACAGGACAGGAGATTTTGTCATGAAATGGTGCGGGAAAATGAATGCGGGCGTGGTCATCGCCCTGGTCGTGGCGATCGTCACGGCCTTGCACTCCGCTGGCGTATGGGCAGCGGAGCCGGAGGCGAAGCGCGTCAGCATCGAGACGGCGGGTGAAGGCGAGGTTGTGTATTTCCTGCCGGGGCTGATGTCGTCCCCGGATGTTTTCGATGAGGCCGTCGCGACTGTTGGAGACATAGCGGCCAAAAAGGTCAGATTTGCCGGGATGGCTGGCACGCCGCCGGTTGCCGAGCCATCGCCTTATATCGCCCCGGCGGTCGAGGCGCTGGCTGGCGAGATCGCGGCGCGGGATGCCGGGCAGGTGAGGCTTGTCGGTCATTCCATGGGCGGTCTGGTCGCGCTATTGCTGGCGGCGGAGCATCCGGAGCTTGTCCACAGCGTGCTGGTAGTCGATTCCGTGCCCTTCCTGCCGGCGCTGTTCCAGCCCGGGATCAGTGCGGACGCTGCCGCCCAGCAGGGCGCCGTGATGGCGATGCAGATGAAGAATGCGACGCCAGAGCAATTTGCGGGGTTTGTCGCTTCCGGATTGAACAGGCAGGCGTCGGGTGAGGCTGATCGTCAGATGATCCTCGAGGCGGCAAAGGCTTCCGATCAGGCAAGTGCTGCGGCCGTGACCGGCGAGATGCTGTCGACCGATTACAGCGCAGAGCTGGCGGGGCTTGCCGTGCCGGTGACAGTGCTGGTGCCCCATCATGCCGGCATCGGCGTCAGCGAGGAAGCGCTGCTCGGTGTCTATCAAGGGCAGTATGCGGGGCTGGAAAACGTGACGTTCATCGTCGTTCCCGACTCGCGCCACTTTATCATGCTTGATCAGCCGGACGCGTTTGCCGAGGCGCTGCAGGACTTTATCGAAGGGGAATGAGATGAAAAAGGAAGCCACGAAATATTCCATCCGTATGCTGGCGATCTTCGCTTTCTACACGGTCTCGGTTTTCGGCATCAATTTGCTGCCAGCCGAGGAGATGGCGCCATGGATGCGGATTGCCGTGTCGATGATCCCGGTCATCCCCGCCATCGTGATGATCTTCGTCATCCTCGATTTTGTGCGGTCGATGGACGAGGTGCAGCAGCGCATCATCAATGAAAGCTGCCTCGTATCGCTCGTTCTCGTCGGGCTTGCCAGCTTTTCCTATGGCTTCCTTGAGGGGGCGATCGACGTGCCGCCAATCTCCATGATCTGGGTGTTTCCGGCCCTGATCGGCACAGCCGGCATCGCGCAGATTTTCGTGCGCATGCGGTATATGTGAGGGCGGGCCGATGGAAAACCGAATGCGCGTGATGCGCGCCGAGAGACGATGGAGCCAGGAAGCGCTGGGCGAGCGGGTCGGCGTTTCCCGCCAGGCGATCAACGCGGTGGAAACAGGCAAGCACGACCCGTCCCTGATGCTGGCGTTCAAGATCGCCATGGCCTTTGGCTGCCGTATCGAGGAAGTGTTCGATCCGCAGCTGGGGGAAGAGAAAGCGGCAGAGTAAATGGCGGGCGTGCAAGGCCTGAAGTTCCTTGCACGCCCTTTTAGACAGGCTGGCTAAACCTTTCGCTCGAACAAGAAGGTCAAGTTGCTGTCATAATCTCTCATCACACCTACCCGAACAGATCCCCCTGACCCGTCACGCTGGCGGGCACGCGGAACCTTGTCGTGTCGAGTGGCACGCGGTCGCGACCATTGGCAAGGCCGGTGCGCTCCAGCACCTTGCGGTAGCGCGTCATCATCAGCTTGGCGAAGACGCCTTTCACCTCTGCCCCGCGTGACCAGTGCGGGTCGTAATCGCGCCCGCCATTCATCTCCCGGATATGGCGCATGATGCGGGTGGCGCGGGTCGGCGCGAAGGTCTCCAGCCATTCCTGGAACAGGGGCGAGACCTCCAGCGGCAGGCGCAGGATCGTGTAGGCAGAATAGGTCGCGCCGGCTTCGGCCGCCTTTTCGATAATCTCTTCCATCTCCGAATCATTCAGTCCGGGGATCATCGGCCCGGTCATGATGCCGGTGGTGATGCCGGCATCGACGAGGCGTTTCAGCGCATCGAAGCGGCGGGCGGGCGTCGGCGCACGGGGCTCCATCGCCCGGGCAAGCTTGCGGTCTTCCGTCGTGATCGAGATCATGCAGCGGGTCAGGTTCTTTTCCCCCATGGGCGCGAGGATATCGAGATCGCGGATGATCAGGTCCGACTTGGTCAGGATCGAGACCGGGTGATTGAAGTTGGACAGCACACCGAGGATCTTGCGCATGACCAGATACTGCCGCTCGATCGGCTGGTAGGCATCGGTGTTGGTGCCGATGGCGATGGGGCGCAGCTTGTAGTTCGGGTTCGAAAGCTCCTTGACCAGCAGCTTGTCGGCATCCGGCTTGGCGAACAGCTTCGTCTCGAAATCGAGACCTGGCGACAGGCCCATATAGGCGTGGGTCGGCCGCGCGAAACAATAGATGCAGCCATGCTCGCAGCCGCGATAGGGATTGATCGAGCGGTCGAAGCCCACATAGGGCGAGTTGTTGAAAGTGACGATCTTGCGCGGCGTCTCGTGGGTGATGTGGGTCTTTACCGGTTCTGGCAGGCCCTCCTCCCCATCGGCGCTCCAGCCATCGTCGAACTCCTCCCGTTTCTCGCTCTCATAGCGACCGGAAGAATTAGACCGCGCGCCACGCCCCTTCTCCCGAAGCGGCGGCGTCCCCCCTTGGGCGGGTGTGGTCGGGGGGCGGAAGGTGAGGGGCGTAGCGCGGGCCATGACCAGACGATATCATCCAAAAAGAACAAATCAAGAACAAAATTTATGCTTTGTTCTCGCGGTTTTCCACAGCCTGTGTGCTTGCGCATCCCCTTGCACGGCGCGCCGCAACCCGGCAGGAAGAAGGGATGATCACCGTCACCATCCCCACGCTCAATGCCGCCGCAACGCTGCCGGCCTGCCTCGCGGCGCTGCTGCCAGCAACGGTCGATGGGCTGGTGCGGCAGGTGATTATCGCCGATGGCGGCTCGAGCGACGAGACGGTCGTGATTGCCGAGGAGGCAGGCGCGGATATCGTTTCCGGGCAGAAGGGGCGCGGGCCGCAGCTCGCCGCCGGGGCGGGGCAGGCGCGGGCAGACTGGCTGTTGTTCCTGCATGCCGACACGGTGCTGCAGCCGGGCTGGGAACAGGCGGCGGAGACTTTCATGAGCCGGGCTGGCGTTAAGCGGGCTGGCTATTTCCGCTTCAAGCTCGATGATCGGGAAGTAGGTGCGCGGCTGGTGGAGGCGGGGGTCGCCCTGCGATGCCGCGTGTTGCGGCTGCCCTATGGCGATCAGGGCCTGCTGATCCCGCGCGTCTTCTATCAGGCGCTGGGCGGGTTCCGGCCGATGCCGCTGATGGAGGATGTCGATCTCGTCGACCGGATCAAGAAAGAGGGCACGCTGACGGCGATCCCGGCGCAGGCTGTGACGTCGGCCGCGAGATACCGGACCGACGGATACTTTGCCCGTGTGCTGAAGAATGCCCGATGCATCGCCGCCTACAAGCGCGGTGTGCCGGTGGAGCGGATCGTGGAGATGTACCGGTGAAGCCGACGCTGGTGATTTTTCTGAAGGCGCCGATGGCCGGGCGGGCGAAGACGCGCCTTGCCGCCGGGATCGGCCTGGCGCGAGCGGTCAGTTTCTATCGTCAGTCAACGAATATACTGGTCAAGCGGCTGGGGAGCGATCCGCGCTGGCGCACGGTGCTGGCAGTCGATCCACCCACTGCCGTTGGCCGGGGCTGGTGGCATGCGTGGCCGCCGCATTTGGAGCGCGTTGGTCAAGTAAGAGGCGATCTCGGCCAGCGTCTGCGCCATGTGCTGGACGCTGTGCCGCCTGGGCCGGTCGTGATTATCGGTTCCGACGCGCCGCAGGTCAGTCGCAATCACATCGCCCGGGCCTTTCATCTGCTCAGGCATCTTGATGCCGTGGCCGGGCCGGCGGAGGATGGCGGTTACTGGCTGATCGGGTTGAAGCGGCTCAAGGCAGCGCCAGAGGTGTTCCTGAATGTGCGCTGGTCCGGCGAGCATGCGCTGTCCGACACGCTGGCGAGCCTGCCAAAAGATTTCTCCATCGCGCGGCTGCCCGTTTTGCAGGATGTGGATGAGGCTGCTGACCTTGATTATAAAATCCTGCTACGGAGCATCAGGCAGTAGCTTTTGTCTTCGCCTTCTCACCATGCGGCAGCCTCGAATTGATCAGCCATGCGGCGAGGGTGCCTGCGATCAGCCATGACAGGGGGGCTGCGATGAACACGCCGGTCGGCCCGTCAATGCCCGGGATCAGGCCGCGTGACAGAAGATACGCTGCGCCGATATAGACGATGAGAAAGCGAACGGCGCTCATCATCGCGGCGAGGTTCGGATGGCCGAGCGGGTTGAGCACGCCAAGCCCGGCATAGAACAGCCCGGCGAAGACGAAGCCGATGCCGGTCAGCATCAGGAACTGGTCCGTCCGTGCAATGATCTCCTCATGGTCGGAAAAGAAATGCCCGATATCGCCGCCGAAACAGGCGAGCACCACCATGGAAATGACGCCCCAGAATACCGCAAAGCGCCAGATCCAGCGTTCGGCCTGTTCCAGCCGCTCCGGCTTTTTCGCGCCGACATTCTGGCCGATGAACGGGCCGACGCCCTGTTGCAGGGCAAAGAACGGGATCAGCATCAGCGTCTCGATGCGGGAGCCGACGGTGAAGCCGGCGACCGCGTCCTGTCCGTATTCTGCCAGCATCCGCACGATGGCAGCGGTGGCGAGCGGGGAGACCAGCTGGGCGATTGTGGCGGGTACGGAGAACCGCAATATCGAGCCGACATGGCGCGGCAGGGCCTGCACCGAGCGCCAGGACACCTCCATCACCTTTTCATGGAAGCCAAGATACCATACGGCGGCAACGACGATGGTGAAGCGTGCGGCGATGGTCGCCCAGGCAGCCCCGGCCATGCCCAGTTCCGGAAAGCCGAGCCAGCCGAAGACCAGCACCGGCGAGATCACCGCGTTGATAAAGGCGGCGACGACCATCATGATCGAGGGGATCAGCGCCTCGCCATTGGCGCGGATCAGCGAGTTGGCAACGATCGGCGAGACGAGGAAGATCAGCCCCATATACCAGACGTCCATATACTGATTGACGTAGGGCATGAGGTTTTCTGGCGTGCCGAGCAGGCGGAAGATCGGGTCCGAGATCAGCTGCATCAGCACGGTCATGAAGATCGAATAGCCGATGACGAGGGTCATGGTGTTCGCCGTCAGGCGCCTTGCGCGGGGCATGTTGCCTTCGCCGATGGCGCGGGAGACGACGGACTGCGCCCCGAAGCCGAGGCCGATGGCGAACGCGCCCATGAAGAAGATCACCGGGAAGCAGAAGCCGATGGCGGCGAGCGGGTCGGACCCGAGCATGCCGATGTAAAACGTATCGACGATGTTGAAGGCGATGATAGAGAACAGCCCCATCGTCATCGGCCAGGACAGGCGCCACAGCGTCCAGCCGACCGGGCCCCTTGTGAGCCGCGCCTGCATATGCTCGGCCCCCCTGGTCGAAGGCGGAGGGGGTGAGGAAGAGGGTGGCGGCGTGTCGTTGCTGGAGGAAGTGGCTGGTGGCTGGCGGGTCATTGGGTGCCATATACGCCCCGCCGACCGCTTTAGCCACAGCGCGATCACACAAACGCGCGATCTGCCAAAGCCGCTTGCCGGGAGGGCTGCTGACGCCACATCCTGTTCTGAAACCAAGCAGGAGGGATTTCTAATGACCACGATCAATGCATGGGCCGCGAAGGAAGCAGGCGGCAAACTGGAACCGTTCAGCTATGACGCGGGCGAGCTCGATGCCGACGAGGTGGAGGTCGATGTCACCAGCTGCGGCATCTGTCATTCCGACCTGTCGATGCTGAACAATGAATGGGGCATGGCGAAATATCCGTTCGTGCCGGGCCATGAGGTGATCGGCAAGGTCGCCAAGATCGGCAGCGCGGTAAAAGGGCTGAAGGAAGGCCAGACCGTCGGTGTCGGCTGGATGGCCCATTCCTGCCTGCACTGCCACCAGTGCCTGTCGGGCGAGCAGCATCACTGCCCGGAATCGGTCGGTACAATCGTCGGACGCCATGGGGGCTTCGCCGACAAGGTTCGCGCGCAGGCCGCCTGGACCATTCCGCTGCCGGATGGCATCACGCCGGAAGAGGCAGGCCCGCTGTTCTGCGGCGGCGTCACCGTTTTCTCGCCCATCGTCGACTATGGCGTGAAGCCGACTGACCGGGTCGGTGTTGTCGGGATTGGCGGGCTCGGCCACATGGCGCTGAAATTCCTCAATGCGTGGGGTTGCGAAGTCTGGGCCTTTACCACCAGCCCCGACAAGGAAGAGGAAGCCAAGCGCCTCGGCGCCCACAAGGTTGCCAATACGCGCGATAAAGACACGCTGCAGAAGCTCGCCGGGAAGTTCGATTTCATCCTGTCGACGGTGAACGTGCCGTTACCCTATGGCGATTATCTCGGCGCGCTCGCCCCGCGTGGCCGCTTCGTGACGGTCGGCGCGATGGTGTCCGAGCCGATGGCCGTGCCTGCATTCTCCCTGATCGCCGGCTCGAAACTGGTCGGTGGGTCGGATATCGGTTCGCCTGCCCGCATCGCGACCATGCTGGAATTCTGCGCCCGCCACGGCATCGCGCCGCAGACGGAGACCTATCCCATGGACAAGGTCAACGAGGCGATGGCCCATCTGGAAGAGGGCAAGGCACGCTACAGAATTGTTTTGACGCGATAGGGAACTTTGTCCTGGCAGGCCTGTTCATTACGGGTCCATTAGAAGGAGAACGGGCTATGTCTATTTTTTCAAACAAACTGTCCCTGCTAGCCGCCTTGTTCCTGGTGTTCGGCGCGACCGCCTGCAACACCATCGAAGGTATGGGTGAAGATGCAGAAGCTGTCGGCGACGCAGCTGAAGATGCGACAGACGGCGAATAACGCCTGACCGAATGAGAGAGAGAAGAAGCGGCATCGGGTCTCCCGGTGCCGCTTTTTTTATAGCAGATCGGAACTGTAGGTACTATCAAATACAAACGAGAATAAATTAGAAATCTCGTCAGTCTTCTCCCATAATCTGGAAAAGGGAGAAAGCAAATATGCCTAGCGAATATAGGCCAGCCACATCAGTCGAGACGTTTCTGCGGAGAATTAACCAAGTTTTGCAATCAAACAAGAAGGGTCAGCTATATTATCGTGGGCATGAATGGAAGTCTTTTGATGCCGTGCCATCTGTTTCTCGTCTAGAGGCACATGAGTACAACGAAGACTCGATGATAAAGCAGTTGCTTACTGATCATCCATTCGAATTCGAGCAAGACAGAACAACCTTTGAAAAACTGGTCAGGGCGCAACACTATGGATTGCCAACACGCCTACTCGACGTAACAAAAAATCCATTGATAGCTCTATATTTTGCCTGTCAAGGACCCTCAGAAGAGAAAGATAAAGATGGAGAGGTTATTGTTTTCGCACCTGGTGCGGAGCGCATAAAGTTTTTTGATAGCGATACGCTATCCTGCATTGCAAATTTAAGTATGCTCACATTTAATCAAAAAGAATACTTAAAAAAACATTTTGAAGATTGTAGAGATCTTGTAAAAAGTGTTTATCCTGAGGACAGGGGAAAGTATATTCAGGCATTAGTTGAGAACTTCAATGCGGTTGAGGATGTTGAAAGGTTAGTGCACTATGTAAGGATGGAGAAACCGGGATTCCGGGCTCGCATAAACCCAATTGACTTAGTGAACATTGTAGCTGTAAGTCCGCGAAAATTGCATAAAAGACTTATCGCGCAAAATGGAGCTTTCTTGGCGTTTGGCCTATACTGGGAAAACCCTGAAAAACCTTTCTTTCCTATGGATGATTTTGAAATAACTGAAATATACATAAAGAGGCAAAGTAAGAAGAAAATTCTGAAAGAGCTTAATAGTTTAGGTATTAATACGGAAACCCTATTTCCTGAAATCGATAAATCGGCAAAGGTTATATCTGATATCTATAAGGGATGATCTCCATGCTGAAAACTATCATGTATGCTTTTTTTAGAAGTATGATATCATTCATATGAAACTCCTGCTCAAACTTCTTGGCGGGCTTGCCGTCGTTCTGATCCTTATAGCGCTGGTCGTCTACTGGTTCGTGCTGCCTGTCGTTGCGACCAATGCCGACCGGGACATGAACCCGGTCGTGGCGCACGAACCCTAT
Source organism: Aquisalinus luteolus (assembly GCF_009712425.2). Lineage (GTDB taxonomy): Bacteria > Pseudomonadota > Alphaproteobacteria > Caulobacterales > Parvularculaceae > Aquisalinus > Aquisalinus luteolus. The sequence goes on from NZ_VCJR02000002.1 coordinate 829,499, forward strand.
GACATTGCTCCCGAAGCGGCGGCGCTGCATGAGACGCTCAACGTCGCCGACCTGCATGCCGATACGCTGTTGTGGATGCGCGACCCGGCCCAGCGACATGACTATGGCCAGACCGACCTGCCGCGCCTGCGCGAGGGCGAGGTGGCGCTGCAGGTTTTCTCGACCGTTACGAAAAGCCCGAGCGGGCTGAATTACGAGACCAATGAGGCAAGCTCGGATGACATCACCATCCTCGCGATCGGCCAGCACTGGCCGATGCGGACCTGGGGGTCGATCTATGAGCGTGCCGCCTATCAGGCGCACCGGCTGCAGGAGGTCGAGCGCGAAGATGAAAATTTTCTGATCATCCGCACACGATCTGACCTTGCGGCAATGCTAGCGGCAAGGCAGGACAACAAGGCCGTAATGGGTGGGCTGCTCGCCATGGAGGGGGCGCATCCGCTGGAGGGAGAGCTGGCCAATGTCGACCGGCTGTTCGACGAGGGCTTCCGCATGATGGGCCTGCAGCATTTCTTCGATAACGAGCTAGGCGGTTCGCTGCATGGCATTTCCAATGATGGGCTGACTGAGTTCGGCCAGGCCGCTGTTGCCCGCGCCCTTGAGCTGGGCATGGTCATCGATGTTGCCCATTCATCGCCTGCGGTGGTGGAGGATGTGCTGGCGATGACGGATGCGCCGCTGGTCGTCTCCCATACCGGTATAAAGTCGTATTGCGAGACGAAGCGCAACATTCCCGACGAGCTGATGGCGCGGATCGCCGAGGGCGGTGGGCTGATCGGCATCGGTTACTGGGAAGATGTCACCTGTGATGCCTCGCCGCTCGGCATCGCCAATGTCATCTTCTACGCCGCTGAAAAATTCGGTGTCGACCATGTCGCGCTGGGGTCTGATTTCGACGGCACGGTCACGACCGAACTCGACACGTCCGAACTGGCGGCGATCACGGACCGGCTTCTCTATCTTGGCATGAGCACGGACGATATCCGCAAGGTGATGGGCGAAAATGTCTTGCGATACCTGTCCGAAAATCTGCCAGAATAACAGGCTTGTCTACTATTCCATAGCGACGGGCACGAAAACATCCGTGCCCGTCAACTGGTGCGACCAGTCATAGTCTGCATGGGACCGGGTCAGGTGCCAGATCGTCTCGATCGTCGGTACTCCATCGAGCGCCCGGCACGTGCCTGACCAGGCCGAGACACTGCCATAGGGCGTGAAGCGGACTGAGAAGGTCAGGGCTGGGACAACATCCTCGGCCCTATCATCCTTACTTGTCACAACCCAGCCGGTAAGGGCGAAGGCTTCGCCCGCCGTGCCGGAGGGGGACGTGAATTGCCCGCGCAGGTGGCCGGAGATTTCCTCCACCTCTGTAATGACCAGCGTCGGTGCGCCATCTTCGGCATTGGTCCATTCGCCGGCAAGGTTTTCGCAATCGGCAGCCATGGCGGGCATAGTGATTCCACCCGCCAGGGCCACGATTGCAGCAAGGCTGCATGCAGTCTTTGTCATGGAACACTCTCAATCACTCAAATCGAGGTCGAGTGTCCAGGGATATCGGGCATCGGTCAAGTTGTGGGGCTATTCCCAATAGGCGCCGCAATAGGTGACTTCGATCTCGCCAAGTTCCTCGGCGGCGGCCATGAAGTCGATAATCTTTTCTTCGTCAAAACCACGCGCGAGAAGGGCATTCACGAAGCTGTCGAATTGTTCGTCCGTACTGAGGTCGCCGTGCTTGAGCAGTTCCTGCAACAGCACCAGGTAGCTGATGAAGTCGGCCTCGTTGAAATAGCCACCCGACATGCCGAGCGAACAGGCGCAGCTTGTCTCGGCCTGCGCATAGCTGTCGAAATACTGCGTCTGGTCTGCCATGCAGACCCTGGTGAATTCGACAATCGCCTCATCCAGATTGGCGGGCGTCTGCTGTGCCGAGACAGTCGCAGCCGGGAGCATGCAGGCTGCCAGAAAGCCCGTCAGAATTCTCTTGATCATTGAAATACCTCCTCGTTTCCTGCCTGTCATTGTCTTCCGGCACGCAGTGCGCCGCAAGCGGAATAATTCGTTCAGTCAGGTTTTTCCGGTTGCCTTTTGGCGGCGCTCCTGTATTCAGGCCGGCTGGCCGGACGAGAGGTGATGCCAGCGATACGCAAGAACAGGCTGACATCATGGATTATCAGGGGAAAGAACAGGACAGCAGATCTGACGACGCTGGTGCGAGCGAGAGCCGCCGGCTGCCCCTGTTCAGGCTGGCCCCGGGCAGCGACTGGCTGGTCGAACTGGGCGCGACACTGCGTCTGGCATGGCCGCTGATCATCGCGCAGCTGGCGCAGATGGCGATCTTTACGACCGACACCCTCATGATGGGCTGGCTCGGACCGGAGTTTCTGGCAACCGGCACGCTCGCCGTCGCCTACCTGCATCCTTTGTTTGTGTTCGGCTTCGGCCTGTTGTTCGCGCTGTCGCCGATGATGGCACAGGCGCTGGGCGCACGGCAGTTCCGCAATGTCCGCCGCACGGCGCGTCAGGGCTTCTGGGCGGCGCTGGTGATGAGTGCCGTCATCATCCCCGTGCTTTGGCAGGTACGCCCGCTGCTCGGACTGACCGGCCAGACGGAGCAGACACTGGCGATGGCGGAAACCTACGTGCACACGGCCGTCTTCTCAATCGTCCCCATGCTGTTCTTCGCTGTCCTGCGCACGCTTGTTTCCGTGCACGGAGAGACGCGCATCGTGCTGATCATCACGATCGCCGGCATTGCCGTGAACGCCCTCGGTAATTACACGCTGATGTTCGGCAATTTCGGTGCGCCGCGGCTGGAGTTGCTCGGTGCCGCGATTTCCACCGTCACGGTCAACACGGTGATGCTGCTGATGCTGCTTGCCTATGTGCAGCTGCGCCGGCGGTTCCGGCGCTATCATATCTTTGCCCGCTTCTGGCGACCGGACTGGCAGCGTTTCCGCCAGATATTCACCCTCGGCCTGCCCATCGGGCTTCAGTCCATGGCCGAGGTCGGCCTGTTCGCTGCAGCGGCCATGATGATGGGGCGTATCGGTACGGACGAACTCGCCGCCCACGCCATCGCCCTGCAACTGGCGGCGCTTGCCTTCATGATCCCGTTCGGCCTCAGCCAGGCGACGACGATCCGCGTGGGGCTCGCCTTTGGCGAGGGGCGCCGCGCCGGGATCGGCATTGCCGGCTGGGCGTCCTACATAGTCGCGATGTCGGTGATGAGCGTGACGGCACTGATCTTCTGGCAGATGCCGGAGCCGTTGATCCACTTGTTCCTCAACCCGGCAGCGCCTGAAAACGCGGTGCCGATCGCGCTTGCCGCTGGCTATCTGGGCATCGCGGCGCTGTTCCAGCTGGTCGATGGGGCGCAGGTCGTGGCGGGCGCTGCGCTGCGGGGCCTCAGCGATACGACCGTGCCCATGGTGATCGCTCTGGTCGGTTACTGGCTGGTCGGCATGCCGCTGTCGTTCTGGCTCGGTTTCCATACGCCGCTGGAAGGGATGGGCGTCTGGTATGGCCTTGCAGCGGGGCTTGCTTTCGTTGCGGTCGTGCTGACCGGCCGCTTCATCCTGCGCGATCGGTTCGGGCTGGTCAGTTGATCGAGACGAGGTCGCCAGCGCCGCCCATTGGTGAGCCAAGCTGCGACGTGCGGGCGTTTTTCGTGTCGACCGGCACATAGATCGCCTTGCCGCCGGCGGCGAGGGAGTCGCGGCTGGGGGCCGGCTGGCCGAGGCGGGCGCGATAGACCCACATGTTTGTCAGGACATATTCGACGAAATCGCGCGCTTCCGGATTGGGTATGCTCTCGATCATCAGCAATTCGTCCGTCATCGGATTGGCGGCTTTCCAGCGTGACAGATTCCCCGGCCCCCAGTTATAGGCGATGGCCATTTCCAGCAGGTCGCCATCGGTATAGCGGGTCAACAGCTGGTCGATATAGGACTGGCCGAGCTGCATGTTGTAGCCCGGCTCGTACAGCTTGTCGCTGGCCTTGCCGTTCTGCATCAGCGAGCTGTCATTGGCGACGTAGCTTGCTGTGCGCGGCATCAGCTGCATCAGGCCGGCGGCACCAACGCGGGACAGGGCCTCGGTCTTGAACTTGCTCTCCTGGCGGATCATGCCGAACAGGATCGCCCGGTCGATCTTGAATCCGTCATTGGGGGCGTAGTCCGGCACGGGATATAGCCCGGCGGCGGTGAACGGCGTTGCATCGGGCAGATGCGCGGCAGACGCAATCGCCATGTCGATCTGGGCGGCCCAGAGTTTCGTGTCGAAGGCGACGGCCATCAGGGCCGCGTCATCGGCATCTTCCAGTTCGCCATGGGCCCAGCGCATTTCCGTGTGGGCCAGCGTCTCCATGCCGACCTGGGCAAGGGCCGCAGCACGGCGCACACGGACGGATTTTGCGCTGATCTCGTTCCACTGGGCTTCGGTCAGGCGCGGGGCCGACCAGTCGACGCCGCTTTCCTGGCCCAGCTGGCCGAGGGCGAGCTGGCCGTAGAAAGTGAAGGGAAATTGGGCGGCGATATGCAGATAGGGGATGACCTTGTCATGGCGACCGGTGGCGAGGTTGGCGCGGGCGGCCCAGAAACCGGCGGCGGCGCGGAATGACGCTTCCTGGTATTTCACGTCAGCCATGCGGGTGAAATAGTCGGCAGCGGCCTGATACTCGCCCTTGCGCCATGAGGTCAGTCCCGCGACCCAGTAGGCGAGCACCGCAGTGTCGCCATTGCGGGCGGAAACTTCCCTTGCCAGGCGCGAGGCCTCGGCAAGGTTTTCGTTGTAGTAATAGGATGCAGCGATCCACGACAGGACGCGGTCATATTGCGCATCTGTGAACTCGGCCCGCCAGCGAGGCGTCCTGATATAATTCAGCGCCTGCGTCGGGCGGTCATCGGCATTGAGATAGCGGATATAGCCCTCGATGCGGGCGACCTCGGCCGGGTTGCGGTTGTTCTTGTAGTCTTCCTTGAGGGCTGGCGGCAGCCAGTCCTCTTCCTTGGTGCGCCAGCGGCGGGTCTGGTAATTGTCCGGCGCGATCGCCCCGCGCGGGCGGCGCTTGGAGGCAAGGGCGTAGACAACGTCCGCATTCGGATGGTCGGCATACTTGTCGAGCCATGACGACAGCTCTTCATAGCTGGAGCGCCACGCCGTCGGGTGCATGTAGCGCTGGTGCAGGACGTGACCCATCAGGATCGGGTCTTCCAGCTTGGCGATGATCGCGTCGGCGGTTTTCATGTCGCCTTCTTCCTGTTCCTGGAAGATCGCGCGATAGCGGGCAGCATCGGCCTCGCTCAAGGGTGTTGCCACCTGTGCTGCGGCATTTACGGCCAGCGCCGAGCCTGCGACGAAAATCACACTTATCCAAAGCGCCGGAAGCACCCGCTGCAGCATCGTGATATACCCTTTCTGACAGGTCTGGTCTTTCAAACTACCAGCGCCCGGGCCCGATGGAAACAGGCGGGCGGCAACCCGCCACATTTGTAATGCAGGGTTAAGGGATGGTTAACCGGATCGCCGGGTGTCCGGGCACGCCGGGTGTTCAGGACTGAAGCCGCTTGCGGATCTCGATCAGGTCTGCCCAGGCGAGACGCTTCTGGGCCGGCTGGCGCAACAGGAAGGCCGGGTGGAAGGTTGGCAGGACGGGGATGACTGCACCGCCCGCCGTTGCATGGTCCCGCCATGTGCCGCGCGAGCGGGTGATGCCGGGGGCATCCTCGAACAGGGTCTGTGTCGGTGTATTGCCGAGGGTAATGATCACCTTCGGCGCATTCAGTTCGATCAGCCGCTCGACGAAAGGAAAGCAGATGGCAATCTCGGCTTTAGTCGGCGCGCGGTTGCCGGGCGGACGCCAGAAAATGGCGTTGGAGATATAGGCGGGGGCAAGCTCGCCTTCCTGCCGGGAATGGCCGATGGCCGCGAGCATGCGGTCCAGCAATTGCCCGGCGCGGCCGACGAAAGGCTTGCCGATCCGGTCCTCGTCGCGGCCCGGTGCCTCGCCCAGCAGCATCAGTGGCGCGCCTGCGATGCCATCATCGATCACCGTGTTGCGCGCGCCCGGTTTCAGCGGGCAGCCATCGAAGGCCATGATCGCTTCGCGCAGGCTCTCGATGTCGGTTGCGGCGGCGGCGGCAGCCTTCGCCGCGGCGATTGCTTCGTCGGCGGGGACAGGCGCATCGCCGGGGATGATTGGAGCAGGTGCGGGCTTCGGTTGGGGACTAGCTGCGCGGGGCGCTTGCTGCGCGGGCTGGGGAACCTGAGGCATCTTTTTCGCCGGGCCGGTCCATTCCGAAAAGTCTGACGGCACCTCGCCGGTGATGTCGTCGATCCCCATTTCCGCATACCAGGTCAGCAGCGCACGCAGGGCGACGGCATCCATGGGCGGGGTTTCGGGGGAGGTGTCGGACATGGGCCTACACTAGGCGCGGGCCCGAGATGGGGCAAGGTTTTCGAAGATTGGCATATGTTCCTTGCTGAGGCAGGATGGTTCACAAAGGGAGGCGTGAATTTTCATGGAAACCATACGGGCTGGATGGATTACGGTGGGCGCTGGGTTCGCGCTGATGGCGGCCGGCATTTCGAATGCATGGTCATGTTCTCCCGGTCCGGATTTCTTCCGTCCCAGCAATTATGAGCTTGTCGCCCTCTCCGATGTCATCGTTATCGTCACTGCCACCGAAACCGAGGACTTGGAAACAACATGGGGAGACGATTTCAGCAAGACGGTCGTCTTTTCAGTCGACAAGGTCTTGAAGGGAGATGTCGAGGAAGGTGACATGGTCCGCAGGGGACGCCCGGGCGAGCCAGTGCCGAGCGATCCTGGCATCATCACTCGGGTCAATTCCGAGGCCATGGCGGGAATGTGCAGCCGCTACACCTTCCGGATCGGCGATCAGTATGTGTTCCTGATGGATCGAAATGACGATGGTTCTTATAGCGCTGAATATGCGTTCTCGAGGGATGCGGAAGATTATTCCGGTGAGGAGTCGCTCTGGATCGAGGCTATCGAATACTATCTCTCCGTTCAGGCGACCTATGAACCGGTGGATGCCCTCTCGGTGCTCCATGAAAGAAATCTGGCGTTGCGGGCCGAGGGTGCATCCGCGCGAGATCTCGAACTCGCCAATGATATCCGTATCCATCTTGCCTCGATTACACCGTTAAAGCCGACTGCCTATCTGCGCCAGCTCTATGAGTTTTCCCTGGGCGCGGCTGAAGCACCCTTCCCGGATATCTGGCCGCCAGATTTTGATCATGATGAGGAGAGGCTGGCGTTAGTGCGTGACCGGATTCTGCTGGCCTTCATTGTCGGCGCCCATGAGGGTGTCGGATCATATTTCGAGGCGGCCGTTGCATCACCACTACCCGAGACAGGCGCGTTGATACAGGCGATACGGTATTTCATTGAAGACGGCCAGATCAGGAAGGCTGTCGACCTCTTCCAGACCAATGCATTTCGTATCGTGACCCTTGAGGATGCTTACAGGATTCGGGATTTCTTCGGCTCGGTGAAGGGGCTTTACCAAGAGAGTGAGGACGGGCAGCGCCTGTGGATGACTGACGATTATGTCCGTCAGGTCTGGCCAGAACTGGAACTTGCCTATGTGCAGATATTTGATACCCATGACTGGTTTCTGGGCAAACTGACGGAGGAAGTCGCAGCGTCGTTGCGGCCAGATAACTTCAGGGATCGTCCGACTGTTACACTGAAGCTTGCCCTCGCCCGTGATGAAGAAGTCTTGCAGTGGGCCGAGGCGGAGCTAACCAGACTGATCAATAGCGATGAGCCCGCCTACAGTCATGAATTCGCCTTGCCGGTTCGATCTATTCTGCTTGCGTATACGCACGAGAATAACAGCCAATTGAACGATCTCGTCTGCAATCGGGAAATTGGCCTCGAACTCGCCGCAAAATATCTCGGCGTTGCGAATACTCCCTATCAGGACGACCTAGTCTATCAGCTGGCAGCCAGATATACCACCGAAAAGGAGCGCGAAGCCCTCCTCAAAACCGTTGTCGCCATTATGGGCCCGGATCAGCGCAATTACCTTGAGCAGGGGAGCGGCGGGCCCGATGTCGTCCGGTACAGGCCCTTACTGGAAGCTCTTGTGGCGAAGCAAGCCGTAGAGCCGGACGATTATCACGGCAGTTTGGTTTGCCCCGCTGGTTGATGCAGGCCCAACCCTCACGCGTCTTCGCGGCGGCGCTGGCCTGACTTGGCGCGGCGTTTCTGCGAGTTGCGCGGGCGCGGTTTCTGGTAGTGATTGTCCGTGTCGTTGGCACCTGCACCGACGGTTTCGTTGCGGCGGTCATCGCGGCGGCTATTGCTGCGGGACAAATTTGCCTTGCGCGGTTGCTGGCTGCGGCCCTCGCCGCGCTGGGCGTTGTCATTACCACCGGCATTGCCACCACCAGCACCAGAGCCTGCGCGCTTGCGGTTGCGCGAACGGTTGTTCTTGCCGCGGCCGGAGCGGGGCTGTTGCTGTTGCTTCTGCTCTTCCTTGGCAACCGGCGGCAGGGCGTTGATCTCGGCAACCGAGCGGTTGAAGCCTTCCGGCAGCTCGGCGAGCGGCACCTTCTGTTTCGTTACCTTTTCGATGTCACGCATATAGGGGCGCTCGTCAGAGGCGACGAAAGACAGGGCGATGCCGTCGCGTCCGGCGCGGGCCGTGCGGCCGATGCGGTGGACATATTGTTCGGGTACGTTGGGAATCTCGAAATTGATCACGTGAGATACGCCATCTATGTCGATACCACGCGCGGCAATATCGGTCGCAACGAGGATCTTCAGGCTGCCATCGCGGAACGCGCCGAGGGTGCGCTCGCGCTGCGGCTGGGACTTGTTGCCATGGATGGCAGCAGCAGTGATACCGGCCCGGGCGAGATGCTTGACCACGCGGTCGGCACCATGCTTCGTCCGGGTAAAGACGAGGGCGCGGTCGATGCTTTCATCCTGCAGGGTCAGGGTCAGTAGCGCCTGTTTCTCGTTCTGGTTCACATGCACGGCGACCTGGTCGACGCGTTCGGCTGTCGTTGCCGCCGGGGCGACGGAGACCTTTACCGGGTTCTTGATGAATTGTGCGGCAAGCTCTGCGATTGCCTTCGGCATGGTCGCGGAGAAGAACAGCGTGTGGCGCTGTTTGGGCACCATCGGGACGATCTTGCGCAGGGAATGGATGAAGCCCATGTCGAGCATCTGGTCCGCCTCGTCGAGGACCAGCACCTCGACATTCGACAGCGTCAGCGCCTTTTGCTGGACAAGGTCAATCAGGCGGCCGGGTGTGGCGACCAGCACGTCGACGCCGCGCTGCATTTCACGAATCTGGCGGTTTATGGGAATGCCACCGAAAACCGTCGCCACACTGACTTTCATGTGCTGGCCATAGGTGCGGAAGGAGACGGCGATCTGGCTTGCCAGTTCGCGCGTCGGCGCGAGGATCAGCACGCGGGTGGATTTGGCTTTCAGCTGTGCCGGGTTGGCGGCGAGGTGGTTGAGGATCGGCAGGGCGAAGGCGGCGGTCTTGCCGGTACCTGTCTGGGCGATGCCGAGAATGTCGCGGCCTTCCAGCGCCGGCGGGATCGCCTGCGACTGGATCGGGGTCGGCTTGGTGTAGCCCTCGGCGGCGAGCGCCTTCAGGATCGGCTCGGCGAGGTTCAGGGAATTAAAGTCAGTCATCGAATAATCTTTCATCTTGGCGCGCGCGGGAACGCGCAGCGCTCGTATCTGGAATCTGGTGCAGCCTGCGTTCGGGCTGATGGCCAAAACGGGCCCCAAAAAAGGGTCGGCGGTTCGTGTTGAACGACCCGCGTGAATAAGGGTGCGTAGGGGAGGTATCGTCCGAAGGGGCGGCCCGGATACCGGCTGTCTCACCGGCAGCGCTTCACGCTGGCTCACCTCATGCGCGGGGGTTCCGCGCTGACGATGGCCTGCACATGGGCGCTTGCGCGGCCAATGTCAATGACTTTCCGGTTAGGTCGGTTCAGGCCGGTACGCGGCGGCAGACTACTGGTTAAGATTGGTGATCTTGCCGAAGCGTACCTCGCCACCGGCGCGGTCATCCTTGCGCAAACGCACATCGATTACCTCGGCGATGTAGCTGTCTCGGTCGCTATACATGTGGATGTCGGCTGTCTCGACCCGGCCACCGAAATCGAAGGTGGAATCCTGGTACATGGTGAGGTCCAGCGACCCGATGGCGCCATTGGCGATCTCTATGGTGCTGCCCTGGTTGAGGGTCACGTCGACGCTGGCGGCGGCGGTCAGCGCATCGATCTCAAGGTCGCTGCCATTGTTCAGCGTCGCTTCCAGCGAGCCGCCGACAGTGTCGACCTCCGCGCCGGCGCCATTGCTGATCTCGATGTCGAGGTCGCGGCCGATCCGGTCGAGGTCAAGGTCGCCTGAATTCATGATCCGGGCAATGACGGAACCGGCGACGGCGTCGATTTCAAGGTCGGCGGAGTTGTAGACCTTCACGGTCAGGTCGCCGCCAATGGTCGTCAGTTCCAGATCGGCCGAGTTGAAATCCTCGATGGTCGCGTTTCCGGCAACGCTTGTCAGCTCCATGTCGGAGGAGTTCATAACCTTGGCGGAAAGATCGCCACCGATAGGGCCGTCAACCTTCAGGTCGCTTGAGTTCATGGAGTGCAGGCTGGCATTGCCAGCGATCGAGACGATGCGCAGGGACGTGGAGTTACCGGCTTTCGCGTTCAGGTCGCCATTGACCGGGGCGACATCCGCGTGCCCGCACCCGAACATGGCGACGTCACCGCCATCGGACGGGCCGACCGCCGCATCGACGGCGCCATCGAAAGCGATGTCCAGTTGCCGGGGTACACGGATGGTCATGACGGTGCGCTCGTTCTTGCGGTCGCGCCTGCTGCACCAGTCATTGTTCCAGCCCCAGCCATTGCTGTCCTCAATACCGCCATCGACGACCAGCTTGCCGCCTATTACTTCGAACTCCGGCTTGGGCCCCTTGTGGAAGTCGATGGAGACATCCTGCCGATCCTGCGGCATGACGCGGACGACGGCGTTGATGTTTTCCAGCTCGACTTCATCGGTGCTGAAATCGAGCGTTTCCATGATGCGGACGCCCTGAAAGGCAGCCCTGACCCGGTCCGACTGGATCATGTCCGGTCTGACGTCCTGCACGGCCACTGGCGTTTCCATCAGCTGGGGAAATTCCTGCTCGTCCTGCTGGGCAAAGGCGGATGCGGCACTGCCAAGCATAAGCGTGGCGACAATAACTGCGACAGGGGCGGGGCGGGACGCGTGAAAATGTTTCATGCAGAGAAGCTTATCCTGGCCCGGAGAGCTGTCAACTAATTTTATCGTAGAACACCACTCCCGACACTGCACAACTTGTTGGCCTTTCGGGGTCAATTGCCCTACGTCTTAGGGAACCAAAACGCATTCAAAAGCAGGCAGTTAGATCATGGCTGAAGAGACTATCGAACGCGAAAGCATGGAATTTGACGTCGTCATCGTCGGCGCCGGGCCAGCCGGCCTTTGCGCGGCGATCCGCATCAAGCAACTGGATGAGGAAAAGGGTACCGAGACGAGCGTCGTCGTCGTCGAAAAAGGCTCCGAGGTCGGGGCGCATATCCTGTCCGGTGCTGTGGTCGACCCCAAGGCACTGAACGAGTTGATCCCCGACTGGAAGGAACAGGGCTGCCCGCTGGAAACGGAAGTGACCGAGGAGAGCTTCCTCGTGATGGGCCCGGCCGGCTCGCTGCCGCTGCCGGTATTTGCCATGCCGTCCATGGTCAAGAACCATGGCTGCTACATCGCCTCCATGGGCAATGTCTGCCGGTGGCTGGCCGAGAAGGCCGAGGGGATGGGCGTCGAGATCTATCCGATGATGGCGGCGTCAAAATATCTCAAGCGCGAGGATGGCTCGGTTTCCGGCGTCGTCGTCGGCGAGGTCGGCATCGGCAAGGATGGCGAGAAGAAAGGCTCCTATGAGCCGGGCATGGAACTGCACGGCAAATATGTGCTTCTGGGCGAGGGCGTGCGCGGTTCGCTGTCCAAGGAAATCATCGCCGAGTTCGGCCTCGACTCTGAGAGCGATCCGCAAAAATACGGCATTGGCCTGAAAGAGCTGTGGAAGGTTCCGGACGAGAATTTCAAGCCGGGCTACGTGCAACACACATTCGGCTGGCCGCTTGATAACGACACGGGTGGCGGGTCGTGGTGCTATCATTTCGGCGACAATTACGTCTCCATCGGCTTCGTCGTCCACCTGAACTACAAGAACCCCTATCTTTCTCCGTATCAGGAGTTCCAGCGCTTCAAGACCCATCCGGATATCGCCAAGATGCTGGAAGGCGGCGAGCGCGTCGCCTATGGCTCGCGCGCGATTACCGAAGGCGGGTTCCAGTCGATCCCGAAACTGACCTTTCCGGGCGGCGCGCTGATCGGCTGTTCCGCCGGTTTCGTCAACGTGCCGCGCATCAAGGGTAACCACAACGCCATGAAGACCGGTATGATGGCCGCCGAAGCCGCGTGGGATGCGCTGCAGGGCGGGCGCGCCGGTGACGAGCTGGAGGCGTATACGGAGAAATTCTATTCCAGCTGGGTCCATGACGAGTTGAAGAAGGTGCGCAACGCCAAGCCGCTCTGGACGAAATACGGCACGCTGCTCGGCGGTATCGCGCTGTCCGGCGCCGATCTGTGGCTGAACCAGCTCACAGGCGGCTGGTCGCCCTTCGGTACGATGCGCCACGACAAGACCGACGCTGCCGCAACCGAGCCTGCCAGCAAGCACAAGCCGATTGCGTACCCCAAGCCCGACGGCACGCTGACCTTTGATCGGCTGACCAATGTCTCCTTTTCCTTCACCAATCACGAGGAAGACCAGCCGGCCCACCTGAAGCTGCTCGATCCGTCGGTGCCGGTCGACGTCAACCTGCCGACCTATGCGGGGCCGTCCCAGCGTTATTGCCCGGCAGGGGTCTATGAATATGTCGAGGAGGGCGGTGAGACGAAATTCCAGATCAACGCCCAGAACTGCGTCCACTGCAAGACCTGCGATATCAAGGACCCGCAGCAGAACATCAAATGGACGGTGCCAGAGGGCGGCGGCGGGCCGAACTATCCGAATATGTAACGGCGTGTAACAGCCAACCCTTGCTGGCTGTTATTCGTTTCGGGTTGGCCTCGTTGCCCGGCAATGATTATTTTTCTGCCATGATTTCTTCACGGCTGGCCTTTAGCGATGATCATTGGCATTGTGCCGCATCCGGCTGTGTGCGTCTTGCGCGTGGCCGGTGCCTCTGTTGTTATGTTATCGGCCCATCCTGATCATGGTCTGGCCGGTAGCAAGGTAAGGAAGAAGCTATTGATTTTCCCGCGTAAACCGATCCTTCTCCTCACAGCTACGGTGTCGCTTGTGGCCCTGGGGGCTTGCGCTTCGCCGGGCGGCTCGTCTGGTTACATCGTGCGCGACCTTCAGGAAGAAACGGTTGTCGGTGATTATCTGAAAGCCCGCTTCGCGGCGAACCAGCAACAGCTCGATATCGCAGCCGATGCCTATGCCCGCGCGTCAGAGGCCGCGCCGCAGGATGCTCTCCTGCTGCGCCATGCCTTTTTCTACGAGCTTGCCGCCGGCGATGTCGGTGCCTCGGCCACTCTGGCGCGGCAGCTGAACCAGCCGGAGTTTCGCACGCCCGAGGCGAGCGCAGAGGATGGCGGCGAGGCGATAAGGCAGGCTCTCGAGGCGGCCAGGGCACAGCAGAACCTGTCCCTGCCGGTCCTGACAGTCGCGGCCGACCAGATGGCCAGTGGCGATTATGCCGAGGCACTGGTGACGCTGGAGGCTGAAGCGGATTCTTCCTATGTCCAGTCGATCAGCTACCTGATGCGCGCCTGGGCCCTGTTCGAAACCGAGGGGGCTGATGCGGGTCTTGCCATGCTGGACAATACGCAGGCCCAGGCTTTCACGGGTTTCACCCCGCTGCACAAGGCGCTGATGCTGGAAGCCGCCGGTCGCCGCAACGAGGCGCGCACGGCCTATGCCGCCGCTGCGAAAGCCTATCCGGCCGAACAGACCCGTATCGCACAGGCTTATTTCCTGGAACGTACAGGCAGCAAGGATGAGGCGCGCGCGCTTTATCGCGGCATGGTCGAGGAAGACGGCGTGCTGGTGCGTACCGGTCGTCTCGGCCTGATCCGTCTGGGTGAGCCGCTGGCTGGCGAAACGGATCTGATGATCCGTGAGGCGAAGAGATTCCGTGTGCGTCCTTTCGTGCGCTCGGGCGCGGACGGGGCCGGGCTGGCGCTGTATCATTTTGCCTGGGCAACCTACCGCCAGGCGCTGAGCGAACAGGCTGCGGCTTATCGCGCCGGCTTTACCAACCTGACGCTGCTGCTGAATACGCCACTCGCCTTTGCGCAGCTGTCGGCCCATCTCAATGAGGATTTCGACGCGGTGAACTATCTCGTCGGCGGTATCTACAATTCCTACGAGATGTATGAGGATGCAGCGCGGCTGTTCGGTGAGGTCTCGTTCAACGATTCCTTCTACGAATATGCGGTGACAGACAGGGCCAGCGCCCTCGTGCAGATGGAGAAGACCGACAAGGCCTTGTCCCTTTTGCAGGAATATGTTGCGCGCGATGCCTATGCCGTATCGACTGCCCTGCGCCTTGCCAACCTTCTGTCCGATGACGGACAATATCAAGCTGCCGAGCAGACCCTGACCAGCGCCATCGACCGGATAGAGCAGCGCCCCGAGGACGAGCGTGGTGGCGATCTGTGGCGCTATTATTTCTCCCGCGGCGTCCTGCATGCCGATATGGACCAGTGGGTACAGGCAGAGGCCGATCTCGTCATGGCCAGGGAGCTGTCGGACGACGAGCCCTATGTACTCAACTATCTGGGCTATAGCTGGGTCGAGCGTGGCGAGAACCTCGAAGAGGCATTCGCCATGATCGAGGAAGCGCTGCGGCAGGAGCCGAATTCCGGCGCCATCACTGACAGTCTCGGCTGGGCGCACTACCAGCTCGGCGAATACCAGGAAGCTATCGACTATCTGGAACGTGCCGTAGAGCTTGAGCCGGCTGACCCGGTGATCACCGATCATCTCGGTGATGCCTACTGGCAGGTCAGCCGCCGGAACGAAGCGCGTTACGAGTGGCGCCGCGCCCTGAGCTATGATCCCGATGATGACCTGCGCGTGGTGATCGAGCGCAAGCTGGCAGAAGGCGAGATCATCACGGCGGATAGCTCTGCCGACAGGACAGCTGACATCGCGAGCGATCCATCGCAAACCCCTTGAAGGAGCGCCGCCACCATGGCCGAGCTGCTGGCGCGCGCCAAAGTCAATCTCTGCCTGCATGTCGGGGCGACTCGCCCTGACGGCCTGCATGACATCTTCTCGCTCGCCGTTTTCCCTATGTTGGGTGACCGGCTGGTGGCTGAGCCTTCAGATTATCTGAGCCTGACCATAGACGGCCACTTTGCCGGGGCGCTGGCAGGTCTTGCCCCTGCCAGCAATCTCGTCTTGCGCGCCGCGCGGCTTCTGCAAGGCGAGCCGGGCGGCCAGGGCACTGTTGGCAAGGGACCTGATGGAAAGGGAAAAGGCGCGCGCCTGCGCCTGACGAAAAACCTGCCACCTGCTTCCGGTATCGGCGGTGGCACGGCGGATGCCGCTGCGGCGATGGTATTGCTGCGCGATCTCTGGGGCCTTAAGACCGGCGACCAGCGGCTGATGGCGCTGTCATTCCTGCTCGGGGCGGATGGCCCATTGTGCCTTGCCCCTCACTTGCTGGCTGGCCGGGCAGGTGCGCTTTGCAGCGCCATTGCGACCGGCGCTGGCGAGCAAGTGCGGGCCGGGCCTGTCATGGCGCCATTCTGGATGCTGCTGGTCAATCCGGGGCAGGCCGTATCGACCGCCGCTATCTTCCGCCTTTACGACGCCGACCCGCCCGCAGGCCCCGCTGACAGGGTGGCTTTCGGCTCATCATGCGCCAGCCTGCAGGACCTTGGCTCAACCCTTGCACTGACACGCAATGATCTGGCCGGCCCGGCAATCAGCCTTTGCCCGGCGATCAGGGACGTACTATCTTTCCTCGAGCGCCAGCCGGGCTGCAGTTTCTCGCGCATGTCTGGCAGTGGCGCAACCTGTTTCGGCCTGTTCTCCAGTCAACAGGCGGCCAGGAAGGCTGCCAGTGCCGCGCGCGGTCGGGGATGGTGGGCAGAATCTGCGGCAGCCGGCCCGACAGCGACCGGAAAAGTCGCTTGAAGACTTAAAGAGTATACAAGGCCTTATGTTCAGTTCCGCCTCAATCCTCTATCTCGTTCTGATTGGCCTCGGCCTGTCCGGATTTTTTCTGTGCACGGCGCTGTGCCGCAGTTTCATTTCCCTGTCTTTCCTGCCGAACCACGAGGATGAGCGCACCAGCCACCGCGGTACTGTTTCGCGGGCCGGCGGGGTAGCTATTCATATAACCTTCGTCGTAGCGGCCCTCCTGGGGCTCTGGCTCAGCCGCATCGGTATCGGCAGCGACTATGGTGTGCTTGTCATGCTGACCGGTGCAATCGCGGTTCTCGGGTTGATCGACGACATCGCGGCCATCTCGCCTGGCCTGAAATTCCTTGGGCAGATCATCCTGTCCATTGTTCTGGTGATGTTTGTCGGACCGATCGAGACGATGCCGCTGCCGGTTCTCGGCGATACCGATCTTGGCGTTGTCGGCTATGTCGTCGCGGTCCTGTGGGTTGCCGCTTTCGTCAACGTGTTCAACTTCATGGACGGACTCAATGGCATGGCTGCAGGATCGGCCCTCGTGGCGCTGATCGTCCTGTGCCTCGTCGGTGCGTTCGGCGGTAACCTGCCCCTGTTTCTGACGAGCCTGATGATGACGATGAGCCTCTTTGCGTTCTTCATCATCAACTTTCCCGCAGGCAATATCTTCATGGGCGATGCGGGCTCGCTGGGGATCGGCTTTCTCATCGCCGGACTGGCCCTGCTCGCCGCACAGCCTTCACAGAGCGGTACAGGCGTGCCTGTTGCGCTGGTGCCGATGATATTCCTGCCGTTCATTCTCGATGTGTCGATCACGCTGATCCGCCGTATCGCGACCGGCCAGCGCTTCTATCAGGCCCATCGCGAACATTATTATCAGCGACTCAATCAGGCCGGCTGGTCCCATGCCAATGTCACACGGCTGTTCATGGTCGCCGCCATCTTCAGCGCCGCGGCGGGATGGGGGGTTACGCAATTGCCGTCGCCCGTTGAATGGATGGGCGTCGCGGCCCTCGCCCTGGTCCTGGTTGTCGCTGCCCGGATCATCCGGGCCCGCGCAGGCCACGACGATCAGGTCAGGCAGAAAAGCAGGCCGGACAAGAGCGAGCCGCAAGAGGCACCGGCCAACGCGGAATAGGGAGAAAACATGCGGCGAGAACCTGGCATTTCGGGCGGTACGGCGCTGGGGTTTCTTATCGGGTTTGTTCTGTTCGGTACGCTTCTTCTCACAACCTCTTTTGCCGAGAGTGATGAACTATCTCGTTCTGAAGCCGACTGGTTCTATCGCTCGATCTGGCAAACTATTTTCGGGGATAGCCACCCCGTTGGCTCAGACAATTACAATCAGGCCCTTGCCTTTGTGGGGCGAGAGGATCTGGCTGGCGATGATATCCGCCCCGGCAATACAGCTTTTTGTGCAAGCGGGCTGCCGGATGGCATTGTCTGGGATACCATTCGTGATGTCGCTGCCGGATCGAGGGTCGTAATCATCAACGAGGCCCATGACCGACCCGATCATCGTGCATTTGTCGCTGAATTGGCGCACGTGCTTGGCGATGAAGGCTTTTCTTATTACGCGGCTGAGGCATTTGAAAATCCCGGTACAGATGAAAATGCATTTACCATAATAGAAACGCCCGACATGGCGTCGGGGTGGTATGTCCGCGAACCTGTTTTCGGTCGTCTCGTCGGCGGCTTACAGGCTATCGGCTACACGTTGGCTGGTTATGATAGCGTCGCAGCCAGCGGGGCCAGAAAAGATACTGATCCATTGGCGGAAATAACGCGCCGGGAAGAAGATCAGGCAAACAGTCTCGTTACGCTGATCGAAAGCATGCCCCAGGATGAAAAGCTTCTGATCCATGTCGGATATGGCCACGGGGCAGAGGAGCCGATAGAGACCGGCGCGGACCCAATCCTCATGATGGGTGCACGCCTGAAGGCAAAGACCGGAATCGATCCGGTTACTATTGATCAGACAATGTGTGAGGGGGCGGGCGAGGACGTGCTGCTCAAGGGGCTCCAGCCTGTCGGTTATGACATGACAATTGCTCGAGCCCGGCTGGACTTTATATACCATCGCCCGACATGGCGATTAGCAGCCGGTGACAGGTTGGTTGCCATCCCCCAATCGATATTTCCAGATACAGGCCCGGTCATCGTTGAAGCCCGAATGGAAAACGCGCCTAATGACACGGTGCCGACTGACAGGGTTCTGGTAAGGGAAGGCGAAGACACGCGGCTCCTGCTGCCTCCCGGTCGTTATGCCGTGCGTGGATACAATCTGGAAGATGGCTTCAGCTCGTCTGAAACCATAGGCGTAGAATAGGACAGGCTGGATCAGGAATTGCGGGCGACGGACAGGTCGACGAGGTCGGCGAGGGCCGTGGTGTAGTCGGACTGCGGCAGCTTGCGCAGGCTGGCGAGGGCCTCGTCAGCAAACTCACGGGCACAATCGAGCGTACGCGGAATGATATTGTCACGCTGCATCAGCTCAAGGGCGCGGGGCAGGTCGCTGTCCTTCTGGTCGACATCGCCGATCGTGCGCTGCCAGAAGGCGCGTTCTTCATCATTGCGCGCGGCGGAGATCGCATGGACGACCGGCAGGGTCATCTTGCCCTCGCGGAAATCGTCACCGACGGACTTGCCCAGATCGCTCTGTGTGCCCGCATAATCGAGCGCGTCATCGACAAGCTGGTAGGCGATGCCGAAATTCATGCCGTAATCGAAGAAGGCCTTTTCTTCGGCCTCGCTGGCACCAGCGATAACAGCGCCGGCCTGGGTTGCGGCGG
This sequence comes from Aquisalinus luteolus, assembly GCF_009712425.2. Lineage (GTDB taxonomy): Bacteria > Pseudomonadota > Alphaproteobacteria > Caulobacterales > Parvularculaceae > Aquisalinus > Aquisalinus luteolus. Next base: position 848,544 of record NZ_VCJR02000002.1, read on the forward strand.
CGAACAGGGCGGCGGTCTTGGCCTTGACCACGTCGAGATACATCTCGAAGGTCGCGGCGGTGTTCTTTTGTGTTGCCAGTTGCAGCACTTCACCCTCGGCGATGGTGCAGGAGGCGGCGGAGAGGATGTCGAGAACCTTCAGCGAGCCGGTCTTCACCATCAGCTCGAAGGAGCGCGAGAACAGGAAGTCGCCAACAAGCACGCTCTCCTTGTTGCCCCAGATGATGTTGGCCGTCTCCAGCCCGCGGCGCAGGGCGCTTTCATCGACGACATCGTCATGCAGCAGCGTTGCGCCATGGATCAGTTCGACGGCAGCAGCGAGGTTGATGTGCTGGTGCCCGTCATAGCCGAAGGCACGGGCGGCGGCGATGGTCAGCACCGGGCGCAGGCGCTTGCCACCGGCATTGATCAGGTGTCCGGCGACTTCCGGGATCATTTTCACCGAAGACTGCATGTGGTCGAGGATCGTGCCGTTGACGGCTTCCAGATCGTCAGCCGTGAGCGCGCGCAAATCAAGAACCGCGTTCTTGAAGGTGCGTTGCCGTTCCAATGTCTTCGCCGGATTGCCCACGCGGCGCTCCTGTCTGCTCATCTGTAACAAATAGTCCCCGATATCCGGCCAACAATGGTCGCGGCGTCAGTATCGGTCAAGCGTGTCATAATGGCTTCATCATCGCCATGCCAGCGATAATCGCCTGTTTTTAAGAGCTTACTTGAACAGTGCCGCAACGCCGCATACATCCTCGTGATGAGCAAGTTCACCGAAATGCCGAAAAAGCTGTGGAAGGCGACGCCGTGGGGCGGACCGCCGAAACCCACCGTCACCCATCTCGACCTGACCGGCGTCATCGCCACGTCAGGCAGGACAAGCAAAAATCTCAACCTGCGCCGCCTTGAAAAGGCGCTGGATGAGGCGTTCAAACCGTCCGGGCTCAAGGCCGTGGCAATCAGCATCAATTCGCCCGGCGGCTCGCCGGTTCAGTCGCGCCTGATCCATGACCGTATCCGGACGCTGGCAGCCGAAAAGGACGTGCCGGTGCTGACCTTTGTCGAGGATGTCGGCGCCTCCGGCGGCTATATCCTGTCCATCGCAGGTGACGAGATCTATGCCGATCCGAGTTCGGTTGTTGGCTCCATCGGCGTTATCTCCGGCGGCTTCGGCTTCCCTGAAGCGATTTCGAAGCTTGGTGTGGAGCGCCGTATCTATACGGCCGGGTCGAACAAGAGCCAGCTTGACCCATTCAAGCCGGAAGACCCGCAGGATGTGGAGCGGCTGAAGATCCTGCTCGACGAGCTTCATGCGATCTTCATCGATCTCGTGAAAGAGCGCCGCGCAGGCAAGCTCGCCGATAGTGACGAGATCTTCTCCGGTCAGTTCTGGGCTGCCGGCAAGGCAAAGGAGCTGGGCCTGATCGATGCGATCGGTGAGGTGCGCACCGTGCTGAAGGAAAAATTCGGCAAGGATGTGAAAATCAAGCGGATCGAGACCGACAAGAAGAGCCTCATTCAGGCAATCATGTCGCGCGGCGGCATGCCTGCGCCGTCCCTGTCGCTCCTCGACCCCGACCAGCTTGTCGATACGCTGGAAGAGAAATCCCTGTGGAGCCGCTACGGGCGGTAAGATACGGCGATCCAGCCTTTCCATTCGTTCATTGGCGGAATGATTGCCGTCTTGTTATGTTTGGAGGGCAGGAGGAGTTAGCCCATGTCCACAATCGCTACCATTCTGGCCACTGCTGCGGTTACCGCCGGTGCGGTCGCCGTTTCCAGGCGTTTCGCCAGCAAATGGAGAGAAGCCAAGGATATCTTGCGCCGGGTGCGCGAAGACCAGTCCCCCTATGCCGGGCCTGACGTCATCGACTTCGAGAAAGATCCAGAAACAGGCACCTATCAGGCCCGCGAAATCTGAGTACGCTGCAACAATATGCCCCGGCCTTTTGAGTGTCCCGGGGCTGGTATTGTCATCGATATTTCTTTTGCATGGCCGATAGGCTCACCTTAGGGTGAGTTTTTTCGACGAACTCCTTGCGGAAACCAAGAACAACAATGAGCGAGCCGCGAACCGAACAGGGCAGACAGATCGCCTTTATCGATCTGGAAGCATCGGGCCTTGGGTCCAAGTCATGGCCTATCGAGATCGGCTGGGCCTTTGCCGACTGGCCTGTCCGCTCCATGCTGATCAAGCCTGCCGACAGCTGGTCCCTGAATGCGTGGGAGAAATCCGCCGAGGAGCTGCACCGCATCACGCCGGACAAGCTGATCCGCGAGGGGACCCCGGTGCTGGAAGCCGCCCTTGTCCTGAATGCCGCCTTTGCCAATGCGCAGGTCTATTCAGACGCCCCGGATTATGATGGTTACTGGCTTTACAGGCTCTACGAGGCCGCCGGCGTGCGGGCCAATTTCAAGCTTCATGACTTTGCCGAACTGATCAAGCCGCTGGCGAAATCGGCACCTGCAGAGCTTGTTGGTCGCGCCCAGAAGCTGGAGCCGCACACGCACCGTGCCGCCCAGGACGTGCGCCACCTGCAGACGATCTATCGCCTCGCGCTCGACGAAGCCGGCAAGTAATCTCATGAACAGCCAGATGGTATCCCTGCCGGAGCGAGGCGGCGACATGCATGTGCGGCGCTGGGGCGAGGGACAGCCCGCTATCGTGCTGCTGCATGCCAATGGTCTGAATGGCCTTTCCTATCGCCGGGTGATTGAGCCGCTGGCACCCTCCCATACCATCCTGACCCTTGATCACCGCGGCCACGGCCGGACCAGCCTGCCGGCCGATCCGGAAAACCTGCGGGACTGGCATATCTATGCCGGCGATGCCGGGGCGCTGCTCGCCGGACAGCCTGCGCCGGAGGCGGGATGGACCCTGGTCGGGCATTCCATGGGGGCGGTCATCTCCCTGATGGTCGCCGCCGCAGGCAAGGTACCGGTGCGCCGGATAGTCATGATCGAGCCGGTCGTCGTGCCGGTTGCCGCCCATTGGCTTGCCCGCTCGCCAATGCGCGGCTTTATCCGTGAAATCCTGCCCGTCGCAAAAAAAGCCGCAGCCAGGCGAGCCATCTTTCCCGATGCGCAATCGGTCAGGGAATCATACGGTCGCAAGCCCTTCTTTGCGGGCTGGGCGAAGGGGGTGCTGGACGACTATCTGGCCGATGGCCTTTTGCCTGATGAGGATAGTGTACGCCTTTCCTGCGATCCGGCGTGGGAGGCGGCAACCTTTGCGGCGCAGGGGCACTCCTTCTGGGATGCTCTCGACGGGGCGATGACAGCAGCAGGCGGCGATGTCAGTGCGATATACGCCGAAACCGGTTCGACTGCGTCCGGTACATCGCGCATCCGACTTGCGGGGCAGGGTGTGGACGGAACGGTATTGCCAGGGTCATCGCATCTCGCGCCCCAGGAATTTCCCGGGGAGTGCGCATCCCTCATCGCATCGCGGCTGACAGAGTGATCCGGCATCAATGCGCCGATTGAGCCGCGCTTTGCCCAATAAGCGCTTGGAGAGCGGCATCCTTTTTGCTACGACCTGCCAAACCGCGCCCCGCCCGGGGTGGAAACCATTTACCAAGAAAGTCCAGGAGACGACTGACAATGAGCGACACGCCGAGCGCCGCACCGCAAGAACCGAAACTGGAAGGCAGCCTGTACATGTTCCGCGAGCCGGAACTGCTCAGCAAGGAAAAGCACTCCAAACTGGGCATTTCCCGTCCGGATAGCCCGTTCGGCTTTGCCGCCAATGTCCGCGCCGTGCCGCTGGTCGTCACGGAAATCGCTGCTGCCCAGAAGCATTACCCGATCATCTTCACCGATGAACAGAATCCGATGCCGCTCGCGGTGACCGGCCTGATCGACGACGTGAACCTGTTCGTCAACGACAAGGGCGAATGGGACCAGAACGTCTACATCCCCGGCTATATCCGCCGCTATCCATTTGCTCTCGCTGGCGACCAGTCTTCCAACCGCATGGCGATGATCGTCGACAGCGCCTATGAAGGCATCAAGAGCGATTCCGACATGCCGTTCTTCGATGGCGACCAGCTTTCTGCCGCTACGCAGCAGGCCATGGACTACTGCACCAATTACGAGCGTGACCGTCAGGTCACGGTGAATTTCGCCAAGCAGCTGGTCGAATACAATATCGTGTCGAACCAGGTTGCCCAGTTCACACCGCAAGGTGCCGACCAGCCGCAGCCATTCGCGCAATATAACGGCGTTGAAGAGAAGAAACTGGCTGACCTGTCGGAGGAGAAATTCCTTGCCCTGCGCCAGTCCAACATGCTGCCGATCCTTTATGCGCAGCTGATGTCCATGGGCAACTGGCGCCTGCTGATGGAGCGCCGCGTGCGTCGCTTCAACCTGACGGGCGAAGAAATGCTGAAGCCGGTTACCAGGCAATAGGCCCTGGCTGCATACAAATTCAAAAAGCCGCCGGTGCTCCCGGCGGCTTTTTTGTTGGCCTGATGGGTGATGCTCACTGCCCATAACATTCCGGCGAGAGGGTGAGTGTTTGCGATGCAGTCCGCGCCGATTATGCTAGAGCTTGGATCGACTGAAACACCGGACCAATAGCCTCATGCGATCATCAAACCTTTTCATTGCTGCTTTCCTCGCCATCCTTGCTGCCGTCATGGCGCCACAGGCCAGGGCTCAGGCAGTCTCCCAGCCAGTGGAAACCGGCAATGCCGTCAGCCAGCTGATCGCCGAGCGGGGCGGTATCGCGCCCGGAGAGACCATCCGCATCGGCTTGTATCAGGAACTGCGCGAAGGCTGGCACGTCTACTGGATGAACCCTGGCGATTCCGGCCTGCCGCTTGAAATCGACTGGACCCTGCCAGAGGGGTTCGAGACGGGCGAGATCGACTATCCGCTGCCCCATCGCATTCCGCTCGGCCCGCTCGTCAATTTCGGTCATGAGGGCACGCCGCTGTTCATGATCGACCTGACGGCGCCTTCCGGTGCCGCAACGGGCCAGACGGTTACCCTGACCGCCGACGCGACATGGCTGATCTGCGCCGATATCTGCATACCGGAAAGCGCGACACTGTCGTTGAGCCTGCCTGTGGTCGCTGAACCCGCAGGGCCAGATGCCTTAGGCGCGCCGCTGTTTGAGCAAGGCGATACGCATATGCCCGAACAGGGCGGCTTCGATGCTGCCTGGTATGACCTCGATGGCAAGCCGGTGCTGGAGCTGTCCGGCGATATCGATCCGCAGGCGGAGATCTTCTTCTTCCCGGCGGCAATCAGCGTGGTCGAACCGGCAGCGGAGCAGAAAGTTGCTGCGACTGACGAAGGCGTGCGACTGTTCCTGCAGCCAGCATTCGACTACGACCCGGCTTCGCTGGATGTGCTGGACGGTGTCGTGACTATCGACGAGCGCGGGATAGAGATCGCCGCGACCCAGACCGAGGCACCGGCAGGGGTGACCGTGCCGGGGGCAGACACCGGTGCGTCAACTGACGCCGGATCAGGTACAAGCGAGAGTTCCAGCGCGACCCCGCCAGCGGAAAGCCGCAATCTGTGGGCGATTCTCGGCCTCGCCTTCCTCGGCGGCATCATCCTCAACGTCATGCCCTGCGTCTTCCCGGTGATCTTCATCAAGGCGGCGAGCCTTGCCCATTCGGCGCAGGAGAGCCGCGCGACTATTGTGCGCCATGGCTTCATCTATACCGCCGGCATCCTTGTCGCGTTCCTCGCCATCGCAGGCCTGTTGCTGGCACTGCGGGCAGGGGGCGAGCAGATCGGCTGGGGCTTCCACCTGCAATCGCCTGTTACGGTCGCGGTCTTTGCAATCGTGATTTTCCTCGTCGGCCTGAACCTGGCCGGGCTGTTCGAAATCGGCACCAGCGTGCAAGGGGTGGGCACCGGGCTTGCCTCCAAGGGGGGCAATTCCGGTGCGTTCTTTACCGGTCTTCTGGCCGTCGCCGTCGCGGCACCATGCATCGGGCCGTTCCTCGGCGTGCCGGTCGGCTTTGCGCTGTCGGCGCAGCAGCCTGCCTTTGTCGGGCTGCTTGTGTTCGCAGTCATGGGCCTGGGCCTTGCCCTGCCTTACCTGCTGATCTCGCTGATCCCCGGTATCGCCAAGGCGCTGCCCAAGCCCGGCGCGTGGATGGAAGTGTTCAAGCAGGTGCTCTCCTTTGCCATGTTCGCCACGCTGATCTGGTTGATCTGGACACTGACATTGCAGGCAGGCTCCGAAGGTCTCGTCCTGTTGCTGATCGCGCTGTTGCTGACCGGCTTTGCGGCGTGGGCCTTCGGCCTGTCCCAGCGCAGCCGGGGCGCGGGCGGCGTGTTTGCGCGAGTACTCGCTCTCGCGGCCATTGGCGGGTGCGTCTACGCGCTCTCCGGCATCACGCCGCAATTGCGCACCGCGGACTATGCGCAAGCCTCCGCGCCGGGCGAGGGCGACCTGTCGAAATTGCCGACCGTCGCCTATTCCGAGGCCACGCTGGAAGAGCTGCGCGAAGCGGGCACGCCTGTTTTCATCGACTTCACCGCCGCCTGGTGCGTGACCTGCCAGGTCAACAAGCAGACGGTGCTGACGCGCCAGCAGGTCGTCAGCCAGTTCCACGAAAAAGGCGTCGTCTACATGGTCGCCGACTGGACCGTGCAAGACCCGGAAATTACCCGGGCGCTGGAGGCACAGGGCCGGTCCGGCGTGCCGCTTTATCTTTTCTACGCACCGGGTGCGCCTGAACCACAAGTCCTCCCGCAAGTGTTATCGTTCGACATCATGCGCGAGACATTCTCCGTGCTATAGTCGAGCCGTGATTTTGGCCTAAATCAGCCTTTGATCTGGAGGAGATTGATCGATGAAAGTTCTTTTTGCATCCGTGGCGACGTTTGCCCTTAGCATCGGCGCTGCCTTTGCCGCCCCGGAGATTGGCGCGCCGGCCCCGGCCTTTACCGGCACGACCACATCCGGCGACACCGTTTCGCTGTCTGACCTTGCCGGTGAGAAGGTGATCCTTGAATGGACCAACCATGACTGCCCGTTCGTGAAAAAGCATTACGAGGCCGGCAACATGCAGATGACGCAGGAAGCCGCCGCCGAGGCTGGCTACACCTGGCTGACGATCATTTCGTCCGCCCCCGGCAAGCAGGGCCATGTCTCCGCAGAGATGGCTGACGAGCTGACCGAAACGCGCGATGCAAGCCCGACCCACGTCATTCTCGATGAATCCGGCGAAATCGGCACTGCCTATGCCGCCAAGACGACCCCGCACATGTACATCATCGATGAGGAAGGCACGCTCGTTTACGCAGGCGGCATCGACTCGATCCCGTCTGCCGACAAGGCCGACCTCGAAAAGGCAGAGAACTATGTCCTTGCCGCGATGGAAAACATCGAGGCGGGCGAGCCGGTCGCGACCCCGCAAAGCCAGCCCTATGGCTGCAGCGTGAAATACTGATCGACCGCTGCTCAGAGCAGAATACATGTAGAGCCTGTGCCCTTGCGGCGCAGGCTTTTTCTTTGCCCCTCTTTTCGCCCCGGGGGCTGGCAAAGCGGCGCCGGTCCGCTAATTAGGGTGCGACAGACATGAGGAGTGCCCGATGAGCGAGAAGACGAGTGAGAAACTGACCGATTTGGCCGAATGGAAAGCGCTGGCAGACGAGGCAAAAAGCCTGTCCGGCGTACATATGCGCGATCTGTTCGAGCGCGACGCGGCCCGGTTCGGGAAACTCTCCGGCGAGGCCGCGGGCCTGTTCGTCGATTACTCCAAGAACCTCGTGACCGACGAGACGGTGGACAAGCTGCTCGCCCTCGCCACAGCACGCGGCCTCGAAGGGAAGCGCGCGGCGATGTTCGCCGGCGAAAAGATCAACGAAACCGAGGACCGCGCCGTGCTCCACGTCGCCCTGCGCGATACCGCCCATGGCAAATACAGGGTCGGTGGCGAGGACGTCATGCCGCTGATCGAGGCAGAGCTGTCGCGCATGGACCAGTTCTGCGCCGCGATCCATTCCGGCGGCCACACGGGCTATACCGGCAAGAAACTGACCACCATCGTCAATATCGGCATTGGCGGATCTGACCTTGGCCCCGTTATGGTGACCGAGGCGCTGAAGCCTTACTGGATCGACGGGCGCGACTGCCATTTCGTCTCCAACGTGGACGGCACGCACCTTGCCGAGACGCTTGCCGCCGTCGATCCGGAGACGACGCTGTTCATCATCGCATCGAAGACCTTCACGACGCAGGAGACGATGACCAATGCCATGTCGGCCCGTGACTGGTTCCTGAAACAGGGCGCGAGCGAAGCCGATGTCGCGAAACACTTCATCGCCCTGTCGACCAATGCCGATGAGGTTTCAAAATTCGGTATCGACACGGACAATATGTTCGCCTTCTGGGACTGGGTCGGCGGGCGCTATTCCCTGTGGTCGGCTATCGGTCTTTCCATCGCGCTGCAGGTCGGTTTCGACAATTTCCGCAAGCTGCTCGACGGTGCCGCGGTGATGGACCGCCATTTCGAAGAGGCACCGCTGACCGAAAACCTCCCGGCACTGCTGGCCCTGATCGGCGTGTGGAACCGCAATTTCCTCGATATCGGCACCCATGCCGTGCTGCCCTATGACCAGTACCTGCATCGCCTTGCTGCCTATCTTCAGCAGGCGGACATGGAATCGAATGGCAAGGGTGTGGTCATGGATGGCTCGCCCGCCAGTGCCTCGACCGGCCCGGTCATCTTCGGCGAGCCCGGCACCAACGGCCAGCATGCCTTCTACCAACTGATCCATCAGGGGACGGACAAGATATCTGCCGATTTCATCGCCCCGGCCTTGAGCCATAATCCGCTGGGCGACCATCACGTCAAGCTGCTGGCGAATTTCCTCGCCCAGCCGGAAGCACTGATGCGCGGCAAGACGACGGAAGAAGTGAAGGCGGAGCTTGGCGACAGCGTGCCCGCCGACAAGCTGGAGACGCTGGCCAAACACAAGACCTTCACCGGCAATCGCCCGACCAATTCGATCCTGATGGAGAAGCTGACGCCGGAAACCCTCGGCGCGCTGATCGCACTCTATGAGCACAAGATTTTCTGCCAGGGCGTGATCTGGGGCATCAACTCCTTCGACCAGTGGGGCGTGGAGCTGGGCAAGGTACTGGCCAAGGCGATCCTGCCGGAACTCGCCGAACGCGGTCAGGACAAGCCAGCCGCAACGGCCCATGACGCGTCAACAAATGGCCTCATTGACCGGATAAACAAGATCCGCAAATCAAGCTGACCTGTTGGAGTATCCATGTTGCGCACCGCGCTGATCGCCGCCCTGTCTTTGCTTGCTCTCGCCCTGCCAGCGAACGCGCAGAGCGTGCCGGAGGGCTGGGAAGGCGACGATATCGTTTATGCTCGCATCCAGACCTCCATGGGCGATATCGATCTGGTGCTGAACCGGACGAAGGCGCCGATCACGGTCGAGAATTTCTTCGCCTACGCCACAAAAGGCTCATACGACCGCACGATCTTTCACCGTGTCGTTGCCGGGCGCCTGATCCAGGGTGGTGGTTATTCCCGTACGCTGATAGAGCGCCCGGCGATGGACCCGATCCAGAACGAGGCGACCAACGGCCTGAATAACGAGCGCGGCACCATCGCCATGGCGCGCTATACGGAGCCGAATTCGGCAACGAACCAGTGGTACATCAACCTCAGGCATAACGAGGAACTCGACCATGAAGGCGAAGAGCTGATGCTCGACTGGGGTTATGCCGTATTCGGCAAGGTCGTCGCCGGCATGGAGGTGGTCGACGCCATCGGCATGGTCGAGACAGGCGCACAGGGCCAGTTTGACAAGGACGTGCCCGTAGAGCCGGTCATCATCGAGCGTGTGGACGAGATAGAGCCCGAAGAAGTTTCTTCGGAATAGCTATTGCGCCGCCAGCGGATGAACCACGCCGGTGCCATCTTGCCTGAGAAAATCTGGCCCGCCATCCTTTTCCGCCAGCTCTGCTTTCTTCTGCGCGATATAGTCACGCGTCATCGGCACCGCCGTCTGGTCATGGGCGATCTGGATCTGGAAATTGCACATGATCTGTGCCCGGAACGCCATTTCCGATGAGGCGAGATAGAAATCCCACATTCGGCAGAAACGCTCGTCATAGAGCGCCTTCGCCTCGTCCCAGCGGGCCGTGAACCGTTCGCGCCAATGGCGGATCGTCTCGGCGTAATGCAGGCGGAGATATTCGATATCGGTGACGACGAGACCCGTTTCCTCGATCACCGAGACGACTTCCGACAGGGCGGGGATGTAACCACCGGGGAAGATATATTTGGCGATGAACGGATTGGTGATGCCGGGCGGGCCGAAGCGGCCGATCGTGTGGATCAGGCCAACGCCGCCGGGCTTCAGCATTTCTGCACATTTCTCGAAATAGTTCCTGTAATGATTGACGCCGACATGCTCGAACATGCCGACCGAGACAATGCGGTCGAATTTTTTGTCCAGCGTGCGATAGTCCTGCAGCCTGAATGTCGCCCGGTCGGACAGCCCGGACTCGACCGAGCGGCGGATGGCGACGCTGAGCTGGTCGTGGGACAGGGTGACCCCGGTGACGTTCACGCCGCAATTCTGGGTGAGGTACAGCCCCATGCCGCCCCAGCCGCAGCCGATGTCGAGCACGTCCTCGCCCGGCTGCGCCAGCACCTTGGCGGCTATGTGGCGTTTCTTCAAGAGCTGCGCCTCGTCCAGCGACGTCTCCGGTGTCGGAAAATAGGCGCAGGAATATTGCATGTCCTGATCGAGGAACAGGTGATAGAGGTCGTCGCCAAGATCGTAGTGGTGCTGCACATTCTTCGACGAGCGCGACAGGGTGTTGAGCTGGTCAAGGCGGCGGCGGGCAAAGCGCAGCCATTGCATGACTTTCATCCATGGGGATGTAGCCGCAACCGGGCCTGAGTTCTGATAGATCAGGTCCAGCAGGTCATAGACACTGCCCTTGGCCATCACCAGCTCGCCCTCCATATAGGCTTCGCCGAGCTTCAGGGTCGGGTCCATGGCAATCTTGCGCGGCGTGTCTGCGCCGGTCAGTTCAACGCTGATGCAGGGGCCGGTGCCATCACCATAGGTCTGTTCGTGACCATCATGGGTGGTGACGACAAGACATCCTTTCCTGATCATGCCGTCCAGAACGCGATGCAGTATGGTCATATCGCTCTCCTCGTTCTGTTCCCTAGTATAGGACGATTAACCCCGTCCGGCCAGCCCGCTGGCGCGAGGGGCCGTGTTCGTGCAGGATGGACGCCAGAATAGACCGACAAGTTCCTCGAGAAAGACGCGCTATGAACATCATGAGAATGGATATCGCCCCGCCCGTGACCCTGACGATCAGGGGCAAGGAGCGCGCGTTCGACATCGATAGTCCCGACCTCCCGGACTGGGTCGAGGACGGCGCCATGGCCTGTGGTGGCTATCCCTATGAGAAGAAACTCGACCGGAAAGACTATGAGGACCAGCTGGAAGCGCTGCAGCTGGAACTGGTGAAAATGCAGTACTGGATGCAGGACACGGGCGAGCGGGTGGTCCTGCTTTTCGAGGGGCGCGATTCCGCTGGCAAGGGCGGGACGATCAAGCGGTTCACGGAATATATGAACCCGCGCATCGCCCATGTCGTCGCCCTGCCCAAGCCGACGGATCGCGAGCGGGGCGAGTGGTATTACCAGCGCTATGTGCGGCATTTCCCCTCGACCGGCGAGATGCGCCTGTTCGACCGGTCCTGGTATAATCGCGCCGGGGTCGAACCGGTGATGGGGTTCTGTACGGAGCAGCAATGCAAGCATTTCCTCGAGGAGACACCGGCCTTTGAGAAGATGATCACCAATGACGGCATGCATTTCTTCAAGTTCTGGCTGAATATCGGCCAGGAGATGCAGCTGAAGCGGTTTCACGATCGCCGCCACGACCCGTTGAAGATCTGGAAGCTGTCACCGATGGATGTCGAGGCACTGACCAAGTGGGATGACTATACGAAGGCGCGCAATCGCATGCTGGAGGCGACGCATACGGACCATGCGCCATGGACGGTGATCAAGGCTAATGACAAGCGCCGCGCAAGGCTCAACGCCATCCGCCGCGTGCTTCTGGCGCTCGACTATGACGGCAAGGACGCGAAAGCCATCGGCAAGATCGATGACAAGGTCATGATGCCCGCCGATGACTTCCTGAAGTCGCTCTGATTATTCCCCGGCCAGCGGCAGGATGATGCGCGACGGCGTCGCGCCGCCATGATGGACCGTGTTAGTCGCGACAGCGAATTCCGTCGACGTGTACGGATCGGCAGCGGTGTTCAGGCTGCGGGCATAGGACGGGAAATTGCTGGAGGATATCTCGACCCGCACCCGGTGACCCTTCTGGAACGTATTGGCGACCAGCATGGGCGGCGGGGAAATCTCGTAAACCTCGCCATCTTCCATGAACACCGGTGTCTCCAGCCCGTCGCGATAGCGCATGCGCAGGATCGTGTCGGCGATGTTCCATGCCGTGCCATCCGGTGCGACATCGACGATCTTGACCGTGAAGTCCGTGTCCGGTGCATCGGAGGAGACAAAAAGCTGCGCATGGGCAAAGCCGAAGACAGGCAGGTCCTCGGTCAGTACTTCGGAGGTATAGACCAGCACGTCCTCCCGCGCCTCGATCTCGCGCTGGTCGAAGCTGCCGTCCTCCTGGTCGGTGCCCATGCCGGAAATCTCGCCGCCATGGCTGATCACCGGGTTAGTCGGGTCGTAGACGAAGCTGTCACTGTCGCCTTGCGCTGCCTCGACGGCCAGTACGCCATCGCCGTCCAGCGTATTGGCGCTACCGCCACTCGTCAGGGTAAAGACGAGGGCGTCATCACCGGCCGGCACGACGGATGGATCGGGCAGGGTATCGAACGCCTGCCATTCATTCTCACCAGCCATATAGGCCTGGACAGGGGCAAACTCCGGTGCTGGCCCTGAGCCTTTCAGGTAATGGTCGAAAAACGCGATGGACTGGGCGTCATAGTCGAGCCGGGCATCGCCGAGGGGCCGGTCGCCTATCGTGGTCTCGGCTTCCTCGCGCCCGAACCCGCAATGGGGTCCATTGGTCAGGATGATATACTGGTTGTCGACACCAGCGGCCCTGTTGGCCTCGCTTGCGGTCTGGAACGCAGCGGCGGTGGCGCGGGCGGAAATATCGTACAGCGCTTCGGCCCAGAAGCCTGGCACGCGGATCGCCGCGGCGTCTTCATCGGTCAGGCGGTTATCGTCCCAGTCCGGATGAACCGGCCCACGGGCGATGTATTCTTCGAAGTCGGTGACCGCGCCATCGCCCGCAACGGCCATGTCCGCCATCGGCAGGTACATGCGGATGCCGTCATAGAAGTCCTGCTCGCGGGCGTCGCCGTCATTGTCGACGCTGAAGGAGGCGGCGGCCCGTTGCCATGCAACATCGTCGAGGTCTGCTGGCAGTTTCGGCCAGGGCTGCTGCATTTCCTCGTAGAAATAGTTGAACCAGCCCTGCTGCCAGACGCCGCCGCGCCAGAAATTGCCCTGTTCGCTGAACGGGCCGGCCTCGGCAACGCCTACCCCGGCGGAGCGGGCGATCATCGCCTTGTGCGCCGGATGATTGCGGCTCGCCAGTTTGAGCTGGTTTTCAGCCGATGACGAACAGCCATAGGTACCGATCGCGCCGTTGGACCAAGGCTGCGCGGTAATCCAGTCGAACGTGTCGAGACCATCCTCGACCGGGTTGGGGATCATGGTGAATTCGCCTTCGGAGAAATAGCGCCCCCGCTCATGCTGCTCGACGACAGCATAGCCTGCCTCGATCAGCTGTGCCTTGAAGCCCTCGCTGCCGCGACCCATCTCGCTGGAATAGGGTGTGCGGATCAGCACCGTCGGTACCGGCGTCTCACCGCCAGGGGGCAGGTAAATATCCGTATCGAGACGGATACCGTCGCGCATACGCACCGGGATGTGTTCCTCGACCAGCGTACCCTCCGGCGGGATGAAGTCCGTCGGCCTTTCCCGTGGCGCCTCGGCTTCAGTACAGGCGGCCAGCATCAGCACTGTTGCAATAGCTGACAGAGACAGGCGGCTGCTTGCCTGTGCGGCGGCTTTGTAAAGACTCATCGAGATATCCCCTTGCTGAAGGCTCAGACTGGCACAAAGCGGCGTACCATTCTACAGGCTTCTGGCGCGACGCGGCGGGCGGCGTTAGGTTGGCGCTGAACAGGAAAGGGCCTCCCCATGAACGGGAAAACCATGAAACCGGAAACCATCGCCATTCACACGCCGGGCATCGGCAGGGACGGGGCCGTCGCGGCATCGATCCAGCTGTCGACGACATGGCAGCACGGGCCTGCCTATGAGAACCTGCACGGGTTCACCTATGTGCGCGATACCAACCCGAATGTCGCTGACCTTGAGGCTCGGCTCGCGGCGATGGAGGGCGGGGCGGTCGCAGCAGCCTTTGCTTCCGGCATGGCGGCGGGCGCGGCCCTGCTGGCGGGCCTGCCGGAAGGGTGCCGGGTCATCTTCCATCATGACCTCTATCACGATTTCCGCAATCTCGCCGCAGCGACCTTCCCGGTACGGAAGATAGAGGCAGTATTTATCGACATGACGGACCTTGAGGCGCTCGGTGACGCGCTGACGGACAACACCGCCCTCGTCTGGTTCGAGACGCCGTCCAACCCGAAGCTCGACATCATCGATATCGCGGCGGTCAGCCGTTTGGCTCATGAGGCGGGTACGCAGGTCGCGGTCGATGGCACGTTTGCGACGCCTGTGCTGCAGCGGCCACTCGATCTGGGCGCGGATTATGTCATCCATTCCCTGACAAAGTATATGGGCGGGCACAGTGACATTCAGGGCGGGGCAGTGATTGCCAGAGAAGATAACGATGCCGCTCGCGCCCTGTTCGCCACGCGCAAGGTCACCGGCGGCGTGCTGTCGCCCTTCAACGCCTGGCTCGTTTCGCGCGGCCTGCAGACGCTGCACTGCCGGATGGAGGCCCATTGCCGCAACGCGGGGGTGCTCGCTGAATTTCTCAGCGCACATGACCGGGTGGAGACGGTGCATTACCCGTTCCTGTCGGGCCGGGCGGGAGAGGATATCGCGCGGGCGCAGATGAAAGCCGGCGGCGGCATGCTGTCGGTGGAGATTGTCGGTGGGCGTGATGGGGCGCTTGCTGTTGCCTCGCGGGTAAAGCTGATCCTCAATGCGACAAGCCTTGGCGGTGTGGAGAGCCTGATCGAGCATCGTGCCTCGGTCGAGGGGCCGACGCCGCGCTCGCCGCAGGGGCTGCTGCGCCTCTCTGTCGGGCTGGAGAACGCTGACGACCTGATCGAGGATCTCGATCAGGCGCTGGATTTCTGATTGTCAGGAGCGCACGGAATGCTGATCAGGGCTGGGACATGAAGAGGGCGCGTTCGCGCTCGCGCCGTTCCATCAGGCTCGGCATCTGGGTCAGCTCGCCGCCGACATTGGCAATCGTGTGCTCGCTCAGCGCTTCTGCAGCTTCGTCGCGTTTGCCGTTCTGCAGGCTGCGATAGACATCGGTCTGGCCGAAATTCTCGATGCCGACCGACTCCGCGAAGGAGACGAGGGCGGCATATTCGTTCTCGTTCAGGGGCACGGTTACCATGCGGCGAACGCCGTCCTGTACCGGCTGGAGGTCTGCCAGCAGCAGTTCTTCAGCCTGCGGTACGGTCAGGGACATGCCCTCCGTCGCGGTCGCCGTGTGGGCATAGCCGACATGCCAGTCACCATCTTCCATGGTGGCCGACAGGGTCAGGCCGCGGGATGTCTTGATGATCTCCAGCCCGTCGCCGTTCAGGCTCATGGCGCTGTTGTCCGCTGTCGGCATGTTGCGGGCGGCATCTGCTGTCGTGCTGGAGGAGAGGGCAGCCGTTGCCGCCGGTGCGTGGGCCATGTCCGCCGCAGGCTCTTCCGCCGCAGCAGCGAAGGCGGCGGGTGGCCTTTCGGTGCCCGCAATAAACCCTTCGATCTTGTCGAAACCCTTGTCGGTCAAGCCCGTCACGGTGCCCGGAAGCCCGTACCGTTCGGCGACAAGCGCCCCGACAGCGAATAGAAACAGTCCAAAAAGGAAAGCTAACCGCATTTCACCACCTACCCAGTTATTGTGATAATATCCAATAGAAATTCTGATGCAAGTGAATGTACGGTTACATTGCAGTCGCGAAGGGCGATATCTGCTTAAGTGGCTGAAAACTTTAGTGAAAATGATTTGCAGTCTGACATTTGATCTTTGACAGTCTGCAATGGCGCGCCTATTTCGGTGGTCATGCACGGAAGTTTCCAACAGGTCGAGAAAGACAGGAGCCGCTGGGCCATGGCGGCGGCCGGCCTGTCGGTCGCTGTCGCGCTGACGCTGATCGTGGCAAAGCTCGTCGCCTGGATCATGTCTGGATCGACCGCGGTGCTCGGGTCTTTGGCCGACTCCTCGCTCGACCTCATCGGCTCGCTTGTCGCGTTCGTTGGTGTTCGCTGGGCCTCTGAACCCCCCGATGCAGAGCATCGCTTCGGCCATGGCAAGGCGGAGGCGGTATCCTCGCTGACGCAGATCGTGCTGATCTCCGGCTCGGCACTCTTCGTTGCCTATGAAAGCGTAAAGCGGCTGATCGACCCCGAGCCCCTCCAGAACGGCGGTGTCGCCATGGGCGTGATGGCACTGTCGCTGACGCTGTCCATCGGCCTTGTCGCGTTCCAGTCGCTGGCGATCCGCAAGTCCGGCTCTCTCGCCGTGGAGGGTGACCAGGCCCATTATACCGGCGATATCATCGCCAATGGCGGCACGCTGGTGGCTGTCTTCCTCGCCGTACAGTTCGGCTGGTTGCGGGCCGATGCGATCGCCGGTCTCGCCGCCGCGCTGTTCCTTGCCCATGCCGCCTGGTCGATCGGGCGCCGCGCCCTGCCGCAATTGATGGATGAGGAATTACCGAAATCGCAACGCGCGCGCATCGCCGAGATCGTCCATGCCGATGAAGGGGTGATCGATTTTCACGCCCTGCGCACGCGCCGGGCCGGGCAGCGCAAATATATCCAGATGCATCTGGACCTCGATCCCGACCTGACCTTGCGCGATGCCCATGCCATCACCGACCGCGTTGAACTGGCCCTGCACGAAGCCTTTCCCGGGGCGGACATCATCCTGCACATGGACCCGCATGGCGAAAGCGAGCCCCATGACAAGTTCGGGGCACGGACGGATATAGACCACCCGGAATACGGGGAAGGGAGCGCTAACACACCCTGAGGGTTGCATGAAACCCAGTGCTGTGGCCGATTTCAGGTCAATTCCGGCATTTATGGTAAAACTCCTGTTAAGCATTTTCAGTTAGGAATAGCGGCAACAAACTAGAGGGTTTTGTCATGTCGCTTTCGCGTTTTATCATCTCTGCCGGTGCTGCTGTTGCCGCTGGCCTCGTCTTTACAGGTAATGCCAGCGCTCAAGTCTCGGACGTGCCGTGGGCGGATAATAATATCCTGAAACTCGGTGTCGTTCACTTCGCCATGAATGACGAGACGAGCGATCTCGCCGGGCCAAACACACCGCCGGGCATCACCGCAGAGGTGGAAAGCCCGACGGCGCCGACCTTTACCTACACCCGCCATATCGGCGAGCATTTCGGTGTCGAGCTGCTGGCCGGTATCCCCTTCGGTGTCGACCTGAAAGGTTCCGGTACGATCGAGGGCGTTGGCCAGGTTGCCGAGGCGACCGTCGCGACCGCGACCCTGTCAGGCGTCTACTATTTTACGCCGCGTACGGCACAATGGCGCCCCTATGTCAGCGTTGGCTACAATTACACGACCTTTTATGATGGCGAGGCAAGCCCGGTGCTGGAAGGCGCGCTGTCAGGCCAGACCGATGTGTCGCTGACCGACTCCACGGGCCCGGGCATTTATGCCGGCGTCAACTATGCCGCTGGCGAGAACTGGGTGCTGTCTGGCATCATCGGCTACAACAAGGCCGAGACCGACGCGACCCTGCGCACCGACACCGTCGTCGACATGGGCGCCGGCCCGGTCAATGTCGGCATCGTCGAGCGCGAGATGGAAATCGAGCTGAACCCGGTCATCGCCTTCCTGACTGTGGGCTACAGGTTTTAGGGCGGCTACCGGTTCTAGGGCTGCTACGGGGCTTATCCCGCAGGGGATATGTGGAGAGAGTGCTTAAGCGGGACGGGTCACACCGTCCCGTTTTTCGTTATTTGATCCACGCTTCATCGCCCCAAAGGCTTCTGAGGCGCGCATCGCGGCCGCAGCCACGGCGGTAGAGATTATACCGTACGCTGCTCTTCTTGTAGTAATCCTGGTGATACTCCTCAGCCTCGTAGAAGTCGCGGGCGTCGAGAATGGGCGTGACGATCTCGCGGTCGAGCGCGTCCTCGGCCTCCATCTTGGCGGCCTCGGCGGCGGCGCGCTGCTCGTCATCCGTCACATAGATTGCGGTGGTATAGCCAAAGCCGCGGTCGCAGAACTGGCCGCCATCATCGGTCGGGTCGACCGTGCGGAAGAAGCGGTCGGCGAGGGTGCGATAGGTGATCGCTGACGGGTCGTAATAGATCTTGGCAACCTCGCGGTGGCCGCCCTGCTCATAGGTCTTGTAGGTCGGGTCCTCGCTCGTGCCGCCGGAATAGCCCGACACGACGGCGTCGACGCCCTCCATCTTCTCGAAGTCCGCCTCGACGCACCAGAAGCAGCCGCCGGCGAAGATCGCGTAATCATCCAGCGGATTATCGGAAGCCGCCTCGTCCATGCTGTCGCCGATACGTTCCGGCACGCGCGTGTCGGACAGGATCTCGTCGGCCTCCGGCGGCGCTTCCTCATAGCCTTCGGGCTGCACCGGCGTCGGATCGCGCTCGACCTGGCCGCCGGCATCGCAGGCAACGGCCAGCGTCAACAGGCCGGCCAGCAGGCCCGAAAAGGCAATCTTCGGGGCAAGATGGGGGGCAATTTTCCGAATCATATCCGCGTCTCCATTACTGCTGCGGACCTTACGAACACGCGTGAGCCCAGCCAATTCACGCCTTCTCACATTCGCGGCACGGGGCGTGGTCTTATCGCCACAGGCGGGGCAGGGGCGCGACAGGCTGGCCGTTTCGCAGGCGGCACAAACTATGGGGCAAAATGTCTATATGTTGGGGAAAATAGCCTATTGCGGAAGAGGCGATACCAGATATTGTAATTTCACAGGCAGGCGATTCACAGCCGCGCCACACCAAGCCAAGATAATCTGAGGGTCCGCACCATGTCCATCATCACCCCGAACAAGCCCGGCCTGCTCACGCCATCCAAAAGCTACAAGCCGTTCCGCTATCCCTGGGCGTATGATTTCTGGAAGATCCAGCAGCAGGTCCACTGGCTGCCGGAGGAAGTGCCCCTCGGCGAGGATTGCAAGGACTGGTCGAACAAGCTGTCCGACGGCGAGCGCAACCTGCTGACGCAGATTTTCCGCTTCTTCACCCAGTCGGATATCGAGGTCGGCGGCAATTACATGGAAAACTACATGCCGCTGTTCAAGCCGGTCGAGGTACGCATGATGCTCGCCGCCTTCTCCAACATGGAGACGGTGCACATCGCCGCCTACGCCCTGCTGCTGGAAACCATCGGCATGCCCGACAGCGAGTTCGGCGCCTTCATGGAATATGAGGAGATGGCCGCCAAGCACGACTATCTCGGCAAGTTCGGCGTCGAGACCGAGCGCGACATCCTCACCTCCATGGCCGTCTTCGGCGGCTTTACCGAGGGGCTGCAGCTGTTCGCGTCGTTTGCCATGCTGATGAACTTCCCGCGCTTCAACAAGATGAAGGGCATGGGCCAGATCGTGTCTTGGTCGGTGCGCGATGAAAGCCTGCACTGCGAAGGCATGATGAAGCTGTTCCACGCCTTTGCGAAGGAAACCGATGCGCTGACCCCGGCGGTCAAGGACGACATTGCCGATTGCTGCAAGACGGTGGTTGCGCTGGAAGACAAGTTCATCGACCTCGCCTTCGAGGCCGGCGAGGTCGAAGGGATGACCCCGGACGATATCAAGCAGTATATCCGCTACATCGCCGACTGGCGCATGGGCCAGCTGGAGCTGCCGAAAATCTACGGCATCGAAAAGCACCCGCTGCCCTGGCTGACGGAAATCCTCAACGGCGTCGAGCACGCCAACTTCTTCGAGGCCCGCGCCACGGAATATTCCAAGGCCGCCACGAAAGGCGACTGGCACGGCGACGACGGCGTCTGGGCGCAATTCGATCAGTACAAGGCGAAGCGGGACCTGGTCTACGGCGCGGGAGTTGGCTCAGCGGAGTAGGGGATGAGAGCTGATCGTGAATTACTGAGCATTGCGGATCACCTCAGTCATGAATACAATCTTCTTTTTGAATCTGGCCTCTTTGAGCCAGCTGAAAAGCTGCAAAAAGCTGCGGAACAGGTTAGCGAGGCTTTCTCTGGCTCATGGTTAGGATATCATTCCTATGTATACTACGCCGAGTTTACTAGCCCTCCAGCTGGTGCGTACTTTTCACCAGTATGGGGGTTGTGCTTCACGTTTTCCTCTAATGATACGGAAGGTGATTGGAGAGAGTACTCTAGTAAGGAAGTGAAAAATGAAGTCTATCGCCTAGCGGGCTTTCCCATATTGGAGCGCTTAAGGGAAGAAGAGGCGCAGTTTAAAGATTACTTTCAACAATATAAAGGTGATATTACATCAATACTATATTCATTTATAGGTCATAGTGGAGATGATTATCTACGTTCTTTGTTGGAGCAGGTCGAAGAAGCCAACATTGTAGTTAGTAACGACGTTTTGGATCAGTTTCGGCCGCCGTTCAATAATAATTGTAATGATGAAAAAGCTTTGCGAAAAGGTCGTGTTACGCCTCCTCATATGGAGATTTGGGCTGATGTTACGGCCATAGGGCATAACGTAGGGTCAATTAGAAAATTAAGCGATCTGGCGCGTAAAGCGGGTTCACACATATTTAGGCTCTTGGAGCACCAAAGACCCTTACCAGTTATAGGGACCAATGTATTTATAGGGCACGGGCGAGCACCAGCTTGGAGAGAGCTAAAGGATTTTATTGAAGACCGACTCAGCTTGCCATGGGATGAGTTTAATCGCGTGCCTATCGCAGGTGTGACTAATATCTCACGCCTCTTGGAAATGCTTGATTCAGCATCAATAGCTTTCATTGTTTTAACAGCTGAAGATGAAACTGTGGATGGCAAAATGCATGCGCGAATGAATGCCATTCATGAGGCAGGATTATTTCAAGGCAGGCTAGGGTTTAACAAAGCTATCTTACTTCTAGAAGAGGGCTGCGAAGAGTTTAGTAATGTGCAAGGCTTGGGCCAGGTAAGATTCCCTTCAGGTAATATCTCCGCCTGCTTCGAAGAGGTCCGGAGGGTATTGGAAAGAGAGGGAGTTTTGTGAGGTGTATTGTCTTAATAAAGACCAATCGCTGTTTCACCGGATCGGGTTTGTCAAGGAGCGTAGCCCGGCTGCGCCGGCGGCCCTTCAGGGCCGTCCTTGACTAACCCGAACCGGTAAAACAATTGCTCGCCAAGCCTGTAAGGCAGACTCTGCCTTACAGGCTTCGGCTGACCACTACTCCTCACGCTCAACACGATACGCCGTCGAGATTCTCCCAGACCATCCCCTCTTGACATCCCGGATCGCGCTTCCCTCACGTCCCTGCCGCCTCGACCGCCGGGATCAGCTCCCGTGCGACGAGGCTGTGCAGCGACTGGATATGCCCGTCGACGCTGCGCGCGTTGGGGTCGGAGGTCATCACCACCGTCATCGACAGTCCGGGTACGACGTAAACCATTTGCCCGCCATAGCCCCAGGCGTAATAGACGTCATGGCCGCCCGCGCGGGCGATCCACCAGCCATAGCCGTAGGACCCGCCCGACCATGGCGAGGTGACGCGCGGCGTCCAGCTCGCCTCGACCCAGCCTTCCGGCAGCACGCGCTCGCCCTCCCACACGCCATCGAGCCGGTACAGCTCGCCAAGGCGGAACAGGGCGCGGGGGCTGAGCGCCATGTTGTTGCCACCCATATAGATGCCCTGCGGATCGCGGGTCCAGGGCGGGAAGGAGATGTCGAGGGGCTCGCCCAGCCAGTCGCGGAACAGGGCGAGGGTCGAGCGGCCCGTCGCTTTGGTCAGCGCGGCGGAGAGGAGGTGCGAGGTGCCGGTCGAATAGATCATCGGCCCGCCGGGCGCCGCCGCCATGTCGCGGGTCAGTGCATAGGTGACCCAGTTGTCGCTGACGACCCAGGCACCGTAATTGCGCCCCGAGGTAGACGAGAGACCGGCGCGCATGGTCAGCAGGTCCTCGATGGTGATGGTGTCGACCTGGTCGTCCGCCGTTGCCGGCACGGTCAGGATATCGGCAAGGGCCGTGTCGACGCTCTCGATATCGCCGCGCTCGATCGCGATGCCGGCGAGCGCGGAGAGCAGCGACTTAGACGCGCTCTTGATGTTCACCGGCGTGTCGAGGCCGGGCCCGTCATAGACCCGCTCGGCAAGGACCTCGCCATCGCGCCCGACGATCATGGCATTCAGCTGCGGCAGCTCGGCCGCCTTTTCCATCGCCTGGTCAAGGGCGGCGTCAAGCTGCGTCTCGGCGGCCGTGGACTGTGTCGTCGGGCTGTCAGTCTGCGATGCCGCCTGCAGGGGCAGTATCAGGAGGGCGAGGGCGGTGCAGGCCGTGGCGGCGATGAAGTTCTTCATGTCCAGTAAATGGGTTCCGTCAGGCCCGGCGGCGACTTAAATTTCTTTAAAGCGCAAACGGGGTCACGCCGGATCGACACCGGTCAGCCGGCGGATGTCGCGCAGGGGCGGCGCGCCGAACAGGCGACTATATTCCCGGCTGAACTGCGACGGGCTTTCATAGCCGACCGAGATCGCTGCACTGGCCGCGTCGAGATGCTCGCTGAACATCAGGCGGCGCGCTTCTGTCAGGCGGAGCCGTTTCTGGAATTGCAGTGGGCTGACACTGGTCATCGCCCGGAAATGGCTGTGAAACGCCGAAATACTGAGGCCCGCCCGTTTGGCCAGCGGCTCAGCCCGAAAGGGTTCGCGATAATTCTCCGTAAGCCAATCAATGGCACTGGCAATCCGGTGGCTGTGGGTGTCGGCGGTAATGATCCGGCGCAGGCGCGGTCCCTGCTCGCTGGACAGCAGCCGGACCCAGATTTCCTGCTTCACCAGCGGGGCGAGGGCGGGGATATCCGCCGGCGTGTCGAGCAGGTCTATCAATCGCTCAAACGCGCTTTGCATGGCGGGGCTGATGGAGCTGACGGCAATGCCGAGAGTGTCTCGCGATCCGGATGTGGGGGCGGGCAGGGTTTCGCTCAGCACCGCCTGAGATATCGCCTGCAGGTCCAGTTCGAGTGTCAGCCCCAGATATGGCATCTCTTCACTTGCCGTATTGATCCGCGACATGACCGGCAGGCCGACGGAGGTGATGAGGAAATGGCTGGCATCGAAATCCAGCTGCTGCTCACCCAGCGCCACCGTCTTGGCGCCCTGTCCGATCAGGCAGATGCTGGCCGGCATGGTATAGCTGGTCGGCTCGGTGGGGTGTGGCCAGCGGTGAAAAGACAATCCCGGTATCGCCGAGTCATGCCTGTTTGTCCCTTCGGTCAATCGGGCAATTCGTGTGGCAAGCCCGGAATGGACAGGCATGTCGTCGGCATGTTCCGTTTGCTCTGTTGGGCTGGTCGAATTCACTTGCGATACTCCTGATTTAACTCGCTTTTTCTGCGGTCTCTACACTACCTTCCTCGCGCTGGTGCAGCAATGCCCTCGATAACCAATGTGTAGGATCAGGCAATTATTCAGGTTGATCCTTATACCGGCTGGGCGTGTTCCCAACTACAGTCAGGGTATCGAGAGAATTGGGCTTCCCGAATGCTGGCGCTGTCTGCGGAACGGCGGCGCCGAACAAGAAAGGCCAGGATTATGCGTGTATTCAAGATCACCTCAGTATCAGCCCTTGCAGCGCTCCTCGCGATTGGCGCAACGGCCGGCGCGGGAGCCATGCAGCAGGCTTCGCAGGACCAGCCGGAAGAGATGATGGTGCTGAACGAGAATGGCTCCAGGGCTTCTGTTGCGGGACCATCGCAATATTTCACCGGCAACGCCCGGATCGATCCGATCCACATGGAAGCAAAAGAGCCGAGCCGCATCACGTCGGCCCGCGTTACCTTCGATCCGGGTGCCCGCACCAACTGGCACAGCCATCCACTCGGTCAGCTGATCGTGGTGACGTCCGGTCAGGGCTGGACACAGACAAGGGGTGGTGAACGCGTAGAGATCAATGCCGGTGACACCATCTGGTGCAAGCCGGGTTGCGTGCACTGGCATGGCGGCACGAAAGACACCGGCATGGCCCACCTTGTCGTGCAGGAAGCCCTTGAGGGCGCGAATGTCGAATGGCTCGAGCCAGTTTCCGATGAAGACTATCTTGGTACAGAATAGGACAACGACATGTGCAACAAATGCGATGACAAACACCATATTGCCGGCACTGCTCCGGCCGACCCGGCACGCCGTAATGTGATGCGCCAAGGCGCGGGGCTGGCTATCGGTGCTGCCGGTGGCTCCCTGCTAGCCGGGCTCGGCGGCGCGGCAGGTGCTGCGCAATCCTCGACACCTCGCTCTTCAATGGCCGAGGAAACGGTGGAAGCATTCGGCTTTCGCGAAGCTGGTGCGCCTGCCCGCTCGATGCAGATCCAGCGCCGTGCGGTGCAGGCGGATGATATCAAGCTCGATATCCTCTATGCCGGCATCTGCCATTCGGATATTCACTACATCAATGGTGACTGGAATGTCTCCGGTGTCTATCCGCTCGTCCCGGGCCATGAGATCATCGGCCGGGTCACGGCGGTGGGGGCGAATGTCACGCGCTTCAAGGTCGGTGATGTCGCCGGCGTCGGCTGCATGGTCAATTCTTGCGGGACCTGCGAGAATTGCCTCGCCGATCGTGAACAGAACTGCCTGAACGGCACGACGTTCACTTATGCGTCCGAAGACAGGATTTCCGGTGGCCTGACCGATGGTGGCTACTCGCGAAAAATAGTCGTACGCGAACATTTTGCCGTCAATGTGCCGCAGCAGCTCGATCTTGCCCGTGCTGCGCCGATCATGTGTGCCGGTATCACGACATTCTCGCCAATGCAGCACTGGAAGCTGGAACAAGGCCAGCGTGTCGGTGTCGTTGGTGTCGGCGGTCTCGGCCACATGGCGGTGAAGCTTGCGGTCGCCCGCGGGGCCGACGTGACCGCGTTTACCACAACGCCCGGTAAAGTGCCGCAGATCGAAGCGATGGGGGCTACGCCCGTGCTTTGGGATGATCAGCAGGCGATGCAAAATCTTGGAAATTCTTTCGACCTGATGATTTCGACCGTCCCTTATCCGTTCGATATCCAGCAATTCATGAACCTGCTGAAACTCGATGCAACCCTCGTCAATGTCGGCCAGCTTGGCCAGATCGACGGGTTGAACGGGATGATGATGGGCTTTGGGCGCAAGAGCCTTGCCGGATCGATGATCGGTGGCATGGCCGAAACGCAGGAAGTCGTCAACTATTGCGCCGAGCACAATGTACAGCCGGATGTCGAACTGATCCGGCCTGACCAGATCAACGAGGCGATTTCCCGCGTTGTCGACAAGGACGTGAAGTTCCGCTTCGTGATTGACATGCAGAACGCCTGATAGACACAGCTGATGGTACGGTATTTCTCCCGGCAATGCCGTAGACGGTAGTCCCCCCTGGCCGTACCCTTGTCAAGGCTTGCCCTCCCTAGGCCGTCTTTGTCCGGGTGCGGCTGCGCTGTCCTCCCCACTTCCCGCAGGGGAGGGCAGCGCTCCCCCCTTTTGTTACAATGGTTTT
Source organism: Aquisalinus luteolus (assembly GCF_009712425.2). Lineage (GTDB taxonomy): Bacteria > Pseudomonadota > Alphaproteobacteria > Caulobacterales > Parvularculaceae > Aquisalinus > Aquisalinus luteolus. The sequence goes on from NZ_VCJR02000002.1 coordinate 874,418, forward strand.
AAAGGAACGGATGGGGCCTCATAGCGTTCTCCTACTGATAGAATTCCATAGGAGATTTATGATGCGTATCCTGATCGCCGGTGCGACCGGCAATACCGGTACCCGCCTTTCCAATCAGCTCGCAGAGGCCGGCCACGAGGCTGTCGCCATTGTCCGCGACAGTTCCGACCTTTCGGGCCTGCCTACAGGCTGCGAGATCCGCAAGGCGGACCTGACCGACCTGCCATCCGATATTGCTGTCGGTGTCGATGCCGTCGTTTTTGCAGCTGGCTCCGGTGGCGACACCAGCGAAGAGATGACGCGCAAGGTGGATCGAGATGGTGCCAAGACACTCGTCGATCTCAGCCAGAAAGCAGGGGTGAAGCGCTTTGTCATGCTCAGCTCTGTTGGTACGGACGATCCCGAGAACGGTCCGGACAGCATGCAGCACTACCTGAAAGCCAAACGGGCGGCTGATGATCACTTGGTTGCCAGCGGCCTGAATTATGCCATCGTGCGTCCGGTCAGCCTGACCGATGACCAGGGCAAGGGCGAGATCGAGTTATCGACGGATCATGTCGACGGCAAGGAAATCTCTCGCGATGATGTCGCTGCTGTACTTGCCGAATGCGCTACGGACGAGGCTCCCGGCAAGGTAATCTTCGAGATCGCAGGTGGCGGCGTGCCCGTTTCCGAGGCGCTGGCGCAAATACAATAGCAGGCATATTTCACCAAAATGAAAAACGCCGCACCCGGAAGGATGCGGCGTTTTTCGTGCGATATTCAACCCAGCCTACTCGGCTTCCTCAAGAAAGCCGTTCACGTCCAGCCAGTGAATATAGTTCTTGAACCAGATATTGGATGTACGGTCCGGGTTGCCAAGGCCGAAGCCGTGGCCGCCATTCTGGAACAGGTGCAACTCGACCGGCTTTTCGGCCTCGTACCAGGATTTGATAAGGCCGGTGTCGCCATTATAGAGGAAATCATCGACGGCGATGGCCACGAACAGCGGCGGTGCGTCCTTCGGCACCTCTACTTCGCCCATGCCGCCATAGATCGGCGCGATGAAGGCGGGTCTGGCGGTTTCGGAATTCATCGTGACGTGCATGGTAAGCCCGGCACCGGCGGAAAAGCCCATCATGCCGAGGCGGTCCATATCGACGCCCCATTCATCGGCATTGTCGGCGATCATCTGCCAGGCAGCTTCGGCGTCCTCCAGTTGGTTAGACAGGTCCCAGCGCGGCCGAGGGTCCGGAGCTTCCTCGCCATCGCTGCCGGTGTCTGCTTCCTCGAAGCGCCGGTTCATCTGGCCTTCGAAATCCTCCAGCCTGTCAGCCGTTGGCTGCAGGCGGTATTTCAGCACGAAAGCGGCAACGCCCTGCTCGTTCAGCGCCTCGGCGACCTCCCAGCCTTCATTGCCCATGGACAGCCACATGAAGCCGCCACCCGGCGCGACCAGAACCGCCGCGCCATTGGCCTTGTCCGGATCGGGCAGGAACGGTGTCAGCGTTGCCTCGGTGATGTTTCGGGCCATGGGGTCGCCCCATTGCTCGAACCAGCTCTCGCTGGCGGGCTGGTTGTCGACACCGCCGGTATTGAGCGGGATGGCGTTCGGCTCATCCGGCGCGTCCATGGGTGTCATTTCCTGTGCCATTACAGGCAGGGTAGTGCCCGCCATGACAATGGCGAGTAGTGTAGCAACCGCACGCGATGCCGGCCTTTCCCTGAAGACAGTCATTCTGGTATCTCCCTTACTGATGAACGGTTTTGCCGTTTCTTTGTTGAATGACTTGAGGAGATACTGCCGCAAAGGCTTGGTCAAGACAGATTTTGTTAGCGTTACCTTGCAAAGGATTGCATTACGGTGTTCTGCCTTGTCCGGGTGCCGCATCGATGGCAACTCATACATCAGTGATCTGCATTTTGACTGGAGTTGAATCATGAAAAACGCCCTTGCCGTTCTACTGATATCCATCTCGCTTCTGTCCACTGTCGGGCCAGCTTTTGCTCAGGAAGACGCCCTGGCGGAGCCGCGATCTGCGACTCTAAACGAGGCTTTCGAGGGCTGCTTCCTTGTGGGCACGGCGATGAACCGCTGGTTCATCATGGACGAGGTGCCGGGCGTGCTCGATTTCGCGTCGAGCCAGTTCAATGCCGTCACGGCGGAAAATGCCATGAAGTGGGGCCGCATCAACCCGTCAAAGGGCGACTATCATTTTGATATCTCCGATGCGCTGGTCGACTATGCGCAGGCCAACGAAATGAAGGTCATCGGTCACACGCTGGTCTGGCATTCGCAGACACCGGACTGGGTCTTCGAGAACTGGCGCGGTCGACCCGTCGATCGCGATACATTGCTGGCGCGACTGGAAAATCACATGGAAAAGGTTGCCGGGCGCTATTCGGGCCGCATTCATGGCTGGGATGTGCTGAACGAGGCGATCCTTGACGATGGCTCGTGGCGCGACAGCCCGTGGCGGCGCATCCTCGGTGAGGATTATGTCGCAACTGTATTCGAGATGGCCCACCGGATCGATCCGCAGGCGGAGCTCTATTACAACGACTACAACATGTACCTGCCGGGCAAGCGCGATGCGGTGGTTACCATGGTGAAGGACCTGCAGGCGCGGGGCGTACCCATCCATGGTATCGGCATGCAGGGCCATTTCGGCATTGGCAGGCCGTCCATGGAGGACTTTACCGCGGCGCTGGATGCCTATGGCGCGCTGGGCCTGAAGGTGATGATCACGGAAATGGATGTGACCGTGCTGCCATGGCCGGATACCCTGGCGGTCGGTGCCGATATATCCGCAGCGGCAGAGAACCGTGACGAGCTCGATCCCTACACGGAGGGCCTGCCGGCTGACATCGCTGAGGCGCAGGCGGAACAATATGCGGCCTTTTTCCGTGAGCTCGTCGCACGGCGGGATTTCGTCAGCCGGGTGACCTTCTGGGGCGTGTCTGACGCAGACAACTGGAAGAACAATTTCCCCGTACGCGGCCGTACCGACCATCCGATGCTGTTCGATCGCTATCTGCAGCCGAAACCTGCTTTCGATGCGGTTATTGCCGAAGCGGCACCTTGCGGCACGGAATAAAGCGCCCTGATTGGAAGAGTACTGGCTCACCGAAAACGATTTCAGCGCTGTCAGGCTTTGCCTTTGCCAGGGGGCAGCCGCAAGATCGCCCGGAATAATCCGGGAGGTATTTCGATGATCACCAAGGCCAGCAAATCAGTTTCCATCATTGCGCTTTGCGCGGGCTATGGCTTCCTGTCAGCGTGCTTGCAAGAGACCGTTGAGACTGAGGCGGAGACTTCCCCTATCGCAGAAAGTGCAGAGGCGACGGCCTCTCTGGAAACGGAAGCTCCTGCCGAAAGTGCTGGGATCAGTAATGCTCGCGTACCGGGCACCAACCCGATCACGACAGCGCAATTCACAGCCGATCCTGCCGCCATGGTGCATGACGGCACGGTCTGGCTCTATGTCGGCCATGACGATCCTGCACCCGACCAGCGCTATGGCATGCCGGAATGGCTCGCCTTTTCATCGGCCGACATGAAGAACTGGGAGGCTCATGGGCCCATCATGAAGCCTACGGACTTTTCCTGGGCTATCGCTGATGCCTGGGCTTCCGAGGTCGAACCGCATGATGGCAGGTTCTGGTTCTACACCACGGTAACCCATGACGATACCCATCCGGGCAAGGCCATTGGTGTTGCCGTATCCGATATACCGGAAGGACCGTTTGTCGATGCCCGTGGCTCCGCTCTCATTACGGCGGAGATGACGCCCAAGGGTGAGCATAACTGGGAGGATATCGATCCGACCGTGTTCATCGATGATGATGGCACGCCTTACCTGCTCTGGGGTAACGTGAACTGTTACATGGTCGAATTAGCGCCGAACATGACGGAGCTGGCCGGCGAAATTCAGGAAGTCGATCTGCCCTATTTCACCGAGGGGCCATGGGTGCACAAGCGCGGCGACTGGTACTACCTGTCCTATGCGGCAATCGACAATGCCGAGAGCGATGATGAGCAAATCCACTACGCCATGTCTAAATCAGTCAGGGGCCCGTGGGAACACATGGGCCAGCTGGCAGCGCCGACCGGCAGTTCCTTCACGATCCACCCGTCGATCATCGAGTTCGAGGACCAGTGGTACTTCTTCTACCATGACGGCTCACTCTCCGTGGACGGCGAGGAGGGCGGCGAGGGGCGGCGAAACGTCCGTGTCGATTACCTTTACTACAACGAGGATGGCACGATAAAACCGATCATCCAGACGGCAGAGGGGGTCAGCGTGCCACCGGTTCGCTAGACCAGGCCGGCGATTTGCCACCCCATTTCGCAGAATGGGTTTATTGTCTTTTAAATTTCCAACTCTTCTGCCTCACCCTGAGGCAGGATTAACAGGTTTTCATCTGGCTGGTTTTTCTTCAGCTGACGCTGTTTCGTTCAGCGGAACAGCGTTCCAGCCCGCATGGTTGAGCCCTCTCAGGTAAAATCGTCCATATAATGAGTATATAAACATTGCACCTTTCGCCCAGAGTTCGCGGTGAAGCGGTACAGTCGGCAATTGTGGTGAAACAAAGGCGCGAGGCTCGTGTTGGCTGAGTCAAGGAAGCGCGGATTATACTGCGCAGCTGCCGATGGCCGCCTATAGTGAGCCAGAGGTCGCAGCATTCCTTGTTATGTTACACCGTATAAGGAGGAGACTCTGCACATGACCCTTTCCAGCAAACTTCTTGCTACTACCGTTTCCGCTGCCGCCCTCATGTTTGGCGCAGCAAGTGCGCAGACATCAGATGTTTCAACCGCCACTGAAGGCGACTATGTCAGCCTTACCGGTACCGTCAATTCCGTCGAGGAAGACAGCTTTACCGTAGATTATGGCACCAACATCATCGAAGCCGAATTCGATGACCTGTTCTCGAGTGTAGAGGTTGATGAACGCCTGTCGCCGGGCGACCGCGTGACGGTTTATGGCACAGTCGACGATGACTGGTTCGAAGGACGGGTGATTGATGTCGATACCGTCTATTCATCCAGCAGCTATACGGTATATGGCGCCAATGATGTTTCAGCGAGCCCGCTATACTATGTCGATCCGTATCCTGCCGACGCTACAACAGGTACGTATATCACGCTTGACGGAGAGGTGACCAATACACGGGGGCAGTCCTTCGTGCTGAACACCGGGGGCACAATGATCGATGTGGAGACTGACCAACTGGGTTACAATCCTCTTGATGACATGGGTTCTCAACAGATCGAGACTGGTGACCGCGTCACCGTCGTCGGCACCCTGGAAGACCAGTTGTTCGAAGATTCGGTTCTCGTTGCAGATGTCCTGTATTCCCAGAATCTGGGCATGAACGAACAGCAGACCAGCTGGAACCAGAATAATGCTCAGGACACAGCCATGAACAACAATCAGCAAGGCATCTCCACTCAGCAACAGCGCAGTGCAGACGTGAGCGATCGCCAGCTCAATGCTGGTAGTGACAACCAGTATGGCCAGCAGACTGCGAACAACAACAGCGCAATGACTGCCGACAATAACCGTCAACAGACCGCGCAGACCGAACAGAGCTGGACTCCGGTCGAGGAACGTTTCAACCAGACCGAGTTCGCAATGCTCGATGCAAATGGCAATGGTACCGTTTCGCAGCGTGAGTTTGTCGAGGAAATGAGTGATCCTGCCAATATTACCCGTAGCGAAGCGCGCCGTCTGTTCGATGTGGTTGCGCGCAATGACAACACGCTGACGCGTACGGAGTTTGTTACCCCGTACGATGAAGCTGAAAATGTTTCAGAGAATGTTGTTGATCGCGAGACGCGATAGAGAGATCTATTGAATCATTCAGGGAAAATGGCCCCACGGAGGGGCCATTTTCATGGACCGGATAGTCCGGCGAATTGTAGAAAAGCGGCATCCGGTTTCCCGGGTGCCGCTTCTGTCTGTATTGGTATCAAATCAACTACCGGTGCAGGTCGAACCGGTCGAGCTCCATCACCTTGGTAAAGGCAGCGACAAAGTCCTTTACGAATTTGCCGCCGCTGTCCGATTGCGCATAAACCTCCGCGATAGCGCGCAGCTCTGAATTGGACCCGAAAACGAGATCCGCACGTGTCGCTGTCCACCTGGCGTTGCCGCTCTTGCGGTCACGGCCTTGAAAGGTTTGCTCGTCGTCGTCGGTTGCTACCCATTCGGTACTCATGTCGAGCAGGTTGACGAAGAAGTCATTGCTCAGTGAACCTACCTTATCGGTGAATACACCATGAGCTGTGCCGCCATAATTTGCGCCGAGCGCACGCAAGCCACCGACCAGCACCGTCATTTCCGGTGCCGTCAGGGTCAGAAGCTGGGCACGGTCAAGCAGGAATTCTTCCTGCGTCATCGAATAGCGCTTCTTCTGATAGTTGCGGAAGCCATCGGCGACAGGCTCCAGTGGCTCAAAGGACTCAACATCGGTCTGCTCGTCGGTCGCATCGACGCGGCCGGGAGTGAACGGTACCTTGATATCGTGGCCTGCATCCTTCGCAGCCTTTTCGACGGCAGCGCAGCCACCGAGAACGATCAGGTCGGCAAGGGAGACTTTCTTGCCGGCCTCGGCGGATTTGTCGAAATCAGCCTTGATGCCTTCAAGGGCAGACAGCACCTTGGCGAGCTTTTGCGGCTCGTTGACCTCCCAGTCCTTTTGCGGGGCCAGACGGATACGGGAACCATTGGCACCGCCACGCTTGTCAGACCCGCGGAATGTCGAGGCCGATGCCCACGCTGTCGACACCAGCTCGGATACGCTGAGGCCCGTGTCGAGGATCTTCCCCTTGAGCGAGGCAATGTCGCTGTCCTCGATCAGCGCATGATCGAGATCCGGCAACGGGTCCTGCCACAGCAGGTCCTCTGCGGGAACGTCCTTACCCAGATAACGGGCTTTCGGGCCCATGTCGCGGTGGGTCAGCTTGAACCATGCCCGGGCAAAGGCGTCGGCGAATTCCTCCGGGTTCTGCTGGAAGTGACGGGAGATCTTCTCGTATTCAGGGTCCATGCGCATGGCCATGTCGGCGGTGGACATCATGATCGGTACGCGCTTGGAGGGATCTTCCGGATCGGGCGCCATGTCCTCTTCCTTCAGGTCCTTCGGATGCCACTGCCATGCACCCGCAGGGCTTTGGGATACTTCCCATTCATATTTGAACAGGACATCGAAATACCCCATGTCCCATCTGGTCGGGTGCGCGGTCCACGCGCCCTCAAGGCCGGACGTGATGGTGTCGCGGCCCTTGCCGCTCTTCCATGTAGAGAGCCAGCCAAAGCCCTGGTTCTGGATCGGTGCGCCCTCCGGTTCGGCACCGACATTGTCTACCGGGCCGGCACCATGTGTCTTGCCGAAAGTATGACCGCCAGCCGTCAAGGCGACGGTCTCATAGTCGTTCATGGCCATGCGCGCGAAAGTCTCGCGAATATCATGGCCCGATGCCAGTGGGTCCGGCTTGCCATCCGGGCCTTCCGGGTTGACGTAGATCAGGCCCATCTGCACCGCAGCCAGCGGGTCCTCCAGTTCCCTGTCACCTGAATAACGGGCGAGTTCATGGTCGCTGGTTGCCAGCCACTCGTTTTCCGCACCCCAGTAGACGTCTTCTTCTGGCTCCCAGACATCGGCCCGGCCGCCGCCAAAGCCGAAAACCGGTCCGCCCATGGATTCGATGGCACAGTTGCCAGCGAGGACATAAAGGTCCGCCCAGGAAATCTTGTTGCCGTATTTCTGTTTGATCGGCCACAGGAGACGACGGGCCTTGTCGAGGTTACCATTGTCCGGCCACGAATTAAGTGGCGCAAAACGCTGCTGGCCGGTGCCGGCACCGCCGCGCCCGTCGCCTGTGCGGTATGTCCCTGCAGAGTGCCAGGCCATGCGGATGAACAGACCGCCATAATGCCCGTAATCCGCTGGCCACCAATCCTGGCTGTCAGTCATCAGCGCCATCAGATCATTTTTCAGGGCATCGAGGTCGAGCGTCTTGAATGCTTCGGCATAGTTGAAGTCTGATCCCATCGGGTCGCTGAGTGCCGAATTCTGGCGCAAGATTTTCATGTTTAGCTGGTTTGGCCACCAATCCCGGTTCGACCTTCCGCCATGTTTTGTATGCATGCCGCCGCCTGCACCAAACGGGCATTTGCCTGGGCTGTCACTGCCGTCCATAGTCTTTCTCCTTTCGCGTGTTCTTCCCTGCTCTTATAAAAATACGCCTTCAGGCTGTACTCTACCAATCGATTATGCCGTTCTGGAGTATCTGGAAAATCATACCGCACTGCGGTATGGCCTGGGTCTCCCTGACTGATATATGGGTGTCATGGCAGAAGAGTACCCACCTATTATCGTCACGGCGCAGTTCGATGCGCAGGCCGATGACCTGTTCCAGCGTCGGCGGCAGGAATTTTTCCCGCCGCAGCTGAATTTCATCCCGGCTCATCTGACCCTGTTTCACAACCTGCCGGGCGATCGGGAGAGCGAGGTGGTGAAGGGCATCGCTGCCGCGATAGAGGGACAATCGCCAATCACGGCGCAGGTGCCGGAGCTGATGTCGCTTGGCCGCGGTGTCGCCTATCGCATCGTCTCCGACGACTTGAAGGCGTTGAGAGGCCGCATGATACAGCGGTTCGACGGCATGCTGGTAAAACAGGACCGTCAGGGCTTCCGGCCCCATGTGACCATCCAGAACAAGGTATCGCCAGGAGAGGCCAAGGGGACCCGTGCCATTCTGGAACAGGACTTCGCGTCTTTCCCTGCGAAGATCGAAGCGATTCAGCTCTGGCATTACCGCGGTGGCCCCTGGTCACCTATCGGCGTACTGCCGCTTCAGGGTTAACGAAACCTTACTTTTCCCAGCAATCATGCGGTGTTGACCTCGATACAAGCAGGGCGGGCGCCAGCCTCCGCATTGCGTGCACACCTCAAACGGCACGGCGTTTGAATTATTCCCTTCGAAGGCGAGTGAGCGGCCAGACGGGCTGGCGGCCTCTCGCGGGGAAATGGTGGCAGGTCCGGCTCGCGCCGGGTGTTGAGAAAGGTAATTGAGAGATGGCACATCCGATTGACTTGCATGTCGGCCAGCGTCTGCGTCAGCGGCGTTGTCTTCTGGGCATGACGCAGCAAAGGCTCGCGGAAGCGGTGGGGATCAAGTTTCAGCAGATCCAGAAATATGAAAGCGGCGCAAACCGCGTATCGGCATCGCGCCTGTGGGCGCTCGCCAATGCGCTGGAAGTATCGGTCTCCTATTTCTTCGATGATCTGTCGCAGACCAAACCGAATGGTTCCTTTGCCCACTCAGCTGCCGGTGGCCTGGCAGAAGATCAGGCTGCCCTGATCGAGCCGGAAGTGCTTTCCGAAAAGGAAACCATCGATCTCGTCCGTGCCTATTACGGCCTGTCGGAGGAGCCACGTCGGCGCCTCCTGGACCTGGCCAAGACTCTGGCTGGCGCAGCTTGATTAAGGAATTGCGGCCGGGTGCGTATTACCCGCCGCGATGATACCGCCACGGCAACTCGCTTGTCTGTCTCCTCATCTGTCTGGCGGTATTCGGGATAACGCGGTGCTCTTTCAAGGGTGCCGCGTTATTTCGTTTCTGGCTGGTCTCGCCATAAAAATGCGGCTACCCCTGACATCATGACTGATGCCGAATTTGAAGAATACACCGCCTTCGCCCGCGAGCTGGCCCTGCGCGCCCGCGTCGAGACCATGCCGCGCTTCCGTCAGGGCCTCGCTATCGACAACAAGCTGGCGCAGGAGACGGGTGAAGCCTTCGATCCGGTGACGGAAGCCGACAGGGAAGCAGAACGGGTAATCCGTTCCCTGATTGAAAAACGCTATCCCGATCATGGCATACTCGGTGAGGAATTCGGCGAAAAGGAAGGCGATGGCAATATTCGCTGGGTGCTCGACCCGGTAGACGGCACGCGCGCCTTCATTTGCGGCGTGCCAAGCTGGACGACGCTGATCGCGCTGGAGGTCGATGGTCACCAGAAGGTAGGCGTGATCGACATGCCGTGGCCGGGGGAGATGTATATCGGCGGGGCCGGTGGTGCCTGCCTGATGACCGGGCAGGACAAATGGCGGATCGCTGTTTCCGGTGAGAAAGACCTGTCCCGCGCCCGGCTTTCAACGACTGACCCAAGGGCAGGGGAATGTTTCACAGCCGATGAAGCAGATGCTTTCATGGATATCGCCGGAAAGGTCCGTGTGACCCGTTTCGGCCTTGATGCCTGCGCCTATGCGCTGCTCGCGGCGGGACATCTCGATCTGGTCATCGAAGCGGGCCTGCAGCGTTATGACGCCGCAGCGCTGGTGCCGGTGATCGAAGAGGCGGGGGGGGTCGTGACCGACTGGCGCGGTCAGCCGGTGACGGGGGACTGGGAAAAGCCGCTCGAAGAAGGCGGACAACGTGGCCGCCTTGTCGCTGCAGCCAGCCGGGAATTGCTGGATAGCGCGCTTGAGCGCTTAGGCGCTCTTTAACGCTCAATAGGCCGAGCGCCGACAGGCCTGTACCAGCCGAACGACTTCCGGCCCGCCTGGCAAACGCAGCGTTTCCGATCCATCAGGGCCTGAAACGGCAAACCTTGCTGCCTGCGCTATATCATCGACAAACATGTCCTCCAGCGAGATGCCGGTGGTCACGAGGGGCATCGGTCCATCCGTAGACTGAACGTAGTATTTCCGGCTTCCCTCCGGCGTCACGATGGTTATCTCGGCGGTATCCGGATCAACGACTTCAGCCGCTCTCTGAACTATCAATTCGTTCACTTCGGTGTCGCACCACAGGGAGAAGATGGCATCCGTGCTGGGTGGGCCATACAGCGCTGCCGGGTCACCTGCCTTGTAGACCCATTCGCCTTCAGAATAGGCACCGGTCAATAAAGTGTCATCGACGGAGATATTGTCAGGCGTATCCTCTATCGCACTCTCTGCGTCCTGCGCCTGCTCGGCTTGCCGTGCGTTTTCCAGCGTCGTGTCGGTTTCATTGTTACCGCACGCGGCAACCAGCGCCACAAGGCCCAGTGAAAGGATCAGTCGTTTCGGCATGTATCTCTCCGTCGTTCCTCGGATAGTATTGCGGAAACGATTTTATCATGCATCCAGTTCCCGGCCTGGCAGTGGAACTGCAGTATCTGACGTGATGGACGGAAGATCAGGGCAGTGATAGATTATGCCAGTGGCCAGCCGTCAATGCTGGCTGGTACGGTCCGCGAGGGGCGGAACAATCAAGGAGGGAACAAATGTCTGAAACGAAAAAGAAAACACCGGTCTGGTTCTGGATCGTCGCCGTGGTGGCGCTATTGTGGAACCTGCTTGGTGTGCTCGCCTATATCGGTACCGCATTCATGATGGGCAATGAACAGGTGCTGTCCACGATGGAGCCGGAGATGCGTGAGCTGTACGAGAATATCCCAGCGTGGTCGACGGCGGCCTTTGCCATTGCCACCTTTGCCGGTCTGTTCGGCGCCATCCTTCTGCTGATGAAAAACGGGCTTGCCCGCATCCTCTTCATCATATCGCTGATCGCGGTACTGGTGCAGGACTATTACAGCTTTGCCGTGGCAAAGATGCATGAGATCACGGGACCGACGGCATTCATCATGCCTGTGATCGTGATCCTCGTCTCGCTGTTCCTGATCTGGCTGTCAGGCAAGGCAGCGAAGGACTTCAGGTAAATGCATTTTCATGGATCCGTCAGCGTACGGATGCCATGCCCTGATTGGCAAGGGCGTCAGCGCGTTCATTGCCCGGGTCGCCGGCATGGCCCTTGACCCATTTCCAGGTGATGTCGCGCTTGGAACAAAGCTCGTCGAGTTCGATCCACAAATCCTGGTTCTTGACCGGTTTTTTCGCTGCCGTCTTCCAGCCATTGCGTTTCCAGCCATGAATCCACTGGGTCAGCCCGTTTTTCAGATACTGGCTGTCGGTGTGCAGGATGATCTTCCAGCCGGGCTTGACTGCCTTCATCGCCTCGATCGCGGCCTGCATCTCCATACGGTTGTTAGTGGTGTCTTTATCACCGCCGCACAGCTCCTTTTCGCGCTCACCCTGGATCAGCAACACGCCCCAGCCGCCGGGGCCGGGATTGCCGGAACAGGCACCGTCCGTATACACCTCGACCGTTTTAGTCATCAAGGAGGTTCCGGAACTCATCGGAGCGGAAGAAGCGCGACTTCTCGGCATATTCAAGCGGGTCCTTCACGGTTACGAGGGCGTTCGGTTCCTGATTCAGCCAGTCATAGAGGCGTGTCAGCAGGAAGCGCAATGAAGCACCGCGCGCGAGCAGGGGTAAGCTCTTCTTTTCAACATCGCTCAGGCCGCGCGTCGCCTCATACCCCTTTATCATCGCTTTCGCGTGGCCGGGGATAAAGTTTCTCTTCGCGTCGAAGCACCAGCTGTTCAGGCACACGGCGAGGTCATAGGCATAGAAATCAGTACACGCAAAATAGAAGTCGATGATGCCGGTGATGTCATGGCCTGTGAACAGTACATTGTCGGGAAACAGGTCTGCATGAATGACGCCGCGGGGCAGGTCATCGCCGCCGGGCCATTCTTTGTCCAGCGCCGCCATCTCTTCATTGATGAAGGCATTTAGCCCATCGGAACATTCATCCGCCCGCCCGGCGCAACGCTCGATCAGTGTCTTCCACCCGTCGACTGAAAGATTGTTCTCTCGCTTGCCGTCAAACCCGGCGGTCGCCTTGTGCAGGCGGGCGAGCATGATGCCGAGCGCGGCGCAGTCTTCCTCGTCGGGCTGGTCCTTGGAGACACCGGTGACGAACTGGATCAACGCGGCCGGGCGGCCGTTGAGCGCCTTCAGAGCTTCGCCCTCGCGATCGGCAACTGGCGCGGCGGTGGGCAAGCCGGCTTCCACCAGATACTGCATCAGCGACAGGAAGAAGGGCAGTTCCTCGGCATTCACCCGTTTCTCGTAAAGGGTCAGGATGAACCGGTCGCGGTCGGTTTCGAGATAGAAATTGGAGTTCTCCACCCCCTCGGCGATGCCCTTGAAGGTGCGCGGCATACCGACGTCATAGGCACTGAGAAAATGCGCCAGCTGCGTGTCGGAAACTTTGGTGTAAACGGCCATGGCAGAGCTTATGACGCGAGGGCGCGCGGCAGCTTGAAGGTGACGTTTTCGCGGGCGGTGGTCACTTCCTCGACGGTCACGTCATAGCGCTCCTTCAGGGCGGTGATGATGCCCTGGACGAGGCTTTCGGGTGCAGAGGCACCAGCGGTCAGGCCGACCGTTTCCGGCCGCGCGGCGGCAAGGGCATCCCAGTCGAGTTGCTCGGCGTTGTCGGTCAGGACCGAGAAGCGGCAACCATGGCGCTCGCCCACCTCGACGAGACGTTTCGAGTTTGAAGAGGTCTGAGAGCCGACGACGATCAGCGCATCGGATTTCTCGGCGATCGCCTTCACCGCGTCCTGCCGGTTGGTGGTCGCGTAGCAGATATCGTCCTTGTGCGGCAGGCGGATCTCGGGGAAGCGGCGCTTCAGGATTTCTACGATTGACGCCGTATCATCGACCGACAGCGTCGTCTGTGTGGCATAAGCGAGGCGGGACGAATCGCGCGGCACAAAGGTCTCGGCATCTTCTTCGGTTTCGATCAGGGTGATCGCCCCCTCCGGAAGCTGGCCCAACGTACCGACGACTTCCGGATGGCCGGCATGACCGATCAGCAGCACTTCCAGCCCCTGATTGTGGTGACGTTCGGTTTCGATATGCACCTTGGAGACGAGCGGGCAGGTGGCGTCGAGCCAGATCATGTTGCGGCGCTGGGCCTCGCTCGGCACGGATTTCGGCACGCCATGGGCGGAAAAGATGATCGGCCGGTCGTCCGGTGCCTCGTCCAGCTCCTCGACAAAGACCGCGCCCATCTCGCGCAGGCGGCTGACGACGGTCTCGTTATGGACGATCTCATGGCGCACATAGACAGGCGCGCCGTATTTCTCCAGCGCCTTTTCAACGATCTCTATTGCCCGGTCGACACCGGCGCAGAAACCGCGCGGCGCGGCGAGTAGGACTTTAAGTGGCTGTTTTTCCATAGCCAGACCCTAACAGGAAATTCCGTTGCACCATACCTTATAAGGGGTTACCAACCATGTTTGTAAAGAATGAGGCAATGGCCGATTTTGCGGCCGCGCTCCACAACCGGCGGGTCGCTCCCGACCTGCCGCACGGGACGGGAAGTAGATGACAAGACTGATCAAGATTTGCACAGGAACCCTCGCTCTCGCCGCCTTGCTCACCGGCTGCTCGACGCTGTCCGACTGGCGCGATTCCGCGAACAAGGAGAACCCGGCCCCGTGCCCCAACGTGATCGTGCTGCAGGATGCCGGCCGCATGGTGCAATTCAGCGGTGAACCGGCGCTGGAAAATGTCGCCTACACTGCCGAGATCACCAATGTCGAGACGACCTGCCGCTATTATGACGAGGAGCCGATCGAGGCAGCCGTCGAGGTGGATTTCGCGTTTGGCCGGGGTCCGCAGGCCACAGCCAGCAATATGGATGTTTCCTACTTCGTTGCCGTTACCCGGATGGATCGCGATGTCATCGTGAAGGAAGAGTTCACCCTGCCGGTTCGATTCCGAGGCGACAGCGCAACGGCGACCCTGTCAGACACGGTTGGCTCGATCACCATTCCGCGGAAGGATTCCTCGACATCCGGCACCAACTTCGAGATCGTCGTCGGCCTCGCCCTGACACGGGAGCAGGTGCTCTACAACCGCTCCGGCAAGAGCCTGAAATTCCCGGATCTCGACTAACAATCACCTGAAGAGGGCCGGTCTTTCGCCGGCTTTACGACCCATGGCAGTTTTATCACTCGCAGAACGTCTGTCGGCCATTGCCGGGCAGGCGTTTCAGGCAGAGGGGCTGGATGTCGCTTTCGGGCGGGTACAGGCCTCAGACCGGCCTGACCTGGCGCAATTCCAGTGCAATGGCGCCCTTGCCGCCGCCAGGCAGGCAAAAATGAATCCGCGCGCCATTGGCGAGGCTGTGGCCGCTCGTTTGCGTGAGGAGAATATCTTCGCTGACGTTTCCCTCGCCGGGCCGGGCTTCATCAACCTGACCCTGACCGACGAGTATCTGGCCGATTTTGCCGCGCTGGTCGCCGGCGACGCGCGCTCCGGCGCCTGGGCCAAGGATACTCCTGAGACAGTCGTCATCGACTATGGCGGGCCGAATGTCGCCAAGCCGCTGCATGTCGGGCATCTGCGCGCCGCGATCATCGGTGAGGCGCTGAAGCGCCTCATGCGCCTTGCAGGCGATGATGTCACCGGAGATATCCATCTGGGTGACTGGGGCAAGCAGATGGGTCAGCTGCTCATGGCCGTGCGCGATGAGATGCCGGACCTGCCGTATTTCGACAAGGATTTCACCGGGCCTTATCCGGAGGAGAGCCCTGTATCGCTGGATGATCTTGCCCGGCTTTATCCGCAGGCCTCTGCCGCCTGCAAGGCCGACCCGGCGAAGAATGAGGAAGCCCGGCGCATCACGGCAGAGCTGCAGGCCGGACGCCCCGGCTATATCGCCCTTTGGCGGCATTTCGTGACCGTCTCCCATGTCGGGCTTCGCCGTGAGTATGACGATCTCGGCGTCACCTTCGACCTGTGGAAGGGGGAGTCCGACGCTCAGCCCTTCATCGAGCCGCTGGTAGGGTTGCTGGAAAGCAAGGACCTGCTGGAGGAAAGCGAGGGGGCACGGATCATCCGGGTCGCGCGTGAGGATGATTCGAAAAAGATCCCGCCGCTGATCATGATTTCCCAGGATGGCTCTGTGCTCTACGGGTCGACCGATCTCGGCACGATCTGGGATCGCAAGCAGTCCATCAATCCGGACCGGATCATCTATGTCGTCGATGCGCGCCAGTCGCAGCATTTCGAGCAGGTTTTCCGCGCCTCCGACCTGATGGGCCTGTTCCCGGAGGATCGTCTGGAACATCAGGGCTTCGGCACGATCAACGGGCCTGACGACAAGCCCTACAAGACGCGGGAAGGCGATGCCCTGCCGCTGCGCGTGCTGCTGGACCAGATGAAGACAGGGGCGGTGGATCGCGTCAATGCATCATTGTCAGAGCGCGGATATTCGAAAGAGGAACTCGCCGATATCGCGGCCAAGGTCGGCATGGCGGCGCTGAAATTCGCTGACCTGTCGAACCCGCGGACCACGAACTACATTTTCGACATCGACAAGTTCCTGTCTTTTGAAGGCAAGACGGGCCCTTATCTTCTGTATGCAGCTGTCCGCATCAAGTCGGTGCTGGAACGGGCGGGCATGGCAGAGCAGGGCAGTGCAATCATGATCACGCAGGATGCCGAGCGCGACCTCGTCCTCTCGCTCGCGGCCTTTCCGGATGCCATGCGCCAGGCCTATGAAAAACGCATGCCCCATATCCTGTGCGACCACGCATGGCGCCTCGCGCAGAGCTTCTCGAAATTCTATACCAATTGCCGCATCGCCGATGAACCTGACGCAGGCATCAAGGCATCCCGGCAGGTGCTGGCGCGCACGACAGGCGAGCAGCTCGAGCTGATCCTCGGCACGCTCGGCATTGAGGTGCCGGATCGGATGTAAGCGCATATTGTGCACATTCTTCGATCAATTAGCCCCTCAGTTGCGCATTCATTGCGCCATGCGCAAGCAACCGCTCTTTTAACGGTGTGGTATTAAATCAACACCTCTTCGATGGTGTGATGCATTGCAGCATTTATGACAGCAATGTTCCAGGACTGTAATATTTCTGTCGCACTCCGCGCCTAAGAGCAGCACCAATGGCTCGTGCCAGAAATCCATTTCAATTTGGGGAATCCTCTCGATGAAACTCAACAAGCTTCTTGTGGCGGGTACCGCCGCCATGGCTATCACGGCGGCCTGGGGCGGGTCTGCTGTCGCTCAGGAAACCACGTCCTCTATCCGTGGTACCGTCACTGACGAATCCGGCGCGCCGATCTCCGGTGCCAGCGTTTCCATCATCAACGAAGACACCGGCTTCAGCCGCACCCTGTCGACGTCCGGCAATGGCCAGTTCTCCGTGCGCAACCTTCCGGTTGGCGGCAACTACGTCGTTATCGTCGAGAGCGCCGGCTTCCAGGGCGAGCGCGTGGAAGACATTTCGCTCAGCATTGGTGACACGACGAGCCTCACCTTTGACCTCGGCGAAGAAACTGGTGGCGATACGATCATCATAGTCGGCCAGCGCACTGTCGGCAGCGAAGTGGCAACCGGTCCGTCGACCAGCTTCGGTCTCGAGACGCTTGAAACCACACCGTCCATCAACCGCGACATCAAGGACGTGGTCCGTCTCGATCCGCGCGTTTCCCTCGACGCCAATGCCGGCGGTTCCGGTGGTACTGACGGCATTCTGTGTGCCGGTGCCAACCCGCGCTACAACTCGCTGACCGTCGATGGCCTGCGCCTCAACGACGCTTTCGGCCTGAACTCCAATGGCTATCCGACTGTCCGTATTCCGTTCTCCTACGATGCGATCGAGCAGGTTTCCGTCGAGCTGGCTCCGTTCGGTGTCGAATACGGCTCCTTCACGGCTTGTAACATCAACGCCGTTACCAAGTCCGGTACGAACAGCTTCCATGGCGGTATCTTCTACGATTTCACCAATGACAGCCTGATCGGCGATTCCGCCGATGGTGTGGACTTCGACAATGGTGAATTCGATGACTATCGCTGGGGCTTCAACGTCGGTGGCCCGATCATCAAGGACAAGCTGTTCTTCTTCGCTGCCTACGAGAAGCTGAAAGAAGCCGAACTGTTCGGTGGCAACAGCCTCGAAGCCGTTGGTATCACGCAAGCCGAGTATGACGAGATCGTCGAAATCGCTCGTGACGTCTATGGTTACGAAGTATCCGGCCTGCCGAATGCCCTGGATGCAGAAGACGAGAAAATCCTCGTAAAACTGGACTGGAACATCAACGATTTCCACCGTGCATCGTTCACCTACAACTACAATGACGGCTTCACCAACGATCCGTCCGACAGCTCCGGCGGTCAGCTTTCCGAGCTGAACCACTTCTATTCCCGCGGTGGCGAACTGAACTCCTACTCCGGTTCGGTCTATTCCGACTGGACTGAAAACCTGTCGACCGAGTTCCGCCTGAGCTATATCGACTTCGTCAACGCTGTTCAGCCGCTGGGCGGTCTCGATCAGTGGGGTGAAGTCCAGATCCGCAACCTCGGCCCGGCCGGCGACAACAACAACACCTTCTATCTGGGTGCTGACGACAGCCGCCACGCAAACAGCCTCGCTTACGAGCTGCTGACCTACAAGGCCAAGGCAGACTACCAGGCTGGCAACCACCTCCTGACTTTCGGTATCGAGCGCGAAGAATACGACATCTTCAACCTCTTCGTTCAGGAAGTGAAAGGTGAAGTGACCTTCGAAGACGATGGCGGCCTGTCCTCCATCGAGAACTTCCGTCTCGGCAACTATGCCGACTTCATCTACGAGAATGCAGCCGGCACCAACGACGCCAACGACGCTGCTGCTGCCTTCACCTACGAAATCACAACGGCCTATATCCAAGACGAGTGGCAGGCGACCGACCTGCTCAACATCGTCGCCGGCATCCGTGCTGATTTCTACACGTCTGACGACAAGCCGAAGTACAACCAGCAGTTCCACCAGACATTCGGTTTCCGCAACGACGACAACCTCGATGGCAAGTCCGTGATCCAGCCGCGCGTTGGCTTCACCTACGACTACAGCGACAATGTGTTGTTCCGTGGTGGTTTCGGCCTGTTCTCCGGTGGTAACCCGAACGTCTGGATCTCCAACAACTACTCGAACAACGGCGTAACCCAGTTCGAATTCGGCGATTTCAACGGCGGCAACCTGTTCACTGACCTGACGTATTCGGGCGACAAGCGTCCGTTCTACGACATCCCGGATGAGCCTATCGCAGCTGTTGCAGCTGCCGCCGTCTCCGGTCCGGCCAACGCTCTCGACCCGGATTTCGAAATCCCGTCTGAGTGGAAGTTCAACCTCGGCATGACCTACGACTTCGACGGTTACTATGACTGGATGGGTCCGAACTACACCCTGAACCTCGATGTCCTGTATTCGAAGGTCAAGGAAGCTGCCGTGACCAAGGCTCTCGACTACCAACTGGTTTATGATGCCAATGGCATCACTGGCCCGGATGGTCGTCCGTCCTATTGCGCCACGCTGTTCGACAACGGTTCGTCTGCATCTGACGACGACTGCCCGCGTGCGAACAACCTGATGCTGACCAACGCGTCTGACAAAGGCGATGCATTCGTCATCTCCGCGTCGCTCGCCAAGTCCCACGACTTCGGTCTGGACTGGACACTGGCCTATGCCTACACGGATGCAGAAGATGCCTCCCCGCAGACCTCGTCTACGGCTGGTTCCAACTTCTTCAACGTGGCAACGTTCGATCCGAACAACCTCGTGACAGCAACGTCCGACTACGAGATCGCGCACCGCTTCACGCTGGCTGCCAATTACGAGAAAGAATTCTGGCCGGAATACCCGACCACTTTCTCCCTCGTCGGTATCCTTCAGGAAGGCCTGCCTTACAGCTACACCTTCTCTTCCAACGACATCTACGAAGACGGTTCGAGCCGTCAGCTGATCTACGTACCGACCGGTGCGAACGATCCGCTGTTCAATGCCGCTGCTTCCGATCCTGGTATCCTCGACCGGATTTACGCGACCGACGGCCTCGGCGACTATCGTGGCCAGATCGTTCCGCGTAACGAGTTCGCTGCCGACTGGTGGACGAATTTCGACCTGCGCATCAGCCAGGCCCTGCCGGGCGTATTCGAGGATCACAGCACAGAGATGTTCATGATCATCGAGAACGTCGGCAACCTGTTGAACGACGAGTGGGGTGTCCTTCGTGATACTGACTTCCCGGCGACCGATCTGTTCGACGCTCAGATCGACGCAAACGGACGTTACGTCTACTCGAACTTCATCGAAGACGCCAATGAAGGCACGATCGTCGACGAAGCTTCGCTGTGGTCTATCCGCTTCGGTGTGAAGTACGACTTCTAGTACTGCGTAAGCATCGCATCAGTTGCGTATCGAAAGGGCGGTCTTCGGACCGCCCTTTTTTTCTGCCCGCATTTTGCCCTATTGATATGGGACAAGGCCTCTCGCTTCAGGGTGAAAGCAACAGGGTTGATGAAAACCGGACTGAAAAATCTTGCACAGCATGCGCCGGCAGGGGGTATTCCCCGTGCCGCGATCGCCTGCTTGCGGGCTTTGGCCGCCAGCGCGCTAGCCCTGTCGGCAGGATTTGTCCTCCCGGCCATCGCCCAGGTTACCGGGGAGCCGGCCATCGAGGTCGATCAGCCGGCCCCGCTGCCACAGGCACCTGTCGTCGGCCAGGATGGCACGGGTGAGGAAGAGGGAAATGTTGAGGACACTTCAGGGCAGGACGCACCAGCGACCTCCAGCCTGTTCGGTGTGCCTGCCATTCAGGAAGAGGCCCGTCCGCTTGACCCGTTTGCCGCCATGCTGACCCAGCGCGGCCCCAGCGCAATCCGTCTGTCGAGCCGGACGCCGCAGCTCTACAAGACGACAGAGGGCGACGAGACGTTCGTCTTCCAGACCGATGGCAGCTACGGCTTCATCCGCTTTCCGTGTGACGGGGGTGAAGAAACGCTGGAGTGCTCGCTGCTGTCTGGCCGCAGGGCAGAGGAAATCCTGATCCTCGATGCGACTCGCTCGCCGCGCGGGGATGTCACCTATACCGACCAGAGCGGCGCGGCTGTGCTGCGTGTAACCTCCAACGGCGGTGCAACGCTGTTCGCGCCGGAAGACGGGTTCGCCGGGTATGAGGACGATTCCATCGTGCCGCTCGGCGGTCGCGCTGTACTGCCTGTCGGCAAGGTCGGCGGAACGCTGAAATCGCCGCCCATGGCCTATGAGATTGCTGCCCAGCGCATGCGCCGTGCCTCCGAGGTGATCGAGCAGCGCCATGGTTTCTACATCACCTTCATGGCGCCCGGCACCTATGCCGGCAATCAGGCTGTGCTCGCCGACGCCGTTCTGACGACCGCCAAAGGGATCGATCATGTCGCTGCCGATCCGCTTGGCGCGCGCATCGTGGCCGAGCGCCTTGCGGTCGTCGAGTTCGTGCCAGATGCCGAACCGTCGATGAAGCTGCAGGACGGCGCGCTGACGGTCTATTATAACCCGGCAGCTGGCCTGCAGGGGCGCCCGTCCTCTCTTGCGGTAACCCGCTACCTGGAAGGCGCCCTCTAGGCGATTTGGCGCATTTTGGCCGCGATCAGGCCGTTGCCCTGTCCCATTCATGGTTTATTGTCTTTCTCCCGATAGGAAGAAAAGTTGATGAAAAGCGTGTTGTTCAGATCCGTTGCCCTCGCTGCCGGCATTGCCGCTGCCGCCGTTTCGGCTGCGTCCGCGCAAAGCCCGCTGAAGGAGTTGCGCGCCCGTCAGGCCGAAGAGCGCCAGCTCGCCAGCGAGGTTGCCTATACCAGCAATATCTGCAGCGCGCGCATTTCCTCACGCATCGACTGGAACCGCGCCAGTAACTGGCCGGCGGATGAAAGTCTTGCCGATGCCTGTGACGACGCCCTTGGGGCGATCGAAGCGATCTGCCGGAGCGGCGATTCCGAGAAGGTCGCGAAAAACATCTCTTCCTTCACCTGCACCGGCGATGGTGCCGGACCGTCTCTCAGTGGATCAACACTCACCTTCGGCGCACGCCCGGGTGGCAACGGGTTCAGCCAGACCCGGTCCTACCTGCAAGGCAGGCTCTAGGCAGCCAAATCTCAGCCCGGTTGCGGATGCCAGTTGTCCGGCGCCAGCGACCAGTTCAGGAAATGCGATTTCTTCTCGGCACTGACGATCATCAGTGACCAGTGCCCAAGGCTTTCCCATGTGCGCCATTCGGTGTCCTCGACCATGCAGGAATGCTCCCGGCTTTCGTGCAACACGTGAGATCGTGTCGCCCGTCCGCCGTCCGACAGGGTCAGGGTCAGCGGTGCACCGTCGATATGGGTCATGACAAGGCGCCCGCCAGTGCGGTGCCAGGCGGCATACTCGCCGGACCTGATCAGGTAGTGATAGCGCACCGGGTGGGCGACGCTGGTGTCCACGCGGGCATACCAGCCATCGAAGGGATGGGGCAAAAGCCGAAACTCGGCGATAACGTCCTCTGCAGTCAATTGCTGCATCAGAAATTGTCTTTGCGCTGTCGTATCTCGGCAAAGACATCGACGGGGTCAGCGCCGCTCATTTCGATATCAGACTGTAGCGACGCAATGTCGGCGCGCAGGAACGGATTTGTATCCCGTTCAAGGGCAATGGTGGTTGGCACCGTAGGCTCGCCGCGCGCGCGCTTCTCGTCGATCTGGGCGATCCGCTCCATCAGCGCCTTGTTGCCGGTCTCGACCGTCTCGGCAAAGCGGGCATTGGACTGGGTATATTCGTGAGCGCAGAAGACGACGGTCTCTTCGGGCAGGGCACGGACTTTCTTCAGCGATGGCCACATCACCGCCGCAGTGCCTTCGAACAGCCGTCCACAGCCAAGCGCAAATAGCGTGTCACCGACAAAGGCCATGCCGGCAGCCTCGAAATGATAGATGATGTGTCCACGCGTGTGGCCTGGGGTATCGATGACACGGCCTTCAAAACCGCCAAGGCTTACCGTGTCACCTTCATGAACCAGCCTGTCGGCGACGGGGATGCGGCCATCCTCTGCTTTCGGCCCGGTTACGGTGCAGGCCCATCGCTCCTTCAGCGCTTGATTGCCGCCAGTATGGTCCGGGTGCCAGTGCGTGTTGAAGATATCCGTCAACTGCCAGCCGCGCTCTTCCAGGGCGACGTTCACAGCATCTGCGTCTGGCGTGTCTATTGCCGCGCAGCTATGGGATTCAGGATCATGGACCAGGAAGCCGTAATTGTCAGACAGGCAGGGAAACTGGCTGATCTGAAGACCGGCTATCTGGTGGAAGAACGACATTTTAATCCTTTCGGCGTGGTCTCACCCACATTAGTTTAGCGTTGTGGCCGATGATGGCGACACTCCGGACAGTAAAAAGTAAGTCATGCGCACGGACATTCTGGACATACAGGCCTTTTATGACAGCCCGCTGGGCGCGGCGGCGCGTGGCTTCATCGCCGGGCGGCTGGAAGAGGCGTGGGGTGATGTCTCGCGCTGCCGGGTCGCCGGGTTCGGCTATACCGCCCCCTATATGCCGATATTCAAGAAAACGGAGCGCAGCCTGTGCCTGATCCCCGAAGGCATGGGCTATGTCAGCGATTTGCGTGGCTGCGCCAGCTGCCTGACGGCGGACCTTTTCTGGCCGCTGCCCGATGCGTCGATGGACCGCATCCTGATCGTGCATGGGCTGGAGGAGGCGGCCGCCCCCCGCCGCCTGATGCGCGAGGTCTGGCGGGTGCTGGCAGATGACGGCAGGCTGATCATCGTCGCTCCGCACCGGCGGGGCCCGTGGGCGATGATCGAATCGACACCCTTTTCCGCCGGGCGGCCCTGGTCACGAACGCAGCTCTCAAGGTTGCTCAAGGGGGCGATGTTCACCCCGGCTGCATGGACATCGGCGCTGTATTTCCCGCCGCTCGATTATTCCTTCATGATCCGGGCTTCCGGGGCGTGGGAGCGGGCAGGGCATCACCTGTGGTCGGCGCTGGCCGGTGTCACGCTGGTCGAAGCGGTGAAGGAAATCGCCATGCCGGTGTCCGGCACCAAGGCTGACGTCCTCAACCCCGCCCGTATGCTGCGGCCAGCCGGCCTGCAAGGCAATACGCGGGCGTCTTCTTCGTCCTCACTTGGTCAAGATAAAGATTGATTCCTCGGCCAGCAAATTGCGCAAGGCA
The DNA here is from genome assembly GCF_009712425.2 of Aquisalinus luteolus. Classification (GTDB taxonomy): domain Bacteria; phylum Pseudomonadota; class Alphaproteobacteria; order Caulobacterales; family Parvularculaceae; genus Aquisalinus; species Aquisalinus luteolus. The sequence goes on from NZ_VCJR02000002.1 coordinate 898,289, forward strand.
AGCGTCGCGCCGGTTGGTTCGAACGGTTCAGGCTTCGTATTGCTCGCGGCAGAATAGGCCGCCTCGATCCTGATATCCTTTTCTGCGCACAGGGCGACAAAGTCGGCGATCGTGCACAGATGGATATTGTCCGTTTCGTACCAGCTGGCGGGTAGCGCACGGGACTTTGGCATCCGCCCGGCGAACAAAAGGTTCATCCGCACCTTCCAGTATCCGAAATTGGGGAAGGAGACGACTGTCCGCCGGCCGATACGCAAAGCCTCCGCAAGGGTCAGGTCAGGTCGACGCACGGCCTGTATCGTCCGTGTCAGGAAGACGTAGTCGAACGCATCATCCGGATATTCTGCAAGGTCCGTGTCGGCATCGCCCTGTACGACTGACAACCCCTTGGCGACGGAGTTGGAGACGCCCTCGCGGCTGATTTCCAGGCCACGGCCCTGCGCGGCGCGGGTGTCGCGCAGCAAGGTCAGCAACTCGCCGTCGCCGCAGCCCACGTCAAGAACGCGCGAGCCCTCTTCGACGAGAGAGGCAATGTGCTGCAGGTCGAGGCGGGAGAGAGAGGTTGCCATGGTCAGACCCCCTGTTCCGTCGCGACGGAGTTCAGCCAGCCGCCGAGCACGTCGAAAAATTCCGGCTCATCCAGCAGGAAAGCATCATGGCCCTTGTCGCTTTCGATCTCGACAAAAGAAACGTCAGCGCCGCTTGCATGCAGTGCACGGACGACATGACGGCTCTCAACCGTCGGGTAAAGCCAGTCCGTCGTGAAGCTTGCCAGCAGGAAGCGCGCCTTGCAGTCGCGATAGGTATCGGCCAGAGTCGTGCCGCGCGAAAGGTCGAAATAGTCCATCGCGCGGGTGATATAGAGATAGGAATTGGCGTCGAACCGGTCGACGAAGCTGCGGCCCTGATAACGCAGATAGCTTTCGATCTGGAAATCGGCATCGAAGGAAAAGCCGACCTTCTCGCGCTCCTGAAGGTTGCGGCCGAATTTCCTGTTCAGGGAGTTTTCCGACAGGTAGGTGATGTGCGCGGCCATGCGCGCAACGGCGAGGCCCTTTTCGGGCCGTGCGCCGGTTTCGTAATAGTCGCCGTCAGCCCAGGCCGGGTCGGCCATCACGGCCTGCCTTCCGACCTCATGAAAGGCGATGTTCTGCGGTGTGTGGCGGGAGGCGGTGGCGATGGGCGCGGCAGCATTGACGCGCTCGGGATAATCAGCCGCCCATTGCAGCACCTGCATGCCACCCATCGACCCGCCGATGACGGCGAGCAGCCGGTCTATGCCGAGATGATCGACCAGCCGCGCCTGCGTACGCACCATGTCGCCCAGCGTGATCACCGGCAGGGACAGGCCATAAGGCTTGCCCGTCGCAGGGTTCAGGGAGGAGGGGCCGGTCGTGCCCATACACCCGCCCAGCACGTTGGAACAAATGACGAAATAGCGGTTGGTGTCGATCAGCTTGCCTGGTCCGACCAGATGCTGCCACCAGCCGCTCTTGCCGGTAACCGGGTGGTCCTCGACCGCGAACTGGTCGGCGGTCAGGGCGTGGCATATCATGATGGCGTTGGACTTGGCTGCGTTCAGCTCGCCCCATGTCCTGTAGGCGACCTGTACGCCGCTCAGGCTCTCGCCTGAATCGAGCGGCAGCGGCTCTGCCAGCGTCAGCACGTCGCTGGCACCGTCCGGCAGCAGGCTATATGGTTCACGCGTACTGGGCATTGAAATCTCGCCCTGACCTTCAGCTAAGGCGGCGGCTATTGAAAGCCGACGCCAGTTGCGCCACAAAGCGTGCTCTATAGCAGGCCCCGCGCGGGAAACAAGAATAGCCAGCGAAACAGGAAGAAACAGGAAACGGATTTGAGCATGACACGACCGCAGCCCCGTCCCGGTATCGACGAGATCAAGCCCTATGTGCCCGGCTCCGCGGTGACCGGCTATGATGGTCCCGTCTACAAGCTGGCCTCCAATGAGAGCGCTCTGGGCCCGAGCCCGAAGGCGATGGAAGCCTATGAGGCGGCGGCAGGCAAGCTGCATATCTATCCTGATGGCTCGGCGCGGGTGCTGCGCGAGGCGCTGGCGGCCCGCTATGGCCTGGCGCCTGAGCTGATCGTCTGCGGCGCGGGGTCCGACGAGATCCTGCAGCTGTTGTGCAAGGCTTATCTGGGCCCCGGCGATAACATCGTCATGTCGCGGCACGGCTTCTCGGTGTACCACATCCTCGCCCAGGGTTGCGGGGCAAGCACCAAGTTTGCCGAGGAGAAGAACCTTACCGCCGATGTCGATGCATTGCTGGCCGAGGTCGACGACAATACCCGGATCCTGTTCATCGCCAATCCGAACAATCCGACCGGTACGGCGGTCTCCGGCGAGGAACTCGCGTGCCTGCGTGAAGGCCTGCGCGAGGATGTGCTGCTCGTCATAGATGCGGCCTATGCTGAGTATATGGACTGGGTCGATTACGATGAAGGCACATCGCTGGTGCGCGAGGCGATTGGCACCGGGGCTGAGAACACTGTCATGACCCGGACATTCTCCAAGATTTATGGCCTTGGCGGCCTGCGTCTCGGCTGGGCTTATTGCCCGCCTTCCATCGCCGACGTGCTGAACAAGGTGCGCGGACCGTTCAACGTGTCGCTCGCCGCGATTGAAGCCGGCGTTGCGGCCGTCAGCGATGAGGACTTCGTCGATGACAATCGCGACCATAACCGCCGCGAACGCGCCCGGGTCACCCAGCGCCTGCGCGGCCTTGGCTTCGAGGTCGGTGACAGCCATGGCAATTTCGTGCTGGCCAGGGGGCGCGGCGAGGCAGCAGTCGAAGATATCACCGCGCTGATCGAATTCCTGAAATCCCGCGGCGTGACCGTGCGCCAGATGGGCGGCTATTTCCTGCCGGATTATGTGCGCATCTCCATTGGCTCGACCGAGGCAAACGATGTCTGCCTCAATGCCATCTCCGAGTTTGCGAGCAAGTGATGGACCAGCCATTTGAAACCATCGCTATCGTCGGCATCGGGCTGATCGGGTCTTCGGTTGCCCATGCGGCAAGGGCGAGCGCCGGGACGAAAAAGGTCATCGGCTATGACCGGTCCCCCGAGGTTCGCGCCGAGGCTTTGAAGCTGGGTGTAATCGACGAAGCGGCGGACAGTCTGGAAGCAGCCGTTGCCCAAAGCGATCTTGTCGTCCTGTCGACTCCAGTCGGCGCCATCGGTGAAATCCTGCCACAGCTCTCCTCGGCGAAGGCTGGCACCGTGGTGATGGATGTCGGCTCGTGCAAGGGCTCGGTGATCGCGGCGGCGCAAGGCCTGCCCGACAGCGTTCATTTCGTGCCCGCTCATCCGGTTGCGGGTACGGAACATTCAGGCCCCGCCGCCGGGTTCGCCACGCTTTTCCGTGACCGCTGGTGCATCATTACGCCGATGGAGCGGGGCGATGAGGCTTATGCCCAGTCGCTCGCCCGGGTCGATGCCTTGTGGCACGCGTTTGGCTCGGACGTGGTGCAGATGGATGCGAAACATCACGACCTCGCGCTTGCCGTCACATCTCACCTGCCGCACCTGATTGCTTACACGCTGGTCGGTGCCGCCGACGATGTGGAGAGCGTCAACGAGGCGGAAGTCGTGAAATATTCCGCAGGCGGATTCAGGGACTTCACCCGTATCGCCGCCTCAGACCCGATCATGTGGCGCGATGTCTTCATCAACAACAAGGAAGCGGTGCTGGAAGTGCTGGGGCGGTTTTCCGAGGAACTGGCCATGATGCAGCGGGCGATCCGCTGGGGCGATGGCGAGGCCCTGGAAAAGGCGTTCACCCGCTCGCGTGGCCTGCGCAAGGCAATCATCGAGGCCGGTCAGGAAAGCGCCGAACCGAATTTTGGCCGCGACAAGAAAGGCTGAGTTTCAGCGCCTCCTTTAACCGACCTTGTCGAGGTCCATGATGGCGACGGGACCGAGGCGCAGCTTGCCGCCCCGCAGCTGCAATGACGCCTTGATTTCCTCGCCCATGGCCTGAGACAGGAATCGCAGCGCATTGTCTGCCTGTTCGGCTTCTTCCTGTGTGATCAGGCCTTGTTCGCGCAGGACGGAGACGAGGGCAAGGTGATCCTTGAGCGTCAGTTCCACCGTTCCGGCGGGGTAATGTTCCTTGTCGAGGACCAGAGTGCCATTTGCGCGAAGCTGTGTCGGTATCGCCTGGCGCCCGTCGGAGACAACCAGTCTGAGCCCTTCGATCACCAGTTCGCCATTGCCGCGCTGCCATGCCGCGACATTGCTTTCGCCTGCCTGCCTGCTCATCACGGTACTGATCGCTGTCGCGACGACTGACAGGTCTATCTCGGCAAAGGCCAGTGGCGGGGTGCCATCGGCCTTTTCGAAAACGATGTCACGCGCAGACAGGGCAAAACGGCCGAGATCACCGCTCCTGCCGTTCTCCGGGTTATCCGTAATCATCGTATTGGCCATGACCGAGCCGATCTCCACGGCAGCAACTTCCCGGCCATCAGTCTCCTCGGGCCGCGCTACGAGGCCGCGAATATCAAGGCCGGTCTTTGTCTCTGCCAGGCTGACCCGGAAGGTTTCGGCCGTCAGGTCCCAGATATTCGGGCCGTTGTCTTCGGTCAGATTGAGCTGCTGTGCGCCCTCGGGAGAGAGTATGATCCGGTTGGGGGAGAGGGGCGGTGTGTCTGCATAGAGCATCTCTGCCTGCCACGCCCAGCCCGCAGTCGGATCGGCGACATAGGGGTCTGGCAGTTCGGCGCGCAGGACGAAGGGAAAGCCGGTCACTTTCATCGGCCCGTGCTCGATCGTCAGCCCGGCGCTTTCCTGTGTGCTCTTCCAACTGGCGATCTCGTCGCGCATGACGCCTGCGCCCCATGACCAGACGAACCAGTAGATGACGACGAGCACGGCGCCGATGGCGAGTGGCAGGAACAGCATCCATCGCGCTGCCCGTGGTGAATCATGCGGCTGATCGTCCTGTGTGAATTCGTTCATTCCTAACCCCGTTTATCAACCGCCGCCTTGCTCGTCCCCATGACAGCGGTGCTCGCAATCCTACAGTTCATGGCCGCTGGATAGAAGCACCAGATTGCCGCTGTGTCTCAAGTTTAATGCCGACATCCGGCATAATGGTTTGTGAGGTGTTCCGTTTCCTTGGTTGGCTGAGGCTACTGATAATTCAGTAAATTTCGGGCTTTTCCACACCCCGTTCGCCGTGTCGTGCCTTTTGCTCCCCTGCAGCAAGGCGCAAGGCTTCGGTCTCGATGGCAGTCTTCAGCCGGGCAAGAAATTCCGGACGCTTCAGGCCCGGTTCGATCGGCGGCAGAAAGGTCAGGCTGATCGTCCCCGGCTCGCGGCGTATGCCCGGATAGCGGAAGAAAAGGCCGGAATCATGGGCAACAGGAATGCACTCGGTGCCCAGCGCCTTGTACAGCCCGGCGACGCCAGGATGATAGGTGCCGGTCTCGCCCGGCGGAACCCTCGTGCCTTCAGGGAAGATCAGGACCTGGCAGCCTTCCTCGAGACGCTCACGCGCAGTTTCCAGCATCTGGCGCATGGCGTTTGCGCCAGCTTCCCGATCGACAGCGATGAATCCGGCGGCGCGGCACCACCAGCCGAAAACGGGTATGGCGATCAATTCTTTCTTGAGGACAAAACATGGCCTTGGCAGCAGCACGGTAAGCGCAACCGTCTCCCACATGGACTGGTGCTTGACGGCGAGCAGGGCTGGTGAAGCCGGCATGTTGTCCCGCCCTTCGATACGATAATCCGTACCGCAAACGACCTTCAGCATTCCGAGAGTCAGCTTCGCCCACCACTTGCAGACGGCCAGCGCCCAGTCGCGTTTTAGCAGGCTCGGCAGGCAGATCAGGCCGGTGATGATGGCGCTTAAAGGCAATAATATGCCGTATGCGGCAGACCGTACAGTGGTCAGCATGACGCTATTCCTATTCCAGCCGCAGTACCTGGCTCATGCGTACAAGCAGAAACTTGTTATACTCAGTGACCAGAACCTGCCACGCTTCTCCCGATTCGATCCAGTCTTGCGCTGGTGCAATGGGCGAGGCCACCGGCCAGGGAATGACCTGGATATCTGGCATGGTATGACGAATCTCCGCGATGGCGCGCGGCATATGATAGTCGGTCGTCACAACGATAATGCGCTCAAAGCCGTTCTCGTCGACCCAGTCACGGGTCTCAATGGCATTGCCGCGGGTTGTCAGCGCCCGCTGGCCAAGCTCGACACAGCACTCGAAGATGGCGGCCGAATTGTCGATATAGGAGGCGAGTTCCTCTTCCTTCGTGTCCGGGTGGGTGCCGGTGATCAGCACCTTGGCGCCATTGCCGGCTTCCATCAACGCGACGGCGGCGCGAATGCGCGACAGGCCACCGCCGGTCAGGGCGACGATACCCGTTTCACCAGGGTCGGAGTTCTGCAGCTGCAGGGACGCGATCTCGTTGCCCTCGCGGGGTACTTTCGCAACGAAAAGGGCAAAGCCGCCAGCCCATACGAGGGCGAAAACGATCAGCAATTGTGCAACGAAGCGTATCAAAGCCTGTCCTGCCTTACCCAACCCGGTGAAGCCTGCTCACGGGCCTCATCCACTGAGGACCGGAGATTAGCGTATTTAACCATGCTGGCAAGCTAACCGCTTGTAATGTGGGCGTAGATGCCAGTGAGGGCAGGTTTTATCAGAAACGCTTTTCAAGAGTTTTAAGAACCGTCGTGCGGGCGCTCCATGCCGCGACAAGGCAGGTGAGAAGCGGTACGATCAGGAGCCACAGGAAAAGCCCTGAATCCGTCGAGAAAGACGGCAGGAAATAGCTGTTGGCGATCGATCCGCCAAGCAACAGGACGGCACCGACAACCGCAAGGCCCGCCGCCAGCACACCGATGATCGACCCGCGCAGGCCAAGGATGAAAAACCGCCGCTGCACTTCCTTGGCGATGAACGTATCTGTCGCCCCGACCAGGTGCAGCACGTCGACCACTTCGCGGTTGGCAGCGAGCCCTGCCCGCGCAGCGAAGATGATGACGGTGCACACCGCCCCCATGATCAGCATGAAGACACCGAAGGCAAAAATCTGGAGGACCCGGGCAGAGGCGGCAAGGCTGGCATTCCACGCGCCATGATCGTCGATGGTCGCGTTCGGTGCGACCGCAGCAAGGCTTCTCGCCAGCCCGTCCAGCTCGCCGCGCATGGACGGCGCGACCTCGACGGCGATGATCCCCGGCACGGGCAGGCTCGCCGGCAGGTTCCCCTTGCCAAGCCATGGCTCCAGCAGCTTTCCGGCTTCCTCGCGGCTCAGGGCTTCGGCGCTCAGGATGCCTTCTGTGCCCTGAAGGAATTCCATGACGGTCGCGGTATTGGCGGCAATCTCGCCGACATCGCTGCCCTTTACCTGGATGGTGATCGAGCCGCGCAAGTCGGCTGTCCAGTCCCGCGCGGCCTTTGAGACGGAAAAGAACCCGGTGAGGGCGAGCGCGGCAAGGAAACAGATAACGGCGATGACGGCTGTCAGCGGCGCGCCTGCGGCACCGGCCTCGGGCAATAGCGGCATGCGCTTTGCCTTTGGCCCGTGATCGTCGTCTTCGACGACCATTTCGTCGGCGGCAGGTTCCATACTCATGAGGATCTCCGCGCCGGTTCGGCTGTAGCCTCGTCAGACTTCTCGTCCGAAATGCTGGCCTCTGGGGCAGGGGTGGCGGCGGTCGTGTCAGCCGCCGATGCGGCAGGGGCCGCATCTTTCAGGGGTCCGTGCAGGGTCAGATTGCCGTCCTTCAGCCGCAGGATGTTCTTTTTCATCCGGCGCACAAGGGCGAGATCGTGGGTCGCCACGATTACCGCCGTGCCGAGCCGGTTCAGCTCCACCAGAAGCCGCATGATACGCTCGCCCATGATCGGGTCGACATTGCCTGTCGGCTCGTCGGCAAGGATCAGGTCGGGCTTGGAGACGAGGGCGCGGGCCAGGGCCACGCGCTGCTTCTCGCCGCCCGACAATGTGGCGGGCAAGGCGTCCATCTTCCGGCCCAGTCCGACCCACGTTAAGAGTTCGGTTACGTCTTGGCGGTAATCCAGTTGGTTAACGCCCGCCACGCGCATGGGCAGGGCCACGTTCTCAAAGGCCGTAAGATGATCCAGCAGCCGAAATTCCTGGAAGACCACGCCGATACGCCGCCTGATGGCTGGCTGGTCGGTGCGCGGCATGTCGGCGACGTTCTGGCCGAACAGGGACAGAGAGCCGCTGGTCGGCTTGTGGGCCAGATAGATCATTTTAAGCAGGGATGTCTTGCCCGCGCCGGACGGGCCGGTAAGGAACCGGAAGTCGCCATTGCGGATGACCAGATTGACGTCCTTGAGCACGTCAATCTGTCCGTCATAGGACAGGCCCACCATGTTGAATTCCGCGATCGGGTCCACGCTTGCTCCGGGTTTGGTACTGGCTGGCCATACAAGACTGATTCTGGCACGGGGCAGAGAGCATGAAACTGATTTGCCCGGCCTGTTCCACCCGTTACGACGTGCCGTCCGGCAGCATTCCGCCGCAGGGCCGCTCTGTCAAATGTGCGTCTTGTCATCATTCATGGATGGCGACCGCCGCTGATGCCAGAAGCGGTGCGGATATCGGCAGCACCATGCCGCGCTGGGACCGCTCGCGCCCCATGTCGGCGACGGCTTCCCGCTCATCACCTGGCCGTTCTTCCTCGGGCTTTTCACGTCCAGCCCGTTCAAGCCAGGGATCGGCGGCGCTTGCAGCCCTGTTCGACAAATATGAAGATGAGCAGGCCGCTGACGAGGCCGGAACGGCAACCTATTTCGGCGCAGCCCCCGAAACCGATATCGAGGATCAGGAAGAGCGGATCATCGAAGCCGACTGGCATGAGGTCGGCCCGGCCAGCAACGAGACCGAAAGTCTTGACGAGCGCATCGATGCGGCCCTCAATGTGCCGGCAATTGCCCGGCTGGTCAGTCAGCATGAAAAGGGTCCTGAGCAGAAACCGGTGACGCCGTCGCGGCCGAGTGCTGCGTTCAACAAGACCGATGGCCGGCCTCCCATGAAAGAAGCTTCGCGAGAAAGCGTCGAGGCAGAAGCTGCTGTATCGACACAGACTTCGCCAGGCGCATTCCGTCGAATGGTGCGTGGCATTATTGCGCTGATGGAGGGTGTCGCCGAACAGGCAGATAGACTTCTCGGTGCGGTGATGCGGGGCCGCGAGGCGAGCGTAGAGCGGCCGGTCACACCCGGAGATCGCAAGGTCTCCGAATGGCGGATGGAGCAGCTGCGCCGCGCCCGCCGCCGGATGACACCAAAGAAGTTTGCCGGCTGGGTCGGCTTCTATGCCGCTATCGCCGCTGTCGCCTATGCCGGCATCTTCATGCGCATGGACATTGCCCGTGCCTGGCCGCAGGCCGCCGCCGCCTATACCGCGGTCGGGATGATCGGCGGGCCGGAGCCTGTGGAAATTTCAACCGTCACCCATCGCTATGCCCGCTCGCCGCAGGGGCCGGTCATCGAGCTTGCCGGGTCGGTCAGTCACCGCGGCGGCGATGTTGTTAAAGCACCCCTGATTCGCGCTGATGCGCTGGGGCCCGACGGGCGCGTGCTTTCCAGCTGGGCATTCAGGCTGGAAGGGGCAGGGCAGCTGTCGCCGCAAAGCGAGACGCCGTTCCGAACGAGGGCGCTTGCCCCTGAAGGTACCGCGCAGGTTCGGGTCGATGTGATGAGCGCCGAGGAACGTTCAGCACTTGAACGCAGCCAGCCGGAAGTCATCGCCGCGCTGGAAGGCGGGCTTGGCGGCAATGCCTATTTCATGCGAAAGACGACCAGCGGCTGGGGCGAGGCGCAGGAACCTGCGCCCCTGACCCGCATGAGAGACTGATAAGAGACCGAAGGGCACGCATGCGCACTCTTTATACGGAAGACCAGATCGCCGGCCGCCTTGCCACGCTGGGCGAGAAGATTGTCGAGGATCTCGGCACTGAATTCGTCCTGATCCCGATCCTGACCGGCGGCTTCGTGTTCGGTGCCGACCTTGCCCGCGCCATCAACCGCGCCGGTGGAGACTGCTTCATCGATACGCTGCATCTGGCAAGCTATGGCGACAAGCACACCTCGTCGGGCGTCGTGAAACTGCTGAAGGACCTGACAAAGCCGATCGAAGGCAAGACCGTGCTGCTCGCCGACGATGTGCTCGATTCAGGGCGCAGCCTCTATTTCGCGGCAAAGCTTCTGGAAGAGCGTGGCGCTGCGAGCGTGAAGATCGCCGTTGCCGTCGACAAGCAAACGGGCCGGGCCGAGCCGGTCCATGCCGACTATGCTGCCTTTACAGCGGGTCCTGACGATTTCCTCGTCGGCTATGGCATGGACGACGCCGGCCAGAAACGCGGCCTGCCGTTCATCGGCGCGCTTTAAGCCGCCTTGTCCTCGCCGCCGATCAGCTCACGGAAGCGCTTGAACAAGTAGAAGGAATCCTGCGGGCCGGGGCTTGCCTCCGGGTGGTGCTGGACGGAGAAGGCGGGTGCATTCTTCAGCGCGATACCGGAGTTCGAGCCGTCGAAAAGCGACGTATGCGTCGCGATGCAATTGTCGGGCAAGGTTGTCTCGTCGACGGTGAAGCCGTGGTTCATCGACACGATCTCGACCTTGCCGGTGGTGTTGTCCTTGACCGGGTGATTGGCGCCGTGATGGCCCTGGACCATCTTCTTTGTCTTGGCACCGACGGCAAGGGCCAGCAGCTGGTGGCCGAGGCAGATGCCGAGGGTCGGCACCTTCGCTTCGATCAGCTGCTTGATCACCGGCACGGCATAGGTGCCGGTCGCTGCCGGGTCGCCCGGGCCGTTGGACAGGACGACGCCATCGGGCTTCAGCGCCATGATATCGTCAAAGCTCGATTGGCCGTTGACGACGGAAATGCGGAACCCGGCGGTCGCAAGGCGGCGCAGGATATTGCGCTTCACGCCATAGTCGATGACGACGACATGTGGCGCGTTCGGGTCATCCTGTTTGCCGTAGCCTGAACCCCAGACCCAGCCGGTCTCGTCATGGGGATAGCTTTGCAGCGTGGTGACTTCCTTGGCGAGGTCCAGCCCTTCCAGCCCCGGCCAGGCCGCGGCTTTCTTCTGCAGCGCGTCTACATCGAAGTTACCGGAGGCGGAATGGGCGATGACGCCGTGGGGCATGCCGTTTTCGCGAATCATGGCGGTCAGCGCGCGGGTATCGATCCCGGCAAGGCCGATGATGCCGCGGCGCTTCATCCAGGCAGACAAGTCGAGTCGGGCGCGATAGTTCGATGGCGCGGTGATGCGGTCGCGGAAGATCGCCCCGCGCGCGGCGGTCGCGGCGGCGGGGGAGGCGTTCTCTATGTCTTCGTCATTGGCCCCGACATTGCCGATATGCGGAAAGGTGAAGGTGATGATCTGGGCGGCATAGGACGGGTCGGTCAGGATCTCCTGATAACCGGTGATCGCGGTGTTGAAGCAGACCTCACCGACGGTGCTGCCGGTGGCCCCGAACCCCTCGCCCTCGAACACGGTACCGTCCGCCAGCACCAGGATGCCGGTGGGGAAAGTTGATCTCACGCTGTCTTGACTAATCCGCATGGCAATATAGTGTCCCGTTTCCTATCTATAGGGGCTGAAAGAGCTGGCGCTGAGCGGCTCTTTGGCTCCGTGGGTTAGCTGCCAGATGGCACGCAAATTGCCGCGAAGCTATGCGAAAGTGCAAAACGGGTCAAGAAAACGAACGGCTCTAATTTCTTTAGGTAAAACAAGGCTTTGACAATGACCGCAGGCGCGGTCCCGTCTCTGGTTGATGTCGAATGACATCCCTGAAGGCGGTCGATGGAGAATCATATGCTGTGCGAACAGATTAACCTGGCGCTGAAAACGTCGATGAAGGAACGGGCCCCGAAGGTCCGCATCGGCACGCTGCGCCTGATCAACGCCGCGCTGAAGGACCGCGATATCGCGGCCCGGTCGGAAGACCGCTGCGGCGGCCTGACCGACGAGGAAGTGCTGGGCATTCTGACCAAGATGGTCAAGCAGCGCGAAGACGCGGCCCAGACATATGAGGATGCCGGCCGTATAGAGCTTGCCGAACAGGAACGCGCCGAGATCGAGGTGATCCGCGAATTCCTGCCGCGCCAGCTGACAGAATCCGAGATCGATACCGCCGTCGAAGAAGTCATCCAGGAACTCGATGCCGAGGGCCTGAAGGACATGGGCAAGTGCATGGGCGCGCTGAAAAGCAAATATGCCGGCTCGATGGATTTCGGCACCGCCGGCGGGAAGCTGAAGAAGCACCTCGCCAATTAGGTTTACCTAATCAGGCTCAAGGGAGGGGGCGGCATGAATTCAGAAGATGCCGCCGCCGTCCTGCCTACCATTCCCGACACGCCACGACATGTTGAGGCGCGGTCCTGCCTGATAGCCGGAACTGCAGACCTGCTCTATTGGCATGAGAAGCCTTTCGACTATGCGCTCGTCAACCGGAACACCCGAACGCTGTTCGTGCACGGAGCGCCGGATGCTGGGGTGATTGGTGAGTGGGCTGTGGACGCGAAGCCGGAAATGGAACTCGTCGGGGACGAGGCCCATGCTGATTTGCTGAAGGGGCTGCTGCCGGGCTGGGGCTATTACCCGGCGATCCTGTTCCGGCTTGCCGGGCCTGTCGCTGCCCCGGACGAGGGAGAGACCACATGGCTCTCCCTGAATGACATCCGGTCCGTGAAAATGCCGGAAGTGGTGCGCGAGGAAATCCTCGTCGGTTCCGTCACAGGCCGTGTTGCCTGCAGCCTCGAGAAGGACAGGCCGGTCTCCTTCTGCTATGCAGGCGCGGTCACCGAAACCTTGTTCGATATCGCTATCGACACCCTCTCCGGCTTCCGCCGCAAGGGCCATGCCCGCCGGGCGGCAGCCCTGATGATTAGCGATATGGCGGGGCGCGGACTGGCACCCGTCTGGGGCGCGGTGGAGGAAAACATCGCCTCGATAAAAGTCGCCAGGGCGCTCGGCTTCGAGCCGGTCGACACCTGCAATGTTTTCGCCCTGCCCGAATAGCACATAAAAAAGCCGCCCGGTGAGGGGCGGCTTTTATTTTGTACGTATGCGTCTGGCCTAGTTGGAAGCGAACATGACCTCGGCAGTTTCCGTCTCGGTAAAGGCCGGCTGACCGCCGCCGATGGAGATCGTCGCGCTTGAGCCTGACGGTGTCACCATCGAGCCATCCTCGGCGACATAGCCGATCCGGTCCGGTGCCAGCTCGAAGCTGACCGTCTGGCTCTCGCCCGGTGCCAGTTCGACCACGTCAAACGCGACAAGCTCGACGCGCGGCACGGACGGGTTCGCCCGCTCTGCGTGGCTGATATAGACCTGTACCACTTCGCGGCCCGCCATATCGCCACTGTTGGTGACGGTCGCCGACACGGTCATCGGGCCCGAGGCATCATGGCTTTCCGGCACGCTGACATCGGAATAATCGAAGCTGGTGTAGGACAGTCCGTAGCCGAACGGATAGAGCGGCTCGCCGGTGAAATATTTATAGGTCCGGTTCGCCATGGAGTAATCCTTGAACCCCGGCAGGTCGTCGACGGATTTGTAGAAGGTCACTGGCAGGCGGCCAGACGGGGAGAACTCACCCCATAGCAGGTCGGCAATGGCTGTACCGGCTTTCTCGCCCGGATAGAATGCCTGGACGATGGCATCGACATTCTCCTCGGCCCAGTTCAGCGACATGGCTGAGCCGGAGAAGTTGACCATCACGAGCGGCTTGCCGGTCGCTTCCAGCTTCTCCAGCAAGGCTTCCTGCACGGCAGGCAACTCCATATGGGTGCGGTCGCCGCCGAGGAAACCATCAAGCTCGACGCCCATTTCCTCGCCTTCCAGCGTGGAATCGATGCCCCCAAAGTACAATACGACATCAGCCTCCTCGGCTGCTGCCATGGCCTCTGCTTCCAGGTCACGGTCGGTGCGGGTCCAGGTCAGCTCGGCGAACTTCTCAAGCCCGTCCCGGGTCCAGCCGCTGTTGAAGTTCAGCGTCATGGTCAGGTCATATTCCTCGCCAGCGGTCAGCTCGATCGGATCGGTGCCGATCTCCTCACCATTCAGCGTGGCGGTCGACCAGCGCGATGCCTTGATCTGGTAGGAGCCGGTTTCTTCCGGCACCAGAACGCCCTCCCAAGTCGCGCCGAACTCGTCATTCAGGCCGTTATTGACCGGGCCTCTTTCCCAGTAGAAATCGATATTTGGGTCGATCCGTGTCACGCCCGGCTCGCCGGACAGGTCGGAGTTCTCGTAATAGGCAGCCTCTACACCTGGCTTCAGCTCGCCGCTGCGGGCCCGGTGAAACAGGACGCTTTCCGGCACGGCAGAGAAGTCCGTCAGGAAATCACCGGCAATGGTCGAGCCCAGCGCGTAGGAGACGTTCTCCGTGCCGACCTTGGCCTCGATCCCTTCCAGCGCCGTGACCGGCTGGGTCGGGATGCCGTTATAATTGGCTATCAGCGTCATGTAATTGTCGGCATTCGGGCCGATGACCGCGACTTTCGTGCCTTCTTCCAGGGGCAGGATGCCGTTGTTCTTCAGCAGGACGAGAGACTTGCGTGCCGTATCTTCCGACAGGGCGATGTTTTCCTCGCTCGCGACTTCCGAATGGGGGATGCTGGCAAACGGCACCAGTGACGGGTCGTCATACATGCCCAGCTTGAACAGCGCAGTGTACAGACGGATGACCGCCTGGTCGATGGTTTCCTCGTCGATCAGGCCCAGTTCGACGGCCTCGGGCAGGGCATCCATCTTGTTGCCATAGCCATCGCCGCAATTGACGTCGGTACCCATCTTGACTGACAGGGCTGCCGCCTCGGCGCGGGTGTCGACATAGTCATGGGCGACGTAATGGGCGTCGCCGGTCTCGATCTTGGCTTCGTCGTAATAGAAGTCGCCGATGGCGCCGCAATCGGAAACGACGTACCCGTCGAAACCGAGATCGCCGCGCAGGATGTCGACCATCAGGCGTTCCGACCCGCAGGCCGGTGCGCCCCAGACGGCGTTATAGGCGCACATGACCGAGGCGACGTCAGCCTCATCCATAGCCATCTTGAAGGCGGGCAGGTAGGTCTCCCAAAGGTCGGCATCGTTGGCGACATAGTTGTCGCGGTGGCGCGACGGTTCCGGGCCGGAATGAACGGCATAGTGCTTCACCGTGGCGACGGCTTTCAGGTACTCGTCATCATCGCCCTGGATGCCGTTGACGAAGTTCACCGCCATGCGGCCGGTCAGGAACGGGTCCTCGCCATAGGTCTCCATGCCGCGGCCCCAGCGCGGGTCGCGGAAGATGTTGATGTTCGGTGACCAGAAGGTCAGCCCGCCATACATGGCGTACACATCTTCGGCAGCGTAATAATGATGCTTGGCGCGGCCTTCATCAGAGATGGTGGTTGCGACCTCCAGCATCTGGTCCTCGTCCCATGTCGCGGCGAGGCCGATCGCCTGCGGGAAGACGGTGGCATGACCCGCGCGGGCAACGCCGTGCAGCGCTTCGTTCCACCAGTTATATTCATGGATGCCGAGGCGCGGGATCGCGGCGGCCTTGTCATACATCTGGGCGGCCTTTTCCTCCAGCGTCATGCGCGAGACCAGATCGCGGGCGCGTTCCTCCGGCGACAGGGACGGGTCCATGAACGGATAGTTGGTGCTCTCGGTCTGTTCGGTTTCGACAGTCTCTACTTCATCAGTCTGTGCAGGCTCCTCGGCCGAGCTTGTGCTGTCGCTACAACCGCTCAGCAGAGCGAGCGAAGCTGCGCCGAACAACAGTGAATTGAGCAGTGTGATGGTGCGTTTCGTGGTCATGGGTTCCTCCAGAATGTCCCTGTGATGTGCCTATTCCGGCTATTCTTGATGCCTTTTGTTGCACGCTAACATTGTCTGTGCCAAGCGCTTTCAGTCCCGGCTTTCAGTGTGCGGCGCAACAAAAAGCCCCCTGCCAGAGCAGGGGGCTGAGATATTTGTGCAAGTGATATAAAGCTTAGAACGGCACCGCAGTGTATTCGCGGGTATAGTTCAGATAGCCGATATTGATGCCCGTACGCAGGCCGACGCCTGTGCGGACCGGGGCAAGAACGACCGCGCCGTTGCGCTGGTAGTTCACACCGGCACCGCCAACGATATAGGCAGAGCCATCAACGCCCGGATAGCGATGATAGATATTGTCCGTCGGGCCGAGGTCATAGACCAGCGTGAAGACTTTCGAGGCATTGCCACCGGCATCAAAGCCGATGGAAGGACCGGTCCAGAACACTTCGACCGGGGCAGCGCCCGGGCGATACAGATAGCCGCGGCCATAGCGCAGGCCGACACCGACAGCGCCGGAGGCTTCCTCACCGGCGATATAGGCCTGCGGACGGCCCTGGTCGGTGAAGACCTTGTTCAGCACGTCAGCAAGGCCGGCGGATGCTTCGCCGAAAAACTGTTCGGCCTCACCGACCACAGTAGAGCGGTCATAGGTGGCATACCCTTCCTGGGTCTGCCCTTCGGCGGATGGTGGGGTCGTGGTGGCGCACCCTGACAGGACGAGCGCAACGCCTGCGGCGGCGGACATCATCAGTTTTTTCGCATTCTTCATGATTTTGTTCCTCTCGATCGAGCTTAAAATTTCGATATGTGAACTTAAAACGCCTTAAAACGACCAGCGTTCCCGTTGCCTCGAAATTGCCTCTTTCAAGTAGGGGCCAATGGGGGAAAGCATGCATTGCAGAGCTCAGACTCGCTCTATATTTATTCGTGATGGCGCGTTTTACCCCCGACTTCCTTGACCAGCTGCGCGACCGGTTGCGTGCATCCGACGTGATCGGCCAGCATGTGAAGCTGAAAAAGGAAGGGCGCGAGTTCCGCGGGCTGTCGCCCTTCACCAACGAGAAGACGCCGTCCTTCTTCGTCAATGACGACAAGCAGCGCTATTTCGACTTTTCCTCGGGCAAGTCGGGCGACATTGTCGGCTTCCTGATGGACACCCAAAAGCTGACCTTTGTCGAGGCGGTCACCCGCCTCGCCGAACAGGCCGGCATGGATATCCCCCAGGACACCTATGAGGATCGCCAAAAGGAAGAAGAGCGCAAGGGCCTCGCTGAGGCCTGCGCCGCGGCGGCGAAATTCTATATCGACAGCCTGCAGCGGATCGAGGGGCGCAATGCCCGGGAATATCTGGAAGGCCGCCAGGTGCCGGAAAAACTGCAGCGCTCTTTCGGCATGGGTTATGCCCCGGCGGATCGCACCGCGCTGAAGGATCACCTGATCAACAAGGGCTTCGACCCTAAACTGCTGGTCGAGGCAGGGTTGCTGATCCAGCCTGACAATGGCGCGGCATATGACCGTTTCCGCGACCGGGTCATGTTCCCGATCCTGTGGCAGAAAAACAAGGTCATCGCCTTTGGCGGCAGGGCGCTCGATAAATCGGCCAAGGCGAAATATCTGAACTCGCCGGAAACGCCGCTCTTCCACAAGGGTCATGTCCTCTACAACTATATGCGCGCGAGGAAGGCCGCCGCCGACCTGCCGAAGGAGACAGGCCATCCGCTGATCGTCTGCGAAGGCTATATGGACGTGATCGCGCTTGCCGGGGCCGGGTTCGGCAATGCGGTCGCGCCGCTCGGCACCGCGCTGACCGAAAACCAGATCGAGCTGCTGTGGCGTGCCTGCGACGAGCCGATTCTGTGTTTCGACGGCGACCGCGCCGGTGTCGGCGCCGCCCACCGGGCGATCGATCGGGCGCTGCCGATCCTGCGGCCCGGAAAATCCCTGAAATTCGCGTTTTTGCCGGAGGGGCAGGACCCCGATGACATGGTCAAGGCACAAGGCGCGCAGGCCTTCCAGGGCGTGCTCGATGCCGCCCTACCGCTTGCCGACGTACTCTGGACCCGCGAGATCGAGGCCCAGCCCCTGACGACGCCGGAACGCAAGGCCGCGTTCCGCGCCCATCTGCGCACGCTGGTCAAGGGCATTGGCGACAAGGATGTGCGCCTCGCCTATGGCGGCTATTTTTCTGAAAAACTGAACCAGATGAACGCCCCCCAGCGCCAGCAGGGCAGTGGAAATCGTGGCTTTTCAGGCGGTTACGTGCCGCGCGGGGGTAACAGGCCGGGGTTCTTCGGTCGGGGCGGCATGGCGCCGACAGTGCAGGCGTCGATGGCGCTGAAAGCCCGCCTCGGCACCAGTGCTGGCGCGGCGCAAGGGGGGCGGGTCGCTTCCCAGCGCGAAGCCCTTCTGGTGTTTACGCTTTTCAATCATCCGGGACTGTTTGCCCGTCAGGAAGAGGCGATCCTGGACCTCGAACTCGCAGATGCCGACCTGTCGGCGTTATTGCGTGAGATAATCTCTGCCCTCAGCGCCGATCCGGCGCTTGACAGGGAGGGTCTTGCACGCCACATGTCAACAGTTGCGCATATTGCAGGCACCTTGGAGCAGATGCTCAAGAACGAGCGGCTCAGATTGACAAAATTCGCCTGCGCAGATGCAACGCTCGAAGATGCGGAAGATGGCTGGCTGAACACGCTTTCCATCCACCTTCATCATGGCCCCTTGCGGCTGGAAGAGATGGAAGCGGCTGGCGAGGCGTTTCTGGACGAGACTTCCGAGGCACGCTGGCGGGTCACCCATACGCACCGTCAGGCCGTGGTGGCGGACAACAAGGTGCAGGACGAGCGCTGACGCGGCACTATATTTGAATTGATGACGTTGACCCTGGCTCGGGGGAAGGGCAGCGGAAACGTCTATCGGGCGGCAAGTTTAGACGAACAAGGATTGCAATGAGCAAAACGAAAAAAGGCGGTGACGATCCCCAGGATCGTCCGGTTATCGACCTTACCGACTCTTCTGTAAAGAAGATGATTTCCACCGCTAAGAAGCGCGGCTACATCACGTATGACCAGCTGAATTCGGTGCTGCCGTCGGAGGAATATTCCTCCGAGCAGATCGAGGACATCATGGCCAAGCTGTCCGACATGGGCATCAACGTCACCGATGGCGAGGAAGCCGAGGACCAGGACGATTCCTCTGACGACGACAGCGATGACGAGGATGCGTCCAAGAGCAAGGCGGTCACCAAGAAGACCGAGGGCGCGACGGTCACCACCAACACCAAGGAAGGTTCGGACCGCACCGACGACCCCGTGCGCATGTATCTGCGCGAGATGGGCTCTGTCGAGCTTCTCTCCCGCGAAGGCGAGATCGCGATTGCCAAGCGTATCGAGGCTGGCCGCGAGACGATGATCCGTGCCCTGTGTGAATCCTCCCTGACCTTCGAGGCTATCACGGTGTGGCGCGAGGAACTGATGGAAGGCCGCGTCCTGTTGCGCGACATCATCGACCTCGACGCGACCTATGGCGGTGGCCCTGAGTCCAAGCCCGACATGACCAAGCCGGAAGTGGCCGAACGGGTCAATCGCGAGCAGGAAGAAAAGGCCGCCGAAGAGCAGGAGCGCCGCGAGTCCGACGATTTTGACGAGGACGATGACGAGGATTTCGACGAAGGCGCGCTTTCGCTGTCGGCGATGGAAGCCGAACTGCGTGACGGCGTCATGGAAGCCTTTGACGAAATCGCGTCGGACTTCAAGAAACTGCGTCGCCTGCAGGACATCATGATCGAGGAGCAGCTGAAAGGCGAGGACCTGTCTCCGTCGCAGCACCGCCGATACAAGAAGCTGCAGAAGGACATCGTCGAACGTGTACGGAATGTCCGCCTGCACAATCACCGCATCGAGGCGCTGGTCGAGCAGCTCTACGACATCAACCGCAACCTGATGGCGCTGGAAGGCAAGCTTGTGCGACTGGCCGACAGCCACGGCGTCAATCGTCAGGAATTCCTGAACGAATATCTCGGCAACGAACTCGATCCGGACTGGCTGGAGCGCGTGTCCTCCCTGTCGACCCGTGGCTGGTCCAGCTTTACCGAGCGTGCCGAGGACCAGATCAATTATCTGCGCGAACAGATCGGTTACCTGTCCCAGGAAACCGGCCTGACCGTGCAGGATTTCCGCCGCATCGTGCAGACTGTGCAGAAAGGTGAGCGCGAGGCGCGCATCGCCAAGAAGGAAATGGTCGAGGCCAACCTGCGTCTCGTTATCTCCATCGCCAAGAAGTATACCAATCGCGGCCTGCAATTCCTCGACCTTATCCAGGAAGGCAATATCGGCCTGATGAAGGCCGTCGATAAATTCGAATATCGCCGCGGTTACAAGTTCTCGACCTATGCGACGTGGTGGATCCGCCAGGCGATCACCCGCTCGATCGCCGACCAGGCGCGGACCATCCGTATCCCGGTCCACATGATCGAGACGATCAACAAGATCGTGCGCACCTCACGTCAGATCCTGCATGAAATCGGCCGTGAGCCGACGCCGGAAGAACTGGCCGAGAAGCTTTCCATGCCGCTGGAAAAGGTCCGCAAGGTGATGAAGATTGCCAAGGAGCCGATCTCGCTGGAAACGCCGATCGGCGACGAGGAAGATTCTCATCTCGGTGATTTCATCGAGGACAAGAACGCGATCCTGCCGATCGACGCGGCGATCCAGTCGAACCTGCGCGAGACGACAACGCGGGTTCTGGCCTCGCTGACACCGCGTGAGGAACGCGTGCTGCGCATGCGTTTCGGCATCGGCATGAACACCGACCATACGCTGGAAGAAGTCGGCCAGCAGTTCTCGGTTACCCGCGAACGCATCCGCCAGATCGAGGCCAAGGCGCTGAGGAAACTCAAGCATCCGAGCCGCTCGCGCAAGCTGCGCTCGTTCCTCGACAACTGATCCGGCTTCGAGAATAATCCGCATAGTGAAAAACCCGGCCTCTCAAGGCCGGGTTTTTTGCTGTTGTAGATTTGTATACTGGCGGTGGAGCTGCTGTGCCTACCAGCCACTCATCTCTGACAGGCCGTCATTGCCGATCTCGTCAACAGCTTCGCCGGTACGCTGGTCAGCACACGTCTCGATACTGATACCTCGTGCCTCGGCATCGCCGCCGGCGCAAAGCCGCCAGACATCCATGCGGAGCTTCTTGTAGACCTCTGCCGTGCCTGCTGATGTCGCAAGAGCGCTCTGGTCGTAACTGATGGTCTGCGGTGCTTCGCTTGGCGCGGCTGGCGCCAGGGTGACGCTGGCAATGGCCAGCAGGGTGGATAGTGTAATGCTCATGGGGTCTCTCCCTTCAGGTTGCGCCCTCTACGCAAAAACGGAAGTAACCGGGCGGCTGTGACGGCGCGCCCGGTTGGTAAGGCTACTGGCGGGACAGGCGGATATCGCCGTCCTCGCTGTTGTGATACGCAGTCAGGCGGCTGTGGTCGATTTCCTCGACCGCGATGTCCAGCACGTCTTCCTTGCAGCTGTGAAAACGGCTGACCTCCCGCATATTGTAGCCGACAGATTCGCAGATCTCCCGTGCCTGCTTGTCCAGGTCGCGATGCAGTTCGGCAATGCCTGTCGAGCTTTGCAGCAGTTTCCGGTCGACCTTCATGTGATAATCGTCCCCGGCATTGGCGGTAGACAGGGCTGCCAGTGGCAGGACGCTGGCAGCGGCAATGGCGGCGACAAGGTTTGACTTTTTCATGACTTCTCTCTCTTTCCTGTTTGCTCCACTCCCTCGGGAACAGTCAGTATACGGTTTGAAATGGATGGCAGGTGGCCCGTTGCCTGTGCGCTGTTTCTAGCTGCGCTGGTTGTGAATATTGCTCAGGGCCTTGTCGCCGATCTCGCGGACCGATTGCTCGACGACATGATCGACGCACTCCGCCTTGGCCATGTTGTTGCGCATGGCGTAGCCTTCAGCGCCACAGATACGCTTGGCATCGGTGACGATTTCTCGGTAGACAGACCGTGTACCAACGATATCGCGCAGGGCGAGTTCATTGTAGTCGACGGTGTATTCCCTGGCATCGGCAGGGGGCTTGGCAGGGGTGTTGTTTGCGGCGCTGGCACCGGAAATTGAGGCGAGCGCAAGGGTTGCGGCAAAAGCCGCCATAGCGATTGACTTCATGACTTCTCTCTTTGTTTTGCGCCCTCTGATGGAGCATTTGGGTAGTGTGCGTATTTGACGCAAGACCATTAGAGGCCAGTTTCGAAATTTTTCTACTAAAAAGGTCGTAATAAACTACTATTGTTATAGTATATTGGGGTGCGGCCTTGTATGGTGAGGGCATGATGGTGAACCAAATCAATCAGTTACGGGGAGGGCAGTCGCATATTTGAAGCGCGAATAGACGATGTTTGTGTCAGACCGTCTGATGGTGTCATCGCTCAGGATGTACTCATCGATCCAGACTTCATAGGTCGGCAGGTCTCTGAAATGGGCGATGACGATGAAGTCTGTTTCTCCGGACACGGTATAACACTGGGTGACCTCGTCGGCGTCGAGCATGCGTTTCTTGAAGCGGCTATATGTCTGTCGTGTCTCCTCATTCATGGTCACCGAGACGATAACGGTGATGCCGAGCTTTCCGGGGTCGACGAGGGAGACATCCGCGATGATGATGCCATCCTCTCGCAGCCTGGCGATGCGCCGTCGCACGGACGTGGCGGAGAGATTTACCTGTTCGGCGATCTGCTCATTCGTCAGCCGGCAGTTATCCTGAAGAAGGGTCAGGATGTGGCGGTCGAAACTGTCCATGGCAAGCGGTCCTCACTGATGCGCGGCGGAAATCGCCTAAAGAAAGTCAAGAATGATCAAAAAAAAGCCGCGCAGGCTACTAAAATCGCCGCCAATGACCGTCAATGGCGATCTATGGTCAGGGTTCATCAATCCTGGAGGCTCCCATAAAACATCTCATCCTGTCAGCAATTGCCGTCCTGGCAAGCGGCACCGCCGCGCACGCCCAGCAGCAGACCGCACTGCAACTCTGGCAACCCGCCGAGGAGTATTTCGATGGCGGCTGGGTCTTCACCCCATCATTCTCACCAGACGGCCAGACGGCCTGGGTCGTGCACTGGGCCGACCCCTTGAATCTTGCCGAACCCCAAGCGCTCTACAGGTTGGAGCGTGAGGGTGGCCGCTGGGCCAGTCCCCTCAAAAGCGATGTTGCTCCAAACAAGCTTTTAGACTGGCCCAGCGTGTCCCCCGACGGGACTACGCTTTTTCTGTCCATCGCCGAATGGCAGGTGATGAATGGTCAAAGGATTGATGATTTCGATCTGTACACGATTGACCTTGATGATCCCGTAATGACTCCCCGGCTGATCACCAGCTCTGGCGTCAATACGCCAAAGACGCCGCAAAATGCGACGCGGGGCTACGCCGCCAATGAGACAGGTCCGCGCCTGCTGGCTGACGGGACGCTGGTGTTCTGGACTGAGCGGGACGGCGCTACGGGTGGGCGCGACATTTTCTTCGCCGCGCCAAACGCTGAGGGTGGCTGGCTGCCGCCGGAGGAGTATCCGCACAATACAGTAAAGCGCGACAGCCATCCCTGGTTGCCGGTCGATGACAGTTACATGCTGTTCGCATCCAACCGGCCGGGCGGGTATGGCCGGGACGACCTTTATTACTCGCAACGCCTTTCCGATGGGGGCTGGTCTGAACCCTGCAATCTCGGGCCTGAAATCAACTCGGCTCACGATGATAACGCACCCGGCATCGACCCGCTGACGGGCGCCCTCCTGTTCTCCTCTGATCGTCCGCTGGGTGGCGTTGACTTCTATCGTGTCTATGAAGCGTTGCTGGAAGGCGAGTACTGCGAATAAGAAGTTTGTCAGTAGGCATACAAAAGAGGAGCCATCCACGAACCCGCTCTGTCAGAAAGGGTGAGCCGTGGATGGCAGCCCGGCAGGATGCTTCTGCCGGGTATGAAACCGGATGTCCGAGACGGGTCTCGAGGGTGTGGAGCAACGATATGTGCGCCCGCCCCGGCCAGTCCGGTTTCAAAATCATGCGTCAGGATTTGCTGCCTCAGGCAGGCCGTCTCCCAGCGTTTGACCTGTTCGTTATGCGATCAGCCGATGTGGCGAGATCGAGCGCTATTACTGCGCAGGACCACTAGAGGCGGGATTGGGCAGAGCTTCAACTAAATATGCCGTAATAAAATACGATATAATTAGTTACATCGTATGTCACCGACCGTTCGTCGATTGGGGCAGCAGAAAAATGCTAACAGCAGGCGGCTGGCGCAATCCCGGCCCTTGCCTCACCAAACGGCATCTGCGTGCCGCAGCCTTCAAATATGCCGTAATGATTATCCCAGTTGCCGATGAACTGAAATGCTCCGGCAAACCGGCTTTCCTTCAGCATACGGTAAGTATTGCCGCAGACGGGGAAGACTTTGCCCGTCTCGATCACGTGATGGGCATCGAGGATGAAGGCATCCCGGGCATGCTCGATCGAGCCGTCATAGATGACGGCCTGGCCGTAATCCTCGCAGGCCGGCTCCAGTGCATCGATATTGAACAGCCGATAAGTGGCCGAGAAGAACCGCGCCCGGCCCAGTTTTTCCTGCAGCATTTCATTCTCGACTTCCAGCGGCCTGTCGGTGACAAGGCGCGGGTCGGCAAAACCTGCCTGTTTCGACAGGGTGAGGAAATCATTCCAGTAAAGTGCGCCGCCAAGGCATTCGCCGAACAGCACCGGGTCTTCCCGCACGGCCCGGGGCAGCCGCCGGTCGGCATAGACATCGGAGAAGTAGAACTCCCCGCCGGGCTTCAGCAGGCGCTTGACCCCGGCCAGCACTGCCGGCTTGTCCATCAACAAATTGATGACGCAGTTGGAGACGACGACATCGAAACTGCCGGGCTCAAGCTCAAGCCGGTCGAGCTTTTCGATATAGCCCTTCTCGAAGCGCACATTGGAAAACCCGAACCTTTCCGCATGCCAGTCGCGATGGGCATTGGCGACAGCCAGCTGTTCGTCGGTCATGTCTACGCCGACAACCTCGCCCTCCGGCCCCACCATCTGGGCGAGAGCATAGGCATCCCGGCCAGAGCCGGAGCCGAGATCGAGCACGCGTGTACCCTTCAGGGCCAGCGGCGCGATCAGGCCGCAGCCGTAATATTTCGCCATCACCTCGTCATGGATATTTGCGAGCAGGGCCTTGTGAAAGGAGGGGATATCCTCCGTCGTGCAGCAGGCATCGGTCTTCAGGTCGGCTGAGGATTGCAGCACCTTGCCGTAATAGTCGCTGACGATCTGTTCGTTCATGGCCGGGCTCCCTTGCCTTGCTGTTCACATCACCACAAAGCAGCATCATTTTAGCGCGTCACATGACAATGGCGCGAGCTTTGTGCGTTTTCGCCACTCCGGAGCGCTCTTTCCTGCAAATCCACGAGAGCAACCCTATATAATGTGTGGAAAAACTGGATTTTAACGCAGGGCTCGTGTACACGATCCCCTGTTTTCGCACCTGCGAACACCAGACGACCGAAAGGGGCATCTCATGCTGCTCAACATGCTCAAGGCGAAGATCCATCGCGCCACCATCACCATGACCGACCTTCACTACGAGGGGTCGATCGCGATCGACCGCGACATCCTCGATGCGGCGGGCATCCACCCCTATGAGCATGTCGACATCTGGAACGTCACGAACGGTAATCGCCTCGCGACCTATGCCATCGAGGGCGAGCGCGGTTCCGGCTGCTTCATGCTGAACGGTGCCGCCGCGCGCCTCGCAGAGCCGGGTGACAAGATCATCATCGCCGCCTTCGGCCAGCTGCCGGCAGAAGAAGCCGCCAATTACAAGCCGACCGTCGTCCTGATGAATGACGACAACACGATCCAGAGCGTGATCTAGGCCGGCGCCTGCGCTGCGGCGTTCTTCGAAATCTGTCTCGACAAACACAAAGCCCGGGCACCTGGCCCGGACTTTGTTTCATTGATCTTCAGCGATCGATCAGTCGTTGTAGTTCTCGACCGTAACGTCATCGCCGAAGAACGGGTCGACCGGCTCGATCGTACCGTCATCATTGATCGTCAGCGGCGTGATCTTCACGTTGCGCAGGTGGTTTACGCCAGACAGCTGGGTGTCGTGATAGGCGAGGTAATACTGGCCTTCATATTCGAAGATCGAGTGGTGGTTGGTCCAGCCCTGTACCGGCAGGTTGACGACGCCCTGATAGGTAAACGGCCCATACGGACTATCCGACGTGCCATAGACGATCTTGTGGGTGTCGCCAGTCGACCAGGACATGTAATAGGTGCCGTTGATCTTGTTCACCCATGCGGCCTCGAAGAAGCGGCGGTCATTGTCGCCGGCTTTCAGCGGCTCGCCGTTCTCGTCAAGCAGCAGGACATCGCGCGGCTCCTCGGCATAGCTGAGCATGTCGTCGCTCATCTTTGCGACATAAGGCACCAGCGCCGGTTCATCAGCCTCCAGGTCTTCCTGGTTCAGGTCCGGGCTGTCGTCATACTCGCCGGTGGTCCAGCGCTGCAGCTGGCCGCCCCAGATGCCGCCGACATACATGTAGTAGGTGCCATCGGTATCCTCGAAAACGGACGGGTCCATGGAGTAGGAGCCTTCGATCCAGCTCTCTTCTGCCGTGAACGGACCGGTCGGGGAGTCGGACGAAGCGACACCGATACGGAAGATGCCGTCATAATCCTTGGCCGGGAAATACAGGTAATATTTGCCGTCTTTCTCGGCGGCGTCCGGCGCCCACATCTTGTCGCGCGCCCATGGCACATCATCGACATGCAGGCCGACATCGTGGATCGTCACCTCGCCGCCCGGCTCGTCCATCGACAGGACGATGTAGTCCTTCATGTCATACTGGCTGCCGAGATCGTCCTGCGGGATGCCGGTGTCGACATCGTGGCTCGGATAGACATAGACGCGGCCATCATCCCAGACATGGACTGACGGGTCGGCGGTGTAGATTTCCGTGACCAGCGGCTGGGCGATGTAGTCGGCCTCGGTAAACTCGCCGCTCGTCTCCAGCTCATAACGCTCGGCGTCGGACAGTTCTTCCTCGCCAGCATCGGCGCTCGCCATATCCGTTTCGGACATTTCCATGCTGTCTTCAGCCGGTGTCGTATCCTCTTCCGGCGCTGGCGTCTCGCCGCAGGCAGCCATCAGCAAGATGGCGCTGGTCATAAGCAATGTCGTCTTAAGCATGGGATATCGCTCCTGTTGTTTCATTTCCCTGGGTCGGCTTGCGCCGTAATGTTTCCGCTAACATTACGGATACCGGGATCGATTGGCAAGAAATACCGGAAGGGGCCGGAAAAGCGACTGTGCTTGCCGTAATGCCATCAAGAGGCTCTATTTGTGTTGAAAGAGGTTAGGGTCATCATGGCAAAAGTAATCGGTATTTACTCATTGGCGGCGTTATTGCTGGTTTTAGCAGGGGCGCAAGCGGCAACTAATGAGCGTCCGGAAAATCGGGACGAGTTAATAGCAAACTGCCGGACAGTCTCATCCTGCATGGCTTTGCTGGACACCGCTATGCCCGCGGATGGGTACGGCATCTATGACAGCGACATCGACGATATCCGGAAAGTTTTGAAAGCCCGTTTTGGTGACGAGGCTAAATACGCGCTGATCGAAAAGGCGCAGGGAGACGATCCGGCGTGGCAGAATTTTGCTTCCGCCGTTTTGAGCGGCTGGGGCGATTGGAAAGAGAGCGACGTTGAATTGCTCGCCCCAGTCTTGAGCAAGGATTCAGGTGGCTGGATAGCCCGGGTGCTCGGGGATATCGGAACGGAGGAGGCGATCGAGCTCTTGGTCGCAGACCTGCGAAAAGCTGGATTTCAGAGCCAGACCGGATGGGCGCTGTATCAGATCGGACCGAAGGTTCTGGACCGTATGCTGCCATTGCTGGAATTGCCCAGCAACGAAGAACTGCCGCCGGATGCACCTTATACTGAGGGGTGGCATGTTGTCAGGGATTTGCTGGCAGAGTTTGGCCATAGTGCTACACTCGTTGCCGATAACTGGATCGCTGTTGCGCTGGATGAAAGAGAGACTACCTCGCGTCGAATTGCTGCCTTACGAGGTCTCAGCGCCATGAATGGTTATCTGGATGGCAGAACCGATCCTCTTCATCTGCTGCTCGACTCTGAAGAGGCAGCAATCGCCGACCAGGTGTACAAGACCCTGGTTGCAACGCATGATCCATTCGTCGCCAGACAATATGCGGAGGATTGCCAGCCTTCGAACATCAGGTGGGAGCGTTACAGGAGCAGCTTTCTGTGCATCAGGGAGTTATCGGAATTCGGCTCCAACGCTGCCATCGCAGGCGATCTGATCCTGCCGTTTCTGTCATCTGTGAACGCCGAAGAGCAGCTTTACGGGATCGAAGCGTTGGGACTCATCGGATATCAGCCCGCCATCCCGGAGATCGAGAAATTTCTTTCATCACCAGACTGGCGACAGGTCTATGCGGCGGTCAGGGCGCTGGGCCATCTGAAATCAAGGGCTTCGGTGCCTCTCATTGAAGAGGCAACAAAAGAACACTGGCAATATCGAGTGCGATATCATGGTAAAAATACTGTAGACCTTATTATCAGAAACCAGCCTTATACGGAGGACTTGGATAGTTTGCAGACCGTGACATTTTATTCCGGGTTCGGGAATTACGATAATCTTTTCGGATATGACGAGGATTGCGGCTGGAATGTCTGGGAATATGGTGATGCCGAAACGCTCACATTTGAGGATGCCGAGCCGGTCACCGAGGTCGAACTTTCTGGCGGACGCCTGCTTGCCAGCGATGAGGGTGAGTTCGGTGGCGAACTGTCCTGGCATCCGGATGGCGGTGAGCCTGTCGTCCTCATTCCCGACAATACCTATAACATCTTTCCCATTGAAGGCGGTTTCATCACCATTCACGGCATATCCCACATATCTATCAACTACGGTTTCGCTGCAAAAGTCTGGCGTGACGAAAGTGGCCCCTGGCAAGCTGAGGAGATCGCGCGCTTTACCAGTGTGGGACGAGACTCAAAACGCCTCGGGCCGGAGACTTTCGCCGCATGGACATATCCGCAGCCAATAATCTTTAAAGCGGATGGAATTATCGAGGCAGCCCAATGCGACTACGCCGCGCGACCGGAGAATTGGAAAGGCAATGAATGGTAAGCGGCAGGGCTCGATTTAAACCCTTTTAAGTCCTTGTTTTTTCTGGAACCTCTTTCACCTGGGCCTTGTTGATCGGGTCTGGTTCAACACCCCCCGTGAGAGTATGGCAATGCAGGCAGGCACGCTGCGCGAAGAGTTCGACGACTTCATTCGATCCGATGAATTTCCCTGTGTCGGTGCCAAGGCGGCGCTGGCCCGTGGCACGATAGACTTTTTCGCCGCCGAGCATATCGACGAGGCGCGGGACGACCTGCCGCTCTACAAGGCGCTGACCGCCTTCGGGAAGACGCTCGATAATGAGGCGCCTTTCGTGCAGAGCTTCGTTGCCGCCTTTGCAGGGCCGACCGATCTGGATGAGGAGCAATTCGAAAAAGCCCTCTGGAACCGTCTGCAGGCGCTGCACAATATCGATGCGGCGACCGGCCATGACTGGACCAGTGCCGTTGATTCCGATGCGTCTTCCCCGCACTTTTCGCTCAGCATCGACGGGCAGGCCTATTTCGTCGTCGGCCTGCATCCGCATTCCTCGCGCGAGGCGCGGCGTTTTTCCCGGCCGATCCTCGTGTTCAACTCTCATGAACAGTTCGAGGCCCTGCGCGCCGATGGCCGTTTCGAAAAGATGAAGGACATCATCCGCCAGCGCGACATCAAGCTGGAGGGCGATATCAATCCCATGCTGAACGATTTCGGCTATGGTTCCGAGGCGCGCCAGTACAGCGGCCGTATGGTGCCGGAGGACTGGCAATGTCCGCTTGCCGTTCAGGAGCCGGAAAAGACGCTGGAGAGCCATGACTGAGACCAACACGAACCGTATCCCTCCAAGGTCGGGTACTGCCTTCACCCTGGAGCGTGGCCAACTTCTGACGGTGATCGACCCGGAAGGCCAGCAGGTCTCGGATCTCGTCGCCTATAATGCGCATGATACGGAAGAGTATATTTCTTCAGGTCGCTCCCTCGACTATGCCGCGCGCATGTTGTTGACGACCGGTGACATTCTCTATTCCAACCGGTCGAACCCGATGCTGACGATTATGACCGACGAGGTTGGGCGCCATGATTTCACCCTGACGCCATGCTCCAGGGATACATTCCGCATCATCTATGGCGATGACCAGCCCCATCGCGGCTGCCAGGGCAATCTGGAGGAGGCGCTGGCGCCATACGGCATCACCGGCGACCGCATTCCCATCGCCTTCAACGTCTTCATGCATGTTGCGGTCGATCCCGGCACCAGCGAGATAAAAGTGCTGCCCCCCTTGAGCAAGGCAGGGCAGCAGGTGGTGTTTCGGGCCGAGATGGACCTCGTCATCGGCATGACGGCGTGTTCGGCAGGCGAGTCGAACAATTTCAGGTACAAGCCGATAGACTACCGCGTCAGTTCTGGCTGATCGCCGGAATGTCCGTGAACGGTTCGATACCCACTTCCTCGTAGATTTCTGTCGGGTAATAGACAGTGCCATTCGAGATGACCATGGAGATCGTCTTTATCGCCCTCAGGTCCTCCAGCGGGTTACCCGGCATCAGGAAGAAGTCGGCGAGCTTGCCTTCCTCGATCGAGCCGAGCTCGTCAAGCTGGTCCATGTAGACAGCCATGTCATATGTCGCCCGGCGCAGGATCTCGCCCTTGGTGAAACCGGCCTGCTCATAGATTTCCATCTCGCGGTGCTGGTTGAAGGCGCCGCCCATATCGGTACCGAAGACGATGAAGATGCCGGCCTCGCGCATCATGCTTACCGTGCTGACGATCTTGTCATAGGCTGCGCGATAGGCGATGTCGTCGGCCTCGCTGGAAATGTCGGACCATGCCACCCTGGCGCTGCGCTGGATGCCGACCGGCATGTGATCGATGTAATCGAGCGTGCCGATGCGCGTCTCGCCATTGCGGCCTAGCAGCAGCGCCTCGTGGATAGCCAGTGTCGGGTCGATGGCGACATCGCGCGCGGCCATCATCTCGATCGTGTGCTGAACTTCAGGCGAGTTGAGGTTGAGATCTTCCAGCCGTTTCAAGGCAGTGAGGCGGAGCAGCGTGCGGGTGTCCTCGCCCTCATCCAGGACGAAGCCCAGCATGATCTGGTTGATATGGGTCATCTCGTCATAACCCGCCTCGATCATCTGGTCGGCATTGGAAAAGGCCGGAACGTGGCCGGTGACGCGCAGCCCCCGCTCATGGGCGCGCTCGATCATTGCCGGCACCCATTCGCCTTTCATGGAGTTGTAGATCTTGATCTGCCAGAAGCCCATGTCGGCATAGGTATCGACGGCGGCAACGGCCTCTTCCTGATTGGTGACGAGGATGCCGTTATTGGAGTTGAACTCACTCTTGCCCTCGATAAAGCCGGAGCGGACGATGCGCGGGCCCGCAACAGTGCCTGCCTCGATCTTGGCGATCAGGTCGGCGAGGACCTCGTTGTTGTTGCCCATGTCCCGGATGGAGGTGACGCCCGCTGCAATGTTCAACAGCGCATCATCCTGGCCGACATGGCCATGCATGTCCCAGATGCCGGGCATCAGCGTGCCACCGGCCCCGTCGATGACGACGGCATCATCGTCGAACTCCGTCGCAGCGGTGTAGACGCCTGTGATCGTGTTGCCCTCGACGACCACATCCATCAGGTCGGTGAGTTCCATCGCTTCTGGCTCAAACAGATGGACGTTCTCGATACGGACGGGTTTGTCATAATCATGAGCGACTTTTGCCTGGATGTCCGCATAGCGTTGGGCGGACAGCTCTGTCGCCAGTTCGTTCAGCATTTCGCGGTTCTGTTCGTAGCCCTCCCGGATAATCAGGAAGTCCGGCGTGAAGACGCCGAAGAATTCATCGTCATCCATCAGGAAATAGGTCGGGTCGAGATCCGTCCCCATCAGGGCATAGGCGGTGACGTCCCTGTCGTTGACCTCGTCCTGATTGACCGTGACGGTCTGGATTTCATCGAGGCGCAGCGTGCCGCCGGGCAGGGCGGGCATCGCCCTGTCCTCGTCCTTCATCAACGCACTGGCATAGACCCATAGCGCATAGGGCGTGCCTTCCTGCGCGACATAGATCGTCGGGCCATCGAGCTCCTCGACGGCGACTTCGCTGGAGCCGGTGGAGTCAGTCCACGATACGGTGCCATCGGAGACAGAGAAACGCTCCTCGATCTTGTTGCCGAAGGTAGTATTGCCATCGATGGTCCACATCACCGGCAGGCCGGTCTCTTCGTCGAGGCGGAATTTTTCCAGCATGGTCGGCCCGCGGCCATTGTTCCGGTATTCGTAGTCTACGGTGAAGGACAGGCCATCATTGGTCTCGACCACCATGTCGCCGACGACATTGCCGCCATAAATAATGGTCCATGTCGCGCTTTCGGCTGCGGCAATGCCGGTCAGCGAGGTGAAAGTTACAAGGGCGGTGGCAAAGCTGGTCTTGATGAAACGCATGGTGTCCCCTCCGGAAAAGAATTTCCGGCACTATGGCACGGGCTGATGGTTGGCGCCACGCTTTCGGCCAGCACGTCAATTATCCCTGATCTGATTGCCCTTCAGCACGGTATCGCTGCCGCCATTGACGTTGATCCTGCCAGACGTCTTGATCGTCAGCGCGCCGCCATCGATGGTGATGTCGCCCGACTTGCGCAGGATGATACTCGCCTTGCCGGATTTGAGCGTCAGCATGTCCGGCGCGTTCACCGTGACGAGATTGCCATTGGAACTGGCAGTGATGCCCGGCAAGGAAGCGGCTTCCCGTGCCTCCAGCGCCTCGATGCGCTGGACCAGCCGGTCGATTTCCTGGGCGGCTGCCGAGGAAGGACGGGCATTCTGAGCGAAGGCCGGCAATAAGAGAAGACCGGTCATCACCGCGCCGGTTGCGATCCCGCCTGCATACCATAGAGCTCTCGATTTCATCGCCGGTCCTCCTTTTTTCGGAGGCCAGCATGAGAGATCGCGCGCCTGCCGCCCACGCCCTTTTGGCCGGGCCAAACGGGTGAAGCCCTCACCATGCGACAGGGCAGGCGGCCTAATTCTTCACGGACAGGCTGACGACACCGAAAACCTGCGGGTCGTCCTGCTCCTTGAAGCGCTCGGTGCGGTAGACATAGGTATAGGTCACGCGCATCCGCCCGAACTGGGTGACGATCCCCGCCTGGATATCCTGCGTGAAAGGCCGGGAGGAGACTTGCGGATCGCCGTCGCGGAAGGGCGCTCCATCGAGGAAGATGTTATGGACATTGGCCTGCGCCTCCACGCCGGCGAAGGCGTACCAGGAAAATTCATTGTCCGGAATGAAATAGCCGGACCCGGCCCGTGTCGGTCGAACCCGGGGCGGTCCGTAATCATTCTTAAGGTCATGACCGAAACGGGCTATCACTCCTGCCCGCGCCTGTGTCTGCACTGTGCCGAGGGAGACGCCGAAGGTCGGCGTGATGTCGAACTCATAGCCATCGAGGCCGATATTCAATCCCCGGCGCCACTGCCTGTCCCAGGATAGTGTCAGACCCGGCGTGTCGTCGATCTGGTTGTCCCAACCCTGTGCCTCATCGCCGCCAAGTACCGAGTGCCAGCCGTTCTGGAGCTGCTCGCCCCCGGCGCTGGGGCCCACGACACCAAGCTGGACGGCGAACTGGTCGACAGTATCGGTCTGTTCAAGAACCAGCGCAT
This sequence comes from Aquisalinus luteolus, assembly GCF_009712425.2. Classification (GTDB taxonomy): domain Bacteria; phylum Pseudomonadota; class Alphaproteobacteria; order Caulobacterales; family Parvularculaceae; genus Aquisalinus; species Aquisalinus luteolus. The sequence continues at coordinate 931,955 of NZ_VCJR02000002.1, forward strand.
ACTCGCCATAAAGATAACCGGCGTAGGGTTGCTGCTCCGGCAATGGCATGGCGGTGTCGACATTTTCTGGCGTGTAGATCTGGTGGCCGATGGCGAAACCGCGCCGCATCAGTGCGTTCTCGTCCTCCCCGGTCACGAAATCGGCCAGCATGGCGGCAATCCCCGCTGGCTCATGGGTGCCGGACAGCCACGAAAAGCGCAAGCCATTGGTATAGTTGCGATCGGTACGCGCGAACCAGTCATTCTCGAAGGTGACCGTGTACGTCCCATCGCCGTCCTGAAGGGCAGGCTCGGGGTATTCCTGTGCGCTGGCAGGAAAGCAGGCGATCAAGCTCGCAGGCAGAAAGGCAAAGCAGATTAAACTGCGCAAAGACATTCGGCGTCCTCTGGTCTGTCGATGGTCCACAAAGGACTACCAACGGGCCAGAGGGTGTGATTGTTCAATCGCGAGACAAGTTACTCGGCCCCGTTACTTCGCAACCGTCTCCAGCGCGAGGGCGTGCAGTTCGCCGCCCATCTTGCCTTTCAGGGCCTTGTAGACAAGCTGATGCTGGGCGACGCGCGACTTGCCTTCGAACGCCGAAGAGGCGATGCGGGCCTTGTAGTGGTCGCCATCGCCGGCGAGATCCTCGATCTCGACATCGGCGTCGGGCAGGGCTTCCTTGATCAGCTTCGTGATATCGTCGGCGGCCATGGGCATGGTGTTTTCCTCCGTATGCGGTGCGGCCATGAGTTCCGGCAGCGTGTTCTCGTGCAGGTCGGCGAGATCGATCAGGCTCAGCGTGTCCTCGCCGTCGAGGATGATGTCCTCGCCGCCGAAAATGCCGAGGCGGGTCGCCTGGATGCCGGCCATGGAGGCCTTGAGCACGAGATTGTCTGCTTCCTCCGGCGCGATGGAAACGAGATAGCGGCCCTGGTCCTCGCCGAACCAGTAGGCAGCCTTGCGGTCTTTCACCGGCGTCGTCAGGGCGAGGCCTTCACCGGCGCCGAGGGCCATCTCGGCAGCAGCAACAAGAATGCCGCCATCGGCAACGTCGTGAACGGCGGTGACTGGCGTCTCGCGGATGATCTTGCGCACGAACTCGCCTGCCATGCGCTCGGCCTTCAGGTCGACCGGTGGCGGCGCGCCTTCGGACGAGCCGAACAGGTCGCGCATATAGAGCGACTGGCCGAGCCAGCCGCGCGTCACGCCCAGCGCGATCAGCGCATTGCCGGCAAGGGCTGTGTCCATCCGCGCCGTGTGCTGAACATGATCGATGATGCCGACGCCGCCAATCGCCGGGGTCGGCGGGATCGCGATGCCATTGGTCTCGTTATAGAGCGAGACGTTGCCGGAAATGACCGGATAGGACAGGGCCTCGCAGGCCTCCGCCATGCCTTCGATACAGCCCACGAACTGCGCCATGATCTCCGGCTTTTCCGGGTTGCCGAAATTGAGACAGTTCGTGATTGCCTTTGGCTCTGCGCCGACGGCGGACAGGTTGCGATAGGTCTCGGCGACGGCCTGCTTCCCGCCCTCGAAAGGGTCGGCCTTGCAGTAGCGCGGGGTCACGTCGGTGGTGATGGCGATCGCCTTGTTGGTGCCGTGAACGCGCACGACACCGGCATCGCCGCCCGGCGCGATGACCGTATCGCCCATGACGGTGTGGTCGTATTGCGTCCAGATCCAGCGGCGCGAGCACAGGTCAGGCCCGGCCATCATGCTCGCCAGCGCCGTCAGCATGGAATCGCCGCCCGGCTGGTTCGCCAACGACACCTTGTTCTCGCTGACATCCGTCTCGGCGCTGTCGACCATGCCCGTTTCGGCGAGGTTCGCGGCGGCGGTCTTCAGTTCACTGACTTCTTCCGCGCTCGCGTCCGGCTTCAGGCGCACATAGAGCATCGCGGTGTTGTCGATCACCGTCCAGCCGGCAGCCTCGACGCCGGACATGGCGGAGATCTTGTCATCGACCAGCGCATCGGCAATGGCGGCCATTTCATCGACCGGCTTTTTCGCGGTCAGGGTGACGAGCGCCTCACGGATGGTGACCTGCGGATCGGCGAGGGGCTCTGCCTTCGGGCCAGCTTGGTGCGGGCGGTCATAATTCGGGGCATCATCGGCCAGCGGCGGCACAGGGATATCCGCTTGTACCTCGCCCTTGTGGGAGATGCGCAGATGGCCGGAATCGGTCGTCACGCCAATGACGGCAAAATCGAGGCCCCATTTCTCGAAGATCTTGCGGGCCTTGTCCTCTGCTTCCGGCTTCAGGACCATCAGCATGCGTTCCTGGCTTTCCGACAGCATCATTTCGTAGGCGCTCATGCCTTCTTCGCGCTGGGGAACCTTGTCGAGGTCCATGTCGAACCCGCCGCCGCCTTTCGCCGCCATCTCGACGGAGGAGGAGGTGAGGCCAGCCGCGCCCATGTCCTGGATCGCGATGATCGCGTCTTCCGCCATCAGTTCAAGGCAGGCTTCCAGCAGCAGTTTCTCCGTGAACGGATCGCCGACCTGGACGGTCGGGCGCTTTTCCTCGGAGGCGTCGTCGAATTCTGCCGAAGCCATGGTTGCGCCGTGGATGCCGTCGCGGCCGGTCTTGGAGCCGACATAGACCACCGGGTTCCCGGCGCCGCGGGCGGCGGAATAGAATATCTTGTCTTTTTCGGCGAGGCCTACGCACATGGCGTTGACGAGGATATTTCCGTTATAGCCCGGGTCGAAATTGGTCTCGCCGCCAATGGTCGGCACGCCCATGCAATTACCATAGCCGCCGATCCCGGCAACGACGCCGGAGACAAGGTGGCGGGTTTTCGCGTGGTCCGCCGCGCCGAAACGAAGCGCGTTCATATTGGCGATGGGCCGTGCGCCCATGGTGAAGACATCGCGCATGATCCCGCCAACGCCCGTCGCTGCGCCCTGATAGGGCTCGATGAAGGATGGGTGGTTGTGGCTCTCCATCTTGAAGATGATCGCGTGCTCGTCGCCCGCATCGATCACACCAGCATTCTCGCCCGGCCCGCAGATGACCCAGTCGGCTTTTGTCGGCAGTTTCGACAGGTGTCGGCGGGAGGATTTGTAGGAACAGTGCTCCGACCACATGACCGAGAAGATGCCGAGCTCGAGCAGGTTAGGCTCGCGCCCCATGCGGGTCTTGATCAGCTCATACTCGTCCGGGGACAGGCCGTGTTCCTTGACGATCTCGGGGGTAATGGCGGTGTGTTCTGTCATGGGCGCTGTCTTGCCAGTTTTGGCAGGATTTGCAAGCCTCGCGAAAGCCAAGGTTTGCGTTATAAACCAAAATGCTAAACATTAAGCCGGAACATGGTCTTGCGAGGGAGTGCAGGGCCGCCAGCCAGCGACGGGCACAAGAAAAAGAATCGCTTCCGGGCAGGAGGTGAGACAGGGGAGAGCCATGAGACAGCAACTGATCACATTTGCCATGCTGGCGCTCTGCGTTGCGGTCTACGTACCGCAGGACGCTGCCGGGCGAGAAGGGGAGGTTTTCAAGGCACCGCGCACGCAGCTGACCGTAGAACAGCTACAAGGCACCGAGCTCTTGCCGATGATAGATATGAGTTTCTTCGCCGAGCCTGACTGGGCCACGGGCGAGCCTGCAGCCTTCACAGGAACGCTCATTCTGTCCGGCGCGCCGCTGGAGATGAGGGAGCCGGTCGAGCGGGACGTCTATCAGGGCGAGCATATCTTCCCCGCGGTCCGGATTGGCTTCGTGCCCCATGACGGCCAGCTGATCCCGCGCGAGACAGGCATCATCGATACAAGGGAATGGAGCGACAGCTTCTGGGACGTCATTGTCGGCACGGGTGCCTATTGGCGGGAGGAGGGCGATGATGGCTGGAGCCGGGCCTCTTTCCCGGTCCATCTTGTCGACCGCTATATCGGGCAGGTGCGCAATTGCGTAGGCACATTCGTCTATGACGAGCAGGAAGTGAGTAATGTCGCCGTCCAGTGCAGCCAGGAAAGCGCTGACGTCAACGCCGAGCAATTGTCGAATATCCGCGCCATGGTACCAGCGGATTACGAGCGCGGTGCTTGGCACACTGCCGCCTCGATCATCAGCCTGCATGAGCAACGCGTGGCGAACCGGTTTCCCGTTGCGCCGCTGAGCGAAATCGATGCGGACGGCAAGATCTCCGCCTATTTCGACAAGCGGATCTGGACTGAGGCGCCGACGTCGCTCGGGGCGGTCTATATGGATGGCACGCTCTATGCCCACCCGCCGGTGACGCGGCACGGGGTTTATCCTTACCCGGATGAAATGCGCTACGGCGTCTATTCGACGACCAAGAGCATGGCGGGGGCGCTGGCCATGTTCTATTTCGCCGAGCGCTATGGCGAGGAGATATTCGACGCGCTGATTACCGACTACGTGCCGGGGCTGGCTGACGCAAATGACTGGCAGGGAGTAACCTTTTCCCACGCGCTGAACATGGCAACCGGCACCCCCGTCGGAGAAGAGGCCACGATGCTGTTAGAGCCGCTGATCCTGGCCGACACGGCGGAAGAGGCCATCGCCAATATTGCGGGACTGGGCGCGTGGCCGGAGGGGCCGGGCGAAAAATTCACATACGGATCGACCAATACTTTCGTTCTTTCCTACGCTTTGCAGAACTATGTCGAAGAGCGGGAAGGACCGGGCGTGCCCTACTGGGATCTCGTGCACAAGAATGTACTGGTCCCGATCGGTGCCGATGACTTCGACCTGCTCCGTACCCGAGGCGATGAAGGCACATCGCGTATCCCGTCGCTTGCCTATGGCGCCTTCCCGACGCGGGACAATGCGGCGAAGATTGCTGCGCTGATCGCCGATGAAGGCGAGTTTGAAGGTCGTCAGCTGCTCAACCGAAACAAGATCCGCGAGGCGCTGGGCCGCACGAACTGGCAAGGCTACCCGACCCCTGAATTCTGGTCGAAGCGCTATCGCCATTCCCTCTGGGAGACGCCGGTGCAGGCGGGGCTTTTCTGCCGCATCGATGTGCCGTTCATGCTCGGTTATGGCGCAAACCACACGCTGTTCCTGCCGAGCGGCATCGTCGTCTTCCGCTATATGGACGAGCAGAACATGGACATCAAACCGCTGGTGCGCGCGGTCGAAGCGGTAAGGTCATCCTGCGGTTAGATAGCACCCGAAAGCTGACGCCGATTGGTGCTCACGCCTGTATCACGCGCTTGTCATGGCCAAGGTCAGGATACAATGTGCCTTTGGCGTGTTCTTTCATTTCATGAAAATGATAGGAGCACGCATGTCTATGAAAATCCTCACCGTTTCTGTTGCCGCCACCATTGCCATCTCTGGTGCCGCGATTGCAGATGATGACAGATATCCTACGTCTACAGAGCTTGCCGCGATCGAGCAGGTGCTGACGGAAAATGGATATGTTAGCTGGGAAGAGGTCGAGTTCGACGATGGCCTCTGGGAGGTCGACGATGCCAGGGACGCTACCCGGGCAGAATTCGATATCAAGATTAATCCTGACACATATGAAATAGTCTCGACGGTACGTGAGGACTAAGCATTCTGATAATGCCTCTTTGACCTGAGGGTGCCGGGCCCTGTCCGCTCCCTCTTGGGCAGGAGGGAGATGGTGGGCAGGTAGGACAGGGCCCGGCTGTCGATGGAGGGGCAGCCCATACGGGTAGACCCGCCCCGATGGGCAGGGGGCAGGCGGAGACTAGGCTGTCAGCCCGCCATCGACATTGATCGTTGCGCCGGTGATGTAGGTAGCGTCCGGTCCGGCAAGGAAGGCCGCAAGACCTGAGATTTCCTCAGGTTTTGCGTAACGGCCGAGGGGCACCATTGACGTCATGCCGGCGGCGAATTCACCGTCTGCGGGGTTCATGTCTGTGTCGACCGGCCCCGGCTGGATGACGTTGACGAGGATGTTGCGGGTGGCGAGATCGCGGGCCCAGCCCTTGGCGAGACCGGCAACGGCGTGTTTGGTCGCCGTGTAGATGCTGCTGCCAGCGAAAATAGACGTCTCCCCGTTCACCGAGCCGATAATGATGATCCGCCCGCCATCCTTCAGATGGTCGACCGCGGCGGTGGTGACGACGTGCACGCCATCGACGTTGACGGCAAACTGTCGGCGCAGCTCGTCATATGTTGCTTCATTGACCGGAGCGATGCCGAAGACACCGGCATTGTTGACGACGATATCCACCTTGCCCAGGGCTTCCACGGCGATGGAGACGGCATCGGCCGCTTCCTGGGGGTTGCCGGCGTCTGCCTTGATCGGCAAGGCGGTAACGCCGAGCGCCTCGATTTCGCTGGCGAGGGCATCGGCCTGCTCTTTCGAGGATTGATAGGTGAAGGCAACATTGGCGCCTTCGGCGGCGTAGCGGCGGACGATGGCCGCGCCAATACCGCGCGTGCCGCCGGTGACGAGGGCATTCTTGCCTTTGAGGGAAGTGGACATTCGGGTCTCTCCTGTTGTGATTGCCCGAGAGGGCGCCCGGGATGGGGCGGCTTCTTCATCGAAGCTGACGGACAGGTGGGGAGACATTTCAATATTTCAAGATAGTCGAACAGTTGAAATTTTCTAACGATCACACCATATTTCCTGACATGAGCAGAATGATGCATCCCAGAACCGAGGACCTGACTTTGGCTACCGTGCTGTACGCGCTGGGCGATCCCGTACGCCTGCAGATTGTCCGGTCCCTTCAATGCGGCGCTGAAAGCTGCTGTGGTGCGCTTCTGGAGGGAGAAGACGTGCCCAAGAGCACCCAGTCCCATCATATGCGCATCCTGCGCGAGGCGGGTATCATCCGCTCTCGCAAGGAGGGCCGTCAGTACATGAATTGCCTGCGGCGGGACGACCTGAACCAGCGCTTTCCCGGCCTGCTGGATGCCGTGCTTACTGTGCCGCACTAGAGCCAATTGCCCCCCGAACAGAGGATTGTGATTTATGGCGCCAGAGAGAAGAGTGGTGCTCTGGACGCTACGCGCGTATCCTGAGAGAATAATATGGGGAGAGCCATGAAACGTCTTTCAATGATAACGCTTGCCTGTGCGGCGAGCGCCAGCCTGCTGAGCGCCGCTACGGCGCAGGCGCAGCAAGATCCGTGTACCGCCATGGTCGGTGTCGGCGGTGACTGGGTCATGCAGCCTTTCGGCTTTGATGAGGCCGGTGTGTCGACCTTCATATTCGCCAAATCCTTCGCCGAGAATTATACTCAAAACGGGCTGAAGATCGCTCCGTCCGAGAAGAAAGTCCTGGGGTCGCCGGATGCTGGTGAAACCTATCTCACGTTGTTGATGCAGGGGCGGCTCAATCCGGCGAACAAGGTCGACATAAGCTGGGAGTCAGCCTCAATCCAGATCAGCAATATCGTCTCTGCTGCCGATGGCACCAAACCGCAGATCGCCTGGATGTCGGACAAGGATGATTACGCCTATTTGATGGACGGCAACAAACAGCTGGCCATGACCGATGCCAACCTGGTTGTCACCGTCGTGCAGAGCGGTATTGGCCCGTTCATGGATGCCGTCGCCGAGGGCCGGGGCGAAATCCGGTTCTGCCATGGCGAGAGAAGCGATTACTCGACCTGCCTGTCCATGCCGGTTGGCGATGATGCGGCAAAGGCGGCCGTCGAGGCGGCTACGCAGACCCTCCGTACACGCAGCACACAATATCGCGAGAGCGGTTCCTGCCAGTGACGTGTGCGGGGCATCTGTAACACTGAGAAAAAAATGGGGGACAAGATGATCAAGATAATTTTGCTAACGGTAGCGGGTATCGCTGCCACAATCAGTGCGGGCTTGCCTGCCATGGCGCAGGATAGCTGCATGGCGGGTGACGTGGTCGGTAATGGCTGGAGCCTGCGGGTGCTTTCGGTGAACGATGACGGCAAGGCCAGCTTCAACCTGTCAACCGGTTTGCCTGACAGCATGGTCAAGGAGAACGGATTGAAGCTGACCGATGCAGAAAAGGCCGACAGCGATTACACGGGGCTCAGTTTCAATGGCCGCTATGAACCCGGGCAGGGAACAAGCTGGTCAGGCTTCGTCTTTGCCTATGGCGATGTCGAAGGGGCTGATGGTACGCCGGTTTCTTCCAGTGATCTGATCGCCAAACTCTATGTCGGACGGGAATATCACGGCGAAGGGTCGGTCTATAATATGGGCGCTGGCATGCAGGGCTTCTTCCAGGGCGACAAATATCCCGCCGGCCTTGCAGAAGGGTTCATCGAGGAGGGTGTCCAGATCGATTTTTTCATGTGCAAGAAGGACAGTAGCGAGTGTCTGAGCACGTCCGTGCGGTTGACCACGCCGTCAAATGCGCTGACAGAAGCGGGCGATATCATGAAAGCCCGCTCTGAAAAGAAAGTGGCGACAGGCAGCTGCAGCTGATCGCGCTTACCCCTGCGGCGCGGTAGCAAGCTGGGACGCGAGAACCTTCCATTCGCCGTCGCGCCAGATCCATGTGTCGGTATACAGCATGCGCACATCGGCGCGCTGGCCACGCCCCGGGCTGACGAAAACGCCGGACAGGATCGCCGTGTCGCCATCGATGGTGATGGTGCGATTTTCCGTATAGTGAGAAACCTCGTCAGCCTCGCGCCCTTCCATGTTCATCCCGTTGATCAGGTCTTCGCGCGTGTCGCGGCGGCCATTGGGGAAAGTGATGGTGAAGCCTTCGGCAAGGATATCGTCCATGCGGGTGCCGTCAGCATCCCCGTAGGAAGCAAGCCAGACTGTCTCGCGCTGGCCGAGCAGGGCGCGGTGGTCTTCCTCGCTCAGACCTGAGGCGCTGCTGCCCTGATCGTTACAGGCGGCGAGCATGGCGATGAGGCCGAAAATGGCGGCTAGACGAAACATGGCGGGTCCTCCCTCGGATTTATGCTGACCATGATGTGGCCCGCAGATGGTACGAGGCAAGCGCCAGCATAGTTGCCGGCAGCGGTGCGGGAATAAACGCCTAGTTCAGCGCCTCTATGATGCCCTTGAAGAAGGCAGCGCCATCGGTGCCGCCTAGGACCGGGCTGATCACCCGTTCCGGGTGGGGCATCATGCCGAGCACATTGCCCTTGTCATTGACGATGCCGGCGATGTTGCGGGCCGAGCCATTGGGGTTCGCCACATAACGGAAGACGACGCGGCCTTCGCCCTCCAGCCGGTCGAGGGTTTCCTCGTCGGCCTCGTAATTGCCGTCATGGTGGGCGACGGGGAAGTCGACATAAGACTTGCCCTTCAGCCCGCCGGTGAATTTCGTGTCGTCATTGACGACCTGAAGCGTCTGCATACCACAGACAAAGTCCAGCCCCGCATTGCGCATCAGCGCGCCCGGCAGAAGCTGCGCCTCGGTCAGCACCTGGAAGCCGTTGCATACGCCCAGCAGCGGCACACCGGCCTCTGCCTTCCTGATTACATCGGCCATGATCGGCGAGCGGGCCGCCATGGCGCCGGAGCGCAGATAGTCGCCATAGGAAAAGCCGCCGGGCAGCACGATGAAATCGACATCGGGCACTTCCGCTTCGCCATGCCAGACCATATGCGGCGCGGTGCCCGTTGCCTGTTCCAGCGCGGTGGCGGCGTCGCGGTCGCAATTTGAGGCGGGAAATACGATGACGGCGGTCTTCATGGGGCAGGTCTTTCAGGCGGCGAATGAGATTATCGCCACGACACGCCGGTCATGGCTTCCGACATGGCCCATAGCCGACGCCCGGCCTCCTCGTCCAGTGCCTGTGGCTTTATTTCCGCGCGATCGACCCGCCCGCCCAGCTTCTGGAACCCGGTCGGCCCGTAATAGCCCTGTTCCGGCCCGAGTGGCTCTGCCTCCTTCGCTGCAGCGGCGAGCACAGTCGGGATCGCCCCGCGCGAGGCAGTCTGCGCGAACAGGGTCAGGAACGGCATCATCGCAAGGCGCATCATCTGTGATGGCCCTGTGACGGCGATATTGGTGTCGGAAACACCCGGGTGACAGGCATGGGAGGTTGCCTTGCTGCCATTGATCGTCAGCCGGCGCTGCAGCTCGATCGCGAACATCAGATTGGCGAGCTTTGACTGGGCATAGGCACGCATGGGGGAGTACTGGTTTTCGGCGTTCGGATCTTCGAAATCTATCTGCCGCGCCCGTTCGGCGGCGATGGAAGATATGGTGACGAACCGCCCGCCGCTCGCCTCGACCAGGTCGCTGAGATGCGCCGAGAGGGCGAAGTGACCCAAATGATTGGTGCCGAAATGCATTTCGAACCCGTCCTTCGTCAGGGTCCGTTCGGGCACCATCATGATACCGGCATTGTTGATCAACGCGTCGATGCGGTCATGCTCGCTGCGCACTTTCTGTGCAGCCGCGGCAACGCTCGCCAGGTCGGCGAGGTCGCATTCGATGGCGGAGTAGTCGCAATTGGCAGGAGAGGTGCGTCTCAGGTCCTCGATGGCCTCATTGGCGCGGGGCAGGGAGCGGCAAAGCAGGACCACCGTGGCACAGCGCCGGCCCAGCATGCGGGCCGCCTCCAGGCCGATACCACTATTGCCGCCGGTAATGACGAAGACCTTGCCGTTCTGGTCTGGCAGGGAGCCGGGAGTCCAGCCATGCTTGGCCCAATTGTCGCCATTGGGTCCCTTGCCGGTAAATTGCCTGCGTGGTGGTGCCATGTCTCCCTCGTCGATCCCGCTCGTGTTACCCACATGGTTATTGCAACCGGCGATTTCCAGAGTTGCCGGATATCGTGCGGAATCACTTGCGTGGAGAGTGTCAGATTTTCGCATCCCTGTTTTTAATCCATCGCAAGATTTCCGGAAATCCTGCATAATGGTGCAAGGGCTTTCATCAGGATAAATATCATGTTCGGCAGGCTTTTCGGACGTAAGGGTGGCAAGAATTCATCGGGCGATGGCCTCGACGGGCAGGCAGCGATAGATGCGGTCAGGCCCGCCCTTGAAAAGGTCTACACGCCGCTGAAGCGCACCGCCTTTGTGCCTGTTGTCGAGACTGGCGGGGACCCGGCCCGCATCAGCAAGTTCAATGGCGGCAGTGCGCTGTTGCTCGCGGGTGAGGACTGGCCCTGTTGTCCTGACTGCTCGACACCGTTCAGCCTGTTCGTTCAGCTGGAGCTGGACCGGGTGCCGGAGCCTTTGCAGGGCACGTTCGGGCCGGGTGTTCTCCAGCTCTTCTATTGCGGCAATTACGACTGCCCGAATACCGATGACTGGGAACCGTTCGACTTCAGGAAGAAAACGCTGCGTATCCTGCCGCCGGAGGCTTCAGTGGTGATGAACGATAATCCGCATACGGCGGAGACGAAATATCTCATCGGGTGGGAGGAGCGCGACGACTATCCAGCGGGTGAAGAAAACGATGCGCCGGATATCCGGATCAGTGGCCGGTGGGATCAGCCGGGCACGCTCAGCATCCCGTCCATCGGCTATGAGGCGCCGCTGCTGTCCTCCGCCATCAAATACAATGTCGATACGACCTTCCTGCCGGTCGATGGCGAGAAAATGGGCGGCTGGCCCTATTGGGTGCAGGGGGCGGAATACCCCCATTGCCCGGCATGCGGGCAGACGATGCAGATGGTCTTCCAGATCGATTCAGAAAAGCTGATCGACTACATGTTCGGCGATGTCGGCGTCGGGCACATCATGCAATGCCCTGACCACAAGGACAGCCTCGGCTTCGGCTGGGCCTGTCACTAGAATTCAAGCGCTCAGTTCGATTGTGTAGTTTTCCATGACCGGGTTGGCGAGCAGCTTCTTGCACATAGCCTCGACCTGTTCGCGGGCTTTCGCCTCGTCGGTCTCGTTGACCTGCAGCTCGATCACCTTGCCCTGGCGAACCTCGCCGACTTCGTCGAAGCCGAGACCGTGCAGCGCGCCTTCAATGGCCTTGCCCTGTGGGTCGAGAACGCCGTTCTTGAGGGTGATGTGGACTTTCGCTTTCATGGCCGGGCCTTGATTGTTTGAGTGAGTGTCTTGAGTGAACAGTGGCTTTCGGGCGTCTTAGCGGATGTTTCCCGGCATGCCTAGGGGCAAGCGCCGCATGTTGCCATTCCCGCCTGCTGCCTGCGATTGTGACGACCGGCGGGCAATGTTAGGCATGACAGACGGCCACAAAGCGGAGGATTTCCTGTGTCGATGACCCCAAGCCTTTACCGTCGTCTGATCCCGGCCTTTAGCGCCAGCCTGTTTGCCGCCATCGTCCTCGTGGCCTGCGGCAGCGAACCGCCGGAAGACGCGCCAACGATGGCGCCGGTCGATGAAGCCACGTGTGACGCGGGCATGATCGGGCGTTTCGACAGTGGCGCGGACCTGTTCATCGCCCAGTTCGATGCAAGGCCCGATGTCGACGACCTGCACGCCATCGCCGCCGTTGCCACCGTGCTGGCGGACGACGCGTTTGCCTGTGTCGACCATCTGGCCGTCGCCGGGGCCTATGGCCGGCAGGGCGGGCTGTATATTCCCGCGCCCGAGCTCTTCGATCTCGCCTTTGGCGATCACTGGATCGAAGCCCATGACCGCCATCAGGACGCCGCGGCAGAGCTGGCGGCCCTGATTGTGGACCGCCTGCAGGCGGGCGGGGATATCTGGATCGCCGAGGCCGGCCAGTCCGACCTGACGGCGGCAACGATCCGTGCGGCGCGGGAGATCGCCCCGGAGCTGGACTTTGCGGCCCGCGTCCATCTCGTTCAGCATTCCAGCTGGAACGAGAGCCAGACCGACGTTGATGCGCTCGGTTATGTCAGGGAGCATACGGACTATATCCGCATCCCCGATGGCAATGCAGGCGGCAATGGCAGCCCCGGTTTTCGTACGGAGGGCGGTGCGCTGTGGCCGATGATGCTGGCCGACGAAGACGTTGGCGCGATCTGGGCCGAGGCAAAACGCCTTGCCGATGCCAACAACGAAAAGGCAGGCTATGATAATCCCGCGATCGGGGCAGGCGGGTTCGACTTTTCCGACGTGTCGGAAACGGCCTATATTTTCGGCTTCGAGGACATGGCCGATGTCGAGGCATTCGCACAGCGGTTCATAGCAGCAGAGTAAGGGGCGGGGACAAGTCATGACGATGGAGCAATACGAGCTGGCCTTCCGGCTGATCAATCTGGGCGTGATGCCCGGTTGGCTGTTACTGGCGCTTGCGCCCAGATGGTCCGGCACGCGGATCGTCGTGCACGGATCGATCCTGATCCTCATCTTCTGTGCGCTCTATGTCACCTGGCTCGGCTGGGCGCTGGTCGGTGGCGAGAACAACCCGGAAGGCTCGATGGGGTCGCTCTCCGGTGTCATGGCGTTGTTCGCGCACCCGATGGGCATCCTCGTTGGCTGGACCCATTATCTTGCCTTCGATCTGTTCGTCGGTGCGTGGATCGGGCGCGATGCCATCCGCCGCGATGTCAGCCACTGGCTGGTCGTCCCCAGCCTGTTCCTTACCCTGATGTTCGGCCCTGTGGGTCTCGCGCTCTACCTGATCCTGCGCGCCGTCACCGGCAAGGGCGGGCTGGCGCTGGAGGAGGGAGCTGCCTCAGGCAAACCCTGACGCAATCCATATCGTGGCGCAGGCGACCGTGATAGCGAGCGCGTCTTCCAGCAGGGCTGCGGGCAAATCCTTGCCAAAAAGGCTGGCGCAGGTGGCGCGGCCCCCGTGACACAGATAGGTTCCGGCAAACGCGCCGAATGCCCCGGCGATCAGGCCAACGAAGATCAGCGACAGCGCGATGCCTAGAGCGGCTCCGGTGAGTGCGCCCGACACGATCCGCGCGATCAGCGCGCCCTTTTGCAGACGGCTGGGCGCGGAGGGCAGCTTGTCCCCGACCAGCTCGAACAGGGCAAGGCCGGTCAACGGCACCACCGCCCACCAGGTGCCTAGAAAGCCGAGCGCGGTTCCTTCAAGCGGCAGCCAGCCAATCACGGCGGCCCAGCTGACAAGAACAGGCGGGGTGAAGGTGCGCGCGCCAGCGGCGATGCCGAGAAGCGCGGCGCATGAAATCAGTACAATCAGTGTCATGCAGGTCTAATGGGCCTTGGGCACAATAGTTCCTGCTGAGAGGGTGGGGATGGATTATCCGCTTAAGGATCAATCCTCGTCGTTGTTCGACACCAGCACGGGGCCTGTCGTGTCCGACGTTTCCTCATTGTCGCGGATGATGCCGAGGCGGCGGGCAACCTCGCGATAGGCGTCGGTCAGGCCGCCGAGATCCTTGCGGAAGCGGTCCTTGTCCATGCTCTCGCCGGTCGAGGCGTCCCACAGGCGGCAGCTGTCCGGCGAGATTTCGTCGGCGAGCACGATACGCACCATATCGCCTTCATACTGGCGGCCGAACTCGACCTTGAAGTCGACAAGGCGGATGCCGACGCCAGCGAACATGCCGCACAGGAAGTCGTTGATGCGCAGGGAATAGGCCATGATGTCGTCCATCTCCTGCGGGCTGGCCCAGTTGAAGGCGGTGATCATGTCCTCGGAGACTGGCGGGTCGCCCAGCTCGTCGCTCTTCAGGCAGAACTCGACGATCGAGCGGGGCAGCTGCTCGCCATCCTTCAGGCCATAGCGCTTGGCCAGCGACCCGGCGGCGACATTGCGCACGATCACTTCCAGCGGCACGATCTCGACTTGGCGGATCAACTGCTCGCGCATGTTGAGGCGGCGGATGAAATGGGTCGGGATGCCGATCTGCTCCAGCCCGAGCATGACGAATTCGGAGATGCGGTTGTTGAGCACGCCCTTGCCGTCGATGATGGCATGTTTGGCACCGTTGCCGGCGGTGGCGTCATCCTTGAAATACTGGATCATCGTGCCCGGCTCGGGGCCTTCATACAGGATCTTGGCCTTGCCTTCGTAAATCTGCTTGCGACGCGCCATCTCGGTGCTCCTTCAGGGCCAGCCGGCGGCGGTCTATCGCGCTCTTGATGGCTGGCGGATCGTCAAAAAACCAACGTCTGCACCGGTGGAATCAGTCCCGTGGGGGCAGAGACCTGCGTTAGCACGGGGGCGCGGGCAGCGCAAAGGGTTCGTTTCCCCCGCAAGCTTCTGCCAAAACCCGGCACAAAGGGGTTTGAAACCGGGGCCAAGACAGCATAGATCAAGGGCAACAACTATGTCCAGAAGAGGTGAGGCCCATGAGCACGTTCGATGATCGCGAAGACCGTTTCGAGCAGGAGTACAAGCACAACGCAGAAGTGCAGTTCAAGGTCGAGGCGCGGCGCAACAAGCTGCTCGGCCTGTGGGCGGCGGAAAAGCTGGGCATGGCCCCGGCGGATGCGGCTGAATACGCCAAGGAGGTTGTGATGGCCGATCTCGACGAGCCGGGCGAGGAAGACGTGTTCCGCAAGGTCCGCGCCGATCTCGACAATGCCTCCACGAAAGTATCCGACGCGGAAATCCGCGAGCAGATGGCGAGCCTGATGCACATCGCCAAGGAACAGATCCGCAAGGGGGAGTAGGTGGCACGCCTGTTCCCCGGGCTAATCCCGGAGAGTTAAATCGATCACAGCCTCCGCAGGGGCATGCGGAGGCTGTTTCTTTTCGTCGACGGATTTTATCCGGCGGGATATTCGTCGAGGTCGAGCTCGACCGCGAATACATAATCGCTGCGCATTGCGTCGCTGCCGTTTTCGAGCGGCAGGAATTCGAATTGCTCCGCGAAGCCGAGCACTGTCGTGTTCATACAGGGGATGGAGGATCGCACGATCCGCGCATCGCTGACGCTGCCATCGGCCCGGATGTCGATCGAGACGACAACCTGTTCTGCCAATGGATAGTCGAGGTCTGCGGTGATGCAGTCCGCTGGATAGCCGATTTTGGGGCTAACGACCGGCGTCAGGTATTTCTGGTCGAGCTCCGCGGCAGGTGCTGCACCGGTCAGCGCCGCCGCGACGGCAGTCCCCGTGGCGGACAGGGCAAGCCCCGCCGCTACGATCAGGCCAAGGGCGGGTTTGCCTGCCCTCGGGGCCCGGTTTAGGATATTCATTACTCTCATTTTGGCACTCCTTTCTTCGCTCAAGGTGAGAGCCGCGGACGGGCATGGCACTGCCCGTTCGCGGATACGCGACAACTGGTTGATCAGCAGGCCTGCATAATCCTTGCGCTGCTGCGGTGTGCTGTGTTCGAGGATATCCGCATCAACGGCTAGTTCCGCTGACAGGCGCCAGCCGCCCACCAGCGCCTTCAGCGGCAGGTTGATCCAGAGAAGCGCACAGATCGCTTCCAGCGCCAGCGTTACCTCAGGATCGAAGCGGGCGAGATGGCGGCGCTCATGGGCCAGCAGGAAATCACGCTGGGGCGACCCGAAACCCGCTGGCAGGATGATCGCCCGGAACGGCCAGGGCGTTGCGACCGGTGCGACGGGGATGGACGTCTCGATCACCGGCTGTCTGTGACGAGCCGCAATGCGCCAGTAATGCGAATGGGCAAACAGCAGCCGGAAAATCATGAGCGCTGCAATCGCTGCGTATATCGAGAATAAGGCAGGGAAGAGCCATCCGGAATCAGACTCGCCAATATTGCTCTGTATAGGGAGCGTGGCGATATCAGGCAGTTTCGCCATGACCGTGATAGTGGTCACCGTTTCCTGTGGCAGGGTGGCGCCCAGCGGCACGGGTAGCAGGCAGACCGCAATCAGGCACAGCCAGATGCGCGGCCATGCGGCCAACCTGTCGGGCAGAGTCCGGGCAACCAGCCAGATTAGCCCGGACCAGAGCGTCATCAGGGCGAGGGCGGTGACGATGGCCTGGCTCATGGTTCAGAATCCTCCTCAAGCAGCTTGCGAACCCGCTCCAGCTCGTCGTCGTCAAGGAGCTGGCTGCCGGTGAAGGTCGACATGGATACAGGCCGGTCCAGCTCCATGACGCGGGAGAGGAAATCCCGGGTCAGGTTGGCGAGTGTACGGGTCTTTTCGACGGCGGGGATATAATGCGCGACGCCATCCTTGCGCTCCATCGCCAGCAGCCCCTTGTCGACCATGCGCTGGACCGTGGTGCGCGAGGAGGAGAGCGACCAGTTGAGCTGGGCGAAGCACGCTTCGTGAAGGGCCCGCATCGGCAACGCACCCTGTTTCCAGAGGACCTTGAGAACGACAAGCTCGGTATTGCTGGGTTTGAGGTCATGTGACATAAGTCACATGATGTGACAGATGTCACATCAAGTCAACCCCGAAACCGAAAAGGTGCACCGCTTCGGCGATGCACCTTTTCTTTTTGCTGCCGGCGTTCTGCGGTGGTTCACAGGAGGGGCGACCGGCAGTGGAGCTATTGGCTTGCTAGCGGCAGACCTCTAGCGGCAGACCGGCCAGTCGGGATTGCCGTTCATCGTGCAGTGGGCCGTGCGGTAGCGGGCCTTGGTCTGGGCCGAGGCTTCCGCCGCGCTGAGTACCGGTTTCGACGGCGAGGAGGAAGAATAGCTGCTCGACGACGATGACGGCATGCTGGAGCCGTATTGCGCGCGATAGCGGGCATCGGCTGCGCCGGCGGTGTTCGTGCCTTCGCCGAACGTGCCCTCCAGCCCCGTGCCGCGGGCGGCCATTTCACGGTCTGCCGCACCGCGCACCGGCCCGGACGGGAACCAGTAGGCGACGACATAAAGGTCCTGGGTCGAGATATCGGACATGCGACCGGCATTGGAAGCGGCGGTGACGGCCTTTGCGACCATGTCGGTGCTGCCATAGGTGTAGATCGCCGTGTTGACAGCCTGTCCATATGCGCCGGAGCCGATGAGGCTGTTCATGGTCGCGTTCATCTCGGCCATGCGCTGTTCATAGGCGGCGACTTCTTCCATCCAGCCTGACAGGCTCTTGGCGTAATCGCAGCTTGCCTCGAGGCCGAGGGTGCAGGCCTTTTCATAGGAGCGCAGGGCGAAGTCGTAATCCTCGATCGAGACATAGATGCCGCCGAGATTGCTGCAGCTCTGGGCCTGATCGAAAGAACAGCCGATATTGGTATAGGTCAGGGATTTCTCGGCGTTGAAGGTCGGCGCGTCGGGGTTGCCGTAGATCACCTCGGCGAAGTAGCAGCCATAGGCCTGCCAGTCGATCTCGCAGGATTTCTCGGCGACCGGCCCGCCGAGTTCATGGTCGATCAGCTCAGGATATTTGTTTTCCGATCCGTCGAACAGGGCGCCCGCGCCCCATTTGCAGGCATAGGTCGAGCCGGCATTGCAGCCCTCGACGATCAGCGTCTTGATGCGGGCGGCATCGCGCGGGCTTTGCGCAAGCAAGGCGCCGAGGCCCCAGTTGCAGCCATCCTCATGGCCCATCTTGCAGGCGCGTTCGTAATAGGTCGTGGCTTTCACATCATCCTCGACGATGTTGCCTTCGCCGCGCGAGGTGAGGTAGCCGCTGGTCGAGCACCCGTCCGGGATGCCCATATCGCAGGCTTTCAGGAAGAAGGTGACGGCCTTCTGCTTGTCTTCGGCCACGCCGGACCCCTGGGCATATTCAGCGCCGGTATAGAAGCAGGCTTCGGCATCGCCGCCATTGCAGGCGGCCTCGGACTGGCTCTGGGCGACAGCAGGCGTGAAGACGGATCCGGCGAACAGGGTGATGCCGGCAAGCGCGGCGGTGAGGATGGACTTGAACATGTGACTACTCTTTCTCCCGTGCCCGAGGGCACCTCTTGAATACCGCGCGGACGGGCGGCAGCGAGAAAGGTGTAAGTCTTTTCAGGTGTTTGCGCTCTCCCCCGTTCGGGGGAAAGAGCGCGGTAATCAGGTCGCTCAGTCTGGTCTTTCGGGGCGGCCATGCTTGCGCAGGATCTCGTTGATCCGGTCATCGCGCTGTTCCTGGCGGCGTCGGGCCGTGGCGCGGTCGGCAGCGGCGAGGGTCGTGTCTATTTTCTCGTGGTGGAAGCGGAAGAGGTCGCGCCTGAGGGCGAGTTGCTGGCGCTTGATCTGCAGGCGGAGGGATTCGGGAAGAGTGGCGGGGATGGTTTTGCGCGGTGATCTGCGGGGCATGGGGGTTCCTTTCGGTGGGTGTTTCACCGGTCAGGATTAGTCAAGGATGGAACCGCTTCGCGGCGCGGGCTTTGCCCGCGTCCTTGACAAATCCTGACCGGTGAAACGATTGCTCACCAAGCCTGTAAGGCAGACCCTGCCTTACAGGCTTGGTTTGACAACTAACTGCACCTATATCGCCGCGAGCCAGATGACTGCGAGCGTTCAACAAATCGAGGGAGCCCGTGTGTAGCGGCCATTGCCTCTATAATAATAAAATGACTGGCATAGCTCTCGCTACACACGGCGGCGATCGATGCGGGGCCAAATTGCATAGCTCTCCCGCCTGCAGGCTACTGCAGGACGCCGTTCCGCCGGACGATGCAAAGCTGTACACACCCTCAATTGCCGGCAGAAACCTGATACACCGATGCTCCGTGCAGGTCACACTTTGCGGTCAGCGCCTCTGCCGGATCCTCACCCGGCTTGGGGAGGAGCATAAGCGGGTCAGAGAGGGCGGGGATAAGTTTCCCTCATCCAAAATCAGCAGGCTGATTTTGACCTCTCCCACAGGGAGAGGTGGGCATCAAACAAAGTTCGAGTTACTTGCCTTACCTCTCCCCTTGGGAAAGGTCGAAAGCCCGGTGGGCTTTCGGGTGAGGGCCTAGGCGTCGACCGACCGTGCTTCTAGGTCCAGTTTCTTCATCGCCTTTTGAAGTTTTTCGAAGGCGCGGACCTCGATCTGGCGAACGCGTTCGCGACTGACGTTGAACTCGGCTGACAGCTCTTCCAGCGTCTTCGGGTTTTCGGTCAGGCGGCGCTCGGTCAGGATTTTCTGCTCGCGCTCGTTGAGATCGGCCATGGCCTGTTCCAGCAGGCCCATGCGCATCTCGAACTCGTCGGACTGGACGAGTTTCGTCTCGGCGGAGACGGCGTCCTCGTCGATCAGCCAGTCCTGCCATTCGGACGAGCCTTCGGCATCGTTGCGCATCGGCGCGTTCAGGGAGTTGTCGCCGCCGGACATGCGCCTGTTCATGGAGACGACCTCGTCCTCGGTGACGCCGAGCTTGGTGGCGATGTGCTCGACTTCCTCCGGCTTCATGTCGCCATCATCGACAGCGTCGATCTGGCCCTTGATCTTGCGCAGGTTGAAGAACAGCTTCTTCTGGGCGGCGGTGGTGCCGATTTTGACGAGTGACCACGAGCGCAGGATATATTCCTGGATCGAGGCGCGGATCCACCACATCGCATAGGTCGACAGGCGGAAGCCTTTTTCAGGGTCGAATTTCTTGACCGCCTGCATCAGGCCGACATTGCCCTCGGAGATAACCTCGCCCACAGGCAGGCCATAGCCGCGATAGCCCATGGCGATCTTGGCAACGAGCCGCAGGTGAGAGGTGATCAGTTTCTGCGCCGCGTCCGGGTCAGTATGCTCCTTGAACCGCTTGGCGAGCATGTATTCCTCATCCTTTTCCAGCATCGGAAACTTGCGAATTTCGGAAAGATAGCGCGACAGGCCGCCTTCAGGCGACAGGGCGGCACCACTGGTCGTGGTCAGTGCATTGGCCATGAAATTTTATCCTCGTCTAGACACGAGGCACAAAGATACACCCGCGCCCCAAATACCTCTTTTTACAAATGGGACATGATTGCCTCATTTGAAGAGGCATTGATGATTTTCCTGTTCACGAACGGCGGAAAAGTGCCGTGAGTTCGACAATTCCGGCCTTTGAGCATCGTATATGGCACAATTGGGACACAAACGCCCATAGAGTGTGTTTGTATGGTATCCCGATAGACGGGACGTGCCCGCAAATGGTTCAATGCGGGCCAGACAAGTTTGGGAGTACAAGATGGCAAGACGTTTCCGGCAGGTATTGCTGACATCCGGGTGCATTTTGATGGCGAGCCTTGTGGCTGGCTGCGGCGGCGGTGGGGGCGGTGGCTCTTCCTCCGGCGGCGGCACCGGCACCGGTGGCGGCGGTTCTGGCGGTGGCGGCGGTGGCAGCGGTTCTGCCAGCCCGACCTATACGCCGGGCGTGTTCGAGCCATCATCCAACTTCGTCGATCGCTGCGCCATGCCGCGCCCGGGCACGTCCGACAGGTCGGGTTCGATCGTGCTGGAGAATTTCTGGCTGCGCTCGTGGAGCAACGAGCTGTATCTCTGGTATGACGAGATCCAGGATCGCAACCCTTACAATTACAACGACAATCTGGACTATTTCGAGCTTCTGAAGACCAACGAGCTGACACCCTCCGGCGCGCCCAAGGACCAGTTCCACTTCACCTACGATACCGCAGAATACCAGCAGCTGGTCAATTCCGGTGCCGAAGTGCAGTACGGCGCTGAATTCGTCATCCTGCGCGGTGCGCCGCCGCGGGATATCCGCATCGCCTTCGTGCAGGCCGGCTCACCGGCAGCGAATGCCGGGCTTGCCCGCGGCACCCGCATCCTGGCGATTGATGGCGTCGATGTCGCCAATGGCAGTGACGTCGATACGCTGAACGATGGCCTGTTCCCGTCTAACGCAGGCGAATCCCACACCTTCCGTGTGCGTGACCTCGGCAGCAGCACCGAGCGCAATGTCACGCTGACGGCGCAAACCGTCGCAGTGAACCCGGTGCAGCAATCGAGCGTGCTCGACGTCAATGGCGACAAGGTCGGCTATCTGCACCTGACGACATTTGGTGTCGTGACAGCGGAAGAGCAGCTGATCGATGCGATGACCCAGTTCTCGAATGAAGGTGTCACCGATCTTGTCGTGGACCTGCGCTATAATGGCGGCGGTTTCCTCGATATCTCGGCAGAGCTCGGCTACATGATTGCCGGGCCGGACCAGATCGGCAACGCGTTCTATGAAGAACTGGTCTTCAACGACAAATATCCGAATACGAACCCGGTGACGGGCGAGGCACTGACGCCGACACCGTTCCATTCGACGTCCCAGGGTTTCTCTGTCAACCAGGGCCAGCCGTTGCCGGACTTAGATCTTGAGCGGGTCTATTTCCTGTCCCAGAGCGGTACCTGTTCGGCCAGTGAATCCGTCATCAACGCCCTGCGCGGTATCGATGTGGAAGTGGTGCTGGTCGGCGGCACGACCTGCGGCAAGCCCTATGGCTTCTATGGTACGGATAATTGCGGTACGACCTATTTCTCGATCCAGTTCCGCGGCGAGAACGCCAAGGGCTTTGGCGATTATGCCGACGGGTTCATCCCCGTCACCGGCACGCCGACGCGGCAATCAGAAATCCAGGGCTGTGTAGTGGGGGATGATTTCGGTCACCTGCTCGGCGATCCGGACGAAGCGATGCTGCGCGCGGCGCTGAACTATCGCGCGACCGGCTCGTGCAGCGGCGTGGCAACGACGATGAGTGCCTCCGCCCGTCTCGCGCCGCAGACCGTTGAAGACCCGCAGCTGTTCATGGCTGGCAGCGATCGCTACAACACGCTCGATCCGAACTCGCTCTATGCCTCCGAGGCCGTGCGCGAGCGCCTGCGCCGCAATCTCGTGCGGGACATGACGCTGAACCGGCCGCTGAGTGATGCGGATATAGAGAGCCTTCGCAAGGAGGAACTGGAGTGACGGGTCGGCTGATCGGGCGTAGCAAGATAGCCGGGGCAGGGCTGCTTGTCCTGTCAGGCCTTGCCGCCTGTGCAGGAACGGGCAAGCCGGTGCCGGCTGTGCTCGTTTCTCCGGACGCGGATGATATTGCGGAGGTCAAGCGCGCGGCAGAGGCGCTGACCGGTGCCACTGGGGTGACCCTGTCAGGCGATGTGCTGACCGCCAGTCCGGAACTGGTGCTCGACCGGCAGTTCCCGCGCTCGATCGAGGGTAACCCTGCTGGTGGGCGCATCATGGAAAAGCCGCCGCGCCTGACGCTGGTGATGAAGGGTGAGCAATGCATTCTCGTCTATGAAGACAAGGACAAGAGGGAGACGCTCTCCGGCGTGACCTGCGAGCCGTTCGAAGGCTGAGTGCTTTTCCGGCGCCCGGCTACAACTTCCTGAAGCTCTCAAGCAGCCTGGCGAAATCCTCCGGCGGGTCGGTTTCGAAGAACATTTCCTCGTCCGTGATCGGGTGGATGAAGCCAAGCTGGCGCGCATGCAGCGCCTGGCGGCGGAACGAGCCGAGCACTGCTATTGCCGCATCGCTTGCCGGTGTGCCGGGTTTGAGCCCCGCAACGCCAGTGCGGCCATAAACCGGGTCACCGAGCAGGGGATGGCCGATATGGGCCATATGGGCGCGGATCTGGTGGGTGCGGCCCGTCTCCAGCCGGCATTCGACCAGCGAAGCGATGGAATCGCCCTCGATCTTCGCAAGCCCGGTGCCGAATTTTTCCAGCATCTTGTAGTGGGTGATGGCATGACGCGCGCTGGAATGTTCCTCCTCGTCGACGATGCTCATCTTCTTGCGGTCTGCCCCGGCGCGGGCAAGCGCGGCATCTATCGTGCCGACACCGGGCCGTGGCGCGCCATGGACGATGGCGTGATAGACGCGCTCTATGTCGTGGACGGAGAATTGCTCGCGCAGGCCGTGATGGGCCTTGTCATGCTTGGCAACGACCATGACGCCCGACGTGTCCTTGTCGAGCCGGTGGACGATGCCGGGGCGCGCGACGCCGCCGATACCGGATAATGTATCGCCACAATGATGCAGCAGCGCGTTGACCAGCGTGCCTGACCAGTTGCCCGCTGCAGGATGAACCACCATGCCGGCGGCCTTGTCGATGACGATGAGATGTTCGTCTTCATACAGCACGGTGAGATGGATATCCTCAGGCTTTGGTATTGCGTCCTCGATGGGCGGAGGGGTGAGCGTGTAGGTCTCGCCCTCGCGGATTTTCCAAGACGCGTTGGTGAAGGTCTCGCCGTCCTTTTGCAGCGCTTCATCCTTTTCGATCAGGGACTTGATGCGGGCGCGCGACAGCTCCGGCAGGTGCAGGACGAGCCATTTGTCGAGGCGCATCTTTGCCTCCACATCGCTGACCCTCAGGGTCACCGGGTCACCGCCGTCATTGCCATCGGCCTCTATGGACTTGTTGTCTGCGCTGGTTTTCGTCATAAGCACTGCCTGACCGGTTGTCCCGAGCCTGTCAACAATTTCAAGGATTTCGCATGACCGAGGAAAACAAGCAGTCCCATACCACAGCATTGCCGCCGCAGTCAGGCGCGGCAAGCGGTCAATCAGGACAGCAACCGGGCGAAGACGTGCCCGTGGATAATCTGCTCGGCCTGAAGCTGCTCGTCGTCTCGATGGGTGTGCTGCTGGTCGTTGCGGCCATCACCTTCGTCATCCTGCTTGTCCTGAAATCGAACGAACCGGAAGCGACAGAAGAGACTGCGCCAGCGCAGGTCGCGAGCACGACCGTGGCTGGTGACGATGTGCCTTCCGTGCAGTTGATCCTGCAGCCCGGCGAGGAAATCGTCGACATGGTTCTCGATGAGAACAGCCTCGCGCTGCACCTGCAAAGTTCCCAAGGGGAACGGATTTTGATCATTGATCCCTATACGTCCGATCACAGGTCCGTGATCGAAATCGAGCGGGACTGAATCATTACCGGCAGATAACACTATTGTAACGAGAAAAGCGCTGGGCTGCCCTTTTTTATCTGCTTTCACGCGCCATCTATTGATCAAGGCAGACGGAGCAATTCCGCCTGCTGGCGGGGTGCCGGAAATATCCCCTCGTTCCCCCTCGACGGCACCCCGCACCCTTTATCTCCGAAAATGTAATCCTGTCATTTCTGTCAACCAAGGCACTGTGCGTGCTCTTGCGGGTTGATTATCGAGCAAACTCGCTTTAAAAAACAAAGTGAGTGGCGCCGAACCGGCGCATGCAGCAGGAGCCGCTTCATGACAGCCGAGAGCGAAACACGAAAAGCAGCCAGACCCGGCGATAGCGCCAGTATGGGCAGCGCGCAGGACGACCTTGCCTATATCAAGGCCATCGCCGAGGAAGGGCGCAACACGCCGCTGATCGGTGGACGTAACTTCCTCATCTGGGGCGGCCTTGTCGGCACCACAGCCCTGCTCGTTTTCCTGATGGAAGTTCAGGTCATTCCCTATTTCAGCCAGATGATCCTGTGGACGGGAACGCTGGTGCTCGGTTGGATCATAAGCTTCATCATCAACGGCAAATCACACGAGCGCCCCGGGGCGTCGTCCCTGAGCAACCGGACGGTCAACGCTGCGTGGCTTGCCTGCGGGATCTTCGTGACCGTCTACTGGCTGTCCATTGTCGCGGCGATGCTGTTGGTGCAAGAGGGCGGATACCCTGTCCGTTTCCTGTTTGCGACCATGTTCCCGGTCGCGTTTGGCCTTTATGGCCTTGCATTCTTTGCAACCGCCGTCGTCGCGCATCAGCCATGGTATCGCTGGATATCCGTCGCTTCCTGGGCCATTGCCTGCTTCTTGCTGCTCAGCCTGTCGATCTGGCCGGATGCTTACATGCTCGTGGCGGCGATAGGCACCTATGCCGTTGTACTGCTGCCGGGCTACGTCATGGTTCGGAACGAGCCGAGCGACATCGTGTAAGCGGGGCGGTCAGAGAAGTCAGGAAACGTCAGTGGCGAACGATACAGATCATGAAAGCTACGACTACCGCGAGATCGACGATGTCATCCACGGGCGTGTCCGCCTCGCCCTGATGGCGTTCCTGTCCGGCGCAGGCTCGGCCGATTTCACCGACCTGAAAAAGCGCATCGGCGTGACCGACGGCAACCTGTCGATCCATATCAAGAAGCTGGAGGAGGCGGGCTATGTGCGCGTGACCAAGCGCTTCAACAACAAGCGCCCGCAGACGATCTGTCACCTGACCGATGCCGGCCGCAAGGCGTGGATCGCCTATATCGCCCGCATGGAAGCGCTGCTGAACCCGCCAGCGGCTGAGTAGGCTATTTCTTGCGGCGATTGAGCAGGAAGACGACGAGCCAGACCGGCACGACGATCACCGCGCCGAAGATCACATAGTTCAGGATCGTGCTGATCGTGCCCCAGCCGATAGAGAACAGGGCCGAGAAGAAATCCTTCACGCCATCGACGATGCCCCGCCAGAAATCCAGCGGCGCCATGCCGATCAGGTCCAGCAGTACACCGGCAAGGAAACTCGCCAGAACGAGGAAAAGGACAGTGCGCAGGATGTTGCCATAGCCGCGCTTCTCACCGGTCTTTTGGCTGGCGGTGCCTGTTTTCTTGTCGGTATCGCTCATGACTTTCTGCCCTTTCATGGCCCGTCGGGGAGGGGCACAGTGTCATCTTAATATGGCAGCATGGGGGCAGGGAAGGGGGCGTTAACCCCCTTGACTGGACCTCACTCGGCTGGGACCTCAGTCGGCCGGGTCGATAGGCGATTCCGGGGCTGTCTCCGGCGGCAGGGCCGCAGCGCGCGGCTTGAACCGGGCCTGGTATTCGATCGCCGTCGGGAACGGAATACCGACGCCTTCGCGGTCGAACGCTTCCTTGACTTTCTGGTTCAGCTCCCAACCCATCACCAGGAAATCCGTCCGGGCGACCCAGACGCGTACGGTGATGTTGACCGACCAGTCGCCGAGGCTGGCAACGCCCATGGCCGGCTCGGGCTCGGTATGAAAGCGTTCATCGGCCTCGATAACGGAGCGGATGACGTCCATCGCCTTATTGATATCGGCGTCATAGGCGATGCCGAAGATCGCCTCGATCCGGCGGGTGTCATTGGCAGAGAAATTGGTTATCGGCGACTGCCACACCATGCCGTTCGGGATCATGACGTTCTTGTTGTCGAGAGTGGTGATCTCGGTCGTAAACAGGTTGATGTCCTTCACCGTGCCCATCTCATCACCCGTGGTGACGAAATCGCCAATCCGGAACGGGCGGAACATCAGGATCATGACGCCGGAAGCGACATTGCCGAGCGTGCCCTGCAGCGCAAGACCGATGGCGAGACCGGCGGCACCGAGGACGGCGGCGAATGAAGCCGTGGGAATGCCAAAGCGGCCGATGACCATGATGAACACCAGGGCCAGGGCGATGTAATAGACGAGGCTCGAGAGGAAACCGGCCAGGGTCTGGTCAATACGATCAGTCTTGGTCAGTCCCTTGCGGATCGTGCGCTTGACCCAGCCGGCGATGAACATGCCGACGACGATGATGACCAGCGCGGCAAGGATATTGAGGCCGAGCGAGATCGCCTTCTCGGTCAGTTCGGCGATCATCTGGTTGACGGCAACCTGGCTTTCATCGGTCGGTGCGGCGCTAACGACTTCCGTCGCGCCAGCAGTGTCCTGTGCGTCCTGCATGGGTAATACCCTCCATGGTCTCTGTTAGCTATCGTTGGAAGGCATATAGGGCTGTCTTCCGTTCAGCCACCCCTAGCCGCATTGGCCCCGGTGCCGCAAGGCGTGGTCGGCCAAGGTGCAGGCCATCATGGCGATGCCGACGGGTACGGCGCGGATGCCGACGCAGGGGTCGTGACGGCCCTTGGTGACGATCTCCGTCTCCTCGCCGGTGCGAGTTACCGTCTTGCGCGGCGTCAGGATGGAGGAGGTCGGCTTGACAGCGAACCTTACGACGATGTCCTGACCGGATGAAATGCCGCCAAGGATGCCACCTGCATGGTTCGACAGGAAGCGCGGGCGGTTGGCATTGTCCGCCGGGTCGCCAGCGCGCATCTCGTCGGCATTCTCGATGCCGGACAGGGCAGCGGCGTTCATGCCTTCGCCGATCTCGACACCTTTTACGGCATTTATTGACATCATCGCGGCGGCAAGCTCTGTATCGAGCTTGCCATAGACCGGCGCACCGAGGCCGGGAGGGACACCCTGTGCCACTACCTCGATCATTGCGCCCATGGACGAGCCGTCCTTGCGTGCCTGGTCGAGGATGCCTTCCCATTCCTTTGCCGCGACAGGGTCAGGGCACCAGAAAGGGTTGTTGCCGACGCTGTCCCAGTCGATGCGGTCGCGATCGATCCTGTGGGGGCCCATCTGGACCATCCCTGCACGGATTTTCACCGAACCGTCGAACAGACGGTCGAGAACCTGTGCCGCAACGGCGCCGGCGGCAACGCGCGAGGCGGTTTCGCGGGCAGAGGACCTGCCCCCGCCACGATAGTCGCGTACGCCGTATTTCGCCTCATAGGTGTAATCAGCGTGGCCAGGACGGTATTTGTCGCGGATGTCGGAATAGTCTTTCGAGCGCTGGTCGACATTCTCGATCATCAGGCAGATCGGTGTGCCGGTGGTCACGGGCCCATTCGTGCGGTCATCCTCGAACACGCCGGAGAGAATGCGGACAGCGTCCGGTTCCTTGCGCTGGGTGACGTATTTCGACGTGCCGGGCTTGCGTGTATCCAGCGCAGACTGGATCATTTCCGGCGTGAGCCGGATGTTCGGTGGGCAGCCGTCGATCACGCAGCCAATGGCCGGCCCGTGGGATTCCCCCCAGGTCGTGACGCGGAACAACTTGCCAAAAGTATTGTCAGACATAGGATTGAGGTATAGCGGGGCTTTGCGTGGGGAGACAAGCGGGTATAAGACCTGCTGGAGAGGTAATCGCGTATGGATAACGAGAACGAACAAACAGGCGGCCAATCCGGCAGCAAGGATGAGGCGATCATTCCGGCAACGCCGAGCGATGACGATTACGCCCGCGAGGCGGACGCACAGTCCGATATAGAAGCATCGGATGGCGGGGAGGCGTTCGCCGTCGATGATGACCAGGGCGAGGTCTTCACCGAGAAGGACCCCATCGACCTGTTCCGCAGCTGGCTGGCGCTCGCCGGCAAGCATGAAGTGAACGACCCCAACGCCATGGCGCTGGCGACCGTCGACCGTTCCGGCATGCCCAATGTGCGCATGGTGTTGTTGAAGGATGTCGGCGCGCGCGGCTTCACCTTCTATTCCAACGCCGAAAGCGTGAAGGGGCTGGAGCTGGAAGGCACGCCCAAGGCTGCGCTGTGCTTTCACTGGAAATCGATCCGCCGACAGGTGCGCGTGCGCGGCACGGTGGAGGCGCTGTCGGCCGAAGAGAGCGATGAGTATTTCGCCTCTCGCTCGCGTGGTTCGCAACTCGGTGCCATTGCCTCGTTCCAGTCGCGGGTGCTCGACGAGCGCGAGACGCTGGAGCGGCGCATCGAGGATTACGATGCGATCTACAAGGACCGCGACATTCCGCGCCCTGACAATTGGCATGGCTTCCTGATCCAGCCCACCGAGATCGAGTTCTGGGTCAACCGCCCCTATCGCCTGCATGACCGCAAGCAGTTTACGCTCGTCAAGGGTGGCGGCTGGAAGAACGTGAACCTTTACCCCTGATCGTCCGTTCGTTTCCTGAAGTCAGACTGCGACACCTTGGCAGGGCAACTGGTGCCCTGACTGGTGACGCTTACATGATGGGCAGAACAGTTGCGTCTTCACGTTCTGCCAAGGAGGGATGATTTCCCGCCACGTCATGAAGGGAAACGGGATCATGACCGAGACGACAACGAATACAAGCACTAATCAACATAGCGGCCTTCCTCACCCGGGAGGGAGAGGTCTTACCGGCGCCGCTGCGGCGCTCGCCTATGCCGGGGCGCTGCCGCTGATCTTTATCGCGGTGATCATCTGGGCGCGGCCGCCGGGCGAGGATATTCTGTTGCGCCAGCTTGCTTCCCTGTATGGCGGGTTGCTGCTGGCTTTTTTCGGTGGCGTGCGCTGGGGCATCGCAGCGATGCGCCATCAGGGGCCGGATTTCCGCAGCCTCGCCGGGGCGGTTGCGCCGCTATTGCTGGCGATCCCGGTGTTCCTGATGAGCATCGATCCACTGCGCATCGCGCTGATCGCCGTTGCATTGCCGGTACTGCTGGTCGATGACCTGATGGCGACGAAGAAGGGTTCGGGCGCGCCGGGCTGGTACCTCGCCGTGCGCATCCCGCTGACCGTTATGCTTGAATTGGCGCTGCTCGCAATCCTGATCCGTATACTGCTTTACTAGAATAAAAATGCGGGGATATCGGCCAGAAAGGATGCGCCCTGACGCATATTCTCCACAAGCCCGTCAATCCGCTCCGGCTCGCCGAAGAAGAACAGCCGCATGCGCCGGTCCGGCAGGAAGGTCAGAGCACCGGCTATGATCAGCGCCCCGATATAACTGCCGATGAGCGGGCCGCGGTGGGCACGGCGGTCTTTCTGAACGAGAATGCCCCACAGCCCGCCGAAGATCCCGAACAGCGTCAGCGGCACAAACAGGTGGATCCACGTCATGCCTTTTAGCGAGAAGTATTCCATACCCGAGACATCGCCGCGCCGCACGAAAAAGGCGGCGATGGCCGTGGTGATCATCAGCACGGCATAAATAGCGCCCATCGTCTTGTGCGGCACCGTGCCCTTGGGCAGGGAAAAGATGACCAGCCCGAGAAAGAAGGCGATGGTCGCCGTCGCCCAGTGCAACTGGATCTGCAGGTTCGACAGTTCGGTAAACACTTCCCAGTTTGGCGGCCACTGCATCACATACCCCCTGTTTGATCAAAGAACTTTATAAAACAAAGTATATGATCGACAGTGCGGTTTGTGAAGAGCGAAGGGATAAATTTTTGCTGGTATCGTTCAAGCCGAAGGCTAATGCCTCAGAACACGCCCATCGACAGCCCGGCACCCAGCGCAGTGCCAAGCTCGCGGCAGCGCTGCAGGTCATCATCAGGGATAGTCTTCCGGCTGAGGATATCTTCCTGTGATTGCGCATGCGTACAGACGATCAGTGGTGCCTGCACCTGTTTCAGCCGCCAGCCGGTGGCGATGCGGGCCGTCTGGCGCACGGCGTTTTCGCCATCCGACCCGGCGCAGATCATCAGCCCATAGGGTCGCCCCTCGAGCTTGCCCAGAACCGGGTAATAGCAGCGGTCGAAGAACTCCTTCATCGCGCCGGACAGGGCGGCGAGGTTTTCCGGCGCGGCGAAGAGATAGCCGTCGGCCGCGGTGAGGTCCTCCGGCTGCGCCTCTTCTGCTCGCAGGAAGGCAACATCGCATTCGCCGCTTGCCGCCTCGCGGGCAGCGCGGGCCAACTGTTCGGTGCCGCCGGTGCGCGAATGCCAGACGATGAGGAGTGTTGCCATTCACACAGGATAGGGCGGTAGCCCGCATCCGCCAACAGCCTGACCGCTTGTCGCATTTCCAGCCGCTTTGGTTGCAATGCAGCAAAACCTTCTTTTAGGATGGGACCGGGAACGATTCATACCGTGGAGTAGCTATTGATGAATTACGTGATTGCCCTGGCCGCCGGCCTTTTCGCCCTTTCCGCCTGCGCAACGCCGCCAGCAGAAGACACTATGGCCAGCCAGACCTCCGCTGAGGAGAAGACGGCTGAGAACGACAAGGCGGAAGAAAACTGCCAGCTGGTCAAGTCGACCTGGTCGAACCGGACCGAGAAAGTCTGCGAATAGATATTTTCCGCCATCGCGGAAGACATGGAGCGTCGCACGGGGTTGTCCCGGCGGCGTTTTTTATTGGCCGGTTGTCCTGCAATCGCGTGCCAGTCTAAGCTTGTGTGAACCGAGGAGGATATCATGGCTGATGACAGATCGATGCCGACCCGCCGCGCGATGTTGGCGGGCACTGGCGCGGTGATCGCAATGGGATCGATCGCGAGAGCGCAGGAGGGTCAACCATTGCCCCCGCCATGGCGGGCGGTGACGCCGCTGCCGCTGGCGGTGCAGGAAATCTATCCCGCGGTCCATCAGGGCCGCATCCACCTTGCCGGGGGCATCATGGCCGAGGGCGGGGAGATTATCGGGGCGACGGCCCGGCATGTGAGTTGGCAACCGGGCGAGGAAAGCTGGCGCGCGGAAGCACCGCTGCCGTCGGCGCGCCACCATCCGAATCTTGTAAGCGCCGGTGGCAGGCTGATGTCCCTCGGCGGGTTCCTGACGCGAACGGGCGGGCTCGACTGGACCATCACGGCCGAGACACTTGCCTTCGATGCCGAAAACGAGTCGTGGACAGAGGGCCCGCCCGCGCCGGAGGCCCATGGCGAGACGGTGTGCGTGACGGTCGGCAGCCATGTGCACGTCATCGGCGGGCGCGCGCCGAGGGGCGATAGCAACCTGACCTGGAATGACCACACCGACAGCGACCGGCACCTGGTGCTGGATGCAAAGTCCGGCAGGTGGGAGCGAGCGGCACCGGCACCGACGAAGCGCAACTCCGCCGCCGGGGCGCTGCTGGATGGCGCCGTCCATGTCGTCGGCGGACGGACGGTCGAGGGCGGCAATGTGCGTGTCCATGAGGTGTGGGACACGGCCGAGGATCGCTGGCGGACGGCAGCGCCAATGCCGGAAGTGCCGCATGGGGGGCAGGGCGGCCTCGCCGCCGCCGTTATCGGCGGGAAACTTGTCGCCATGGGCGGGGAATATTTCACCGATGGCGGCGGGGTGTATCCGAATGTGTGGATCTACGATCCGTCAACGGATGAATGGCAGGCCGGACCGTCCATGTTGACCCCGCGCCATGGGCTTGGTGGTGTGTCGATCGGCCAGACCCTCTATGCCATCGGCGGTGCGGTGCAGGCGGGCGGCAATAGCACGTCGACGCTGGTCGAGGCGCTGACGCTGTAGGTTCCTTTCGTTAGCGGCGGGTGCCGCACCGTGTTCTGGCTGTCAAGGAGCATGCCCGCCGGAGGCGGCGCGGTCTTCGACCGCGTCCTTGACAGCCAGAACACGGCACGACAATGGGCAGCCATGCCTGTAAGGCACAATGTGCCTTACAGGCACTTGGCGAGACTAAACTGCACCAATATCGCCGCGGGCGAAATGCCCGAGGCGTTAAAAGGATCGAGGGGGCCCGTGGAAGCGGGGCGGTGCCCTTCAAGAATCTAGTGGTATGGGCAAGGCCCACTCCCACGGCGGTGATCTGGTGCGGGGCCGATACCCAGCTCTCCCGTCCGGCCTGCTAAAGACCGGAACACCGCTCCGCCGGACGGTGTAAAGCTGTACACACCCTCGACTGCCGACGAAAACCTGATGGGACGGGCCGCCGGCAGGTCACCGGCGGGAGCCATCCCCTCCGCGCCAGTCCTCACCGGCGCGTGGAAAAGAGTATGGCGGCGGTGCGCGGGGCGGGGATAAGTTTGCCGGTTCCGTCTTTGCGCGATAGACTGTTGAGAGGGTTATGGAATGGTTTTGAGGGGGAGAACCATGTCTCGACATATATTCGTTTCCTATTCTCACAAGGATCGTGGTCGCGTTCTGCCGGTGGTCAAGGCGTTGCGTGCGCAAGGCCACGAGGTCTGGATGGATCACGCATCAATTCGAGGTGGGGACATGTGGGAAAGGCGGGTGAAAGAGGCGATCTTCAGCGCCAAGGCATTCGTACTCTTCGTTTCTTCATCTTGGTTGAAGCGCTCGGACTCTTATGTGTGGAAAGAGTTGGAAATGGCTGGAGAGTTTCTTGACCAATATAGCGGTCTGCTAAAATGGCTCGTGCCGGTGCGCGTAAGCGGCAGTGATTTCGGCGAAATCAAAGTTGGAAAACACGTTACACTAGGCGACATGCATACAATCGAAATGCCGATGCGAGCAAAAATTGCTGCAGAGCGGATAGACAACGCACTTGAGGACCATATTGGTAGTGAATGGTCACAAGCGATCATTACTCTGAAGAATACATTAGATGAGCAAGGTATTATTCTGCGACAGCTGGACGGCGGATATCTCGATCTGGAAGATCCGCAAGGAGAACATCAACGCGTCATAGTTTTGGAAAGAGAGGAGAGCTGCCAGGTTTCAGCTAATGAGTATAAGATCTATTTCGGGCACTGGGTCGTAAAGTATTATGGGTATGGTATGGATGACATCGAGTATGAGGCTCGGTCCAATACCCTAAAGCTGAAACTGGAAGCGGGTACCAAGAAAAATCTGATAGTGCGTAAGTCGGCTCGCGTAGGTTTTCTTTGGCGAAAAACTGAAAACGACTATCACTATGTCCTTGAGGTGGTTTAGCGGTCTGGCAGAACCATAGACCGCCGGGACCGAGGTGACGGTAACCTATGGATTTCTCCACAATAAGGGTACGCCGAAAAGTTTTCTCGTATATAAAACGACATCTTTCTCGGCAGGCCTGTTTCCTTTGGCAAAGGGGCAGGCTTTAAACAGGACAGTGAAATATGAAGCGGCTTCTTTTGGTATCTGGCCTGGTGGCGGTAACCCTCACCGGCGCATGTTCCGAAATCGTGTCCACCGAAACGCGACAGCCTCTTGTCAGCTACAAGGTGGAGGTGATGCCGGGCGAGGTGGATGCGCTTACGGCGGATCTCGAAAACTTCAGCCGCGTACACGATCTTGAGTTCCACAAGAGCCGTGCCCCGGCCATGGGGGCTTACACGATCAGGCTTGTGGGCGACGCAATGGAGGTGATGGTCGCCAGTTCACCTGATGCGAATGTGGTCGATATCTTTATCTATTCGAATACTGACGATGAAGAGCTGGCGGTGTTCGTGGAGGAGCTTGAAAAGGCCCTATCGGATTATGTGTAAGCACCATGGCGATCTTTCCAGATGTCGGGAGGGCCGAGCTTTTAGAGCGGTGCATCGCCCTGCGGTTGATACACCCCACGTCGCGGATGCTACGGTAAGAAACTCGATAATTCAAGCGTATCAACTAGTTAGGTAGGCATTCACCTTATTTATCAGGTCTTGCGTTTTTTGGATCAGTTTCGGATCTAAAACACCATTTTTGTTTACCAACCCCTTTTTTGCCGGTTTCTTTATTGCTCCTTTATCGCGGATGTCATCTGCAGGTAGAATTAAAAACGAATATTTCGGATAGGCAGAATCTAAAGGGGGTTTTAATTGAGATTTATCACCATCGAGTATTCCACAAACTTTTTCATACCCCAAATCTGTTAGTACTGCACATATCTTTTCTATTTTTTCAGCCCCACCAGTCCCCCAGCCAAAGACATTACCCTGGAGGTTAATTCCGACTTTTTCTTCAACATATGGAAACCGTATTACGTCTTCCTGACCTTCGAACAAAATAATATTGTCTTCTAAAAAGAAAATTTCTCTAGCATCCAAACCGAATACGTGAGGATTGTTTTTGTCTCCTATTGCTATTGAAGTGAATGCTTTCCGGGTTTTCTCCTTTAAAGACCAAACGGTTGGTTTGCCATTAATCTTTCGTACACGAATTAAACTTGCCCCGTTTGAAATTGCCTGAGGGTCTGCAAAATATACAGAGTGTGTGGCTATAATTATTTGGCGGTCTTGGCCAAACTTTTTAAAAACATTCATGAGCCTGCGTTGAAATGCAGGATGTAAAGATAGCTCGGGCTCGTCTATAACTATCACATCGCCTTTCTGGGAATCGTAGAGAGCGTCCGCTATTACGAAAAGACTTACGATCCCTTCCCCTAGCCCTTCACTGCTGTGGAAGTGATTAGAAGTATTGAACTTTAAGAAATGTTGACCTTGCTCACCCAGATCAATTGACCAATCTGGAATATGGCCAAGTATCTCTCCCAACACTTCATTGAAATCATTGGGGTCTTTTTCGATGTTGAACAGCCTAGCCGTGAAGTTGTTCGATAGTGATGATGTTCTGGTTGTTGGTAGACTATCGCTTTTTATGTACTCATCTCTGTCTTGAAATGATTTATAAAAATAGCTCGCAAATTGACGACGAGAGGGCGTGGTGAATATCCTTAATGGATCGCCACTTTTAGAACGACGAGTCTCACTCGAACCTTTTCGGATAGACTCTAAAACGTCTACCCCATTTGATTTATGATATTCAATTTTGACTAGCGATGTCCCTTTATACCGAGCGCTTGTGCCAAAACTGGGTGAGGTTGACCCATTATATGCGCGCAAAGCTTCGATGATCGTAGATTTGCCAGAGTTATTAGCTCCGACTATGATCGAAATACCACTTCCTTCCTTTCCATTCGGAATTGCAAACGGAATAGTTTGTCTAGACGAGTATCCGCGAAAACCAGAAATGGTGAGCTTTTTTAATGTCATAATTAAATATGATCTTTGAAACTTCTATTATCAACCAAAAAAAGAGGGCTGAAATAGCCCTCTTTTTTGTTAATCGATTACAGCTTCTCAACCTACTGACAGGCGAGGCACTCCTCGTAGTCGGTCTTGTTCGCGGCGGCGGCTTTCAGGTTTGCCTCGATGCTGGCGTCGACGTCCTTCTTGTTGGCCGAGCCTGCGTAACCCGCGCGCTGGACTGATTTGGAGCGGCAGTAATAGAGGCTCTTCACGCCTTTTTCCCACGCGGTCCAGTGCAGCATGTGCAGGTCCCATTTGTCGATGTCGCCCGGCAGGAAGACGTTGACCGACTGGCCCTGGCAGATATAGGGGGCGCGGTCGGCGGCGAGCTCGACGACCCAGCGCTGGTCGATCTCGAAGGCGGTCTTGAAGATGTCCTTCTCCTCCTGGGTCAGGCAATCGAGATGCTGGACCGAGCCTTCGTTTTCGAGGATGGAGGACCAGGTCTCGTCCGTGTCCTGACCTTTTTCGGCGAGGAGGGCTTTCAACGCCTCGTTCTTGACCGTGAAGGAGCCGGACAGGGTCTTGTGGGTGTAGACATTGGCTGGGATCGGCTCGATGCAGGGGCTGGCGCCGCCGCAGATGATGGAGATCGAGGCCGTCGGCGCGATCGCCATCTTGTGGCTGAAGCGCTGCTTGATGCCGCGTTCCTCTGCATCGAGGCAGGGGCCTTTTTCCTCGGCGAGCTTGACCGAGGCGGCGTCCGCGCCCATGCGGATATGCTTGAACAGGCGGTTGTTCCACGACTTGGCCATGGCGCTTTCGAACGGGATGCCGCGATCCTGCAGGAAGGTGTGGAAGCCCATCATGCCGAGGCCGACGGAGCGCTCGCGTTTTGCCGAGTACACGGCCTTTGCCATTTCCGGCGGGGCGCGCTGGATGAAGTCTTCCAGCACATTGTCGAGGAAGCGCATGACGTCTTCGACGAACATCGGCTCGTCCTTCCACTCGTCATATTTGACGGCGTTGATGGAGGACAGGCAGCACACGGCGGTGCGCTCATTGCCGAGATGGTCGTTGCCGGTGTGCAGCATGATTTCCGAGCACAGGTTCGAGGTCGAGACCTTCAGCCCCAGGTCGCGCTGGTGCTTGGGCATCTGGCGGTTCACGGTGTCGGAGAAGACGAGGTAGGGCTCGCCGGTCTGCAGGCGGATCTCGAGGATCTTCTGCCACAGCTTGCGGGCGTTGATGGTGCGGATGACCTCGTTGGTCTTCGGCGAGCGCAGGCCGAATTCCTCGTCGGCGGCGACAGCCTGCATGAACTCGTCGGTGATGTTCAGGCCATGGTGCAGGTTCAGGGACTTGCGGTTGAAGTCGCCGGACGGTTTGCGGATTTCCAGGAATTCCTCGATTTCCGGGTGGTGGACATCGAGATAGCAGGCGGCGGAACCGCGGCGCAGGGAGCCCTGGGAGATAGCGAGGGTGAGCGAATCCATCACGCGGATGAACGGGATGATGCCGGAGGTGGCGCCGGAGCCCTTCACCTTCTCGCCGATGGAGCGCACGCCGCCCCAGTATGTGCCGATGCCGCCGCCATTGGAGGCGAGCCAGACATTCTCGTTCCAGGTGCCGACAATGCCGTCGAGCGAATCATTGACCGAGTTGAGGAAGCAGGAGATCGGCAGGCCGCGATCGGCGCCGCCATTGGACAGGACAGGGGTCGCCGGCATGAACCAGAGCTGGGAGATGTAGTCGTAGATGCGCTGGGCGTGGTCGGCATCATCGGCATAGGCCGTGGCGACGCGGGCGAACATGTCCTGGTACGACTCGCCCTCGAGCAGGTAGCGGTCGTCCATGGTCTTCTTGCCGAAATCGGTCAGCAGCGCGTCGCGGGAATGGTCGACGACGACATCGCGCACGAGTTTCAGGGCCGGGCGCTGGGAAGGGCGGCCGCCGGACTTCTTCGCCTGCTGTTCTGCATGCTCGCCCGCTTTCGCGACGGTTTCGGCGATTTTTGCGGCGGCGTTGATCGTATCGAGTGGCGACATTGGTGCTCTTTCCCCTTAAACGCGGTTGTCTCTTCAAGGTGTTGCGGAAGGGCTTGGCCCCGCCCGCGAACCCGGTTTCAATCGGCAAATCTCCCCCTGCGCCGGGAATGGCTTTTTCTCGCCACCGGCCCGCTTTTGCCTCTATCACCAGATTGATGCCAGCGCCCTCGCTGACACAACATATAGTGCTGGTAAGGGCCTGCTTCGTCAATATGCAGTTGGCCGGAACGAATCGCTTTTTTACTAACAGGGGGTTAACGGCGGCGCACTGCATGCGCCTCGTTAACCTTGTTTCGAGGCTTTTGACTATCGTTTCGGATGCGGATTTTCACGCACGTCGTGCATGTCGGGCGGGCGCTATTTTTCCCCAATGGTTAGCACGAGGTTAGCGCCGGCACGTGAAGGCCGGAACGAATCCCCGTGCCCGCCTGTCTTTATGACAGAGGTTTCAGAAATTGCCGGATGACGGGGCCGGCAGATACCCCATATTGTGCCGCGGGGGCGCGCCCCCCTATCGAGGGGCCGCAAGCGATATTCATTTCCCGAGAGGAGCGAGACTAATGTCATTCAGAGAGCTGTTACTGGCCGGGGTGTGCGTCGTGGCGCTGGCCGCCTGTGGCGACAATGCCGAAGAGGATGTGGCCGAGACTGACGCTGAAGAACAGCTGGCCGAAGTGCCGAACCCGGAGGCCATGACCGGGCAGGACGGGAGCGGGCAGACCGACGCCGAGCGAGAGGCTGCCGCGGCGGCAGGGCTGGAAGAAGCGAACGCTTTCCTCGCAGAGAATGCCGAGCGGGATGGCGTGACCGTCACCCAGTCGGGCGTCCAGGTGCGCACACTTGTCGAAGGCGAGGGTGCCTCGCCGACCGAGGAAGATTACGTGACGATGCACTACACCGCCAGACATGCAGATGGCGAAGTGTTCGATTCGTCCGTCGAGCGTGACGAGCCGGTGATGGAATCCCTCGGCGTGTTCATGACCGGCCTGCGCGAGGGCGTGAAAACGATGCAGGAAGGCGGCAAGGCGGAGATCGTCATCCCGCCGGCGCTGGCCTTTGGCCCCGCAGGCACGCCCGATGGCGAGATCGGCCCCAACGAGGCGGTGATCTTCGAGGTCGAGCTGCTGGACGTGACGACTGTCGATGAACTGCAACAGAAATACGATGCACTGGTCGAGGAAAAGGCCGCCGAGGCCGAGACTTTCCTCGCCGAGAACGCCGCCGAAGAAGGCGTGATGGCCACCGAGTCGGGCCTGCAATATGAAGTGGTCGAGAAAGGCGATGGTACGGAGTCGCCGGATGCGACCGATATCGTCGAGGTGCATTATCGCGGCACGCTGCTGGACGGCACGGTGTTCGATTCCTCCTATGATCGCGGCGAGACGATCGAGTTTCCGCTCAACCGCGTCATCGCTGGCTGGACCGAAGGCCTGCAGCTGATGAGCGAGGGCGATACCTATCGCTTCTATATTCCGCCCGCGCTCGCCTATGGCAAGGACGGCAATGGCCGGATCGGCCCGAACGAATTGCTGGTCTTCGATGTCGAGCTGATCGACGTGAAGGAGCCACCGGCCACGCCGGACGAGCCGGCAGGCGAATAGTCAGCTATACAACATGATATGCAGAGGCGGCTTTTCCGGAAGCCGCCTTTTCTTTATCCATTCGGAGATGAAGCATTTTCTTCCCGGACTGTTCTCCATTGCCCTTTTCGCGGTCGGCTGTGCCGGCACACCGGCGCCCTATCAACCGCGGGAGCTGGACGCGGCCTATATGGAAGCAAGCGCCGACTATCTGGAAGACAATCTGGTGCCGCTGCCTGCGGGCTGGAAGTTTGACCGCTGGGAAGCGGCGGACGGCACGAAATTGCGTTGGGGGCTGGCGCAGCA
Organism: Aquisalinus luteolus; assembly: GCF_009712425.2. Taxonomy (GTDB): domain Bacteria; phylum Pseudomonadota; class Alphaproteobacteria; order Caulobacterales; family Parvularculaceae; genus Aquisalinus; species Aquisalinus luteolus. The sequence continues at coordinate 971,692 of NZ_VCJR02000002.1, forward strand.
GGGTGCGGGGCGAGCCAAGGCCACTGTGCTGCTGGTGCCGGGCTATGCCGGGACTCTCGATATCTACGGGCAGATCTTCGCCGAGCTGATGGCCGAGGGTTATGACGTTGCCGGGCTAGACCTGCGCGGCCAGGGCAGGTCTGACCGTATGCTGAGCAATCCGGAGAAGCCCTGGGTCCAAGATTACGGTGTTTACGCAGATGATCTCGCCGGATTTGTGGACTTTCTCTCGGGGCAGGTGAACGGGCCGCTGATCGTCCATGGCGAAAGCTTCGGCGGGCATGTGACCCTGCGGGCAGCGGGGGACCATCCGGACCTCGCCGCTGACGGGCTTGTGCTGATTGCCCCGGCAGTGCGGGTGAATACCGCGCCTTGGCCGGCTGCGCTTGCCCGGTCGATGGTGGCGATGAATGTCGCGGCGGGGCGAGGCGAGGCCTATGCCCCCGGCCAGCATGACTGGGCGCCATGGCAGCCGGACATCACCCAGGATAATCCATGCGGGACGAACATTTCGACCATACATACCAAGGATGCCTGGTTCGCCCATCATCCGGAGATGCGGGTATCGAGCGGCCCGACCAATCAATGGGTGCTGGAGACGATGCGGTCAGGCGACCTGCTGACGGATACGTCCTATACAAGGCGGATCGACCTGCCGGTCATCCTTGTCACGGTGGGTGATGACCGAGTGGTCGAGACAGAACCGGCGGCGGCGCTGTGTCGTGACGGGTTGCCGCATTGCACCCTCATCCATGTCGAGGAGGCGCGGCATTGCCTGAATTTCGAGGCACCGGAAAGACGCACGCCGGTTTATCGCGCAATGGACGGTTTGCCAGGGGTCAGATAACACCGGCCGCCAGGCAGTCATGCACATGCAATATGCCGACCGGTTTCTTCTCTACACAGACGAACAGCGCGGTAATATGCTTGCTGCTGAGGATATGAAGCGCCTCGGCGGCAAGCGTGTCCGGTGCTATGGTGATCGGACTTTTCGTCATCACACTGCGGGCCGTTTCTGACAGCATGTTGCTGCTGACATGGCGACGAATGTCGCCATCGGTGATGACGCCGGCAAGCAGGCCGCCCTCATCCACAATGCCGACGCAGCCTAGCCCGTGGCTGGAAATTTCCCGGATTACCTCATCCATCTTCGTGTCGGGGGCACAAAGGGGCAGGGCCGAGCGAGCCGACATCAGGTCGGCGACCTTGCGCAGCGATGCGCCGAGCTTGCCGCCCGGGTGATAGGTCTGGAAATCCTCCGCAGAGAAACTGCGTTCACGCAGCAGGGTGACGGCAAGCGCATCGCCGAGGACGAGCGACATGGTAGTCGAGGTCGTCGGCGCCCGCGTTTCGCTACAGGCCTCTTTCGCGGGTGGCAGCAATAGAACGATATCCGACGCCTTGGCGAGCGAGGATTCCCGGCCGGAAGTGATGGCAATGAGCGGAATGTCGAAGCGCGAGCAGTAACCGATGATGTCGCGCAGCTCCGGTGTCTCGCCTGAGTTGGACAGGGCGATTACCACGTCCTCGCGACCGATCATTCCGAGGTCGCCATGGCTTGCCTCGCCCGGATGGACATAGCTTGCCGGCTGGCCGGTGGAGGCGAGGGTCGCCGCGAGCTTGCGGGCGATATGGCCGGATTTTCCCATGCCGGTAACGATGACGCGGCCTCTGGAGGCCCTGATCCCGTCGACCGCGCGAATGAATTCTGTGGCAAGGAAACTGTCCGAACCGGGCTTCAACAAGTCACTGAGGCTGCGCAATCCGTCGGCTTCGATATCGACAACGGACCTGGCAATTTCTATATACTGCGACATTGTGGGTGGCCCCCGAATTTGGCCATGTTCTGGAAATAGAATGACATGGTTGTTAATTGTGAATACTGTTTTTGTCGAGCGAGAATGTCAGGCGCGCCTGAATTCAGGAGAATATCATGAGTACCGTATTGGGTAATTCTACCGTCACCATCAAGGCCAACGCCGGCGATGTGCAGATCGGTAACCATCTTCCATTCATGCTGTTTGCCGGGCCTTGTGCCATGGAAAGCCGTGAGCATGCGCTGGAAGTGGCGAGCGCCATCAAGGAGATCACGACAGAACTGGGCATCGGTTTCGTTTACAAGACATCCTTCGACAAGGCCAACCGGACCAGCCTGTCGTCTGCCCGTGGTGTCGGACTCGATGATGCGCTGCCTGTGTTTGCCGAAATCCGCGAGACACTCGGCGTTCCCGTGCTGACGGATATCCATGAGCGCGCCCAGTGCAAGCCGGTGGCTGAAGTTGTCGATGTCTTGCAGATACCGGCCTTCCTGTGCCGGCAGACAGACCTGCTGCTCGCCGCCGCCGAGACCGGCCGCGTCGTGAAGATCAAAAAGGGGCAGTTCCTTGCGCCGTGGGACATGAAGAATGTCGTGAAGAAGGTCACCGATGCCGGCAATCCGAACGTGCTGATTACCGAGCGCGGCGCGAGCTTCGGATACAATACTCTGGTTACGGACTTTCGCGGCGTGCCGACCATGGCGCGGGATACCGGCGCGCCGATTATCTTCGATGCCACCCACTCCGTCCAGCAACCGGGCGGGCAGGGCGGCACATCCGGCGGCCAGCGGGAGATGGTCCCGACGCTTGCACGGGCGGCGGTTGCCGTTGGCGTTGCAGGCATTTTTGCCGAGACACACCCGGACCCGGACAATGCGCCGTCAGACGGGCCGAACATGATCCCACTGCATTTGCTGAAGCAGTTCCTGACGGAGCTGAAAGAGATCGACGCCCTGACGAAAAAGCGCCAGAACCTGCACTTTTTCGCTGAGTAGTTTTTGCGCTGAAAGCCCTGGCTGAGTGAGGCCACGCAATAAAAAAGGCCGCCCGATGGAGCGGCCTTTTTCTTGTGTCGGGATCTATCTTACAGATAGGTGATACGATCTTCCGTCATCAGACGGTCGGACGTCATGGAGATCATCCATTCGTTCTCATCAGCGCCGGGCTCAAGCTGATTGAACTCGACAAGATATCGATCACTGGCAAGGCCGGTACTGAGCACGGCATATTCGGTCTCCCCATCGGCATTCATGATCAGGTCATAGACGGATGCCGTTTCCGTTGCATCCGCAGAACCAAGCATGACCTCATCGCCAAGCAGTTCCGAAACACGCATCAGCATTTCGCCTTCAAGAGACTGGTCGTCGAACTCGGCGGCACTGTCGATGCCTTCATCGGTCAGGGATGTGACAAAGCGGGCTTCATCCTCGTCCATTTCGATGGTGGCCTGGGCAAAGTCCACGGTGATCTGCTTGTCGCCGAGGCCGAGGAAGCCGCCGGAAGACAGGACCAGCATCTGCGCCGTGCCATTTTCGTCAACGATGACGTCATTCACCGAAGCAACGACTTCACCATCTTCGCCGATAACGTCAGCACCCGTCACATCACGTGCATTCAGAGCGGCGTGGGTTATGTAGGTATTCCCGTTGTAATCGATGGTGGGCGTCGTTGCCGAAGCAAGCCGCTGGTCAAGGTCACGACGCTCGGTTTCGCTCAGGTCGCCCGATGCGCTGTAGCCCGTGGGGTTAGCGACAGTGGCATCTGCGCCATAGCCGCCCTGGGTGTCTTCATCCACCGATGCCATTTCGGTCTCGGCGTTTTCGCCATAGGTGTTTTCGGCCGCCATCTCGGTGTCTTCATCATAGTTGCTGGCGGTGTCCGTCGAATTGCCACAGGCAGCAAGCGCGCCAACGGCAAACAGGGCGGTCGTCATTGTAAGCATCTTTTTCATGGTCAATTCTCCATTCTAAGAACTGCTGACGAACACGGTGTTTTTGCAACCAGTTCACGACGACCATCAATCCGCAGTTTAAAAGCTGTTAAGATAAGAGGGCAGCATGCCCCTGATGAGTGAGCGACCGCTTGCGGTACGGGCGTTGCAGACGTGCCCAACAAAGGGCATATTTCCCCCGCATAAAGACAATGCGAGTAAGCCGAGGGGAAGGATATGCTCCGCTATTTCAACGCGTCCTGGATATTGTTGTCAGCCGCTGTTGCGGTTTCTGCCTGTACGTCCATGTCGGATGTTCCCGAGCCTGTAATGGCACCGCCGCCGCCAATGTCGGCCCCAATGCCTGCCCCTGTGGCCGAACCGGCCCCGGCCCCGACGCCAGCACCGTCGCCGCAGCCAGACCGTTCACCTGCGCTGTCCAAGCAAAGCCAGGAAGAAATGGAAGCGGCGATGAGAGAGCGGGCGCAAGCCGAAGCACGGGCCGAGGCCGAAATGGAAGCGCGCCAGCGGGCAGAGGCAGAAGCCCGTGCGAGGGCGGAAGCCGAGATGGCCCAACGTGAAATGGCCCAGCGTGAGATGGCAATGGCAGAGCCAGCTATCATGGCGGGGCCAACCGCCAGTGGTGCCTGTATCGACAGTGCCGGATACGGATCGAGTTTCGATTGCGTGGACCTGTTCTTCGGCACAAACCGTAATGAAGAACCGAGTGAGGCAGGCCAGGTATTGTTCGGGGGGCGGGCTGCTGGAAAATCGACCCTCGGCGTCGTCACTGTGACCGTGCCGATCGAACGTCTGAACATGCCCGGCTCGCCGGTAAAGAAACTTTCCAACGCCAACCAGTCGGTGACCATGGCCGACCGGGACGAGTATTTCGCGATCTGGGGCTGGGACGAACAGGACCCGACCTCGTTCAGGCGGCTGGTCGGGGCGGAGCTGGCGGCAGCGACGGAGTACGAGAACTCCGCGCTCGTTTTCGTCCACGGCTTCAACGTCACCTTCCGATCGGCGGCATTCCGCGCCGCGCAGATGAAGTTCGACATGGATTATGACGGGCCGACGTTCTTTTTCTCATGGCCTGCCAATGGCTCGACGCTGGAATATCTGTCGGACCAGGACGATGCGGATATCTCGGTCGCGCCGCTGACCGACTTCCTGCAGCTGGTGCGCGAGAGCGTGGGCGAGGATACCAAGATCTATCTCGTCGCCCACTCCATGGGTACACGGCTCGCCGCGCAGGCGATAAACCGGCTGTCGCTGATCGAGGGCGATGACGAGCCGTTCTTCGAGCGATCGCTGTTTGCTGCCGGGGATCTCGACCGGGAGCTGTTCCGCCGCTGGATCGAACCGGCGCGCGGGCTCGTCGGTGAACTGACGATCTATACATCCAGCGATGACAAGGCCGTGTCTTTCTCCCGGTTCCTGCGCACACCGGGCTTCGGCTCGTCAGGCGGAGAGGATGTGAAATCCCGTATCGGGCTGATCGACCAAAATCTCGGGCCGTCGATCTTCGACGAGGCGATGACCATCGACATCACCGATGTGAATACCGGCATCCTGTCGAACTTCTTCGGTGTGAACCATGCCGACTATGTGGAGAGCGAGGTGACGATTGCCGATCTCGAGGCCTTGCTGCGCGGCGGGGCTTTCATGCCGGAGGCGCGCAACGGCAATTTCGTGCGCCAGTGCTATAATGGCAGGCCATACTGGAAATATATCAAGGGTGGCGGAGCGCCAGACAATTCCTGCGTCCTGCCGTTCTAGAAAACATCCCATACGAAAAAAAAAGCCCCGCCGGTCTGGCGGGGCTTTCTGTTTGCGCCTCGAAGGCCGTTATGCCTTGGCGAGGTTCTCGTTGACGAAGTCCCAGTTGACCAGCTCATCGAGGAAGGTGTCGATATATTTCGGCCGGGCGTTCTGGTAGTCGAGATAATAGGCGTGCTCCCAGACATCCATGGTCAAGAGGTGCGTGACCGAGGAATCGTCCAGATAGTTGACGGCGTTGGGAGAGTTGGTGATCTCCAGCTTGCCGCCCTTGGCGATCAGCCATGCCCAGCCTGAGCCGAACTGGTTGGCGCCCGCTGCGGCGAACTTGTCCTTGAACTCCTCATAGGAGCCGAAGTCTTTCTCGATCGCTTCGGCGATCGCGCCGGTCGGCTTGCCGCCGGCACCGGGCTTCATGCCTTCCCAATAGAAGGTGTGGTTCCAGACCTGGGCGGAGTTGTTATACAGGCCCTGATTGCCGTCTTTCTTGGCCTGGACGACGATCTCCTCAAGCGAGGCATCGTCGAGCGGCGTGCCCTTGATGGCGTCATTGGTCTTGTTCACATAAGCCTGATGGTGCTTGCCATAGTGGAATGACAGCGTTTCGGCAGAGATGTGCGGGGCCAGGGCATCTTCCGCATACGGAAGCGGTGGCAGGGAAATCGACATGGGATAATCCTCTCTCGTTTGGTGTGAAACCGATGGGATATACCTAATCCCCTCGGCTGAAAGGTCAATCGTGCTGATGAATGGGCAACGGACAGTAGCGGCGCCCGGTTCCGATTGATAATTGCTCTCAAGTAGGAGTATCAGACCTTCGGGATGGCCATGCCACGCTGGACGGCTTCCCGTGTGCCGATGCGGTCTACCCAGCGGTCGAGATTGGGGGCAGGCGGCAGCGTGATCGGCTCCTTGGCTTTTTCCTGATAGAAATCTAGTGACTTGATCCACGGATAGACCGCGATATCGGCAATGGAATAGGCATCGCCCGCGAGATAGTCATTGTCGCCAAGGCGCTTGTCGAGCACGCCGATCAGGCGCGACGCCTCCCTGGTATATCGCTCGATGGCATAAGGCACGGTCTCCGGCGCGAAGGCAGTGAAATGGCCGAGCTGGCCGAGCATGGGCCCGAGGCCGCCCATCTGGAACATCAGCCATTCCATCGCCGCCGTGCGGGCCGGTCCTTCGGCGGCGAGGAGCGGCGAGCCGGTCTTTTCTGCGAGATAGATGAGGATGGCACCGGACTCGAAGACGGAGCGCGGCCCCTCCGGTGCGTTGCGGTCGACGATGGCCGGGATCTTGTTGTTCGGCGAAATCTTCAGGAAGTCGGGCGCGAATTGTTCATCCTCTAGAATGTTGACGGGGTGGACGTCATAGTCGAGGCCCAGCTCCTCCAGCATGATGGAGACCTTGCGGCCGTTCGGGGTGGACCAGGTGTAGAGATCGATCATGGGGTATGCTCCTTTGTTCGTCTGTAGATAGGCAGGCTGACGGACAGCGCCATTCAGGAAGGCGTGAGCGGGGCCTCTTCTTCATCTGCGATGCCGGCGGGCAGGAAGCGGTTCGCCGCTGCACCGACCAGGCTGGAACCCGCGAAATAGAGCGCCGAGATCCATAACAGGCCGACCGCGCCGGTCTGCGGCAGGAAGCCGAGCCCGGTGAGCAGGACGCCATAGATGGCCGGGCCTGCCGCCGTCGACAGCACCATCATGGAGGAGGTGAGGGAGCGTGCCGCGCCAAGCGTTTCAGCCGGGACAAGTTCGGCGATCACCGCCTGGCGAATCGTGCCGCCGAGCCCGTTGGTGAACCCGGCAAGTGCCATGTAGATCAGGACGGCCAGCGTCGAGTGCCAGAAGATCAGCACCAGAATACCGGCAATGGCCGGGACCAGATGGATCGGCATCAGGAAGCGGGCGGAGAAGCGGTCGATCAGCGGCCCGCCGACGAGGGAGCCGGGCACGCGGACAGCAGCGAAAATGACGAAAGAGGCAGCGAACAGCTCCAGCGTCTTGCCGAGGTCTTCGGCGATGGCACCCTGATGGAAGATCAGCGCGGTCAGGATCATGGGTGAGGCGATATAGAGCGGCAGGTTCGCCCAGAACCACGGGATCGACAGGATGCCGGGCGCATCGCCGCTCGCCGCCTTCGCGCCGTCCTTCTGGAAAGGGCGGCGGAAATCGGCCTGCGCCCTGATCCAGTAAAGCGCCGTGCCGGCCGCGAGCAGACCCAGCAATATGCCCGACGCCATGAAGGAAAACCGCCAGCCGACGAGCGCGATCAGCGCGACGGCGGTTACCGGCAATAGGCCCTCGCCCATGGCATGGCCGAGGGAAGTGAGCGCCAGTGCCTTGCCCCGGTCACGCCCGAACCAGCGTGCAGCGGCGGTGATCGCCGTATGGCTCATCAGTCCCTGGCCGAACAGGCGCAACAGGAAGATGCCGGCGATCAGCATCAAGGGGCCGGTGGCAAGGGCCGTGAAGAAACAGGCGAGCGTCAGCCCGACGCCGACAATGGCGCCATAGTGAAACAGGTCCGTCCGGTCGATGAACTTGCCAAGCAGCGGCAGGACGAGGGCCGAGGCAATGGTCGCCCCGGCATAGATGAAGGAGAACTCCGCATCGTTCAGCGCCATCGCCGTGGCGATGGACGGCACGAAGACCGAGATGAAGAAAGTCTGCCCGGCCGAGGAGCCGAAGGTGTACATGAAGCCGAAAGCGATGAAACGCGGCTCCCGGCGGAGGAGCTCGAACATGCCCATGGGATGATCCTGACGGGAGTGGCTGACGAAATTGGCTCTCGCGACTTACCTATACCCGATGCTGCACTGCGGCAAGGCGACTGTTCCAGTTGGCAACGATTGCCGATGCACCGCCTCATCTGACTTGCCAACATATAAAGATATCTTTATATGTTGCGAGAAATTGCTACAGGAGCCTGCCATGTCCGATCGCGAAACCCGCCAGAAACAGCTGCTTGAGGCGCTGAAATCCCGCATCCTCGTGCTCGACGGGGCGGCGGGGACGATGATCCAGAAGGAGAAGCTGGACGAGGCTGCCTATCGTGGCGAGCGCTTCGCCGACTGGGAATGCGATGTGCAGGGTAACAATGACCTGCTGAATGTTACGCAGCCGGACGTCATCACCCGCATGCACAAGGCCTATCTTGAGGCCGGGTCGGACATCATCGAGACCAACACGTTCTCCTCCACCACCATCGCGCAGGCGGACTACAGGATGGAAGACATCGCGGTTGAGATGAACCGCGAGGGCGCAAGGCTGGCGCGCGAGGCGGCGGATGAGTTCGCGACCGACGACAAGCCGCGCTTCGTCGCCGGGGCGATGGGCCCGACCAACCGGGCGGCATCCCTGTCGCCGGACGTGAACAATCCCGGTGCGCGCAATGTCGATTTCGACGGGCTGCACAAGGCCTATGCAGAGGAAGTCCGTGCCCTGATCGAGGGCGGCGTCGACCTGTTGCTGCTGGAGACGATCACCGACACGCTGAATGCGAAGGCCGCCGTCTTCGCCATGGAGGATGTGTTCGAGGAGGTTGGCTATCGTGTGCCCTTGATGATCTCGGTCATGATCCCCGACCAGTCGGGCCGCACATTGTCGGGCCAGACACCGGAAGGGTTCTGGAACTCTGTACGCCATGCAAAGCCGCTGACCATCGGCGTCAACTGCTCCCTCGGGCCGGACCTGATGCGGCCTTATGTGGCCGAATTCGCCCGCGTCGCCGACACTTTCGTCTGCGCCTATCCCAATGCCGGCCTGCCGAATGCCTTCGGCGAGTATGACGAGACGCCGGAGAGCATGCGCAAGCATCTGGAGGAATGGGCCGATAGCGGGCTGATCAATGTGCTGGGCGGGTGCTGTGGCACGACGCCGGGTCACATCAAGGCGTTTGTCGAGGCAGTGAAGGGCAAGGCGCCGCGAGAGGTGCCGGAGCTGGAAACCACCATGCGCCTGTCCGGCCTTGAAGCGTTCAAGATGGCGGGCTGATCGGCGAAACGGTCGAGCCGGATACGAAAAAGGGGCCCCTGAGAGGCCCCTTTTTGCATTATTGTATTGATGCTGACTATCGGGTCTTGCCGATTACCAGCCGCCGCGAATGCCGACCCGGCCTGCGGTGGAGCCGTAGTCGAAGCCGACAGCCAGCCCGGCATCGACGGTCCATGTCTTGCTGAGGCGGGCACCGACGCCGAAGGCTGCGCCCTGCTGGCTTTCGAACGTGCCCCAGTTTGCAGACACAGAGAATGTCTCGTCCGGGTACAGAATGGCAGTGCCGGCCATGGCGAGTGCCATGGCGACGCCTTCTTGGGTCTTCGAGATATCCTCATTGATACCGGCAAAGCGCTGGTTCACATCGCTCTCCAGATCGAGCAGCTGACCGTAATTGACCGCATCCGTCGTGTTGACGCCAGCGGCGACATTGGTCAGGCTGCGCGGCGACAGGGCCGTACCGAAGGAGACCGTGTTGGCCTCGCTTGCGACAGATCCGGTGCCGATGGCAACCGAGTTGGGGGCGCTGGCGACGGAGTTTGCGCCAAGGGCGATGGCACCCGTGGCCGAGGCATTGGCCGTGTTGCCGATGGCAACGGCATCCTCGCCGGACGCGACCGCATCATTGCCCGCGGCATAGGCGTTGGTGCCGGAGGCGACGGCCGCGGCCGAAACCGGCGTGACGACACTTGCCTGGGCGACCGGTGCGGTGCCCGTTAGTGAGCCTGTCAGAGAGCCAGTGGCGGTGTGCGCCGAACGTGGCGTTTCCTGCGCATCGTCCGAGGCTGCCTCGGTCGTGCTCTCGGTCCGGTCAGCGAACCGTGCGGCAGAGGTCTTCGCCTGCGCTGCCGGTTGCGGGCTGGCCTGCGGTGTGTCGGAGGTTTCAGCCGGTGTTTGCGATTCCGCTACGACGTCGACGGGTTCCGCAGGAGGCGTGCTGCCGCCTTCGAGCTCGGCGATGCGGGCTTCGTGATTGTTCAGCATGGCCTGGATTGCACCGCCATCGCTGGCGAGGTTGCCATTGGCATCGGTTGTGATGATGCCGGTGACAGTGCCCTGAGCCGCAAGGGAGGCAGCCGAGGTGATGCCTGCGAGGGTGTACGTATTAAAGAGGTTCCCCAGGGCGAACTGGTTGTCACGAATGGTGGATGTACCATTGCCGACGGCAGACGAGTTGATGAAGTTCGCCGAGGAGTTGGAGCCAAGGGCGAAGGCGTTACGGCCACTGGCGACAGACTGGAAGCCCAGCGCCGTGGAGCGAACGCCGGAGGCCGACGCGAACTGGCCCGCAGCGACACTGGCAGTGCCGGACGCCGTAGAGTTGGAGCCGAAGGCGGTCGCGCCCTCTGCCGAGGCCGCGGAATTGCGGCCAAAGGCGGAGGCAAAATCGGCCGTTGCAGCAGACTGGCGGCCAAAGGCCGTCGCCTGTACGCCGGAGGCGGTGGCCTGGAACCCGACAGCAGCACTGGCGGCACCGCTGGCATTTGCGGCGTTGCCAACAGCGGCGCTGTTCAGCGTATCGGCTGATGCGTTGACGCCGAGAGCGACAGAATTTTCCCCGGTCGCCTGTGCCGCAGCGCCGAGCGCCGTTGCCCTTAGGCCTGCCGTGGTGAGCTCGCCTTCATCGACCTCGCCATCTTCATTCAGGTCAACCCAGCTGCCCATGGCCAGCGCGTTGTCACCGGTGGCGCGGGTCTCAAGACCGGCGGCAATGGAGGCAAAACCGCCTGCCACGCTCTGCGAACCAAGGGCGACAGAGAAATCGGACAATGCATCAGCCCTGTCGCCCAAGGCCACGGAAGACACTCCTTCGGCCTCGCTGACATGGCCTAACGCGACACTTTGGTTAGCCTTTGCTGCCGCACCATAGCCCAAGGCCGTCGAGAAGTTTCCGGCTGCCTGAGAGGTGCCCCCGACTGCGGTGGAAAACAACCCGTTTGCGGTTGAGACAAATCCAATCGCTACCGTGACATTGCCTGAAGCTGTGCTGAGGTTACCAATGGCGATAGACGACAGGTTTGATGAGATCGCGCCATTGCCCAACGCCATGGATTGACTGGTCGCTTCTGCCTCCTTGCCGATCGCGATGCCTATGAAGTCCGTGGCACTCGCGCCATCACCGATCGCGATTGAGGATTCACCAGTCGCCTGGGCGGCAGCACCGTATGCAGAAGAACGCAGGCCGGAGGCCTTGGTGATTTCATCAGCATCAACGATGCCGTCGCCATTGAAATCGAACCAGCCACCGGCTGCAATGGCCGACTGGCCGGTTGTCGAGGTCTGCGACCCGATCGCCGTGGCGTTGCTGGCATTTTCTACGCGCGCGAAGAACCCAAGGGCCGTGCTGTTCGTCCCTCTTGATCTTGCATTACCGCCAAAGGCAATGCCATTATCGCCATCTTCAGAACGCGCGTTCTGCCCCACAGCAATGGAGCCCTGGTTTCGTGCCTGGGAGTTGGACCCCATCGCAAAGGAATTGTTTCCTGATGCCGTCGAGAAGCGCCCGATTGCGACGGAATTATCTCCATTAGAGTTGGTACTGATCCCGATTGCGACCGAGCCATTGTCAGTCGCCTTTGCATTGTTGCCTATCGCTACCGCATTAATGCGGGTAGACTGAGAATTAATGCCGATTGCAACTGCACCACCACTGGACGCCAGACTGTTGGTGCCTATTGCTACGGAGTCGTCAGCACTCGCCGTCGCGTCGGCGCCGCAGGCTATGGCATTTTCACCCTCAGCACTCGGATTACCTTCGGTTTCATCGGCCTCGTCGACGCACACGTCCTGCGCCATGGCCGGTGACGGGATTGAGACGGCAAACAGCATCGAGACGGCAAGCACGGATGCGCCGAGATAGAGATGGGATTTTTTCGTAAGCATAGACATGGAATTCCTCCTGAGAGCTGGTGGTTCAAGGTTTCAAGTTATGGATTGAGTAGAGTTGTGGTTGGGTGCCGGGCAGCGCGAACAGCCGCGCATTGCCGGGGTAATCCGTACAGGGAATACAAGTGCTGAAAGGGTATGAGGGGCGCTGCAACGCCAAAGCGCTGCGGTCGCCATCGAAACGGGTCGATGAAACGGGGCGATGAAAAAAGCTCGGCATCTGGTCCCTCCTTCCGGCGAACCGGCCGGTGCGGCCCCTGCCGGGGCGGCGCATTCAACCGGTTCGTGATGGAAGGATCAGACAGGACCCACGTGGAACTGAGCGTGGTATAACGCTGGAAAAGTTGCGAAATTCGCGTGGTAATTGCGTTTGAGAGCGTTTAAGCGCGCAGGAATTCCCGTACCACGCTCAGGAATGTGCGGGCGGCAGGCTCCCGCCCGATCAGCAGGTGATTATTGCTTTCAAGGCTGACGAACTCGGCATTCGGGATGGCTGCGGCCAGTTCACGCCCGGTGGAGACGGGGATGCGCCGGTCGCCGCGGCTGTGAATGACGAGGGTGGGCACACTCAAAGAGGAGAGCTTGTCGCGCACATCGAGGTCAGCGAAAGCATGGAGAAAACGCACTGCGTTTTCCGGTGATGTCGTGCGGCGCTGGAATTCATCGAACCATTTCAGCTCTTCCGGCGTGGCATCGGGCATGAAGGTCTGGGAGAACAGGTTGCGATAGGTCGGGTCGGAGCGGCCCCAGCCGGTTTCGGTTAGCACCATCACCGCCTCTCGCTCGCGAACCTCTGCCGGCGTTGCTGTATGACGCCAGCCCGCCGGGTAGCCGCCAAACAGGATCAGGTGTGTAACCCTTTCAGGGTGACGGGCGGCGTATTCGATCGAAACGGCTGCGCCCTGGCTGATGCCGAGCAGGGGGAACCGGTCGAGCCCGGCCGAGTCGACCACCTCCTCAAGATCGCTGACAAATGTGTCCTGGCTGATCTCGTCGACTTCCCAGTCGGACAGGCCGCAGCCGCGCTCGTCATAGCGGATAAGGTGATGATCCTGCGCCAAGTTGCGGAAAAGCGGGCTCCAGATCGGCGCTTCCCAGTCGAGCTCCAGATGCGTCAGCCAGTTGGCGGCCTTGACCAGCGGCGGACTGTCTTCATCGCCGATACTGGCCCAGGCGAGTGAGACATCATCCTGTGCCTTGACGAAGCGCACCTTCTGTCGGGAGGCGAGCCTGTGCCCATCCATATCGTCTGCTATCGTCCCGCCTTCAGGCTGAACGCGATCGGGGGCAGTGGCCCAGACCGGTTTTTTCAGGCCAGCTTCTTCGAACTCGGTCTCGATCCGGGCAGCAAGGGCGGCGGCTTCCTCTACCTGACCGACCATCCGGCGGCTGGAGACGACGCATTGCGCGGCTTCCTTGTCAAACGGTGCATTGTCTAACCAGCTGTCCGCCCATCGGGAAGCATCCTCCCGGGGTATGTCCTCTGACTGGGCCAGACGGCGGGCCAGGCTGGCCTTCAGGCGTTGCAGATCCTCGCGTTCGCGGGTCAGCCAGGCGGTGAAATAGTCCTGGTTCGACAGCTCGCAATCTTCCATCAGCACCTGGTCGGCGAGAGCCCAGCCCGCTGCCAGGGCGTCCGGTGTCGCTGCCTCATCGTTGATGAGGTCGCGCAGCCTGTGCAGGTCCAGATCGATATAATCCGTCTCGATCCGCACACGCTCGCGATCCGTGACGAGGCGTATCCTGCCGCCTGCATTGAGGGCCGGGCGAAGTTTGCTCAGGGACCAGCGCAGGGAACCGCGCGGATCGTCCGGCACGTCCCAGAACAGTTCGCATAGCCGGTCACGGCGCTGCGGCGTTGCGCACAGGGCCAGATAGCCAAGGAGGGCGCGGGTCTTGCGGGAAGAGGGAAGGGGCATGGCCTTGCCATCGACAAAAACCTCCACCGGGCCAAGAAGATTGATTTTTAGCATTTTGCTTTCCCGCAACGCACAAATGCCATCGTTGCAGTCTTTCTGCCAGGGGGGCAAGCCATATGATACCAGCCTGTTTCGCTATTGCGAAGGCTGTCTGGCTGGGCGGCGTATCACTCTGCGGCCTGTGCGGGCCTGCCTGTGTCGATCATGCATACCGTCTCTGCGATGCGTGCGGCGACCCTGTAGGGGTCGGCATTGGCACCGGGTCGGCGGTCTTCGAAATACCCGGCCCCCCTCTGCTCGACATCCAGCGGTATGCGGATCGACGCGCCACGGTCGGCGTTGCCGACCCTGAACTCGGTGATGGCGCATGTCTCGTGCTGGCCGGTCAGCCGCTCGGCCAGCCGATCGCCATACACCGCAATGTGCTGGCCATGATATCGGCTGAGAAGCTCCACTGCGTCGTGGATTGCCGTCAGGCCGTTGTCTTCACGCATCTGGCGGGTGGAGAAGTTCGCATGCATGCCTGCACCGTGCCAGTTGCCCTGTACCGGCTTGTTGTCGAGGGAGACGAGGACGCCGTACTCTTCAGCAACGCGATGGAGCAGATAGCGGGCCAGCCAGAGATGGTCGGCAGCGTTGAGCAGGGACGGATCCTCGCCGTCATTTCCGCGGTATCCGATCTGGAATTCCCACTGGCCGGGAAGGGATTCGGCATTCAGGCCATGAAACATGAGACCTGCCTTCTGGCATAGCTCGGCATGTTTCCTGGCGATCTTGCGGCCATAGGCCCGGTCAGCACCGACGCTGCAGTAATACCGGCCTTGCGGTTCTGGCAGCCCGTCTTTCGGGAAACCGAGCGGGCGGCCGTCGCGGAACAATGTGTATTCCTGTTCAAAGCCGATCCACGCATCTGCGCCTTCTGCCCCGGCGCGCAGGATGGAGCGCAGATCGCCCCGCGTGTTGGTAACATGCTTGGTGCCATCGGCGTTGAAGACTTCGCACAGGACCAGATAGTGCTCCCCGTCCCATGTCGGGTCGTCCCATGTCGGGTCGCTGACGACGCAGACCGGCGTCAGGGCGCAGTCGGAATATCTGCAATCTGCCTGCCCTGTTGCCGTGCCGTCAAAGCTCCAGTCGGGGAAATCCCTGGGCTTTGGCGTATCTGTCTTCAGCCTGACTGTCCGTGTCTTGGAGCGCAGCTCCTGCACCGGATCGGAACCATCGAGCCAGATATATTCGGCAAATGTCATCAGCGCCTTCCTTCCAGGCAGGTCTCTTCTGTCCTGAGAGAAGCATCGCTTCGTTTGAATGACCGTTGCAGCCAACGTGGAAAAAGCGTCGGAACCGGGTAAAAAAAGGGGCCTCGCGGCCCCTTAGATTATTCCTGTTGAGCAGGCGGCTGTTGTTGCGGTGCGCCCTGCTGAGCCGGGACCGAGCGCAGCGCGAGCTGCTGGGTGATGCAGCTGATAGAGCCGATATTGTTGCTGCCGTAATCGAGGAATGGCGAGTCGTCACGCTGCTCGCGGCTGACCTGCGCCGGGATGTAGAGATAGCAGACCGAGCCATCGACCGGGTCACGCCAGCGCTGGATCACCGTATCCTCGAACGGGCCCTGATATTGCGCCTGCAGTTCCATCGGCTGGAATTGCGGCTTGGGCGGATATTCCCGCTGTGGCGCCTCTTCGGCTGCTTCTTCAGGCTGCTGCGCATTGGCGGAGCTGGTCTCCTGATTGCAGGCAACGGCGATGATGGCCGTGGCGAGGAGCGCCGAGACACCGGCGATCGCTGTTTTCTTGATCATTCTCATCCTCATGAATTTACTGGATACAAAGATTATCGGTATTTGCCCTGATTACCAGCCACCCCTGATGCCGAGACGCCCGGCGGTCGAGCCATAGTTGAGGCCGACAGCGACACCGGCATCGATGGACCAGGTCTCGTTGATGCGGCGGGCGAAGGCAAAGGACGCGCCCTGTTCGCTCTCGAACGTACCCCAGCCGGCAGAGACAGAGAAGTCTTCATCCGGATAGAGGACAGCCGCGCCGGCCATGGCAAGCGCCATGGAGACGCCTTCCTGGGTGCGGGAGATATCATCGCTCAGTACACCAATGCTCTTGTTGACCGACTGCTCCAGCTCAAGGAACTGGCCGTAATTGACCGCATCGGTGGCGTTGATGCCTGGCGCGACATTGGTCAGGCGGCGCGGCGACAGGGCCGTGCCGAAGGAGACCGTGTTGGCCTCATTCGCGATAGACCCGGCACCGATGGCGACAGAGTTGTTCGCGCTGGCAACGGAATTCGCGCCGAGGGCCATGGCGCCCGTGGCAGAGGCGCTGGCCGTGTTGCCAATGGCTACCGCATCCTGACCGGAAGCGACCGCATCATTGCCGGCGGCATAGGCATTGGCGCCTGAGGCAATGGCAGCAGCCGATGGCGGCGTCGTGACGGTAACGACCGTCGTCTGGGCAACCGGATCGATGCCCGTGGCTGTCCCGGTGCCGGTGGAGGCTGTACGGGTCGTGTCACGCTCATCGCCATCCTCGCGGCTGGCAAGGACATCGTCTGCTTCTTCTTCCTGCAGCGGGCCATCGACCTTTTCAGGGCGCACGGCAGTCAGGCCATCTTCTTCGATGTCAGCGGTTTCGTCCGTACCCGCCTCGGTGGATGCTGTTTCAACGCTTTCGGGTGCTGTCCCATCCGTACCTTCAGAGCCGGACCCGGTCGAGCCGTCGGTCCTGTCTGCGATCCGCGTGGCAGACGTTTTGGTCTGTGGTTGCGGGCTTTCCTGAGACGACGCGCCGGATGTGGCGCTCGAACCAGAGGAGGCTGCAGCGGAGGAGACCGGGGCCTTGGACGTGGCGACGCCGCCCTCGAGCGAGTTGATGCGCGCCTCGTGGTTGGCCAGCATCGCCTGGATTGCACCGCCATCGCTGGCAAGGTTGCCATTGGCATCGGTGGTGATGAGGCCGGTGACAGGGCCTTGTGCGGCGAGGGAGGCGGCAGAGGTGATGCCTGCGAGGGTATAGGTATTGAACAGGTTCCCCAAAGCGAACTGGTTGTCGCGAATGGTGGATGTGCCATTACCCACGGCAGACGAGTTGATGAAATTCGCCGAGGAATTCGAGCCGAGGGCGAAGGCGTTGCGCCCGCCTGCCGTCGCCTGATAGCCGAGCGCCGTGGAGCGCACGCCTGAAGCGCTCGCGAACTGGCCGGCGGCGACACCGGCAGTGCCGGAGGCTGTCGCATTGGAGCCGAAGGCAGTCGCGCCCTCAGCCGAGGCCGTGGAGTTGCGCCCGAAGGCAGAGGCATAGTCTGCCGTTGCGGCAGACTGGCGACCGAAGGCCGTCGCCTGCAGGCCTGTGGCACTGGCCTCGAAACCAACCGCGGCACTGGCAGTGCCAGCAGCCTCAGCACGATAGCCGCCGGCAAAGCTGTTCAGGCCTGTTGCTTCTGAATCCGTGCCGATGGCCGTGGCGTATTGCTCCGTTGCCTCCGCCGAGCCACCCAGGGCGACCGTGCCTTCCTGCGACGCGTAGGCAAGGCGCCCTGCGGCAAGACTGTTCAGCCCCCCGGCGCGGGATCCATGCCCCAGCGACAGAGACGACACACCTGTGGCTTCTGCCTCATGGCCGTATGACGAGGCAGAAGCCATGGTGGCAATTGCATCGTAACCGACCGCCAGTGCACTATCTGCCGTGGCCTGGGCATATCGGCCGATCGCGGCCGAACTGTTGGCAGTTGCCTCCGATGTGCGGCCGATGGCAAGGGAAGAATCACCCGATGCGATGTTGTTGTACCCCAGCGCTGTCGAAACATAGCCGCTGGCGTTATTGGATGTTCCGTAGGCGGCCGCATAGTCACCGTCTGCAGAAACGTTGGCGCCAATTGCCGTGCTACTGATCCCGCCCGCACTGGCGTAAGAACCAGCGGCTACGGTGTTGAGATTGCCCGTGGAACTGCCGAAGCCAAGAGCGACTGAATATAAGCCGCCAGATTCTGCTCCTGTACCGATGACAATAGCCGAGCCATGTGTGGCTGCAGCATCTCTGCCAATCGCGATGGAGTCAGCCATGGTTGCTTCGGCTGAGTGCCCCAGAGCCACGCTGCTGTCGCCGGACGCCGTAGCATAGCGGCCAAAGGCACTTGAACTGTCGCCGCTGGCAACGGATGTGCGCCCGACCGCCGTCGAGGAATCACCGGACGCCACAGAATTATAGCCGATTGCTGTGCCGATATAACCGCTGGAATTGGCGCTTCGGCCAATCGCGGTCGAATAATCACCGCCTGAGTTGGCGTAATTGCCATAGGCGGATGAAAAGTTCCCGCTCGCGGTGGCGTCGTCGCCGTATGCGGTGGCGTTTGTACCACTGGCAGTCGCACCGGTGCCGGCAACGGCGGCCAGTTGCGGGCCTTCTGTGCTGCTGCCATCCGTAGGCGTATCATTGCCGCCGGCATTCGGATCGCTCGGCGCACCGGGGTCCTGCGGGCCGGTGCTGAAGGACGAAGCGGGTGAGGCTGAGGACATCATGGCCATGCCACCGCCCTCGAGAGAGGCGATGCGGCTTTCGTGATTGTTCAGCATCGCCTGCATGGCGCCGCCATCGCTGGCGAGGTTGCCATTGGCATCGGTGGTGATGATGCCGGTGACGGTGCCCTGTGCGGCGAGGGAGGCAGCCGATGTGATACCCGCGAGTGTGTAGGTATTGAACAGGTTCCCCAGCGCGAACTGGTTGTCGCGGATCGTCGACGTGCCGTTACCCACTGCAGACGAGTTGATGAAATTCGCCGAGGAGTTCGAGCCGAGAGCAAACGCATTTCGTCCGCCCGCGACGGCCTGATAGCCGAGCGCTGTCGAACGAACGCCTGAGGCAGTCGCGAACTGGCCGGCGGCGACACCGGCAGTGCCAGAAGCTGTCGCGTTGGAGCCGAACGCGGTCGCGCCTTCAGCCGAGGCGGTGGAATTGCGACCGAAGGCGGAGGTGTAATCTGCCGATGCGGCGGACTGGCGACCGAAGGCCGTGGACTGCAGGCCTGTCGCGCTGGCTTCGAAACCGACCGCGGCACTGGCGGTGCCAGCAGCCTCCGCACGATAGCCGCCGGCAAAGCTGTTCAGGCCTGTTGCTTCTGAATCCGTGCCGATGGCGGTAGCTGCCGTGGCATTGGCCACCGCGTTGCGGCCGAGGGCGACGGTGCGATCGCCCGTTGCCCGTGCTGCAGCACCCACCGCAGTTGCTTCCAGCCCGGCGGTGGTGACCTCATCGGGATCGAGGATGCCGTCCTCGTCCAGATCGACCCAGCTGCCCAGGGCAACTGCGCTGATGTCGGTTGCCTGTGAGCTGAAACCGGCAGCAAGGCTGACAGCGCCGAGTGCCGATGTGTCCGCGCCGAGCGCGGTTGAATAGTCGGCATCCGCTTCAGCAGTATCGCCGAAGGCGGAAGACGATATACCTCTCGCATCGGACCGGGTGCCGACCGCCGTAGCGTGGTTCGAAGCGGCATTGGCATTGTAGCCGAATGCCGAAGCATAACTTGTCGTTGCCTGTGCGCTCGTGCCAACAGTCGTGGTGTAAGCCGAAATGGCGTCGGCGTTGCGACCCATCGCGACTGCATAACTGCCGGTTGCCTGGGCGCCAGTGCCGATCGCTGTCGATCGCAGACCGGTGGCCCGTGTGATCTCACCTTGTTCAACGATCCCGTCACCGTCAATATCGTACCAGCTGCCGAGAGCAACGGAAGATTCCCCGGTTGCCTGTGTATAGTCGCCGCCGGCAAAGCTTTTCGTGCCTGACGCCAACGCGCGGTTGCCGATAGCGGTGGCGCGCAAGGATTGTGCGTTGGCAAAACTGCCAACGGCGGTAGCATTGTCATAATTTGAGGTGGAGCTGGCGCCTGCTGCGAGTGAGTATTCGCCGCTCGCAGAGGAGTAAGAGCCAAGTGCGGTGGCGTAATCTCCATCTGCAGCAGGGTCATACCCAAGCGCGGTGGCAGAATAGCCAATAGCATTTGCTGCCGCGCCTACAGCGGTGCCCCGGTCAGCAGCCGTTGAATAGCTGCCGATAGCGCTTGCGCCATAGCCTGTCGCCTCTGTGCC
Organism: Aquisalinus luteolus; assembly: GCF_009712425.2. Taxonomy (GTDB): domain Bacteria; phylum Pseudomonadota; class Alphaproteobacteria; order Caulobacterales; family Parvularculaceae; genus Aquisalinus; species Aquisalinus luteolus. Next base: position 992,118 of record NZ_VCJR02000002.1, read on the forward strand.
TGAGCCGATGGCGGTCGCAAAGGAGCCTGTTGCCTCGCTCTCATATCCAAATGCTGCACTCTGGCTACCGCTGGCCGTGGCCGGGCTGCCGAAGGCAGTGGCGTTACTGCCACTGGCGGTCGCACCAGTTCCGGCGACGGCGGCCAGTTGCGGGCCTTCTGTGCTGCTGCCATCCGTGGGCGTATCATTGCCGCCGGCATTCGGATCGCTTGGCGCGCCGGGGTCCTGAGGACCGGTACTGAAGGACGACGTTGCGGGTGAGGCTGACGACATGATGGCCATGCCACCGCCCTCGAGAGAGGCGATGCGGCTTTCGTGATTGTTCAGCATCGACTGGATCGCGCCGCCATCGCTGGCGAGGTTGCCATTGGCATCGGTGGTGATGATGCCGGTGACGGTGCCCTGTGCCGCGAGGGAGGCAGCCGAAGTGATACCCGCGAGGGTGTAGGTATTGAACAGGTTACCCAGCGCGAACTGGTTGTCGCGGATCGTCGACGTGCCGTTGCCGACCGCGGACGAATTGATGAAGTTCGCCGAGCTGTTCGAGCCGAGAGCGAAAGCGTTGCGCCCGCCAGCAACAGCCTGATAGCCGAGTGCTGTCGAACGAACGCCTGAAGCAGTCGCGAACTGGCCGGCGGCGACACCGGCAGTGCCGGAGGCTGTCGCGTTGGAGCCGAAGGCGGTCGCGCCCTCGGCCGAGGCCGTGGAGTTGCGACCGAAGGCAGAGGCATAGTCTGCCGTTGCGGCAGACTGGCGACCGAAGGCCGTGGACTGCAGGCCCGAAGCATTGGCCTCGAACCCGATTGCGGCACTGGCAACGCCCGTGGCGTCGGCGAGATAACCGCCAGCAAAGCTGTTGGAGCCTGTCGCTTCGCTATTCGTGCCGATGGCAGTGGCCGCACTGGCAGTGGCCACCGCGTTTCGACCGAGGGCCACAGTGCGTTCGCCGGTTGCCTGCGCGGCCGGACCGACAGCCGTTGCTTCCAGCCCGGCGGTGGCGACCTCATTGGCATCGACGATACCACTCTCGTCGAGATCTATCCAGCTGCCCAGGGCAACGGCACTCTCGCCGGTCGCCTGTGTCTGGTACCCGGCGGCAAGGCTCCATGCCGATGAGGCCTCGCTGTTGGCACCGAGGGCCGTGCTGTAAATGCCGTCTGCAGAGGAAGCGTATCCAAAAGCAGAGGCGCGGTCGGCTGTCGCTTCGGCAAAGGAGCCGGTGGCGGTGCTGTCGTAGCCTGAGGCTGTCGAATTGCGGCCAAAGGCAGAGGAAAAGCCTCCAGATGCTACGCTTCTATAGCCATAGGCGGCGCTTTGCGCACCGCTGGCTGTGGCCGGACTGCCGAAGGCCGTGGAGTTGCCACCACTGGCGGTCGCACCGGGGCCGGCGACGGCGGCCATTTGCGGGCCTTCTGTGCTGCTGCCATCCGTAGGCGTACCATTGCCGCCGGCATTCGGATCGCTCGGCGCGCCGGGGTCCTGCGGACCGGTGCTGAAGGACGAAGCAGGTGAGGCCGAGGTGAGCAGGGCTGCGCTGCCGCCTTCAAGCGAAGAGATGCGCGCTTCGTGATTGTTCAGAAGCGTCTGCATCGCACCGCCATCGGATGCGAGATTGCCATTGGCATCGGTCGTGATGATGCCGGTGACGGTGCCTTGCGCGGCGAGGGAGGCAGCAGAGGTGATGCCTGCGAGGGTGTAGGTATTGAACAGGTTACCCAGCGCGAACTGGTTGTCGCGGATCGTCGACGTGCCGTTACCCACGGCAGAAGAGTTGATGAAATTCGCCGAAGAGTTCGAGCCGAGGGCAAACGCATTTCGCCCGCCAGCAACAGCCTGATAACCGAGCGCTGTCGAACGAACGCCAGAGGCAGTCGCGAACTGGCCGGCGGCGACACCGGCATCGCCGGACGCTGTCGCATTGGACCCGAAGGCGGTCGCGCCTTCCTTGTTGGCGACGGCATTACGGCCGAAGGCGGAGGTATAGTTTGCTGTCGCAGCCGCCTGGCGGCCAAAGGCAGTAGACTGAAGGCCGGCGGCATTGGCCTCATACCCGACAGCGGCGCTGGCAACGCCCGTTGCCCTGGCGAGATAGCCGGCTGCCGTGGCATTATTGGCTGAGGCAAGGGTTTGCGGGCCGAGCGTGCTGGCGAAATTGCCTGTGCTGCGTGCCGCAGAGCCGATGGCCACGGCCATGGTGCCATTGGCGGTCGTCTGTTCGTTCGCGCCGACAGAACCATCCGTATTCAGATCACTCCAGCCGCCTATGGCGATGGAATTTGCGCTTGAAGCATTGGCGCGGGACCCGATGGCGACGCTTCTCTCCGTACCGGCAGGCGTGCCGGCAATAGCCACGTAACCGAGGGCAACTGTCTCGCCACCGCGCGCTTGCGAACTGTTGCCTGCAGAAAAGGAATTTTCGCCTGTCGCCGTGGAAGAGGGGCCGAAGGCACTGGATCTGTCGCCGATGGCCTCTGCACCAGCACCAACTGCAAGCGATGCAAGCCCTGTGGAGTCAGCGTTATTACCGATGGCTATGCCAAAGGCGACGGCTGATGCCGAGGCAGAGTCGCCAATTGCAATGTTCAGTCCACCAGCACTGTCGGCGTTGCGTCCTATGGCTATGGCGGAGTCGACAGAGGCTGATGCACCAGTGCCGATGGCAACGGTATTGTGATGGAGTGCCTGGGCAGTAAGGCCGAGCGCGACGGAACCGGTGCCGAGAGAGCGGGTGAACTCGCCCGCATCGGCGAGGGAATCGGAATTGGAGTCGATCCAGCCGCCGATGGCGATGCTGCCAGTGCCATTTGCTTGCGAGAACACACCATTGGCGTAGGACTGGGGACCGCTGGCAGAGGCATTGTAACCGATAGCCGTGGCAGAGGCGTTCTGGGCGTTTGCGCCGTTGCCAATGGCAATCGCAGTGTCACCCGCGGCTGTGGCCGTCGCGCCAAGCGCTGTCGCACCAACGCCTGTCGCAACAGCATTGCCGCCGATAGCACTCGACAGAGGGCCCGTTGCCTGGGCGGAAATCCCCTGGGCGATGGCGCCAGTGCCGTTTGCAAACGTGAACTCGCCGGCATCTCGGATGCCGTCCGAATTCTCGTCATTCCAGCCGCCGATGGCAATCGCGCCATCGCCTTGGGAAACCGCGCCACCCCCCACGGCGACGCCGATGATGCCCGATGCCTGCGCCGCGGTACCGAGCGCGGTCGAGCCCGGACCGGTTGCCGAGGTGCGCTCGATCGCATCGACAATGCCATCTTCGTTATAGTCGGCCCAGCCGCCAAGGGCGACGGCGTTGCCGCCTGTCGCCTGTGCCTCAGAGCCGATAGCGATCTGGCGGAAGTCTTCGCCCGGCGACGTGCCGGCGACGGCCATCTTGCCGATGGCGATTGATTCATCGTCATAGGCTATTGAGAAGCTGCCCAGCGAAACGGAGTCCTCGCCATAGGATTTCGCTCGCGTGCCGAGCGCCATGCTGTAGTCTGCGAGGGCAACGGTCGCTTCATCGCCTTCCTTGATGCCGTTATTATTGATGTCATACCAGCCGCCCATGGCGATGGAATTCTCGCCGCCAGCGAGGGATGTCGCGCCAACCGCGATGGCGTAGTCCTCGCTCGACAGGGAGGACGCGCCAAGGGCGAGACCGGCGGTGCCCAGTGCGCGCGTCTCTTCGAAGGAGTCGACGGCGCCGTTGTTGTTGGTATCGACCCAGCCGCCAAGCGCAACGCCGGAGGCGCTTGAAGAGGCTGCATCACCAATGGCAACGGCACTGTTGCCACTGGTGCTGGCCCAGCGGCCCATGGCAATGGAATTGGCGCCCGATGCATAGGTGACTTCACCAGTATCAATTATGCCATCGGAATCCTTGTCCGCCCACGACCCAATGGCGATCTTGTTGGACGTGCCGACATTGGTATCTGCGCCGTACCCAAGGGCGATATCGTACGAACCGCTGGTGCCGGCGAAGCTGCCAAGGCTGGTGCCGCCCGTTAGCAGCACCGATGCCTCGCGCCCGAGGGCTATACCTTCAACACCGTTGGCCTCTGCTTCCTGGCCAATGGCAATACTGCTCTGTGCAGTTGCGTCTGCCATGTAGCCGAGTGCCGTCGCATGGTGATTGAAGGCGACCGCGCCCGTGCCGACAGCGGTGGTAAAATTGCCGGCAGCACGGGTGTACTCACCGGCGTCTTTCACACCATCAGTGTCTTCGTCATACCAGCTGCCGGCGGCATAGCTGTGATAGCCGGTCGCCGTGGTGCCATGACCGATGGCGGTTGCGCCTTCCTGATCAGAGATGGCGAGGGCGCCGAGGGCAGTACCGTCCAGATGATCTGCGCGCGCGCTGTAGCCGATAGCCGTGCCGTAGAGTTCCCCGGTACTTGAAAAAGAGCCGATGGCGACGTTGTTGGCGTTCTGGGCATCGCTGTCATACCCGATGGCAACACTGGAAAAGTTGGAGGCGGTCGCATTGCGACCGATGGCTACGGTGGATGACCACTCGGCTGCTGCGCCCGGCCCGATGGCGACGGCATGGACGCCGTCGGATGTTGCCTGACGACCGATGGCGATACCATTTGCGGAGGCGACGGTAGCCGCTGTGCCAAGGGCAATGCTGTACTCGCCTTGAGCATTGGCAACCTCGAAGGACGAGAAGCCGCCATTTTCATCGATATCTTCAGCGCCGCCGATGGCGATTGAGTTCAGGCCGTTGCCGGAACTGTAGTGGCCGATAGCGATTGCCTCGTCGGCAGCAGCGTAGCTGAATGTCCCGAGCGCCACGGATTTTTCACCGTTCCCGTAAGAGCCCCGTCCGAAAGCGATAGCATCGTCCTGCAGGGATTGGGCGAATTCGCCGATGGCGGTGGCCGATTCGCCGATAGCTGTAGCGCGGGAGCCAAGCGCGACAGAGTTCAGGCCGGTTGCGGTCGTAATCTCGTTGGAATCCACCGTCAGGTCGGAATCGATGTCCTGCCAGCCGCCAATGGCAACGCTGTACAAGCCGTCAGAGGCGTTAGCTTCGGCGCCAACAGCGACACTGCCAAGTCCTCCAGCCTGGGAACCATACCCCAGAGCCGTGGTATAGCTTTGGATCGCGGAGGAATCAGCGCCGAGAGAAATTGCCCCGAAGCCGATGCTGTATGTTTCCCGGCCGATCGTGATCGCATCTATCGACGCTGACTGGGCCAGTTGTCCAATGGCAATGGAATCCTGTTTCTGGGCACTTGCCTTGAAGCCCAGGGCGACGGCGTAATCCTCATCGGCCCAGGAATTGCTGCCCACAGCCACCGAACCGAAGCCGTTTGCGGTCGTCCGTTCACCGGTCTGGGTAAAGCCATCGGAATTGGCATCGTGATAGGACCCGATTGCCGTGGAGTATCCGCCAAACGCATTTGCGCTAAGGCCCACAGCCGTACCCCATTGCCCGGCATGGGAATATCCCCCGACAGCTGTCCCACGCGTACTGGCATAGGCGCTGTCACCGACTGCTGTTGCAAAGTCGAATTCGGCAAATGCGCTAACGCCTAGAGCGATGCTGCGTGCCCCCCAAGCTCTGGCGTTATAGCCGTAGGCAGAACTAAACGTGCCCGATGCCGTCGCGCCCTGCCCACAGGCGGTCGCTTGCGAACCGGTTGCACTCGCACTGTTATCCGTGCCGTTGGTATCGTCCTCGCAGGTCGTTGGAGCCGCCATGGCTTGCGTCACCACAAGTGGCGAGGCCGTGATCAACGCGAGGGAAGATACACCGGTGGCAAGTATTGCGGCGCGAAGGCTTTTGGTCAGCATGGAAATACCCCTGATACGGCCGGCGAGCCGTACTCTCTTTACAGTCAGGGAGTGCTGATCCTTCAGACCGCTCTCCCTTCGGTCTGCCGGCGCGAATCGCGCCGAATCAAAAACATTAACAATTGATTAAGGGTGGCCTATTTGTCCTGCGCTGGCAAGGCCGAGATTCCGGTTTATGTGAATAAAATCTGTGGATTGGGTGTGATAAGCGATTGTGCACCGGTTAACCATTTCAAGGCGGGGCGAGTCGCTGAATGTAACACACACCCTGCGTGCATTCGGCATGATCGACAGCTTTTGCCGACCCGTTAAGACGCAATTCACCAAGCCAAGCCGGTAGCAAAAAGCACAGTGCATGGGCCGTCAGATGCTGATGGTCAGTACGGTGATGAATATTTGACTGTGACAGCCCGGGGCCAGCAATTTTGGCCGTTCGGCGTTTGCCAGCCAGATGGAAATATCCTAAAGCCTTCCATAATCCCTTCTTTCGATTGATCTCAGGAGACCTGATGCCCGATACAGGCCCGTTGTTCTTCACGCTTGCCTTGTTCGCGGCTGGCGGCATCCTGATGGGCGCTGCAGGCTCGCGCCTCGGCGCGCCGCTGCTGCTGATCTTCCTCGTTGCCGGCATGATGGCGGGATCGGAAGGGCCGGGCGGCATCATGTTCGAGGAATCGGTCATTACCTTTTTCCTCGGCACGGCGGCGATAGCCGTGATCCTGTTCGAGGGCGGGCTGCGCACCCAGCCGAAGATCATCAGACAGGGAATAAAGCCGGGTTCGGCGCTGGCTTTTGCCGGAACCGTGATGACGGCGTTCATCGTTGCGCCCATAGCCATGTGGCTGTTCGACATGCGCTTTGCCAATGCGCTGCTGCTCGGGGCGATCGTCTCCTCCACCGATGCCGCGGCGGTGTTCGCCCTGGCGGCCTCCGGCGTGAAGCTGCCGGAAAAGGTGACGGCGACGCTGGAGGTGGAATCCGGCTTCAACGACCCGATCGCGATCATCCTCGTCATGGGACTTGTCGAGACGCTGGCGGGCGAGCCGATGACCTGGTGGCAGTGGATCGTCATGCCCGCCTATATGCTGATCGCCGGCGGGGTTGCCGGCTATGGTATTGGCTGGCTGTCGGCATGGCTGTTCCGCCATGTGCGCCTGCCGGTAGGGCTGAAAGCGATCCTCGCCATGGTGATGGGGCTTCTTTCGTTCGGGCTGGCCGATTTGCTCGGCGGGTCCGGCTTTATCGCCATCTATATCGCAGGCGTCGTGATGGCTTGGAAATCGCCAAAGGCTGCGAGCGATGCCGCGCCCGGTGTCGATGGCCTGGCATGGCTTGCGCAGACCGGGCTTTTCTTCCTGCTCGGGCTGTATGTGACACCTTCGCATCTGGCCATCGTGGCAATCCCGGCGGCACTGACCGCGATGGCGCTGTTCCTGCTGGCCCGGCCGCTGGCGAGCTTCGTCTTGCTGGCGCCGTTCAAGTTTACGGTTCAGGAGAAGGGCTTCATCGCATGGACCGGCTTGCGCGGGGCAACGCCTGTCTTCCTCGGTATCATGCCGCTGCTCGGCGGGGCGCCAAATGCGTCGCTCTATCTGTCAGCTGCACTGGCCGTGGTGCTTGTCTCGCTCGTGGTGCAGGGCTGGACCGCACCGCTGGTCGCCCGCCAGCTCCGCCTGACGGGGGAGACCTCCGCGCCGCCGGCCCGCGGAGAGCTTTTCTCCCGCCTCGGCTCGATGAGCATCGTGCTGCTTGCCGGAATGTGGTTCACGATGGTCCATCATTCAGAGGCTGAAACCGTGCCGACGGTCCTCGTCTATCCAGCGACCACAACGGAGATGATGACCGATATGAGGCCGGACGATGCCCCGGCGGGAGCGGATGTGGTCGTCGCAAGCTTCCCGTCCGATTTCCCCGGTCAGCCTGCCGAAGTGCGGCAGGCTGCCTATCCGCCCGTGATCGCGGCTGCGATGCAGGAGATAAACGAGGAGATCCTCGAGCAGCGGACAGAACTGCTGGCAATCCTCGACAAGGAAGCCAGCGGGCAGGCGCTCAGCCTGGAGGAGCAGACACGGGTCGATATCCTTGCCCGCAGCTATCGCGGCCGGTATCGCGAGCGGGCGGAACTGCCGGAGAAAATCGACATCATCCCGCCATCCCTTGCCACCGCCCAGTCCATCCTTGCAACGGGGTGGGGCTCAGCCGAAGGACTGATGGAGCGCAACGCGATCTATGGCGGGCGTGGCGGGGTTGAGCATGAGACGATCCTGGAAGCCACGCGTGCCTATGCGGCATATCTGAACGGCCACCCGGCGTTTGAGATATTCCGGGAGCGCCGTGCTGCCTTGCGCGCAGCGGGCGAGGAGCCAAGCGGGGTGGCCCTTGCCGGAGCGATAGGGCCTTATGTCGGCGGTGACAGCACTGCCTACATTGCGGATATCGAGGCGCTGATGAGCGCGCGTCAACTGGACCGGTTTGATCTCGGCGATGCGCCTGAGCTCACCGGGCAGGAATAGTCGGGAACAGGTTGGTGCAGTTGGGCTTGTGCGATCCGGAACCGGCGTCTATGCTGCGCTGCAGCAGGCTGGGCCGACATGCATTGACACCCGTCAGGGGCCATGCCAATTCATAAGCCCACATGCCAGCTGGCAGGGAAGACAACAGGCTGATTTCGGGGGAACTCACATGACATTTGCTATACTGCGGCGAGAGTTGCAGCCCATGGATGCTGCGTACCTCAAGGGTCGCTGTGCCTGACCTATTGAATATACCGATCGAAGCCCGAGACGACGTGAACCGGAGTACAAAAATATCATGAGCCTTACCCATCTGGAACTGCTGGAAGCGGAAAGCATCCACATCATGCGCGAGGTGGCCGCCGAGTGCGAAAACCCCGTGATGCTCTATTCGATCGGCAAGGACTCGTCCGTCATGCTGCATCTGGCGCTGAAGGCATTCTATCCTTCCAAGCCGCCATTCCCGCTGCTCCACGTCGACACGACCTGGAAGTTCCGTGAAATGATCGAGTTCCGGGACAATCTCGCCAAGACGCTGGGTCTTGAACTGCTGGTTCACATCAATGAAGACGGCGTCAAGGAAGGCGTTGGTCCGTTCACGCATGGATCGGCCTATCATACCGACGTCATGAAGACACAGGCGCTGAAACAGGCCCTGAGCAAGTACAAGTTCGATGCTGCCTTCGGTGGCGCGCGTCGTGACGAGGAGAAGTCCCGCGCCAAGGAGCGGATTTTCTCGTTCCGCTCTGCACAGCACCGCTGGGACCCGAAAAACCAGCGTCCTGAGCTGTGGAATATCTACAATACCCGGATCAGCAAGGGCGAGAGCATGCGCGTCTTCCCGATGTCGAACTGGACCGAGCTGGACATCTGGCAGTACATCCACCTGGAGAATATTCAGATCCCGTCGCTTTATTACGCCGCCAAACGGCCGGTCGTGGAGCGCGATGGCATGATCATCATGGTCGACGATGACCGTGTGCCGCTGGAGCCGGGTGAAGAGCCGGTCGAGAAGATGGTGCGCTTCCGCACGCTTGGCTGCTATCCGCTGACCGGTGCCGTCGAGTCCGAGGCGACGACCCTGCCTGACATCATCCAGGAAACGCTGCTGACCACATCATCCGAACGGCAAGGGCGGGCGATCGACAAGGATTCCGCCGCATCCATGGAGAAGAAAAAACAAGAGGGCTATTTCTAATGTCGCATCAAGATAATCTGATTGCCGAGGATATCCTCGCCTATCTCGAGGCGCAGCGGAACAAGTCCTATCTGCGTTGCCTGACCTGCGGCAGCGTCGATGACGGCAAGTCGACCCTGATCGGGCGCCTGCTTTTCGATTCCAAGATGATCTATGAAGATCAGCTGTCGGCCCTCGAAAACGACTCCAAGAAATCCGGTACGCAGGGCGAGAAGATCGACCTGGCGCTGCTGGTCGATGGTCTTGCCGCAGAACGCGAGCAGGGGATCACCATCGACGTTGCCTACCGTTTCTTTTCGACCGACAAGCGCAAGTTCATCATCGCCGACACGCCGGGCCATATTCAGTACACGCGCAACATGGCAACCGGCGCATCGACAGCCGACCTTGCCATCATCCTGATCGATGCGCGCAGGGGCGTTCTCGACCAGACACGCCGGCACAGCTATATCGCGTCGCTACTCGGCATCCGCAACATTGTCGTAGCCGTCAACAAGATGGACCTCGTCGAGTTCTCGCAGCACAAGTTCAACGAGATCGAGGAAGAGTATCGCGGGTTCGCCGAGAAGCTCGATTTCAAGGAAATCGTCTGTATCCCGATGTCGGCGCTGGACGGCGACAACGTCATGAACCGCTCCGAGCGCTGCAAATGGTACAAGGGCAAGTCCCTGATGGAGCATCTGGAGACGGTCGATATCTCGCAGGAAGTCACCCAGACCTCCTTCCGGATGCCGGTGCAATGGGTCAACCGCCCCAATCTCGATTTCCGCGGCTATTCCGGCACGATCGCAGCCGGCCAGGTGAAACCGGGCGACGAGATCATCGTCATTCCGTCGGGCAAGCGGTCCGTGGTCGACAAGATCGTCATTCGCGACGGTGACCTGTATCAGGCAGAGGTCAATGAATCCGTGACCATCACGCTGCGTGACGAGATCGATATCTCCCGCGGCGATATCATCTGCAGTACCGACGATCCGGCGGAACAGTCCGACCAGTTCCAGGCGAACATCATCTGGATGGATGAAGAGGCGATGTTCCCGGGCCGCCAGTACATCATGAAGATCAACAACCAGACAGTACCGGCGACCGTCACGGACCTGAAATACAAGGTCAACGTCAACAACTTCGCCCATGAGGCGGGCAAGTCGCTGGCGCTGAACGAAGTCGGTGTCTGTAACCTGTCACTCGGCAAGCCGATCCCGTTCGACAGCTACAAGAAGAACCGTCACACAGGCGCGTTCATCCTGATCGACCGTCAGACCAATGCGACGATCGGTGCCGGCATGCTGGATTATTCTCTGCGCCGTGCTGCCAACGTCGTCTGGCAGGACCTGGAAGTCGGCAAGGTGGAGCGGGCGAACCTGAAGCACCAGAAGCCGGCGGTTCTCTGGTTTACCGGCCTGTCCGGCTCGGGCAAGTCGACCATTGCCGGCCTTCTGGAGAAGAAGCTGTTCGACATTGGCCGTCACACCTATGTGCTCGACGGCGACAACGTCCGCCATGGCCTGAACAAGGACCTCGGCTTTACCGATGCAGACCGGGTAGAAAACATCCGCCGTGTCGCGGAAACGTCGCGCCTGATGGTCGAGGCCGGCCTGATGGTCATGGTTTCCTTCATCTCGCCGTTCCGGTCCGAGCGCCAGATGGCGCGCAATCTGATGGAAGATGGCGAGTTCATCGAAGTCTTCGTCAACACCCCGCTCGATGTCGCCGAGCAGCGGGATGTGAAGGGTCTCTACAAGAAGGCCCGCGAAGGCAAGATCAAGAACTTCACCGGTATCGACTCGCCTTACGAGGCACCGGAGAACCCGGATATCGTGGTCGATACGGTCGACAAGACGCCAGAAAAGGCAGTGGAGCAGATCCTCGCCTATCTGGAAGAGAACGGTTATCTCTCAGCCAGCTGATGGCACATTACTTTTGCAGGAAAGCCCGCCATGATGGCGGGCTTTTTTGTATACGTTGCATGCCTGCGAGTGCGTGACACGGGGGAGCATGCTGTTAAGATCGATCCCCGGAGGAAACGACATGCATTTCATCATCGCCATTCTGGGTGTCATTGCCGCTGCGGCTTTCTGGCTGTACCGGATCAAGCTCGGCGCCGTTGCGGGCCGGGAAGTCTATGACGAGGTAAAGGGTGCCGTGCGCAAGGGGCAATGGTCGCGAAAGGCTGATGCCCGCCTGATCGAGACGCTATCCGACCCGCGCGAGGCTGCTGCGATCCTCATGGTGCAGATTGCCAGCTATGACGGCGAGGTCACCTTCGGGCAAAAGGCGCGTATCGAAAACCTGATGCTGACCAATTTCCAGTGCGAGGCGGACGAGGCTCAGGGGCTCTATTCCTTTGGCCGCATGGCGGTGGGCCAGATCAACGATGCCGCCAATTCCCTGCGCCACATTCTAAAGCCGATCCAGGAGAAGCTGGACAGTTCCGAAAAGGCCGACCTGGTGCAGATGCTCGATACGGTCGCCGAGGTCGAGGGCGAGCCAAATGACCGCCAGCGCCATCTCATCGCCGCCGTGCGACGGGCACTGCTGTCCGTGGACTGAGTGAGTGCGCTGCGGCCCTCAGGCGGGCTGGTAGCGCAGGTCCAGCATCGCCCCGCCACGGACCTTAACGGTACCCTCGCGCACATGCCGGTCGAGATGGGCCTTCACGTTGAGGGCCGCGGCAATGTGCAGGCTTTTGTCGACCTCGGCATAGACATCGGCGACGATATCCATGAGGGCTTCGTGGCCTGACTGGACTGACGCCAGGATCTGCCGGTCACGCGCCAGGCGGTGATCCTTCACGGCACGGACGAACTGTTCAGGCTCCGTAACCGGCGCGCCGTGGGTGGGGTAATAAATCTCGTTATCTCGCGCCAGCAACAGGTCGAGCGAGGTCATGTATTCTTCCATGTTGCCGTCAGGTGGTGCCACCACGGTGGTTGCCCAGCCCATGATATGGTCGCCGGTGAACAGGGCCTTCTCCGCGGCTAGCTCGTAACACAGATGGTTCGAGATATGGCCGGGCGTATGCAATGCCTCCAGCTGCCAGCCATCGCCCATGATCTGCGCGCCATCTGTCAGATAGTCGTCGGCGGCGAAGTCGAAATCCCCGCCCTCGTCGAGTGCCGGCGGTGCGTCACCCGGTATTGACGGGTGGTCACCCCAGGCGAGGATCGGCGCATCGGTCGCGTCGCGCAGGGCTCTTGCCCCGCCGCAATGGTCCCGATGGGTGTGGGTGATCAGGATGTGGCTAACAGTGCGTTCATCTATCGCCGAAAGGAGTGCCTGAAGATGGGCCTCGTTTTCAGGACCCGGATCGATAATGGCAAGTGTGTCTGCGCCAACGAGATAGGTGCCGGAGCCAGTAAAAGTGAACGGGCCGGGGTTGTTACAGATGACGCGCGCGACCAGCGGTGAAAGCTGTTGCGCGATGCCGTATTCGAAATCGAAAGCCTTGACGAAAGGTATGCTCACGCCGCGCGGCTGTTCTCTTGCAGGAGGTTACCGAGATAGGCCCGGAACGCATCGGCGAGCTTTTGCATCGCGATAAGTTTTTCCGCGCGCGGCAGGGCCGTCGGCGGGCCCATGTCGGTCTTGTTGACATCGACGATGTAGATGCGCCCGTCGCGGCGGTCGCGCAGCACATCGAGGCCACCGAATTCCAGGCCGATCTCTCGCGCAAAAGCGAGGATCAGGGACTGTTCCTCCGCGCTGAACTGGTCGTCTGCCGTCGTCAGGCTGACCTTGATGTTCTCGTTTGAGAACCGCATGGAGGAGGTGCGCTGCTTGAGATAGATCACGGGCAGGCTGCCGCCGACGACCGGTGTGCGGATGTCGGTATAGATCCGGCCATCCGTCGTATTGTCAACGAGGCGCTGGTAGACTGCGCCCTTGCGCGGCACCACATAGGGGCAGGGCGTGATCTGCCCGTCATGGACGCCATTGCGCTCCGATTTCATCAGGGCAAGCCCGCTATGGGTGAACGGATCGATGCTGAGCGAATAGCCGAACACACTTTCGAAGACCTCAGCCACCCGGCTCTTGCGGATATCGATGCAGCGGGCGTTGATCATGTAAGTCGCTGGCAGGCCGGCAGGCATTCCCTGCGCCGTTTCGCGATCATCGAAATAAAACAGGATATCGGCCTGAGCCGGGTCGCGGACGATATCAATGCCCGCGAGGTGGCAGACCGGCCAGATGGCATACCAGACCTGCGGCATGGTCGGGGCGAAAGCGATCCGGATGCGGGGCGTGCGCTGTTCTTGCGCGGCCAGCCTTGCCCGCGCGGCCCGCGCGGCGCTGATAGCGGATATTTCCATGGTAAATCCGGCAACCCGCGCAACATCGCGAAAGAAACCGGCATCGAGTGGAATGGCAGCGCCAGTATGTTTGACGATCAGCTGGCCGTTTTTGTAGGAAAAGTCATTCAGCATCGCACCCTCCCATGACAGTTCGCTGATAGTGCCACATATTTCGCACTGCAAAAAGCGGGAAATTAGCCGTTTGACCCAGGCGTGAGCCGGTGTGAGCGAATTTTTCGCTATTAATGGAAGAGCCTTTTGACAGGCCTGATCACTCGCGATGTAAGCGAAGATTAAGGAAAATCTCGGGGAAAGCGCTTTGTTAACGTGGTTGCGGTAAGTATGATGAGGTTAACAGCCAATCGTCGGAGAGTATCAGTTGGTCAATAAGGACCTGAGCAGAGCGATGAAGCCCGGAACCGGGTTCGCGATGGCGGTTTTTTTCACCGTCATCATCAACACGCTCATGCTGGTTTCCCCGTTCTACATGCTCCAGGTCTATGACCGGATCATGACCTCCGGCTCCATCGACACGCTGCTTCTCATCTCGGCGATCGTGATCTTCCTTCTGGTTATCTATGGCCTTGCCGAAGTAGGCCGGCGCCGCGTCTTTGCGCTCTCCGGCAAGGTGCTGGGCGACCAGGTCAACAGCGCTATCTTTGCTGCCGCCATGCTGAAATCCCAGGGCGGCAAGGCCCCGGGCGGCGGCGAGCTGCAGCGCTCCACCTCGCAACTGGCGACCGTGCAGTCCTTCCTGATGAACGGTTCGATCTCCTCGCTCTACGACGTGCCATTCACTCCGGTGTTCCTGCTGATCCTGTTTCTTGTCCACCCGCTGCTCGGCATTGTCGCGACGGCGGGCGGTGCGGTGCTGGTGATGATCGCCATCGCTTCGGAACTGGCGACGAGCAAGAAGCTGGAAGAAATCCGCCAGGATGAAGCCGATGCCAACCAGCTGCTCGCCCACACAGGCCAGCAGTCGATTGCCATTCTCAGCATGGGGCTGACCCAGCAGTTGAACCGCATCTGGTCCGGCCGCCAGAGCAAGGTTACCGACAAGCATGTCGAACTGCTCGCGCGGTCCGGTGCGCTGATGGGGCTGTCGCGCAGCCTGCGGCAGATCCTGCAGGCGGCAATCCTCGGCGTCGGTGCATGGCTGGCCATCGGACAAGAGATTTCCCCCGGCGCGATCGTTGCGGGCTCAATCATCATGGGCCGGGCGCTGGCCCCGATCGACCAGTGCATCGGCCAGTGGAAGCAGCTCATCGGTGCACGCGCGGCGGCCAGGAAGCTGCGCGACATGCTGCCGGATGGCGAGCAGGCGATGGAGGTCAAGCCCAACCCGCGCCCGCAGCCGCAAATGGACCTGATCGATATCGGTATCGGCATTCCGGGAACGGACAGTCTGCTCTTTTCCAAGTTTCGCTATTCCATCGAGGCAGGCCAGCGCCTCGCGGTGATCGGCGAGAGCGGTGTCGGCAAGACGGCGCTGATCCAGACCCTGTCCGGTGTCTGGAAGCCGCAGGAAGGCACGGTCAAGCTCGGCGGGCTGAACGTCCATCAATGGCATAGCGACGATCGCGGACAATATTTTGGTTACTGCCCGCAAAACGTTCAGCTGACGGCCGGCACCGTCGCTGAGAACATCGCCCGCTATCGCGACTGCGAGCTGGAAGATGTTGTCGCCGCCGCAGAGGAAGTCGGCGCCCATGAGCGCATCATGCGCCTGCCCAACGGCTATCAGACCCTGATCGGCGCTGGCGGGTACGAACTTTCGGCGGGTCAGCAGCAGCTTGTCGGCCTTGCCCGCGCCGTCTTCGGCAATCCTGTCTGCATCATGCTGGACGAGCCGACGGCTAATCTGGACGAGCCGAGCGTTAAAGGTTTCCTCAACTGGCTGACATCGCCTGCCAACAAGGAGCGGATCGTGATCAGTGTGACCCACGATATTCGCTGCCTGTCGGGCTTTACCGATATTCTCCACATACACAAGGGCAAGCCGCACCTGTTGCCGGCGAAGGAATATTTCGCCCGGCGCAATGCCCAGCTTGCAAAGGTGGCAGGCCGATGACCGGAAACAAATTCATGCGTGACCCGATCGTGCTCGGCATGATGTCGCTGTGCCTGATCGGCTTTGGCGGGTTCTTCATGTGGGGCTTTATCGCCAAGCTGGCAGAAGGCGTTGCGGCGAGCGGCCAGATCATCGTGGAAGACAACCGCAAGGTCGTGCAGCATCTGGAAGGCGGGATCATCGAGAAGATCCATGTCGTCGAGGGAGACCTCGTCGAGCGCGGCGATGTGCTGATCGAGCTGGATGAGACGGCTGCCAGGACCCAGCGCGACGAGATCGCGCAGGAATATGCAGGGCTTCTTGCCCGTCGCATCAGGCTGGCTGCCCTGTTCGACAATTCCAACGCGGACCGAGCATCGGGTTCCCCTGATTTTACGCCGGTGCGGAAACTGGCGCTGTCTGACAACGCGGTGCGCGATATCATCGGCCGCCAGAAGGGCCTGTTCACCCAGCAGCTGGAGAACCTGAAGAGCGAGATCGAGGTACTGGAAGCGCAGAAGACAATCCAGGAATCCCGGACTGCGTCCCGTGCACGGGAAATCGATTCCGTACAGGCTTCACTTGCCTCTGCCAGTGAAGAGCTGTCGCTGAAGCGTCAACTGTTCTCTGAAAAGCTGGCGCGTGCTGACGAAGTCAGCCGTGTGGAGCGCGAGGTGTCGCGCCTCGAGACCGAGATCGTGCGCCTGCGCTCCGACATGCTGGAGTCCCGGGAGGCTGCCAGCGAGATAGAATTCCGGATTACCCAAACCCGCACTGCGCGGCGCGAGCGCTGGTCAGAGGAACTGGCGGAGACGAACCGGGAAATCCTCGCCGTCGAACAGCGTCTCGATGCTGCAGAAGACGTCTTCGACCGGCTGCTGGTCGTTGCGCCGCAGGATGGTGAGATCCTGAACCTCAAATATACCACGCTTGGCGGCGTTATCACGCCGGGCGACCCGATCCTGGAAATCGTGCCGCCATCGCGCGATTACATCGCAGAGGTACTGGTCAATCCTTCAGACCGCGATTCCATCCAGCCCGGGTTTTTCGTTCGGGCACGGTTGACCGCCTATCGCTCATGGCAGGCGCCCAAACTGGCCGGCACGGTTGAGTCGATCAGTGCCGATGCAAACCAGAATGAACAGACCGGGCAAAGCTATTATACGGCGCGGGTCAGGCTCGACGAAGAATCTTTCGACTGGCAGGAAATGCCGGCGTTACCGGGCATGCCAGTGGAAGTGTTCATCGAGTCCGGCCGTAAACGGACTTTTATGGATTACATGCTTGAACCTATCTGGGCCTCGCTGGAGCGCGGCCTGCAGATGTAAGGTTTTCGGGGGCAGGCGTTTGACCGGATTTCTCCATACCCTTTACCATGGACTTGGCTGCGTAGCATGCGCAGTATTCTCTGTAGTGTCCGTCTCTGCGCAGGAGCTGATCGAGGTCACCGCGCAGGAGGTCCAGACCGATATCATCGGCGAGGCACCGGAGATGTGTGATACGCTCGGCTCCGCGATCGCTGCCGCGCTTTCCTATGACCAGCGCCTCGACGTTGCCGAAGCGACCGCAAATATCGCAAAGACCGAGATCGAGACAGCCTATTCCAACCGTCGTCCGACAGTGACGCTGTATACGCGCGGCGGGCAGGGAACCGGTGGTTTCCTCGCCGACAACCAGATCGATAACCAGGTCGGCATCCGCATCGACCAGATGGTCTATAATTTCGGCCAGCAGGGGTTTCTCGAAGATGAGGTAACTGCCCGCTATCAGGCAGAGCGGATGACGCAATTGGCGACGCGGCGCCAGGTGATCGAGCAGGTCGGCGGGCTATATCTTGAGGCATTGCGCTCCATGATGCTGCTGGAAATCGCGCGCGAGAAGGAAATCTATTATGCAAGGCTGCGCGATACGCTGGATCGCCGGCTGGAGCTGAATGCGATCACGCTTACCGAGGCATCGAACATCCGCGCAAACTATGCGCTGGCTGCCGCCGAGAAAGAGCGCCTTGAAACCCGCATACAGGCAGTCACCGAGATTTTCGCGGAGGTGACAGGCCGCGAGACCGCCTGCTATGCAGAGCGCCTTGCCAATGTCAGCTTCCTGCCGCTTGCCATGTCGCTGGATGAGGTGAAGGCCATCGTTGTCAACCGGTCTGCGGAGCTTGACCGGCTGGGTTATCAGCGCGAGGCGGCCGAAAGTTCGCTAAAGCGCATCAGCCGTGAGCGGCTGCCCCAGATCAATCTCTCTGCCTATCGGGCAGAGCAGTACAATGACCTGACAGATGACTGGGAGCAGCGTGACCGGCTAGGCTTTTCCATCACGACAGACCTGTTCACCGGTGGGCGAAACACAGCCCAGCAGTCTCGCGCCCGGTGGGAGATGGCCCGCAGCGATGCACAGATACGCTCCCTGGAGCAGCAGATCAGACAGTCCGTATCAGAATTATGGGTCAATTATACCCATCGCCAGCCAAACATCAGGGCTCTCGAGCAGGCACAGCAAAGCCTGCGTGAACAGCTGACCTATGTCGAACGTGAATACGAGCTGGGCGCGCGCCTTCTCGATGATGCAGTAGAGGTGGCAAACCGCTATTTCTCGACCCGCACCAACCTCGCCAATACTCGGTTCTCTGCCGCCAGCGATGCGTTGTCCCTGTGTGTACAGACCGGTTGTGCCGATGGTGACAGGCCCATCGTGCTGTTCGATACGACACAGGCCGTTCCTGTTGATCAGCCCGCGGAAAAAGGCAGGCACGGGCCGCCAATGTAGGGCCCGTTCAGCGCCTGGTTCTTCACTCGCCATCCGCCAGCGGAAAATGTGGCTTTGATTAAAACTGTCGCTAATCGATCAACCAGATTTAATCATGATCAATTCTACTATTGCCAAATCAGGGTAATGACAACCTGAAAAAGTGTCATTTTGACGCAATTACGAATAGCCTTTCGCGGGAACTGCCTTTACGGTCTCCCGAGGGCACGAGCAGGGAGACAGAGCCATGTTATTCGGGGGTTTCAACTCAGAGTTTTTCGCAAATTTCAGCCTTTTTGGCTGGGGCGGCAGCAGGGTAAGTTTTCGCGAGAGCGACAATGCACTGACCGGACGCGCCGGATCCTTTGCGTTTTACGATCACTCGAATGGCTTGTGGCAGAATGCCGCCACTGTTCGCAACCTGCTGGACGCGTCGAATGATAGCGGTCTGGTGGTTGCCGGCGCTGATGTCGATCTGGTCGGCAATATCAATCTTTCGCCCTTCGATGCGCGTGCGGATGTACTGACGGCGCCCACTTTCGATGATGTCGAAATGCACTGGGGCGAGCCTGCCTATGCGGATCTTCCTGGCATTTCCGCAGGCATGGGGGAGCAGGTGAATGACGTGGTATCCGTGCCGGCACTGTTACCGCGTTCCGGCTCCCTAAATGATGCTTTCTCCGTCGATATCGGCGGGTTCGATAAGGCTGGGCTAGCTGGCGGCTTTTCCCTGCCCGGCGAGACGGCGCTGGCGTCCTCGCAAGTGCCGGTCAGCAGCGCCAAGGCAATCCCGGCCGATCATGTGCCGGAAATGGCTGCCGATGGTCCGACCGTGAGCATTTCCGCCTATGGCGTTGTCGTGAATTCGGCTGCCGACCAGACAGCCGCGATCAATGCCGCCATAGAGCAGGCGGCGCTCGATGGTGTCGATCTGCAGTTCGAAGCTGGCAGCTATCACGTCAGCGGCACGATCCTGCTTGAGGATAATGTCAACCTGTACGGTGCTGCATCTGGCGCGACGCGCCTTTATTCGGATCCGCTGGGCGCGGCCGCCGTCATGACCAATGGCGACTTCGGCGGTAACGCGATCACCAATATCGAGATCAGCGGGTTCGACTTCGACAATGTGATGATCGAGCTGAACGGGAATATCTCGGCTGCGGTTGTTGCCGACAACATCTTCTACAATACCAATGCCCAGTTCCAGCTTGATGCCCGTAACGGCACCTTCACCTTCGAAGACAACATATTTCTGCGTACGGAGGTTTATAATGACGGCTCCGGCCTGATGACGACGCGCAGTGAGTCGGTCAAGCTGTTCAATACTACAGGGACGGTTATAGAGGGCAACATTCTTGGCGGTCTGACTGAGAATGGCGAGAATACACAGCTGTACGACGCAGCCTTGGAGGCGCGCCTGGGCGCGTTTCTCGCGACCAATCCCGGGATCGATATCTACGATGCGGGCTATTATACCTCTACTATTCAGGGTACGAACATCACCGATATCGTGATGACGGCGAATATTATCGTTGGTGATGATGGCAATGATTTTTACCGCGATCACGCAATCTATTTCGGCAATTATAACGGGCTCACTTTCTCAGGCAACTACGTCGCAGGCTGGTATAATGACAGCTCTGGTGGCGTGAAGCTGCGCAATGGCGAGGATACTCGGGTTTTCAACAACCTTTTCGACGAGATCAGCCTGCTTACCTACACCTATGAGAACCTGACGCCGTATCATCTGATCGATACCTACGTCTTCAACAACACCTTCCTGGTATCCAATGACGGGTCCGAGAGCGACTTCAAGAATCCTATTTACTATCTGGAAACGAACCTTGCCGAAGAGGCTGGTGGTGGCGAGAGCTCGACTATCGTCCTGACACTCGAAGATTATTTCATCTTCAACAATGAATTCAACACGGTCGGCGACAATTACGGCCCTTTCCAGTTCAATGATATTTTCTTTGAAGTCGAAGTGCTGGACGGAGAAACTGTTGGCACTCAGGTGTTCGTGCAGGGAAACTATCATAATACTGAACGCGACATAACGATTTCGTCGAGCATTGACGAGCTGGTCCAGGCTGGAATCCCGCAAAATATTATCGACTTCATGGAGGCGCTCGCCAATGGCGGTGAGCGTGTCGTGATCTCCGGCTTCCCCGTGATTGCTAACGTTGATTCGGTATTTGACTATACCGAAGGCGATGGTGCCGTCGTTATCGATTCAGACGCGACCATTTCCGATGATGACTATGATGCCCTGAATGGCGGCAACGGCAATTACGACGGCGCCGTGCTGACGGTGCAGCGCTCCATCGGGACAAATTACCAGGATGGTGCCGGTGAAGTCGACATGATGGGCTTTGCCTCGATGACCGGCATATCCGTCGCTGGCAGCACGCTGGTGTCCGGCGGCAATGTCATCGCCACCTTTACCAATATCGATGGTGTTCTGGAGATTACCTTCGACAGCTCCAACGGTACGATCGTGACGACGGCGATGATGAACGAAATCGTTTCGTCTATCACTTATGAGAATCAGGACCAGTCAAAGCCTGTCGGTGTGATTACGGAAATCGCGATCGTCTTCGCTCTGTTTGA
Organism: Aquisalinus luteolus; assembly: GCF_009712425.2. Taxonomy (GTDB): domain Bacteria; phylum Pseudomonadota; class Alphaproteobacteria; order Caulobacterales; family Parvularculaceae; genus Aquisalinus; species Aquisalinus luteolus. The sequence continues at coordinate 1,013,316 of NZ_VCJR02000002.1, forward strand.
CGGCAAGAACACCGGCTATGGTTCGTCGGTCATCGACCTGATCGCAACGGATTCCGATGATTTCTTCGCAGGCACGGATGCAGACGAGACATTCAACGCCGGTGTTGGCAATGACGAGGTCAATGCCGAAGGCGGTGCGGACCTCGTGAATGGTGAGGCTGGCGAAGACATACTTCGCGGGGCGGCTGGCGATGATATCATCAATGGTGGTGGCGATGATGACGATTTGTTCGGAGGCAGTGGTGACGACACGCTATCGGGCGGTGCCGGCGATGATTTCGCAGAGGGTGATGGCGCCAATGATGTCGCCGGAAACGACTTCTTGGAAGGCGGTGATGGCGACGATGTCCTGATCGGCCGGGGCGGTGCTGACGAGCTGAACGGCGATGATGGCGACGACCGCCTGAATGGCGGTTCCGGGAATGATATCCTGCGCGGTGGCGCTGGCTATGACCAGCTCAACGGCGAAGAGGGGGCTGACGTTCTCTATGCCGGTTCTGGCAACACGGGTACGTCCGACAGTCTGCGTGGCGGTGACGGCAACGACCAGATATTCGGTGGCATCCATGACGACGCGTTACGCGGCGATGCCGGCGATGATGTTATCCGCGGCGATGACGGTAATGACTATGCCGAAGGTGGCACCGGTGCCGACGAGATTTATGGGGATAACGGCGGCGATGTACTGAAGGGCGGCGATGACAATGACGTCATCTATGGTGGTGTCGGCAATGATGCGCTGATTGGCGATGCTGGCGATGACCAGCTGCACGGCGAGGACGGTAATGACAGCTTGGACGGTTCTGCCGGTAATGACACGCTTTACGGTCAAGCCGGGGCAGATTTCCTAAATGGCTCGGATGGCAATGACGAACTCTTCGGCAATGACGGGAATGACACCCTTTATGGCGGCGGTGGCATCGACAGGCTTTATGGTCACGCCGGGGTGGACGATCTGCGCGGTGACGGCGGCAATGACGTCCTGGTTGGCGATATCGGTAATGACGAGCTGCGCGGCGGCGATGGTGATGACCAGATAGATGGCGGCGACGGTGATGACTATGTCGAGGGCAATGCCGGTGCCGATATGATCGATGGCGGCCTCGGTATTGATAATCTTCGCGGCAGCCAGGGTAACGATACGATTTACGGTCGCGCCGGTAACGATACCCTGTCCGGCGAAGAGGATGACGATATCCTTTACGGTGACGTAGGGGAGGACCGTTTATATGGCGGTACAGGCAATGACCGCATGTATGGCGGTGATGATTTCGACCGCATGTACGGCAATGAAGGTAATGACCTCATGTTCGGTGAGGGCGGCGACGATTACATGCTCGGTGACGATGGGGACGATACCATCGATGTAGGCGGTGGTTCCAACGTCGCCGATGGCGGTGTGGGTAACGACTCACTGACCGGCGGGGGCGGTGTTGACGTGCTGCGCGGCGGTGTCGGTGACGACTATATCAGCGGCGGTGGCAGCGGCGATACACTTGAAGGCGGCAGCGGCCTTGACGAAATTTTCGGCGGCGATGGTGACGATACGATCAGTGGCAATGATGACAATGACAGACTGTTCGGTCAGGCTGGTGCTGACAAGATGAATGGCGGAAATGGCGACGACCTGCTGGATGCAGGGGGCGGTGCCAACATTGTCGACGGCGGCGCCGGTGATGACACTATTATTGCCCTCAACCAGGACGACACGCTGAACGGCGGTGACGGCAACGACACGATATCGGCAGGCGATGGCAACAATTTGCTGACCGGTGGTGCTGGCAACGACTCTATAACGGCCGGAAATGGCAACGATACGATCTATGGCCAGGAAGGCGACGATGTTCTGATTGCGGCTGCCGGTGTCGATGACCTGCGCGGCGGTGTTGGTCATGACCAGCTTTTCGCCGGCGGAGGCAATGATGCCCTGCGCGGCGAGGATGGCGACGATATTATGGATGCCGGTGATGGCGACGATTATATCAAGGGCGGCCTCGGCAACGATACGGCCTATGGCGGTGCAGGCGTCGACCTGATTTATGGTGATGAAGGTGACGACATCATAGATGCCGGTGACGATGACGACACGGTCTTCGGCTTCGCTGACAATGACCACCTGACAGGTGGAAATGGCGACGATTACCTTTATGGCGGTGATGGTAATGATACGCTGATGGGCGGTGCGGGTGTCGATAATCTGCGCGGCGATGCTGGTGATGACATTTTTGATGGCGGAGCAGGCAACGACTATATCCTGCTGGGCGTAGGCAATGACTCCGGCCGTGGTGGCGCAGGCGATGACAATATCCGTGGCGATGAAGGCGATGACACTATTTTCGGTAATGCGGGCACGGATATTTTGGTCGGTGAGAACGGCAACGATATCTTGTCCGGTGGTGCCGGAAATGACTTTATCTATGGCGACTCCGGCAGCGATACGATCAGCTTTGCCATGGATGCCGCCGAAGGCGCCACGTCTGGAGCGAATGTAGATCTGGGAGCGCAGTCCGCAACCGATGGTTTCGGAGGAACGGACTCGCTCAGTTCCATTGAACATGTGATCGGTAGCGACCTGAATGACACAATCATTGGGTCCGGGCTCGGTAATAATCTTCGAGGCGGTGCCGGGGCTGATTCTATCAGTGGTGGTGCCGGGCTTGACTACATGTATGGGGAGGCCGGTGACGATGTCTTGGCTGGCGGCGATGCAGGGGATATCCTCGACGGAGGCGACGGCAATGATCGCATTTACGGCGAGGTCGGCAACGACCAGATCCGCGGTGGGGCAGGTGCTGACTATCTTGTCGGCAACGAGGGTAATGACTTTATCGCTGGCGGCGATGATGCGGATAACATTCAGGGCCGTGATGGCGATGACCGGTTGTTCGGTGAAGGCGGTCACGACCGTATTCTCGGTGGTACGGGTAATGACTATCTCGTTGGCAATGAGGG
>NZ_VCJR02000003.1 GCF_009712425.2 Aquisalinus luteolus
GACACATGCACGCTGCCATTCGCATTCTCGTCAACATTCCAAAATTTGCCCTTGCATCGCGGAGGCCATCCACACATACGCGGTTTGGATGCGCGTCAGGTGCTGTGACCCGATATCCGCACCTATTTCTCGATTTCAAGGATCAGTTCATACCCTCGTTTATTTGGAAACGGTTCCTTTTTGAATTGTATGTGGTTTGCTCCTATCGAAGCTGCGAATTCTTCGCGGTTCCATATCTTGTCAGCAATATCGTCGGTGTCTTTATCTACTGCAATGTCAATAAGTCTCACCGCAAGCCGGCTGAATTCTGCCAGCGAAACGTCAGTTGTAAACTCTTCGATGAAATGGCCTTTCAGCTTCAAACGCTTTACGAGGCCTTTAATGCCGGAAAACGAATAGTTGACGTAGCTCGGAAGCACACTGTCATCAAGTTCCTTTGCGATGACCCCTGACCACCACTCTTCGCCGTCGTAACCTGCGTGGTAGTCGCCTGTTCGAAGTTCTTCATCAGATAGAAACTCCCTAGCCGCATGGGGACTCCATCCTTCCCTCATATCGACGTCCGGAGGGTTTTGCGATTCCCGTTCGTAATCGAGAATGCCGTTGATGATTTTGTCGACATCCTGCGTTTCCTTAGCGGGCATAATATGGAATTGCCGTGTTGCTTGCCGTATCAGCCAAGGGCGGGTCATGAATGTCAGGAAAAAACGCTTCTTCGCATACCTCTTTAGCTCGTCCGACTGGAATGTTTTCCGGTCGATCTGGATAAGCGCTTCTTCAATGTGCGAATAGCAGTGCATGGCATAGAAGAAAGGGATCGAGCCGATAGTGAGGTAGACAGGCAGAATAAAGCTTTTGAATGTTGCCGTCGTGAAGAAGCTCCCACGCTCGGCCCATATCTGGGAAATTGAATTCCACATGATCACGAGGACAATGATGGACAAAACCCAAGTCAGAAACTTATTGGCGGCTGCGTGCTCCGGATTTCGTTGCGAAACTACCACCATCATGGCGATCACAGTGATGATGGGTGTCAGTACCAGCTCGACCGGCAAACTGAAAGTTTTTGCGACGAAGATGAATTCTAGAAGCGCTGTTCCGCTTAAAGCGTCTTTTGCATAGCCTTGGAAATGCTGGCTGCCTTCCTTAGCATCGAACGCCCGTGCCAGCAGAGGCAGGCCGCCGAGAAAATACCAGACGATTGTCGGCGTAAGTAGGCCAAAGTCCCACATTTTGGGAAGCGTGCCGAGCCACGACAGAATCGCCACGTTAGCGGCAAAGCCGGAAAACAGTATCAAAAACTTGTGGTTCAAAGCGGCACGAATAACGTCTGCTAAGGACCGTCGAACGTCTTTCTTGAATAGGAAGAAAGTAAGGAAGGCAATCAGCCAAATAGCTCCGGCCAACTCGCGGCTGTTGAAATTGTCGGTGATCCATACCCACAACCCATTCACCGATTGGCTCCGGCATGGAAACTTTGTGATGGAGGCCGGTTCGATCCAGATTCAGGTGAAGCGGCTTCGGCTATTTTATCATTGGCGACAACGCGCTGATCTTCTGGTCCGTTCGTGGCAGGCAACGCGGTATAATCGTTACCCATCATCATCTTGTAATGCCCGGCATGGCCGGACTCTTCAAATATACGCTGGAACACGGCGAGATAACGCCCTATTTGCCCCGGATCGCAGGACATATAGAGATCGTCGTTGGCAAAATGAGAGCCGTCATTGATCCATGAGAAGAGTGAGCCACAGATCAGCTTGTCCTGCCCCTCAAATTTCTCAATGATGTTGTCTGGCGTTATGCCGCCGAAGAATTTGAAGTAGTGTTCTAGGATGCGACGCAAGGTGTTCTGGATCGCCGCATCGGAAGGTGGCTTTTGCTTTACTTCCCGCCACAATAGCTCATAGCTCGACCGGATCGGATTTTCCTCAGAGGCCAGCAGCTCAGAGCGGTCGGCAGATTTGCGGATGATCCAGAAAGTTTCATCTTGGAACGCATCAGCACCGCTGCGTTTTTTGTTGAACGTGATTTCCTTGTGGAAATATATATTATGGGTCAGTACAAAGACTTGTTTGATCGCACTGTTCCCTTCGCGCATCTCATTAACGATGCCCTTGATGAGATTACACACGATGAACAATATATCAGCGTCAAGACTCGAAACTGGGTCGTCGAACACCACAATTCGGTCCGTTGTCGCGCCGCTCGCCGAGAACGATCCTTTTATCAGGTGATAAAAATACAGGAAGGTGATGAAGGATTTTTCGCCTTCGCTCAATGTGTCCTTCGCATCTTCGCCACCGGGCCGCTTGACCTCGTAAAAGCCGTTGTCCGCGCTTTCTACGAGATAGAAGTTCATAAACCCGAACGACTTTAGCAGCTTGTTGATAGCATCAATCGTCGGCTTGATGCTGGTGATCTGGCGCTCTTTCTCCTCTATCTCACTATTCTTGGCTTCCAGCTCGTTTTTGCGCTGCTGGATTTGTCCGCTGAGGCTCGTAATTGCCGCCTCAAGATTGCCGCTGGCTTTCTTGTATCTGTCGTAGGTTGCCTTCGTATCTTCCAGCAAGCGCCTCCAGATTTGTGAAGATAGCTCCCTCTTGCGAGCGTCCAGATTATGTAGCGTGTCGTTGTTCGCTTTAACCTTCGTGTTCGCAGCGCCGATGTGGGTATCCACTGCGGCCAAAAGCGGTTTTGTATCTTTGAGTGTAACCGGTGCGCTGGGTTCTTTCTTTTTGCCCCTTATGCGGTCGATGTTGTTCTCAAGCGCGAGGCGCAACGTTGCCAGGTCTTTATCAAACAGGTCCCGATCGAGTAAGGCGGAATCCACGACGGCCGACACGCCATAGCTGTCCAACAGTGCCTTCGCCTTGGATTCATAGTCATCAAGCAGCCGGTCAATCGCAGCCAAATCAGCGACGTAGCTTTCATCGAAATAGTCTTCGAGACTTTGGCGGAATGCCGCGTCCGTCTTTTGCTGGCAGAATGGACACTGATCATCCAGCTTGTTGAAATACTCCCGTCCTTGCTGAACCCAGTCACTGTTGCCGAGTTTTTCAATCAGGGCCGCGATATCGACATCTTCCTTGCCAATGACTTTCTTAGAAAGGATTGCATCGTTCTCGAGCGAGGCGAGAGCGGAATTGTCCGGCTGCGGCAAAGTTGCCGCTTCGATAAGGGTACTGGAGAATACGGTTGTTGCATCCTCGCGCAGTTCGCCAATGTCCCGCAGTTCGGTATGATTGTTCTCGGCTTCGGCCAGATAGCGCGTACAGAAGTTTTTCTTGTTGTTGTTTAGCCCGGAAAAGGCGTCACTCAGATCATCAAGGTACTTCTTTGCTGTCCAGACATCCTCAACCAACTGGCTTTTCAGATCGTTGTGTTCCTTTTGTTTACCTCCGTTGCCGTCTTCGCCGGACAGCGTCTTCTTCAATGCGGCCAGCTTGGTGCCGATCTCATCGGCATCGGCTTTTAATGACTTGATCTTTTCGGCGACTTCAATGTTTTCGCCGAAGGTGTAAATGCCCTTGATACTGCTTTCCGTATCGAAATGCCTTTTGATGAAGTCACGGTTATAGACGAGAGTCTCCAGCTGGTTGCCCGCTCTCCATGTCACCGTGCTGTCAGGGTAGGTTTCCGTGCCGTCGATGATACGGGAAATCGTCGTTTTGCCAGACCCGTTCGGCCCGAAGACAAAGTTGAGCGCCTTCAGACCGTGAAGGCGGGTGCCTTCGGCATCGTAAGCCCCTTCATTGGCCAGATGTATTTCTTCAATCATGCGCTCCACCCCTGCGAGTGTAGTAATTCTGCCATCTACCAAAGTGAGAATGCAACTATCTCGAACGAAGCAATAAATCAGGGTTGGTCCAAACAGCTATCTGCCTAAGCTACATGACTCCCCAGCGAAGAAGGGTTGGCGTTCTCAGAGTGAGTCATCAACATAAGTTCTCATATTGTTCTTTTTTCGAGGTTGCGTTAAACTTAGATCGAATCAACTCGCTACTCCTGCGTAGCTGAGTATTTTCTCGAATCAGTGGATCAAAATCGGATGAGCTTGCGCGTTATAGATCTATTTTCAGGTGCTGGAGGGATGTCCCTCGGTTTTGAAGACGGCCGTTTCGGCGGCGGTTTCGATGTTGTGTTCGCTCTGGACAACGATCCAAGCGCCGTGGAGACGCACAATCAAAATTTCTCAGGCGAAGCCGTCTGCGCGGACATCGAAAATTGGCTTGATGAGCATAAAGTCCCTGCCGCCGATGTCGTGATCGGGGGGCCTCCCTGCCAGGGATTTAGCTTACTGAATAAGCAGCGTGACGGCGACGCGAGGCGGGCACTCTGGGAGCCCTTTATCGAGATTGCGAATCTCTCGGGCGCTCGCATGTTTGTGATGGAGAATGTAGCGGAGCTCTATAAGTCTCCGGAGGCTGACGACATTTTTGAAAAGGCAGCCGAATACGGCTTCGTTTGCAGCAAGACGATTTTGAATGCTGCTGACTATGGGGCGCCGCAAACACGGAAACGCACGATTATCTTCGGCTGGAGGAATTTATCGTTTGAGCCGATGTTTCCTACCCCCAGCCATTCGGCTTCACCTGAAGAGACTAATTTGCCGAGATGGCGCACGGTACGAGATGTCATCTCAGACCTTCCAAAGCCGACGGAGACCGAGATAGCTGGCGAGGCACCGCTTGATTTGCACATCAAGCGAAACCCTACGGCGAAAAGCATTGAGCGTTACAAAGCTGTTCCACCCGGCGGAAACAGGTTTGATCTCCAACGGAACGCGCCTGAAATCACACCTGCTTGCTGGATCAGGAAAAAAAGTGGCGGTACGGATTTGTTCGGCCGGCTTTGGTGGGATCGTCCATCCGTCACGATCCGAACAGAATTTTTCAAACCGGAGAAAGGTCGTTACCTACACCCAGATCAGCATCGACCAATCACTCATCGCGAGGCTGCACGTTTGATGGGATTCCCTGACGACTTCATATTTGTGGGCTCAAAAGTCGAGATTGCACGGCAGATAGGAAATGCGGTGCCGCCAGCACTTGCTGGCGCAATCGCTCAAGAAGTTAAACTGGCACTGATGCCGCTCAAGAAGTCGGCATAGGTGGCATGGCACGACGATCCCGCGCAGCAACAAACCCCAAAATTAAAGTCGAAGAGCTTAAGAGTCTTCTCGATAATTTTTTAGATCGCTTGGACGATAGCGATCTGCGCGAACAAGTTCGGTCCTTGGTGCCCGCAGTTTATTGTCTGCGCGATCTTGGCAGCGGCTTAATCCCGATGGAGGGAAAGGACGCTGCGAGAGACCGAATTCTGAGTTATTTGCAGCGCTACCCCAAGACGCTAATCGATGGTGACGAGTTGATGGTCGTTTCGGGAATTGGGGAATGGGCTCGGCGTGTTCGCGAGTTGCGCGTTCAATTTGGTTGGACAATCTATACGGGCGTAACAATCAAGCAGCTCACGTCAGAGCAACCGGAAGTCATTGAGGCTTTGCAGGCCGACACGGGTATTGATCCCGATAGCATCAAACCCAATCACTATATTCTCATGCGTGAGGAGCAGGATCGAGAGGCGGCTTTGCGCTGGAACCAGCTCAATGAGATTCGTAAAAAGCCGGGTGGAGTTAAGTCGAAAATCTTGGAGTTCCTGCGTGCAAACGCAGGCCGAGTCGTTACCGGCGAAGAGTTACGTTACTTGGCAAATAATAAGAAGGAGTGGGCGCGTCGTTCCCGTGAGCTTCGCACAGAAGACGGTTGGCCCGTCGTAACGAGAATGCAGGGCCGTGATGATTTAGGCGTTGGTGAGTATCTTCTTGAGGAGGATAAGCAGGCCGAGGAGCACGATCGTCACATCAAAGACGATATCCGAGTAAACGTGCTCGAAAGAGACGGATTTGCTTGCACATTTTGCGGCTGGACGCGTGAGCAACGTGACCGCGAAGATCCCAGAAAATTTCTCGAAATCCACCATATCGTTGACCACGTTAAAGGCGGGGACAATGAGGCAGAAAATCTGATCGCTCTTTGCAATGTACATCACGATGCAGTGCATCGCGGTGATATTGTTTGGTCAAAAGACGGTTGGCTCGACAAGCGTAGCGGAAAGAAGGTATTGGTTTCACTGTCTTAAAAACTCCACAGCGAGTTCCAGAATCTCCGTGTCCTGCATTGATTTAATCTCACATTCCCACAGAGTAAGCGTGTTCCACCTCATCTTTGTCAGCTTCTGAAGGTTCTCAATATCACGTTCCCGGTTCCGGGCTAGTTTGGGTTCCCAAAACTCTTTGTTAGAAGAAGGTGGCGTGCCCTTTTTGCAATGATGCCCGTGCCAAAAACATCCATGAACAAAAATAACCTTCCTACGAGTTGAGAAAACCAAATCGGGTTTGCCGGGAAGGTCGGAACGATGGAGACGATATCTATAACCAGCTTTATGAAGTATCCTTCGTATACGCATCTCCGGGCCGGTGTCTTTGGAGCGAACCGACCTCATCGTTTTTCGTCTGTCTGCCGTCGATAGATTATCCATCCCATATTTATACCACCTCCTATTAGCTCTTGACACTGACCATGGCTGGCAAAAAATCATAGGGGCTTCGCCCCTCGCGCGGGAAAGGCATCCAAACGTATCCACGCCTTGCGGCGCGGAGCCTCGTTCGGAGCCTCCTTGCCCTTGCTACCCCCACATTCGCCATGTGGCAGGGGAGCATAGCTCCCCATAATTGATTTACCTTTCCATGTCAGGGCCGTCGCGCTTTGGCGCAGGCTTTTGTTGGCGTTGGCGTAATTGCTGCAGGCGATCTGAGGTTGTGCCTAGATCCTGCTGACGGAGTTTTGCCAGCCTGTCTTGCGGCGAGGACTGCGCTTGGTTGGCGCGGTCGAAGGATGGTTTTGAGGATTTCGTCTGCGCCGGGGTCGGTCTGTGTTTGGGCTTTGGTTTTTTCTGCTCCAGTCGGCCTTTCCTGAGATCGTCCAGCCTCTTGTGGATTTCCAGCCGCTCTCTCGTCGCCTCGGCGCGTTGTTGCCGGATAAGAGCTTGCAGCCTTTGCCGGTCGGCAAGCTGGGCGTTGATGAGGTCCTGTTTCTGCTTTCTGTCCCGCTGCAGGGCTTCATAGGCTTCTCGCTCATTTTGCCGCTTCGTTTGCGCATGGGAACCGTTGAGACGGTCCCACAGACCGCGAAGTCCTGAGTTCAGTCGCGCCGCTCGATCTCTACATTCCGCCTCCCAGCGCTCTGCTTGTCCGGCTTTCAGTTTTTCCCGCTCAGCGCTGTGGGCGTCGCGCATGACATCGCGGCGCTGAAGCAGCGGTGCCATTTCCGCCGCCTGCTTCTGTTCCTGTTCATCAAGGTGCCGCTTTGCCTGCGCCGTCAGTTCCTGCGTGAAGGTCTCTTTCGTCCGTTCAACCGAGGGGAGGGCCTGCTCATCGCCAAGCCGGGCGCGTACGTCCTTTGTGTTCTGCCCGGCATACCGGGCAACGGAGAGGACTTCGCCCTCATGGGTCACGATGACATGGCCGCGCCTGTCTCCACGGGCGAGCTTCATGCCGCGCTCTTCCAGCGCCGAGGCAAAGCCCGCCCTGGAATCGGAAACGGCCCAGCATTCCTGGACGGTCTGTTTCAGGACCCACGCGTGGTAGCCCACGCGCTTTGCCTGCTGCCATTCTTCCAGTGTGAAGTTGCGCGGGTCTTTCTCCTTGGCGCTCATCAGGCCCTTGGGCATTTTCCAGCCATGATCCAAATACAGCTCGCGTGAGATGTCAGTGCACTTGGCCTTGAAATGGCTCATCTGTCTGGCCGTCATCGTCTCCGCATCGATGCGCGACCAGACGGCATGGGCATGTCTGCGGCCTTCCTTCTCATGGAAGACGATCACGCGCGGCTGACCGCTCAGGCCATTGCGCTCTTCGACCCTGCCGATCGCATCTTCAAAAGCCGCGATATCGGCGTGTTCTGTTTCAGGGGGATTGAAGGAAACGGAGAACAGGAATTGCTTGCAGCGCGTGCCCTTTGATACGGCATAAGCCTCCTTGAACGCGCCCACGACATCGCGCGAGGCGAAGCCCCTAATGTCATGTACCTCAACATGTTCATTATCCCGAGCATTGAGAAGGTGCTGGCCGAGCTGCTTCCCGCCGCCCCGCTGTGATGCAACGATGATCAAGAGGCTAGTGCTCCTTGATGCCAAGCGCCGCCATCAGCAAGGACTTGATATACGCCACTTGCTTGCAAGCTTCGTTGATGGCCTTCTCGGTTTCCTCGTGCACTGGCAGCGCCCCAATGCGAGCGGACTCGGCCAGCGCGTTGAAGCTCTCGGACATTCGCGACTTGCCGAGCAGAGCAAGGGCTTGCGCCATTGCGACCTTGTCCGGATGAATTGACCGGCTGCCTGCGCTGTTATTGAACGATTTGCGTCCGAAGATGCGTTCGCGGGCAAAGGCACTGAGCGAGCCGCCATTTGACTGACGCTGCATCCAAGCGCGTTCTTCTGCGGTGAGACGTATCGATAGCGGCGTGGATTTCTTCGGGGAGGAGAGGGATTTTGTGTCGCTCATAGGCCCAGCTCCTCGAAGTTTATTTTTTGTTCTTGAAGCTGATGTTCCCAATCTGATAGGATTTCAAACAGGTCGTTCAGACTTTCCCCGTCAGGCTGTATCAGGGAGGCCATGCTTGCTTCATGGAATGTTTGAGATGTGCCTGTTCGGCTTGAGGTCAGTCCTCTCGGCCGCACCAATTACCGCACTGACCTAGACGACCGCGTCTTCATTGCCGGTCTGTGCGACCTTTTCCGCATCGGGCAGGCGGGGCTGGCCGTCGCGGATCGCCAGGTTGATCTTCAGTCCGTGGGGCTCATTTGGCTCAAGGCTGAAGCGGAAATTGTCGCGGTAGGATGACTTCAGGCGCTGTTCGACATTGCGCAGGCCGATGCCGGTGGAACGCTCGTCCTCACCGGTCTTGCCAAAATCGATGCCGGGCCCTGTGTCCGCGATGCACAGCTCCAGCCAGCCATTCTCGACATGACCTTCCATGGTGATCCGTGTCGGTTTCAGGCTGCGCCCGACCGCATATTTCATCGCGTTCTCGAAAAGAGGCTGCAGCAGGAAGCTGGGGACGATAAACCGTTCGGCTTCGGGGGTCAGTGAAAACTCTGTCTGCAGACGATCCCCGAAGCGCAGTTTTTCGATGCTGAGATACAGGTCGAGCACCTCGATCTCTTCTTCCAGCGTATGTTCCAGCTCGTCATTATGTTCGAGGCTGACGCGCAGGAAGTCTGCGATGCGCGAAAGCATCTGGGTCGCGTTGTCGGCCTCGCCCTTGCGCACGAGAAGGGTGACGGAATTCAGCGCATTGAACAGGAAGTGCGGGTTGATCTGGTATTTCAGCATGCGCAGGCGCGCCTCGCGATAGAGGCTTTCGGCGGTAAGGCGCTTGACGCTTTCCTCCTGGGCAAGGTTCTTGGCTTCCAGGACATCGCGATGGGCCGCGATGGCGAGTTCCCTCTGTTCCATCAGCTGGCGGTAATATTTCAGCGCGTGGTAACAGAAGATCCATGAGCCGAAGACGATGACGGAGGCAAACAGCCAGCCACCGTAATCCTTCGGGTTCACGATTTCGCCGGTCAGCCACTGGAAGGTGACGAGGCGCAGGAAGGTCCAGGCCAGGCTCGCGCCGATGATCGCCCCGACATTGATCAGGATACGGTTGATCATGGGCTTTTCCCATGCCGCCGATGCGATCCAGCGCAGGGGGTGGCTGACAATGAGGCCAAGGATCGATTGCAGGATGGTGTGAAAGGCAGGCTCCCACTGGCCCGGATTGTACCATAATGTCAGGCTGAAATAGCTCAGCATCGTCATGGCAGACCAGCCGGCGATCTGGAACAGCCAGTACTGATGACCGGGGGAGGCGAGGCGCGGCTGGATATATCGGTCGAAGGCTGTCTGCATGAAGTTCGTCCATTTCAATCGGGGCAGGGTGGGAGCAGACGCGGGGCCAAGTCAAGCTGGCAATCTCAGGGATGATGACAAACGGATTTGCACTATCGAGAACGGCGCTTATAGTCACGCCCCGAAACGAGGGGGCCGACAAGGCTGGGAGATATGCTGAAAACCGTAGTCTGTGACGATGAATTACCGGCGCTGGAGCTGGCGACGGCCCTGTTGAAAGATACCGGGGCCGTAGAGATCGTCATCTCCTGCCAATCCATTCTCGAAGCGCTGGAAGTGATCAACAAGGGCGGCATCGACCTTGCCGTGCTCGATATCGAGATGCCGGAACTGGGCGGTGTCGATGCTTCGAGGCATATGAGTGTCGACCCCAAGCCGTTGCTGGTCTTCGCCACGGCCCATTCCGAGTATGCCGTCGATGCCTTTGGTGTCGATGCGATAGACTATCTGATGAAGCCGCTTGACCCTGAACGGGTCGGCAAAGCGGTGGAAAAAGCCGAGAGGCTCCATTCCCTGATCGCGTCGACCGAGGCGGGCAGTGACCGGTCCGATACGCCGCAACCGGAACGCAGCGGCATGCTGAAGGTAAAGGATGCCGGCCACGTCTATTTCATTCCCTATGAAGATGTTTATTCCATCGAGGCGGCGGGCGATTATTCGCTGATTCATACGCCATCGCGGGAATATGCCCTGCGCAGGACATTGCGCGCCCTGGAAAAGCAGTTGCCGGATGAATTGTTCGTGCGGGTTCACCGCTCCACCATCATCTCGGCCCGCCATGTGCGTGAAGTGCGTTTGCTCGCCAAGGGAGAAGCCCTGGTAACGCTCACTAATGGTGGTTCCGTCAAGGTCAGCCGCAGCTATCGTGATGCCGTTCACCGCCTGACGGGGGAGGCATAGCCTCAGCCAAGGGCGGAATATTGTGCCTTGCAATATCCATCCTGCCGCACTAACCGGCCAACCGACCGCAGACATGTTGCGGTATTGTCCGTAACGATAAATCGTTCCCTCACGTCTGTTTTGCCTTTTCCTGTGGGGAGGCAGTGCGGGCATGAATGACAAAACATCTCTGGGACGGAAAAAATGATCAAGCAATTCCTCGCTGGCCTAGCCGTGCTGGCTGGCACTTCCCCTGTCGCCCTGATGGCGCAGGATGACATCGAAGGGCAGATCGATGCGCTCCTCGCCGAAATGACTCTGGAAGAGAAGGTCGGCCAGTTGACCCAGTACAGCTCTTTCTGGGACGCTACCGGCCCGGCGCCGCAGGGCGGCGAGCAGGAGGAGAAATTCGAGCAGGTGCGCGAAGGCCGGGTCGGCTCGATGCTGAACGTCGTCGGTCGAGACGAGGTGCGGGCCGTTCAGGAGCTGGCCGTGGAGGATTCGCGTCTCGGTATCCCGCTGATTTTCGGCTATGACGTCGTGCACGGTCACAAGACGATTTTCCCGATTCCCCTGGCCGAATCTGCAAGCTGGGATATCGACCTGATCGAGCAGAGCGCCCGCATCGCCGCCGTCGAGGCTGCCGCGCAGGGCCTGAACTGGACCTTCGCGCCGATGGTCGACATCTCCCGCGATCCGCGCTGGGGTCGCGTCATGGAAGGGGCGGGGGAAGATCCCTATCTCGGTGCGCGCATCGCCGTTGCCCGCGTCAAGGGCTTTCAGGGTGATGATCTGTCAGCGGACGACACCATCGCGGCAACGATCAAGCACCTGGCAGGCTATGGCTTTGCCGAGGGCGGACGCGATTACAACACCGCCGATTTCGGCACCGTGACGCTGCACAACGTGATCCTTCCGCCGTTCAAGGCCGCCGTCGAGGAAGCCGATGTGCGCACCGCAATGAACTCGTTCAACATCCTCAATGGCGTGCCGGCGACGGGCGATGCCTATCTCCAGCGCGACTTGCTGAAAGAGGCATGGGGATTTGACGGGTTCATCGTCTCCGACTGGGCGTCGGGCCGGGAAATGATCGATCATGGCTTTGCCGCCGGGCCGCGCGATGCGGCGGAGCTGGCGATCGAGGCGGGCTCCGACATGGACATGGAATCCTATATCTATCGCGATCACCTGGCCGGTCTGGTCGAAAGCGGCGCTGTCGATATGGCGATTGTCGATGACGCCGTCAGGCGCGTCCTGCGCGTCAAGCATGAGCTGGGGCTGTTCAAGGACCCGTATCGCTATGTCGACGATCCGGATCAGGAGGATATCCTGATGTCGCCGGACCATCGCGCCGTCGCGCTCGACGTCGCGAAAAACTCTATCGTGCTCCTGAAGAATAAGGCCAGCCTGCTTCCCCTGAAGGGGGGCGAGAAGGTCGCGCTGATCGGGGCGCTGGCCGCCGACAAGGACACGCCACTCGGCAACTGGCGGGCTGCCGGAGAGACCGGGACAGCCGTGTCCGTCGTGGAAGGGTTCGAGGCCGCTGGCGTCAGTTTCACCTATCGAGAGGGCGCGGCGGTAGAGGTCGGCGAGGCCGGCTTCCCCCAGCCGGTTGTCGTCAACACGACGGACCGCAGCGGCTTTGACGCCGCAGTTGCCGCTGCCCGCAAGGCTGACAAGGTCGTGCTGGTCCTCGGTGAGGATGGCCTGCAAAGCGGTGAGGGGCGGTCCCGATCGGATATCGGCCTGCCCGGTGTGCAACAGGAACTGCTCGAGGCTGTCCACGCTGCCAATCCGGAGACGGTGCTGGTGGTGATGAGCGGCCGTCCGCTGATCCTCGACTGGGCCGATGCCAACGTGCCTGCCATCGTGCAGGCGTGGCATCTTGGTCATGAAAGCGGCCATGCCATAACCAGCGTCCTGACCGGTGACCATAATCCCGGCGGCAAGCTGCCGATGAGCTTCCCGCGCTCGGTCGGGCAGATTCCGGTCTACTACAATTACATGATGACAGGCAGGCCCGGGCCACTGGAGAACGAGGTGTTCTGGTCCCACTATAACGACCTGCCGAACACGCCGCTCTATGCTTTCGGCCATGGCCTCAGCTATACGGGCTTCAACTATTCAGGCCTTGAAATCACCCAGGGGGGCAGATCCGTAACGGTCTCGGTCACGCTGGAAAATACAGGCGATGTTGCCGGTACGGAGGTGGCGCAGCTCTATCTGCGTGATCCCGTTGCCAGTGTCGTCAGGCCTGTGCGGGAGCTGAAGGGGTTTGAAAAGGTCATGCTGGAGCCGGGCGAGAGCACGCTTGTAACCTTCGAGCTTACCGACGCCGAGCTCGGCTTTTATGATCCGTATGGAAACTTCAAGGTCGAGAATGGAGACTTCGAGGTTTATGTCGGAGGGTCTTCAGCGGCCGACCTGGGCGGCAGCTTCACCTGGTCGTCTAACTGACAAAGATAGCTTGCGATAGCGCTATCATTACACGGACGGGCAAGGAGTTGCCCGTCCGTTTTTGTATCTGCACACATGAAACGACGCGTGAGTCGTGCCCCGGAAGCCATACAGGCAAAGCCGGAAAGCTATTGTTAGCGTTGAACATTTCCGTTTTGCCGCAGCATGTGTCCGTCCCACCGCAAATCAATTGAAGCCAGCACAGGCATTGGATCACCATGCAAAAAAATATCCGTCAGCACGGGATGTGCCTGTGGAAGACGGAAGGAGGAATTCGGACTTGCGGTTCATTCAATGGGCAAGATCAGGGCAACGATCCCGCTTTTGGCGCGTATCTGTCACTGCAATGCGCATGGTGGAACCCGGTGTTTCAAGACAAGAAAATCAAACCACCTAACGACAATCAGAGGGAGGAATAAACATGATCAAGACAAATAACCTGAGGGGCGTGAAGCTCTCCATCGCGCTGATGGGCGGTGTTTCGGCCCTGTCGCTGGCAATGCCGGCCGTGGCTCAAGAGGATGATGCGGACAGCGTTGAGGACGCGCAGGGCTTCTCAGAAGACGTCATCGTTATTCAGGGTATCCGCCAGTCGCTGGAAGCGTCCTCCGACGTCAAGCGTAACTCGCAGGGCGTCGTCGACGCCATCACGGCAGAGGACATCGGCAAGTTCCCCGACACCAACCTCGCTGAATCGCTGCAGCGGATCACCGGTGTTTCCATCAACCGCCAGAACGGCGAGGGCAGCCAGGTTACCGTTCGCGGCTTCGGTCCGGACTTCAACCTCGTCCTGCTCAATGGTCGCCAGATGCCGACCGCCTTCCTGACCGGCGGTGCACCGGCCTCGCGCAGCTTCGATTTCGGCAACCTCGCCTCAGAAGGCATTGCGAGTGTGGAAGTCTACAAGACCGGCCGCGCTGCCGTGCCGACCGGCGGTATCGGTTCCACACTGAACATCCTGACGGCTCGTCCGCTCGACGCACCGGGTATGCGCTTCTCTGCTGGTGTAAAAGGCGTCATCGATGATTCCGTGACCGAGCTTGGTGATGGCACGTCGTTCACGCCGGAATATTCCGGTATCTACTCCAACACCTTCGCTGATGACACTTTCGGCGTAGCGGTCGTTGGCAGCTATCAGAAGCGCGATAGCGGCTTTGCCCAGTTCGCGACACCAGATGGCTGGCGCGGTGCCTATCTCGGCTCCGAAAACAACTGGGGTACGCTGCCCCAGCCGCCTGCCGATACGCAGGTTACCAACCGGCCAGGCCCGGATGACATCTATTCCGTGCCGCAAAGCTCCAACTATTCACTGACAGACATCAGCCGTGAACGGATTAACGGCCAGTTGGCCCTGCAATACCGCCCGATCGAGACGTTGACGGCAACGCTCGACTATTTCTATTCACAGAACAAGAACGAGACGCGCCGCTCCGACCTGTCTGTCTGGTTTGACCATGGCAACACGACGAGTGCATGGGGCGACGGGCCAATCTCTGACATCATCTTCTATAACGAGGATTTCGTCTCGACGGACCTTTCCATGGGCGCTGCAAAGTTCGCCACTGTCAGTGAGAACAAGTCCCTCGGCTTCAACGTCGAGTGGGAAGCAACGGACAATCTGAGCTTCGAACTCGATGTTCATGATTCCAGCGCCGAGTCCGGCAATGACAGCCCGAACGGTACCGCCGGAGTGATCGGCACGGCCGACCTGTCCCTGAACTTCCAGGGCGTTGATTTCTCTACGGACCTTCCGAGCCTGTCTCTTGGATGGGTCGATCCGTTCAATGATATCAGTGCAGACCGTATGCGCGGCACCGGCTCGACGTTCCAGGACAGCTCTATCCGGACAGAGATCCAGCAGATCCAGCTGGTCAGTACCTATGAGTTCGACAATTCCATCGTGAAGAGCGTCGATTTCGGTGTGTCCTCGACCAAGAACGACTACCGTTCGACGTTCTCCAACAACCAGCGTGACAGCTGGGGCGGTGTCGGTACCCCTGCGGATTATCCGGATGATATCTGGCAGCGTGCCGATCTGGCGAGCAATTTCGACCAGTTCGATGGCTACAAGGATACGTTCCAGGACTTCTTCATCATCGATTTCGATAAACTGCTCGCAGCGATGGATCAGCCGATTGGCGGTTTCGCTCCGATCTGCGGCGGCAACGGTGCCTGCATCAATCCGATTCTCCAAACAGACCGCAGGACGCAGGAAGAAAGCCTTGCAGGCTTCTTCGAGGTGGATACCGAGTTCATGCTCGGTGCCTGGCCGGCCTCCATCGTCGGTGGCGTGCGCTATGAAGAGACGGAAGTCACGTCAGAGGCGCTCGTACCGTTCCCGACAGGAACGATCTGGAACGCTGCGAACGAATTCGGTTTCCTGGGTACCGACAACCCCGAAAACCGCGATTTCACTGAGCTGACCGGCGAATATGATTTCGTGCTTCCGGCGGTGGATTTCCAGATCGAGCCGCGTGATGACGTCGTCCTGCGTGCCTCCTACAGCAAGACGATGACGCGTCCGAGCTATGCGGACATTCAGGGTGGCCAGACCTTTGCCGCCATCTTCCGGATTGATGGTGCGCAAGGCAACGCCGGCAACCCGGCTCTTGAGCCATTCCTGTCGACAAACATCGATCTGTCAGCTGAATGGTATTACGAGGATGGCAGCTATGTGTCTGCCGGTTACTTCAACAAGGAAGTCGAGAATTTCATCGGCAATGAAGTGATCACAGGCCAGACACCGTTTGATGTGTACACGCCCTATGAAGGCCAGCGTTATAATGATGCCGTAGCCGCTCTTGGCACGACCGATGCAGAAGCAATCCGTCAGTGGATCTTCGAGAATGCCGATCCGTCGACATTCGAGATCACCGGCGGCACGCCGGGCGCATACACAGGTAACATCTTCGGTGTAGCTGGTGAGGACCCGCTGCTTGAGTTCCGCATTGCCCGTCCGGTCAATGACGATCAAACCAAGACGGTCGATGGCTGGGAATTTGCCTGGCAGCACCTGCTCGGCGACACCGGCTTTGGCTGGATCCTGAACTACACGCTGGTTGATGGTGATGTCGAATTTGACAACCTGTCCGTACCGATCAGTGGCGATGTGCAGACACCGCTTCTCGGTCTGTCGAACAGCTACAACGTCATCGGTTTCTACGACAAGAATGGCTTCCAGGTCCGGGCCGCCTATAATTGGCGCGACAAGTTCCTGACCTCTGCTATCGGCGTCAGCGGTACTGCAAACAACCCGCTTTACGTGGAAGACTATGGACAGCTTGATGTGAAT
This sequence comes from Aquisalinus luteolus, assembly GCF_009712425.2. Lineage (GTDB taxonomy): Bacteria > Pseudomonadota > Alphaproteobacteria > Caulobacterales > Parvularculaceae > Aquisalinus > Aquisalinus luteolus. The sequence goes on from NZ_VCJR02000003.1 coordinate 16,584, forward strand.
GCCAGCTATGACGTGACCGACAGGATCACTGTCTTTGCCGAAGGCATCAACATCACCAACGAAACCTCCCGTACCGTTGGCAGATCGGCGGCCTATGTGAACTTTGCGACACAGACAGGCCCCCGCTACGCTGTCGGTGCACGCTTCTCTTTCTAGTTTCCCGGAAAGAGTACTGGCCCCCCGCGCTAACCCGCGGGGGGTTTTTATATTTCAGGGCAGGAAATGGCAGCTTCTTGATGCCGTCACACGACAATGCCGCGTTAACATCGCTGCCATACTGTTCTACACTCGGGAAAAGAAAATAAGTCTCCACAAGGGAGGAGGGCAAGGCTTGGACAAGCCAATCAAACGTGTCGTGATCATTGGCGGTGGCACTGCCGGCTGGCTGACAGCTGGCATTCTTGCTGCCGATCATTGCGCGTGGAAACAGGCCGGTCTCGACATCACCCTGATCGAATCCCCCGATGTGCCAATCCTTGGTGTAGGCGAGGGGACCTGGCCGTCCTTGCGTGACACGCTGCGCCGTATAGGAATCGCGGAAACCGATTTCATCCGGCGCTGCAATGCCAGCTTCAAACAGGGCTCCCGCTTCGACGGCTGGGTCGATGGCAGCGCGGGCGACAGCTATTTCCACCCCTTCACCGCACCGCCCGACCCTGACGATATTTCCTGTCTTGCCGTATGGCGCGCAGCGCCGGAAGGCACGCCCTTTGGCGAAGCGATCAGTGCACAGGTGAGCCTGTGCCGCGAGGGAAAAGCCCCGAAACAGGCAGCGACCCCGGAATATGCCGCTGTCGCCAATTATGCCTATCACCTCGATGCCGGTGCCTTTGCCACGCTGCTGCGCGAGCATTGCACCGCCCGCCTGGGTGTCACCCATATCATGGCAAACGTGACCAGTGTTTCCAGCACTGAGAATGGTCATATCAGCTCCATCCAAGCCGATGGGCACGGAACGGTTGACGGCGACCTTTTCATCGATTGCACCGGCAGCAGGGCAATGCTGATCGGCGAGCATTTCAACAGTCCGTTGACGGACGTATCCGATATTCTGTTCAATGACCGGGCGCTTGCCCTGCATGTTCCCTATGAAGATGAACTCTCGGCGATAGCATCTCAAACAGTGGGTACGGCGCTTTCAGCCGGGTGGGTCTGGGACATCGGCCTGCAATCGCGCCGCGGCGTCGGCTATGTGCATTCGTCAAACCATATAAGCGAGGATGCGGCATGCGCCGGGCTCGACGCCTATCTGGAGAAGACGGCGCCGGGCAGTGGCGTCAGAAGTGAGGACGCCCGGCTGATCCGGTTCCGATCCGCCTATCGGCGCGAGCCGTGGCGCGGCAATTGTGTTGCTGTCGGTATGTCATCGGGGTTTGTGGAGCCACTGGAGGCATCTGCCATTGTCATGGTCGAGCTTTCCGCCGACATGATCAGTAGTCTCCTGTCTTTTGGAAAGGGACAGATGACACGCTCGGCAGGGCAGTTCAACAGGCGCTTTGCCTATCGCTGGGCGCGTATCGTCGACTTTCTCAAGCTCCATTATATCCTCAGTCAACGGACTGAGCCATACTGGCGTGACCATCTCGACCGGTCGACATGGCCTGAGCGGCTTACAGAATTGCTGGAGCGCTGGCGGCACGGCCCGCCTTCGCGCGACGATTTTCCGCAGATACAGGAAATCTTCCCGGCCGCAAGCTACGCTTATGTCATGTATGGCATGGGGTTCGAGACTGCTGCCCCGCAAACGTTGCGGCGGCTCGACGATCCGGCCATCGCCAGACGGCATCTTGATGATATTAGAACCATGACCCGGCGCTTTCTCGCCGGGCTGCCAACCAACCGGCAACTGCTCGATCATGTCATGCAGGCCGGCCTGACCAGAGTTTAAAAGACCGAGCTTAAGGATACATAGTCGATGCCACGTCACGTCTCCCTCAATAACGTCGATCACGCCAATCTCAAGGTGCGTACGGAATATTCTGCCGATCTCGGCGATGCCGTCATGTCGAGCCCGGTGTTCCCGCACGAATTCCGGAATGTGCAGGCGACCTATCCGATCGTGTTTTCCAAGGAGAGTTCCGGTCGGTTCCGGCCAATTGCCCTGTTCGGGCTGGAGAAGGACAGCAACCTGTTCCTGGATGGCGAAAAATGGGATGCCAACTATGTGCCGATGGCGATGCGCATGCCGCCTTTCCTGATCGGCTTTGCTTTTCCGGGCGGCGGCGAAAGCCAGATGGAAGTGCATATCGACATCGAGCATCCGCGTGTCAGCGAGACAGAGGGCCAGCCCCTGTTCCTGCCGCAGGGCGGGCAGAGCGATTTCCTGAAGCAGATTGCCGGTATGCTGACGGAAATCCATCATGCCGAGACTAACGTACAGAGTTTTTGCGCACTGCTGGACGAGATGGACCTGATCGAGCCATTCAGCCTGGATGTGACGCTTGATGATGGCATGCAGGGGCGCCTCGCCGGTCTTTATACCATTGCCGAGGAAAAATTGTATTCGCTGGATGCCGCAGGGCTAGGCCGTTTGCAGGAACATAATTTCCTGCTGCCAATTTACATGGCAGTGGCGTCAATCTCGCAATTCCGCACCCTTATCGACCGGCGTAATCGCAAGGGTGCGCCGTAATGTCTACTGCCGCCGATAGCATGACGGGGGTGCTGCCTGATCCGGCACCGGTCAGGGAAATCGACCTGCCGCATACAGACGACCTGCCGGAGGAGGTGATGGTATCTCCGGAGCCTGTCATCCTGCGCGGCTGGGTCTCGGACTGGCCTGTGGTCAAGGCAGCTCGGACGTCTGACAAGGCGCTGTTCGACTATCTCAGCCAGTTCGACCGAGGCGCTGTCGTGCCCGTATCGGTAGGCCCACCGACACTTCAGGGGCGGGTGTTCTACAAGGATGATTTCTCCGGTTCAAACGCCGATCGTGGTAATGCCCCCATCGGTGAGGTGCTGCGGCGCATTGCCGATACTGGCGGGCAGGACGCGCCGCCGCTGATCTATCTGGCATCCGCCACCATCGATGATTGCCTGCCAGGCTTCCGCGATGAAAACGATGTCGGCTTTGGCGAGCATGATCCGCTTGCCAGCATCTGGATCGGTACGCGCACGCGTATCGCAGCGCATAACGACCTGCCACGTAATCTTGCCTGTGTGGCTGCCGGGCGGCGGCGCTTTACCCTTTTCCCGCCGGACCAGCTGGCGAACCTCTATATCGGCCCGATCGAAAACACGCCGGCGGGCAGACCGATCAGCCTGGTCGATTTTGCGCGGCCCGACCTCGAGAGGTTCCCCCGCTTTGCCGAGGCGATGCAGCATGCACAGGTCGCTGAGATGGAAGCGGGCGATGCCCTCTTCATCCCGTCCATGTGGTGGCACCACGTCGAGGCACTGGAAGCTTTCAACGTGCTCGTCAATTACTGGTGGCGGACAGTGCCTGATTATCTGGGCACGCCGCAGGATGTGCTCAACCACGCCATGCTGACGATCCGCGACATGCCGCCCGAGGAAAAGAAGATCTGGAAACATTTCTTCGACCATTATGTGTTCGAGAATGATGATGAGACGGTGGCGCATATCCCCGACCATGCGCGCGGCATTCTTGATCCGATGACGGATCAGTCCGCCAGGCGGTTGCGGGCGCTTCTTCTCAACAGGCTGAACCGGTAGGGCAATGACGCAAGGTGCAAGAAAGACGCGCGTAATCATCGCTGGCGGCGGCACCGCCGGGTGGATGACGGCGGCAGCCATCGGAAAGACACTGGAGAAGGTCGTTGATGTTACCCTTGTCGAGTCCGATGCCATCGGCACAGTCGGTGTGGGGGAGGCGACGATTCCATCGCTGCTCACCTTCAACCGGCTGCTGGGGATCGATGAAGCTGCTTTCCTGAAAAGCGTCAATGGCACATTCAAGCTGGGCATCGCGTTCGAGAACTGGCGCGATGTCGATCACCGCTACATCCACTCCTTCGGGGTGACCGGCAAGGACCACTGGACAGCCGGGTTCCAGCATTTCTGGCGGCGCGGGCAGGATATGGGCATCGCGAAGGACTTTGGCGAGTACTGCCTGGAACTGGTTGCCGCAGAGCAGGAAAAGTTCGCGCACCTGCCGAAATTCGGGCTCAATTATGCCTATCACATCGATTCATCTGCCTACGCTGCATTTTTGCGCCAGATGGCAGAGAACCATGGCGTCACGCGCCGGGAGGGACGGATCGAGAGCGTGGCGCGCGCCGGGAGCGGCGACATTGAAAGCATCACCCTCGAAGATGGCACGCAGCTGGAGGGCGATCTGTTCATCGACTGTACCGGCTTCCGCGCGCTCCTTATCGGGCAGGCGCTGGGGGTAGGATATGACGACTGGACGCACTGGCTGCCCTGCGACAGGGCGATTGCGGTGCAGACATCGTCCGTGGGGGATCCTTTGCCCTATACGCGGTCCATTGCCCATGGGGCCGGGTGGCGCTGGAAAATTCCGCTGCAGCATCGCACCGGTAATGGCATCGTTTTCTGCAGCCGCTACATGAGCGAGGATGAGGCGTTGGCGCAGCTGCTGGACAGTGTCGACGGGGAAATATTGACTGAGCCGCGCACGATCCCGTTCCGCACCGGTACGCGGCGGGATCACTGGAAGCGCAATTGCGTCTCTATCGGCCTGTCGAGCGGGTTCATCGAACCGCTGGAATCGACCAGCATCCACCTGATCCAGAAAGCGGTGATGCGCCTGCTTTACCTGTTCCCGCATGACGGGATCAGAGGCGCGGAGACAGAAGAATTCAACACGCAGATGATGGATGAGATCGAACACATCCGCGACTTCATCATCCTGCATTATCACCTGACGGATCGGCAGGACACGGACTTCTGGCGCCATTGCCGGTCGATGGATATCCCCGAAAGTCTGCGCCATCGCATGGAGCTGTTCGCGCAGACAGGCCGGGTATTCCGCGCGGCGGACGAGCTTTTTGCAGAGAATTCATGGACGCAGGTGATGCTGGGGCAGGGGCTGAGCCCCGATACCTGGCACCCCATCGCCGACGTGATGGAGCCGGACGAGATCAGACGGTTCCTCGATCATATCGAGGAAAATGTTCAGCGTACGGTCGCCGACATGCCAAGCCACAAGGCGTATATCGACAGCTATTGCAAGGCAGCGCAGAGATAGGCACCAAAAGAAAAGGGCTGCCGAAGCAGCCCTGATCATTCGATAGCAGTGTGTGCCGAGACTAGTTCGTCTGCTTGCGCATACGGCTGATTTCGCGCTCTACGTCATTGTAGATTTTCGGCTTGTTGCCATTGCCGATGGACGAGATCTGAAGGCCGACATTGCCCTTGATGTCATTGTCCTCGACGAGACCATTGGACTGGTAGATTTTCAGCCCGTCGCCATCATTGGCCCAGATCTGGTTAAGGCGGATCAGCACCTGCTTGGCCTGCTCGCCAAGGGTAACGCCATCGCCGGCATTGTTGAGGATCTTGTTGCCGACCATGGTCGCGCCGCCCTCGCCATTATAGGTGATGCCCTTGCCATTGGCGTTGATCATGTTGCCGGTGACCAGCATGGTCGAGGCGCCCTGCATGTGCAGGCCGATGCCCGTATTGCCGGTGATGACGTTGTCGACCAGCAGGGTTCGGTCCCAGAGCGGATGTTTCTGGTTGATCAGCACGCCCTGTTCGCCGCCACGGATCTCGTTACGCTCGAGGAAGGCTGTGCCGCCGGTGATTTCAACCATCGTGCCGAAATGGATGTTACCGCCGTCGACGGTCGTCTCCTTCATCGTGAAGACGCCTGACTTGATGGCGACGCAGGGGCTGGCCGAGCCGAAGCCGGCGCGTACTGCCTTGTTTGCCGCCGAGCCGGGCGTTGCGAACACGGCGTCGGAGAAATCGAACTGCATGTTCGAGACCAGCGCGTGATCGTTGGAGCCCTCAGGCGAATAGGTCAGGCATGGCTTGGACGAATCCGTCGGCATAACGCGGACCTGGCCGCCCGGGCCACGGTCGCCCTGCAGGCTGACGGATTTGGTCAACGTGATGTTCTCGCGATAGACGCCAGGCAGGACGACAACGACACCGCCAGGGGCGACATCATTGATGGCTTCCTGGATCGAGGTATAGCTGTCATCGCCATGGGCGCGGGAGTCGACCACCAGATAGGACGGAAGCTTCGCTTCGCTTTTCTTGGAAGCGGTCTTTTCCTTCTGTGCGTCGATGCGGATCTGGTCCTGCTTGGTCACGGTCGGGAAGCCGCCGAACTGGGCGCTAGCCGTGCCGGTCAGGGCGATGGCCGCGACGGTGAAGCCGGCAGCAAGACGGGTGGCGGATTTCATGATGTCCCCTTTGATCATCGTCTCTCTCATCTCAATTCTCCTGGCTGCCGCGAATATTCGTTGCAGGTACGGCTTCATAGCGCAGCTTGATCAGATCTTCCTGTGCCTGCTGATGGCCGAGGGCATAGGCCTGGCCGAAGTGGAAGGTCGCTTCGGACACATCCGGTTCGACAGGGTCTTCGCCATAGATGCCGTCGCGGAAAGCGACACCAAGCGCGTAATGCGCGAGCGAATAGCCATAATTGGCGGATTTCTTCAGCCAGTAGACTGCCTTTTCGCCATTCTTGGCGACGCCAATGCCGCGCGTATACATGATGCCGTAGACATATTGTGACTGCGGATGCTCACGATCGGCAGCGAGCTGGACCAGCTGGACCTTCTGCTCCGGCGACAGCGTGCCCGTCATCTTGTTACGCTTCTCCTCCTCGGTCATCTCGCGGTTCTTCTGATACAGCGAGTACTGGAAGTTACGCACCGAGGTTCGGGTCTCCGGACCGACCTTGCCGTCGATGGAGCCCTGGTAGAAGCCGAGTGCGGCGAGCGAGCTTTGCAGCAGGTCCTCGTTGTTGGAGAACTCTTCCTCGATATTGTCGATCGCTTCGGCCAGCTGGATGGAACGCAGGCGTGCCAGCTCCATTTCCAGTGCTTCCTGGCGCGGCGTCTTGTTCTTCAGCGCCTCAGGCAGCGGCGGCTCCCAGTTGGCGGCGAGGTCCTGCGCGGTATCGACGTCGCGCGGGTTCATCAGCGTAATGAGATATTTCGCTGCTTCGCTTGCCGGGGCATTGGAGTTGCGGTTGCGGCCCTTGGCGAGTTCGAAATATTTCAGCGCCTCGATATTGTCCTTTGGCAGGCCAGCACCGGTCTGGAACATCATGCCGAGACGATAAAGGTCGAACTCCGATTCGGCGGACAGTATTTCCACGACCCGCAATTGCGACTGGTAGACATCATTGTCGCTCATGCGCTTTTTCAGGATCGGGATCTGTTCCTGAGCCACGAATTTGGCGTTTACGTCGCGATAGGTCGGCGACTGGTTATAGCTGTCGAAGTCATGATTGGCGGCGAGAATATACCAGGCCAGCGCCTCGACATCGTCCTGAGGGATAACGCCGGTATCTGACGGACTGGTCAGTACGCCGGTATATTCAGGGCCTGCTTCGAGGCCCTTGCCGGCATAGACGTCACCGAGTGCCTGCTTGGATTTCACATCACCGGCAACCGCGTATCTGACCCACAGGTCTACGGCATTCTCGAATTTCTGCGATGCATAGGCATTGAGCGCATCATCGTAATCGGCAAAGGCCGCCCCGGCAGGCAGGAGACCGGCAGCAATGCCGATCGCTGCAGCCGCAATGCCGCGCTTCAGTGTTGAAAGTCTCTCAGAGCATTTTGTTTTCATCGTGAAAACTTCCCCTCGCTATACCCGGCACCAGCATTGACCTGTAACCAGTCGTTGCGTCCATACCCCCGTGGCTCCCCTGATGAGGCAGCTCGCACGAGTCTCATCAGATCAAAGTTAACACCTTTTTTCTGCAAAAGGCACTAGCTCTCGTGAAAAAGTTAATGTGATCGCTGCCTGTGGCAAACCGGCACCGGATTCGGCGACAGGTCATTCTGCCGGCCTGATCAGGAACGTTACGGTTTTTCCTTCAGAATCAAGCTCTTCGACCGAATGCCCAGCTTCCCGGCAAAAATGTGGAATGTCGATCCTGGCGATGGGATCATCGGCGATGACTTTCAGATCGACGCCAGCCGGCAGTTTCCTCAGCGCCGATTCGGTGCGGATGACCGGCATGGGGCATCGCAAGCCGCGCACATCCAGTATTTCGATTGATCCGGGATCGGAACGGCGGCTTTCGCTCATGGCAGGTCAGCCATGGCTGGCCGGGGACTGTGCTGAAGACTGGGCAGGCATCCGGGCAGGTGTGCGGTCTTCAAGATCCGGTGGTGGTGGCGCGGCCTCGCCCTGCGGCAGGAGGGCAGCGCGGATTGCCTGCCACTCGGCGCTTTCGCTTATCGTGGTAGTGGTATCTCCACTGCTGTCATAAGGCTGTTGTGGCATTTGCATCTGCTCGGTCTGGTCGCCCGGCTTTTCATCCTCGCGCTCCACCGGTGCGTTATCGTCCGGGCTCACGGCTATCGATGCCAGTTTTTGCCACTGTCCCAGTGGATCGTTGAAATCGCGCGGGACGATGGCAGAGACGTCATTCCTGATGCGGCCCTGGTCCAGCAGTGCCTTGCGGCTGATGAGAGCCGAAATTCCGCTTTCATCACCGTTCGATGCCGCCTTCAGGGCGTGCGTCAGCCGTTCGGCAGCCTTGCCGTCATCCGGTACCGTGACCTCTGTAAGGCCATTGTCCAGCAGAAGACCGATCCGTTCCGCATCATCAAGCAGGGCGCCATTGCGCCAGAACGTGCCGCCAAGGCCCTCGACAGGCCAGGTCGATGCAAAGCGCTGGGCGCGTACCGATATGCCATCGCCGAGGTAGGCTATGCGAAGCCCTGTATAGTCATTGCCACCCGTAAGGCGGCGCGGCAGACGCCACAGGCCGATTTTTTCACCGATCCTGAGGTCAGGCTCGCCGATCAGGCGCGCCTGGAAGGGCGGCACCTTGCGGCATACAGCGGCGAGCGCCTCTTCAGCCTTTTCCTGCGAACGAAAAACCCAGGTCCCGTCGAGCAGTGTCGTGCCCCGCGCGGGCAGGATCATTTCCCATGTACACGCCTCGCCGGCGACGCTCTCGGCGGCCCGGGGCGAGAACACCCCTTCCGCTGCCGCGTCGGCCGGTGTTGCGAACAGGGTATCGATTCCGCGTGGTATACAGCTGTCGGCGTTCTTTGCCGCGTCAATTGCGTCACGGATATCCTGCCAGCTGGCCCCACGGCCAAAACTGACGAGGCCCGGCGTGTCATCGCTGAGCATGACCGACTTCATGCGGTGAAAGCTGAGGGGCAGGACATTGTCCCCGGTCGGCCTGTTGCGGCCAAAAGCGACACTCAGGCCACAATTGGCGGCGATGTCGATGAGGCGCGAGACGGCGTGGGCATCGCCGGGACACAGCACGGCCGGGCAGCCGGGAGCGATACCCTCATGCTCCCGGATCAGGCGGATCGCGAGTGGTTCGGCGGCACATTGATAGCGCAGGTCAGGTGCGAAGCTCAGCTCGTCAACCGCAATCGACCTGTCCAGCTTTTCCAGACGGGCGATCAGGTCGGGGTCTTCATCGGCTTTCGTATAGATCGGGGCAGGGCCGGTCGCGAGCAGGGCTGGCAGGCCAAGCCTGTCCGCCAGCCAGTCACGCAGACGCCGTGTATCCCGGCGGCTTTGCTGGCCACGGCCTGTTGTGCCGCGCGTCGGCTGATCTTGTCCATGCGTTTCCATACCGTCCCATACACGCGCTGTGTCGGCTTGCGATGTCAACTCTCTGGCCCCTTCCAGCCGCCGAAGTGCGCGGACCATAAAAGAAAAACGCCCCTCCGTCAGGGAGGGGCGCTGTATTTGGTGAAAACTAGCCTGATAGGTCAGGGGCTAGAAATCGGCTTTTAGCGTTACGCCATAGGTGCGTTGGGCGCCGAGGAAGGCGTTCCAGCTGCCCGTCTGCAGCGGAGCGTCGAAACCGACTTGGGTATAGTACTCGTCAAACAGGTTCTTGCCCCAAAGCTCGACGCTGAACGGGCTGTCCATCGGCGACAGCACGATGCGGCCGTTCACGATGCCGAAACCTTCCTGATACTTGGCAGCATCGAGGTCGGAACCGGTGTTGTAGTCGCTGACATAACGGCCCTCGACGTGGAAGATCGCGTTCAGCGTTTCGGCGAGGACGGTCTCGTAGGTGACACCGAGATTGCCGTAGAATTCCGGCGACAGGGTCATCTGCTCACCGGCCAGCACAGCCTGGTCGATGTCCTCGCCATACTCGGCCTTGATGTAGGCACCGCCACCGGTGATGCTCAGGCCTTCAATGCCCGGATCCCAGAGGAAGTCGAGCTCGACACCCGTCGCTGTGGCTTCTGCCACGTTTTCGACAACGAAGCGCGTGCCGAGGAAGGAGTTGAGCTGGAAGTCCTCGATGTCCTGATGGAAGGCGGCGAGGTTGGCGACCAGCGTGCCTTCGGCAAGAACGCTCTTCAGGCCGGCTTCATAGGAATTGATCTTTTCCGGACGGAAAGAAGTATCGTCGTTCGTGCCATCGAGCACGAGCGGGTCGCGGTCGAGGTTGAAGCCGCCAGCCTTGAACGAGTTCGCATAGGACACGTAGCCGGTGACATTGTCAGACAGGTCCTTGCTGAATTTGACGGTACCGGAAATTTCCTCGTCGCTGCGCTCGAAGTCATAGGGCGCATCGTCATAGCGGTCGTCCGTCCAGTTCAGGCAGTAGAATGGCTGGATGCTCGGGAACAGCGGCGCGAGTGCCGGTGCACCGGACGCGAAAGCCTGGGCACCTGTCGCCCCGCCAAGAGCGGCCTGGGGCTGGGTGAAGAACTCGCAGCCATTGGTGGAAATGGTGTCAAAGTCCGATACCAGTTCCTTGTCTTCCTGCGTGTAACGCAGACCGAAGGTCAGGCGGCTGGTGTCGTTGATGTGCCAGGTATTGTTCGTGAACAGAGCAAAACTCTCGGCAGTCTGATTATAGACATCGCCATTCATGCCAGCGCCCGTCGGATAGAGCGGTGCAGGGTAGAGGGCGGAAAGTCCGCCTGCAGCGATCAGGTCGCCGAGGAAGGTCGAAGTAGGACCGGTCGAGTTGGTCAGGATACCCGGGATCTGAGTGCCGCTGCCAAGGACGTTCGCAGACACGAGCAGGTTGAGATACGGGCCATAGGCCGGGCCCGTGCGCAGGGCATCGCGACGTTCAAGGTCTTCATCGGAATAGAAACCGCCGACCATCCAGTCGAGATTGTCGGTCGAGCCGGCAAGACGCAGTTCCTGGGTAAAGACCTCGAAGCTCGCGCCGTTATCATCCTGGTTGCGATAGGCGATATCGACGGTCGTGAAGTCGACGTCCTGGGCAACATCGGAATTCCAGTCCCGCCATGCGGTGACGGAAGTGAGCGTGCCATAGCCAAGATCCCAGTCGATTTCAGCCGACAGGCCCTGGTCGGTAATGTCCTGTGCGGTAGAGCGGTTGGAGTAGGCAAGACGCTCTTCCGGGTCGGCCGGGTTCATGACTGCAGGCTGGCCGCCATTCAGGGCCAGCAGGAAGGCCGCCGTCGGGCCGGTTTCGACCTGAACGCCGGTACAGCAATCTTCAGTGCGCTCCGTCCAGTCGCCGATCAGGCGAATGGACAGCGCGTCATTCGGTTCAAACAGCAACTGGCCGCGCAGGCTGCTGTAATCGGAGGTGTAGCTTTCTTCCAGCGTACGCGGACCATTGCCGGTTTCAACATCCATCAGGCCATCGCGCTCCTGGATGACACCGAACAGGCGGAAAGCCGCAGTCTGGGCTTCATTGCCGCCGGTCACATAGCCCTGATAGCGCTGCAGGCCGAGATTGCCGAGGGTAACCTCTGCACCAGCGCCGAACTCATAGTCAGGCGCCTTCGTGATGACGTTGATAACACCGGCAGACGTGTTCTTGCCGAAAACCGTGCCCTGCGGGCCGCGCAGAACCTCGACACGCTCGATCTCGCCGAGATCGCTGAAGGCGATGGAGTTGCGCGAGCGGTAGACACCGTCGATCACGACGCCGACAGAGCTTTCAAGGCCCGGATTGTCGCCGACTGTACCGATGCCGCGGATGCGGGCGGTGGTGGAGGCTTCGGAGGACGTCGAGGTGACCATCAGGCCGGGCGTGATGCTGATCAGGTCCTTGATGTCGGCCACACCGGAGCGGTCGAGCTGCTCCTCGCTGAGGGCCGTGACCGAAATCGGAACATCCTGGATGTTCTCTTCGCGCTTTTGCGCCGTGACGGTGATGATATCGACTTGCGCAGCGGCTGGCAGGGCCGGTGCCGCGATGGCAACGGCAATGGCAGCAGCGGACGGGCCTTTCAGCCAGTGAAACTTTTTCATGCAATCCTCCCTATGGACCTATGTTCGCGATTTGCTCGCATCAGCGGCTTATTAGCCTGCTGTCTCATAAAATAATGCGGGTGCGGGCAGCTAGGCAATGAATCCATGCAGCTGAAGGGCAGTTAACGCCCTCAGTACACAATAAAAAATCAGCAGCGGCCAAAGTTGTGGCAGTACTGCAACTATGGCCGCTGAAATATTAGGATGGCTGATATTATACGCGTCTAAGGCTGAGGGTCGTGTTTCAGCATGCCCTTCAATTCGTCCATGGAGAACGGGAAGACGATCGTATTTGTCCGGTCTGACGCAATTTCCTGAAGCGTATTCAGGTAACGCAGCTGCATCGCATTGCTCTGGCTGGAGAGGACTTCACCGGCTTCGGCCAGCTTTGCGGCAGCCTGGAATTCGCCTTCGGCGGAGATCACGCGGGCGCGGCGCTCCCGCTCTGCTTCGGCCTGCTTGGCAATGGCGCGGATCATGGACTGGTCGACGTCGACATGCTTGATCTCGACATTGGCGACCTTGATGCCCCAGGCCTCTGTCTGGGCGTCGAGGATTTCCTGGATGTCGTGGTTGAGCTTGTCACGCTCCTGAAGCATCTCGTCGAGCTCGTGTTTACCGAGTACGGACCGCAGGGTTGTCTGGGCCAGCTGGCTGGTTGCAGCCATGTAGTTCTCGACCTGAACAACCGCTTTGACCGAGTCGATGACGCGATAATAGATGACGGCGTTGACCTTCACCGAGACGTTGTCTCGGGAAATGACGTCCTGGGACGGCACGTCATGGACGAGGGTGCGCATGTCGACCTTGCGCAGTGTCTGGATGAACGGGATCAGCAGGATCAGGCCGGGACCGCTCGCCTTCTTGCCAACGCGGCCGAGGGTGAAGATGACGCCTCGCTCGTATTCTTTCAGTACCTTGACGATCGAGGTGATGAGAAACAGCGCAATGCCGAGTACCGGGATTAAGATGCTGAGTCCTGCCATGATATTTCCTGCCTTCTGCTGTTAGCTGTTCTGGCTGCCCAGTCCCGGGACGAAGCGGGACAGGGAAGCGGAATTGTTCTGAACCGGTTTGACGTCAAGGACGAGGCCGTCGATCTCCACGACCTTGATCTTGTCGCCGGCCTTGAGCGGTGCTTTCGACCGTGCTTTCCACGTTTCACCATCGACGAGCACAAGCCCGGTGCCTTTTTCGTTGTTCCATTCGACGACCGAACCTTCCAGCTTGCGGATATTCTCGGCGCCGGTCAGCGGCCGGTGACTGCGCGAGCGCACGATCGCGATGAGAACCATGGCGAGGAACGCGCCGGTAAACGAAAGGATGGTGATGATCACCAGCGGCGAAATCCGGAACTGTTCGGGGAACAGGAAGTATAATCCCCCGCCGAACAGGGCGAGGCCCGCAAGGCCCGATATGCCGAATGTGGGCGTGTATGCCTCCAGCACGATCAATATCACCCCGACAGCCATGAAGCCGAAAAAGAGCGCGTTATGGGGCAGGATCGAGAAGGAATAGAATGCCAGCAACAGGCAGATGACGCCAAGTGCGCCGGGGAAGATCGATCCCGGATTCCAGATTTCAGCCGTGATGCCCAGCGTGCCGAGGGACAGCAGGATCGCGGCGACGTTCGGATCGGCGAAAAAGGCGAGGAATTTTTCCCAGAATTGCGGCTCGACGCGCGTCAGCTGGATATCGGCGGTGCTGATCGTGACGTCGCCACTGGCGGTCTCCACCACCATGCCGTCAATTTGTGCCAGCAGGTCATCAAGATCATCGGCGACCAGGTCGATCACGCCAAGCTCCAGCGCTTCGTTAGAGGTGACGCTGACTGCTTCCCGAACGGCGCGTTCTGCCCAGTCGGCATTGCGGCCACGCTTTTCGGCGAGGGAACGGATATAGGCAACGGCATCGTTGATCGCCTTGGCGCGCATGGCGTCGTCATTGGCAAGGGCAGGGGTCTGGGATTGGGGCGCGGGTTCATCCGATGAAGCAGTGTCCTCTTCAGCGGTTGCATCCTCGCCAGGTTCTTCTTGTGCAGGCGTGCCGTCGTCCGAACCTTCTTCCTCGGAGGCCGGATCGACCGGCGTTTCGAACGGTTCGCCACCCCCGCCGCCACCGATTTCAACCGGCGTAGCGGCACCGGTATTGGTTGCCGGTGCCATGGCGGAGACATGGGCCGAGTACATGATATACAGGCCGGCACTGGCGGAGCGCGATCCCTGCGGGGATACATAAGTGACAACCGGCACGTCCGATCCGAGGATCGACTTGACGATATCCATCATGGATGTGACGAGCCCGCCGGGCGTGTCGATCTCTATAATGACAAGGTCAGTGCCATTCTCGCCAGCAAGGGCGATCTCACGGGACAGATATTCGGCAGATGTCGGCGTGACGGGACCGTTCAGGTCGAGGATGATGCCCGTATTGTCCGGCTGCGCGGTCAGTGAGGGGATGGCATTCGCCATCAGCGACAGGATGCCAAGGGCAATCATGCCCACACAGATCGATTGCCAGATCTTACGTATCATCATTTCCCGCCCCACTACTCTCATCCACTGAAGATAAGCGTTTTCAGGTCTCGTTCAATATCTTTCCCTCGGTAAGCGCCTGAACAGGGGAGTTGCCGAACTGCAACACTGTTCGCTCCTGTGGAACATTTCGCAGTGATAGATGGTGACAGAACTGTCACAAAGCGATAACTTTTGTGCGGAGCAACATCACCTGACGTAATATCGCGGAATTGGCCACGTTATGCGTTATTTGTACTATTTTGAGGGTAAAAATGACCGATAATTTCAAGAAGTCCATCCTGACATCTTCCGCCATCGCCCTTCTGGCCATAATGTCCGTTCCTGCCGCTACGGCGCAGGACGATGACAGTGCCGAAGCTGACAGCGGCGACACGATCACAATCACTGGTTCGCGGATTGCTAGAGATCCCAATACTATCGCGCCGGTACCTGTGCAGTCGGTGGATTCTGAAGACATCATGCTTTCCGGTGAGTTCTCCCTGACCGATGTTGTGAAGGATATTCCGGCTCTCAACAGCTCTACATCGACAGAGAGCTCTATCGACAGTGGCTTTGCTGCGGGTGCCAACGTTCTCAACCTGCGCGGTCTGGGGTCGGCCCGTACGCTGGTTCTGGTTGACGGCCGTCGTCATGTCGGCGGTGTTGGCGGCTCTTCGGCAGTGGATATCGGCTCCATCCCGGCTGGTCTTGTCGAGCGCGTCGAGGTTCTGACCGGCGGTGCCTCCGCCGTTTACGGTTCCGATGCCGTGACAGGCGTCGTCAACTTCATCCTGAAAGATGACTTCGAAGGCTTCGATATCAACTTCTATACCGGACGTTCCAGCAAGGGCGATGGTCAACAGTATTCTGTCTCCGCCCTGTACGGCAAGAATTTCGCCGATGGTCGCGGTAATTTCACGATCGGCGCGGATATTCGTACAGATGATGGTCTGAAGATCGGCGATCGCGATTTTACTCGTGGTATCGATGGTCCGTGGACGGACTGGGTCAACCCGGCTCTTCGCTTTCAGCAAGGCGACATCACCGGTGCGACACCGAACTTTGCGCAATACTATAACTACGCCAATACCGGCCTGTTCAATTATGGCCTGAACATTCCCTCTGCAGCATCGTTCATTGCCAACTACGAGGCTGAATTCGGCACAACCCCGACGTTGACATCCGAGGAACAGGCGCTGATCGAACGTGCGCAGAATGCCCCGCCGCGGGCAATCCTGCCAGGCTTCGTCTTCTCGATCACCTCCGGCAACGGCCTGATCATCCCGGGCAACCCGTATACTTTCGCGGGCTTCGATCCGGAAGAGCCGATTGACCTCGATGGTAACGGCACGCCGGATTGTCTCGATTCATTTGTCGGCTACAACTCCGTCTTCGGCGCCGCATCATTTGGTGTTGTAGGCGGCTGCTGGCAATCGGTCGGTGACGGTACTTATCGTCCGTATGACAACGGCCTTGTTGCCGGTAACTTCAACGGCTTTGGTGGTGACAGCGTATTTGACACAGACAATCAGTATCTGATCGTGCCGGAGGACAAGTACACGTTCAACTTCACGACCGATTATGAGCTGACGCCGGATCACACCCTGTTCCTTGAGGGCAAGTATTCCTACTCGGAAGTTCTTTCAAACGGTGGCCAGCCGTTCTTCGACCTGCTGTTTGGTGCGCCGGACAACCCCTTCATTCCGGATGTATTCCAGGATACTGCAGACGCATACGGCGGTATCGCAATCACGGCGGACCCTTCCTACCTGCGTCAAACCCCGAACAAGGACGAACGTGAAACCATGCGATTCGTCGCTGGCATCGAGGGCAAGACGATATTCGACTGGGACTACGAAGTCTCTGCCGTATATGGCAAGTTCAAGCGTGAAGGTACCGACCGCGAGGCTCTGGCGACCCTGATCACTGACCGCTTCTATGCTGCTATCGATGCCGTCATCGATCCGGCGACGGGCGAAGCAGCGTGCCGTGTCGATGTCGATCCGTCAGTTACACCGCCGACGACACCATTCGATATCCCGGTGACCGATCCCGGCGTCTACTCCTTCACCCCGGGGGCAGGGCAATGTGTGCCGCTTAATATCTGGGCAGGCCGTTCCGGTGTAACCCCTGAGGCGCTGGACTTCATCCTTGCAGAAGACGACAAGACGACGACCGAACTGGAGCAGTTTGTATTCTCTGCCTACGTTACTGGTGATTCTTCGCCGTTCTTCGAACTGCCCGCCGGTCCTGTGGACTTTGCTGCTGGTGTCGAATATCGCGATGAATCCTCCGAGACCACTTACAGCGACCTGCGTCTCGGTATCCTGCCGTCCGAATCGCCCTTTGCTGGCCAGAATATCCGCGACGTATCGGGCAACCGGTCGCTGTTGTTCCGCCCGGCCCTTGGCTATTCCAATGGTGGTGGTCAGTATGATGTCTACGAGGGCTATGTTGAAGCCTCAGTACCGCTGCTCAGCGGCGTAGCACTCGCCGAAGAACTGAGTGTCGGTGGTGCTTATCGTATTGCTGACTATTCTTCTGTGGGAACGCAGCAGACCTGGCAGCTTCAGGCAAACTGGGCTCCTGTGGAAGATCTGCGCTTCCGGGCAACCTTCGCCGAAATCGTTCGTGCACCAAACATCACGGAGCTGGCTCAGCCACAGCTTGGCACGACTTTCCGGCCGGACGATCCCTGTGATGCTTCGCGTATCGACAGCTATGGCGACCTTGCCTCGAACGTTCAGGCAAACTGTATCTCAGACCTGCGCTCTGTCGGCCTGACAGATGCAGACCTGTTCGACAGCAATGGAGACTATATCTTCCAGGACCCGCTGTCGGCTGCTTTCGGTGGTACCGAATCGGGTAACCCAAATCTGTTGGAAGAGACGGCCAAGACCTATACCCTTGGCTTCGTATTCCAGCCGCGTTTTGTCGAAGGACTTACGCTCTCTGCCGACTACTGGAACTTCGAAATCGAAGAAGCTATCACCACCCCGTCCAGTCAGAACATCGTCGATGCCTGTTACACGGCGTCCAGTCTGGAGAACAGCTTCTGTGACCTGTTCACCCGTCAGGACAATCCAGGTTCGCTGCAGTTCGGTGGTTTCAACTCTTTGGCCGTTCAACCAATCAACTATGCGAAGTATGAGGTTGCGGGTATCGATTATGCTGCTACCTACGATTTCGCTCTCGGCTCTAACGATTTCAGTGTTGCGGTTCAGGCGACCCAGAACGACACGATCGACTATTTCACCGACCCGTCCGATCTGACCATCATCGATCCGGAGCTGGGTGAGATTCAGCGTCCTGAGTGGCTTGGCAATGTCTTCGCCTCCTGGCAGCGTGGTCCGTTCCAGCTTGGCTGGCAGACCCAGTATCTGGGTGAGCAGGGCCTGCGTGGCGTCGAGATCGAAAACGGTATGGAAATCTTCGGAGAAGCCGGCTTCGTCGATGAAATTTTCATCCACGACATTAACGCCAGCTATCGCCTGGATGAGATGACTCGCTTCTATGCCGGTATCAACAATGTCGCGGACGATGAGCCGTTCGTTACCGAAACTGCCTATCCGGTCAGTCCGCGTGGTCGGTTCATCTTCATGGGCGTTGATCTCACTTTCTAGTAAAGCTCCTTTCGAGGGGAAAGTTAGGGGAATTAAAGCCAGGCCTTGTGCCTGGCTTTTCTTTTGCACGTTCATTTCGCCAGACGCATTGTCGCCCGGCCCGTTCTTGTCTATGTCCAGACACAACCTTCAACCTGCGTAAAGTGACGTCCATGCCCAAGAAGAAGACCGAGCCGACAAAACCGACATCGACCCGCAAGCCCTATCCCTATCTGGCCCTGGGCGAGGAGTTTTTCGATATCGTCAAACCGGCGCTGTTTCCGGAAACCATCCTGCGTTACCGCAATAACCGCGCGGCCGCCTCGGTCGGGCTGGATGGCCTGAGCGATGAGGACTGGATCTATCATTTCGCCGGCTTCATGCCGCTGCCGGACAACCTGCCGGAGCCGTTGGCGATGCGCTATCACGGCCACCAGTTCCGCAGCTACAACACGGATATCGGCGATGGCCGCGGCTTCCTGTTCGCGCAGCTGGAATCGAAAGACGGGCGGTTACTGGATCTTGGTACCAAGGGCTCTGGCAAGACACCTTATTCGCGGTTCGGTGATGGCAAGCTGACGCTCAAGGGCGGCGTTCGCGAAGTGCTGGCGACGGAAATGCTGGAGGCGCTCGGCGTCTATACATCCAAGAGTTTCTCCCTGATCGAGACCGGCGAGAAGCTGGAGCGCACCGATGAGCCGAGCCCGACGCGGTCCTCTGTTCTGGTGCGTCTCAGCCATACGCATATCCGCTTCGGCACGTTCCAGTATCTGGCTTATTGGGAGAAACACGAAGAGATCAAGACGCTGATCGATTACTGCATCGAGCACTTCATGGAGCATCAGGTCTATGAGCAGGGCGCGGCGCGAGTGATAGGCTTCTACAATGACGTCATCACCCGTTCCGCCAGCATGGTGGCCGGCTGGATGGCGGCCGGTTTCGTTCATGGCGTTCTGAATACGGACAATATGAATGTCTCGGGCGAGAGCTTCGATTATGGCCCGTGGCGCTTCCTGCCCGAGGCAGACCCGAACTTCACAGCTGCCTATTTCGACGAGCGTGGCCTGTATGCCTATGGCCGCCAGCCGGAGGCAGTCGGCTGGAACCTGGCGCAGCTCGGCGGCACACTGACCAAGCATGCAAGCCAGGAGGATCTGAATCGGGCACTGTCCAGATATCCCGTCATGTATGAGCGCATGATGTCCTACCAGTTCTCCCGCCGCTTTGGCGTCGAGGGGCTGACGGGTGATTTCGTCGGTTCCTTGCTGAAATGGATGGAGGCAACGAAAATCCCGTTCGAGCGCGTGTTCTTCGACTGGTTCTGCGGCTCTGCCAGTGAGGCGCGGGCCGACAGGTCTCCCCATGCCGACCTTTACAAGGCAGACGCGTTCAAACCGATCCGCGAGAAGCTGATGGCGGCAAAACCGGTGCGCCCTGAGCGACTGGAGAATGCGTTTTTCGAGGGCGAACCCTGCACCATGCTGATCGACGAGGTCGAGGCGATCTGGGAGAAGATCGACCAGGATGACGACTGGTCAGCCTTTGATCAGAAGCTGGAAGACATCGCCGTGATGCGCCGGGCCTATGCGCTGTACGGGCCCAAGACCAGCTGATGCGCAGTACCGCCTGACGTGCGGGACTGACCGGTCATCTACGGGATTTTCGCAGGGCTGGCATTCGCCGTGCGGGCAGTCTATAGCCGCCGCAAAAACATGCCGCGCGGCGCAAGGAGGCAGCGATTGTTCGACCGGGCAACGATCATCGACAAGGCGTTCATCGACAGGGTCGGGGCAGGGCACCTGCCTGAACCCCTGAGCGATACCACGCTGGCCGGTGCTGGTCTCGAGGTGCACTCGCTCGCCGGGCTGTTCGAGACGCAGGTGATGAGCCGCCATCTCGACCTGATGGCCCGCCGGTCCAAGGGCAGGACTTTTTACTCCATCGGCTCGTCCGGCCATGAGGGGATGGCGGCGCTGGGGCTGACCTCGCGCCTGACCGACATGGCCTTCCTGCACTATCGTGACGGCGCGTTCCTGTTGCAGCGGAAAAAATCCGTATCGGGATCGACTTATCTCTATGACATGTGCCTGTCCTTCTCTGCCAGCGCCGAAGACCCTGTCTCCGGCGGGCGGCACAAGGTGCTGGGCGGGCACGAGATTTTCGTGCCGCCGCAGACATCGACCATTGCCTCGCACTTGCCCAAAGGTGTCGGCGCGGCGCACTCCATCGCGCTGTCGCGCAAGCTGGCCGATGTCGAGGCCGTGCTGCCACGCGACGCGGTGATCCTTTGTTCCTTTGGCGATGCCTCGGTCAATCATTCGACAGCGCAGGGCGCGTTCAACACCGCCGCGTGGACGGCCTATCAGAACCTGCCTATGCCGATCGTCTTCATCTGCGAGGATAATGACATCGGCATTTCGGTCAGGACGCCCAAGGGATGGATCGAGGCGACATTCTCCAACCGTCCGGGGCTGACCTATATGGCCTGCGACGGGCGCGACATTCTCGATGCCTGCCGCGGCACGGCGGCGGCGGTGGATTATGCGCGACGCACGCGGCGGCCGGTATTCCTGCATATGAAGACCGTGCGCCTGATGGGCCATGCCGGGGCCGATATCGAAGCGGCCTATACGGATGTTTCCCATATCGAGGCCGGCGAAGCGCAGGACCCGCTGTTGCACACGGCCCGCCACCTGATCCGCGCGGGGGTCATGAGCGGAGAGGATATCTGTCGCCTTTATCAGGAAACAGGCGAGCGAGTGATGCGTGTTGCCGAGGATGCCTGCGCCCGGCCAAGGC
Organism: Aquisalinus luteolus; assembly: GCF_009712425.2. Lineage (GTDB taxonomy): Bacteria > Pseudomonadota > Alphaproteobacteria > Caulobacterales > Parvularculaceae > Aquisalinus > Aquisalinus luteolus. Next base: position 37,849 of record NZ_VCJR02000003.1, read on the forward strand.
TGACCAGCGCCGAGGCGGTGATGGCGCCGCTGGTGCCGCCGGTCTCTTCAGGTTCAGGCCGCAAGGCACCGGCCCTGCCGGACGAGAGGGCGCGCCAAGAGGTGAAAGAGCTGCGCCAGAAGGACAAGCCGCTTCCCCTGGCCCGCCACATCAATCTCGCGCTCGCCGATGTCATGCTGCAGTACAAGAACACTGTCGTGTTCGGCGAGGATGTCGGGCGCAAGGGCGGCGTCTACTCCGTTACTACCGGATTGCAGTCGGCCTTCGGCCCGGCGCGAGTGATCGACACGCTGCTGGACGAACAGTCGATCCTCGGCCTTGCCATCGGCATGGCCCATAACGGTTTCCTGCCGATCCCGGAAATCCAGTTCCTCGCCTATGTCCACAACGCCGCCGACCAGATCAGGGGGGAGACGTCGACGCTGTCGTTCTTCTCCAACGGCCACTACACGAACCCCATGGTCGTGCGCATCGCGGGGCTTGCCTATCAGAAAGGCTTTGGCGGGCATTTTCACAACGACAATTCTTTCGCCGCGCTTCGCGACATTCCCGGCATCATCATCGCCTGTCCGTCGAACGGTACCGATGGCGCGCGCATGCTGCGCGAATGCGTAAGGCTGGCAGAGGAAGAGCGGCGGGTGGTCATCTTCCTCGAACCCATTGCGCTCTACATGACAGCGGACCTCTACGACGAAGGCGACGGCATATGGGCCTCGCGCTATCGCGCCCCGGCGGAGGATCACCGGGTGAAGCTGGGCGAGGCCGGGCACCATGGCGACGGACGCGAGCTGTGCATCCTGTCCTATGGCAATGGCTATTACCTGTCGCGCAAGGCTGCGAAAGTGCTGGGCGAGAAACATGGCATCCGCCCGCGCGTCGTCGACCTGCGCTGGCTGCACCCGCTGCCGCGCGAGGCGGTGCTGAAACATGCCCGCCAGTGCCAGAACGTGCTGGTCGTTGACGAGGCGCGGCGCACCGGGTCCGTCAGTGAGCAGATCATGGCGCTGCTGGCGGAAGGCGGCATCCCGGCGAAGACCGCCCGTTATTGCGCCGAGGATAGCTTCATCCCCCTTGGGCCGGCCGCCCATGAAGTGCTGCCCTCGGTCGATGGCATCATCGACGCGGCGATGAAACTGTGTGGAGGCGGGAAATGACCAGGAAAAAGGCCGTCATCGTCTGCCCCGGCCGCGGCACCTATAATGCGGCGGAGCTCGGCTATCTCGCCCGCCACCACGCAGACAAAGGCGATTTCATCGCCATGGTCGACGCGCTGCGTGAGGCCGAAGGCCAGACACCGGTCAGTGCCCTCGATGTCGCCGAGCGCTTTTCGCTCGCCCGGCATACCTCCAGCGAGAATGCCTCGCCGCTGATCTTCGCCTGCGCGCTGGCCGACTTTATGGCCATCGACCGCGAGCAATATGACATCGTCGCTGTCACCGGCAATTCCATGGGCTGGTACCTCGCGCTGACCGCCGGCGGGGCGCTGTCGCACGAAGAAGGCGCGCGGCTCGTCAATACTATGGGCAAGATCATGCAGGCCGAGGGCAGGGGCGGGCAGGTGGTCTATCCCGTCGTCGATGATGACTGGCAGCCGGTGAAGGAAGCGGCAGATTTCATCGAGGCGAGCATCGGTCTGGCTGCGGCTCCCGGCAGTCAAATGAATATCCATGCCTCCATCCGCCTGGGGGGGCTGATGGTGCTGGGTGCCGATGAAAAGGGAATGAAATATCTAGGCAACAGGCTGCCGCGGGATGGTCGTTATCCGATGCAGCTCGCGAACCACGCCGCCTTTCACACGCCGTTGCTCTCCCATGTACCGCCGCTGGCGCAGGAAAAGCTGGGCGCGGAGATGTTCGCCAAGCCCGCCATTCCGCTGATCGACGGCAAGGGCAACCAGTGGTCGCCCTGGTCGACCGACACGACGGCGCTGCATGGCTATACGCTGGGGGCGCAGATCGACACGACCTATGACTTCTCGAAAGCGATCGAGGTCGCGGCGAAGGAATATGCGCCGGACGTATTCATCCTGCTTGGGCCGGGCACGACCATGGGCGCGCCGGTGGCGCAGGAGCTGATCCGTCATCGCTGGCGCGGGCTGACCGGCAAGAGCGCGTTCAAGACGAGGCAGGGCAGTGACCCGCTGATCCTGTCCATGGGGATGGAAGACCAACGCAAACTGGTGGTGGGCTGACCGCCTATCCTTCGTGGGTCAGCAGGCTGACCACCTCAGGATGAGGCTCTTTCACACCCCAATTCCTCATCCTGAGGCGGCGACGCAGTCGCCCACGAAGGATGGGGAATTGCATCTTGCGTCACACCGCGCTGCCGCCTAAACGATTGGGGTTATGGCTGATTTACTCCTTGAACTGTTCTCCGAAGAGATCCCCGCGCGCATGCAGACGCGCGCCGCCGCCGACCTTGAGCGCCTGGTCAACCAGCAGCTGCTCGATGCCGGGTTCATGCCCGAAGGCGTCAAGGGCTTTGCCACGCCGCGCCGCCTGGCGCTGGTCGTCACCGGCCTGCCCAACGCCCAGCCGGACCGCAAGGAAGAGCGCAAGGGCCCCCGCGTGGGCGCGCCGGAAAAGGCGGTCGAGGGCTTCCTGAAATCAGCGGGTCTCACCTCGCTCGACCAGTGCGAGACGCGCGAGGACAAGAAGGGCGAATTTTACGTCGCCCTGATCGAGGAAAAGGGCCGCCCGACGGCCGAGGTGATCGCCGGTTTCATGCCGGAGGTGATCGCGAAATTCCCGTGGCCGAAAGCCATGCGCTGGGGCGATGGCGAGCTGCGCTGGGTCCGCCCGCTGCACGCGATCCTGTGCGCTTTCGATGGCGAGATCGTCGAGTTCGAAATCGATGGCGTGAAGGCCAGCGACCGCACTTGGGGCCATCGCTTCATGGCGCCGGAGGAAATCCAGGTCCGCAATTTCGAGGATTACGCCGCGCAGCTGAAGCGCGCGAAAGTCGTTCTCGATACGGAAGAACGCAAGGAAACGATCTTCGGCGAAGCCGAACAGCTGTGCAAGGCGCAGGGGCTGGAACTGGTCGAGGATGAAGGGCTGCTGAACGAGGTCGCTGGCCTCGCCGAATGGCCGGTCGTCATGGTCGGCACGTTCGACGAGAAATTCCTGACCGTGCCGGACGAGGCGCTGACGGCATCGATGCGCGGGCACCAAAAATATTTCTCCGTCCGCGACCCGAAGACGGGCCGACTCGCCAACAAGTTCGTCTATGTCGCCAATATCGAGGCGCCGGATGGTGGCGCGGCGATGCGCACCGGCTATGAGCGCGTGCTGACCGCGCGGCTGTCCGATGCGTGGTTCCTGTATCAGCAGGATTTGAAGACGCCGCTGGCGGAGCACGCGAAGAAGCTGGAGAAGGTGACCTTCTTCGAAGGCCTCGGCACCGTAGCCGACAAGGTCGAGCGCATCGCGGCGCTCGCCCGCGAGCTGGCTCCGGCTGTGGGGGCGGACCCTGACATGGCAGAGAAGGCGGCCCGCCTCGCCAAGGCCGACCTCGTCACTCAGATGGTCTATGAGTTTCCGGAACTGCAGGGCCTGATGGGCGCCTATTATGCCGAGGCCGAAGGTCAGCCTGCGGAGATTGTCAATGCCATCCGCGACCACTACAAGCCCGCCGGCCAGAATGACGACGTGCCGACCGAGCCGGTCACCGTCGCCGTGGCGCTCGCTGACAAGCTCGACACGCTGACAGCCTTCTGGGCCATCGGCAAGAAGCCGACCGGCTCGGGTGATCCGTTTGCTTTGAGACGTGCGGCGCTCGGCGTTATTCAGCTACTGATAAATTCTTCAGAGCAACGATACTTTTTCGTGATCCTCAGAGATAATTTAATTCGAACTTTTGAGCAGTTAGAAGACGAAAGCTTCGAGCAAGAAGTTGCTGCCATTCAAGTCGTGCCGGACTGGTTTGCGGATAAAGAGTACGTAAAATCCAGACTAGAAGAAAAACATTTCCATCGTGTCTTTGAGAATGACAAGCATGCGTTCGCGCTAAGCATTTTTGTAGCGGAGGCTTTGGTGGACTTCTTCCACGACCGCCTCAAGGTCTATCTTCGCGACAAGGGCCATGCCCATGACCATGTCGATGCCGTGCGCTTCCGCGCCGATGGCTCGCTGGAGGATGACATCGTCCTGATTGTGTCGAAGCTGGAAGCGCTCGATGCCTTCCTCAAGACCGATGACGGGGCGAACCTGACCGCCGCCTACAAGCGCGCCGCCAATATCCTCAAGGCCGAGGAGAAGAAGGGCGACACCGATGTCAGCGGTGATATCGACGAGTCCAAGCTAATCGAGCCCGCTGAAAAGCAGCTGTTTATGGTATTAAACGAGGTCCGTGATACCGCTAACAGTGCGTGTGCGGAAGAAAACTTCGAAAAGGCGATGTCGGAGCTGGCAAAACTGCGCATGCCCCTTGATACGTTCTTCGAAGACGTTACGGTCAATTCGGAAGATGCTGCACTGCGGAACAATCGTCTCGCATTGCTGTCTGAGATAAAAACAATATGCGAACAGGTGGCAGACCTGTCGCGCCTGGAGGGCTAGGGAAACGCCCTCCAACCTGATGGAGAGCGTGGAATGAGTGACAAGTGGGTCTATAATTTCGGCGGCGGCAATGCCGACGGCGACTCGAGCCTGAAAAACCTGCTGGGCGGGAAGGGCGCGAACCTTGCCGAGATGGCGAGCCTGGGGCTGCCCGTGCCGCCGGGCTTTACCATCACCACCGAAGTCTGCACGCTTTTCTACAAGAATGACCGTCAGTATCCGGACGGGCTGACGCAGATGGTCGACGAGGCCGTCGCGCGCATTGGCGAGCTGGTCGACAAGCAATTCGGCGATACGAAAAACCCGCTGCTCGTCTCCGTGCGCTCCGGCGCCCGCGCCTCCATGCCCGGCATGATGGATACGGTGCTGAACCTCGGCCTCAATGACGAGACGGTGGCCGGCCTTGCCGCGCTGGCGGGCGATGAGCGCTTTGCCTATGACAGCTATCGCCGCTTCATCCAGATGTATTCCGACGTGGTCCTCGGCGTCGATCACTATCATTTCGAGGAGATCCTCGACCTCTACAAGGAAGAGCATGACTACATGCTCGACACCGACATGACCGCGTCAGACTGGAAGACGGTCATCGGCCAGTACAAGGAGGTGGTCCAGAAGGAGCGGGGCGAGCCATTCCCGCAGGATGTGAAGGCGCAGCTGTGGGGCGCGATCGACGCCGTGTTCGGCTCTTGGCGCAACGAGCGGGCGAACACCTATCGCCGCCTGCACAATATCCCCGAGGAATGGGGCACGGCGGTGAACGTGCAGGCCATGGTTTTCGGCAATATGGGCGAGACGTCGGCGACCGGCGTTGCCTTCACCCGCGACCCGTCGACCGGCGAGCGCGCCTATTACGGCGAGTTCCTGATCAACGCCCAGGGCGAGGATGTCGTCGCCGGTATCCGCACGCCGCAGCCGCTGACGATCTTTGCCAAGGAAAAGCAGGGCGAGGACCTGCCCTCGATGGAAGAGGCGATGCCGGAGACCTTCAAGGAACTGGTCGCGGTGTTCGAAAAACTCGAAAAGCATTATCGCGATATGCAGGACATCGAGTTCACCATCCAGGAAGGCACGCTGTGGATGCTGCAGACGCGCACCGGCAAGCGCACGGCGAAGGCCGCGCTGAAGATCGCCGTCGAAATGTGCGCCGATGGTCTGATCACGGAGGAAGAAGCGGTGATGCGCGTCGAGCCCGGCTCGCTCGACCAGCTTCTGCACCCCTCGCTCGACCCGAAGGCCAAGCGAGATGTGATCACCAAGGGGCTTCCTGCTTCGCCCGGCGCGGCGGCAGGGGAGGTGGTCTTCTCCTCCGATGAAGCCGAACGCCTGGCGCAGGACGGCAAGCCGGTCATCCTCGTGCGCGTCGAGACGAGCCCGGAAGACATTCACGGCATGCATGCGGCCAAGGGCATCGTCACTGCCCGGGGCGGCATGACCAGCCACGCGGCGGTCGTTGCCCGTGGCATGGGGCGGCCTTGCGTCTGCGGGGCTGGTGATGTGCGCATCGAGCGCGACGGGTCGGGCTTTACTGCCGGTGGCCGGTCCATCGCCAAGGGCGACTGGATCACCATCGATGGTGCGACCGGCGAGGTCTTCGCCGGGGAGGTGAAGACGATCCAGCCGGAACTGTCCGGCGATTTCCGCAAGATCATGGAATGGGCTGACAGCCATCGCCGCATGGCCGTGCGCACCAATGCCGAAACGCCGCTCGACGCGGAGACGGCCCGCGATTTCGGCGCGGAGGGCATCGGCCTGTGCCGGACCGAGCACATGTTCTTCGAGGCCGAACGGATCGTCGCGGTACGCGAGATGATCCTCGCAGAGGACAAGGCGGGCCGCGAGACGGCGCTTGCCAAGCTGCTGCCGATGCAGCGTGGCGACTTCAAGGCGCTGTTCGAGGTGATGGCCGGCCTGCCGGTGACGGTGCGCCTGCTCGACCCGCCGCTGCATGAGTTCCTGCCGCATTCGGATGCGGAGATCGAGGAAGTCGCCAAGGCCTCCGGCCTCGAGCCAGCAGCGCTGAAGGCGCGGGCGCACAAGCTGAACGAGTTCAACCCGATGCTGGGTCATCGCGGCTGCCGTCTCGGCATCACCTATCCGGAAATCTACGAGATGCAGGTGAGGGCGCTGATGGAGGCGGCCTGCGAGGTTGCGAAGGAGACCGGCGAGGCGATCGTGCCGGAAATCATGATCCCGCTCGTCGCCGACGTGAAGGAGCTGTCGAGCCTGAAGGCCCGCGTAGATGCCGTGTGCAAGGCGGTGCTGGCCGAGAAGGGTCAGGAGATGGCCTATCTGGTCGGCACGATGATCGAGCTGCCGCGCGCGGCGCTGACGGCGGACAGGATCGCTGCCGAAGCGGAGTTCTTCTCCTTCGGCACCAACGACCTGACCCAGACGACCTTCGGCCTGTCGCGCGACGATGCCGGCTCCTTCCTGCCAGCCTATCAGAAACAGGGTATCTGGGAGCAGGACCCGTTCGTCACGCTCGACCAGGCCGGTGTCGGCGCGCTGATCGAAATCGCTGCCGAAAAGGGACGCTCTGCACGCGAAAATCTCAAATTGGGCATTTGCGGCGAGCATGGCGGCGACCCCGATTCGATCCATTTCGTCGAAAAGGTCGGGCTTGATTATGTGTCCTGCTCGCCATACCGGGTGCCGATCGCCCGACTCACGGCGGCGCAATCTGCCCTGCTGGTTAAGAAATAGTTAACGCGCAGGCCGTTGTTTTCCTTAGGCAAATCGCCGTGCTGCAAGCTTGATTCCGCATTGCAGCGCGGCTTTCTCACTTTTCCGTGGGAAAATGCTTCTTTTATCTCTGATTAACATTATGTCATGATCATGAGAGAGAATTTGCCAAGAGCGTTTTCTTCCGTCATAAGCCGCCAACCCGGCACGGGAACTGCGTGGCGGAGACAGGTTTGATCGAGCATCAAGGATTGCAGAAACCTTTAAAGGGACACCGTGCGAAACGCGGACTGTCCGGTGGACTACCAAGAACACAGAAGAAGAGGCTTTTGACCGTCATGAACAGGGCGATCGATACTGAGACACACGCGCAAGCAGCAGGCATGCCGAACTGGCAGGCCCGCCGCTGGCTAGCCACGCTCGGCATCAGCGTGTGCGCTGTCGCCTTGACGCTGTCCGGCCATCATCGCGTCCAGCTGCACGAGACAGAGCAGCAAAGCCTGCAGATGCTTGCCGAGGCTGAGGCCGCAGCGGCAGAGTTCTCGCAGTGGCAATTTGCCCAGTCAGGCGACGCGGAAGATGGTCTTTTCGACACCGCACCGGCAGTCCAGCTTGCCAGCGCCGATATCTCTGACCTCGTCAGCTATGATTTCACCGAACTCGAGGTTGCCCGCATCCAGTCGGCCGAGCGCCGCTGTCTTGCAGACGCGATCTATTACGAGAGCCGCAATGAATCGATGCTGGGCAAGCTTGGCGTTGCCGACGTTGTCCTGAACCGGGTCAAGAGCGCCTATTATCCGGACACGATCTGCGGCGTTGTTTATCAGGGCTCCGAGCGCACAACCGGCTGCCAGTTTTCCTTCACCTGCGACGGGTCGATGGACAAGCGTCGTAATGTCGCCCTCTATGACGATATCGATGAACTGGCTGGCGTGATCCTCGCCGGCATGCATATGCCGGTCTCGCGTAACGCGACGCACTATCACGCGGATTATGTTTCGCCATATTGGGCGCCGACACTGACGCCCACGGCCCAAATCGGGGCGCATAAATTCTATCGCTTCCCGAACAAGACGACAGAAACCATCGTCTCCGCTGCCCAATAAAAGTTTTCAGTAAGCTGACGGATCAATCGCTGAGGGAGATACTGTCTGCCTCAAACCCCATCTCGTGCAGGGCTTTCTCGACTGCTTCCTGCATAGGCGGCGGGCCGCAGACATGGAAGCGCTTGTCGTTGTCTCCAAGGATATCTGTCAGCAATTCCTTGTCGATATGACCATGTCTGTACCCGTCGATTTTCTCATTCGATAGAACGTGAGTGACGGCGAGGCCGTTCATTGCTGACAATTCTTCCTGATGGATGATGTCGGCTCGGGTCTTGTTTGCAAAGACCAGCCGATTGCCGGCGATCCTGTTCTGTTTTTTCAGGCTACGGAGCAAGGCAAGAAATGGCGTGATGCCGGCGCCGCCAGCGATGAAGACGGCATTGCTATCATGGCGGAAGGTCTCGAACGGGTCATCGATCAGCAGCGAGCTGCCTGGCTCCAGCCGGTGCAGGCGCATGGTCACTCCGCCATGGTCGGGATATGACTTGATGGTGAATTCCAGCGTGTCGTCATCGGGCAGGGACGTCATGGTGAAGGGGCGCTTTTCGTCTCGCCAGTTATCGGCATCAAGCGCCAGCTCTGTCGCATCGCCGGGCTTGTAGTCAAAGCCCTTCGGGCGTTCGAGGCGGAAGCTCTTCACGTCATGGGTGACCTGATGTGTCGAAATCAGCCTTGTCTTGTGCATGGGTTGCCTCCGATTGCTTCAGGCAAGGAGGTAGGCCGCGAAGGTACTCAGGCCAGTTATGGGATTGCCAACTAGGTGACAATGTCGTGAGCGGGCCTATTTCCAGTCGAGGCCAAGGTCGAGCGTCGGGGCGGAATGGGTGATCCAGCCGGACGAGATGACGTCGACGCCGGTCTCGGCAATCGCACGCACGGTGTCGATGGTGACATTGCCGGAGGCTTCGAGGATCGACCGACCGGCATTCACCTCGACCGCCTTGCGCATGTCCTCCGTGGACATGTTGTCGAGCAGGATGACGTCGGCGCCTTCCTCCAGTACTTCGCCGAGCTGGTCCAGCGTATCGACCTCGATCTCTATCTTGACCATGTGTCCGGTCGCGGCCTTGGCTGCCTGCAGCGCTCCGGCGATGGAGCCTGCCGCAGCGATGTGGTTATCCTTGATCATGACGGCGTCATAGAGCCCGAAACGGTGGTTCTGGCCGCCGCCGCATTTGACGGCGTGTTTTTCGAGCGTGCGCAGCCCGGGCGTCGTCTTCCTTGTGCAGACGATCAGCACGCCAGTGCCCTCGACCGCGCGGACAAGGTCGCCGGTCGCCGTAGCGATGCCAGAGAGGTGGCCGAGATAGTTCAGCGCGACACGCTCTGCGGTCAGGATGGCGCGAGCAGGACCAGACAGGCGGATGACCTCCGTGCCGGGTTCAACCGTGCCGCCGTCCTGCGTGACGATCTCGACTTTCAGGGCGGGGTCAACGAGGGTGAAGGCTGCCTCTGCCAGTGCCGTGCCTGCGATGATGCCAGGTTTGCGGGCAGCGATAACGGCGTCTGCCCGCGCCTCGGCTGGAATGGTCGCGAGTGTGGTGATGTCACCTGCATCGCCCAGATCCTCGGCGAGGGCAGCGCGCACATTGGTCTCGACCAGCGGGCGGGGCAGGGGGAAGATGGCCATCAGGCTTTCTCCAGATCTGTCTTGTAATCGATCGGACGCGGGGAAACGACGAGGCCGGTTTCGGGGCTGAAGGTCATGACCGTATGAACCGGGGGTGGCGATGCCTTTTCCGGGTAATCCGTACGGAAATGACTGCCGCGGCTTTCGCGACGGTCAAGCGCGCCGGCGAGGATCATCGTCGCCGTCAGCAGGCAGTTGAGCATGCCGCTGTTCAGACTCGGGCGCTCTTCCAGCTCGCCGATGACTTCCATCGCAGCCATCAGGCCGTCCTTTTCGCGCAGGATACCGGCGCGGTACGCCATGGTCCGGCGAAGGAGAGCGATATCTTCAGCAACGGGGGGCTTCGGATCTAATGACAGGCGATCAGGCAAGAGGTTTATGGATGACGGATCGAGCGTTGCGTCATCCTGTTTCAGGCTATCGGCGGCGCGGGCCCCGAAGACGAGCGCCTCAAGCAGGGAGTTGGACGCGAGGCGGTTTGCGCCATGGATGCCGGTCGAGGCAACCTCGCCAACGGCCCAGAGGCCGGGGCGGCTGGTGCGCCCGTCGACATCAGTGCCGACGCCGCCCATGTGGTAGTGGACAGCTGGGGCGACCGGCATAAGCTCCGTCACCGGATCGATGCCTGCCTCCCTGCAGGCGGCATAGACGGTCGGGAATTTTTCAGGGAAGGCTGCGCCGATGGCCTCACGGGCATCGAGAAACGCGCCGCCATTGTGCACGGCCTGGGCGACGCCACGGGCGACGATATCACGCGGGGCGAGTTCGGCATCGTCGTGAAGATATTTCATGAAGCGGCGGCCCTTGCCATTGACGAGGATTGCGCCTTCGCCGCGCAGGGCTTCCGTCGCGAGCGGAGCCGGGTCGATGCCGACATCGAGTGCCGTGGGATGGAACTGGACGAATTCCGGGTCGATGATTTCCGCCCCAGCCCGCAGTGCCATGGCAAGGCCGTGGCCCTGCGCGCGGACAGGATTGGTGGTGACGGCATAAAGCCCGCCAAGCCCACCGGTAGCGAGCACTGTACGCGGGCAGAGCATGAGCAGGCGTTTCTGCTCGGTGATGTCGTGGACAAGCGCGCCGATGACGCGGCCACTGTCATCAGTGATCAGATCTTCGGCGACCATGCGCTCGCGCAGGGTGATGTGATCGGCAGCATGGGCGGCCTCGTCGAGCGTGGCCATGATAGCCGCGCCGGCCCGGTCGCCGGTCGCATGCACGATACGCTTGCGCGAGTGTGCCGCCTCGCGACCGAGTTTCAACTTGCCGTTTTCGTCAGTATCGAAGGCAACGCCGAAATCGATCAGGTCGTGGACTCGGGCAGGCCCGTCTTCGGTCAGGATACGGGCCGCTTTCGGTTCGACAAGCCCGGCGCCGGCGTCGATCGTATCCCTGAAATGAAGGTCCGGCGTGTCGTCTTCGCCCATTGCGGCAGCGAGGCCACCTTGGGCCCATGTGGACGACGCACCACGCCCTATGGGCGCGGCGCTGATGACGGTGACGGGATTGGGGGCGAGCTTCAGCGCAGTGAAGAGACCGGCAACACCGGCCCCGATGATCAGTGTGCTGCCTTCCGGCAGGGCAAGTGTTTCGAGCGTGTCCCTCATGCCCCGCCGCCTGTCAGGCGCTGATTTCCAGCGCGCGGCCCGCAAGCTCGCGGTCTTCGAGCGCGATCACTTCCGGCTTGCCGATATGGGAGTATTCCGACTGCTTCTCCAACTTCACATCGATCATCGCCTGCACCGCTTTGCGTGCCTTTGCGGCAATCACCGGATCAACCTCGACCTTGTGTTCCATCGTCTGCAGGGCACGCAGGATGCCCGGCAGGGTGATGCGCTTCATGTGCGGGCACAGGTTACAGGGGCGCACGAAATTCACATCAGGGTTTTCCAGCGCCACATTGTCCGACATCGAGCATTCGGTGATCAGCACGACATTGTTCGGCTGCTTTTCCTTCACGTAATTACTCATGCCGCTGGTCGAGCCGGCAAAGTCAGCCTCGGCCAGCACCTCCGGCGGGCATTCCGGGTGGGCGAGCACGATGACGCCCGGGTTACCGGCCCGCATCTCGCGGATGTCTTCCGGCGTGAAACGCTCATGGACCTCGCAAGAGCCAGCCCAGGTAATGACCTTGATCTTGGTCATCGCGGCGACGTTCTTGGCCAGATACTGGTCGGGGATGAGGATGACCTGGTCTGTGCCCCATTCGGCGCAGATATGCTCGACAATCTGCACGGCGTTCGATGACGTGCAGCAGATGTCGGTTTCGGCTTTCACGTCGGCGGTCGTGTTCACATAGGTGACGACCGGCGTACCCGGATATTTCTGTTTCAGGAGGCGCACATCGTCGCCGGTGATCGAGGAGGCGAGGGAGCAGCCGGCCTTCATGTCGGGGATCAGCACCGTCTTTTCCGGCGACAGGACCTTGGAGGTCTCGGCCATGAAGTGGACGCCAGCCTGCACGATAACCGAGGCTTCGGTTTTTGCCGCTTCCATGGCGAGCGCAAGGCTGTCGCCGCGAAAATCGCCGACGCAGGCGAAGATTTCCGGCGTCATGTAATTGTGGGCGAGGATGACCGCGTCCATGTGCTTTTTCAGGTCGTTGATCGCGGCGATGTAAGGCGCATGCATCTCCCACTCGATGCGCGGGATCTGGCGCTGGACGAGCGGGTAGAGATGCTCCGTCTTGGCCTTGACCTCTTCGGTATAGGGCAGGTCGTTCTCGAACTCGTTTCCAAACGCGGGCATGTCAGCCTCCAATCGTTATGCTCAACTAGAGCATATATGGGGTCTAAAAAATCGCCCTTCAAGGGCAGAGTGCGGAAAATAGGCGCATATACCCGCCTGTCAAGCTTTTAGACTGCACTCAGTGCTAATCTCAGCAAAGCGTGAAGGTCCAGGCTGGTTATTAATCCGATATTGTTCCTGGTGCTTATCAGGACGGGCAACGGTCGCCCAGTTCGGATTTCAGTCTCTCCAGATGCTGAAGGTTGTTCTCATCGGTGATATGAGGCGGCCCGTTATCTTCTGATGCTTCTTCCTCTTCATCATCGGTTCTCTCTGCGGCTTCTCTGGCCGAGTTTCTAACCAGGATTTCAACATGGTCGACCAGCCAGCAGGAATCTTCCAGATAGCCTGCAAGTAGCATAACCTCGGCCATATCGAGATACATGCTCATGTAATAGGGACTGCGCTGATAGTTCACCATGAAGGCGACCGCTTCGATCGCCATTTCGTCCGGCACTTCCCGGTCATAGAGGAACGTCGTCGGATAGTGGTCATTTGCCGTCGGGTTCGTCGGATCAATCGCCAACTGACGGGCAAAATAAGCCCGAGCCTGTTTAACGTCCTCGATGTCTTTTTCATCGCCCCATTGATAGCGGTGGAAATAGGCATCGGCGACCGCGCGTAAGGCCGTGGAGTCCTCCGGATGCGCTGCAGCGACGGCTTCACCGCGCTCAACGGCCGCGTCGTAATCCCTTTCAGCCAGCTCCAGCGACACCCAGCCATCGCCGATCACTGGCAACAGGCCATATTTCGCTTCCGTCTCTTCCAGTAATTTGCGCATGTCATCGCGACGGTTCTGCCCATTCTCACCAAACGGAATGAACTCCAGCCTGGACAGGATAGTGGTAAGGTCTTCTTCCCGCTCATCGAGTTTTCTTACGGTGATCTGACCAGCGATGATCTCTTCCTCGAAGGTGAAGCGAATAACCTGATACCTGTTGGTTCGGTGATACCGTACGAGCGCTAGGCGGAATTCTTCGGTTGTCATCTCGAAAGTGCTCTCGAACGCCTCAATCGGATCAAGCCCTTCATTGATCGCGGAGATATAATCCGGCAAGCGGTCGCTCATTTCTTTCGTGTTTTGAATATAATGAACAGCAAGCCAGGTGATACCATAAAATTGATAGCGCATCTCTCCATCCCGCCGGGACCCCTTGCTCTCGGGATATCTGGTGACGGCGCTCAGAACATCGTCAATATCCATCCAGCGATCATTCAGGGAAGATGCGAAGTATGAGTTTGGCTGGCCTATCGTAACCGTATTTTCCTCTGCAATGAAGGAGGCAAGATATTCAGCAAACCCCTCATTATACCATAGAGGATAGTAGTAACTCGTATGGCTGCGGATGACATGGTGAGCAAATTCGTGCAGGGCGACACCGCGCGAATCTCCGTCATCGTTGAAGCCCTCGGATGTGTCCATGACAAAGATCGGGTAATCATCGCCAACTGTGTAGAGACCGGCAATATCGGCTCGACCTGTCAACCGCCGCAGCCCACTGCTGTTATTGGCACCGAAAATATGTACGGGTCGAACTTCCGGGCCAGCTTCCTGACCGGACAGCATGACAATGGCGCTGCGGTAGATTTCAAGATCGGTCACAAGTCTGCGGGCCGTGTCTTCGCTCACATCACCATAGAACACGAAATTTTCCGACTTTACTTCGTACCAGTCAGCGCGGGATTGACCAGTGGTTCCAGTAAAGACTAGCAGGGCAGTCAGGCAATAGAGCCCGACACAGTGCATCGGTGTGTGTAATGAAAATCTCTGCACGTTATGGCCCCTCAAGCCTGAACTTCATATCCAGAAAAAGCCTAACCGGTATAAGGCAGCCGGGCAACTGCAAGTAGAGTGCCCTATAACGGGAATGACGGCGACTGGCGCAGGCGAGGCAGGGTCAGGCCCTGGATCGTGCGGTCGTGGTTTGCCGTCTGTGGATCGCGGTTGACGCGATAGAGCGCCGCCGGCCTGCCGCCAGTTTCTGCGCTGGTAGAACCGGTCTTTTTGACTAGCCTTGCATTCTCGACGCCGCGGCGGAAATTCTGCTTGTGCAGGGTAAAGCCGATGATCGATTCAACGCCGCGCTGCAGGTCGAGCAGCGTGAAGGTATCGTCCATCATCTCGAAGATGACCGGGCGATAACGCAGCTTGCCGCGCAGTCGGCCGATGGCGGTCGCGAGGATGCGTCGGTGATCTGAGATCATCGCGGTACCCGTCTCGCATGCCCTGTCCTGGCCTTCATCGCGCCAGGCTTCCGAGACGAGTGCGGCCTCGTACATCAGTTCGTAGCGGTCGAGAACGCGCTCCTCTTCCCAGCCGGCATCTTCATAGCCGAAGGCCAGCCGCACACGGGCGCGGCGCCTTGCCTGTCGCGCCTTGTCGCCTGCCTCTGCGATCCATTTGGCAAAACCGGGCAGGATGCTCTGTGCAAGGATGGCCGGCTCGCCATTGCGCCAGTCTTCCCAGGGGAAGAAATCATACCAGCTGGTCCACGCCGTGTTGGCCATTTCCACCGGCGCAGCGCGCGGGGCGAGGGCGAGATAGCCGACGGAAATGATCCTGTCGCTGGCCTTGCCGCCTTCGAAAGTCGCGCTCGGTGCCTCGCGGCCCTTGTCGCCGAATGTGTAGAGCTGTTCGACATAGCCGAGCTGCATGCCGGTCTGTTGAGATACGAATTCGCGCAAGCCGAGTTCGAAGGTGCGATGCTGGTCCGGTGAAAAAGCGCCATAGGGCAGGGCCAGCAATGGACGGGCAGCCGCACTGCGCAGGCTGAGCACGAGGGGACGGTCCTCCTGAATGGCGGCGAGCACTGCATTGAGCCCGATGATGACGCCGCTGTTTGCGCTGGTCTGTTTGTTCATCAGCCGTCCCTGCCGTCTTTGCGCCGATCGATCAAGTGGCCTTCGCGGGAAGGTAGGGGATGCGCAGGATCTCGCCGACGGACGCGCCACTGCTCTCGCCCATGGCGTCGAGTGCATCGAGCATGCGACCATCGCGCTGCAGGAGGTCGTCAGCCTGGGCCAGCATCATGAAGCTGGGCTCGACATCCCGCGACAACGTGCGCATGTCCTCGGCAAACCGGACTTCCGGAATGTCCGGTGACAGGGCGCACTGGATGATCAGCGCAGCAGCCGGCGAGCGCGAGAGGCCTAGACGGCAATGGACGAGCAACGGCTTGCTCCAGTCATTCCCGGCGGCAAAGTCTATCATCTGCCGGATACGGACGGTATCGCAATGGGGCGCGCATTTCTGCGTCCTTGCAGCCTCGGCCATGGTATAGCCGATCTTCAGATGTCGCTCCGGTGGGATGCCCGCAAAGTTCGCCGAACCCACCGTGTCCATGATTGTGATGACGCGATCCGGCTCGAATTTCTTCAAGGCGGCCTCGACGCGGTCATAGGGGCAAAGAATGATCATGCAGGAAATGTGGGGTAAATCGTCGGGCACCACTAGTGCCCAGTCTCAGGAAAATGCTCAATTTCCGCGATGTTCACGCAATAGTGCCTCGAAGCGTTGCAGAAACAGCGCTTGTGACGCCTCCGGGTCCAGCGCCTCGATGGTGATTGGCGCTGCGCCGCGCGGCGTGCCGAAAAACTTGCGGGCTTCCTCGTGGGAGAAACCGGCGATCTGTGTCGCCTCGTGATAGGCGCAAATGCGGTCGGCTTTCTTGATTGTCTTTTCGATCGTCTGGGGCAACTCGGCGGGCAGGCCGAAGCGCAGATGGATCGCCTGTTCAAGGCCGCGTTCGACGCGCTTGTAGCCTTCCCCGAGGGCCGCCTTGAAGGGGGAGATCATGTCGCCGATGACGTATTCCGGTGCGTCATGCAGCAGGGCGGCCAGACGCCATTTCACCGGCCAGCCGGGCTTGAGTTCCTGGCAGAGCGCTTCCACGATGACCGAGTGATGGGCGACGTTGAAGGCAAGGCCGCCGTAAGTCTGGCCGTTCCAGCGGGCAACTCGGGCAAGGCCATGGGCGATATCCTCGATTTCCACATCCATGGGGGATGGGTCGAGAATATCGAGGCGCCGCCCCGACAGCATGCGCTGCCAGGCACGCGGGGCCTGTCCCTTTTTCTGGTCGAGTTTTGCCATGTCATCCGTCCGGTGATCGATCGAGGAATAGCGCCTCGCACGTCAATGGCCGGAAATCAATATCACAGGGGCGACCAGACAGGACGCGCCACGCCGTTGTTTTCCACCGGGAAGGATGGGCGAGCTTATTCTTCTACCGGCGATGGCAATTCATCCATCGCGTCGGAAATCAGCTGGACCGTTTCAGGATCGGTGGAAGCCAGTTTTGTCATCGCCTCCATCAGGCGCATCTGCGTATCTGCGAGATTGGTAGCGTAGGACATGGCAAAGCGTGCCTTTTCCATCTGCGACATGCCGTCTGCCTTTGTCGCCACGATCTCGAGTTCGGAGGAGGCGTCGCGGATGATCGCAGCAGCCTTCTGAGCACTCTCTTCATCGGCCACGGATTCAACGGCCTCGGCGATGATTAGGAGCTGCTTCTCGTAGACCGCTATATAATCCTTGGGGCCATTTGCTTGCTCGGCGGTCATGTCGATATCCGCCGGACTGTCATTGCCGCCGCCACAGGCGACAAGCATGGTCATGAAAATGGCTGCAAGGCTGGACCTGATAATGAATGTCATGATTTCTCTCTCCCATTACCTGACACAGGGTAAACATTGTCAGGTAACGGGGCAAGATAATCGAGTGGTGGTGCCCCTTCACATGCCGCGACCGGTTGTTCCGCAGGGAAAAGCTTTCTAGGATCGTGCCGGGAAAGAGGGACGGATTTTCGACAATGGGAAATGACGGTGCCAAGGCAAGGCCGGACAGCCTGAAGCTGTTCATCAGCTATTCAAGAAAAGACGCCGGGATCGCCGAAGCGCTGGTCGCTTCGCTGGAGGCGCGCGGCTTTGCGGTGAAGATCGACACGCGCGATTTGCCCTTCGGCGAAGCGTGGCAGGCGGAACTGGCGAGCTTCATACAAGAGGCCGACACGGTGATATGGCTGGTCAGCCGTCATTCGGTATCTTCCCACTGGTGCAACTGGGAACTCGCCCAGGTTATCCGCATGCAGAAGAGGTTCGTTCCGGTTGTGATCGGCGAGATCAGCGTCGACGAGATTCCCAAGGCAATCGGCGATATCCACTTGCTGCCTGCCGGGCGCGTTTATGACGAGAAGAAGGATCTCGACGATCTCGTCACCACGCTCAACACCAACCGGTCCTGGATCAAGACCCATACGCGCCTGACCGACAGGGCGCTGGAATGGTCGGCCCGGGGCAAGGCAGGCGAGGGGCTGCTGCGCGGGCGCCAGCTGCAGGATGCCATCATGTGGCGGGATTCAGAGCCGCCCTCCGCTCCCCATCCGGGCACGGATGTCCTGGACCTGATCCTGCAAAGTCAGCGAGCGTCTGCTCAGCGCCAGCGCTTTATGGTGATTGGCGCCGGGGCGCTGGCCGTCGTTCTGATGGGCCTCACCATATTCTCCTTCATCCAGCAGCGGGTGGCGGTGGCTGCCCAGAAGAATGCCGAACAGCGATCTGCCCTGCTGGCATCGGGCTCGGCAGAGGGAATGCTGGATGCTGGCCAGACTGACGAGGCGCTGCTCGTGCTGATGGATGCAGCGAAAGCCTTCACGCCCGAGACTGCTCCGGACAGGTTGCTTATGGCGTTCGACCGGGCGCTGAACAAGGCGATGGTCGAGACAACTATCCGACTACCGTCAGAGGTGAAAGTCTTTGGCACGCAAAATGGCATTTACATCTACAGGGATGAGCAGGTCTGGCGCGTTCAGGATGAGGGGCTGGAGCCGATATTCAGGATGCCGGTACCGGTTCATCTGGATCAGGACGCTGTATCCGGAGTACTCGTTGCGATTTCAGAGGACGGCAGGACCTACCTCCATGCTGATGGTATGGTGCAGGAGGTGGGGCGCTTCACCCTCAAGGTACCGGAGGGTTGGGCCAGGGAATATGTCGTGCTGCCGGGAGGACTCGCCGCGATGACCGTGCGCGATGCCAGCGACATGCCGCAAACGCAGTTGATGGAGCTTTCCAGCGGGGCGACAGACATGCTGGTCGGCGAATATGGCGCGATCCTGGATTATGCCCTGATGCCGGATGGACAGCGACTGATTGAAGGCTTCGATGACTGGATCGAGGTAGGCCCCGATGTATCGCAGACAGTTATACCGTATGCAGATCTGGAAGGGGAGAGGGAACGCTTCAGGATGCATTCTGCGCTGCCGCAACCGGACGCAGTAGATATCGCTTTTTATGAACGCTTCATGGCGCATGAGTATGTCGCGACAGCCTTTGAAAATGAATGCCTGCGAGGACCGGGCAAGATGGTCTGTTCGTCATATGAGGGAACATCATCAGGCGTATATCGTATCGATTATCTGCTGACGGAGGGTGATGAGAGTGTCACCGATCTGGATGAGCTGTTTACGCAGATTGATCGTAGCGACCTGAAAAGCGGACCGGGGCAGAACCGCTCTTGGATCGGGTTCTCGCCGGATGGATCGCGCCTTGCGACGGTAAACAATGGCGAGCTGACAGTCTTTGGCGGGGAGTATGGCTATTACGTGCCGGAGCATGTGCGTGGCTGGTCTCATGCTCACCGCATCACAGCAGCGCAATTTATCGGAAACACCCGCATTGCGGTCGCAACGGCAGTGGACCCCATGATCCGCATCTACACTCTTGATGACAGGCCTGCCTATGGAGAGCGCAGCCCCAACGAAGCGGAGCTTCAGAAACTTTCAGAAATTTGTGATCGGGCTGGGAAATGTCTGACGTCACTCGGCGACGATCTCTTGGAAGGAGCGTCGCCTGTCGAAAAAAACGGATACACACTTTCTTTCGACCAGCTAGGTAATTTTATCGTCAGTGATGCAAATGAGGTCGAAGTGTTGTCGGTCAAGGTCGATCAGGAGATGATGGCCGGTCCCGATGCGGTGTTTTCTGCCTTCTTCCACAAGGCGCGAGACGGTGTTGTCGCTCACTACATGAACGAGCCGGTCGTCTGGTTCTACCCGCTTGATGGTGGACCGCGCGAAGAGCTGTATCGTGCAGGCAAGTCAGTCGTGACTTTCGACATGAATGCGGCGGGCGATCTTTATGCGGTGATTGAGTACAGGGTCGGTGGAGAAATCGATGCGATCCTTTATTCCTCCGAGGCAAGACGGGAATGGCGCCACCTCGCCAGTGAGTACAAATGGCTCAATGCCGTTTTTCTGGAGGGGCAGACTGTGGCCATCGCCAATGGCAATGCCTGGTCGATACTATACGACATTCCGACGCTGAGCGATGTCACCACTGATGCGAAGGCATTGCTGTCACCGGACTGCCAGCCGGAAGAGGCGGGTGATTATGCGACCTCGCCCTGCTGGCCACTATAAGGGCGAATTGTCAGGGCGCAGCGTTTCGCCTACCGTTTTCCTGCTTTAAAACGCACATTATGAGGGATAGCCGATGCCGGGACGAGACACTGTATTTGGAAAGCTGTGCCGGGTGTGTCGCGCCCTTGCTGCCATGTTGGTCGTCTTTGCCGGCCTGCTGGCAACGATGCAGGCCAGCGCTTTGGCAGAAGATAATACCGCTGTAGAAACAGACGATTTCACCTTCCCGCCCGAATGGGAAGCCCATGAGGCTGTCTGGATGGGGTGGGGCTCTCGCGGCGATCCGCACCCGGAAAATCTGGTGCCTCTCTGGACTGAAGTGATCAGCGCCCTGACGCCGCATGTTCAGGTCAAGCTGGTTGCTGGCTCCGAGGAGAGCGCTGAAGCTGCCCGTGCAAAACTGGGCGCGGGCGGTGTCGATCTCGACAGGGTCACTCTCATCGTGCAGCCGTGGACGGATTACTGGTATCGCGATTTCGGCCCGCTTTTCATAACCGATGGCAAGGAAAAGAGGATCGCTGAATTCCGCTGGGACTATTACGGATTCCCGTGGCCCTATGCTGACAATGGCGGCATGCGCAATGAAGGGATCGATCGCGGGCTGGCAGAGACCTATGGCTGGGATGCGGTAGAGTCCAATTTCGTCGCCGAGGGCGGCGGGCTGGATGTGACGAGCGATGTGCTGGTGACCTATGAGGATGCCGCGCGGCTGAGAAATCCGGGCAAGAGCCTTGAAGAGATCGAAGCGGAGTATCTGCGTCTATACGGCAAGAAGAAAGTCATATGGCTGTCGCGCGCGCCGATCTCCGATCGCGTGTTTGCGGGGCCGAAAGTCGCTAATTTCTTTGGCTGGGGCGCCAATGGCCATGTCGACGAATATGTCCGTTTCATCAGCGACGATACCGTGCTTGTCGCGCAGGTGCCCGAATGGGAACGCGATGCCAATGCCCTCCTGCGGCTCGACCATGAAATCCTGACGGAGAATATCGAGGAGATGCGCCGTGCCCGGAACATCAATGGCGAGCCGTTCACTGTCATCCCCGTGCCGATGCCGGACATCACGGCGCTGATGGACACGCGCATTTTGACGGAAGAGGACTTCATGCCCGGAGAGCAGGGCTGGGACCCGCGCAGCGTCTATCGCGACTTCAAGCCCGGCGATGAAATCCATTTCGTTCCGGCAGCGAGCTATCAGAACTTCCTTGTCACCAATGGCGTCGTGCTGGTCGCAGCCTATTGGCGCGAGGGCCTGCCCGGGCATATCAGGGAGACTGACGAGGAAATGCGCCGCATCCTTGCCGAGCAATTCCCCGACCGCGAGATCGTGCAGATCAACCCGCTGGCGATCAACTGGTCAGGTGGCGGCATTCACTGCATCACGCAGCAGGAGCCACTGGTCGCAAAGGCACAGTAGAGCTTAAGCCGCGCGGCGCACGATGACGGAGCCGGCGGAATAACCCGCGCCGAAGCCGGAGATGACGCCGATCTCGCCGATATCTATCCCTTCGCGATGGCGGTGGAAGGCGATCATCGAACCGGATGAGGATGTGTTGGCATAGGTGTCGAGCACGACCGGCGCTTCTTCTTCGCTCGCATCGCGGCCCAGCACCTTGCGGGCGATGAACTGGTTCATCGACAGGTTGGCCTGATGCAGCCACATGCGCTTCAGCGTCGTCGGGTCGATCTCGTTGTCGGCCAAATGGCCCGAGATGAGCTCCGCGACCATCGGCACAACATCCTTGAAGACCTTGCGGCCTTCCTGTTTGAACAGTTTGTCCGTGTCCGGCGCAGATATGTCGAGTTCATCGGAGGTATGGTTCAGGAAGCCGAAATTATTGCGGATATTATTGGAGAAGACAGTCTTCAGGCGCGTGTCGATAATCTCCCAGCTATCCGGGCCGGGCTCGCCCTCTGCCCTTTCTACGATCACGGCGGTGGAGACGTCGCCAAAAATGAAATGGGCGTCTCGATCACGGAAGTTGAGGTGGGCGGAACAGATTTCCGGGTTGACCATCAGCACGCGGCGGGCACCGGTGGCTATCAGCCCAACGGCGTTCTGGATGCCGAACGCGGCTGAGGCGCAGGCGACATTCATGTCGAAGCCATAGCCGTCGATGCCCAGCGCGTTCTGAATTTCCACGGCCATTGCCGGATAGGCGCGCTGCATGTTCGACGCGGCGCAGATGACGGCATCAATATCCGCAGGCTGAAGATCTGCCGCTTTCATCGCGTCGCGGGCGGCGGTAACGCCCATTTCGGCCATGATCGACAGTTCATCATTGGTACGTTGAGGCAGGCTGGGGCGCATACGGTCGGTATCGAGGATGCCGTCCTTGTTCAGCACGAAGCGTGCCTTGATACCGGAGGCCTTCTCGATGAATTCCGCTGAGGAGTGTTGTTTCGGCTCTTCATCCGGGTTCGCCGCGTTCCATTTGTCGACCCAGGCATTATAGGCCTCGACCAGCTCTTCATTGCTGATCGATTGGGAGGGGGTGAAAAGGCCGGTGCCGGCTATGCGGGCGAGGGGGGATTTGCTCATGGATACTTGCCTTGCGCGTTTCTGGCAGCCCTCAAACGGGCGCTCTTGATTCTGTGGTCCGCATCTTGCGCGCTAGTCCGCCCCGGGGCAAGGGCACGGCTCAGCGGCTCTGATCAATCTTCGAGAAGATCGTGACGGGCGCGGACGGGGTCCAGCAGCAGGCGCAGTTCGGCCTCAGTGGCCGCAAAATCGGCAAAGGCGTTGACCGGCACGGCGCCGGGGTCTTCCTGATGGTCCTGCGGCGGAAAGCGGGCATCGACATGCTCGACCAGGGCTTTCGCCGTATCCTTGTCAGTGGCTATGCGTTCCAGTAGCCATTCCAGCACAAGGCGCTGGGCGGCGAGGCGGGCTTCCAGATCGGTGGTCTTGTCGGTCATGGTATTCCTTTCCAGCGGGACTTGTCAGCCATATAGGCCCATATCCCTTGAGGTCAGGTCTCTTGTTTCATTGACCTTGCTGCGGGCGTTCCTTTAGCTCGATCTCGAACAGGGCGGGCCAGTACTTTCCTGTAACGAACAGTCTGCCGCCATCTTTGTCCCATGCTATGCCGTTGAGAACGAAATCACGGCTCGGGCCGATGCCTGCCATCTGGGACAGGCCGGTGAGGTCGATGACGCCCGTCACCTTGCCTGTCGCCGGGGCGATACGCACTATGGCATTGCTTAGCCAGACATTGGCCCAGACCTCGCCATCGATCCATTCCAGCTCGTTCAGGCGGCCGACGGGCTGGCCGCGGGCGGTGACGCTGACGCTGGAGACCTCCTCGAAGGTTTCCGGGTCGAGGAAGCGCAGCCGGTCGCTGCCATCACTCATGATCAGCTGCTCGCCATTGGAAGTAATGCCCCAGCCCTCGCCAGTGTAAGAAAACTCTTTCTCGACCTCGAAACTCTCCTGATCTAGCACGAAGGCCTTGCCCGACCGCCAGGTCAGGTTGATCAGCTGGCCGTTCCAGTCGACGAGGCCCTCGCCGAAATATTCATACGGCACGTCATGGCGCTGAAGGACCTCGCCAGTTTCAAGGTCGACCTTGCGAACTGTCGATTCTCCGTTGCGCCCTGTGCTCTCGAACAAATGGCCGTCTTTCCACAACAGTCCTTGCGTGAACGCGCCCTGGTCATGGGGGTAGGTGTTCACAATGGTATAGTCATAGAGCGGGATGTCAGCCGGCGATGCCGCATCGCTGGCCGGTGGCGTGGCCTGCTGGCTTGCAGGGTCCTGTGCTGCCGTCTCTGCAACAGGCGCAGCATCAGTCTGATCGGCATTGCCGCAGGCGGCGAGCGCCATTGCGGCGAAAAACAGGGCGTATCTCATCAGGGTCATTCAGGCTCGCTGTCGGTTTCGCGCCAGCATAGACGGGTTTTTACGCCTTGTTGAGTTCCGAATGACTTTTGAGCACTTCAGAGCCGTCTTCCTGCTTGATGTAATAGGCGGGGTTGTCGTCATCGGCGTCGCGGGTGATCTCGCTGCCGTCGATCTTGCGAGTGATCTTTTGGGTGTAACTCTTCTCCACCTTGCCAGTGGCCGTGCCATTGCCCCAGCTCCATTTCACTTTCGTGCCGACATTATAGGTCTTGCTCATCGCAGGTCTCCTTTGTTGCGTTTCGCAAACGCCGGAGGGGCGCGGTGGTTCAGCCCATGCGTTTCACGACAGCGTGACGGTGGCAGTCCGCCGTGTGGTCGTTGACCATGCCGACCGCCTGCATGAAGGCATAGATGATGGTCGGCCCGCAGAACTTGAAACCGCGCTTCTTCATGTCCTTGGAGATCGCCTCGGAAAGCGGCGTCGCGGCGGGCACATCCTTGATGGTCTTGCGATTGCCTTGCAGGGGCGCGCCGTCGACGTAGTTCCACAGATAGTCGGAGAAATCCTCGCCCGCTTCGCGCATGTCGAGCCAGATTTGCGCGTTCTTGATTGCACCCTCGATCTTGCCGCGATGGCGGATGATACCGGCATCGCCAAGCAGCCGGGTTACGTCTTTTTCGCCGAAGCGTGCGACTTTCTCGGGCTCGAAGCCCTTGAACGCAGCGCGGAAATTCTCCCGCTTATAGAGTATAGTGCGCCAGGAAAGTCCGGCCTGGAAGCCGTCTAGGATCAGCTTTTCGTAGAGGGCCCGGGCGTCGCGTTCGGGCACGCCCCATTCTTCGTCGTGATAGGCCGCGTAAAGATCATCGCCTTCCGGCACCCAGGCGCAGCGCTTCATAGTGTCAGTCCTCAAGATAGGGTGGCCGGGTCAGGGTAACCGTCTGGTCGTCAACCGTAAGGCCAGCGTCACCGGCCTTGTCCAGCCGGTCGAGGCGGATGAGCGCTAGCGACTGTTTGTCAGCATTGGAGGTGATCTCGCCCAGCGTCGACTCACCCGCCATCACCGGGCTGCCAACGCTCAGCGGGGCAGGAGCCTCGACTATGAGAGTGCGCTTGCGCACCTCGCCCTTGCGCTTCATCCGGCTGGCGACTTCCTGGCCGACGAAACAGCCCTTCTTGTAGTCTATGGCATTGAGCCGGTCCATGTTCACATCCATGGGGAAGGTCTGCTCACTGACGAAATCAGCATCGAATTCCGGCACGCCCAGTACCGTGCGGTGGGCATCCCATTCGGCGCGGGAGACCTCGCCCGGCAGGTCGGGCTTGGCTTGGGTTGGCCCCAGCACGCGCACGCCAAGGGCAGGCAGGCGCGGGTCGCGATAGACATGCAGGAAGGCCAGCGCCTCGGCGATCATCTTCTCCAGCCGGTTCTCATCGCCCCACATCTGCACGGCAGTCCATAACTCGCTGACATCCTCGATCTCGACTTTAGCACGCAGCTTATACAGCGTGAGTTTCTTTTTCAGCGTGTCGGCGATGCTGGCGGGGCAGTCCAGCAGGAGGTCGTCGCCTTTTCTCGCAATGAAGAAATCCGAGATGATCTTGCCCTGTGGCGTCAGCAGCAGGGAATAGACCGGCTGCTCGTCCGTCAGCTTGGTCAGCGACTGGGTGACGAGGCCGCGCAGGAATTCCAGCGTATCGGGGCCCGAAAGATGCAGAACGGCCCGGTCGGGCAGGGTATAGGAGTGTACTGTCATGGCTCACACTTAAGCGATTTGCGAGTTGCTTTCAAAGCGCTTATGAAGGCGGGCATGAGCACATATGACCTGATCCTGAAGAATGGTACTGTCGTCAACCATGACGGCGAAGGAAAACGAGATGTCGGCGTAGTTGGCGGCAAGATTGCCGCGATCGGCGACCTTGGTCAGGCGGATGCCGGGGAGGTGATCGACTGCACCGGGCTGCACGTGCTGCCGGGCATCATCGATAGCCAGGTGCATTTTCGCGAGCCGGGCAACGAGTACAAGGAAGACTTGGAAAGCGGTGCCCGCGCAGCGGTGATGGGCGGCGTGACGGCAGTATTCGAGATGCCGAACACCAAGCCGTTGACGACGACGGCGAGCGCGATCGAGGACAAGCTGACCCGGGCGAAGGGCCGGATGCGCTGCGATCATGCCTTCTATGCCGGCGCGACCCACGACAATGCCCGCGACCTTGCCGAACTGGAAATGCTGCCCGGCGTGTCGGGCGTGAAGATCTTCATGGGCGCCTCCACCGGCGACCTGCTGATTGCCGACGATGAGGGCGTGCGCGAGGTGCTGAAACACGGTCAGCGCCGGGTCGCGATCCACTCAGAAGATGAAGAGACGCTGCGCGCCAATGCGCCGCTGGCCCGCGAGGGCGACTGGACCAGTCACCCGGAGGTTCGCTCCTGGCAGGCCGCGCTGCGGTGTACGGAACGCCTGATTGCGCTGGCGCGGGAGACCAAGCGCCGCATTCACGTACTGCATATCTCGACCGCCGATGAAATCCCGATCCTGACGGCGAACAAGGACCTCGTAACCTGCGAGATACTGCCCCAGCATCTGACGCTGGAAGCGCCTGACTGCTATGAGCGGCTGAAGGGCTACGCCCAGATGAACCCGCCGATCCGCGATGCCCGCCATCGCGAGGCACTGTGGAAGGCCGTGCAGCAGGGCGTGTTCGATGTCATGGGCTCCGATCATGCGCCGCATACGACGGAAGAGAAGCAGAAGCTTTACCCGGCCTCGCCCTCGGGCATGCCGGGCGTGCAGACGCTGGTGCCGCTGATGCTGACCCATGTCGCGGAGGGGCGGCTGAGCCTGATGCGGATGATCGACCTGTTGTGTCACGGCCAGCAGCGCGTGTTCGGTATCGCCGGCAAGGGGCGGCTGGCGCTCGGCTATGATGCCGACTTCACCGTGGTCGACCTGAAGGCGAAACGCACCATCACCGCAGACTGGATCGAATCCAAATGCGGCTGGACGCCCTTCGATGGTATGGAAGCCAAGGGCTGGCCCAAAGGTACGATCATCCGTGGACAGAAAGCCATGTGGGAAGATGAGTTGATCGGCGACCCGTTCGGAGAGCCGGTGCGGTTCCAGGAAACGATCCGGTAGCGCTATGCGTGGGGTGGTGTTCTCGATAATCGCGCTTTCCATGTCTGCCTGCGCGGGAGGGGCGATGCTCGATGCATCTCCCAGAACCAGTCCTTGTTATGAAATTCCCGACGGAGGCTGTCTCGGGGTGGAGAGAAGTCAGCCTATCGACGCCGTTTCATATATGTTCGCGTACGATCCTATTTCCAATGACAAACTTGAAGCCTTTATCGGTGAAGCGCGATTCGTGCTGCTTGATGACGATCAATTGTTACAACTTGGCTTGGAACGGCCCGGAGCCAGTTCCGTCGCATACGCGCTTACTATGTGCGTCGGCTCTTATCAGTATGTGCCGGACGGCAGCCTCGATCCGTCCTCTCTTGATGTTCTTTTCCTGCCAGACCGAAATGCCTTACTCGTGGCCAGTGGAGTGCTCGCTGGTCCATCGGCAAAGCCTGAAGATTACGCAAGGCCCGTCGTGATATTCACCGATACGCTCGTAACTAAAATCTATAAGGAATTTAGTATCACCGAATAAAGAGACTGTAATGGTTTCTCCTGGAAAAAGGCGGAACGGTCACATTCCTCCGTGTGTCCCCTTTGTGTATTTGAAAGGAGGACCATTATGTCTACTTCTGAACAAACAGCTGACAAGCTGAATGATGTTGTCTCGATCATGCGCGACGGTGTCTCATTTTATAATGATGCCATCGAGCAGGTCGACAATACCTCGCTCAATTCAGTCTTTCGCCGCTATCGCGATGCCAAGCAGACGCTGGTGACGGACCTGTCTTCGGCAGTGTCCCTGCGCGGTGAGAACCCTGAAACCGATGGCACGATCGTCGGCACGATGCGCGAGGGTTATACCAAGCTGAAAGCCAATCTCGGCGATACCGGCAAATCCTTCGTCGATGAGCTGGAGGAGCATGAGGACCATGCGCTGCATAAGGTGCAGGACCTGCTCGAAAGCGACGACACGCCGACCGAGGCAAAGGCCGTGCTCAACCGCGTTTATCCTGAGATCAAGCAACTCCACGATGACATGCGTGACATCAAGGAAACCTACGACGCGTAATTTCTGCGCGGATAAAATTGAGAAGCCGTTCCGGGTCAGCCGGAGCGGCTTTTTTAATGGCTGTCAGTAGTCGCCGGCATCGTAATCGTATCCACTGACCTGACGGTAGGGTGCGGCGAGGCGCCCGGCGACGACGTCGCCATTGCTGGCCGTTTGGCGCATGGCTTCGACGGCTGCTGCCGTACACTGAGCATAACTGGCGCTGGTCTGGCGATAGGCCTCGTTGAAACCGTCAATCATGTCGTCTTTCAACGTCTCGTATGGGTCTTCCAGCGAGACCATTTCCTTCATCCGGTCGCGATAGAGATCGGGCCGCCAGTCGCCCGGATAACAGAGCTGGTGGAAGTGATGCAGGTTCCCCAGCAGACGCGACATGGTGACGAGGTCGGTCGAGCGCTGCTGCCACGCACTGGTCGTCTCGCTCTGCGCGGTAGCGGAGAGGGGAAGGGCCACCGTCAACGCGGCGAGCAGGGTGAGGACAGTCTTTCTCATTCTTCCGACGTGCCATTCCATTGCGGCAGGCTTGTGGCAATCGTCTCGGTCAGGGTAAAGAAGTCCTTCTTCGCCTGGTTGCTGGTGCCGTCATTTGTAACGATGGCGATGACGGCGTTCTTCTCCGGCAGCTGCACGACCAGCGCATACCACATTGTGTTCGAGCCATTGTGCCAGATGACGTTGATATCCCCCTCGTTATCGGTGGCACCACCCCATTCCCGGTTCCACGCGACCCAGCCCTTGGCATAGTCCTCCAGAATCGGAACGTGCAGATATTGATACGTAGCGGGTTCTAGCAAGCCGTCGGCAACGCCAAGCTCGCCCATCAGATGGTGATTGCCCCACGCTGCCAGATCCTGCAGCGACATGTGCACCGTGCCCGCCGGGCCCATGACCGGCGTGTTGTCGGCGCTGTTGCTTTCCGGGTTCCTGGCGATCTTGCGTCCGAAGAAAGAGCCATGGCCCCAGGGCTGCTCGCCCTTGGGCGCGCCGAAGCCGGCGCTGTCGAGGCCGAGCGGAGTGAACACCCGCTCGTCCATCGCCTGTTCCCACGGTATGCCGAGCGTCGTCTCGATGGCGTGACCGACGATAGTAAAGCCGATATTGGAATATTGATAGGCTGTGCCGGGCTCGGTCACGGGTGGGTTCTTCAGCGTGCCTGCCAGCACTTCGCCGCGCTTGGCGACCAGTTTTTCCGGCGTGTCGGGCCAATGGCGCTGGACGAAGATCGAGAAATTGTCCGGCGCGCCGGAAGTGTGGGTGAGGAGTTGTTCCAGCGTCACCTCGCGCCATTGCGGGTGCATGTCTGCAGCCATGTCGGGAAGCATTTTTGCCAGCGTCATGTCCCACTGATATGTGCCGTCCTCTACCAAGGTCGCAGCGAGGGTCGCGGTCATCGACTTGGTGATCGAGCCGACATGCCAGAGATCGTCGAGTGTGACTTCATCCTCGCCACTGACCCGGCGCAGGCCCTCGACCGCCAGCGCCTGCTCCTGTCCATCGACAAGCACGATGGCACCGATCGCTGGTAGCTCATTGTCAGCGCGAATTTTGGCAATGCCTGCTGCGACATCGGCCTGAATATCCTGAGCGGCAAGCGGCAGCGGCAAAAAGATCGCGCAGGCGCAAGCCATGATAATGCGTAAGGTCATAGGTCTGTCTCCCACGATCCACTGAAGTACGAAATCGCGCGCCTGTCAAGGGTGCTTTACAGTTTGCCGTTCCAGTGTGGTGCGTTATGTATGCCGGACGTTTCAAGGGCTCAGCAGGGAAAATACCATGCAATATCTTCATACGATGGTTCGCGTCGCCGATCTCGACGCCTCGCTCGATTTCTATTGCACCAAACTCGGCCTGGTCGAGTTTTCCCGTAAGGAAGTCGAGAAGGGCCGCTTTACGCTGGTCTTCCTGTGTGCGCCCGACGATGTCGAAGCGGCAAGAGAGAACAAGGCGCCGCTGGTCGAGCTGACCTGGAACTGGGACCCTGAAGAGTACAACGGCGGGCGCAATTTCGGGCATCTGGCCTATCGGGTCGAGAATATTTACGAGGCTTGCCAGCGCCTGATGGATGGCGGCGTCACCATCAACCGCCCGCCGCGCGACGGGCATATGGCGTTCGTGCGCTCCCCCGACGGCATCTCCATCGAGCTGTTGCAGGCAAATGAGCCGCTTGCCCCGGCAGAGCCCTGGGCCAGCATGGAAAATACCGGCAGCTGGTAGGTTCCCACCGGCTAGCACAAGAACCGCCGCCACTCCGAAGAGTGCGAGCATTCAATGAAATGATCCGCCTTCGCCAAGGCTCCGGCGCGACAGAGGGGGCCCGTGGAAGCGCTACCGGCTCCATAAGCAAAATTCATAAGTGTAGGTAGCCTCACGCTCCCACGGCAGTGATCTGGTGCGGGGCCGATACCGTTGGCTGTCAGAAAATCGGGGTTGGGGCCCCGATTTTCCGGGCCAACCTCCCGTCCGCCATGCTAAATGACGGAACACCGCTCGGATGGACGATGCGGTGAGGCGGGAAGAGCGATTGATCCAGTGAATCAATCGCCCGCCGAACGCGCCACCGTTCGCCTGAAATTGGGGCCCCATCCCCAATTTCTGTCGGCTCACCCTGATACGTCGATACTTCGTGCAGGTCACACTTTGCGATCAACGCCTCCGCCGGGTCCTCACCCGGCTTGGACAAGACAATAAGCGTGGTAGCAGGGACGGGGATAAGTTTCCGGCAAATCAGGTCGTTCCGGTTGATGAGTAGACAGGTCGTCAAAATGATTATATATTTTCCTATATAGGAAAATATATAAATGAACGATGCTTTCAAAGCCCTGTCGTCGGATACACGCCGGCGTATCCTGAACCACCTTGCCGGTGGGCCTATGACTGTTGGTGAAATCGGCGAGAAATTCGACATGGCCCTGCCTTCGATTTCCAAGCATCTGTCGATCCTGAAACAGGCGGGGCTCGTCAACGAGCAGAAGCGGGGACAGTTCGTTCTCTATTCGATTGCCGCCGATAATCTGACCAACTCCCTCTACAGCTTCCTGACACCCTTCTGCCCGGAGGCGCGGCGGATATCGAAAGAGCGCAAGAAGCCATGACAGCGAGCGCTGCGATACCGAAAGCGATGCCTGACTGGATGCAGCATTTCACGGAGTATTTTGCCGGACTCGGCGCACGTTGGGGCATGGATGCAGACCTTTGCCGGGTCCACGCATGGCTTTATCTGACAGCCCGGCCTGTTGCGGTAGCCAACATCGCTACAGCCCTTTCCCTGCCACCTGATACCATTGCCGATGTGGTTTCCCGCCTGAAGGATATGGGCGTGGCGTCAAAGTCTGCTGATGGGAAATGGTCGACCGGCGGTGATCCGTGGGCTTTGCTTCTTGCAGGGCTGGAACAGCGCCGCCGGGAGGAAGTGCCGATGGCGCAATCTACCTTTGGTAGATGTCTGGAGCAGGCAAAGGCTGACGGTGCCGCAGCGGGAACGACTGCACGGCTTGAAGCGATCAACGCAATGGCGGGCGATATCGCCGCACTCGACGCACAGGCAAGCCGCCTGTCGCCGGAGAGACTGAGGCAGATCGTTGGCCTGACCGGTCGCACGGCGCGGTTCTTCAACAGGTTGGGCGGGAAAGGTCGATGAGTGATCATGATGATCCGTGTAAAGTCAATTCGCTAACGGGCCTCGATAAGGCCAGCCCCGTCTCAGGCAGGATAGTCTGGGACCCGGTTCATTCGGTCTGGAACATGGGAATGATCGGCGCGGCCATTATCTTCGCGCCCTTCACCTTTACGGTCCCGGCATTCTTGCTGTTTCTGGCGACGACCGCGTTGACGCTGTGCGTCGGGCATTCCGTTGGTGTCCACAGGCGGTTGATCCATCGCAGCTTCGACTGTCCGAAATGGCTGGAACGGCTGATGGTCTGGCTCGGCATGATGGTCGGGATCGGCGGCACTTTCTGGACGATCCGCCTGCATGACACGCGCGACTGGGGGCAACGGGAGGAAGACTGCCATCCGCTGCTCGCACACAAATACCCGATGTGGAAAGACGGCTTGCTCTATCTCAATACCAGGCTGGACCTCGACCGGCCGCCCGGGTTCGATCCGGGGCCGGAGATTGCCGGCGACACATGGTATCTTTTTTTCGAGAAGACGTGGCTAGCCCAGCAATTGGCACTGGCGGGACTGTTCTATCTGATCGGCGGCTGGCCATTCGTGATCTGGGGCGTCTGCGTTCGTTGTGCCGCCTGCATCCTGATGCACTGGTGGATCGCCCATTACGCGCACACGCAGGGTCCGCAACACTGGCTGGTAGACGAAGCTGCCGTGCAGGCCCATGACGTGCCTCTGATGGCGATACCGACTTTCGGCGAGGCGTGGCACAATAATCATCATGCATTTCCCGGTTCGGCGCGTCACGGTATAGAGCCGGGTCAGGTCGACCTTGGCTGGGAGTTCATCCGCCTGCTGAAAGCCTTGGGCCTCGCCTGGGATATCCGTACACCGGACGTGATGGGACAGAGGCAGCGCGTGCGCCGGGTGAGCGAGACTCAATCGTCGGTGACGGGCGGGACGACAGGATCGCCCGTATTGAACTCGATACGGAAATAACGGCCCGGGCGGGACATCTCGTAGGCGAACAGGTTGGAGACCGGCCGGACTTCGATCGCCCAGATGTTTTCCTTCGAGGCCGGGATGCCTTCGCGGTCGAACATCTCTTTCGTCGCCTCGTCGGCGGGGAAGTTTTGGCGCGATCCGCTATTGGTTTCATTCGAGAGGGAAGTGCTTGCAGGGCCGCCATACATGGTGATGGCGTCGGGTGTGCCGTCCTCGTGGCGGTGGTCATGGCGCAGGGCGAGCTGGCCGCCTTCATCGCGCAGGATCCAGGTGCGGGAGGCATCCTCGCCTACATACAGTCTAATGCGGGTCTCGTCATCGCTGCAGTCGGTGACATGCATGACGATGCGTTCGGCGCGCCAGTCGTCATCCTGCGGATCATTGCTGACGATGGTGCCTTCATAGGCATTGCCGCAGAGCTGTGCGACGCGGCCCATGAATTCGGATCGGGCAATAGATTGCTGGTCGCAGGCGGCGATGAGGAGGCAAAGCGACAGGATTGAGTACAGTCTGATCATGCGTCACGGGCTTTCTTCATGGCGAGTTTCGCCTTTTGCAGGGCGGTGCGGGTCTGGTCCCAGGCGAGGCGGGACAGCGCCTCGGCGAAGGGCACGAATTCAGCCTCGTCGGCATCATCGGCAGGCACGACATCGCCCGAAACCCATTCCGCGACATAGTCGATCAGCAGGTAATGGGCCTCGCCGATCTTTTGCGGACGCGCCTCGAACACATCGATCAGGCCGATGACGTTGATCTCGCAGCCAGTCTCTTCCTTCACCTCCCGGGCGACAGCCTCGGCGAGGGCCTCGCCATATTCCAGCTTGCCGCCGGGTATGGACCAGTGGCCCTTCAGCGGAGCGCGGCCGCGCTTGACGACGAGGACATCGGAGCCCTTGAACACAACGGCGCCAACGGAGGCGATGATCGGTCGATTTTCATTCATGAGGGCGCTATACCCGATTGCATGTGTGGACGCTACTTTCTCCTGTCGGACAGTGACACGATCGAGGCCGCCTTTGGCGTGAAGCCCGATGTGCCGCCGCCCCCGCGATATAATATCTCCCCCGGGCAGCCGATCCTGATCGTGCGGCAGGACCCGCTGAGCTATGCGCCCAAGCGAGAAGTGGCGATGGTGCAGTGGGGCTTCATCCCCGACTGGGCCAAGGAGCCAACGGTTGGCGGGGCCGGGCCGTTCGTCAACGCGCGGTCTGAGACAGTGCATGAGAAGGCCTCATTCAAGAACGCCTATCGCCGCCGTCGCTGCCTTGTTATCGCCGATGGTTTTTATGAATGGCAGCGGACGGGCAAGCTGAAGCAGCCTTACCGTATCGACCTCGGCGAGCCGGGTCTTGTTGCCTTCGCCGGTCTGTGGGAGCTGTGGCAGGGCCCGGACGGGACGGAGGTCGAGACGGCCTGCATGATCACGCGATCCGCGGGGCCGCTGATGGAAGCGATCCATCACCGCGAGCCGGTCATCATCCCGCCAGAGGGCTGGGATGATTGGCTGCATGCCGATGAGCGCGACATGAAAGTCTATGGCCGCTGGCTCGATATCGATCCGCCGCTATGGACGCCGCACCCGGTCAGTCGCGACGTCGGCAATGTCGCGAACGACCATGCCGGTTTGCTGGACGAGGTTGAGCTAGAGGAGGCGCCGAGGGAACCGAAGCAGGGGCAGCTGTTCTAGTCACTCCCCGTCGAGATCCAGGAATTCCGCATGCAAATCGACGGTCGATTCACGGCCGATCCTGTCATAGGACTGGTTCAGCCAAAGCTTCGCCGTCTCGCGCCCGCGCATTTTCAGGTCCTCGAAGAAATGCCAGTTTGTGTTGTATTTCGACGCGATGGACAGGTCGCGCAACACCTTGTCGGCTCGGATCGAGTGGAACAGGATGTTGGAATAGCGGTCGCGATATTCGTCCTTCAGCATGTCCTCGTTGAGAAGCCGCTGGACGAAAGCGACGGCGCGCATTTCCTTCAGCAAGGACGAGTTGAAGGAAATCTCGTTGATGCGGTTGTTGATCTCGGTCGAGGTCTTGGGCACGTCATCGCGGCGGATCGGGTTGATATGCACGACCAAAAGGTCGCGTGTCGCCCGGTCATAGAAAAGCGGGAACAGCGGCGGATTGCCGGAAAAGCCGCCATCCCAATAGGCTTCTCCGTCGATCTCCACGGCCTGGTAGAGATAGGGCAGGCAGGCGGACGCCATGATGACGTCGGCGGTGACGTCCCTGGTCTGGAACACCTTCACCCGGCCCGTGCGCACATTGGTGGCGGAGATATAGAGCCGGGTCATCTCGCAGTGCTGCAGGACGTCGAAATCGACGATCTCGGTCAGGATATCGCGCAGCGGATTGATCTTCAGCGGGTTGAATTGGTAGGGAGAAATAGCGTGCACGAATGATTCCATCATCGTGTATGACAGCCAATCCGTCATGCGCTGCAGTTCGGGCACATGGTCGAGCAGGGGATTGGAGAAGATTCCCAAATGGCTCTTGATCTGGCTGATCTCGTACCAGAAGCGGTCGAGATGCTTGCGCGCGGCCTCCGGCCCGCCCTCGGCAAGGCCATAGCACATGACAGCGGCATTCATCGCCCCGGCACTTGCCGCCGTGATACCGGCAAAGTCGATGCGGTCATCCTCGAGCAGGTAGTCGAGCACGCCCCAGGCAAAGGCGCCATGGGCACCGCCGCCCTGCAGGGCGAGATCGATCAGCTTGCGCTCGCTGCTGGCCGCACGATCCGCCATCCTACTTGGCAACCCAGCCGCCATCTATGTTGAAGGACGCGCCATTGGCACCGCTGCCAGCCTCGGAGCAGAGATAGAACAGGAGCCCGTTGAGCTGGGAATAGGTGATGAATTCCTTGCTCGGCTGAGCCTCCAGCATCACGTTCTTTTTCACTTCCTCCTCTGTCATGCCACGGGCCTTGGCCGTGTCGGCAATCTGATTCTGAACGAGAGGCGTTTCGACATAGCCGGGGCAGATGGCGTTGCAGGTGATGCCGTGTTCGGCGACTTCCAGTGCCACCGTCTTGGTCAGGCCGATGACGCCATGCTTGGCCGCTACATATGCCGACTTGAACGGCGAGGCGACCAGTCCGTGTACGGAGGCGAGGTTGATGATGCGGCCGCTGCCCTGTTCCTTCATGATCGGCACGGCATGCTTGATCGTGTGAAAGGACGAGGACAGGTTGATCGCGATGATCGCGTCCCATTTGTCGTCGGGAAATTCCTCGATCGGCGAGACCTTCTGGATACCGGCATTGTTGACGAGGATGTCGAGCGAGCCGAAGGTCGATTTCGTTTCCTTGATCAGGTCGGCGATCTCGGCGGGCTTGGTCATGTCGGCGCCGTTATAGGCGGCCTTCACCCCAAACTTCTCCTCGATCCCGGCGCGCTCCTTCTCGATCTCGTCTGCGTCGCCGAACCCGTTGAGCATGACGTTGACGCCTTTCGACGCCAGACCCTGCGCGAAATGCAGGCCGATGCCCGAAGTGGAGCCGGTGATGACGGCAGTCTTGCCTTTGAGGTCTTCCATGATGCTCTCCAATGCTTAAACCCGTGAGGGGAATTTAGGTGCATTGCAGCATCAGGCCAAGGGAAGATCAGAAAAGTGATCAGGCTGCCTTGCTGGCGCCTTTCGGCTCCGGCTGGGGCCGGGCGAATAGCCAGGTGTTGTCGTCTGAGCCTGATTTGCGGAACGTATAGCCGTCGACATTGAAGTCCTTCAGGCCCTCGACGGTGTCGACGCGGTTCTCGATCGCCCATTTGGCCATCATACCCCGGGCGCGCTTGGCATAGAACATCAGCATGCGCGACTGGCCATCCTTCTCTTCCTTGAACTGCGGTGTGATGACCGGCGCCTTCAGGGCGGCCGTGTCGACCGCCTTGAAATACTCGTTGGAGGCGAGGTTGAGGACGAACTGGTTCTGCTGGCCTTTCAGCGCCTTGTTGATTTCCTTGGCGATCTTCTCGCCCCAGAAATCATACAGGTTCTCGCCGCGCGGATTGGCGAGCTTCGTACCCATCTCAAGGCGATAGGGCTGGATCACGTCGAGTGGGCGCAGGATGCCATAAAGGCCCGACAGGATGCGCAGATGGTTCTGGGCATAGTCTAAGTCTTTCTTGTTGAGCGTCTCTGCCTCCAGCCCCTGATAGACATCGCCGTTGAAGGCGAGCACCGCCTGCTTGGACTCTGCCGGCTTGCCGCGGGCCTTGAATGCCTGGAAGCGCTCGAAATTCAGGTCGGCAAGCTTGTCGGAAATGCCCATGAGGCGTGACAGGTCGGCCCGGGTCAGGTCGCGGGTGACCGAGGCGAGTTCGTTCGTGTCCTTCGACAAGGTGGGCTTGGTCGCCTCAAGGTTGTCCGGTGAAGGGGAAAAGTCGAGGTTCTTGGCGGGTGAGAGCAGAATAATCATGGTCCCATAAATAGCTGCGCCGCCTGATTTGTCATCCCTTCCGGCTGCGGCTGAATGCCGGAGTAAGGCATTTTCTTGATGTGGGAACCGGGGAGCGGTTTGGCTGTTTGGTTAACATTGATCAAAAGCGGTCCGTTTCCGCGAAGGAGGACATGATGACCAACTTTAAATTCCTTGCCGGTGCCGGTGCAATCGCCCTGATGGCAACTGCATGTACACAGACCGGCAATGTCGAACGCAATGCTGCCATGGGCGCCGCCGCTGGCGCCGTCGCCGGTGGCGTGATCGGCAACAACACCGGTAGCGGTGATGCACAAACCGGTGCCGCGATCGGTGCCGTCGTCGGTGGCGCCGGTGGTGCCATGGTCGGCCGCGAGCAGGACCGCGCGCAGCGCGAAGCGCCACAGCGACGCGACGCTTCCGGTCGGCCGCTTTACTACGAGCAGTCTTCCGGCCGCTACTACTATGTCGACCAGCAGACAGGTCGGACCTATTACGAAAATGGCCAGCTGCGCAGTTACTAAACCAATCCCTCTGGAATAGTTTGCCCCTCAACTATTCCTGCGTGAGGACCCGGCCCGGAGCAATCCGGCCGGGTCTTTTTTTGCCTACAAAAGCTTGCCGGGATTCATGATGTTTTTCGGGTCGAGCGCCTGCTTGATGGCACGCATCATCTGTATCTCGGCGGGGTCCTTGCGCTCGGCGAGTTCATCGCGCTTCAGGATGCCGATGCCGTGCTCGGCGGAGATCGATCCGTGGTGGGCGACAGCCACATCATGGACCATTCGCTCCATCTCGTTTGAGCGGGCCTTGAAGGCGTCGCGCTCGCCATCCTCCGAACCCAGAATATCGTAATGGATATTGCCGTCGCCCATATGGCCGAAGGCGATGACCCGGGCGCCGGGCGCGGCTTTTTCGACCGCCTTGCCGGTCTCTTCGAGGAAGGCGGGGATATCCTGCACTGGCACGGAGATGTCGCATTTGACGCAATAGGCCGGGTCTTTCTTCATAGCTTCGGAGACGTTGTGGCGGATCTGCCAGAGTTCGGCGGCCTGGGTCTCGTTCTGGGCGATGGTGCCATCGAGGACGAGGTCTTTTTCCATCGCCTTGGCCAGTGCGGCCTCGATCTTCTCACCAAGATCAGTGCCGGAGCCGGTGGTGAATTCCATCAGTGTGTAGAACGGTGCTTCAGTCTCCACAGGGCGCTGCAGATCGGGAAACTGTTTGAGCGTAAGGTCGAGCGTCGAGGCGCTGAGCAGTTCGAAGGATGCGGCCATGCCGCCGGTCTCGCCCTGCATCAGCGACAGGAGGTCGACCGCCGCGCGGGCCGAGGGCAGGGCGGTGAAAACCGTCACGCTCTGGGCCGGGCGTGGATAGAGTTTGAGAACCGCTGCGGTGACGAGGCCGAGCGTGCCTTCCCCGCCGATGAAGAGATGCTTCAAATCATAGCCCGTATTGTTCTTGCGCAGGCGGTTGAGACCGTTCCAGACCGTGCCGTCGGGCAGCACCGCCTCGATGCCCAGCACCAGGTCGCGCATGTTGCCATAACGAATGACATTCACCCCGCCGGCATTGGTGGAAAGGATACCGCCGATCTGGCAGGTGCCTTCGGACCCGATGGACAGGGGAAAGAGGCGGTCGGCTTTCTCTGCCTCTTGTTGAGCCTCGGCGAGGGTCAGCCCCGCCTCGACCGTCATTGTGTTGTTCTCAGGCGAAACATCGCGCACGCCGCGTAGTCGCTTCATGGTGATGAGAACCTGCCCGTCCGGGACTTGCCCGCCGACAAGGCCAGTATTGCCGCCCTGTGGCGTGATACCGACGCCGTGTTCATGGCAATAGGCGGCGATCTTGGAGACTTCCTCTACGGAAGCAGGCGCAAGGATGATCGGTGCAGTACCGGTCCAGCGGCCCCGCCATTCGGTCAGATAGGGTGCGCGGTCATTATCCTCGATCACGCCTTTCGGGCCGGTGATGGCGGCG
Source organism: Aquisalinus luteolus (assembly GCF_009712425.2). Taxonomy (GTDB): domain Bacteria; phylum Pseudomonadota; class Alphaproteobacteria; order Caulobacterales; family Parvularculaceae; genus Aquisalinus; species Aquisalinus luteolus. Next base: position 77,080 of record NZ_VCJR02000003.1, read on the forward strand.
AGGGCGTCGATATGCTGCTGGTCGAGGGCCATGGAAATCCTGCCTCATCCTGAATCACAAAGGGCGGGCCCTTGGTCCGCCTTGGGCCCGCCCTGATGATCTTAGGCCGGTTTCCTGAATTTCAACAGGAAGCGGTCGGTGTTGCGGCGCACCGCGGGGTCGAAGACACCCTTGGTGTAGTCGTCGCCTGCATTGGCCAGCGCGTCGGAGCGGGCTTCCAGCTCGAAGCCTGCAGCCTCTGCCAGCTCGATGACGATTGCCGGGTCAATACGGTGGGTGGTACCGCCGGTCGTCTCCGGATCGCCAGAAGCTGAGGCATGGTCAAGCGCAATGAAAGCGCCGCCCGGTTTCAGCACCCGGAAGATTTCCGCATAGGACGTTGCCGGATCGCCGAAGCCGTCCGGCTTGTTCTCCGGGAAGAAGTACAGCTCGTGCGGGCCGAGGATCCAGGTGACGAGGTCGACGGACGCATCGGCCGGTTCCAGCGCATCGAAGTCAGATTTGGAGTAAGTGACATTGGCCAGCCGGTCATCGGCGAGGCGGTTGGTGACGGAATCGCCGAGGAAGGCGTCGAATTCAGCAGGGTTCTGCATGATGACCTCGCCATCCTCGCCAACGGCATAGGACAGGAGCTCGGTATAATAACCACCGCCCGCTTCCAGCTCGAGCACGGTCATGCCGGGCATGACATCCATGAAAGACAGGACAGTCGCGGGCTTGCGGGAGGCATCATCGGCGGCGTCGCCCTCGGGCCGTGTCTCCATGGTTAGATAGCGACCGTAGCCGGTCTCGACGGGGCCGGACATCTCCCTTTCTTCTTCGACGACTTCCATCTCCACATCGGTATCGTCGGCGAGTTCCATATCGCCAGATTCTGACGTTTCGACTGGCGTTGCGGTTTCGGTGGTGTCATCGGCGGGCTCACCGCAGGCCGCGAGGGCCAGCAAAAGTGCGGCGGAGCCGAGTAAGGCGTATTTGGTCATTGGGAATCTCCCTCTCTAAGGTGCCTCCTCATAAGGCATTTCCTGAAAGGGGAACAGGACTTTGCGCTTAGTGGTTGCTTGTGAAGGGCGGCGAACTGGTCAGCGGGGGGCAGCGGCCCGGCGCAAGCGGTCATTGATGGCAATGCCAAGGCCGGTCTCCGGGATTGGCGCGACAGCGATTTTCTCGGCGGCTTCGTCAAGCCGGTGCAGGTATGCGAAGAGATTTGCCGCCGCCTCGGTCAGGTCGCCCGAAGGACTGAGATTGAGGGCGTGGGGTGTGCTTATCGGGCCGAAACCGAGAAATTCCTCACCAGATGCAGGTGTCTTTGCATTGAGGCGCAGGAGCGCATTGGGCGCGTAATGGCTCTCCATCATGCCGGGGGCCAGAATCTCAGCTGATTTCTCTTTTATCTCAACGGCTTGATCGGTGACCTTCTCGATCTGCCCGATCGTGATGCTGCCGGGGCGTAGCAGGGAGAGCGTCTCGCCGACGGCAAGGATTGTCGACTCAACGCCCACCGAGGACGGGCCGTTATCAAGGATCATGTCGACCTTGGCCCCCAGCCCCGCGGCGACATGGGCGGCACTGGTCGGGCTGAGTCCGCCGGACGGGTTGGCGCTGGGCGCGGCAAAGGGCCTGCCAAAGGCGGCGAGGATAGCCTGCGCTGGCTCTGACTGCGGGCAGCGGATCGCGACCGTGTCGAGTCCCGCAGTGACCAGCTTCGACAAGCCGCTATCGGCCCTGACCGGCAGGACCATGGTCAGCGGACCGGGCCAGAAAGCGGCAGCGAGTTTCTCTGCCAGCGGGGATATTTCTGCGTAGGTCGCGGCCATCTCGAGACCGGTCACGTGGATGATCAGCGGGTTGAAGCTGGGCCGGCCCTTGGCCTCATAGATGCGGGCGACGGCGTGGTCGTCCGTCGCATCCGCCGCAAGGCCATAGACCGTCTCCGTCGGCACGGCGACAAGCCCGCCTTGCGACAGGATCTGCGCGGCTTTCTCGGCGGCATCGGTACTATAGGGGACGATCGGGTGTGACATATCGGGTCATAACTGCAGATGAACTGCGCACAAGGCTACAAAAATCTGGGGCCGCTCTACTATAGTTCAGGCAAACACCGGAGTGACCCCCATGACCTACAAGACACCCGTGCGCGACATGCAATTCATCCTCGACCATATGGCCGGGTTCGACGCGGTGCGCCAGACCGGCGCTTATGACGATCTCGGACCGGAACTGGTTTCCGCTGTGCTGGAGGAAGTCGGCAAGCTTGCCGACAACGTTCTGGCGCCGCTGAACCAGGCCGCCGATGAACAAGGCGCAAACCTGAAGGATGGCGTCGTCACCCTGCCGCCGGAATTCAAGGAGGCCTATGGCCAGTACACCGAAGGCGGCTGGGGCTCGCTGGCCTTCCCGGAGGAATATGGCGGCCAGAACCTGCCGCAGACGCTGGCGCTATGCGTGTCCGATGCGCTGTTCGGGGCATGCATCGGCCTGTCCATGGGGTTCTGCCTGACGACTGGCGCGGTCAAGGCGCTGCTTGCTCACGGTACGGAGGAGCAGAAGAAGCTCTACCTGGAAAAGATGGTATCGGGCGAATGGGCGGGGACGATGAACCTGTCAGAGCCGCAGGCGGGCTCCGACCTGTCGGTCATCCGCACAAAGGCCGAGCCGGTGGGCGATGGCCGCTACAAGATCAAGGGCAACAAGGTGTGGATCTCCTATGGGGAGCATGACCTGACGGAGAATATCTGCCACCTGGTGCTGGCCCGCCTGCCTGATGCTCCGGAGGGCACGCGCGGCATCTCCATGTTCCTCGTGCCGAAATATCACGTCAACGAAGACGGCTCGCTGGGCGAACGCAATGATGTGCGCTGCACCGGCATCGAGCACAAGCTGGGCCAGCATCTCAGCCCCACCTGCCAGCTTGCCTATGGCGATAATGACGCGTGCTACGGCACGCTCGTTGGCAAGGAGAACGAAGGCCTGAAGAACATGTTCGTGATGATGAACGCGGCCCGCATCGATGTCGGCATGCAGGCGGTCAGCGTCGCCGAGCATGCCTTCCAGTCGGCGCTCGCCTATGCGCAGGACCGCACGCAGGGGCGGGAGTTCGGCGTGAAATCAGGGCCTCAGGTCGCGATCATTCAGCACCCGGATGTCCGCCGCCAGCTTTATACCATGAAGGCGCTGACCGATGCGTCCCGCGCGATCTGCTATGCCAATATGGTTGCTCATGACGTGGCGCATCATTCGCCGGATGAAGAAACCGCGAAACTGGCCAAGGAGCGGGAAGAATTGCTCACGCCGATCTCCAAGGGCTTCTCGTCGGAGCGGGCGATCGAGTCGACCTCGCTTGGCATCCAGGTTTTCGGCGGCATGGGCTATGTCGAGGAGACGGGCGCGGCCCAGCACCTGCGCGATGTGCGTATCTGCGCGATCTATGAAGGCACGAACGGCATCCAGGCGATCGACCTGATCGGCCGCAAGCTCGGTATGGGTGGCGGCAAGCTCGCCTATGACTTTATCGCAGAGGTGAAGGAAAATGCCGACGCGTTGATGGCCTCTAGTGAAGGCGATCTCGAAGCCATCGGCCAGCAATTGAAAGCAGAAGCCGAGCGGCTGGAGGAGGTCACACGCTGGATGGTCGAGGCCGGAGGCCGTGGCAAGGCGGAGGATGCGCTCGCTGGCGCGAGCGCCTATCTCGACCAGTTCGGCTATGTTGCCGGCGGGCATTATCTCGGCAAGGGGGCGCTCGCGGCGGAGGGGCTGGAGGAGGGCGATCAGGCCTATCATGCCTCGCGCATCGCCATTGCCCGCTTCTATGCCGACAATCTGCTGCCGCGCGCCAGTGCTTGCGCAACGGCGGCCATGGCCGGTGAGCAGACCGTGCGCGAAATCGATCCGGCCCTTTTAGCGGGATAATTTCGCCTTTTCTTTGTCATGATGGCGGGGCATGGTGCGCAAAACCAGCCTCGCCATTGTTTCATGCAACTCCTCATCTATTACGCCAGCTATCTCTACTTCATCGCTGTGCCGGTCATTCTCTGGCTGATGATCCGCAAGGACTGGCGCGTGCGCAGGGTTCTGCTCGGGCTGTTTCTCGCTGGCATCAGCGTGCTGGCCTATGCCCGCTTTGTCGAGCCTCGCATTCTGCTCGTGAAAGAGCATGAGCTTAACATCTGTACTGCGGAAGCGCTGGGTGAAGTCAGGGCAGCGGTATTCTCCGATACCCATAATGGCATTTTCGGCAATGCAATGCCGGTCGCCCGTATCGTGGACCGGGTGAACGGGCTGGATGCAGACCTGGTGCTGATCCCGGGCGACTTCACTTATCATCCGCCAGCGGATGAGTTACCGGAACTATTTGCGTCGCTGGCTGACCTGACGGCCCCCGCCTTTGCCGTGATGGGCAATCACGATGTCGGCTTGTCGGGAGAGGACCTGACCGAGCCGCTGATCGACACGCTGGAGGCGGTCGGCGTCGCCGTGCTCGATGGCGATGCCGCGGCGACCGAGGTCAACGGCCAGCCGGTCAACATCATCGGTCTGCCGGACCATTGGGGCGCACAGCGCGATTTTGACTGGGTGGCACCTGAACAGCCCATCTCAGGAGCGTTCACCTTTGCTATCGAACATAACCCGGACGTGCTTGAACAGCGCCGAACCCTGCCGGAATTCGACCTGATGATTTCCGGCCATACCCATGGCGGCCAGATCAATATTCCGTTAGTGACCTGTGCGCTGACCTTTGCCTGCGATGTCCATCGCTATGGTTTTAGCGAGGAACGACGCGGGAATCTGTTCGTTACCTCCGGCACGGGCATGGTCGGCCTGCCGATGCGTTTCAACGTACCTCCGGTCATCGACATGCTGACGATTTCCTACGGGCCGTGTTAGCGCAGGTATGAGATTCCTTGCCTTTCTGCTCGTCTGCGCCCTTCTGACCGCAGGCGGTTTCTATGTGCTCGACCGCCATGTGCCTGACCGGTTCAACCCGTTCGAGCCGCTGGCGATTGCCGATGAGCCAACATTCCTGACCGGCATGAAGCTGACCCGCCTGCGGGTAAATGCTGCCGAATGCCGGGCGGTGCTCGACCAGAGCGAGCTCGACTTCGAGTTCCTGCCGGACCGGGAGACAGGCGAGAATTGCGGCTTTACGGATGTCGCCCAGCTGCGCCAGTCGAGCATCTCCTATGGCGGCGACATCACGCTGACCTGTCCGGCGCTCGTCGCTCTCGCGGTCTGGGAAGAGCATGACCTGAAGCCGGCGGCAGAGGAGATTCTGGGTCGTGAGATCATCCGTATCCGCCATTACGGTACTTATGCCTGCCGCAACGTCAATAACCGCTCCACCGGGCGGCGGTCCGAACATGCATACGCCAATGCCATCGACATTGCCGGTTTCGTGCTGGAGGATTCGACCGAAATTTCTGTGCTGGATGACTGGGGCGATGACAATGAGCAGGGCCGGTTCCTAGACGCTGTCCATGAGCGTGCCTGCGAGCGCTTCGCGGTGGTGCTGGGTCCGGATTACAACAACGCCCACGCCAATCACTTCCACCTCGACATGGGCCCGTTCATGACGTGCCGGTGAGGCAGCAGAAAGCGCCGTGTCATCAAACCACTTTTCGCGACCGGCTCACCTTGGCATAAGAAGCCCATGACAACACTTCTCTACAGCCATTCTGACTTCGGCCAGCATGAGGTCCCGCCCGGCCATCCGGAACGCCAGTCTCGCTATGGCGCGGTCGAGGCGGCGCTTGCCACAAGCGATTTCGATGACTTGATCCGCCTCGAAGCTCCGGAAGCGGCGTGGGACCGTATCGCGCTCGCCCATCCGCAGGATCATCTCGATCTCGTTCAGGCCAAGGCCCCCAAGGATGAGGGCTGGGCACAGCTCGACCCTGATACTTTCATGGGCCCCCATTCGCTGTCCGCCGCGAGGCGCGGGGCAGGGGCTGCCGTTGCCGCCGTCGATGCGGTGATGGCGGGCGAGGCCGATAATGCCTTCATTATCGCCCGACCGCCCGGCCACCATGCCGAGCAGGACCGGGCCATGGGCTTCTGCTTCTTCAACAATGCCGCCATCGCTGGCCTGCACGCACAGGCGGCCCATGGCTGTGCCCGCGTCGCCGTGGTCGATTTCGATGTCCATCACGGCAATGGCACTCAGGCGATTTTCTGGGATCGCGAAAACGCGTTCTTCGCGTCATCCCACGAGTGGCCGCAATATCCGGGCACGGGCAAGGAGACTGATCGCGGCCTTTACGACCAGATCACCAACCAGCCCTTGGCGCGGGGCGAGGGCGGGCAGGCGTTCCGCCGGGCGTGGGGGGATAGGCTTCTGCCGGCGCTGTCGGATTTTGCGCCTGATTTCATCGTCATATCCGCCGGTTTCGATGCCCATGCCGCGGACCCGCTAGGCGGGTTGAAACTGGTCGAGGAGGATTTCGCCTGGATCACGGCCGAAATCGCCGCGATTGCGCGGGACAAGTGCGCAGGCCGTCTCATTTCGGTACTCGAAGGCGGCTATGACCTTGATGCACTTGGAAAGTCTGCCGCAGCACACGTTAAAGCGCTCGCCTCACACGGCCAAATCGGCTAATCCGGACTGATGGTGGGCCGAATCATAACTGCGCGCCACGGGCGCCCCAATCTAGACAGGAACGTGCGGATCACCGCGCGGGAGTATGGCGACTGGTGGGCGCGCTACGACGAAAGCGGCTTGCACCCGGACGAGGCGCCGCCGCGCAGCCTGATCGACGTCGCCACCAATTGCGAGCATGTGCTGTGCTCTACACTGCCGCGCGCGATCGAGACCGCCGACCATATCGTCGAGGGCGCACGCATCGTGCCGCAGGATGCGCTGTTCGTCGAAGCGCCGCTGCCGCCGCCGCCCGTGCCGTGGATCAGGCTGCGCCCCGGCACCTGGGGTGTCGTCTCCCGTACCTTCTGGTTCCTCGGCTATGCGCCGGACGAGACGGAGAACCACGCGCAGGCCTGGCGCCGGGTTTCGCAGATCGCCGACCGGCTGATCGATCTGTCGGCAGAGGGCGATGTGCTGCTCTGTGCCCATGGCTATCTCAACTGGATGATCGACCGGCACATGTGCAAGAAGCGCCGTTGGGCCCGGGTCGACCATCAGGGCGGCAATAATTACTGGTCCTGGCGCGCCTATGAGCTGGAAGCGCCGGAAACCAGAGCGACTGAAAAGCCTGCCGTCGCCGAGTAGGTTGGCTGAGGCTATCCGTGTATGATCAGGAATGTGATGGATAGCAGGGAGAATATCATGAAGCGTCGTCTTGCATCGATATCACTGTCGGCAATGCTCCTGACTGCAGGATCGGCATGGGCAGGCATGCCGACAAATGAAACTGCCGTGTGCCCGATTGGTGGTGAAGAGTTTGGCTATACCGGCACAATGTCTTGTTCCTCCCCATGGGGGCAGGCGACCATGTCTTATCGCATTGTCTCGAGTTGCGATTTCATAACGCGCCTGCCGCAATGTCCGACAAACGGCTTGCCGCTTTATCGCGATTTTGCGGATGAGGAATTGCCCGTCATAGAGGAATTCATGCAGACCCCCGCCTATTCGGAGGGGCGGTCGATTTCGCGCTATTATCTCGCCTACCGCCTGAGCGAGGAACTGGGGGAGGCAGAGGCGGATGAAGGCTATTTCCTGTTGCTCAACGGCTTTTGGTATGACCCCGAAAATACGTTTTCGAATGCGAATTATCTGAAGGCATATCTCGATATTGCTGAACAGACATTGCCAACGATGAGCGACGAGGAACGGCCTTACTATGAGGCTGTAACTGCCTATGTCTATTCCCAGGACCAACAGCCCGACAAGGCACGGGAAAAGCTCGAAGCCGCCCGGGCATCCATGCCTGAGGATGCAGGGCTTTTATCCGATTATATCAGTCGCGTAGAAGGCTGTCTTGCGACCCCGGGGGAGACTCGCTGTAGGCCGGAAACCCTGATCGAAACGGAAGAAGACGAAGATGGCTGACAATCAGAATATCAATATGATGTCTTTCGAGGCAGCGCTTCAGGAACTGGAAGGCATCGTCTCCACCCTTGAAAAGGGCGACGCGCCGCTGGAGCAGTCGATCGAGCTATATGAGCGCGGGGCCGCGTTGAAAGCCCATTGCGAGAAAAAGCTGAAAGATGCCAAGGAAAAGGTCGACAAGATCATGCTGAGCGAGTCCGGCGAAGCGCGAACCGAACCGGCATCCTTTGACTGAGTGAGATGGCGGCAATTTGCCCATCATATTTCACACTAATTTCAGGCCCTTGCCGCAAGCGCGGCTTGATTTCGCCCCATAGGACTGTGAAACTCCTGTGACGCTATAAGATAGTAACGGATAAAACCTATGGCTGTTGAAACCCCGCTCCTCGACAAAGTGACCCTGCCGGCCGATCTGCGCGATCTGGACCGCAGTCAGCTGCGCCAGCTGGCCGATGAGTTGCGGGAAGAGGTGATCGACGCCGTTTCCGTGACCGGTGGGCATCTCGGCGCCGGGCTCGGCGTGGTCGAGCTGACCGTGGCGCTGCATTACCTGTTCAACACGCCCGACGACAAGCTGATCTGGGATGTCGGCCACCAGTGCTATCCGCACAAGATCCTGACCGGGCGGCGCGACCGCATCCGCACCCTGCGCCAGGAAGGCGGCCTGTCCGGTTTCACCAAGCGGTCAGAGAGCGAATATGATCCGTTCGGCGCGGCCCATGCGGCGACGTCGATCTCCTCGGCGCTCGGCATGGCTGTCGCCCGCGACATGAAGGGCGAGGACAATCGCGTCATCGCCGTCATCGGTGACGGGTCGATGTCCGCCGGCATGGCTTATGAGGCGATGAACAATGCCGGGGACCTCGGCAGCCGGCTGACGGTCATCCTCAACGACAACGACATGTCCATCGCCCCGCCGGTCGGCGCGATGAGTGCCTATCTCGCCCGTGCGGCCTCGTCCGGCGCCTATCAGGGCTTCCGCACCTTTGCCAAGCAGCTGGCCAAGAAACTGCCCAAGACAATCTATGAAAAAGCGGCGAAGGCAGAGGAATATTCCCGCGGGCTCGTGACCGGTGGCACGCTGTTCGAGGAGCTGGGCTTTTACTATGTCGGGCCGATCGATGGGCACAACATGGACCACCTGATCGATGTTCTAGAGAATGTCCGCGACATCGATGACGGGCCGGTGCTGGTCCATGTCGTCACCCAGAAGGGCAAGGGCTATGCCCCGGCTGAAACATCCGCCGATAAATATCACGGCGTTGCCAAGTTCGACGTCATCTCCGGCAAGCAGCACAAGGGCAAGTCCAACGCGCCGTCCTATACATCCGTATTCGGACAGCAGCTGGTCGAGGAAGGCCGCCGCGACGACAAGATCGTCGGCATCACCGCTGCCATGCCGGACGGCACCGGCCTGACAAAATTCATGCAAGAGTTCCCTGATCGTACCTTCGATGTCGGCATCGCCGAGCAACATGCGGTGACGTTTGCCGCTGGCCTCGCTGCCGAAGGCATGAAGCCATACGCCGCGATCTATTCGACCTTCCTGCAGCGCGCCTATGACAGCGTGGTACACGATGTCGCCCTGCAGAACCTGCCCGTCCGTTTCCCGCTCGACCGGGCCGGTCTTGTCGGCGCCGATGGCGCGACCCATGCCGGTGCCTTCGATCTCGCCTATCTCGGCTGCCTGCCCAATATGGTGATCATGGCTGCGGGCGATGAGGCGGAGCTGGTCCACATGACCCATACCTCCGCCATGTATGACGAGGGCCCCATCGCCTTCCGCTTCCCGCGCGGGGAGGGGATTGGCGTAGAGATGCCGGACAAGCCGCTGATGCTCGAACTTGGCAAGGGTCGCATCGTCAAGGAAGGCACCAAGGTTGCGCTCTTGTCGCTCGGCGGGCGCCTCGGTGAATGCCTGAAGGCCGCAGACATGCTGGGGGCACAGGGTCTGTCGACGACGGTCGCCGATGCCCGCTTCGCCAAGCCGCTGGACTACGACCTGATCCGCCGCCTGGTGAAAGAACATGAAGTCGTGATCACGGTCGAGGAAGGCTCACAGGGCGGTTTCGGCGCCTTTGTGCTGCATTATCTGGCAGAGACCGGCCTGCTCGATGGCGGGCTGAAGATCCGTACACTGACACTGCCGGATACCTATCAGGATCAGGCCAGCCCGGCACGCATGTATGAAGACGCTGGCCTCGATGCCCGCGGCATCGCCAATACCGCCCGCCGGGCGCTGGGCATGGAAGACATGCCGGTTCAGGCTGGCGACATCAGGGCCTGACAGGCGTGATGATGGGGGAGAACGTCTCAAAGCGCCTTGTCGCAATTCTGACTGGTCTTGTGGCGATTGTGCTTTTGTCCAGTGCATATGCGCAGGACGATCCCTTCACGGAAAAACTGACCAGCCTCGAGACGGCGGCAGTGATCACGGCGGATGATGCCAGCCAGCTGCTCGGGGCGTCTATGCCGGGCCCGTCGCTCTATCGCCGCGAAAAGAATGTATTCCGCAAGCTGATGCGCAAGCCGGATGAGGCGACCCGCGTAAAATATGAAGGCGTCACCTATGATCTGCCGCCCCTGACCGCACCTGCCCAGCGGCTCGTCACCTTCATCCTGAAGAACCGGTCAACCGAGGATCTGTGGCTGCAAGGGCGGGCGGAAATGCACACGTTAGTCCGCTATGCCCATATCAACGATGTTTCCGAGAGCAGCTTCGACAACAGCCACAATCATTTCTTCTATCATGACTGGCTGGAGGTCGAGCAGGGCGGCGATGCCGCTTCCTTTCGTGCGATGGTCGACAGCTATGTCGACCAGGTCAGTTCTGCGGCGGCGGACGGCACGGCGTTGAGTGATGAAGACATCGCCTATGCGATCTCCGTCGCCCGTGACTCTCTCGCCTATGTCGATTCCATCAGGGACGACCGGATGCCTGATGATATTTACGAGGGGCTGGCGCCCCCCGCGCTGGACTGATCCCTGAGTGGACTGATTATTCCAGTCCGATTGGCGAACCTGAAACTACGGAGTCGAACACGCGCACGCTGGCCCAGTTGCCGCTCAGCTCCTCGATGAACTGCTTGTGGGCGTCGGTGACCTGATAGGCGTCCTGCGCGGCGACGCTCTCGAAAACCAGTGTCAGGGCGACATCGAAGGTCAGGTCATTCACATCGCGCTGTTTGCTCTCGTCACGGATGCTCGCGGTGTAGACGAGAATGCCATCGTGGGGCGCGAGATATGTCTCGAAGCCGTCGATCAGGGCCTGCCTGGCTTCGTCGCTGTTGTCCGTCAGTTCAAAGAAAACCACGTGGGAATACATCTCATCCTCCGCGTTTGCGGTTGCAAACAGTGTTGTGAAAATCAGTGTCAGGATTGCGAGGAAACGCATCATTTTCATTCTCCATCTGGGGTAGTGGCAGGTAAGGGCGCGGCGAAGGCCGAACCGGAATAGACCGCATCGCGAAACGCCTTGTGCAGGCCGATCTCGTCGAACGGGACTTTCTGGACCAGCATCACGGCGGCGAGGACATTGGCCGGGTCGACCCAGAACAGGGTCGAGGCATAGCCGTCCCAGAAGAACTCGCCAACCGCGCCCGACGCCTCATATGATTTCAGCGGCGGGGCGATGCGCACGGCGAAGTCGAGCCCGAAACCGACCTGTCCCTTGTTGCGCAGCCAGTTCACGTCCTGCACGGTCGAGGGCAGGTGATCGGTCGCCATTAGCTGCACCGTTTCCGGCTCGAGGATACGTGCGCCATCCAGCTCGCCGCCATTCAGCAGCATGCGGGCAAAGCGCATATAGTCATCGATCTCCATGACAAGGCCGAAGCCACCGGCATGAAAAGCGGTGCGGTTGAAGGCGCCGCCATAGGCTTGCATGTTCGGCACACGCTGCAGCGAGCCCGACGCATCGGAATAGAACCCGGCCATGCGGTCGCGATCCTCGGGCGCGACATAACGTTTGGCGCTGTCCATGCCGAGGGGATCGAAGATGGTCTCCTGCAGATAGGCGTCGAATTCCATGCCCGACAACACCTCCACGAGGCGCGCCTGCACCGAGACGGAGGCGCTGTATTTCCACTCGCCGCCTGGCTGATAGTAAAGCGGCTGGGAGGCGATGTTCTGGCTGAACTCCTCCAGCGTTTGCGTCACGCTCATTACCCCGGCTTCGCGGTACAGATATGCCGGATATTCCTTCGCTTCGCTGGCATAGCCGAGACCGGCCGTGTGGCGCATGATGTCGATGACCTTTATCTCGCGCCTGGCCGGTTCGAACACAGGCTCGCCATTGGCATCGAACCCGGCGAAGACTTCCATGTCGGTGAACTCTGGCAAATAATCAGACAGCGGCTCGTCGAGGTCGAACTTGCCGTCTTCCCAAAGGGTCATCAGGGCAACGCCGGTGACGGGCTTGGTCATGGAATAGATCTGGAACAGCGTGTCGCGGGTCATTGCGCGGCCGGCCTCGCGGTCGGCCATGCCGAAATTGCCGGCATAGACCTCCTCGCCATCCTGCCAGACAAGGGCGGTCGCCCCGGCGATCTTGCCGTCCTCGACAAAGCTTTCCAGCGTCTCGTCGATAACAGCGTCCTGCACCGTGAAGGCGGTTTCCTGCGCGCTGGTGGCGGTGACGCCGATGAGCGCGGTGGCAAGGAGTGCCGCGAGCGTGTTTTTCATCCATTCCTCCTCTTTTTGCCCAGCATAAGGGAAGTGCGGGCGGGATGACCAGCCTGCAAAACCGGGGTATAGACCGGCCATGCGTCTTGACCTTCATCTTGTCGAAAGCGGCCTGTGCGAGAGCCGTGCCCGCGCCCAGTCGGCCATTGCCGCCGGGCTGGTGCGCATCAATGGCGCGGTGGCCGACAAGCCCTCGCGCAAGATCGGCGCCGGCGATGAGGTGTCGCTGGAGGGAGAGGTGCTGCGCTGGGTCTCCCGCGGCGGGCTGAAGCTGGAAAAGGCGCTGGCGGTTTTTGGTGTCGATCCGGCGGGGCTGACCTGCCTCGATCTCGGTGCCTCGACCGGCGGGTTCTGCGATGTGCTACTGGCTGGCGGCGCGGCGAAGATCTATGCCGTCGATGTCGGCCACGGCCAGATGCACGAGAAGATCGCTGGTGACGCCCGCGTCGTGAACCTCGAAAAGACCCATGCGAAGGACCTGTCTCCCGCGCTGGTGCCGGAGCCGGTCGACCTCGTCGTCACCGATGTCTCCTTCATCAGCCTGAAGAAGGCCTTGCCGCCGGCTCTTGACTTGATCCGCCACGGCGGCCATTGCCTCGCTCTCGTCAAGCCGCAATTCGAGGTCGGCCGCGGCGAGATCGGCAAGGGCGGACTGGTGCGTCCGGCCCGCGAGAATGCCGAGGGCGTCGCGGAGGACATGCTGGCGTGGATCGCGGGAGAGGGGTTCGATCCGCTCGGCTGGTGCGAGAGCCCGATAGCCGGCGGCGATGGTAACAGGGAGTTTTTGATCGGTGCCCGGAAGAAGATTTAAGCGCAAGCCTGCAAAGGCACCCAAGCCGTTTGCGGCGGAGGCGGAGATCGTCTCCATCGGCCTGCAAGGCGATGGCACGGCCATCGTCGGCGACAGGACCGTGCATGTGCCCTTCGCCGCGCCGGGCGATGTCGCGCAGCTGTCGGTCACCGGCACCAAGGCGCAACTGACCGGGTTGTCGAAAGAGAGCGCCGTGCGCAAGGCCCCGGTCTGCCGCCATTTTGGCCATGCGCGCGACGGTGGCCCCAATAATGAAAAACTGGGCGATGAGTGCGGCGGCTGCGCCCTGCAGCATCTCGATACGGACTATTACAATGCGTGGAAACAGGGGCTGATCCGCCAGGCGCTGTCGCGGGAGGGCCTGTCCCATGTGGAGGTGCTGCCGCTTCTGTCGTCCTCGCCGAAAATGCGCCGCCGGGCGGGCTATTCGGTGCGCTGGATCGGCGGCAAGGCGCAGATCGGCTTTCTCGCCAAGGGCTCCCACCGGCTGGTGCCGATGGCAGAGTGCCATGTGCTCGATCCGGAATTGTTCGCCCTGCGCGACGATGTCGCCCGGCTGTGCGAGCCGCTGTTCCGCCTGAACCCCAAGGCGTGGTTCACCTGTTTCGTTACGCTCGCCGACAGTGGCGCCGATGTCGATCTCGGCGGCGATGTTGCCGAGGAAGATCTGGATTTGGCCGCGCGCGAAGCGCTGACGGAGCTCGCCCGGGCGATGAAGCTGTCGCGGCTGACCCTGAACCGCGTGCCGCTCTATGTGCCAGGGCCGGTCACGGTGACTTTCGCTGGCACCCCCGTGCCGCTGCCGCCCAAGGGCTTCCTGCAGGCGACGAAGGACGGGGAGGAGGCGCTGCAGCGTGTCGTGCTCGACGGTGTCGGCGAGGCGAGCCATGTCGCCGATCTGTTCTCCGGCTCCGGTACGTTCACCTTTGCCATGGCCAAGCGCGCGAATGTCCACGCCGTGGAGTCCGTGCCCGAAGCGATTGCCGCGATCAATGTGGGGCGCAACCAGGCAGGGCTCAAGCCGATCACGACGCAGGTGCGCGATCTGTTCCGCCAGCCGCTGATGCCGGACGAGCTGAAATCTTTCGAGGCGGTGGTGTTCGACCCGCCACGCGCAGGCGCCGAAGCGCAGGTCGAGCAACTGGCGGGCAGCGCCGTGCCGGTCATCGTCGGCGTCTCCTGCAGCCCGAAGACCTTCGCCCGCGACGCGGCGATCCTGACGGCGGGCGGCTACAGGCTCGACGCCGTCCAGCCCGTCGACCAGTTCATCTGGTCCCCCCATATCGAAGTTGCAGCGGTGTTCCGGCGGTAAGATATAGCAGAGTGACATATGAAGCTCTTCTGCCTAGGATGATTGAAGACAAAGGAAGGAATATCGATTGAAACGCTTGTTGATGTTCTTTTACTGCTTTGTGTTCGCTTCTTGTGCCTCGGACAAGAATCCTCCAGCGAATTCATATACTGATATTGTCTGGGAGGCCCCTATCCCTTATTTGAGAAAGAATTCATCTTCTTTTCAGAACAAGCTTGTCAGGGTCAGTGGTTATATTGGTAATGAAAAGCCCGTGGCAATATACGTTACGACTGACCATCTTGAGGCTGGCGATGACAAGTTTGCCGTAACCCTGGAATCCTTTTCTGATAAATGCCGGTCCGCCGATTTGCGTTCTTTATCCGGCAAGCACGTATCAGTTACTGGTCGCTATACCGGCGAAATGGGCTTGAAGCAGATAAGTAGAATAACTCTCTGGCCCGAGAGTGATTTCATCAACGGCAAATACACCTCGCTTTGCGAATAATCACTCCGGGATCATCGCTTCCAGCGTTTCCAGCCGGTCGGCCTCGGCGGCGGGTTTGTCCCATCTGAGCCGGCTGATGCGGGGGAAGCGCATGGAGACGCCTGATTTGTGGCGCTTTGATCGGGCGAGGCCCTCGAATGCGACTTCCAGCACCAGCCCTTCTTCCTTGCTTGCCTTGACCGAGCGGACCGGGCCGAAGCGGTCGATCGTGTTGTTGCGCACATAGCGGTCGATCTTCTTCAGCTCCTCGTCGGTGAAGCCGTGATAGGCCTTGCCGACGGGCACCAGCTCGTCCTCGCCATTCTCGTCTTCGCGCCAGCAGCCAAAGGTGTAGTCGGAATAGTATGAGGAGCGCTTGCCATGGCCGCGCTGGGCATACATCAGCACCGCATCGATCAGGAAGGGCTGGCGCTTCCACTTCCACCACTCGCCTTTTGGCCGCCCGGGGACGTAGACGGAGGATAGCTTCTTCAGCATCAGCCCCTCGATGGCATCGAGCGGCGGGTTGGCGCGCAGCTCGGCCAGATGCTCCCAGCTTTCCACCACCACATTGGGCGACAGGTCGAAGCGGGCGGGTTTCTCCGTTTCGATGAAGCGCTCCAGCAGGGCGCGGCGCTCCTCAAAGGGAAGCCCGCGCAGATCCTGCCCGTCATGCCAGAGCAGGTCATAGGCGCGGATGAAGGCGGGATAGTCCGTCAGCATACGCTTCGTCACCGTCTTGCGGTTCAGGCGCTGCTGGAGGTCGTTGAAGGGGCGCACGGCGAAGGGCGGCTCACTCGGGTCATAGACCAGCAATTCGCCGTCGATGGCGGCGTCGAACGCCATGCTCTCGACCAGATCGGGAAAAGCGTTGGAGATGTCGTCGCCGGTGCGCGAATAGAGCCGGGTCTGGCCGCCCTCGGCGACGGCCTGCACGCGGATGCCATCCCATTTCCACTCGAAAGCGTTCTCCGACAGGTCGATGCGGGCCTTGTCGGCCTCCTCAATGGCATGGGCGAGCATGACCGGGCGGAAGGGGGCCTTCATCGCATTTTCCGGCTTGTCGGCTTTACCCTCCAGCCATTCGAAAAGCTTCGTATAGGGCGGGGCGAGGCCGTGCCACAATTCCTCGATCTCCTGGATCGGCCTGTCGCCGAAATTGGCCAGCGCCTGTTTCACGAGGCGGGCGCCGACACCGATGCGCAGGCCGCCGGTGATCAGCTTGATCAGGGCCCAGCGGGCGGTCGGGTCGAGGGCATCGAGCCATGTCGCGACGGTGCCGCGGGCCTCCGTCCGACTCATGGAATTGAGCGTCTCGACGACCTCCGTCAGGGTTGCCTGATAGTTCGCGCCGCGCTTGCCGGGCCAGATCAGGGAGATCGTCTCACCCAGATCGCCGACATAGTCGTAGGACAGCGCGAAAAGCTCCGCATCCACCCTTTCCGCCGTCATCTCGCGCAGCATGGCCGGCTTGACCGAGCGGATGTCGAGATCGCGGGTGATGGCGGCAACGGCCCAGCCGCGTTCGGGGTCCGGCACGGCGCGGAAATAATCCTCCATCAAGCGCAGCTTGCCATTGCGCGACGGCGTCAGGATCAGGCGATCAAGGAGGTCGGCGAAGCGCTGCATCAGTCGTTCTCGTCCTCATAACCTACGAGGGAGAGCGGTTTGGCCTTCAGCCCCTTCAGGCTCGCCCAGCGCACCAGCGCCTCCTCGCGGCCATGGGTGACCCAGAGTTCTTCGGGGTCGACCTCGGTGATCGTGTCGGTCAGCTCGGTCCAGTCGGCATGGTCTGAGATGATCAGCGGCAGTTCGACGCCGCGCTGCTTGGCGCGCTGGCGCACGCGCATCCAGCCGGAGGCAAAGGCGGGCAGGGGATCGGGGAAGCGTCGCGCCCATTTGTCCTGGATGGCAGAGGGCGGAGCGATGATGATCTGCCCGGCGAAGTCCTGTTTTCCTGAACCGTCCTTCGCGTCGATGGTCGCGGGGCGCAGCTCACCCAGATCGATGCCATGCTCCTCATACAGATCACACAAGCGCTGCAGCGCGCCATGAATGTAGATCGGCCTGTCATAACCCATCAGGCGCAACAGCGTGATGATCCGCTGCGCCTTGCCCAGCGCATAGGCGCCGACGAGATGGGCTCTGTCAGGGTTGCGCTGCACGCTGCCCAGCAGGTTGGCGATCTCGCCGCGCGTGTCCGGGTGGACGAAGACCGGCAGGCCGAAGGTCGCCTCGGAGATGAAGACATGACAGGGCACGGGCTCGAAGGGCGGGCAGGTCGGGTCCTCCCGGCGCTTGTAGTCGCCGGTACAGACGATGGTCATGCCCTTCCATTTCGTGATCGCCTGGGCCGAGCCCAACACATGGCCGGCCGGCGCGAAGCTGACTTCGACGCCGTTGATGCTCGTCGTCTCGCCATAGCCAAGGGACTGGCGGCGCGCGGTGAACTCCTCGCCATAGCGCACGGCCATGATCGCCAGCGTTTCGGGCGTCGCCAGCACGGTGCCGTGCCCGGCCCGGGCGTGGTCGGCATGGCCATGGGTGATCACCGCCCGGTCGACCGGGCGCACGGGGTCGATGTAAAAATCGCCGGGCGGGCAATAAAGCCCGGCCGGGGAGGGACAGAGAAGCTGGTCGGGCCGGATCATCCGCTAGAGATAGGGCCGGGCCGTGTCAGCGCCAAATTTGTCAGGCCTGTTCCTTCGGGATGAAGTCCAGCGCGACGCCATTGTTGCAATAACGCAGGCCGGTCGGGGCCGGGCCGTCATTGAAGACATGGCCCTGGTGGCCGCCGCAGCGGGCGCAGTGATATTCAGTACGCTTCATGAAGAAGGTGTTGTCTTCCTTGGTGCCGACGGCATTAGGCAGCGTGTCGTAGAAGGACGGCCAGCCCGTGCCGGACTCATATTTCGTCTTGGACGAAAATTGCGGCCAACCGCACCCGGCGCACACGAACGTGCCTTCGCGTTTTTCGTTGTTGAGGGGCGATGTGCCGGCGCGCTCGGTGCCTTCCTTGCGCAGCACGTAATATTCCTCATCGGTCAGGCGTTCTTTCCATTCGGCTTCGGAAAGCTGCCATTTGTCGTAATCGGTGATCTCGCTGCGAGGCGGCTCGGTTGACTTTTCACTGGCTTTGGCGCCGCCAAGGGCTGCCGTTGCACCTGCAATACCGCCAAGAAATCCGCGTCTGCTCATATTATCCATTTATCCTCCGGAAATCGCTTGTACTCAATATACGCAACGGACGCGCCATGTGCACCGGACGTTCCATCGCTCTCACCGGAGTGTGACAGCCCGTGACCTAGAATAAACCCGCCAACATGGCACCGAGCAGGATCAGCCCGGCATCGCGGTTGGATTTGAACAGCAGCAGGCAGGTCGCGGGCTCGTCCGTCTTCAGCCGCCAGATCTGCCACGTGAAATGGGCCATAGGCGCGACCAGCAGGACAAAGAACCAGAAATTCATGCCGACGAGCCGTCCGGCAATGGCGGCGAGGATGACAGTGGCGGTATAGAAGCGCACGAGCCAGGCTTGCGTGCGCTCGCCGAGCCTCAAGGCGGTGGATTTTACCCCGATCAGCGCGTCATCCTCCTTGTCCTGATGGGCGTAGATTGTGTCATAGCCGAGGGTCCAGAAAATACCCGCAGCCCACATGAGGAAGGCGGGCCAGCCAAGTGTGCCTGTCACGGCGGCATAGCCGACGAGAATGCCCCAGTTGAATGTCAGCCCCAGCCACGCCTGCGGCCACCAGGTGATCCGCTTCATGAACGGATAGGCGGCGACAAGGCCAAGGGCGGCGAGGCCGGTGATGATCGCGGTGAGATTGAACTGGATTAAAACCAGAAGCCCGATCAGGCTGAGAGCCACGAGGAGCGCCCAGGCGGCTTTTAGGGAGACTCGGCCCGAGGCGAGGGGGCGGTTGGCAGTGCGGGCGACCTTAGCGTCGATGTCGCGGTCGATGATGTCGTTATAAACGCAGCCTGCCGCGCGCATGACGAAGGCGCCAATGGCCATGATGATGGCA
This sequence comes from Aquisalinus luteolus, assembly GCF_009712425.2. Taxonomy (GTDB): domain Bacteria; phylum Pseudomonadota; class Alphaproteobacteria; order Caulobacterales; family Parvularculaceae; genus Aquisalinus; species Aquisalinus luteolus. The sequence goes on from NZ_VCJR02000003.1 coordinate 96,379, forward strand.
AAGAACATGAGGCTGCCGAGATCGCCATAGCGCGGCAAGGGTGTGGCGGCACCAAGGGCGAGGCCCCACCAGCAGGGGATAAGCAACAACCAAGTACCGATCGGCCTGTCGGCCCGCATCAGCCTCAGATAGGGGCGGATTGGCGCAGGCATGAAATCGACGAAACTCTCGCGTTCCGCATCGGGTGTCATTTCCTGTTGGGGTTCTGGTGAAGTGTCGTCACTGCTCATCGCCCGATGATGTCGGCTGACCGAGGGGCTTAGTCAAGCCAGAGAAGGGTCAAGCCGGACAGGTGTTTGCCCTTCGCGCCGGACATCCGCTAAGAGGAGGGCTTATCGAAGGAACAGACATGGCGACGACACCGAGACTTTTCGTGCAGGACGATCTGGGCGAGGGAGGTATGCTGACCCTGCCGCCGGACCAGTCGCATTACCTCGTCACCGTGTTGCGCAAGGAGGCAGGCGCGCCGATCCTCGTCTTCAACGGGCGTGATGGCGAGTGGGCAGCCGAGATCGAGACACCACACAAGAAGTACTGCGCGATTGCCCTGAAGGAGCGCACGCGGGAGCAGGCGGCCTCGCCGGACCTTGCCCTGCTGTTTGCGCCGGTCAAGAAAGCGCCGATCGACCAGATCGCGCAGAAGGCGACGGAGCTTGGCTGTTCGATCCTGCAGCCGGTGATGACGGCGCGCACCATCGTTACCCGCGTGAAAGAAGACCGTCTGGCCGCCAATGCCATCGAGGCGGCGGAACAGTCCGAGCGGCTCGATGTGCCGGATGTGCGCGAGACGGCGAAGCTGGAGGCTGTGATCGCCAGCTGGCAGGAGAGCTATCCGGGGCGCCGGCTCATCTTCTGCGACGAGGCCGGGGATGAAGACGGCGAGCGCTGGGGCGGGGCAGAAGGCCGGGCGAAGCCGATGCTGGAGGCGCTGGCCCCGTTCGCCGATAGACCTTTACCTTGGGCGATCCTGATCGGGCCGGAGGGCGGCTTCACGCCGGAGGAGCGCGACCTTTTGCGCCGTCAGAACTTCGTCATGCCGGTCACACTTGGCCCTCGCATACTGCGGGCCGACACTGCCGCTTTCGCCGCCATCACCCTCTGGCAAGCGGCGCTGGGCGACTTATCTGAGGGCTTCACCAACAGGTGAGGAGCCATTGATTAGCCATTCCCGGCTTTGACAAGCCTGCGAGAAAGGTTATGGCAGTCGCCAGAGCGCCTTGGCGCCAATGTAATTGGAAGTGCTTATGACCCAGCTTGATGCGTCAACCCGCCAGGATGCGCCCCCCATCGAGGGCAAGGATGACCTCGTCACCTATCTGGAATCCGGGTGCAAGCCCAAGGCCGACTGGCGTATCGGCACAGAGCACGAAAAATTCGGCTTTACCTGGGACGATCTGAAACCGATCCCGTTCGAGGGCAAGCGCTCTGTCAGCGCGATCCTGCACGGCCTCGCCGAGCAGTTCGACTGGGAGCCTATCTACGAGGGCGAGCGCCTGCTCGGCCTGAAACAGAACGGCGCCTCCATTTCGCTGGAGCCCGGCGGTCAGTTCGAGTTGTCCGGCGCGCCGCTGGAGCATGTTCACCAGACTTGTAACGAGGTCGGCAGCCATCTCGACCAGGTCAAGAAAGTGTCGGAGCCGCTCGGCATCGGTTTCCTCGGCATGGGCTTCACCCCGAAATGGACGCGGGACGAGATGCCCCACATGCCCAAGGGCCGTTACACGATCATGCGCAACTATATGCCCAAGGTCGGCAAGCTCGGCCTCGACATGATGCACAGGACGGCTACGGTGCAGGTAAATCTCGACTTCGCCAGCGAGGCCGACATGGTCGCGAAGTTCCGCACCTCTCTCGCCTTGCAGCCGCTTGCCAATGCGCTGTTTTCCTCATCGCCGCTGACTGAGGGCAAGCCGAATGGCTGGCGCTCTTACCGCGGGCATATCTGGACCGATACCGATCCTGACCGGACGGGCATGCTGGATTTCGTGTTCGAGGACGGGTTCGATTTCGAACGCTATGTCGATTACATGCTCGGCGTGCCGATGTATTTCCATTATGGCAAGAACGGGTACGAGGATGCGGCGGGGCTGTCCTTCCGCGATTTCATGGCGGGCAAGCTGCCGATCGCGCCCGGTGTCTATCCCAGCATCGAGGACTGGAAAGATCATCTGTCCACGGCGTTCCCTGAGGTGCGGCTGAAGACATTCCTTGAGATGCGTGGTGCCGATGGCGGCCCGTGGGCCCGGATCTGCGCCTTGCCGGCCTTCTGGGTCGGGATCCTCTATGACGGCGGCAGTCTCGATGCGGCATGGGATGTGGTCAAGGGCTGGACCGTCGAACAGCGCCACGAATTGCGCGTCGATGCAGCGAAAAAAGGTCTTGAAGCGAAGATCGGCAGGCACAGCCTGCGTGATATCGCCCGCGAAGTGCTGATGATCTCCCGCGCGGGACTAAAGGCGCGCGCCGCGACGGATCTTGGCGGTAATGACGAGACAGGCTTCCTCAGCCCGCTGCAGGAAATCGTCGAAAGCGGGAAGACACTCGCCGATGTGATCCTCGAGGATTACACCGGTCCGCTCGACCGCGATATGCGCAAACTTTACGAGAAATACGCTTACTGACCTTCCACCAAAGGAGAGCAGAATGGAAAAGAGACCGCTTGGCCGGACCGGCATCGATGTGACATCGCTATGCCTCGGCACCATGATGTATGGCGAGCAGATCGGCGAGGAACTGGCCTTTCAGCAAATGGATGCGAGCCTCGATTTCGGCATCAATTTCTTCGACACCGCCGAGATGTACACGATCCCGCCCAAGGAAGAGACACAAGGCGAGAGCGAGCGTATCGTCGGGCGGTGGATGAAAGCGCGCGGCGCGCGGGAAAAGATCGTGCTGGCGACGAAGGTGATGGGTCAGTCGGGCTTTGACTATATGCGGCCCTGGGATGGTATACCGCGCCTGAAACGCAAGGACATCGAATTCGCTGTCGACCGGTCCCTGAAAAATCTGCAGACGGATTTTATCGACCTCTACCAGACCCATTGGCCGGACCGGCGCGTGCCGACTTTTGGCCGCGACCTGAAGGGATATTACCACTACGAGGAAGAATTCGATGCGATCCTCGAAACGCTCGAAGTCATGGCCGACCTGAAGAAGGCCGGGAAGATCCGGGCGTTCGGTGTGTCAAACGAGACCGCCTATGGCGTCATGCGTCATGTGAAGGAGTCCGAGACTCGTGATCTGCCGCGTGTTGCCTCGATCCAGAATGCCTATTCCCTGCTGAACCGCACCTTCGAGATCGGCCTTGCCGAAGTGGCGATGCAGGAAGATGTCGGCCTGCTCGCCTATTCGGCGCTGGCCCAGGGCGAACTCTCCGGCAAATACCTCGATGACGAGACACCGAAGGGTTCGCGCCGCGACTGGTTCGGCAAGGCCGACCGTTACCAGACACCGGGCAAGGAAAAAGCCTTGCGCGGTTATATGAAGGTGGCAAAGGATTTTGGCCTCGATCCCTCGGCGATGGCGTTCCAGTTCGTTACCACGCGCCCCTGGGTGACCTCGAATATCTTCGGGGCCAATGGCATGGACCAGTTACAGACGGTGTTCGACTCCTTGTCCATCGAGTGGACGGATGAGCTGAACGATGCGGTCAACGCTGTGCATGTCAGCCAGCCCAATCCATGCCCGTGACACGGCAAGTCCGTGAGCTGAATGTCTTTGCCGATGTCAGCACTGCCTGTGTGGATCTCGCGAACCGGTCGGCGCCTCTGGCCCGGGCGCTCAAGGAGATAAACGGCAAGCCGCATATCAGGCGGCGGCCAGGCGGCTATCCCGGCCTGTTCCGGGTCATCGTCGAACAGCAGGTCTCGGTGCCCTCGGCACAGGCGATCCTCGCCCGCTGCGATGCGCGGCTTGGCGAGGTGTCGCCCGAACAAGTGCTGGGTTTGTCCGAGGATGACCTGCGGGCCTGCGGCCTGTCTGGTCCCAAGATCCGATATGTGAAGGCGGTGGCGACGGCGATTGCCGATAGGGCTCTCGATCTGGGTGGCCTCGACAAGCTTGACAACAAGGACGCTGCGGCGCAGCTGACGGCGATAAAGGGTATCGGTCCGTGGACGGCGGCGATCTACCTTCTGTTCTGCGAGGGCCGGGCCGATATCTGGCCCAGGGGCGATGTGGCATTGCTCGCTGCCTATGCTGCCGCGACCGGCTTTTCAGAGAAGCCGCCGATGAAGGAATTCGATGCGATGGCGGAGGACTGGCACCCTTGGCGCGGTATCGCCGCGCACATCCTGTGGACCTATTACGCCAAGCTGCGCGGACGTGCGCCGATCTAGATTACTCAGCCTACTCTATTCAGCGGGTGCGATTCGCGCCTTGCCGCCATCCTTCCGCCGCCAGCGGCCCAGGGTGAACAGGGAAGGGCGGCGATAGAGGAAATTCAGCGGTGTATCTTTCACAACCGCATGGATCAGCAGCGGCACGGCAACGGCGATGGCGAGCACGGTCAGGCAGGCAAAACCGATATCCGGAATCAGGCCAGTGGCGCCAAGGGCCTTCTCTGCGGCTTTCATTGGTACAAAGAACGTCAGGTAAATAACGATGGAATGCTTGCCGGCATAACGGATGGCGTTGCCGATATTCAGTTCCGCAAGTAGCGCTGCGACGGCGATGATCGCGGCAGCGCCTGCCATGCCGAGCCCCAAGGCGATGACCGGCGCTTCACCCAGTCCGGCTGCTACAAAACCCCAGTTAATCAGGCCCCAAACTGCAAGACCGGCAAGCGTGAGCAGGCGTCGCGTGCCGGCGATGTGCGCAAATCGGAAGACCAGAGGCGCACAGGCATAGCCCGCGAAGAAAAAGACATACCAGTTGGCAATGCGGTCGGTGACGGACCAGCCGGTTTCGATAAGGCCGGCATAGAACAGCGTGTGCAGGAGTGCGGCTGCCGCGAGCACAGCCATCGCCGGGACTTTGCGCAGGATGCGCGTCAGGACGTAAAAGACCAGTAGCTGGTGCAGGAACCACAGGCTGCCAGACGGGAAGACCAGCTGTTTGGCAAACAGAGCGGCGAAGGCGAGAGGGTCTGCCAACAGTAACTCCGACTCAAGCGCGACATTCTGGATCGCCAGCCACAGGATATAGAAATAGGCGAAGTGAATGACCTTTCGGTCGATATAGTCAGCCAGCGGACCATGGATAGTGCGCGACAGGAACAGCCCGGCGATGAGAAAGAAGTCCGGCATACGGATCGGCTTGGCAAACTCGATGATGTTATGCATCCAGCCTTCACCACCAACCATCGCGCCATAGCCATAGGTAGAATGCATCATCACGACGAGGATGATGCAGATCCCCTTGCCATAATCGACCCAGTCTACGCGATATGGTGACGGTTGCGCCGTCATGAACTTTCTCCGGTGTGTTGCCTGCCTGGAGAAATGCAAGGGCCATACCCAAAAGGGGCAGTCAGAGCCCGGTCATGGTAAATTTTTGGCGGATTAAACCCAAAACAGCCAGACCTCACGCAAATGTCAGGGAGATCAGCTGCCTTGAGGAGGTGTTACGCTTTGCGTGGAGCGGCGAATGGCTGGTGCCGGGCGCATGCCAAGAAGTCTCTGCACGAAGGAAATTAACCCTAACAGGCCAAGCGCCGTCAAGGCGATGCCGGTCATGAACACGACGAGCTTGTATACAATGCCGCCTGTCTTGGCCGCATGTAGCGGATAAAAGGCGTTATAGGCGCGCTCGCCCAGTGGCGCAGCCTGTGCATTCGTAGTGGTGGTCGGCTCACCCTGCGCCAATGGTGCCGCCAGATAGGTACGCCCATTGGGATGCCATTCAGGGGCACGGCGCATGCGCACCGACGCTGCAGGGCGGCTCTCGCTCGGCCAGCTGCCCATGCGGATATCGGCATCGGGAAAGGCAGCCTGTCCCGCGGTGAAGACAGCTTGCCAGTCCTGCGCCTCAACACGTGCCACAGGCTGCGGTGCCGGGGCAGGGGTGTCGAAGACTGTCAGTATCGCTTTGGTCGGGCCATAATAGACGATGGCACCGCCTGTCAGGATCAGCAGAAAGGCGGGCACGGCGAAAATGATGCCGATATTCCGGTGGCTGAGCAGCAGGTGCGGACGTCGCAGGCTGCGCACTGCCATTCCCAAACGGAAAGCCTTGCGCGTTGGCCAGAATGCGATGAGTCCGGCAATGATCAGAACGGCCATGGACAGCCCGGCAGCCCCGGCGACGAGCTTGCCGGTACGCCCGGCCAGCAGATAGTGATGCAGGTCGAACAGCCATTCCTCGAAACGTGCCGTGCCGTGCCAGGTGGCGAGCACATTCCCTTCGCCATCGAGATAGGCGAAATCCTCGCCGTGCAGATAGACCTTGTTGATGCCGAAATGCTCCGTACCAAACACGATCAGGCGGATATTCTCGCGCCCGAACTTAGTCTCTGCCGTATTGGCGAGGATTGCCAGATTGTCCGGCGTTGCCTCGAAAGGCTGGCGGGCCTCTGGCATTGTCAGGCGCAGATAGTCCTCCTTCCAGACGAGGAGGGCACCGGACAGGCTGAGCACGATCATCAGGGCCGAGAGGATCGCTCCTGCCCAGGCGTGCAGTGCACGCGCAGTACTGATGACCGGTCCACCCATAGCTCTAGAATGCGCCAGTCCAGCGCAGGGTCATGGCACGGCCACGGCCCGAGAAATAACGGGCCTCGGTGGTCGTGCCGGACTGGGAGTAGTAGTGGATATAGTCCTCGTTCAGCAGGTTCTGGACGCCGAGGTCAAGCCTGCCCTTGTCGGCGATGCGATAACTGGCGAGCACGTCGACCAGCGTATAGCCGTCGAAATCCGTCGCATCGCCGGCATCATCGAAGTCCCGGTCGAAATAGGTCGAGCTCTGTCCGCGCAACGAGAGCGCTGGCGTCAGGCTTGCCTCGATATAGGTATTCAGTCGGTTCGGGCTGATATTCGCGCCGGGCAGGTCGCTGTCGACACTGCCATCGTCATCGCTGTCGAATTGCCCATCGAGATTGGCGTAGTTCGCGCCAACAGCTACGGCCTCGGTGACCTGAAAGCGGCCGCGCAGCTCGATGCCCTCAATCTCCGTCTGCTCACGGGCGACCGCGAAGATGCCATCTGCATTGGCAACGAGACGCTGGCCGAAATCGCTTTCGGACCGGAACCATGCAGCATCACCGGAGAAGCGACCCTGCTCGAACTTGACGCCGACCTCCAGATTGTCGGCGACGATCGGCTGCAGGTTCAGCAGCGTATCGACATCGGCATCCGGGTCGGTGACACCGCGCAGTACGCGACCGACATCCGGCATGGTAAAGCCTTCGGCATAGCTGCCATAGAAGGTCAGCCCGTCAATCACCTCATAGCTCGCGCCGATATTGCCCAGCGTGTCACTGAAGCTCGGGGTGCCGCCATCCACGGTCACAGGGCCGTAGGAATAAAGCGTCGTGAACGTATCGGTGCTCAGTTCTGCATCGATATAGCGCAGGCCACCGGAGACGAGCAGGCGCTCATCCAGCAGGGTCTGGGACAGCTGGATGAAGGGCGATGTAGAGGTGAACTCCGTCTCCGGCACCCATAGGCGACCTGTCTGCACCAGCTCCTGGAAGGTCTTGTCCTTCAGCCAGTCGAACCCGGCGGTTACGGTCATGCCGTCAACCGGCAGGCTGTCATTGACCCATGTGGTCTTGAAACCATGCTTTTCGGAATTGTTCGCAGACTGATCGAACAGCGTGCCGCTCGGGTCGATATCAGGGTCCTGGAACGTGGCGAAGGAGCCGCCGCCAAAGACGGCCTCAAAGTCCTGCATGAAGACCTGGCCGGACAGCGTGCCGCCGAAAACCTCTTCGCGGCTGGCGTCGAAAGAGATCGTCATTACGTCATTGGTCGCCGGTATGCCGGGATAGGTGCCTTTGACGGAAATGGTCGGGATACCGGCATCGCGGTCACCGACGACCTCGACATAGTCGCCGTTCCCTTCGAGATCGAAAGTGTTGATCATCAGCTGCAGGCGGGTCTTGTCGTCAGGCTCCCAGCCGACCTTGCCGAACAGGTTCAGTGACTGTGAATCCTGGATATCGCCTTGCGTCGTGTCGACACCGATGCGGCGGCCTTCGCCATCATAGAAAATGCCACGGTCTTCCACGGCGGCGCTGGCAACGATGTCGAAATCGCCGAAGCGGCCAAGGGCAGTGGCAGCGCCGCGATAGGACGTGCCGTCATCCTCCAGGCCGTCAGCGACGGTGATGCCTGCCTCGTAGCGAACCTGCCAGCCCTCTTCCCTGGTCGGGGCCACGGTGACGTAGTTGATCAGGCCGCCGGTCGCGCCGATGCCCTGGATGGCGTTGGCGCCGTAGAGGATTTCCACGCGCTCGATAACCGCCGGATCAAGGGTGAATCCGTCGCGAGAGCCGTTGCGCAGCGGGTTGGACTGGGGCACCCCGTCGATCAGGTAAAGCGGGTTACGGCCACGGAAGCTCTCGCCGGCCGTGGACAGCTTCTGGCGGGTCGGGGCGGTGGACGGGGCGACCTGGCCGATCGCGTCGAGAATGCTGGTCGAAATCGCCAGCTGGTCCTCGATGTCCTCGCGGCCGATCACGCTGACGGCGTTCGGCAGGGCTTCTGCGGGCGTGCTCGAGCGGGTTGCCTCGATAATGATGACTTCCTCGGTGTCACCCGAATTCTCATCTTGGGCTGCGGCTGGAAGGATTGCGAGACTGCCGAGAACGCTGCTGGCCAGCAGGAAAGATCTGTACATGCGTGATTGCCCCTGAACGATACTGCAAATTATTCGCAGCTGCATAGAAGGGCTTACCTGTTATTGCAAGTCATTATCAAATCTATCGGCCATTTTCCCGAAAGTCATTGGGGGAGAACACAAAAAACGGGCGGCCCGAAAGCCGCCCGCAGGTGCAGTCTACACTTCAGAAGGAGAGGAGAAGTCACATCAGGCGCTGATAGTGCCGCCTGTGGTGTAGACAAAAGATCCACCCTTGATCGCCTCGATCAGTGGCTTGGAGCGCGCACGCTCGACCGATGGGCAGCCCCAGCTGCGCCCTTGGCGGGTGCGGGCAGGGTTGATGTAGTCGGCGCCATGAATGACGATTGCCCGGGCGCGGGCGTTGGAATTGGTCTCTTCAAGGCCGTCGAGACGCAGGGAAAGGCCGTGCTTGCCGTAATAGGTCTCGGCGGTCACGAAGGAGCCGATAGAGGTCATCTTCGATTCAGGCGTGTCGGAAAAAGTTTCGGCGAAGCCGTCATGATTGGTGTCTGAGCCTCGGCCATGGGCAACGAGCATCGTCTCGATATCGCCGGTCTTCGTGTCGACCAGATAGAGGCGGTCTTCGCTGGAATTCTTGCGATAGTCGATGATGGTGACGTAGCGCTCATTGCTGATCTTGCCGCGATACGCATCCCTTGCGGCGATGGCTTCCTCGAGCAGGGCATAGTCGAGCCCGGCGGCGGATACCTTGTCGTAATTTACCGGTGTCGGCTGCTGCGGGTTGAGGGAGAGCATGAGGCCTGCAAACAGGCCAGCAAGAGTGGCTAGCATAGTGGCAATATCCTGTCGCTTCGTGTGGTCGGTGTGCGGCAGATGTCATCCCGTCTCTCTCGGGCCCGAGACCCCATTTTTCAGGGTCGGGAACATGACGTATCAGAAATTTTGGAACTGACCTGCCTTGTGTTCCTTTGTATCAAAGGGACGGGTTCAGATCAAATTTCGATATCGTAACATCCATGTTAATCCCTGGTTGCCAAGCGCGCCGCATTGTCGTCATATTTCGGCGCGGGGCCTGCAATATAGAGAAATGTGCCCTGCTTTATTTTCTCGATTAGCGGACCTGATTTTGCGTACTCCACGGCGGGGCATCCCCAGCTCCAGCCCTGCTCGGCGAGATGCCTGCCGACATAGTCCGCACCATGGATGACAATCAATCTGTCCCACGCGGTTACGTTGGTGTCTTCCAGGCCCTGCAGGCGTAGCGACAGGCCGTGTGCGCCATAATAAGTGTCTGCGGTCAGGTATCCGCCGAGCGAGCTCATGCGCGAATTGGGCACCGGCGAGAAGCGGTCGGCATAACCGTCCTTGTCCGGGTCCGATCCCTCGCCATGGGCGACGAGCATTGCCTCCACCGTGCCGGCGACGAGGTCCAGCAGGTAAAGCCGGTCCTCGCTCGACGGTTTTCCGAAATCGATAATGGTCAGATAGCGGCGGTCTTCAATGTCCCCGAGATACCGGTCGCGAGCCGAGAAAGCCTCGTTAAGCACGCGAGGTTCAAGCCCGACCGCCTGTACCTGGCCGTAATCGACGATCTCCGTGATAGGCATGCCGGCCGCGACTGGACAGGACATCTGTGACCAGATGAGCGCAAGGCCTGCCGCCAGCACAATCAACCCGTTTCGAAACGCACGCACGCATGCCATGACCGAATACCCCAATTCCCCGCACGGATTGGAGGCTATACTGCGGTTCTTTGCAAGGGGGTGGGGTCTCAACGCGGTGCGATCCGTTTGACCGCCATGACAGGACAGGGTAAAGCGCTCACTCAAAATCAGGGCCGCAAGGCTCACGTAAAATCAGAGCCGAAAGCTGGTCCCCGAATGTCCGTCAAAGTCCGTTTCGCCCCGTCGCCCACTGGCAAGATCCATGTCGGCAATGTCCGCGCCGCGCTGTTGAATTACCTGTTCGCGCGCAAGGAGGGCGGCACCTTCATGCTCCGCTCCGACGACACCGACCAGGCGCGCTCGACCAAGGTGTTCGAGGAAGGCATCCAGGCTGATCTCGGCTGGCTGGGGCTCAAGCACGATGAATTTGCCCGTCAGTCCGAGCGGTTCGGCGAGTACGACAAGGTTACCGATTGGCTGAAGGACAAGGGCTTTCTCTATCCGTGCTACGAGACCTCCGACGAACTGGACCGCAAGCGCAAGCTGCAGCGTGCCCGTGGCCTGCCGCCGGTCTATGACCGTGCCGCGCTGAAACTGTCGGACGATGAAAAAGCAGCTTTCGAGGCCGAGGGCCGCAAGCCGCACTGGCGCTTCAAGCTGTCACAGACACCGGTTCAGTGGAACGACCTGATCCGCGGCGAGGTAACGGTTGACACCTCCGCTGTTTCCGACCCTATCCTGATCCGCGAGGACGGCATGTATCTCTACACGCTGCCGTCCTGCATCGACGATGTCGATTTCGGCATCACCCATGTCATTCGCGGCGAAGACCATGTCACCAATACGGCTACGCAGGTGGAGATTTTTCGTGTACTGATCGAGCTGCGAGGTGAGGGGCAGGTGCCGCAATTCGCTCACCACTCGCTACTGGTCGGCGCTGACGGCCAGGGGCTGTCCAAGCGTCTCGGCTCCCTGTCTATCGAGGGCATGCGTGAGGCTGGCATCGAGCCGGCGGCCATCACCAGCCTGCTGGCACGCCTCGGCACATCCGACCCGGTCCAGCCGGTGCCGGACCTTGCTGATCTCGTGGAGGGCTTCAGCTTCGACAAGATGGGCCGCGCCCCGGCGCGGTTCGACATGGACGAACTGACGGCACTCAACGCCAAGATACTGCACGAAACGCCTTTTGAAAAAGTCGCCGACCGCCTCTCTGCCGATGGCGTGACCGAGGAAATCTGGAACACCGTTCGGGGCAATGTCGAAACGCTGAAGGATGCGGTCGCATGGAAGGCGGTCATCGACGGACCGGTCGAGCCGGTCATCGCCGATGAGGACCGTGAGTTCACGACCAGCGCAGCAGCGCATGTGCCCGATGGTTCGCTGACGGATGAAAGCTGGGGTGAACTGACCTCGGCCCTGAAAGAGGCAACGGGCCGCAAGGGCAAGGGGCTGTTCATGCCGCTGCGCCTCGCGCTGACCGGCCAGCCGCACGGGCCCGACATGGCAGTGATGTTCCGCCTGATCGGCGCGGAGAAAGCCAGGGCCCGCCTGCTCGGCGAGACTGCCTGATAATCAGAATTAAATATCTGCGAAAGGATATCGCTCTAGCGTGCTGCCACAAAGGGAGCGCGTCAATGATCGGTATCGGAACAGCAAGCACGGCGAACATCGCCAGCCTGTTTTCCTCTGGCGGCGCACTTCCAGCCAGGGCTATGGCTGAAAAACCCGAAGCTGATGCCGAACCAAGGCCGTTTCTGCCCAGAGCGTCGAAAGTATCTGCCGATCAGGCCTATGACACGCTGAAGATGATGCGTGTACTGGAGGGCATCAGCGGCAAGGCAACTGACCCACAGATCAAGTTTGACCTCGTCAAGCGAGCAGCCCCGGCATACATGGACGACGTTGCCAGAGGTCTTGCCGACTTGCCTCTGTATAGCCGCGACAACACTCGTAGTACGGAGGAAAAGGCGCAAGAAACCTTCGAGCGCATCGAGGTTTTTACATGGGCGTTGTCGAGTTCATTGAAAGGACTGGCCGACAGGGATGGCTTTGCGATGCAAATCCAACAGCCGTTAACGGGCAAGGATATCGCCAGCCAGCTATTCGATCTCATGGACAAGGCCAGTGAGGCCGCAGAGGAAAACCAAGTAGCCGATAGCAACGGAAAGGCCGCAGAAGTCCGCACAGAGCCGAAAGTCCACGGGCCCCTTGGGGGAGTGATCGCCGCGCTGAATGCTGAGGGTGGTCCGCTCAATGACAGCTTCATTGCCTCTGCGCCCGGTATCGAGGCGCTTGCAGCGCGTGACGACGATTTTGCGCTGATCGGTCAGGCAGCCGCCGTATTCGCCTATGCGGCTTCCATCTATATACAAAATCCTGACATTCTGGGCGACGACACTGCCGCTGAAACCGAAAAACGCCTCGAGCGCATCTTCATCGACATCAAGTCAGCGGCATTTTCCATGATGGACCTTCAGGACCGCAACGGCGCGCTGCCGTCACAGCGGTTCGACATGATTTTCTAGCGCTAGATCCGCTCCTCGAATTCTTCGCTTTCTTCCGCATCGCAGGAGAGGTCGTCCAGCGCCTTTTGGGCGGCCGGGATCACGTCCTCTGCACGATCGACGAGAATCAGGTCCTTGCGCAGCTCCGGCGCGGCGAAACCGCGTTCGATAATGTGGTCGATCAGCTCGACCAGCGGTGACCAGAAGTTTTCGAGGTTCAACAGCACGATCGGCTTTCGGTGCAGGTCCAGCCGCGCCCAGGACAGGATTTCGATGATTTCCTCCAGCGTGCCGATGCCGCCGGGCATGGTGCAGATGGCGTCCGCCTGCTCGAACATGATCATCTTGCGTTCATGCATGTTCTTGACGATCCTGTGGTCGGTGCCTTCGAGGATGCCTTCGACCTCGACGAGGAATTCGGGAATGACGCCAAACACGTCCGCGCCATTGTCGCGGGCGGTCGAGGCAACGCGGCCCATCAGGCCCAGCGCGCCGCCGCCATAAATGAGCTTGATATCCTTATCGGCGATATCTCGCCCCAGTTTCTCGGCTGAGTTGACATAGATAGGGCTGTCGCCCTCTTTATGGCCGCAATAGACGCATATTGATTTCAATTTAGACATATAGCTGGTCTCGTATACCTTAATGGGAATAGACAATTGGTCAGGCGCGGCGGTGCATGCTAAAGCTTGGTCGACAACTAGCCGATATCGGACCATTGCAACAAAAAGGCCATTAGAATGCGTGTCGTCCTGTTTTTTCTGGTTCTCGTAATCCTTGCAGTGGTTGGTTATTTTGCAGCCCAGAAGATGGGATGGCTCCCGGGGGCTGGCAACACTAGCGGAATTGATGTCCCGACGGAAGTGCAGGAAACACAGGATGTGGAGCCGGCGGAGACTGGAATCAAGCCGCCACGATTCGATATCGTTCGCGTCGACCGGTCCGGGTTTGCCGTCATCGCCGGTGTCGCGGCGCCGGGCGCGACCGTGACGCTCTATGCCAATGGCGAGGAACTGGCGACCGAGACCGCGGGCCGCGATGGCGCCTGGGCGATTTCAACCGAGACGCCACTGAAATCCGGCACGGTCGAGCTGACTCTGTCCATGACCACGATCGACGGGCTGGAGATCGGCTCCGACGAGACCATCGTCGTCTATGTGCCGGAGCGCGAGGGCGATCAGCCGCTGATCCTGCGCACGACACCGGGCGGCGCCAGCGAAGTGCTGCAGCGCCCTACGGACCGTCCTGCAGGGCTCGGCCCGCTCAGTCTCGACACCATCGACTATGACGACGCCGGCAGCGTCATCTTCTCCGGCATGGCCTCGCCGGGTTCGACCGTGCAGGTCTTCGCCAATCGCAATTTCATCGACCAGGCGATCGCCGCCGATGATGGGTCATGGACCATGTCGACGTCGATTGTGCCGGGCCGCTATACACTGCAGATCGTCCAGCTCGATGAGTTCGGCAATCCTGCTTATGCCATCGAGGTACCGTTCGAGCGGGCCTCGTTCAGCGATGTCGTGTTCCGTGACGGCAATGTTATCGTCCAGCCGGGTAACTCCCTTTGGGTCATTTCCCGCCGCGCCTATGGCGAGGGCGCCCAGTACACGATCATCTACGAGGCGAACCAGGCGCAGATCCGCGATCCCGACCTGATCTATCCGGGCCAGATTTTCGATGTGCCGGGTGCCGAGGAAGAAGATACGCCGACGACGCCGGAACCGGAAATGGTCGATGAGAATGAGGAAGCCGAAGACACGGCTGACCGGTAGACCTTTTTCTGCTTAAGCGACGCTAGTCCTACTCTGCAGCCGTACGGGTGGCGTCAGGTGACTGCTGACGATTTTCCCGAGTATCCCCGTCATCCGGCTTTGTTGACCGGGTCTGATATTTTTCCGTCTTGCGCTTAGCGATGCCGAAGGCTTTCTTGATCCGGGCCGAGAAGACTTTGGGGGCAGCCAGAAGGACAGGAGTCAGGATCAACGTCAGCAGCGTGGAGAAGGCAAGGCCGAAGACGATGGCAGAGGACAGCAGCACCCACCAGCCGGACGTTGCCGAGCCGATGCCGATCTGACCGGCGGTGAAATTCACGTTGATCTCGAACACCATCGGCAATAGGCCCATAATCGTCGTCGAGGTCGTCAGCAGCACCGGTCGCAGGCGCTGGGCGGCCGTGCGGATCACCGCATCTTCCACCGACAGGCCGGTATTGCGCAGGAAGTGATAGGTGTCGATCAGCACGATATTGTTGTTCACGACAATGCCCGCCAGCGCGACGATGCCGACGCCGGTCATGATCACCGAAATATACTGCCCGGACAAGGCGATGCCGAGCAATACACCGTAGACGGACAGGATGACGGCGGAGAGCGTCAGCGCAGCATGGTAGAAATTGTTGAACTGCAGCATCAGGATGACGCCGATCATGAACATCGCCGACAGCATGGCGGTCAGGAAGAAGCCTGCCGCCTCGTTGCGGCTCTCGCTCGCCCCACGAAGGCGCCATGAAACGGACGGGCTGACTTGTTCGGCCAGCACGCCGGTCTCAAGCCAGGCACGCATTTTTTCGATGGCGACATCCTGGCTGACTTCATAGCCCTCGACCGTCGTGTTGCCATTGGCCTTGATGTCCATCACCCGGTTGCCGTCGCGGCGGGTGACGCGGTCGACCTGCTGCTGCGGCACGATCTGCACGAAATTGGAGATCGGCAGCGGGCCGTCGCGGGTCTGGATGTTCAGATTCTGCAACGCTGTGACCGTGCGCTCGTCGGCAGGGAAGCGGACGCGGATATCGATCTCGTCATCGCTGTCATCCGGGCGATAGGTATCGATCAGCAGGCCATCGGTGACGAGCTGGATCATCGAGCCGATCTCGCCAAGCGATACGCCGAAGCGCCCGGCCTGCTCGCGGTCGACCACGGCGACAAGTTCCGTCCCCGGCAAGGGCTGGTTGTCCTCGATATCCATATAGGTCGGCACTTCATGGCCGTTGACGACGGTGGTGCTCTCTTCCATGAACTGGCGCACCAGAACGGCAGCCTCTCGGGCGAGCGTGAAATTGCTGGCGGTCAGCTCGACCTGTGTGTCCTTGCCCTGTGGCGGGCCCTGTTCAGGCTGGCGCACCTCCAGCACGATACCGGGAAGGCCGGCGGTGCGTTCGCGCAAATCCTCCAGCACTTCGCGGGAGTGCTTGCGCTCCTCATACGGATAAAGGTCGATGTTCAGCTGGGCGATGGTCTCCGGCGGCGCCGTCGGGTCACGCGAAAGGGCCGGGCCGGTCTGGGTATAGATGCTTTCGATCGCCGGATGATCCTCGACCAGCCCGCGCACTTCCTCGGCGATGGCGAGTTTGTCTTCTTCAGACAGGTTCCCGCGGCCCTGCACGATGACCAGTACCTGCTCATCATCATTGCGGATGAAATATTCGACATCGGGCGATGCGACGGAGAAGGTGAGGTTGCACACGGCGATGATGATGGCGGCATAACCCAGAACCAGCACGGGCTTGTCGGTCAGCCACGCGATAAGCCTTGCATAGGCACCCGTCATGCCCCCCAGCGTGCGCGGATCAACATTGTCGAGGTCGACGCGTGTTTCCTCGCTGTCCGTCTTGCCCTGAATGCCGAGGCGGCGTTTCAGCTTTTCCGGCAGGCCGAAGCTGGCGCCAATGATCGGCAGGAAGATGAGCGCCACGAAAAGTGATGCAGACAGAACGAAGATCAGTGTGATCGGGATGAATTTCATGAACTCGCCATCGAGCGAATTCCAGAACAGGAAGGGGATGAAGGCGGCAAGCGTCGTGCCGGTCGAGGCAACGATCGGCCAGAACATCCGCTTGGCCGCCTCGGCATAGGCTTCGCGGCGGCTGGCCCCCTCGATCATCCGGCGGTCGGCATATTCGACGATCACGATGGCGCCGTCGACCAGCATGCCCACCGAGAGCACCATGGAGAACATGACCAGCATGTTCAGCGTGTAGCCATTCATCGACAGAAGGGCGAGGCCGATCAGGAAGGAGGAGGGGATAGCGATGCCGACCATGACCGCCGAACGGAAGCCCAGAGCGCCGACGACGATGATCATGACAAGCAGGATCGCGAGGATGATCGATGATGTCAGCGACGACAGGATATCGCTGACGAAATAGGACTGGTCGCCGGTGAAGGCATAGTGGATAGTCTCCGGCCATTCCTGGGCGAGGCGTGCGGTCACATCCTTCACGGCCTGGCTGACTTCGACAATGTTCGCGCCGGAGCGTTTGGACACGTTCATGCCGATGGCAGGTTCGCCATTGAACAGGGCAAAGCCGTCAGGGTCCTCGAAGGTGCGGCGGATTTCGGCAATATCGCCCAGCGTCACGACGCTCTCGCCGTCAGTGCGTACCGGTATGTCCTGCGCATCCTCGACCGTCTTGATGAGGCCTGGCAGCTTGACCGAATAGCTGCCGTCGGAAAAGCGCAGCGAGCCGGCGGTGATCAGCGAGTTGTTGGCGCGGACAGCCTGTGCGACTTCCTGCTCCGAGAGGCCATAGGCCTCCATCACTTCGGGGTCGATGATGACTTCAAGCAGTTCCTCACGCGCACCGACCAGATCTGCCTCAAGAACGCCGGGTGTGGCGATCAGTGCGTCCTGCAGCTGCTTGGCGCTCTGGAACAGCGCGCGTTCCGGCGCGGTACCTGACAGGATGACGGAGATAACCGGAAACAGCTGCTGGGCGTTGAACTCCTGCACGATCGGTTCTTCCGCATCCGCCGGATATTCGGCACGGGCGCGGTCGACTGCCTCGCGCACATCGGCGAGGACATCATCCATGTCGACGGTCGGCTCGAACTCCAGCCGGATCTGCGCGGCGCCCTCATAGGCGAGCGAGTCCATCTGGTCGAGACCTTCGATCGATTGAAGCTCAGCCTCTGTCGGCTTGACCAGCAGGCGTTCACCGTCTTCTGGCGAGACGCCGGGCAGGGGCAGCACCACCAGCGCGACAGGAATGGGAATATCCGGGTCGGCTTCACGGGGCATGCTGACAAAGGCAGAAATGCCGAAAATCGTGAAGGCGACAAGAGCCAGCATGGCGACTTTCGAGCGCTGGAAGGCGGCATCGACGATATGCATCATGATCTGCCTCCCTGCCTAGCCCGGCTGTTGTTCCGATTGCTGATAGGTTTCGCCCGGTGCAGCGATCTCTATTTCCTGACCGTCCCGGACATAGTTCTGGCCGCGCACGATGATTTCCTGCTCTCCGGACAGGCCGCTGACATAATAACCATCGGGAGAATCGCTGGTTATGGTAACGGGCCGGAACACGACCTCGCCTGTCCTGCCGCCTGTGCGCGTCACGCTGCGTATGCCGCTCTGACCCTGGTCGGAGGTGACGACTACATCATGGGGCAACAGCCATGCATCCGTGTCCCCGGTATCGATGAACACGGTGGCGGTCTGACCGGCGCGAATATTGCCGGGGTTCTCAGCTTCCAGCTCGACTGCATAGGTGCGGGTCGCGTCGCTGGCGGCAGCACCGACGAAGGTAACGCGGGCGGGGAATTCCTGCCCGGTCGCCAGCGTGACCTGCGCCATGTTGTTTTCGCGGATGCGGGCGATGTCTTTCTCCGGTACAGCACCACGGATGCGGATCGGGTCGAGTTCGGCAAGGGTGGCGCAGGGGGCACCGACATTGAGGAAGTCGCCTGCCTCCGCCTGCTGTTCTTCAAGGATGCCAGCGAAAGGCGCGCGAACCGAGGTCTTGCCGAGATCGGTGCGGGCGCGCTGCAGGGCTGCCTCTGCCTGGTCATAAACGGCCCTTGCTGATGCGACGCCAGCCTCAGATGCAAAGCCCTTCTCGGCCAGTTCCTGCGCGGCTTCATAATCGATCCGCGCTTTCTCGAAGGCGGCCCGGGCTTCTTCAACTGTAGCGCTGCGGGTTTCGACATCGATTTCGCACAGCACCTTGCCGCGCTCGACAAACTGACCTTCCGGTGACGGGGTAGAGCGAACCTGCCCCGCCGTCTCGGCCCGCACCACGACGAGGCGGCGGGCCTCGGTGCGGCCACGCATATCGACTTTTTCGGTGATGGTCTGGGGATCGACCGTCTCAGTCACCACCCGGAACAGGCGGGTTTCCTCCTCGGCAACTATCTCTTCACCGCCGGAACGCAGTAGCATGGAAAGGGCAAAATAGGCCACGACGCCTGCCGTAATCAGCAACGCCGTCTTGACCGAGCCCGGGAGTGACCGCCAGCCTGCCATGTTTTCCACCACTATCCTTGTCCTGCCTAAGCGGGAATATGTATTCTTTCCCGCAAATTACTACAGCAGACATGGTAAAGATCGGCTCAACATAGCTCATTAATCATGCATCAGCGTTATGCTTTTTGTGCATGGCAGCATTTTGTCGCTGACGCGAGGGATGGCGTGGGAAGACCGGCGCTAACCGATCGCCCCGAAATAATGGCTGATCCCGTTGGTGATCCGCATCAGGAGACCGTAGGTTTCCTCCATCGGATCAACCATTTCCCGCTGCAACCTTGTATATTTGGGTTCGGCTGAATTGTCAGGATAGGTCGCGCTTTCCTTCAGGCTGAAATCCCCGATCCGCGGGGCATCCGTCGGGAAGATCTCGTGCAGCAGGTCGGTCGCGGCGGGCACGTCGAGATGGAAGATCATCTCGATCACGTCCTGCTTGGAGTGGCCGGTCTGCGGCGAGAAGGTTGGCAGTTTGGCGACCATGATGAACAGGTGCTGGATCAGGGCAATACGCACGGCGTGAAGCACGTCGAGGGAAAGGGGCACTTCGGCCGTTTCGCTGCGCAGGCCCATTTCCGTCAGCGCCTGGCCGAGGGAGATGGAGTCAGAGCGCAGGCGCGCTGCAAGCTGCAGGGCCGAGAAATAGCGGCCATCCGAGGCGAGCAGGGCGGCAAGCTCCGCGCAGGGCTTTTCAAGGTCATGCTCATTGCCCGACAGTGGACGGGTCGCCCAGAAGGAGCCGTCGAACAGCTTCATATAGGCGATCATGGTCTTGATTTCGCTGAGGGACTTGGCCTTTGCAACCAGCGTCATCAGCCTGTGGAACCGGTCGGAGCTGTCATTGAGCGAGACGAAATAGTCCTGCTCGGTCGACAGAGCCTGGCCGACACCACCGATCAGGTTTGCCAGCAAGCCCATCTGCTGCAGGATCGCATTGTGCGGGATCGCGCGGATCTTGCGCAGGGACACGTCCTCGTCCGAGCGGCGCTCGAACTGGCGCTTGGCCTTGCGTGAGCCGGTAGTGGGCAGCAGTGACAGACCAAGGGCGGAGAGGGTGGTGTGATAGGCCTTGTCGGCGAACAGGTCCTCCTGGCGGCCTTTGACCGTGCGGTAGAAGTCGAGACTGGTTGCCGTGTCCTCATAGAACAGGTCTTCGGACTTCATCGCCTTCTCGGCCTGCAGATGTGCGTTGAGAAGGCCGTTGATGACGGCTTCAGCCAGCGGCTCGGACCCGAACAACACGTAGCCATCGCCGCCCTGGAAGCTCGATTCCTGGATCAGGTGGATGCCGCGCGAGGCAAACTCGTTGCGCGCCCAGGGAGAGAGCGCATACAGCGAGCGGTCGCTGAAGCTCTTCTGGTGGTTGCCACGGCCCATGGACTCGCCGTGGGTGTCGAAGACGATGGCATCGAGATGGCCAAGTCCGTGCTTGTCGATCAGTTGGGCGAAATGGCCCTGCAGCCGCTCGATGGCAAGCGTTGCGGGGATCTGTCCCATGAAGCGCCCGGCGTCGGAGAAGCCGGCCTGGATCGCCACACGGCCACGACCATTGGCATAGTCGCGATAGATTTCCTGCCCCAGCAGCACATCGAGGATGCGGCGGGAGCGGTCGAGGGCCTTGGCCGTCTCGAACAGCGGGCAGATATCGATCTTCTTGTCGACGCCGAACTGCTTGCCGAGATAGACGCAGGCAAGGACGGTGACCGGGTTTTCGCATTCGGCAATCAGCAGGCGGATCGGCTGGTCGGCATCGATATGCTTGACTATTTGCGCCATGGCGATGAGCAGCCGCGAGGCAGAGGATTTCTCGATCGCGAGCGAGGCGAAGTTGACATCCACCGGATCGGTCTTTTCGATCTCTTCCTGTACGCGCTCCAGCGCCCGACGGCCGAACAGGTCGTCGTCAGAAACGAGGTTCAGGATGTTGCGCGCGGCGTTGCGGATCTGCGAGGCGTTGAGGCGGAAATGGATCTCCCCGGCGCCGAGGCCGAAGCTCTTCATCGACGATTTCAGCGCGAGCAGCGGCAGGCAGTTGTCACCGGCAGCCTTGATCGCGTCATCCATCTGGGCGAGCAGCGGATCAATGCTGGTCAGACGGCCCGGGCCATCCTCTGTCAGGTGATCGGCCGCCGCTGCGAGCGTTTTCGGTGTCTCGTCATACATCGCCATCAGGGTGATGGCCTTCTCGGTGTGGTTACGGGCGGCGCCGACCGTCTCGGCGATGGCAGCAACGTCGAGGCCGTCCTTGGCCAGGGCGTCCAGTTCATCGGCATACCAGTCGAGGCGGAAGTTCTTCTCGATCAGGCGGTGACGGATGACATCGTTCCAGCCGATATCGTTGCGGCCATCCATGTCATAGCCGACCCAGCTGGCGATCTTGACCGGCGTCGGCAACATCGTCTGCCACTGGTCGGGGAAGCGCTCGCGGGCTTCTTCAAGCACGATGCGGGTGAGGGTATTCAGCGCCTTTGTGCCATTCTTCATGGCGTCGAGAACAGCCCCGTGTTCATAGGCAAGGGTGATATCCGTATCCGGATGGTGAACCACATCGGTCAGGGAGGAGCGCAGGTCGAAATCCGGCTCCGTCGCAGCCTTGATCAGCAGCTCGCGTTGCTTGGCCGACAGGATGAAGGTCGGGTGCGCGGTAAAGACCGCGATGTCGCGGCACCGCTGCCAGTAGGCGGAGAATTCGTCTGCCGTCTTGAACCGGTCGGAGATCGTCTTGACCGTCTTCCTCAGGGCGACACCGCTTTCGCGCTGCTCGTCCATGCCGAGATAGTTGGACAGATAATCGGCACGCGAGGCGAAGGCATCGTCGCTCAGTGCCTTGACGAGACCTGACAGGTCCTCAAGGGAGATTTCGTTCTTCTCGATCCGCACGGACAATTCGTGGGCCAGCTGGCGCACCGGGTTGGCGAGGGGGTCTTTCAGGATATGCGTGCGCAATTCCTCAAGGCGGCTTTTCAGGCTGGTTTCCAGGTCTGTCGTGCTGGTTGTCATCGCGGGCTCCCGTTGCAGGTCAAACGGGAACGGTTGTGGGGAAGGCTGTGGCCAGCGTCAAGCCACCCGGTGACGAATTCAGGCGGCGTTGATCTTCTTGTCCGCCTTTTTCTGCTCAATCCACGAGGAAATCATTTCCATCACGGCATCCTTGCGCACTGGCTTTGGCAGATAGTCGTCCATGCCGGCAGCCCGGCAGCGTGCCTGGTCTTCCTGCATGGCATGGGCAGTAATGCCAATCACGGGAACGTGTTCGCCGCGTTGCTTCTGAATCTGCTTGATCTGGCGGGTTGCCTCGAGGCCATCCATGACCGGCATGGAGACGTCCATCAGCACGAAATCGAAATCATGCTGCTGATAGATTTCGACGGCTTCGGCACCGTTATTGGCGATATGCAGGGTGCAGGCCATCGGTTCGAGCATGGCGCGCAGCACCATCTGGTTGACCAGATTGTCTTCTGCAATCAGGAAGTGGCAATCGGTGAAGCTCAGGGCAGCCTTTACCTTGGCCTCGGCGCCTCCGGTCTGGGCGCTATCCTGGCTCTTGTCGACGGGCAGGGTGATGGTGAAGGTGAAGGTCGAGCCGACACCGACGGCGCTTTCCACCGTGATGGTACCACCCAGATTTTCAGCGATCAGCTTGGAGATCGACAGCCCAAGCCCGGTGCCCTCATGCTGGCGGGACGATGATCCGTCGACCTGCTCGAACTTGTTGAAGATGCGGTCGAGCTTGTCCGCCGGGATGCCGCAGCCGGAGTCCGTGACGGCAATGGTAAGGGTGGCCATGTCATCGCGTGCCTGCTGGCTGACGCGCACTTCGACCGTGCCTGTCTCAGTGAACTTGACGGCATTGCCGGCCAGGTTCGTGACGACCTGGCGGATACGGCCGACATCGCCGATGAAGCGGCTGGAAATGTCTGTCTCGAATTCGAGATTCAGGTCGATGTCCTTGCCGGCGGCCTTCGGCGCCAGAATGTCGGCGACATCGCCAAGGGCGGCTTTAAGGTCAAAGCTTTCCTTGACGAAAGTCATTTTCCCGGCTTCGAGCTTGGAGAAGTCGAGAATATCGTTGATGATCGTCAGCAGGCTGTCGGCGGACCGCATGACGACCCGGGTCATCTCTTCCTGTTCGTCGGAAAGGCCGGTTCCCATCAGGATTTCCGTCATGCCGAGAATGCCGTTCATCGGTGTGCGGATTTCGTGGGACATGTTCGCGAGAAATTCAGACTTGATACGGCTGGCTGCCTCAGCGGCTTCCTTCGACCGGCGCAAGTCGACGGAAAGCGCGCGCAGTTCTTCCTCGCGCTTGGCTTCCTTTGTGATATCCGTGTAAAGAATAACGTACCCGCCACCCTGTCTAGGATAGAAGTTCTCGCTGATATGCTGGCCGGATGTGTCGATGCGGTTAAGCCGCAGCGCTTCTCCGCGCTCCATCTTGTCAGCTATAGAGTTGGCTTTACTATTCTCTGTCGGGCGGTCGCGATAGAGCCCGAGGGAATGCGCCCGCATATAGATCTCTTTGGCATCACTGCCCAGCGCCCATTTCCCCGGTGGCAGGGCGATACCCTTCTTCTCGTTGACCATTGCGATCGTCAGATCGCTGTCGAGTACAACGAGGCTTTCGCCCATCGTGTCGAATATCTCCTGCAGCAGGTTACTCTTTTCCTGAAGTTCGCTCGTGCGCTGGTCGATGCGCTTTTCCAGTTCGCGATTGGCGATCGTCAGTTTTTCCTCGGCCCTTCGTGCTGCTTCGCGTGCCTCGTATTCGGAGGTTATCTCGCGTGTGTAGCCGCGATAGCCGCAAAACTCGCCATTGGCATCGAACATGGGTTTGCCGCTCAGGCTCAGGAAGCCGCCCTTGCCATCCTTCATGACAAAGTCACGGAATGGTTCGTGCCGTGCTTTCAGGGCGAAATGGTCGTCCCAGCGCTGGCGTTCTTCTTCTGTCTGTGTGTTGACCTCCTTGAACGCCGACCCGGCTTGCTTGCCAATGAATGATTTCACCGACTTGCTCAGTTTGCGGACGCTGGATTCCGAGATATAGGTGAAACAGTCATTCGCATCGGTCTCCCAGAGGCGCTCAGCAGCATATTCTGCGAAATCACGGAACCTGGCTTCGCTCTCTTCCAGTGCACGCTGGCTCTCGATCTTCTGGGTGACATCAGACAACAAGCCTCGATATCCCGCGAATTCATCTGCGTGATTCCGCAGGGGCACACCGGAGAGGCTGATATAACGCTTGGCGCCGTCCGGGTGTGTTATCGCAAAGACAAGATCCCTGAACGCAGCGCGCTTTTTCAGTAAGTCGCCGGACATCTCGAGTGACTTGCGCGAGTACGGATCATCCTGATCGATAAGTGCCGCAAATTTTGTGCCGATCAGGCGCGACGGTTCACGACCGAGAATTTCGTGTGCGGTTTCCGCCAGTTGCGTGAGGCGAAGGCGTTCGTCAATTTCCCATGCCGTATCACGTGACATTTCCATGAAATCGCGCATCGCCGCGGCCATCCAGCCGCGTTGCAACGCGTTCTGGTCGGCCTCGTCGGTGATGGTCCTGATCAGCTTCAGGACAGTAGAGAACGTGCCCATACAAAGAAGCGACAGGACGATCATGGACAGGCCAAAAATCTGGGTGGTGATTTGGGGAGACCCAAGCAGTACAATGTTGGATGGTAGCAATAGACCCAGCATTGTCAGGCGTCCCGTTACAGGTAGCGAGCACATCGAGATGCCTGTTATCAGGGCCATCAGGGACATCCAGCCGGCGACCATTACACCTATTTCGCTGCTGCTGGTGATAAACAGGATTGAACAGGCCGACATGAACGGTACGTTCAGCGCTGCGGATCGGCGAATATACTTTATGGTCTTCTGGACTTTTTCTTCGGAAAAAGCGCTCGGCACGGCCTTTTGCCAGTAGACAAAGCGCATGCCGGAAAACATGGTACCCGCAATCATCAGGACAGCCAGAAAATAATAGCCCAGATACAAGTTTAGCGTTGCGCCCATCAGCCCCGAGATGCCGAGGCAGGCAAACAGCATCGGTGACAGCTCTTTGAACACGACGACCTTCCGCAGGTCGCTTGTCGAAGAAGACACTGTCGCATCAGGCTGCCGTCTGAATAACGCTTCTATCTGGAATGGCATTTGTCCCTCACCTAAGCCGTCATGCATAAGGGAAGGGTGTTAATTTCGGGTTTCCGGGCGCTTGGGGACGTTTTTGAACCGCTTCCGGCTTGCTTTGCGGACCAATTTTTAGCAGACAATCTCTCAAACTTCGCAAAAAAGAGTGAAAAATGACTATCGACAAATCCCGCCTGCCATCCCGCCATGTTACGGAAGGTCCTTCACGGGCTCCGCACCGGTCATATTATTACGCAATGGGCCTGTCGACGAAGGAAATCGAGCAGCCATTCGTCGGCGTCGCCAGCTGCTGGAACGAGGCCGCACCGTGCAACATCGCGCTGATGCGCCAGGCACAGGCGGTCAAGCAGGGCGTAAAGGAAGCCAATGGCACGCCGCGCGAGTTCTGTACCATCACCGTCACCGACGGCATCGCCATGGGTCATGAGGGGATGCGCTCTTCACTCGTCTCGCGAGAAGTCATCGCCGATAGCGTCGAGCTGACGATGCGCGGCCATTGCTATGACGCGCTGGTCGGTCTTGCCGGCTGCGACAAGTCCCTGCCGGGGATGATGATGGCGATGCTGCGCCTGAACGTGCCGAGCGTGTTCATCTATGGCGGATCGATCCTGCCGGGCAAGTTCGAGGGCAGGGATGTGACCGTACTCGACGTGTTCGAGGCAGTCGGTGCCCATGCCGCCGGCAAGAACGACATGACCTCCGACAAGCTGCGCCTGCTGGAAAAGGTCGCCTGTCCCTCCGCCGGTGCTTGCGGCGGCCAGTTCACGGCGAACACCATGGCCTGCGTGTCCGAGGCGATGGGCCTCGCCCTGCCTCTGTCCTCGGCCCTTCCTGCGCCTTACGAGAGCCGGGACGAATATGCCCGCGCCTCCGGCGAAACGGTCATGATGCTGATCGAGAAGAATATCCGCCCGCGCGATATCGTGACGCTGAAGGCACTGGAAAACGCAGCTGCCGTCGTCGCCGCGACCGGCGGATCGACCAATGCGGCCCTGCACCTGCCGGCGATCGCCAACGAGGCAGGCATCGAGTTCACCCTCGACGATGTCGCCGCGATCTTCCGCAAGACGCCTTATCTGGCCGACCTGAAGCCCGGCGGGCAATATGTCGCCAAGGATATGGGCGAGGCGGGTGGCATGCCGATGCTGATGCGCACCATGCTCGATGGCGGCTACCTGCATGGCGACTGCCTGACTGTGACGGGCAAGACGCTGGCCGAGAACCTCGAAGACGTCGTCTTCGATGATACCCAGAAGGTCATCCGCCCGGTGAGCAATCCACTGTCGCCGACCGGCGGCGTCGTCGGGCTGAAGGGCTCGCTGGCGCCCGAGGGAGCGATCGTCAAGGTCGCCGGTATGAAGAACCTGAAATTCCGCGGCCCGGCTCGCGTTTTCAACTGCGAGGAAGATTGTTTCAAGGCGGTAGAGAACCGTCAGTATGAGGAGGGCGATGTCCTTGTCATCCGCTATGAAGGGCCGAAAGGCGGGCCCGGCATGCGCGAAATGCTGTCGACGACCTCTGCCATCTATGGCCAGGGGATGGGGGACAAGGTTGCACTGATCACCGATGGCCGCTTCTCCGGTGCGACGCGTGGCTTCTGTATCGGCCATGTCGGACCGGAAGCATTCGACGGCGGTCCCATCGGTCTTCTGCAGGATGGCGACATGATCGTCATCGATGCCGCAGAGGGCACGATCGATGTCGAGCTGAGCGAAGATGAACTGGCCGAACGGCGCAAGGCTTTCTCGCCAAAGCAGAACATGTACGCGACCGGTGCCTTGTGGAAATATACCCAGACCGTCGGCCCGGCCTATCTGGGTGCCTGCACCCAGCCCGGTGCGAAGGATGAAAAGCACGTCTACGCCGATATCTAGAAACATCAGGAGACCCGGAGGTTTGCCAATGTCTGTTGATCGCCGCCAGCTCTTGGGTGGTCTTGCGGTCGGAGCCGCCGGGTCTCTTGCTGGCTGCGCCAGTGCCGTGCCACAATCCGCAACGGTACGGCGGCCTGATACGGACGATCTCTTGGTCGATCCGGACCGCGAACCGGATGAAATCATTCCTCTTTGGCCGGACGGTGTGCCGGGTGTCGGTGAGGAGGCACACCAAAACCAGCTGGTTGAGCGTGCAGGACCCGGCGAGATGCCGAACCGGGCCTATTTCGATATCGCCGAGCCCCACCTTGCCGTTTTCCGGGCGTCTCAACCAGACGGGTCCGCCCTGATGATCATGCCGGGCGGCGGCTATGCACGCGTGGTCATTGACAAGGAGGGATATGAAGGCGCACGGTGGTTTTCCCGCAGGGGCATGACCGTCTTTGTGCTGTTTTATCGCCTGCCGGGGCAGAATGGCGGGGCAGGCTGGGCAGCTGGGGCCGACGCGCCGTTGCAGGATGCCCAGCGGGCAATGCGGATTATCCGTCATCGCAGTTCGGATTTCGGGATTGCGCCTGACAGGATCGCGGCACTCGGCTTTTCCGCTGGCGGGCATTTGTCAGGCTCGCTTGCGACCCGGTTCGATATTCCAGTCTACGAGCCGGTCGATGCAGCCGATGCGCAATCTGCCAGGCCGGACCTATCGGGACTGGCCTATCCGGTCGTGACGATGGCCGGGCCGCATGTGCATGGCGGGTCGCGCGACAACCTTCTGGGGCCGTCGCCATCTCCGGAGGCAATAGAGACTTATTCCGTCGAGCAGGCGATCAGACCGGACACCCCGCCGCTCTTTGTATTTCATTCTTCGGACGATGCCTCTGTGCCGGTAGAAAATGCACTCGCACTATATGAGGGTGCTCGGCGCGAAGGCGTACCGGTCGACCTGCATGTTTTTCCGACGGGTGGGCACGGCTATGGCTTCCGGATCAGTCAGAAACAGACAGCCGCCGGATGGCCAGGTCTGTTCGATCAGTGGCGGCGTCGCGCTTTTGTATAAATGGCGAGCTTCCGTTTTCCGCCTGGTATGGCTAGGTTCACTGAAAAGGAATCGGGAGAGACACTCATGAAGTATATGTTTGCAGCATCGGTCCTGTTCGCAGGGCTGGCGTCTACACAAGCGTCAGCGCAGGACATGCAGGCCCAGTTGACGCTGGAAAGCGCGGCAACCATCCGCGATGCATGCCTTGCCCATGCAGCGGAGAATGACATGGTCATTGCGATCGCCGTGTTCGACAATCGCGGCATGATGGTGACCTATGCGGCGATGGATGGCATCGCCGCTGCGATCCCGGATGTCGCGATGTGGAAGGGCCGCTCTGCAGCGAAATATCGCTATGCGACCTCCGTCACTGCCGACTGGGGCGGAGATGCACCGGAGATTGCCGTGTGGGAAGGTGGCCTGCCCATCTTCATGGCGGATGGCTCACCGCTTGGCGGTGTCGGCGTTTCGGGTGCAGCCAGTGCCGATGACGTTGCCTGCATCATGGCTGGTGTCGAAGCGGCAGGCCTTGTTACTGAACTTGCGGCAGACTGAGTGGGCTTAGTGTGACAGACTTTAGTACTATACATGCCGATTTCTCCTCGTTTGAAACTCTCTACACAGATGAGATAGAGCCGAAGCTGCAGACAATGGAGCAGGAGCGCCAGCAAAAGCTCAAGGGCTTCTGGCGCGGGCTTGCGATAGCTGTCGCTGTTGGCGCGGCAATCGGTGGCTTGCTTTTTTTCCTTTTCGGGCATGCCGTCGTGGCGGGCATTGGCGGCCTCGTTGTCGCCGGGGTCGGTATCGCCATTGCCTATATGCCGCTTGGGAAGGTCAACAAGCAAGCCCATGACTTCCTGATGGAGACGGTCATATCCGCACTGGACATGGCGTATACGGAGAAGGGCTTCACGCCGCCGGAGTTTTCTACATTTCGTTCGATGAAACTGTTGCCGTCGGATGATCGGCGGTCGTTCGAGGACCTTGTTACCGGTACGCGCCACGGCGCAGATTTCTTTGTCTACGAAGCACACCTTGAAACCGTGACCCGTGACAAGGATGGCGATGAGACATGGCACACCGTGTTCCGGGGGCAGCTGCTGAAGATTGGCTATCCGAAGAAATTCCTCGGCAAGACAGTGGTCGCGCGCGATGCTGGCTGGTTCAACGGCATGTCAAAGCCTGGTAAGGACTATTCAAAGGTCGGGATTGCCAGTCCGCGGTTCGAGAAACTGTTCGAGGCGTGGTCGACCGACCAGGTCGAGGCGCGCGAGCTGCTCGACCCTGTCGTGCTGGAGCGTTTTCTTGAGCTTGAAAACCTGTTCGACGGCAAGAAACCACGTGCAGCGTTTGCCGATGGCGCACTTTACCTGGCTGTGGAGACCGGCAATGTCATGCAGAAGGGCTCCAGCTTTGCGTCCATCGCTTCGCGCGAGCGCGTTGCCAGCCTGTTGAAGGAATTCGCGATCATATATGACCTGATCGATGTCATCGTGAAGCCGGTCGAAGGACGGATCGAGGGCAGCTACGCCTTGAGAGAGAAGGCTGGAAAACAGGCTTAGGGGAGGGGAGTTGCCGGTGCATTCGGATCATCCCGTCATCGTTTTCGATGGTGTCTGTAATTTGTGCAATGGCTCGGTGCAATTCGTGCTGAAGCGGGATGATGCGGGGCTATTCCGTTTTGCCAGTGTACAGAGTATGACTGGCAGCCGGATGGTTCGCGAGGCAGGGTACGACCCGCAGGATCCGTCGACCTTCCTGCTGGTTGAGAGCGGACGGGCTTACGAGAAAAGCGATGCCGTCATTCGTATCCTGTCCCGGCTGAACCATCCGTGGCCGCTCATCAGCAAGGCCATGTCTGTCGTGCCGCGCTTCATCCGAGACCCTGGCTACAGGCTCGTGGCCCGCAATCGCTATCGCCTGTTTGGCAAGCGGGACACATGCATGATCCCGTCGCCGGGTGTCAGAGAGCGGTTTCTTGACTGAACACAAGAGGAGGAGAGCGAATGACTAAAGAGGAATTGGCTGACTGGTGCCGTGCAGAACGCGAAGAGGCGCTGCGCCAGATCGAACTGTTCGGCAATGGCGGCGTCAAGGCGAAGCTGGAAATGCCGGACGGTTCAGTCGAGGAGATCACCGAAAGCGTCGTCAGACATCAAAAGGAAGTCGCCGAGAAATACGAGCACTTGATCGCCGTACTGACAGGGTAGCCTATCTGACGATGGTGATCTTTTCCGCTGCACGCGTGACGGCGGTATAGAGCCAGCGGTCGCGATGCTCGCGAAAGGCGAAGCTTTCGTCGAACAGCACGACATCATCCCATTGCGAGCCCTGTGCCTTGTGCACGGTCAGGGCATAGCCATAGTCGAATTCGTCGGAGCGGCGGCGCTTCTGCCACGGGATTTGCTCGGCGTTTTCCGAAAAGAACTCCGGCAATACGCCGATGCGGGTGGTGCGACCGCCGTCTTCCGGGATCAGGTCCATCCGCAGGAGTCCTCGCTTTTTCCCCGCCCGTGCCTTCACCTCCCACATACCGCCGTTCAGCAATCCCTTCTGCTTGTTGTTCCGCAGGCAGACAAGCCGTTCGCCGACACACGGCGTGTCTCCATCGAAGTCCAGGAGCGTGCGGATGCGACCATTATATTTCTGCCGGGTGATGTTGCGCCCGACCAGCACCTGGTTTGCGGCGAGGATCGCATCGGCATCGATATCGCGGCGGCCGATGACCCGGCTCTCGCCATAGGTACCGTGCTCCGGCATGCCGCCCTCGCGGATATCCATCGACAGGCGGATGATGGGATTGTCCGCGGCCTGACGGTGGACTTCCGTCAACATCACGTCGGGGTCGGCCTCGGTGAAGAAGCCGCCGCCCTTGACCGGCGGCAACTGCGCCGGGTCGCCCAGCACCAGCACCGGCACGCCGAAGGAGAGCAGGTCGCGGCCCAGCTCCTCATCGACCATGGAGCATTCATCGATGATGATCAGGTCGGCCTCGCCAGCGGGGGCGTCGCGGCGGATTGTGAACATCGGCGCGCCATCCTCCTCCTCGTCCTCGCTCATTGCCGGGCGATAGATCAGGGAGTGGATCGTGCCCGCGTCGGCGCAGCCCTT
Organism: Aquisalinus luteolus; assembly: GCF_009712425.2. GTDB lineage: Bacteria > Pseudomonadota > Alphaproteobacteria > Caulobacterales > Parvularculaceae > Aquisalinus > Aquisalinus luteolus. The sequence goes on from NZ_VCJR02000003.1 coordinate 127,697, forward strand.
CTGGCGCAGCACATGGGCGGCCTTGCCGGTGAAGGCACCGAACACGACCTCGCCATCGATATGCTCGGCGATATGGCGGGCGAGGGTGGTCTTGCCGGTTCCGGCGTAGCCGAAAAGGCGAAAAACCTGACTTTCACGTTTGCCTTCATACCAGCGCGAAACGGCTTTCAGCGCAGCATCCTGTTGCGGTGACCAGCTCATGACTTCAGTCCAGTTCCACCCAGACAGGGACGTGGTCGGACGGTTTGGCGTCCTGACTGCCGAAGCCCGGGTCGCGCGTCGTGCGGTCGACACCGCCCCTGGTCAGCCGGTCGGCGGCCTGAGGCGACAGCATGACATGATCGATGCGGATGCCATGATCCTTCTGCCACGCGCCGCGCTGATAGTCCCAGAAAGTATAGAACACGTCATGGGGATAGAGATGGCGCAGCGCGTCGGTCAGCCCCAGATTCTCGATCTCGCGGAAAGCGGCGCGGGTTGTCGGCAGGAACAGCGCGTCCTCGGCCCACGCAGCCGGGTTATGCACATCCTCAGCCTGCGGGATGACATTGTAATCGCCGGTCAGGATGAAGGCTTCCTCAGTCTCCAGCAGCGCCTCGGCGCGGGCCTTCAGATGCCCCATCCAGCCGAGCTTGTAGTCGTATTTCGGGCCCGGTGCCGGGTTGCCATTAGGCAGGTACAGCCCGCCGACGCGAAACGGCTCGGCATTGTCCGGGAACACCATCGCCTCGATATAGCGCGACTGGTCGTCATCCTCATTGCCCGGCAAGCCGCGGATCACATCCTCGACCGGGAATTTCGACAGGAGAGCGACGCCATTATAGGTCTTCTGTCCGTGTACCTCGCAATGATAACCCCGATCCTCGAACTCTGCGACGGGAAATTTCTCGTCCAAGCATTTGATTTCCTGCAACACGCAGACATCGGGGTTAGCCGCATCGAACCATTCGAGGATGCGGGGCAGGCGGGCATTGATGGAATTGACGTTCCAGGAAGCAATTTTCATGAGGCAGGCTGACTATCAGAAATAGTGGAAGATGAAGAGCACCCACATGGCGATCGCGGCAAGCAGGCTGCCGACAAAGGCCATGAAGCGGTGCATAACGCGGTTGGTGCCGGTGTGGATGATCATGTGGATAATGCGGAAAGCGACGAAGACCCATGCCAGGCCGGTCATCAGTACGCTCGACCCGCCGGTTGTCATATAGAGCAGGATGACGAGATAGAAGAGGATCGGCAGTTCGAACTGGTTGGAATAGCAATTGGCGACCTGCTTCGGCCGATCCGGCCAGATGGAGGAATCCGTGGCCGAGCGCTGGATCATCTCCTTGTCCGACCCGGCAGCCTTGCTGCGCGAGATGGCGACCCAGAACAAAAGGAAGAAGGTCAGGGCGACCTGGACAAGCAGCGGTAGGACGAGGGACATCATGGGCGTTCTTCTCCTGTTCTCCCTACAATGCCCTGTTTTGTGTCGCTGACCAAGCCTTCTGTCGAGGTGTTTTTCCAGTATCCGGTATGAATTTCTTAAGCGGAGCCGATGGCTTCCCCTGCCGGTGGAGCCTTGCCCTGTGCCGTCAGGAAAAACAGCAGGGCGGCAAACAGGTCGACAAGGATGTGGAGCACGATCAGCAGCCAGAGCGGCGCGCCGAGAACGTAGAGAACAGTGATTACTGTGCCGATAATGGCAACCTGCGCCATGCCCTGCGTCCCCTGGTAGGAATGCAGAAGAACAAAGATCGTCAGGGAGGCGAGGGCGGCGGCCCACAGCGGCATTGCCAGCTGTAGCGTACCGATCAGGTAGAAGCGGAAAATGATCTCCTCCGTGATGCCGGCTGTTATGCCAAGCAGGGCGAAGAGCGCCGCGTCGCTGCGCGTTTTCGGCAACAGGGGTACTCGGTCCCGCATGTCGGCCATGGCTTTTTGCCATACTGTTCGTGCGCTCGGGCTGAACAGGATCTGGCCTAGCTGCGAACCGAAATAGAGAATGGTCAGGGCGATGAGGCCAAGGACTGTCAGCGCCTGCCAGCTGACAGGCGCATTGAAACCCCAAGGCACCGGCCCGCGTTCGGCGATGAACCAGACGGAGAGAACGAGGATCGTCGTGCCCCATAGCTGCGCCATGGCAAGCGCATAGCTCTGCTTGCGGGCACCCGGCTTTTGGCCGCGGATGCGGCGATTCTCAAATCTCTCCAGAACCAGACCAACGAAAAACAGGACGATGAGGATATAGCCGATGGCGAACAGGTCGCCGGTCGACAGCGCAGTGAGCGGGTTTGAGAAGCTGGTGCCCATGATCATTCTTTCTCGTTGGCTGCCGTGTTTCGGCCTTGCGACTTCGGAATAACCATCATATGATTGAACATGAATTCAAATTCAATGTTTTCTTTTGAGGATTAAATGGTCAAGCAGGCAAGGGCAGTCCGGACGCGCGAAAAACTGGTAAAGGCGCTGGAAACACTGCTCCGTGAACGGAATTTCGACGGTATCGCCGTCAGCGAAATCGCGGCGGAAGCCGGAGTTGCAGTCGGCTCGGTCTATTCACATTTCAGGAACAAGGAAGCCTTCATGGAGGCGCTGCTTGATGAGCGGGAGGTGAGGCTGAAAGAGCGGCTGGTCCAGGTTGATCCAGTGCAGAGCCGTCAAGTGCTGGCAGAATTAGGCAGCCTTCGGGCGGCAATCGACATGGTCGTGGAAACGGCGTTCGAGCAGGTTCGTGCCGATGCCCCGTTGATCAGGGCCACGCATAATTACAGCGCCCTGCATGGCGGCGAACGCAAGAAGCAGTGGGTAGCGCTGGAGCGGCAGGGCAGCGAAGGCCTTTCGATCCTGTTCGATTTGTACAAGGAAGAAATAAAGCATCGGAACCGCGATCTGGCGATCCGCTTCTTCATGCAGACAATCAACAGCTTTTTTCTGGCTTATTGTCTGGATGAAGACTTCGCGAAATATGCAGGCACAAAGCGCCTGACGGACAGAGAGATCACGGATCAGCTTGCCGTCATGCTGCATGCTTGGCTGACAACGCCTGACTGATCGGATCGCGCCGTTATCAGATCGCGAAAGAGGTGCCGCAGCCGCAATTGGCGCTGGCAATCGGGTTGTTGATCTTGAAGGCCGCGCCAATCAGTTCGTCAGCGAAATCGATTTCCGCGCCGGGCATGTAGCCTTGCGAAACACTATCGACGAGTACCGTCGCGCCATCCTTTTGCAGGACAAGATCATCCTCCTCCTGCTCGGAAACGATGTCGAACGTGTACTGAAAGCCCGAACAGCCGCCGCCGGCGACGGCAATGCGCAGCATGGCACCGTCCGGTTCCTTGGCCAGGATCGCGGCAATGCGCTTTGCGGCGCGGTCAGAAAGGGTGATGGATTCGCTCATGAGACTAGCGGTGATCCCTGCGGTCCGCCCGGATGCGAACGCGCTTTGGCTGCGGTTTCGGGCGTGTGGCAACGAAAACGAACGCAGCGGCGGCGGCGAGGGCGAAAACAGCAAGAACCATATTCAATCTACTCCATCAGGCACTCGCCTAGATATAAGGGCATAGGCTGTGCTTTCAAAGCCTTGGAAGGCAGATAACTCAAACACGACCATGAACGTTCTTTCGCACTGATCCTTTGGCAGCTCCCGCGAATTGGGCTAAGCGACCCATACGCCGGATGCAATCCGGCACTAATGTACATGCTTTGTTCCATTTGCACAACCCCAAAGGCCAGCATCATGGCAGTCCCGTTCCCGGCCCCGATCAAATCCTATGCCTGCGATGCCGCGCAGACCCGTGGCCGCCTCTACGATGAACTGGAGAGCCAGACGCGCTCACCCTTCCAGCGCGATCGCGACCGGGTGGTGCACTCCATCGCCTTCCGCCGGCTGAAGCACAAGACGCAGGTCTTTTTCTATCACGAGGGCGATCATTATCGCACGCGGCTGACCCATTCGCTGGAAGTCGCGCAGGTCGGCCGCTCGCTCGCACGGCTATTGCAGCTGGACGAGGACCTCGCGGAGTGTCTCGCGCTCGCCCACGATCTCGGCCATTCGCCGTTCGGGCATACCGGCGAGGATGTGCTGGAAGAGGTGATGGCCCCCTATGGCGGGTTCGATCATAACGCCCAGACGTTGCGCATCCTGACGAAACTCGAACAGCGCCATGCGGGCTTCCCCGGCCTGAACTTGACCTGGGAAACGCTTGAGGGCGTGGTCAAGCATAACGGCCCGCTGGTCGGACCCGGGGCAGACGAGATCGCGCGCGAGCGCAGGAAGGGCGACAAGGCACCGCCGCTGCCAGCAGCTCTTGCCGAATATGCCGAGCTTCATGATTTGCAGCTTCACACATGGCCCGGGCTTGAGGCGCAATGCGCCGCACTGGCCGATGACATCGCCTACAACAATCACGACGTAGACGACGGCCTGCGCGCCGGGCTGTTCACGCTCGATGAGGCGATGGACGTGCCGCTGATCGGTGACGCGATCCGCGCGACGCGCGAGAAATACCCTGACTGCTCCGAGACGCTTCTCGTGGCCGAGGCCGTCTCCGATATGATCGGCGAAATGGTTGCCGATGTCTTCGACGAGACCAACCGTCGATTGTCGGCGCTGAAGCCCGAAACGCCGGAGGATATCCGCCATGCCGAGCGGGCGATGGTCGCCTTCTCCGACGAGATGTTCGCGAAAGTGACGGAGCTGCGCACCTTCCTGTTCGCGCGGATGTATCGCCACTGGAAAGTGATGCGGGCCCGCTCCCACGCCAAGCGCATTGTGCGTGACCTGTTCGGCGTCTTCATGGAGGAGCCGGAGACCCTGCCGCCTGAATGGCGCCACGCCTGGGCGGATGGCGACGAGCAGAAAAAAGCCCGCGCGATTTGCGATTATATCGCCGGAATGACCGACCGCTTCGCAATCCGCGAGCATCACAAGCTGTTCGACGCCGGTGGGTGGGTTTAAGCGGAGGTGGCGTCATATTGTTGCCAGGGTTTGCGCGTTAACCACTCTCTATAAGAGGTAACTTGCGGTTCGCGTCCGAGTCGCGTTACGGCAAACCATCCATACCCTTAATTTTGGGGCCCATTTTCAGGAAAACCAGCTTCATGGCAGCGATGAGCGAAGATTACAGCGAAGAATACGACGAGTATTATGATGACGAGGAAGGCGAGGGCCCATCCGGCCTGTTGATCCTGGTTGTCGGCCTGCTGATCGTTCTCGTTTTCTGCCTGATCGTCGTTTTTGCCTATAAGCGCGGGATGGCCGTGGGCGAACAGCGCTCCGGCGAGGTGCCGCTGGTGACTGCCGAGGCCGGGCCGGTCAAGACTGAACGCGAGCTGGACCTGCCTGCGGGCACTCGGCCCGAGGTCGAGGACACGTTGTCCGGCAATCCGCCGGCAGAGGTGCTGGTCGATGCCGGTGCCGAGGGCGACCCGCTGGAGAATTACGGCGATACAGTCTCCGCTTCCCAGCAGGTTACCGGCACAGAAACTCCGCCCGCTCAGGCAACGACAGAGCCTGCGCCATCCCAGTCCACAGCGACGACACCGGTGCGCAGCGACCCTGAGCCGATCACGACACAGCCGGTCGAGCAGCCTGCGACGACGCCTGCCCAGACAGCTTCCACGACCCCGGCCCAGACGCCTGCAAGTACGCCATCTACGACAACCGCCCCGGTTTCCGGCACTCATGTCGTGCAGGTCGGCGCGTTTGGCAGCGATGCAGAGGCCAACACCTTCTATGACCGTCTGAACGACCGTTATACCACGCTGATGAGCGGCAAGCGTCCGGACATCCAGGTGGCTGACCTTGGCGACCGCGGTGTCTTCCACCGCCTGCGTATCGGGCCGTTCACGTCCTATGATGCGGCGTCCAACTGGTGCGGCCAGTTGAAGGCGGCAGGCCAGGACTGCCTCGTTCGGGCTGTAGACTGAGCTGACGACGGATCACCCTCAACACCGGCCGTGAGGGTCGGGAGGCTTGCATGAGTAAACCCCAACGCGCCTTCATTGCCGGTTGCGCCGGCCTGTCCCTGAGCGACGAGGAAAAGGCCTTCTTCGAGAAATCGAGGCCTTGGGGCTTCATCCTCTTTGCGCGGAATTGTCAGGACAAGGACCAGATCCGCAAACTCTGCGCCGAGCTGCGCGCGACCATCGGCATCGACAATGCGCCAATCCTGATCGACCAGGAAGGCGGCCGCGTTGCCCGGCTGAAAGAACCGGGATGGCCGAAACGCCCGCCCATGGCCCACTTCGGCGACCTCTACAAGCTGAAGCACGAGAAGGGGGCCGAGGCGGCGTTTCTCGGTGCGCGGCTCATCGCCGAGGACCTGACGGAGGTCGGCGTCAACGTGAACTGCGTGCCAGTGCTGGACGTGCCCCAGCCCGATGCCCACGAAATTATCGGTGACCGCGCTCTGGCGAACCACCCTGACGTTATCGCCAGTCTTGGCCGCGACGTCATCAACGGCTCCATCGCCGGCGGCGTCCTGCCGATCATCAAGCATATTCCGGGGCACGGCCGCGCCATGGCCGACAGCCATCTGGAGCTGCCGGTCGTCACCGCGCCGCTCGAAGACCTGGAAAATGTCGACCTAGTCCCGTTCAAGGCGCTGTCAGACGCGCCGATGGCGATGACTGCCCATGTCATCTACACCGCCTGGGACGCCGACAATTGCGCGACCCTGTCGCCGAAGGTCGTCGGCGATGTTATCCGCCACCATGTCGGGTTCGATGGCCTCCTCATGACCGATGACCTGTCGATGAAGGCGTTGACAGGCTCTTTCGAGGATCGAGCCCGCGCTGCGCTCGCTGCGGGTTGCGATATGCTTCTGCACTGCAATGGCGATATGGCCGAAATGCAGGCGATTGCGTCCGTCGCGCCGGTGCTGGAGGGCAGGGCGCTGGAACGCGCGGAAGCTGCAATGGCGCTTCTGATATCCCAATCGGGCTTCGATCGGGAAAAAGAAGAGGCTCGTTTTGCCCAATTGCTAAAACCTGTCATGGCCTGAGACCGGAATCGGTCTTAAGGTTTCATCGTATGAGTGATGAGCACCAATCCATTGATGAAGCTGTCGAAGACAAGGCTGTCGAAGGCAAAGAGGTATCAGCCGCGCCTGAAGAGGCAGAGGCTGCTTCTGACCCTGCGGCCGAGGGCGAGCAGGGCGAGGACTTCGATGCGCCGGTGCGAGTGAAGCCGGAGGCCGAAGAACTCGATCCCGATGCGCTGATTGTGCGGCTTGAGGCCTATGAAGGCCCGCTCGACATGCTGCTCGACCTGGCTCGTCGCCAGAAGGTCGATTTGCGCCAGATTTCCGTCCTTACCCTTGTCGAGCAATACTTGCTGTTCGTCGAGGAAGCGCGTCAGCGCAAGCTGGAGCTGGCCGCAGACTATCTCGTCATGGCAGCGTGGCTGACTTACCTTAAATCGCGACTTCTCCTGCCCAAGCAGGAAGAGGATGGCGAGGAGCCGACGGCGGACGAGATGGCAGCCCGGCTTGCCTTCCAGTTGCAACGGCTCGAAGCCATGCGCGAGGCAGCGGACAAGATCCTCGAACTGCCCCAGCGCGGCATCAATTTCTTCCCCCGCGGCAATCCGGAGGGCGTGCGCGTTGTGCGCACGACCGAGTGGAACGCGGACATCTATGACCTCTTGAAGGCCTATACCAGCCAGCGGGTGAAGGCCGTCGACGCGACGATCAAATACACCCCGCCAAAGGTTTTCCAGATCGAGGCGGCGCGCGAACGTCTCGGCCGCATTCTCGGCGATATCCCCGACTGGACGGACCTGACCAGCTTGTGGATGGACCAGGAGGTCGATGCGCCGCGCTCGTCGATCATCGCCAGCGCCTTCAACGCCACCCTTGAATATGCCAAGGCCGGCCAGATCGATATCCGCCAGGGTGGCGCCTTCCAGCCGCTCTATCTGCGCAAGCGCGCCGGCGAAGCGCCAGCCGCAGAATCGGCACAAACATTTAATTCGGAGAGTTGAGAGTTATGTCTGGCAAGAACGCCCCGGCAAAGACCATGCAGGAAATGGACGCACAGCAAGTCCAGGCAGCGCTCGCTGAGGCCCTCAATGCAGAGATTGAGGCGGAGATCGAGGCCAAGGATACAGATCTCGCTGAGGATGGCGTCGAGGCAGAGGAAGAGGAGCACCGTGTCGTCTCCATGACCCGCGACGAAGACGATGAGGATAACGAGCTGAAAGAGCTGTTCGGCGACCAGGAAAACCCGTTCGCTGCTGCGGCGGAGTTCGCCGAGCATGTACGCATGACCGAGGCGCTGCTGTTTGCCGCCGTCGAGCCGCTGGACGAGCCGACGATTGCCAAGCGCCTACCGGAGAACGCGGCGATCAAGGACATCCTGGAAGCTCTTCAGAAGCAGTATGAGAATCGCGGCGTAACCCTCTCCAAAACAGGCCGGAAATGGCAGTTCGTTACGGCGCCGGATGTGGCTCACGTGTTGCAGATCGAGCAGGTGCAGCCGAAGAAACTTTCCCGCGCTGCGCTCGAGACTTTGGCGATCATCGCCTATCACCAGCCCTGCACCCGCGCCGAAATCGAGGAAGTACGCGGCGTTGCCGTGTCCGCCGGATCTCTGGACAAACTGCTGGAGATCGGCTGGATCCGCCTGCGCGGGCGCAAGGAAGACACGCCGGGCCGTCCGCTGCTTTACGGGACGAGCCAGGAATTCTTGGAAAATTTCGGCCTTGAGTCCGTGTCTCACCTGCCGGGCATGGCCGACCTGAAGGCTGCAGGGCTGCTCGATGCGCGCCTGCCGCCCGATTTTGTCATCCCGACGCCGAAGGATGGCGACGAGATCGAGACCGATGAAAACGAGCCGCCTGAGACCGATTTCGTGGAGAATTTCCACGAAGCCGATGAAGAGGTCGGCGATAATGCCGATCTTGACGAGGATGGCGAAATTGACGCCGAACTGGCTGATGATTTCGAGGACGGCTTTGAAGAAGACGACCCGGAAGCGGCTGAAATCGTCGAGGAGCCGGCAATGATTGCCGGTGACGACATCGAGGAAGATGAAATCAGCGACGAAGAAGAGTCCGAAGAAGATCGCTAGCGGCATATTGGCATTTGCGCCAGCGCCGCAGGATCGCTACATATCAGGACAACTAACTGAAAAGAGGCTGTTATGGCACCGAGCGCCTGGCAATTAATTCTCGTTGCAGTGATCGCACTGCTGCTTTTTGGCGGTCGCGGCAAGATTTCCTCGATCATGGGTGACTTTGCGAAAGGCATCAAATCCTTCCGCAAGGGCCTTGCCGATGATGACGATGATGAGGACAAGCAGCGCCTCAAGGAAGACAAGTCGACGGTCTATGCCGACGACAAGGTCCACGAGCAGGAGCCCGCCAAGAAGGCCGGTACCTCCGAATAATCTTCACCCAAGGCGAAAGGCGCGCAAGCGATGAGCCTGCTGCCGCAGATCGGTTTTCTCGAGCTAATGGTACTGGCCGTGCTGGCGCTTGTCGTCGTCGGCCCAAAGGACCTGCCCAAACTCATGCGCGGGATCGGCAAGTTCCTGCGCCAGGCCCGCTCCATGGCCGACGAGTTTCGAGCCGGGTTCGACGAGATGGCGCGCGAGAGCGAAATGGCCGAGCTGCGCAACGAGATCGAAAGCCTCAAGAAGAACAATCCTGTCAATGAAGTGAAAAAGGCTGTCGAGGACACGGCGAAACAGGCTGACGCCGACCGCTACCAGCAGGTCAAGGGCACGTCGCCCAAGTCAGGTGCCGATACCAAAGCCGAGCAGGCCGCCGAGCAGAGCGATGCGCCGGTCGCGACTTCCGAGCCTGATGAGAAGAAAGCCGAAGGCGGCGCATGACGGGCAATGATGACGACAAGAAGAGCCAGTCGGCCGACCAGCCGCCTGACATCATTCGCGACGACCCGCATGACTATGAAGATGAGGTAGAGTCGAGTCGTGCGCCGCTTCTCTCCCATCTGATCGAGCTGCGCCGCCGGGTGATCGTGTCAATCGCGGCGATCTTCATCGCCTTCATCGTCTGCTTCATATTCTCCCAGCAGCTCTATGACCTGTTGACTGTGCCCTACATCGACGCGGTCAAGGCACGTAATGCGGGCGAGACGGCGGTGCTGAACTACAAGCCGCTGGAGTTGTTCTTTGCCCGGATCAAGCTGTCCCTGATCGCCGGCATCATGGTCGCGTTCCCGGTCATCGCGCGTGAGCTTTACCTGTTTGTCGCGCCGGGGCTGTACTCGAATGAGAAAAAGGCGATCTATCCATTCCTGATTGCGATTCCGTTCCTGTTCATGGCCGGTCTGGCACTCGTCTATTACCTGATCATGCCCTTCGTCATCCAGTTCGCGCTGTCGATGCAGACCGCGCCGGATACCGGGGCGGAGGTTACCTATAACCTGTTCGTCTTTGTCGGGGATTACCTGTCGCTGATCATGGCGCTTTGCATCGCATTCGGCTTTGCCTTCCAGCTGCCGGTTGTCCTGACGCTGCTCGCCATCGCCGGCATCATCACCGACAAGTCGCTGGTCAGTGCACGGCGCTACGCGATCGTGGGGATATTCCTTGCCGCTGCTTTCCTGACGCCGCCGGACCCGATCAGCCAGATCATCCTCGGCGCCACGCTGTGGGGGCTCTACGAGTTCTCCATCATCGCGGTGCGCATCGTGCAGAAGCGGGTCGAGGCAGAGGAAGCCAACGCCGAATAGGCGTCAGGATTTCTGCCTGGCGATGATCGTGAACCATGTGGTCATCAGGCCGCTGGTAAGAATGAAGCCCGTCACTGTCCACGGAATGCTCTTGTCGCCCCAGATCGTGTCGGCCAGCATCATCAGCATGACCCACAGGATGGCATGAAGGATATGCAGCATGGCGAGGCGAATGCCCTGTTTCTGGTTCATGGTTTCTCTCCTGAGTGTGTCGGTTTCAGCATCAGCCAGCTGGCAAGGGCGAGAAAGAAGGCGGCAAGCCCGATCAGCGCGGCGCCCAGCGGGGCATTCTCGATGGCGGCGAATGCCCACACGCCCATGATGACGACACCGGCAAGGCACAAAATGCGGCCGACCATCAGGTCCGCTCTGGCAAGGGACTTTCGCGGCGCATCCATGAACAGATGCAGGAACCCTGCCTTGGGCATGTAATTGCCCATCAGCACGAGCATGGCCGCGATGCTGACCCCGATTAGCCGTTTCGCCACCCCGCCATCGAGCCAGCCGGTTTCCTTGGCAATGGCTACCGCCATGATGACAGCGATGATCAGGCCGGCGCCAAGGGCGAGGGGCAGGAAGGCTCGTGTGTCATTATCCGTGGTCATGCGGTTTCTCCCTTTTCGGCTGTAGGACTATCCTTGCTGTCACCGGTTTTCAGTTCCCAGCCAAAGGCCTGGGCAAAAGCCAGCAACGCGTCTTCCAGCACTGACAGCTGTAACTCGTACACGACCTGCTTGCCCTCGCGCTCGCTGGTGACGAGGCCTGCCTCGCGCAGCACGGCGAAATGGCCGGACATGGTCGGCTTGGAAATGTTGAAATGTTCAGCCAGATCGCCGGCATTGCGCGGACCGCCCTTGAGCAGCTCCAGCACCTTGCGGCGGGTCGGGTCGGACAGGGCCTTGAAAACAGTGCTCATGTTTTGTTATTTAGCAAAACGACAAAATGAAGTCAACTGTTATCGGTTTTGTTTACGTCCTCACACTCGTCGCTTCAAACGATGCGAGGATCGCTTCTGCCATCGGCGTCGGGTCGTAATTGTCGTCGAACGGCGTCGGGCGATTGGCGAGGCCATCGCTGCGCGGGGCAAAGCTCTGCAGCCATGAATACTGATGGACGAGGCCCCAGACCACGCAATCCCTGACCTGCGGATAATCGAACATCAGGTCGAGATAGGCGGTCGTGACCTCCGCGACGCGTTCGTCCCGTGTGGCAATGTTTGCGGGCAGCTGGGCATCATTGATATCGAATTCGGTGATGACGAGGTCGAGCCCCATCCCGGTGACCTCGTCGAGGAAGGTACGCCATGCTGTCTCGTCGGCACCGAAGCCGCTGGCGTTTCCGCCCCAGACATGGCTCTGCACGCCCAGCGCATCGATCGGCGTTCCTCGGGCGACCATCCCCTCCAGCAGGCGCAGCACACCGTCGCGGTGGTTGACGCCGTTACCCCAACTCATGAAGTCATTGTAGACCAGCTGGGCATTGGGCAACTCGGCCCGCGCCGTGTTGAACGCGATGTCGAGTACCGTCTCCATGGAGCCGAGAGTGCGCGAGAACGGCGAGGAGCGATACGCGCCCGTACCCGGATCGACCGCCTCGTTGACCACATCCCAGGAGGTGATCTGCCCGCCATAGCGTCTGGCGACTGTCTGGATATGGTCGGTCAGCAGGCGCTCCGCCTCTCGTGCCGGGTCCGCGCCGAAATCATAGGTGTCGAACCAGTCAGGATAGCGTTCCTGATCTTCCCAGAGCAGCGTATGGAAGCGGATTTCAATGTTTTCGCTCGCCGCAAAATCCGTCAACCGGTCGCCATCGCCGAAATTGAAGATGTCCGGCGTCGGGCGGATCGATTCCCATTTGTGGGAATATTCCGCGACCAGATTATTGCAATGCTCGGTGACCAGTGCCCTGTAATTGGCATCGCCAGACGTATTGGTGTCCATGGCCGTGCCAAAGGTCATGTTCTTCGCCGCTGCGGCCGCGCGGATAGGATCGATCCCGGCTGGTGGCGGCGGAGGTGGAGGAGGCGGTGTCGGGGTTGGCGTCGTCGAACCACCGGAGCTGCTGCCACCGCCGCCACAGGCGGAGGTCAGTCCAGCGGCAGACAAGGCAGACAGTTGCGCCAGCAGGCTGCGGCGAGAAAGCCTTTTCATGATAATTCTCCCTGAGCAAACGCCGTGTTTTCCGGCTTATGGTAAGGGTATCATAAAAAGACCGTCGGTCTATTGCCCTTCGTCATTGCCAGAGAACAGCGATGGCGCGGTGGCGGATGAGCGGCTCGTCAAAAATGATTTCCGCTGTCTGGCCTGCCGCGCTCGCAAACCCGGCGCAGACATGCAAGGGCAGCAAATGTTCCTCCCGCGGCTGGCACACCCTCGCATCCGGCGCTTCGTCCCAGGCGGCAAGCGCCTGTTCACGGGCCGCTGGGGTGAGACCGGTAGAGGTCAGTATCTCGACCAGCCAGTCATGGAAATTCTCGCTGGCCACCATGCTTTCCCGCGTCGGTCTGAAAAAGGATCGCATGTTGTGAAAAGACAGGCCCGACCCGAGGATCAGCACATTGCGCTCTTTCAGGAAGGACAGCGCCTTGCCTTCGGCCAGATGCAGGCCTGCATCGAGGCTTGAAGACAGGGAGACCGTCAGCACCGGGATATCCGCTTTCGGATACATCAGCATCAGCGGCACGAAGACGCCGTGATCAAACCCTGCATCAGGATCGATCCGGGCGGCGACGCCTGCCTGCGCCAGATGGTCGGCCACCTCGGCGGCCAGTGCCGGCGCGCCCGGCGCATCATAGCGGTACTCATAGGTCTCCGCCGGGAAACCGTTATAGTCGTAAATCATGTCCGGTTTTTCAGCACCGCCGATGATGATCTCCGGCCCTTCATGGTGGGCGGAGATGAGGACGATGGCATCCGGCCTCGGCAGGCGGTCTGGCAGGGTGCGCAGGAAAGCGGTCAGTCCGGCGTGCTGCGGATCGCCCAGAAGGGGCAGCGGGCCGCCGCCATGGGGAATGAATATCGTCTTTGCGGTCATGGGGGCGTCCTTTCCCGTGGTTCGTCTGCTGAACAGAATATCTGCCTCCTCCCTGCGCGATACAATCGGCGCTTTCAGGCAGGGTCCATTGCGTTTCGGGCAAGAATGTCAGGGCGCGCACGCCATTAGCCGGCCTACTGGACCCTCCCGGCGATATTGCCTATAGCCACGGGCAACAGCAGAGAGTTCACGTCCCATGCACGATATCCGTTACATCAAAGACAACCGCGAAGAGTTCGACAACGCGATGGCCCGCCGGGGGCTCGCTCCCATGGCCGATGCGCTGGCTGAGAAATACGAGGCTGTCGCCGCCGAAACGCAGAAGATGAACGAGCTGCAGTCCGCCCGTAACGCCGCTTCGAAGCAGATCGGCGCGGCCATGGGCAAGGGCGACAAGGAAGAGGCAGAGCGGCTGAAGGCGCAGGTCGCCGCGATGAAAGACGACCTCGCCGCCGCTGAGGAGAAGCAGAAGCAGCTGCAGGATGCGCTGAACGCCGAGCTTATGGCGATCCCCAATATGCCGTTCCATGAAGTGCCCGAAGGCGCCGACGAGAGCGACAATGTGGAAGTGCGCACATGGGGCGAGCCGAAGACGATCGACGGTGCCAAGGAGCATTACGAGCTGGGCGAGGCACTGCCCGCCGCGACGGGCGGCAGCCAGATGGATTTCGAGATCGCCGCGAAACTCTCCGGCGCGCGCTTCGTCGTGCTGAAAAAGGATCTGGCGAAGCTGGAACGCGCGCTCGCTTCCTTCATGCTCGATCTCCACACGGATCAGTTCAGCTATGAAGAAGTCCAGCCGCCAGTGCTGGTCAATGCGCCTGCGCTGGAGGGCACCAGCCAGCTACCGAAATTTGAGGAAGACCTCTTCAAGACCACGAACGACATGTATCTCACCCCGACGGCCGAGGTGACGCTGACCAATCTCGTGCGCGAGAGCATCATGGCCGAGGAAGAGCTGCCCAAGCGCTTCACCGCCTGGACTCAGTGCTTCCGCTCGGAGGCAGGCTCGGCCGGGCGCGACACGCGCGGAATGATCCGCCTGCACCAGTTCTCGAAAGTCGAACTGGTCTCGATCACCACGCCGGAAGCCTCGAATGATGAGCATGACCGGATGACCGGCGCGGCTGAGGAGGTGCTCAAGCGCCTCGACCTGCCGTTTCGCACCATGCTGCTATGCACCGGCGATATGGGTTTTGGTGCGCAGAAGACCTTCGACCTTGAAGTCTGGTTGCCGGGGCAGGGCAAGTATCGCGAGATTTCATCCTGCTCGAACTGCGGTGACTTCCAGGCCCGCCGGATGATGGCGCGCTATCGAAAGGAAGGCGACAAGAAGCCTTTGTTCGTGCACACGCTGAACGGTTCGGGCCTGGCCGTCGGGCGTACCCTCGTTGCCGTGTTGGAAAACTATCAGCAGGCGGATGGGTCCATCGCCATTCCTGACGTTCTCAAACCCTATATGGGCGGCAAGGATAAGATCGGCGGTGCTGCATGAGCCTGCGCATTCTCTGTTCGAACGATGACGGCATCCACGCCGAGGGGCTGGCGACGCTGGAAAAGATCGCCCGCGAACTGTCCGACGATGTCTGGGTCGTGGCGCCGGAAACAGACCAGTCCGGCGCTGCCCGCTCCCTGACGCTGTCGAACCCCTTGCGCGTACGTAAGGTCGCCGAGCGCAAATTTGCGATTGCTGGCACGCCGACCGACTGCGTGCAGATGGGCGTCGGCACGATCCTGCATGATGACGGCAAGCGGCCGGACCTGATCCTGTCCGGTGTCAACAATGGCCAGAACGTCGCCGAGGATATCACCTTCTCGGGCACGGTCGCGGTGGCCTTTCAGGGCATGGCGCTGGGCGTGCCCTCAGTCGCCCTGTCGCTCGCCCGCTTTCGGCGCGAGCATTGCCACTGGGAAACGCCGGAACAGCACGCGCCTGCGATCCTCAGAAAGCTGCTCGACAAGGGCTGGGATGATGATGTGGTGCTGAACATCAATTTTCCCGATCGCACGCCGGAAGAGGTCACCGGCATCGAATTGACGGCGCAGGGCTCCCGCGACAAGGTCAACCTGTTTGCAGAGGAGCGCACAGACCTGCGCGGCCGGCGCTATTACTGGTTCGGGTTCGATGGCACCTTGTCTGACCCAGCGGACGGCACCGACCTGAAGGCGATCTATGAAGGCCGTATCTCGATCACCCCGGTGCATCTGGATCTGACCCATGAAAAGTCACGCCAGGAAATCTCGAAGCTTTTCGACTGATCCGGCCCGCTTATCGGCTTCGTTTGACCGGTAGAATCGCGGCAGGGTAAACCTTTGTTAACCAAGGTGTATGAGTGTCCTAATCAAGGTTAACCAAAGGTGACCCGGGAGGGCCTTATCATGCGTTTCAAAATTTTGCTGATGAGCGGCGCTGCCTGCCTGATCCCCGTTGGGCTCGGTGCGGATGACAGCGCCACAGACAAATCCGATGAGAAGAAAGCGCCTGTCGTTTTCGCGACTGACCCCGGCGATGCGCATCCGCGCAATGTCGAGGCCGATCTCGCGGGCGAGGCGGCTGCAAATGCCGATGGCGGCGCGTTCGACTATGGCGCAGGCGACGGTATCGATTCCATGCTGATCGCAACGGCGACCGGTGCACCGACGCCGCTGAAAGCAGAGTTCGCGCAAGAGGGTGCCCAACCTGCTTCTCAAGCGAGTGCCTTGTATGGTCAGGACCCGATCTATCGAATGGCGCAGGCGTCCGAAGCGGAAGCCAGGGCTGAAGCGACGCAGGTCGCCTATGCACAGGAAAAGCAGGCTGCTGGTTACATCACCGTCCAGCCGGGCGACACTGTCTTCGCCCTGTCGCGCCGCTATGGCGCCAAGCCGGCAGAAATTATTGATGCCAATGACCTCGCCGCGCCTTATGCCCTCGATATCGGTCAGGAACTGCTGATCCCCGGGCTGGCTGATGCTGCGCCTGCAGCGCTTGCCACTAACGCGGCCTATACGGAAGAACCAGAAACAAATGAGGAGGCGCCGGTCCGCCCGGTCAATGTCTCCCTGCAGGAAACACCACAGGAAACGACCCCGGCCATGGCTGAAGCCATACCGGCACAACAGCCAGCCGAACAACCGGTGCGCAGCATCGATGTTGCTTACGCCGATCAGGCCATGGGCATGACCACTCACACGGTGGAGGCGGGCAATACGCTCTATTCCATCGCGAAATCATACGGGCTGGATGTTTCGGCAGTTGCCGAGGCGAACAATATCGCGGCGCCTTACGCGCTCTCGATCGGGCAGGAACTGGTTATTCCGTCCACGGCATCTGGCGCAACGGCGTCGCTGTCACCACGCCCCGTAGCTACCGAAACGCCGGAGCCGGCAAGCCGCGCAATCAATCCGGTCTATGAACCGGAACAGGTTGCCGAGGCGCAAACGCAGAGCGAACAGACCGAAGCGTCCTATTCGCTGCCGAAATCGAGCGAGAAATCCCGCTTCGACTGGCCACTGCAGGGCCGCGTGATCATGAGCTATGGCATGTCGGATGACGGCCGGCGCAATGATGGCATAAACATCGCCGCCCCGGTCGGCACACCGATCCGCTCCGTCGATGATGGCGAGGTTGTCTATCGCGGTTCCGAGCTGGAAGGCTATGGCAATCTGCTGCTGGTCAAGCACACCGATGGCTGGGTCAGCGCCTATGCCCACACCGATGCGATTCTCGTCAACAAGGGCGACAAGATCCGCAAGGGCCAGATCATCGCCAAGGTCGGCACCACGGGCAGCGTCGACCAGCCGCAGCTGCATTTCGAGCTGCGCCATGAGCTGAAGCCGACAGACCCCATCGCGGCGCTGGACGGCAGCAATGCAAGAGCAGTCAAGTTCTGATCCGCCTACAGATTTTAGTTGCGTGAAACGGTTGAAACAACTGCGGGCCCCTCGGGGCCCGCTTTTTCGTCTTGTCAGATCGTATCGGCGATGCGGGCCGGGTTCTCGATGACAAGTCGCCGCGCCAGATAGGCCGGGCTCGCATCGATGAGCCCATCGGCGATGAACGGCGCTTCCGAGAAGTGGGCGAGAGCCAGATTGCCCTCATAGGCCGCAGACAGGGCCGCACCGACGCGCCGGGACGTGTCGAACTTGGTAATGATGCAGCGGCGCACGCCGATCTCGCGGAAGGCATTGGCCCAGTCGATATGCTCATACATGTCGCCGGAGGCAGGCAGCACCAGCACCGGCTCGGCGTCGAGCGAATCCCGGAAGGCGCGCATCGCGGCAATGTCGGCCGGCGCAAATGGCGAGACACCTGGCGTGTCGAGGATCAGGATCTCGCGCGGATTTTCCTCACGCAGTACGTTCTCGACATCCTGTGGGTCTTCGATCGGCCAGTAGCGCGTGTCGAGGGCGTGGGCATAAGTCGTCATCTGGTCGAGCGCTCCGGCGCGCCCGACATCCGCACACAGAAAGGCTGCCTTGTCTCCCTCGGCAGCTGCCCGCGCCGCGAGCTTGGCGGCGGAAGATGTCTTGCCCGCGCCTGTCTGGCCGACCAGCATGATCGGTGCGCCAGCCGTCAGGGTCAGCGGCGCATAATTGAGGACGCGGGAGAAGGCATGTTCCAGCATGCCGGTCAGGTCGCGGGCCTTGGCAGAGCGGGCCTCGTTCGCCAGCGCCTTGATCAGTTTCTCGGAGATGCCATGGGGCTGCAGCGCCTGCGCGATCTCGCGCTGAAAAGGATCATCGGGATTGCCGCCGCGCCCGCCGAGTTTCAACGAGAAGTCGCCTTTCAGGGCCGACAGGGCGGACTCGCCGGCTGAGCGTTCGATCTTGTTGTGGATACCGGTGCCTTCGCGCGGTGTCGCTTTCCTGTCTTCATCAGGTTTTTTCGCCGTACGCGCGGCCAGGCCCGACACAGGGCGGCTCTTCTCCGGTTCTCTTGGCGCTTCTTTCCTTGGTGCGGGAGAGGCGGGGCCTTCGCCATCGAACAGCGGCATGCCCTTGCGGATGGCGCGCAATTCGACCATCCCGTCCTGCCGTTTGCGCGTCGCGAGAATGACAGCCCCTTCGCCAAGCCTGGCGCGCATGGCAGCCTTTGCCTCGTTCAGCGTGGGGGCGGAAAAGGTCTCAAAACTCATATCAGATTGCGTTCTTCCCAAATGGTCTTTTGTCTCCACCGGTATCATGCTGCCAGCGGTCATCTACTGCAACGCAATATTTGTGACAGGAACGCAAGACGCCCGGAGATTTCTCTCCGGGCGTCATTGAGGATCGGTTGAGGGTCGATCTTGTTGAGGTCTTATTTACGGTATTGCTGCAACCGTGTGGTTCGCAGCCCCGGCAGGCCATGCTTGTCGATCGCAACTTCCCAGGAGGCGTATTCCTCGTCGGTCAGCGAATAGCGCTGGCAGGCCTGTTCAAGGCTCATCAGCCCGCCACGCACGGCGGCGACCACTTCGGCCTTGCGCCGGATGACCCAGCGCTTGGTCTTGGGTGAAGGAAGGTCCTTCAGGGTCAGGGCCGATCCGTCCGGTCCGATGACGTAAGGGTCCTTGCCTGTCAGCCCTTCGGACCTGTTGGATGCTAGACTAGCCATGTTCGTGCTCCCATGTACTCAACTCTGGAGGGTATTGTTTCAGTGAGGGCACTATACGACGGGCTTGTAAAAAAACGTCTAAACTGGTTGGTAAATATTTCACTAAGCTATTGATTACAATTGATTTTCAGGCACGTTTTCTGTGCCGTTACGGCACGCTTTCCCCAAACGGTACAGGGTTAACGCGAGAACTGGCATGGACGGACTTCTTGACGGAAATTTTTTATGGGCCCATGTGAGGCGCGCGTCAGATGACCGGATGGCCGCGTCCTGCTTTCACGGCAGGCCGAGGAAAGTCCGGGCTCCACGGAACGAGGACGCCGGGTAACGCCCGGCTGGTGCGAACCAAGGGATAGCGCCACAGAGAGCAGACCGCCTCCCAAAAGGAGGTAAGGGTGAAAGGGTGCGGTAAGAGCGCACCGCCGGGCCGGCAACGGTCCGGGCATGGCAAGCCCCGTCCGGAGCAAGACCGAATAGGGACAGCATGGTTACTAACCAGGCCCGTTCCGGCCCCGCTGTCCGGGTTGGTTGCTGGAGGCGTCGCGCAAGCGCCGCCCGAGAGGAATGGTCATCGCCTGCCGATCCGTCGGCGGGATACAGAACCCGGCTTACAGGTCATCTGACGCCAATTTCCCTGTCGGGCAGCGCAACCAGCGTAGCTGGCGTCAGTCGATCTCGGGTATGACGAAGTGGCGGACCTGCCGCGCTGGCCGGCTGATCGCCCATATATGCCTGCGCTCCAGCGGATCGAAAGAGAAGGCCTGACCTTCAGCAGGAACGCTGATGGTGGCGACATGCTCCATCGTCGGGCCCATCTTCGGAAACTGCAGGACATACATCTCCGGCAGGTCATGGCCCATGACATAGAGGTATCCATCATCGCCCATCGCACCGCCAGAGGCGGCTTGCGGTGCCATCTTCTCCAGGATCGAGTTCGGCAGCATGTATCCGCCGGTGCGGCGCCATTGCTTGTCAAACAGCACGATCGACGCATAGGTGTGATCCTTGAACGGCAGGCCGGTCTCGTCATCATAATGGGCGAAGCCGGCAATCCATCCATCCTTGTAACGATCGAACCATACAAGCGAGCCTTCATCCATCATGCCGAGGCTCTTGCTCGCCTCATGAGTCATGGTCTCTGTGTCGAAGATCTCGATGGAGCTGCCCATCGGCAGGTCAGGGTGGTTGGAGTTGGCGCAGTACAGCTTGCCGGATTCCGTATAGCAGCTGTTGAGATGACCGATCGGCCCGCCGCGTGTGCCTTTCCATCGGGCAACCAGTTCGCCGGTGTCGCGGTCATATTTGCCGATGACGTAATTGACGATGGCATAGAAATGCTCCGCGTCCGCCGCAGCGCCCTGACCGGCCTCGATGGCGGGGAAGCCTTCGACCAGCTCCGCTTCATAGTCTGCGATTGCGGGCGGCTGGTAGTCTTCAATGCCCATGGCTTCCCATTGGGCACGGCGTTGTTCCCGTGTCAGGTCCTGTGCCTGAGCGGCGGTCGCTGTTGCTAGCAGGGCGATGGCGGTGGCAGATAGGAAAAAGCGCATTGATATGTCCTTTGAAAAGAGAAGGCGGCGATGCGCGTGCATCGCCGCCGACAGGGATTACATGGCGAAGTTGGCGCCGAGCCAGAAAGTGCGGCCGAACCTGGCATCTTCCTGCAGGAAGCGGGCACCGGGACCGGTAAGCTCCGTGCGGCCTTCATCTGTCAGGTTCACGCCCTCGGCAACGAGGCTCAGCTTCTCGCTGATATTGACCCGGACCTGCATGTCGAATTGTCCGCGATCATCCCAGTATTCATCCAGGTTCGGATTTTCGGCATTGATCGTGTCGAGGAACTCGCCGGTCCAGTTATAGGAACCGCGCACCTCGAAATGATCGTTCTCGTAGAAGGCAACGAGGTTGTAGATCGTGTCCGGCTGCTGGAACAGGCCGGTCGAGCGGGTGGAACCGTCTGCCAGCGGAATTTCGAAGTCCGTATCAAGGATGGTCATGTTGGCCCCGACGCCCAGCCCGTCCCAAGGGGCGGGCAGGAAAGACAAGACCTGGCTGTACTGTGCCTCGAAGCCGAGAATCTCTGCAGAGGACGCATTTTCCGGCTGGGTGACAGTGTCGAACAGCTGCCCGTCAATGGTCAGGCTTGTCTGGCTCGTCCGGGTGAAGATTTCATCCTCGATATCCTTGGCGAAGACACCGACGGCGAGGATGCCATCCGGAATGTACCATTCAGCCGATACGTCGAAATTGGTCGACTTGCGTGGTTGCAGGTCCGGATTGGAGCGGGACACGCTCAGGTCGGTAAGGTTCAGCGACTGCCCGCGGGTCAGCGTACTGATGTCCGGGCGGCCAATGGCCTGGGACGCTGCCGCCCGCAGGACGATATCGTCGGAGATGTTGTACTTCGCTACAACGGACGGCAGCCAGTTGTCATACTCGCCGGAAACGGTATCGGCACCGGCCGGACCGCCTTCCCATTCGGTCCGCTCATAGCGCAGGCCACCGGTCACGAAGCCCTGCGGGAAACGATACGTGCCCTGCAGGTAACCGGCATAGACCTGCTCTTCGGCCGTGGAGCCGGAGGTTGACGACGCCGACTGGGTGAACGAGCCATTATTGGTGCGGAAGAAATCGTTCGCGCCTTCGCTGTCGATGCGGAAAGTGAATTGCTGGTTGCCCTGGAATTCGGTGTCAGCGAGCGTACGGTCGACCACGTCGGCGAGCGTGTAGCTGAAACCGTCATTGGCGACGAAGCGGGCAAAGTCGAAACCCTCTTCTTTCTGCCGGTCACGAAAGACACCGCCGGTCTTTACTGTAAAGGCTTCACTCAGATCGAACTTCGCATTACCGGCAGCTTCGAAGATTTCATCCTCGGCGAAGCGATCGAGTTCGCCGCGATTGGTGAATGCATAGCTCTCGGGATCATAGAAGCCCTGCGGATCGAGCGGTGAATAGCGGTTGAAGAAATCGCTCGTATCGTAGCGCGCGCCGAAGCTGTTATCCGTCCGGAAGCCTTCGGTCGATTCCGGGTTTTCGAGGCTGGCGGTCGAGTAGGTGAGGCGGCCATCGAACGTCGTCATGTCGCTGGCGCGCCATTCGACCGTTGACTGAATGTTGGAGATTTCCCGGTTCAGCGTGAAACGGCCGATGCCGACAAAGCCGTAGCCGTCCTCGGTCACGCCAGACACCGGCGTCTGGTCGGTGATCGTGTCCGGCTGGGAGGAGGCGCCGCTGGTGCCGAGCTCATAGGTGAACTCGTCCCGGCGCTCATCGTCATTGAACTTCGTGTAGAGGCCGGACAGGGCGAAATCGAGCGCCTCGGTCGGTTGCCATTCCAACTTGGCCGTGCCGCCGATGCGTTCGCGGGTGTTGTTGTAGAAGAACAGGCGGTTGTTGGTCGGCACGATGATGCCGTTGCCATTTCCGATGCCGACATTGTTTCCGGCGTCGTCGAACTCGGTGTAGTCGGCGTCATCGACCTCGATCTGCGGGATCTCGAAATTGCGGATCGAGTAATCGAAGCCAAGGACGAGGCCGAACTGTTCGTCGGCACCAAAACGCTTGCCGGTTGCAAAGTTCAGTCGCCAGGGCTGCTTGCGCTCGTCCCCATCCAGCGTGCCGCCATCGCCGGACTGCTCGTGCCAGCCAACGAAAGCCGAGCCATAGAAGAAGGGCGAGTCCTCGTTAAAGGCCGAGCGGGTAATGACATTGATCGTACCGCCGATAGCGTTTGCGTCCATTTCCGGCGTCACGGATTTGACGACTTCGAGCCGCGACAGCAGGGAGGCGGGGATGACGTCGAGCGGGACGGACCGGCCGGCACCGCCGCGTTCTGGTGACGACACGATACCGCCATCGATCGTGGTGCGGTTATAGGTCGGGTTCAGGCCGCGAATGACCGGGAAGCGGGCTTCGGCCTGGTCGTTCTGCACGGCGACACCGCTGATGCGGCGGATGACGGCGGCGGTGTTGAGGTCAGGAAGGCGGCCGATATCGTCCTGGACGCTGGCATCCACGATGTTCTCCGCATCGCGCTTGACGTCAAGCGAGCGTTTCAGGGACAGGGCCTGGCCCGTAACGACGATGGTGTCGCCGTCTACTGCCTCGACCTCCTCCTGCGCCATGGCAAGGGAGGTTGTCAGTGTGCCAACGGAAATAGTGCTGACGAGCAGTGATTTCAGAAAGGAGCCGGAAAAGGAAGGTGATCGCATCTTAATACCCCTCAAGGTGCGTGTGAGTGAATGGAATGTTCCGGCACCTAGAAAGGGAGTGTGACAGGGGGATGTAGGTCACATGACAGTGTCGCTGCACTTATGTGACAGATCGTATAAGGAGCATCATTCTGTAAACATTTGTACGGCCTTGGCTGCCCCGCCCGACTTCATGAAGTTTTTGATGCAGGGCTGCATCGGGACGCTGTCTCTTGCTCCGGTTGAGGCGACCTGACTGCTTGTCGGCGGAACGCTTGGTCACCCTCAACTGGTGCCTGAAATGCGCACATGGAAAAAACATAAGCGTGTTCTTTTTTTGTTCTTGACAAACGTGGGTTCTGAGGCGGGGAGGATATTGCTAACCATTAATTCCCATGATATCCCATAACTTTCACAATGCGCGGAAAGCCCGTTCGGGGCTGCCGGTTTGCGAACCGGGCTGGGATAGAAGGGTTTCGCATCTATGGCATCGGCCACGGAGATTGCTGGCGAGGTAAGGAGCGCAGGGGACATCCAGTTCCTCGGCGCCTTCACCAACAAGCTCGACTCCAAGGGCCGCCTGTCCGTGCCTGCCGACTTCCGCAAGATGCTGATCGGCGCCAATCCTGATTTCGACGGCTTCATCTGTGCACGCTCGCTGACCCGGCCGGTGCTGGAATGCGGTGGCCCTGCGCTGCTCGACCATTTCATGCGTCAGGTTTCCTCCATCGATGAGTTCGACGAGGACCGCGAATTGCTGGAGGAGGCGTTCCTTGCCAGTTCCCAGCGCCTGTTCTTTGACGAGACAGGCCGCGTGTCGATGCCGGCGGAAATGCGAGAGCATTGCGGGCTGACCACCCATGCGACGCTGGTCGGCCGCCGCGGCATCTTCCAGATCTGGCATCCCGATACGTACAAGGAGCGGATGGATAAGCTCGGCGGCATCATCGCCCGCCATGGCGAGACCATGCGTGCCCGCACTCTCCCCAGCATGGAGAAGGGGGCGCGCCGTGACTGACAAGTTGCAGGACGATCACTCCCGTTCCTTCGGTCACGTCCCGGTCATGGGCCGTCAGGCGGTCGACGCGCTCGCGCCGGTCGATGGCGGTGTCTATGTCGACGCGACCATGGGCGGCGGCGGCTATTCGCGCATGATCCTCGGGCGTGCAGGCTGCACGGTCTATGGTTTCGACCGCGATCCCGTCGCGATCGAGCGGGCGCAGGCCTGGTCAGGTGCCTATGCCGGGCGCATGGTGCTGGCTCCTCATCCGTTCGACCGGCTGGAAGAGGTGCTGCGCGAGCTTGGTGTCGAGGCTGTCGACGGTATCGTCTTCGATCTTGGTGTTTCCTCCGTCCAGCTCGACGAAGCAGAGCGCGGCTTTTCCTTCGCCAAGGATGGCCCGCTGAACATGCGTATGGATTCCTCGACCGATCAGTCGGCGGAGGATCTGGTCAATCATGCCAGCGAGAAAGACCTCGCCGACATTCTCTATATTTACGGCGAGGAGAAGAAATCCCGCGCCATCGCCCGGGCCATTGTGCGCGAGCGCGAGAAGGCCCCGATCACCCGCACGCTGCAACTGGCGGAGATCATCGCCGGTGCCGTCGGCCCGCGCGGCAAGGAAAAGATCCACCCCGCGACCCGCGCCTTCCAGGCGATCCGCATCTTCATCAATGACGAACTCGGCCAGCTGGTGCGCGGGCTGATCGCTGCCGAGGCGATGCTGAAGCCCGCAGCACGCCTTGTCGTCGTCACTTTCCATTCGCTGGAGGACCGCATCGTCAAGCGCTTCCTGACCATGCGGGCGGGCAAGCAGGGTGGTGGTTCGCGCCACATGCCGCTGCCGGACGAAGGCGACGCACCGACCTTCACGCTGCTCTATGGTAAGGCCGTCGATGCCGATGACGAAGAGGTTTCTGCCAACCCGCGGGCCCGGTCAGCACGCCTGCGCGCCGGCATCCGCACCACCGCCCCGGCGCAACCCGCCGATGAAGAATTCCTGTCGCGTATCGGGCTGCCGCGCCCGACATTTTCACCTGCCCTGAAATCCTGGAGTTAAGACATGCTGCGTATTTCCACTCTTTTCTTCTGTCTCTTGCTCGCCGCCGCAGCCGTCGGTCGCTACAAGGCCGAGGCCAATGTCAGGGCTGACAAGGCCGAGATCAGGTCGATCGAAAGCCAGATTGCAGCCGAAGAGCAAAAGATCAGTGAGCTGAAGCTGGAGGTCGAGGTTCTGGAATCCGGCCCGCGCCTCGCGCAGCTTGCCTCTCATCGGCTTGACCTTGTGCCGGCCCGCTCGGCCCAGCTCGCCGATGCACGCAAGTTCGCCATGCTGATCGAGGCGGGCGATGCCGCGACCATCGCCCCGCGCCGCCGCGACAATGGGGACTTCATCATCAACGCAATCGCGATGGCCGATTTTGGCCAGCCTGAGCAGAAACAGTAAGGGGCTTGTGAGTGCTGGCGTGGCTGACAGGACGGCGTAGCAAGTCGGCGAAAGCCGAGA
The DNA here is from genome assembly GCF_009712425.2 of Aquisalinus luteolus. Classification (GTDB taxonomy): domain Bacteria; phylum Pseudomonadota; class Alphaproteobacteria; order Caulobacterales; family Parvularculaceae; genus Aquisalinus; species Aquisalinus luteolus. The sequence goes on from NZ_VCJR02000003.1 coordinate 153,684, forward strand.
TCATCTTTGACGGCTCCCTGCCGGAGATGCCTGCGGAGCCATGCCTGCCGATCTCCGGCCGCACGACGCTCGTCGGCCGGGAGGCTGGTCGCGCCCGTCAGCTGCAGGGGCGAATCTGGCTGTGCCTGTCGGTCTTTGTCCTGATCTTTTCAGGCCTCGCCCTGCGCCTTGCCAATATCACACTGGTCAGTCCGGAGCCTGAGAAGGTCATGGTCGCGAGCCGTGCGATTGCCGAGCCGGGCGAGCGCCCGGAGATTACCGACCGCAACGGCGTCTCCCTCGCGCTGAACCGTACCGTCACCGGCCTCGCCATCGACACCAAGATGGTCTGGGACGCGATGGAAACGGCGCAAGGCATCGCGAGCGTCTTCCCGCAATATGATCCCTCTGCGCTCGCCCGCCGTATCGAGGACAAGAAATACATCATCCTGCGTAACGAGCTGACCGCAGAGGAACAGCGCGCGCTCCTGACCCTCGGCCTGCCGGGCGTGACCTTCCCGGAGACCACCAAGCGCGTCTATCCGCAAGGCGCGCTCGCCGCACATGCCGCAGGCTATACCATTGCAGGGCGCGGCGGTGTCGCAGGGCTGGAATTTGTTGCCGACGAACATGCGGGTGAGGGCAAGCTTGCCTCCTCCATCGATGTCCGCGCCCAGCAGATCCTGGAAGAAGAAATCCGTGCCGGGATGGACCGCTTCAAGGTCGACAGCGCTTGGGGCGTGATCATGAAGGCCAAGACGGGCGAGGTCGTCGCGCTCGCCTCCATGCCGTCCTTCAATCCGAACGAGGTCAATGACTCTCCCGCCGATCACTGGCGCAATCGCGCGATGCAGGACCGGTATGAACTCGGTTCCGCCTTCAAGGTCATCACGGCGGCCAGCGTTATCGAGGAGGGGATTGCGTCCCCCGAAACGCTCTATGACGCCCGTAAACCGCTGAAGGTCTATGACCGCACGATCTATGACTTCCACCCGCGCCGGGAGATCATGAGCCTGTCGAAAGTCGTTCAGCACTCATCCAATATCGGTATCGCCCGCGCAGCGCTCGACCTTGGCCGCGAGAGGCAGAGGGAATATTTCGCCCAGCTCGGCCTGACCGAAGCGGTGAAGACCGAACTGCCGGAAAGCCGCGACCCTGACCTGCCACTGCGCTGGGGGCCGGTCGAGACGGCGACAATCTCCTATGGCCACGGCATCGCCGTCACGCCGCTGCAGCTGACTGCCGCGATCAGCGCCGTCATCAATGGCGGCATCTATCGCACGCCGACCTTCCTGAAGGTCGAGGACCAGACCGGCGCCAGCCGCGAGGGCCGCCAGGTCTTCTCCCCCGAAACCTCTGCCAAGATGCGGCTGATCATGCGCCAGGTCATCACCGATGGTTCTGCGTCGAGGGCCGAGGCGCCGGGCTACTACCCCATCGGCAAGACGGCGACGGCCGACAAGCCCGGCATTGGCGGCTATCGCGACAACGCCCGCCTCTCGTCTTTCGTCGGGGCGTTCCCCGGCTATGACCCGGAATATGTCATCCTCGTCTCCTTCGACGAGCCTCACGGCATCGAGGCAACCTATGGCTATGCGACTGCAGGCTGGGTCGCCGCGCCGGTCTTCGGCAATATCGTCGCCCGCATGGGGCCGGTGCTGGGCATCGCGCCCGCCCATGACGATCTTGCTTTTGCCCAATTCATGGCGGGTTTGCGCTCTAGCGAGGAAGTCACCCTTGCCCTGAACGATCAGATTGATGTGAGCGCTACGGCCTCGCTGGAGGTTGGCGAAGAGATGGATGATGTGGCAAGGCTGCTGGCAAAGGAGCTTGGCCCATGACAACGACACCGATGAAACTCTCCGCCCTGACCGGCCGTGCCGATCTTGGCAAGGACCCTGAAATCACTGGCATGACCGCCGACAGCCGTGCCGTGCAGCCGGGCTTTCTCTTCGCTGCTCTGCCGGGCACGAAGATGGACGGTGCCGACTTCATTCCGCAGGCGGAGGAGGCGGGCGCCTTCGCCGTGCTCGCCCTGCCGGGCACCAAGGCCAATGTGCCGGTCATCGAGAGCGACAATCCACGCCTCGCGCTGGCGCAATACGCCGCGAAGCTCCATCCTGGCCAGCCGGAACTGGTCGCAGGCGTCACCGGCACAAACGGCAAGACATCCATTGCGCGCTTCTGCCAGCAGCTCTGGGGCATGCTCGGTCACAAGGCCGGGTCGCTCGGCACGCTCGGCGCCTATGCGGCGGGCTATGAATACACGCTGCGCCACACGACGCCGGACCCTGTCGAAATCCATCAGGTCCTGTCGACCATGGCGACGCTCGGCACCACCCATCTGGCGATGGAGGTCTCCAGCCACGGCCTGTCGCAATACCGCGCCGACGGGGTGAAATTCTCGCTCGCGGCCTTCACCAACATCACTCAGGACCATCTCGATTATCACCCTGATTTCGACGATTACTTCAACGCCAAGAAACGTCTGTTCACCGAGCTTCTGCCGGAAGGCGGCGTGGCGGTCGTCAATGTCGATGGTGCCGGGGCAGAGGAAATGGGCCGCGCAATCACCGGGGCAGGGCGTAGGCTCTTCTCCGTCGGGCGCAAGGGGGCTGACATCCGCCTGATCGAGACCTCGCCTCTGCCGGACGGCACGTCGCTGTCGCTGGAAGCTGGCGGTACGCGCTATGACCTGCACCTGCCGCTGATTGGCTATTTCCAGGCGGAAAACGCGCTGGTTGCCGCCGGGCTCGTCATCGCGTCCGGTCACGAGGTCGACCAAGTCATGCCGCTGCTGGAAAAACTCGAAGGCGCACCGGGCCGCATGCAGCTGGCCGACGAGCTGGAGTTTAAAGACGGCAAAGCCGGCGTCTATGTCGACTTCGCCCATACGCCGGATGCGATCGAGACGGCGCTGAAGGCGATCCGCCCCCATGCGGAGAACCGCATCATCATTATCATCGGCGCTGGTGGCGACCGCGACAACCGCAAGCGCCCGCTGATGGGCAAGGCCGCTGCCGCCGGTGCCGACAAGGTTATTGTCACGGATGACAATCCGCGCACGGAAGACCCGGCGGAAATCCGCCGTCAGGTCATGGAAGGTTGCCCGGACGCAGAAGAGATTGGCGGTCGCGAGGCCGCCATCATGGCGGGCCTGAAAGACCTTCAGGCAGGCGATGTCCTGCTGATCGCAGGCAAGGGGCACGAGTCGGGTCAGACCGTGGGGACGGTCACGCACCCGTTCAACGACCGCGAGGTCGCGCAAAGGCTGGTGGGACAGCTAAAATCTGCAACCGATCAGGATGGGGCCTGATGCACAAAGGAGCTTGGGAGATGAGTACTTTATGGAATGCCTATGAGGCCGCCGCCGCGACCGGGGGTGCGTTATGCGCCCGCGGCGATCTCGGTGACAATGACGAGGTCCTGCCGGAGGAAAGCTGGATCGCGTCGGGCCTGTCGATCGACACCCGCACCATCCGCAAGGGCGATATCTTCGTCGCCCTGAAAGCTGCCCGCGACGGCCACGACTTCGTGCGCAATGCGTTCAAGGCCGGTGCCTCCGCCGCGCTCGTCTCCCGCGCGCCGGAAGACACGCCGGATGGCGCGCCTCTCCTGCTGGTTCAGGACACCCAGAAAGGGCTGGAGGCGCTCGCCGCCGCCGCCCGCGACCGCTGCTTCGGCAAGCTGATCGGCGTCACCGGCTCAGCCGGCAAGACATCGACCAAGGAAATGCTCCGCACCATGCTGATGGGGCAGGGCAAGGTGCACGCCGCCGAGAAGAGCTTCAACAATCACTGGGGCGTGCCGCTGACCCTCGCGGCGCTGCAGCCGGACACGGATTATGGTGTCTTCGAGATCGGCATGAACCATGCCGGCGAGATCACGCCGCTGACGAAACTCGTCCGTCCCCACGTGGCCATCGTCACCACCGTTGCCGCAGCCCATCTGGAGTTCTTCGATTCAGTTGCCGCCATCGCAGAGGCGAAAGCGGAAATCATCCTTGGCCTGCGCAAGGGCGGTACGGCTGTGCTGCCCATCGACAATGAACATTTTGCAATCCTCGCGAAGCAGGTTAGCGATATTAATCAGTATGGGCGGGAGATAAAAACGATAACATTCGGTAGGGCCGAGGGGGCCGACCTGCGCATGCTGGACTATACCGCCACCACAGAGGGGCGTGGCACCATCGCCGCCGAAATCTTCGGCGAACGGAAGAGTTTCACCATCGGTCTCGCCGGGGAGCATCAGGCGATGAACGCGCTCGCCGCGCTCGCTGCAGTCAGGGCCGTCGGTGGCGATCTCGGCCTCGCCATGGAAGCACTCGCGGGTCACCGCCCAGTCGGCGGCCGTGGCAAGCCGGTCGACCTCAATCTCGACGGCAAGTCAGTTACCCTTCTCGATGAAAGCTACAATGCCAATCCGGCCTCCATGGCCGCGGCTATCCATGTGCTTGCCTCGTGGAAAGGTGCGCAGAAGATCGCCGTGCTGGGCGAAATGCGAGAACTCGGCGACAACGGCCCGACGCTGCATGCTGGTCTTGGCCCCTTGCTGGAAAAGGCGGGCGTCTCCCGCGTCTATGCCGCCGGCACGCTGATGAAGCCGATGTTCGACGCTCTGCCCGAGGCCATGAAAGGCAAATGGGCACAAACCGCCGCCGCCCTCGTTGACAATGTCGCCAGCGACGCCGAAGACGGCGCTGTCATCATGGCCAAGGGCTCCAATGCCTCCCGCGTTTCCGCCTTCGTCGAGGCGCTGACCGAGCGGGCAGGGGGAGCGCATCAGGAATAATCATGCTTTATCACATCTTCTTCCCCCTCGCAGACGCGATCCCGATCTTCAACGTCTTCCGTTACCTGACGTTCCGCATGGGCGGCGCGATCATGACCGCGCTGATCATCTGCTTCATCATCGGCCCGTCGCTGATCCGCTGGATGCGTGCCCGCCAGGGCAAGGGCCAGCCGATCCGCGCCGACGGCCCGCAGACCCATATCGTGGAGAAAGCAGGCACACCGACCATGGGGGGCGTCCTTATCCTGATCTCCCTGATAGTCTCCGTGCTGCTCTGGGCGCGGCTCGACAACCCCTATGTCTGGGTCGTGCTTGGTGTCACCGCCGCCTATGGCCTGCTCGGTTTCGTCGATGACTATCTGAAGGTGAAGAAACAGAACACGGCTGGGGTACTCAGCCAGGGCAAGCTGGTCGTCCAGTTCGCGGTCGCGCTGATCGCCGGTTACATCTGCATGAAGGTGCTGGGCTCCTCGCCGGAAGTCGACCCTTCGACGGCCAGCTCCGTGCCGCTGCCCTTCTTCAAGGATCTGCTGATCCCGCTCGGCTTCATGTTCGTGCCGTTCGCCGCCTTCGTTATCGTTGGCGCATCGAACACGGTGAACCTTACCGACGGCCTCGACGGCCTTGCCATCGTGCCCGTGATGATCGCGTCAGCCAGCTACATGTTCATCGTCTACCTGACCGGTAACGCGATCTATGCGGATTACCTGCAGATCATCTTCGTGCCGGGCGTTGGCGAGCTTGCCATCGTTTGCGGCGCTATCATCGGCGCAGGGCTCGGCTTCCTCTGGTTCAACGCCCCGCCTGCGATGATCTTCATGGGCGACACGGGTTCTCTGTCGCTGGGCGGGGCCATCGGCGCGACGGCGGTCGCGGCCAAGCACGAGATCGTTCTCGCCATCATCGGTGGACTGTTCGTGGTCGAGGGGTTGTCCGTCATGATCCAGGTTGCCTCGTTCAAGCTGTTCGGCAAGCGGGTCTTCCGCATGGCGCCGATCCACCACCATTTCGAGCAGATGGGCTGGAAGGAGCCGACTATCGTGATCCGTTTCTGGATCATCGCGGTCATCCTCGCGCTCATTGGCCTGTCCACCCTCAAGCTGCGTTAGTACCGGGAGTAGTAAGTCCAGATGATTTCGTTGCGTGCGTATACTGACAAGGCTGTCGGCATCTATGGTGCCGGGTCTGCCGGCCTGTCTGCCCATGCGGCCTTTGCCGCAGCGGGTGCGCACCCGTTCTTCTGGGACGAGAACGAGCAGGTGCGCGAGCGCGTCAGCGCTGCCGGTATCAAGTGCACCCCGCCAAAGGACTGGCCGTGGGAAGAGCTCGCCGTCATCGTGCCGGGCTTCTCGACACGCTCCGGTTTTGTGCGGGCCACCCGCATTCTCGGCCTTGCCGCCGAGCACAAGGTGCCGGTCAAAAGCGATGTCGATCTTTTCGCCGAGGCGATGGCGGCACGGCCGGAAGCCGAGCGCCCGCGCGTCGTCGGCGTCACCGGCACCCATGGCAAATCCGTCACTGCCGCGCTGATCACCCATGTGCTCAACGCTTCCGGTCATGACGCCTGGCTGGGCGGTACGGCGGGCGACAGCGTGCTGAACCTGCCGGAAGGCGGCGCGACGACGACCTATGTGCTGGAGATCCTGCCGCAGACGCTCGCCTTCACCCGCCAGCTGCGCTGCGATGCCGGGGTCCTCCTGAACCTCACCGCCCTCGATGTGCGCTACTTCAAGACACCGGACAAGGCGGTGCGTGCTGCGACCCGCATCTTCCGCAACCAGAGAGATGACGACGCCATGGTGATCGGCGTCGACGATGCACTGAGCCAGAAGATCTGCACCGCCATCACGGCGAGCTTCAACACCGGAGACAATATCATCGCCGTGTCGGGCGAGGCGACGCTGGGTCTCGGCGTCTTTTCCCTTGATGGCCGCGTCTTCGATGCCCGCTCCGACAAGACCGCTAGCCTCGGCACCATCACCCGGGCCCCCGGCATTTTCGGCTCCCACTTCAATCAGGCAGCAGCGGCAGCCTACGCCGTCTGCCTGCATCTCGGCCTGACCGCGCCGCTGATCACCCGTGCCGTCACTTCATGGCCCGGCCTGCCGGGGCGGCTGTTCTGCATGGGCGACCATGAGGAGACCGTCTTCTTCGACGACGGGGCTTCGAGCTGGCTGCTCTCGACCATCGCCGCGCTCAATGCCGGTGAGGACATCATCTGGATCGGCGGCGGGGAACACCGCCAGCGCGACTATGCCCGCCTGCGCGAGGCTGGCGATGGCGTGCTCAAAGCCTTTCTCTATGGCGAGGCGGCGCAGCCGATCGCCAAGGCAACCGCCCGCACCTTCGACAGCGTCATCTGCGCCAGCCCCGAAGAGGCAATCCGTGCGGCGGTGAAAGAAGCCAAGCGCCTTGCCGAGGAAGAAGATATTGCCATGCCCATGGTCCTGTTCTCGCCCGGCTGCCCGGGTACGGGGCAGGGCGCGAACCAGGCGCTCTTTACCCGGATCGTCCAGTCCCTGATCGAGAGTGACGCCGCATGAACACGCTCACCGCCTATATCTCAGACCTGCGCCTGACCTCGCGCGATTCCATGTCGGCGCTCGGGCGCTGGTGGTGGTCGATCGATCACTGGCTGCTCTATGCGACTGGCGCACTGATCCTGATGGGCATCGTCCTGTCCTTTGCGGCGGGGCCTGCCTCTGCCATGCGCATCGGCATCGAGAACACCAATCATTTCATCATCAAGCACATGATGTTCATCGTCCCCGCCATCGGGTTGATGATCATGGTCTCTTTCTTGACGCCGCTACAGGCGCGCCGGGTCGGTGTCATTGTCTTTGCCGTGATGCTGGCGATGATCATTGCCGCGCTCCTGTTCGGGCCGACCATCAAGGGCGCCAATCGCTGGCTGCCGCTGGGGCCCATCGGTATCCAGCCATCGGAATTCGCCAAGGCGGGCTTCGTCATCGCCGCAGCATGGCTGATGGCCGAAGGCGCGAACGCGAAGAAATTCCCCGGCGGGCTGTTGGCGCTCGGCTGCTATGCGATGTTTGCAGGGCTGCTCATCGCCCAGCCGGATTACGGCCAGTGGGCGCTCGTCACCGCTGTCTGGGCGATCATGTTCTTCATCGCCGGGTGGAGCTGGTTCTGGATCATTGCGCTGGGCTGCACCGCCGTCGGTGCGCTCTATATGGGTTATCTCTACGCGCCCCATATCGCCTCGCGCATCGACACCTTCCTCAATCCCGCCTCCGGCGACACCTACCAGGTCGACAAGGCGGTCGAAGCGATCCGCAATGGCGGGGCCTTCGGCCATGATTTCGGGCAGGAGCCGGGCGCGGCCGCCGATGCGGTCAAATACCAGCTGCCGGATTCCCATACGGATTTCATCTTTGCCGTTGCGGGGGAGGAGTTCGGCTTCTTCCTCTGTCTTGTCATCCTCGCGCTTTACGCGTTCTTCGTCTGCCGCGCCTTTATGCTTGCCGCGCGCAAACAGTCGGTCTTCATCCAGACAGCGGTCTGTGGCCTCGCCGCGACGATCGGCCTGCAGGCGATCGTGAATATCGGCGTGAACCTGCGCGTCCTGCCTGCCAAGGGCATGACGCTGCCGTTCATCTCCTATGGCGGCTCGTCCATGCTGGCGACCGGTCTCGCCATCGGCTTGATCCTCGCGCTGACCCGCAAGCAGCCCGGCCATATGAGTCGCCGGGAAACGCTGGCTTAATTCTGACTCTTCATGCTGAAACCTTGATGCTGCCAAGAAACTGCCCTTTAACGGGGTATTCTGGCCATTAAAGGAGAAATGCATGGTCGATATCGAGGGCAGGCGGGCACTGATCGCCCTAGCGGCGGGCGGCACCGGCGGACACATGTTCCCGGCCGAGTCGCTGGCAGAGGAGATGAAGCGCCGCGGCTGGCGCGTCCTTCTGTTCACGGATGAACGCGGCATGCGCTTCGGCGAGAGCTTTCCCGCAGACGAGATCGTGACCCTGCAAGCCGCCAATCCGAATGTGCCCGGCGCCATTGCCAAAGCCAGTGCCGCTCTCGCCATGACCGGCGGCATGATCACCGCGCTGCAGGCCTATCGCAAGCACAAGCCCAGCATCGCTGTCGGCTTCGGCGGTTATCCGTCAGCACCGGCCATGGTCGGCGCGCGCATCATGAAAGTGCCTTACGGGGTCCATGAACAGAACGCCGTCATCGGCCGGGTCAACCGGCTGGTCGCGCCGCAGGCAAGCTTCGTCGCCCATGCCTTCCCTATGCTGGAGCGCTTGCCAATCGGCATGAAGGGCGAGGTGATCGAGACCGGTAACCCGGTGCGTGACGCGATCCGCGCCGTCGCCAGCAGTCCCTATCCCGACGCGACGGGCAGGCTGAACCTGCTCGTCTTCGGCGGCAGCCAAGGGGCGAGTCTCTTCTCTCGCATCGTGCCCGACGCGCTTGCCGCCCTGCCGGAGGAGCTGCGCCAACGCCTAAGCGTTACCCAGCAGGTGCGCGACGAGGAGAAGGAGCAAGTGGCCGCGACCTATCAGGGAGCGGGGATCGAGGCTGACCTCGCACCCTTCTTCAAGGATATTCCGGACCGGCTGACGGCTGCCCATCTCGTCATCGCCCGCTCCGGCGCATCGTCGGTGACGGAGCTGGCCACCGTCGGGCGCCCGTCCATCCTCGTGCCGCTCGGCATCGCCATGGACGATCACCAGACCGGCAATGCTTCGGTTCTCGTCGGGGCAGGCGGTGCTGACATGATCCCAGAGGGCAAGTTCAAGGCTGAAACGCTTTCCACAAGGCTCGCCGAACTCTTGACCGATCCGGGCCGACTGGCGCAAATGGCTGCTGCCGCCTCGACAATCGCGCCGGAACAGGCGGTTTCGCGCCTCGCCGATATCGTCACCCGGCTCGCCCGCTAGACGAAATCCTGTACACTGTACCCGATAGATAAAGAGAAGACCTTTTCATGAGTGACTCCCGCAAGATCAAGATCAGGCTGCCATTCTCAGCGGGGGTGGTGCATTTCGTCGGCATTGGCGGCATCGGCATGAGCGGCATGGCAGAGGTGATGCACAATCTCGGCTATGAGGTTCAGGGATCTGACATTGCGGAGTCGCCTAATATCGAGCGCCTGCGTGAAAAGGGCATGACGGTCCTGATCGGCCATAAGCCGGAGAATATTGAGGGCGCTGACGCGGTCGTTGTCTCGACCGCGATCAGGCCGTCCAACCCGGAGGTCGCCGCCGCCCGCGCCCGCCATATTCCGGTCGTGCGCCGCGCCAACATGCTGGCCGAGCTGATGCGCCTGAAATGGAACATCTGCGTTGCCGGCACCCATGGCAAGACGACCACGACCTCGATGATCGCGGCACTTTTGGATTCGGCAGGGCTCGACCCGACCGTCATCAATGGCGGCGTCATCAATGCCTATGGCACCAATGCGCGCCTCGGCGAGGGCGACTGGATGGTGGTCGAGGCCGATGAGAGCGACGGCACCTTCATCCGCCTGCCGACGACCGTCGGTGTCATCACCAATATCGATCCGGAGCATCTCGACCACTATGGCGGCTTCGACAAGCTGCGCGCCGCCTTCGACCAGTTCATCGAGAACACGCCTTTCTATGGCTTCGGCGTCGTCTGCCTCGACCACCCGGAAGTGCAGGCGCTGGTCGGGCGCATCACCGACCGCCGCCTGATCACATACGGTATGAACCCGCAGGCCGATGTGCGGGCGGAGAATATGTCGTTCACGGAAGGGAAGGCGCATTTCGATATCGTCTTCCGCAAGCGCGGCTCGGTCGAAAGCCGCATCGAAGACGTGCAGCTGCCTATGCCGGGCCGTCACAACGTGCTGAACGCGCTCGCCGCCGCCATCGTCGCGCGGGAGGTTGGTGCCGACGACGACGCGATCCGCAAGGGCTTTGCCAATTTCAATGGCGTCAAGCGCCGCTTCTCGCTGGCCGGTACCTGGAACGGCATCACCATCATCGACGATTACGGCCACCACCCTGTGGAGATTTCTGCCGTTCTCGCCGCCGCCCGCACGGTGTGTGAGGGCAAGGTCATCGCCGTCCTCCAGCCGCACCGCTATACCCGCCTGCGTGACCTGTTCAACGATTTCTGCGCCTGCGTGAACGATGCCGATACGGTCATCGTCTCCGACGTCTATCCCGCCGGCGAGAACCCCATCGAAGGCTTCGACCGCGATACGCTTGTCGCCGGGATCACCGGGCGCGGCCACCGCGATGTCATCGCCATGGAGAACTGGGACGATCTCGCCGCGCTCGTTCAGGGCAAGGCAGAAGCGGGCGACTATGTCGTCTGCCTCGGCGCCGGGGACGTGACCAAACATGCCGCAGGCCTGCAAGGCCGCCTAGAAGCGCTGGAGACGGCATGATGCTGAGCGAAAACGACCTGCCAGAAGTTCGCGGGCGCTACATGTTCGGCACGGCCATGGCCAAGGTGACGTGGTTCCGCGTCGGTGGCCCGGCGGAGGTGATGTTCATGCCCGCCGATGAAGATGACCTCTCGCATTTTCTCAAAGATCTCGATACGGACATTCCGGTCATGCCCATCGGCGTCGGCTCCAACCTGCTGGTGCGCGATGGCGGGCTGAAGGGCGTCGTCATCCGCCTCGGCGGCCCGTTCGCCAAGGTCGAGACCGACGGCCTGCGCGTCACCGCGGGGGCTGCAGCTTTGGACGCTACTGTCGCCAAGAAGGCTGGCGCGGCAGGCATTGCGGGCCTCGAATTCTATCGCGGCGTGCCCGGCACGATCGGCGGGGCACTGCGCATGAATGCCGGTGCCTATGGAGGCGAGACCAAGGACGTGCTGGTCGAAGCCGTCGCGCTCGACCGGCAGGGCAATCGCCACGTCTTCTCCAACGTTGATATGGGCTTCACCTATCGCAATTCGACCGCGCCCGACGAGATGATCTTCATCGAGGCGACGTTCGAGGGCCGCCCCGGTGACCCGGACGAAATCGCCGCTGCCATGGACGACATCATGGCAAAGCGCGAGCAGACCCAGCCGATCAAGGAGCGTACCGGCGGCTCTACTTTCAAGAACCCTGACGGCCACAAGAGCTGGCAGCTGATCGACAGCGTCGGCGGGCGCGGGCGCGTCGTCGGCGATGCGCAGTTCTCCGAGCTGCACTGCAACTTCCTCATCAATCGCGGCAGCGCCACGGCGGCTGATCTGGAAGACCTCGGCGAGAGCGTGCGCGCCGATGTGAAGGCACATCACGGCGTCGACCTGCACTGGGAAATCAAACGCATCGGAGAGCGAGCATGAGAGCCAAGAGAGTTGCCGTCATCATGGGGGGCTGGTCGCCGGAGCGCGACGTCTCCCTCGTCTCCGGTCGCGCCGCCTGCAAGGCGCTGGAAAATCTGGGCCACAAGGTCAAGACTATCGATGCGAAACGCAATCTCTGCGACCAGCTGCTGAACATCTTCCCCAGCGAAGTGCCGGACATCGTTTTCAATGCCCTGCATGGCGAGTGGGGCGAGGATGGCTGTGTTCAGGGCCTGCTGGAAGTCATGGGTATTCCTTACACTCATTCCGGCGTCCTCGCCTCCGCGCTCGCCATGGACAAGGAACGCGCCAAACAGGCGCTCGCCGCCGCAGGCCTGCCAGTGCCGGGCGGTCATCTGATCACCTCGCCGGAGGAGTTTGCGGCGATCGACATCGAGCCGCCCTATGTGGTCAAGCCGAACGCCTCCGGCTCCTCGGTCAACATCTTCATCATCCGCGAGGGCGACAACCGCAAGATCACCGACCTGATCAAGGATCCTGCGGCCTTTGCCGAGGGTATCCTGGTCGAGCCGTATATCCCGGGGCGGGAGCTGACCGTTGCCGTCATGGGCGACCGCCCGCTCGCCGTCACCGAAATTATCGCGCATACGGATTTTTACGATTACGAGGCGAAATACGCCGATGGCGGCTCGTCCCATATCGTGCCCGCCGACCTGCCGCCGGAGATCACGCAGGCCTGCCTCGACATGGCGCTGAAGGCCCATCAGGTCCTTGGCTGCCGCGGCGTCTCGCGCACCGATTTCAGGTTTAATGAATCATTAGGCATTAACGGTCTGTTCATCTTGGAGCTTAATACTCAGCCCGGTCTGACACCCACCTCCCTCGCGCCCGAACAGGCGGCTTCCGTCGGGATTTCCTTCGAGGAGATGGTGGACTGGATGATCGGAGATGCGTCGTGCCGAAGGTAAGTGGCAAGAAGACTTCAAAATCGGGGAAAGGCAGAACGGGTAGGGGCCGCAAGGCGGCGCCACCGAGCCTGTCCGAACGGATCAGCGGCTTTTTCAGCCGGCTGATGCATGTCGTCGTGACTTACACGGCGGTCTGCGCCGTGGGCCTGATTATCATCGTCGCCCTGATGCTGTTCGCCGGCGGCTATTTCGTTAATTTCGGTGGACGTGTCGTCGACCTGACCAAGGACATGACCGTGGCTGCCGGGCTGAAGGTGACCAAGATCACCTGGGCCGGGGCGACCCAGACAGCCGACTATGAAGTGATGGATGCGCTGCTGAACGATTCAGAAGCCGCGATCCTCAATCAGTCGATCGTACACTTCTCTCCCTCTCGCGCGAGGGCAAAGGTCGAAAGCCTCGGCTGGGTGCGCGATGCCGCCGTCACGCGGCTCTATCCGAACACGATCCACGTTTCGATTTCAGAGCGTATCCCCGCTGCTCTGTGGGAAGGTGAGGGGCTGTTGCACCTCATCGACCGTGACGGTGTCGTCATCACCCAGGTCGGTGGTCATCAGTATACTGGGCTTCCCCTGATCACCGACACCCCCGACCCGTCAAAGGCAAACGAAATTCTCGCCGTTCTCGGCTCCCATCCGCAGCTGGCAGCCCGGATTGCGACGCTGCGCCATCGCGGCGGGCGGCGCTGGGATCTCGGCTTCCGTAACGGCTTCGTCGTGATGCTGCCGGAAGACAATTACGCTGCCGCGATCGAGAAGATCAGCGTGCTGGAATCAGAGGGCAAGCTGTCGGCCACCATGGAAAAGCTCGACCTGCGCCTGCCCAACGCCGTCTACTACGTGCCCAAGAACGAGACCTAGAACAGGACACGATCCCCTCATGTTGCGCACCCTGAACACATCGCGGGCGAAAGCCTTTTCCGGTATCAGCCTCGACAACGGCATCACCGGCGTCATCGATATCGGTACCTCCAAGGTTTCCTGCTTCATCATCCGCAATGGCCTCGGCTCGGTCGACGGCCCGGAAATGGAAGTCATCGGTGTCGGCCACCAGGCAGCTGCCGGTGTGGGCGAGGGCGGCCTCGTCGAGCTTGCCGCCGACAGCGCCATCCGCGCCGCCGTCGACAAGGCAGAGCGCATGGCCGGTGAACGGCTCGAGGCCTATCACATCGCCATCTGTTCGCGGCACATCGCCTGCCGCCGCGTTGCGGTCGATCTCGACCTCGATGGTGTCGGCGTCGCGCAGGAGGATATCGATGCCTGCTTCAAGGAAGGCTCGCGCCTTGCCGCAGCCAGCAACATGGTGCCGCTGCATATCTGGCCGTCGCGCTTTACCATCGACGGCGTCGGCGGCGTGCGCGACCCTCGCGGCATCGAGTGCGAAAACCTGTCCGTCGAAATGGTTTCGCTATCCGCCTCGGCGACCGCGATTAAGGCGGTGAAAGCCTGCCTCGACCGCTGCAATCTGAAACCGGCCAGCTTCATCGCCGCGCCCTATGCCTCGGCCCTTGCCGTGCTGCATGAGGAAGAGCTCGACATGGGCGTCCTCTGCCTCGACATGGGCGCGAACCTGACCGGCTTTTCGATCTTTCGGGATGGCGCGCTCGTCTTTGCCGGTGCCGTACCCGTCGGCAGCGATCACATCACCCGCGACATCGCCCTTGGGCTCGGCATCTCTCGCGACGCGGCTGAGCGGCTGAAGACCGTCCACGGCACAGCCTGGTGCGTGCCGGGTGACGAGGGCCGCCTTATCGACCTGCCGCAGGATGCCGGTGCGCGCGACGCGCATATTCCGGTCACGGAACTTGCAGGCATCATCGGACCGCGCTTCGAAGAAACACTGAAGCTGGTCTTCGAGCGGATCGGCAAGGCTGGCATCGACATGCGCCGCATTCACCGTACTGTCCTGACTGGCGGCGGCAGCCAGCTCAGTGGTGCGGCAGAGATGATGGAAGCCCTGTTCAAGGTCCGCGTCCGCACCGGCCGGGCGATCAACCATTATGGCGCACCGGAGGCGGCGAGCGGTTCCGCCTTCGCTGTCTGCTCCGGTATGGTCGGGCATCTGGCGACACAGCCCGACACGCGCACGGCACCTAAGACACCGCTGATGACAGGCCATCTCAATGGCCATGAGGCGGAAATACCCACGCTGCCCGGTGGTATCATGGGGCGTGCAGTCAACTGGCTGCGCGTGAATTTCTGACAGAGTTCTAATCATTGCCCTTGGTTGCAGGGGGAACGACACTGCCACTGGCCCGTTAGCGTTGTGAAACGCCAACAGCCTAGAGGAGCAGCCCCATGAAAGCCGTCGTCTTTCACGGTGTCGGCGATATCCGCCTCGACACCGTTTCCGATCCAGAGATTTCCGACAGCCGCGATGCGATCGTGCGTATTACCAACAGCGCCATTTGCGGTACCGACCTTCACTTCGTGCGCGGCACGATGGGCGGGCTGAAGGAAGGCCAGATCCTTGGGCATGAAGCCATCGGCATCATCGAGGAAATCGGCAAGGGCGTGCGCAATTTCAAACCGGGCGACCGCGTCGTCATCCCCTCGACTGTTTCCTGCGGCGGCTGTTCCTATTGCCGCTCCGGCTATACCGGCCAGTGCGACGAGGCGAACCCCAATGGCAAGCGTGCCGGTACTGCCTTTTATGGCGGGCCGGAAGCCGCCGGCGGTTTCGACGGCCTGCAGGCGGAATATGCCCGCGTGCCCTATGCCAACACATCTCTGGTCCGCCTGCCGTCTTCAGTGACCGACGATCAGGCGATCATGCTGTCTGACATCTATCCCACCGGTTATTTCGGCGCGGACATGGCAGAGATCAGCCAGGGCGACACCGTCGCCGTGTTCGGCTGCGGTCCGGTCGGCCAATTCGCCATCATCAGCGCCTACCAGCTCGGCGCGGGCCGGGTCATCGCGGTGGATGGTCATGAAGACCGGCTGGAGCGCGCCCGGTTCCAAGGCGCCGAAACGATCAACTTCAACAAGGAAGATCCGGTCGAGGCGATCGTCGAACTGACAAACGGCATCGGCGTCGACCGCGCCATCGATGCCGTAGGTGTCGATGCGGAAGTGCCCAAATCCGGTCCTGCCAAACAGGAACCGCAGCATGACATGGTCGCACAGATCGTCGACGAGTCCGGCCAGGACGGAAAGCTGTGGAAGCCGGGCGACGGACCGATGATGGCGACCAAATGGGCCGTCGATGCACTGGCCAAGGCCGGTACATTGTCGATCATCGGCGTCTATCCGCCCAACGACAATTTCTTCCCCATTGGGCAGGCGATGAACAAGAGCCTGTCGGTCAATATGGGCAACTGCAATCACCGCAGCTACATCCCGCATCTCATCGAGATGGTCGAGCGCGGCAATGTAGATCCGGCGAAAATCATCACTCAGGAAGAAGAGATCGTCGATGCGATCACGGCCTATAAACAGTTCGATCAGCGCAAGTCGGGCTGGGTCAAGGTCGAGTTGGAGGTTTGACGCAAAAGTCCACCCCCGGAATTTGCTCCGTTTACAGTTTTGCGGGCGGCAACCTGCCCGCGAATCTGCTTAACTTTTCATAATGGTAAACGGTCTGTTAACCCTTTGGTAACAGATATAACCGATTGTTTAACCATTAAGTCGAGCCAGGCAGCGGAGCTAATGTAATGCCATTGAATCTCAGTGTACCGACAGTGACCGAGCTGAAGCCGCGCATCTGCGTGATCGGCGTAGGCGGTGCAGGTGGCAACGCGGTCAACAACATGATCGAAAGCCAGCTCGAGGGCGTTGAATTCGTCGTTGCCAATACAGACGCTCAGGCAGTCGGCCTCGCGCTCGCAGAACACAAGATCCAGCTGGGCACGGGCGTGACCAAGGGACTCGGTGCCGGCTCCCAGCCGCAGATCGGCAAGGCAGCGGCAGAGGAAAGCCTCGCCGATGTGATGGCGCTGATCGAAGGTGCCAACATGCTGTTCATCACCGCCGGCATGGGCGGTGGGACAGGCACGGGTGCAGCACCAGTCATCGCGCAAGCGGCCCGCGAAAAAGGCATCCTGACCGTCGGTGTCATCACCAAGCCGTTCCACTTCGAAGGTGCGCGCCGCATGCGCATCGCGGAGGAGGGGATTGCCGAACTGCAAAAGCATGTCGACACGCTGCTGATCATTCCGAACCAGAACCTTTTCCGCGTTGCCGACGACAACACGACTTTTGCCGATGCCTTCGCCATGGCTGACGAAGTGCTGCATTCCGGTGTGCGCGGCATTACCGACCTGATGATCGTGCCTGGCCTGATCAACCTCGACTTTGCTGACGTTCGCACCGTCATGTCTGAGATGGGCAAGGCTATGATGGGCACGGGCGAGGCCGAAGGCGACAAGCGCGCCGCCGATGCCGCCGAAGCCGCTATCTCTAACCCGCTGCTAGACGAAGTATCGATGAAAGGGGCCAAGGGCGTCCTCATCAACATCACCGGCGGCCTCGACATGAAACTGTTCGAGGTCGATGAGGCCGCGAACCGTATCCGCTCCGAAGTTGATCCGGACGCCAATATCATTGTCGGCTCGACCTTCTCGTCGGAGCTGGAAGGCAAGATGCGCGTCTCCGTCGTTGCGACCGGCATCGACGCTGCAGAAAAGCTGAAAGCCCAGGAAGCTGCTGCCGCTCAGGAGGTAAAGACAGAGGCCAAGCCATGGCTCGGCAATATCGCGCCGGTCAAACCGGCCGCTGAAGCGCCTGCTGCTGAAGTTGAAGCCGACGAAGAAGACAGCCTGTTTGCCAGCTCATCCGCTGAGGAAGAAATCGAGCAGACACCGGTACAGGCCCCCACTTCCGTTCAGGCGCCGCAAATCCGCAAGCCTGCCGCGCCGATCCAGCGCCCGGCGGCCCGCACTGCGCCCAGAGCCGAGCCAAAAGAAATCCTGAAGGCGCCTGAGGGCAACCGCGTTCGCGATGTGCATTCCCGCATCATCGAGATGCTGACCGAAGATGAGGGCAAGTCCCATTCCGGTCAGGGTGCCTCGCGCCAGCGCCAGAAATCGAATCCTTTCCATGAGCAGGCCAAGCGCCCTATCCACGGTGCCCTGAACCTGCTGAAGGAAACCTTCGGCGGTCAGCCAGAGCAACCGCCGCGCAGCCGCCGCGCTCAGTCCGAACGCTCACTGCCTGAACGTGCCCAGCCGCCGCGCCGCGAACGCGAGGCCAAGGACCTGTTCCAGGACGAAGACGACAGCGATCTGGAAATTCCGGCATTCCTGCGCCGCAACGGTAGCGAATAGGCTGCTGACAGGCGGAACCGCAGGTTACGATCTCCTGTAAGTAGAGTACTGTGAAAGGGCGTCCGGCACCCTCCGGACGCCTTTTTCAGTTGAAATTGCCTGTAGAAGCACATCATTGGCGCGAAACCGGCGCGTCGTTGTAAGATTACGAAACATACCTTTATTTGTGCATTGCACCCAGACTGGTCATATTCCCTGCGTGGGTAGGGGTAAATTTCAATAGTAATTTTCCCTGTAAGCAAGGGGTGACCGTTTCAGTGTTTGACCAACTTGACCATTCTGCGTCTTCCATCAAGGAGACAACCCTGCGCGCTTCTGTCAGCTGCGAGGGGATCGGCCTGCACACGGGCCGCGTGGTCAAGATGCGTCTGGCACCGGCCCCTGCCGGCACGGGCATCGTTTTTCGCCGTATTGACCTTCTGACCTGTGACAGCCTGTCGGCTCAGCCGGCTTCGCTCGTCCAGATCTCGATCAAGGCGCATCCCGATGCCGTGCGCGAGACCCAGCTGGGCACGACCCTTGCCAATGCCCATGGCATTTCAATTTCCACGACAGAGCACCTGATGGCGGCTTTTGCCGGTATCGGTCTCGACAACGTGTTTGTCGAGGTCGAAGGCCCGGAAATCCCGATCATGGATGGCTCCTCAGAACCGTTCCTGCGCCTGATCGACGAGGCCGGCCTGCGCCAGCTGTCGACCCCGCGCCGCGCCCTGCGCATCATCGAACGCGTTGCTGTCGAGGATGGCGATCGCTGGGCGATGATCGTGCCGAACAAGTCGCCGACCGACAATAGCTGTGAAATCGACATCCTGGTCGACTATGCCGACCCGGCCATCGGTCGCCAGCGCGCCCGGTTTCTCTCCGATCCGGCAACCTTCCGCGACGATGTCGCTGCGGCCCGCACCTTCTGTAACCTGAAGGACGTGGAAGCCATGCGCGCCCGCGGACTTGCTCTCGGCGGGTCCTATGACAACGCCATCGTCGTCAACGAGGGCAAGGTCGAGAATGAAGGCGGTCTTCGCTTTGACGAGGAATTCGTCTATCACAAGGCGCTCGACCTGATCGGCGACCTGTATCTGCTCGGCTGCCCGCTCATCGGTCGCATCTCGGCCTATAAGCCGGGTCACGACCTGAACACGCAGCTGGCCCGTGCCATCGCCCGCAACCCGCAGGCCTTCGCTATCGTTTCCCTGCCTGAGCCGGCCGGTGAAAGCATGCTGGCAGAAGCCTGATCTGTCTGGCTTTCCGGCTTTTCAAGTCTCTCTAAACTTTAAGCCGTCTGCGCTGCGGCGGAGCGTCAGCATTGTTTGACCCCGCCGCCGTTTGCCCATAAAAGAGGGTTAAGAAAGCCCGGGATGCAGGGGCAGGAGTTGATTATGATGAACCGGTCTGTTTTCCGCACGGGCGCTATGGCTGCTCTCTTGGCGCTGTCGCTGGGCGTGTCAGCCTGTGGCAGCAACGACAAGGACGACAAGTTCGCCTATGTCGAGCGCCCGGTCGAACAGCTCTATGAAGAAGCGACCAATGCGATGAACCGCAAGCGCTACGAAGAGGCGATTGCGTATTTCGACGAGGTCGAGCGCCAGCATCCCTATTCGTCCTGGGCTCGCCGCGCCATGCTGATGTCGGCCTATATCAAATACGAAACCAATGACTATCAGGCCGCGATCGACGATCTCGACCGCTTCATCTCCATCCACCCCGGCAACAAGGATGCACCCTACGCCTATTATCTGAAATCGATGTGCTATTACGAGCGCATCCGCGACGTGGGTCGGGACCAGTCTATCACTCGTCAGGCGCTGGACAGCCTGCAGGAAGTGGTGCGCCGCTATCCGGAGACGGAATATGCCCGTGACGCCCGCCTGAAGCTTGACCTGACCTATGACCACATCGCCGGCAAGGAAATGGATATCGGCCGCTGGTATCTGCGCCGCAACCAGCATGTTGCCGCCATCAACCGCTTCAACAAGGTTCTGGAACAGTACCAGACGACCAGTCACGCACCGGAAGCCCTGCACCGCATGGTCGAGGCCTATCTGGAGATGGGCATCGTGCCGGAGGCGCGCCGCCATGCTGCCGTTCTCGGTTATAATTATCCGGGCAGCGAATGGTACGAAGATACTTACCGCCTGTTCCAGCGCTACGATCTGGAGATGACGGATCAGGGCCAACGCACGGCTGCTGCTGCGGCTGAGTAACAAGCTTTCAGCGACGAACGCTTGTGGCAGTACATCTGGCGCATGACCCGTCTATACCCGCAGCACGGATTGGGATAATTTGCCCGCTATGCTGACAGAGCTATTCATTCAGGACATCGTTCTCATCGAACGGCTGAGTCTCTCACTCGATACCGGGCTGACCGCCCTGACGGGTGAGACGGGCGCCGGCAAGTCGATCATGCTCGACAGTCTCGGCCTTGCTACCGGCGGCCGGGCGGAAAAGGGGCTGGTGCGCCAGGGTGCCCGACAGGGCGTAGTGTCCGCCACTTTCGATGTCTCCGACGATCACGAGGTCTGGCATCTGCTCGCCGACAATGGCATCGCCCATGAGGACGAGCAGGGCGGTCATGTCATCCTGCGCCGGGTGCAGGACGCCGATGGCCGTGCCCGCGCCTTCATCAATGATCAGCCTGTTTCGGTGACGCTGTTGCGCCAGGTAGGCGAAAGCCTGATCGAGGTGCATGGCCAGCATGCCGGGCAGGGTTTCCTCCATGCCGGGGCCCATCGCGGCCTGCTTGATGAGTTTGGCGGGCTGACGAAGCAGGCCGACAGTGTCGCCATTGCCTGGCGCATCTGGAAAGAGGCCGAGGAAAAACTCGCAGAACACGAAGAAGACAAGGCCCGCGCGATCCGCGAGGCGGATTATCTGCGCCATGTCGCCGACGAACTGGAAAAGCTCGCGCCGCAGCCGGGCGAGGAATCCTTCCTCGCCAATCGTCGCATCGTCCTCATGAATGCCGAGAAGATCGCTGGCGACCTGTCCGAAGCCGTCGGCCTGTTGAACGAGACCAGCCTCGAGGACCGGCTTTCCTCCGTCCTCGGACGGGTCGAGCGGACGCTGGAGCGGCTGCAGGGCGAGGCGACGACAAATCTTCAGTCTGTCGCCGAGCGTATCGACACGGTGCTGACCGAGCTGCAGGAGGCGCGCAGCGCCGTGAGCGAGGCTGTGGCCGAATTCGAGTTCGATCAGGACGAGCTCGACCAGACGGAGGAACGCCTGTTCGCCCTGCGCGCCGCTGCCCGCAAGCATAATACGACACCGGACAAGCTCGATTCGCTGCTCGACGATGTGCGCCACTCCCTCGCCATGATAGAGGAGGGCGAGGCTGATTTCGCCACGCTGCAGAAGACGGCCAGTGTCGCGAAATCCGAATTCATGGCGCAGGCGCTAAAGCTGTCCGAAGCCCGGCACAAGACGGCGAAGAAGCTGGACAAGGCCGTCGCCTGTGAACTGGAACCACTGAAACTTGGCCGCGCCACCTTTCAGGCCGCGGTGACGACGGAGGAAGAAACCCCCGGCGTCCACGGCATCGACCGGGTGCAGTTCATGATTTCCACCAATCCCGGCGCGCCCATGGGCCCGCTGAAACAGATTGCGTCCGGCGGTGAGTTGTCGCGCTTCGTGCTGGCGCTGAAAGCCGCGCTGATGGCGCAGGAAAACCGTACCGTGATCATTTTTGACGAGGTCGATGCCGGTATCGGCGGTGCCGTCGCCGATGCCGTTGGTGAGCGCCTGTCGAAACTCGCCGCCGACGCGCAGGTCATGGTCGTCACCCACTCGCCGCAGGTCGCCGCGAGAGCCGGGGCCCACTTCATGGTCGCCAAGTCCGGCAAGAAGAAGATGGTCACCAAGGTCTTCGCGCTGGAAGAAGACGAGCGCGTCGAAGAGATCGCCCGCATGCTCTCCGGTGCCAGCGTCACTGCAGAGGCCCGCGCCGCTGCGACCAGCCTGTTGAAGGCCAGCAAGGAAACCCGCGACAAGAAAAAAGCGAAGGCCGCGTAAAACATGTCAGAGCCCGATCACGCGGAAAAAGCGGTCAAGAACCTGACCGCCGAGGAAGCGACTGCCGAACTCGCCCGCCTCAGTGATGAAATCGCGCAGCACGACATTGCCTATCACCAGAAAGACGCGCCCACCATTACCGATGCGGAGTATGATCGCCTGCGTCGCCGTGTGCGATTGATAGAAGAGCGTTATCCCAATCTTATAAGAAAAGACTCTCCATCCCAAAAAGTTGGAGCGCCTCCTTCGAATAGGTTCAGAAAGGTTCGACATGCAACAAAAATGTTTTCGTTGGATAATGCATTCGATGACAAGACTGTATATGACTTTGATAAGAGAGTTAGAAAGTTTCTTGGACTAGATAAGAACGACACTGTCTCGTATGTGGCAGAACCAAAAATAGATGGCCTTTCTGCAACCTTGCGATATGAAAAAGGAAGATTCGTACTCGGCGCTACCAGAGGTGACGGCAACGAAGGCGAAGACGTTACTCGGAATCTAGAGACGCTAGATGATATTCCCAAAAGCATTAAGAATGCACCTGATGTCGTAGAGATCCGTGGTGAAGTCTATATGTCGAAAAGCTCCTTTCTTGCTTTAAATGAATCTAGAGTAGCTAAAGGAGAGGATGTATTTGCAAACCCACGAAACGCAGCAGCTGGTTCGCTCAGACAACTTGACGTATCGGTCACACGGAGCAGACCACTAAGATTTTTCCCATATTCTTGGGGATATTGCAGTGAGGCTCTGGGGCAAACGCAATGGGGAGTTTTAAAAAGGTTTGAAGATTGGGGTTTTGTAGTTAATGAACAGATGAAGCAATGCGCGAGTGTTCATGAGCTAATCAAGCATTATCACAAAATTGAAAATAATAGATCTGAGTTGCCCTATGATATTGATGGAGTGGTATACAAGGTCAATCGCCTCGATTGGCAAGAGAGGTTAGGTTTTACTGCCAAAGACCCCCGCTGGGCGATTGCTCACAAATTTCCGGCAGAGCAGGCAACGACTGTGCTGCGCGAGATCGATATCCAGGTCGGGCGCACCGGTGCCCTGACGCCCGTCGCCAAGCTGGAGCCGGTTACCGTAGGCGGTGTCGTCGTCTCCAACGCCACGCTGCACAATGAAGACGAGATCGAACGCAAGGATATCCGCGAAGGCGACACGGTTGTTATCCAGCGTGCCGGCGATGTCATCCCGCAGGTCGTCGAGGTGGTGACGGAGAAGCGGCCCAAGGATTCAAAGCCATACGTGTACCCCACCACATGCCCGGCCTGCGGCAGTGATGCTGTGCGCGAGACCGACGAGAAGGGCCGCGCCGATGTGGTGCGCCGCTGTACAGGCGGGCTGATCTGCCCGGCGCAGGCCGTCGAGCGCCTGAAGCATTTCGTCTCCCGCGCCGCCCTCGATATTGACGGCCTTGGCGCGAAACAGGTCGAGGCGTTCTATCATGACGGGCTGATCAAGGAACCGGCCGATATCTTCACCCTGAACCAGCACCGCGACGCGCTGCTGAAAAAGGAAGGCTACGGAGAAACGAGCCTGCGCAATCTTTATGCGGGAATCGACCAGCGCCGGACGGCGGATCTAGACCGCTTCATCTTCGCCCTCGGTATCCGTCACATTGGCGGCACGACGGCGGGGCTTTTCGCGCGTACTTTCCTCACGTTCGACAAATTCCGAGCGGTTGCCGAAAAGGTCGCTGCAGGCGATGAAGCCGCGAAGGAGGAAATGGCGTCGATCGACGGTGTCGGCCCCACGGTCATCGAGGCGCTGGCGGACTTCTTCGGCGAACAGCACAATATTGATGCGCTTGACCGCTTGCTGGAACATGTCACGACGACCGAGGCCGAAGCCCCGTCATCGGACTCGCCTGTTGCTGGCAAGACCGTCGTCTTCACCGGCAAGCTGGAACGGATGACGCGGGACGAGGCCAAGGCGCGTGCGACGTCTCTGGGTGCCAAGGTGGCGGGCTCGGTTTCCGCCAAGACAGATATCCTCGTCGCCGGGCCGGGCGCTGGCTCCAAGCTTAAAAAGGCCGAGGATCTGAAAGTCCGTACCATGACGGAAGAGGAATGGCTGGCGCTGATCGGCGGCTAAAGAAGAAGGGCAGGGCATCGAGTGGCAATCGTCGCGATCGATTTCGAGACTGCGAACGAATCCCGCAGCAGTGCATGCGCCATCGGCCTTGCCTGGATCGAGGACGGCGCGGTCACACGCACCGAGGCCCGCTTCATCCGGCCCGCATCGCCCCGCTTCACCAATAGCTGGCTGCACGGTATCACCTGGGACGATGTGCGCGACGCGCCGGAATTCCCGGATGTCATGGCGGAGTTCATGGACGATCTTCATGGCGGGCTGGTGCTCGCCCATAACGCGTCGTTCGACATGAGTGTCATCCGCCATGTCTGCGCCGACTATGGCATCCCGGCGCCGGTCTGCGATTATCTGTGCACGGTCAACCTGTCCCGCCATACATGGCCGGAGCTGTATTCCCACAAGCTCAATGTCGTGTCGGAGTTTCTCGGCATCTCACTGAAGCACCACGACGCCCATGACGATGCCCGCGCCTGCGCCCATATCGCCTGCGCAGCGGGCGAGGTGTGGGACTGTTTCGATCTCTACGATATTCCGAAACACACACCGATCAGGCTCGGCCGCCTGTTCGAGGGCGGGTATGAGCCATGCCGGGCGCCCCGTCTGAAGCGCCCGGTCAGGTCGGTCTAGAGCGGCGCGGTTGCCGAGGTCAGCCAGTCGCGGACATCGTCTTCCAGCTCATCGGCCAGCTTCTCATAGACGACGGCGTGATAGGCGTTGACCCAGTCGCGCTCGATTTCCGTCAGCAGGCTGGTGTCGATCAGATGCCTGTCGAGCGGCGCCATCGTAACCGTTTCAAAGCTCATCATCTCGCGGTCGCCGCCTTCGACGGGTTCCGGATTGTTGACAACGATCAGGTTCTCGATGCGGATGCCATACTCGCCGACCTTGTAATAGCCGGGCTCGTTTGAACAGATCATGCCCGGCATCAGCGGCTGGGTGATCGGCTTTTTGGAGATGTTCTGCGGGCCTTCATGCACGCCAAGATAGCTGCCGACGCCATGGCCGGTGCCATGGTCATAATCGAGCCCGGCATTCCACAGATGCATACGGGCGAGCGTGTCAAGCTGGATGCCCGGCGTGCCCTTGGGGAAGCGGGCAAGCGCCAGCGCGATATGGCCCTTCAGGACCAGCGTATAGCGTTCTTTCATCTCAGCCGTCGGTGTGCCGATGGCGACAGTGCGGGTGATGTCGGTGGTGCCGTCAGGGTACTGACCGCCGGAGTCGACGAGATAAAGCGAATCCTGGTCCAGCGTGCGGTCGCTATTGGTCGTCACCCGGTAATGGGGCAGGGCGCCGTGCCCGACAGCGGCTGAGATGGTATCAAAGGAGATATCCTTTAGCAGGTTCGACTGGCGGCGGAATTCCTCCAGCTTTTGGGCAGCCTGAATTTCCGTGACCGTACCGTCCTGCGCTTCGGTCGCGATCCAGTGCAGGAAGCGCGTTACCGCCCGCCCGTCGCGAATATGCGCCTGGCGTGAGCCTTCGATTTCAGCCGGTGTCTTGCAAGCACGCGGCAGGGCGCAGGGGTCGGCCCCTTCCAGCACTTTCGCATCCGCCTTTTTCAGCCTGCGGAAGAACCAGTAGGGCGCAATCGCCGGGTCGATCAGCACGGTCTTGTCTTCGAGCTTGTCGAGATGCTTGCCGACTTTTTCTTCGGGATAGACTGAAACATCGTCGCCCAGATGCGCCTCGACCTCGTCGCTCATCTTGTCAGGATGGATGAAGAGGGACGCTGTGCCATCGGCGAACAGGATCGCGCGGCCGAGCGGCAGCGGCGTCGCATGCACATCCTTGCCGCGGATATTGAACAGCCAGGCAAGCGAATGCGGCGCGGTCAATACGACGGCATCGGCTTTCTTGTCCTTCAGCACGGCGGCGACCTCGGCGCGTTTCTCGGCGCTCGACTTGCCGGCGAATTCGTCCGGGTGCACCTCGACCGGCGTCATGGGGGACGCGGGACGCCCCTGCCACGCTACATCGATCGGGTTGTCGTCGACGGCGACCAGCTCGAACCCGGCATGCTTGGCGGCGGCCTTCAACGCTTTCACATGGTTGGCAGAATGCAGGTGCGGATCGAAGCCGATGCGTTGGCCTTCCTGGCCGTGTTTCGTCAGCCAAGCCTCCGGCGGCATCGAGGTCAGGTCTTCATAGGCAAAGAACTGGTCATCGACCTGCTCGCGCACCTGCACGGTGTAGCGGCCATCGGTGAAGATGACGGCACTGTCGGTGAACACGATGGCCGACCCGGCGGAACCGGAAAAGCCGGACGCCCACATCAGGCGCTCGGCATTGTCGGGCAGATACTCGTTCAGGTACTCGTCATCATGGGGCACGAGAAAGCCGTCGAGATTTTGTTTCTGCATCTCCTCGCGCATAGCCGGGAGATGTTTCTCGGCAAAGCTGCGGTCCGATGCGGGATCGAAGGTCTGGAACATGAAAGTCCTCCTGAAAATCGGGAAGGTGAAATCTGGTCAGAACATAGGCCTTTGGCCCGCCGAATGCCAGTTCAGTATGCGGTCACAAGGCCCGCCACTCCCTCGAATCGGGGATTTCGGCGCCGTCCGCGCCGGCTTATCCTGCGCTGCCGGTCAGGGGACCGGCTTTTCAGGGAGAGACGATGATGAGAGTTTTATTGCTGGCGACTGGCCTCACGGCCCTCGCAGCATCCATGGCTGCGCCCGTTTTGGCGAGCGATGACTGGGAGATCGAGGGGCTCGCTTTCGGGTGGAGCCTCTATGAGAAAGGTGATCCATCAACCCCTGCGGAGTATTCCGTAAAAGGTGTCTATGAGGGATATGGCCCGGAATTCTCGTTTGGGTGCACCCGGGGTTACGCCTTCGATGTGGTCTGGAAGCCGGACGTGCCGGTCACCGGCGGGGCATTCGTTCCAGTCACCATCACGATTGATGACGTCACTGTACTCGACGGCAATCTGGTGCCGAATGATCGCAACGAATATGCATGGACCGGACGCGATGGCGAAGCTTACGACATCGTCGCCGCGATCTGGGAAGCCTGGGAAGGCGACCTGACCGTCTCGGCTGGCGGTGCGACTGACACAATCTATTTTGACGAGGACATGCTGGGCGGCATTTCCGAACTCGTGCTCGAAGCCTGCGGCAAGTTTTAAGTCGGTCGGTATCGGGCTACTCAGGCCTTTTCGAAAATCAGCACCGGCCATGTCTCATGGGCATGGCGGTCCTTCAGGGTGAAGCCGTTCGCCTCATAGGCGGCCATCACGTCGCTTTCCTGCCGCGCCAAAAGCCCGGCGAGGACGACGGTCGCGCCTTGCTCCGTATGCTTCGCCATGTCCGGGGCCAACTCGGCCAGCGGCCCGGCGAGGATATTGGCGAAAATGAAATCGAAGGGCGCGGCCTCAGCGATCTCCTCATGGTCGAACCCGGCGGCGGTGACGAAGCGGATATCGCTGACCTGGTTGAGGGCCGCGTTCTCCGCCGCGATCTCGACCGACTTGGCGTCGATATCCGTTGCCATGATCTTGCCGTCCCAGATCTTGCGCGCGGCGATGGCGAGCACGGCGGAGCCGGTGCCGAGGTCGAGAATGTTGCGCGGCTTGAGGCCCTCGATCCTGTCGAGTACTTCGAGGCAGCCTGCCGTCGTCGGGTGATGGCCGGTGCCGAATGCCTGGTTGGCATCGATGCGGACCGGAATGATGCTCTCGTCCCTGGGCAGCTTGTCGGCGTCGTGAATGCCATAGAGCACGAACCGCCCGCAGGTGACGATGCCGAGTCCTTCCAGCGCATGGGCGACCCAGTCGATATCGGGCAGCTCCTCAATCTCCGGCGAATTGTCCACATCATGCTGGCGGAGGAAAGCGACAAGGCTGTCCGTATCGGGAGCATCGGCATAATAGGCTTCCAGCGTCCACGGCGTGTCGCCATCTTCCTCGATCGCGTCTTTCTTCGTCAGGCTTACCGCGTCGGCCATCGGGTCGAACAGTTCGGCAACAATCATCGACACCTGTTCCAGTGCCTCGCGGGTGCCCTGCCAGATCAGTTTATAGCTCGGCATTGTCGGCGTCCTTTCTCAATTGACTGATCAGCGGTGCGAATTGCCGGTTCCAGATTTCTTCGTTCAGCGCCCCGGCGAAACGCCAGCGGATGCGACCTTCATGGTCGATCACGAAAGTTTCGGGTGCGCCGGACACGCCGAAATCGATCGCCGTGCGGCCTTCGTAATCATTGCCGACCGCCGTGTACGGATTGCCGAAGCGCTCCAGCCATGCCGCGCCATCTTCCGGGGTATCTTTCCAGTCGATGCCATAGATCGCGATCTCGCCGCTTTCGGCCAGCTCCATCAGGAACGGGTGCTCATAGCGGCAGGCGATGCACCACGAGCCGAAGATATTGACCAGCGAAACCTGGCCCTTCAGGTCCTCGCTGGAAAACGCCGGAATATCGGCAGAAACCGGCGGCAGGTCGAACTCCGGCGCCGGCTTGTCGATCATGACGGAGGGCAGCACGTCCTTGTCGATCTTCAGCCCGAACAGGGCGAAGATACCTAACCCGGCGAAGAACAGGATGGGGATGAACAATAACAGTCGTCTCATGGTCTGGCGCTTTTAGGACAGCGAGAGCCGCTTGTCATCTGTGTTTCATCGCCGCAAAGAGCAGCGGAACACTTGTTTGTGATGACCCCCGCAATTGATCGGTGCCAGAACGCCTTTACGTGGGGAGCTGCTTTCAAAGGAGTATTTCATGTCCGACAGTCTTGATGTCCTGTTTCGCCCGCTTTCCATTGGCCCGCTGGAGCTGAAGAACCGCTTCGTCATGGCGCCGATGACGCGCAACAAGGCGCCGAACGGTGTGCCGGGGCAGCCCAATGCCGAGTATTATCGCCGCCGCGCTGCGGGCGATGTCGGGCTGATCCTGTCGGAAGGCACAGTCATCGACCGCCCGGCCTCCCGCAACGAAAAGCATATACCTTTCTTCCACGGCGAAGAGGCTCTCGGCGGCTGGAAGGGCGTCATCGACGCCGTGCACGCGGCTGGCGGCCGCATGGGCCCGCAGCTGTGGCATACCGGCGCGACCCGCGGCCAGAGCGGCTGGGAACCGAAGGCTAAGGTCGAAAGCCCGTCCGGCCTGCTGGCGCCTGGCACGCCGCGCGGCAAGGCGATGAGCGAGGAAGACATTGCCGACACGGTTGCCGCCTTCGCCAGCGCCGCCGCCGATGCCAAACGCCTTGGCTTCGATATGGTCGAGCTGCATGGTGCCCATGGCTACCTGATCGACGAGTTTTTCTGGCCGGGCACGAATGAGCGGGATGATCGCTATGGCGGGCCGACCATCAAGGAGCGCTCGCGTTTTGCCGGTGAGATCATCACCGCTGTGCGTGAGGCGGTCGGGCCTGATTATCCGCTCGCCATCCGTCTCAGCCAGTGGAAGCAACAGGAATATACCGCTCGGTTGGCGATGACGCCGGACGAAATGACCGACTGGCTGCAGCCCTTGGTCGATGCCGGGGCGAATATCCTACACTGCTCCCAGCGCCGTTTCTGGGAACCGGAATTCCCGGAGATCGATGGCGAGAAGGGCCTGAACTTTGCCGGCTGGGCGAAGAAGCTGACCGGTGCGGTCACCATCAGCGTTGGCTCCGTCGGCCTCAATGGCGATTTCTTCTCGGCCTTTGCCGGGCAGGGGGCCGAGGCCGCCGGTCTTGAAAACCTGCTGGAGCGGATGGAGCGCGACGAATTCGACCTCATCGCCGTCGGCCGTGCGCTGCTCAGCGATCCGGATTGGGTCGCCAAGGTCCGTGCTGGCGAACCGCTGAAGAATTTCGAGCCATCGGCGCTGGCCGAACTGGTCTGAACGAAAAAAGCCCCGCTCCGGCGGGGCTTTTTAATACGTACACGATTGATGAAGACGATCAGTCCAAAACTTCTTCCAGGAAATCCGTGAAGGTCGTCCAGGAGCGCCGGTCTGCTGTCGCATCGTAGACCGTGCCGAAATCCGGGTCATTCGCCTGCTTGTTGGTGAAGGCGTGCATGACGCCACCATAGACATGCAGCTGCCAGTCGGCCTTGCGCTCGGTCATTTCCTTGCCGAAGGCTGTCTCGTCTTCCGGCGTCGCCATCGGATCATCGAAGCCCTGCATTGCCAGCACCTTGGCGGAGATATCGCCGCTGCCGGGCTTCTCCGGCTTGCCGAGAATGGCGTGGAAGGCCGCCGCGCCGATGACGCCGGTATTGGCCCGCGCCATGTCCAGCGCACACAAGCCCCCGAAGCAATAGCCGCAGACAGCGATCTTGGCCGGGTTCACCGTATCGAGCCCCGCTGCCGCCTCCATCCCGGCCTTCAGCCGGTCGGCGAGCATGTCTCGGTCCTCGACGAAAGGCGTCATCAGCTTCTGGTTCTCTTCCTTGGAGCTGCCGCGCACGCCCTTGCCATAGACATCGACGGCGAAACCGACATAGCCCATCGCCGCCATCTTCTTCGCGGTCTCTTCGGAATGCTCGTCGCGTCCGCCCCAGGCGTGGCAGACGAGCACGGCCGGGCGCTCGCCCTCTTGCGTGTCGTCCCACGCGACGAAGGCTTCCAGCGTGTCGCCATTATGGGTGTATTCAATGAGGTCGGTTTTCAGGGCCATTCTTGTCCTCCGGTCAGCTTTTTAACAGTCTTTCTTTGGCTGACTTATATTCGGCGGCGAGTTCGGCAACGTAGGCGCCTGCGGGCTGGACCTTCTCGACCGCGCCGATGCCCTGGCCGGAGCCCCAGATATCCTTCCATGCCTTGGCGCTGCTCTCCTTGTCTGTCGAGGTGCCGAAGTTCATTTTTGACGGGTCGGCGACGGGCAGGTTCAACGGGTCCATCCCAGCCCGCTTGATCGACGCGCCGAGATAATTACCATGCACGCCTGAGAAATAGTTCGTGTACACAATATCTTCCATGTGACCGTCGACGATGCCTTGCTTGTACTCGTCGATGGCGTTGGCTTCCTCCGTCGCGATGAAAGCCGAACCGATATAGGCGGCATCCGCGCCCATCGCTTCGGCGGCCAGCACCCCTTCGCCGGTGGCGATTGAGCCGGACAGGAGGAGGGGGCCGTCGAACCACTCACGGATTTCCGAGACGAGCGCGAAGGGCGACAGCGTGCCCGCATGGCCACCGGCCCCGGCGGCAACGGCGATCAGCCCGTCCGCGCCCTTGGAGATCGCCTTCTTCGCAAACGTATTGTTGATCACATCGTGGAAGACCAGCCCGCCATAGGAGTGAACCGCCTCGTTCACTTCCTCACGCGCGCCCAGCGACGTGATCACGATCGGCACTTCACGCTTCACGCAGACTTCCATGTCGTGCTGCAGCCGGTCGTTGGAGCGGTGGACGATCTGGTTGACGGCGAAAGGTGCAGCCGGGCTGTCCGGGTTTGACTGGTTATGGGCGTCGAGCGCTTCCTCGATCTCCGTCAGCCAGGTGTTGAGCGCCTCGGCTGGCCGGGCATTGAGCGCCGGGAAGGAGCCGACGATCCCGGCCGTGCACTGGGCGATGACCAGCTTCGGGTTGGAGACGATGAACATTGGCGAGCCGACTACCGGTACGCTCATGGACTTCCTGATCTCGGTGAATTTCGCGCGGGCGCTCTGGCTCATGGTTATGTCTCCTGCAAACTGGCCCACACCCTAGGGCAGGGCCCGACAGACCGGCAATGCTGCGATGCAGTTGAGCTATTGTATCGTGCCGGGCACTACCATGAACCGCTCAACAGGCTCCCACGGGAAGCGGTACGCTGTCAGCGACAATAGTATCAGCAGACCCCCGATGGCGAGGAATGGCCCGAACCGGATCGCCGTCTGCGCGCCGACGACCTTGCCCCGCAGGTGCATGATGCCGACAAAGACAAGCCCGGCGAGCGATGCGGCCAGCACAACAAGTGGCAGGGACATCCAGCCCGCAACGGCGCCGAGCCCGGCCAGCATCTTCGCATCGCCAAGGCCCAGTCCTTCGATGCCGCGCATCTTCAGATAGATGAAGCGGATCAGCCAGAAGACCCCATAGCCAACGATGGCCCCGATCAGCGCATCGAAGAAAGGCACAAAGCCCCAGAACCATTCGCTGATCAGCCCCCCGATAAGACCGAGCGCGATCAGTGGCAGGGTCAGCATGTCGGGCAAATATCCTGTCTCAAGGTCGATCACCCCAAGTGCCACGATCAGGCAGGCGGCAACAAAAAGGAAGAGTGTTTCCGGATACCAGCCATTCATCCGCACCAATGCGACAGCGAGAACGCCCACAGCCAGCTCGACCAGCGGATAGCGGATACTGATCCTCTCCCGGCAATACGCGCACCGGCCGCGAAGCACGAGCCAGCTGAAAACGGGAATCAGGTGCCAGCTTTTCAGCGGTGTATGGCACGAAGCGCACTGAGAGCGCGGCGTTGCGAATCCCAACCGCTCCGTATGCGCACTGTGTGCGAGACCCCATAGTACCGGTCCGCGCGATATGACGACATTCAGGAAGCTGCCGATGCACAGTCCGAACGAGAAAATCAGAAAGTAGAGCACAAAAGGCACAGTATTCTTGCCGCCTAAAACAATGATCGAAACATGGTTCTTAACCCTCTACTAGGCTGATTTTCCAACAAAAACCAGCGTCATGAAAAACGCATGCGCAATGTGTGCACACAGAGCATCTTCATGCAAATTGTTGTGACACATACTTGAAACATACCCGTCACAAAACTGTAGCGCTCCCCGGCTAAGAGCGCTGTGACCTCGTAACAGATGTACGGGGACTCGTACCGTTTATTCATTCATGAGCCTTGGGGGCATATATGAACGTTCTTTCCAATCTTCGTGGTGGTCTTCTTCTCGGCAGTGCGTGCGCCGTTCTCGCAGCCTGTTCGGGTGGTGGCAGCAATTCCAACAATGGCAATGCAGGCCCGGTCACCGTCAATCCAGGTGGCGGTTCAGGCGGTGGCAGCACCAATGCCGTCAACCTTGTCCCCGCTGGTTTCACCTGCCCGGCCGGCACGGCCCAGGGCACGCTGACGCAAGGCGGCACCGACATCATCGCCTGCCTCATCTCCGCCGGTACCCTGACCGCCGACCTGACCCTGCCGGGCACGTCCGGCAGCCAGCGCGTCGGTTACGGCATCGAAGGCAGCCTGTTCGTTGGTGAGAACCTTATTTCCAACCCGGCCGGTTCGACAGCGACGCTGAACATCGGCGCTGGCGCCATCATCTTCGGTCAGGCCGGTGAAGACGCCGTGTTCGTCAACCCGGGTTCCCAGCTGAACGCCACCGGTACGGCAGCCCTGCCGATCGTCATGACGTCGATCCAGGATGTCGCCGACGGTTCCGTCAATGACGGCTCTTCCTCCGGTAACGTTTCCGCTCGCGGCGAGTGGGGCGGTCTTGTCATCTCCGGTCTTGCACCGATCAACGATTGCGACGTGACTACGCAAACCCCGGGCACGGCGACATGTAACAAGACAGGTGAAGGTGGCTCTGGCCTCTTCGGTGGCGCAAACCCGGCAGACAGCTCCGGTACGCTGTCATATGTCCGCGTCCAGTATGCAGGCTTCGAGTTCAACGGCGAAGACCAGCTGAACGGTATCGCCTTCCAGGGCGTCGGTGAGGGCACGACCGCTTCTTACCTGCAGATCCACAACAACTTCGACGACGGTGTCGAGTTCTTCGGCGGTACGGTCGACGCAGACCATATCGTCGTAACGGGTGCCGGTGACGACTCCATCGACTGGACCGACGGCTGGCAGGGTGACCTGCAATACGCTCTCGTTGTTCAGGACGACACCGATGGCGACCGCGCCATCGAGGGTGACAACCGCGAGAACGACACCGACATCGAGCCGCGCTCCATGCCGAACCTGTCGAACCTGACCTTCTTCGGTGGTGCAACCGGTTCCGACGGCATGAAGCTGCGTGCCGGTACGGCTGGCAACATCGCCAATGCCATCGTCATCGGCTTCGGTGACGGCGTCGACTTCGACCAGCAATCCACTGCCGGTGTCGAGCCGACCATCTCCTCCATCTATACCGCCGGCAATAACGGCATCGTCGACATCACTGCGACTGACAGCATCGAGGCCAGCGGCAACACGATGAACGGCATCATCCCGGGTGCTGCCGAGCGCGCCGTTCCGGTCACCAACAACTCCGTTGGCAACGACCTGGAAACGCCGTCCTTCATCGGTGCCTTCAATCCGCTTACGGAAACCAACGCCAGCAACTGGACGACGGGCTGGACCCTCGACAACTATTTCCCGGCTGGCGATGCCGCCGGCTGTCCGTCCGGCACCGCCGTTTCCGGTGATGCCGTGCCGGCCGGTCGTACGGAAGCGTTCATCTGTATCCTGCCGAACGCCGTCAACCAGAACCTGACCCTGACCAATGGCAACCTCTACACATTCGAAGGTTCAGTCTTCGTCGGTACCGATGCTGGCGCCGATGCCGGCAACCCGGAAGACGGTTTCCGCGCGACACTGACGATCGAGCCGGGCGTAACGCTCTATGGCCGTTCCGGTGAAGACGCGATCGTCGTCACCCGCGGCTCCAGGATAGATGCCCTCGGGACGGCTGCTGCGCCGATCGTCATGACCTCGCAGGCTGACGTGTTCGGCACCCAGCCCGATCCGGCAACGGCTCGCGGCGAATGGGGTGGCCTGGTCATCAACGGCCGCGCCCCGATCAACGATTGCGACGTCACCACGGTTGACCCGGTCGCCAATCCGGAGCTTTGCGAAAAGACCGGTGAGGGCGGCTCCGGCCTGTTCGGCGGTAACGATGCAGCTGACGACAGCGGTACGCTGAACTATGTCCGCGTCATGTATGCAGGCTTCGAGTTCAACGGCGAAGACCAGCTGAACGGCATCGCCTTCCAGGGCGTCGGTTCGGAAACCGAAGTCGATTACATCCAGGTCCACAACAACTTCGACGATGGCGTCGAGTTCTTCGGTGGTACCGTCAATGCCAAGCACGTCGTGCTGACCGGCAATGGCGACGACTCCATGGATTGGACCGATGGTTGGGTCGGCAAGGCGCAATACATCATCGTCGTTCAGTCTGACGATGCTGGCGACCGTGCCTTCGAAAACGACAACCGCGAGAACGACACGGATATCGAGCCGCGCTCCAATCCGACGATCTCCAACTTCACGCTGGTTGGTGGTGCAACCAACTCTGACGGTGCCAAGATCCGCGCCGGTGCAAATGGTGCCTACTATAACGGCATCATCACCAGCACGAATGACGGTGTCGATTTCGACCAGCAATCCACGCTGGGCGTCGCGCCGACCTTCTACTCGACTTACATCGTCGATGTCGTTCGCGAAGCTGACAGCGAAGCGATTGGCGCAGGTGTCTGGGCGAATGGTGTCAACGGCAACGTTGGCGGTGACTCTGCCGGCCAGTCCAGCACGCTGACAGCGGTTGGCACGACAACGCCACTCTCTCCGGGTGCGAACGAACTCGCCGTTGCCCCGACGTCTACGGGCGACGACTTCTTCGATGACACGACCTATGTCGGCGCTGTCGAAGATGACAGTGACGACTGGTACGTTGGCTGGACCTTCGGCCTCTAAGGGGAAAACGGGACCGGCGGCAACCCCGCCGGTCCTGTCACTTGCATAGCAAAGACAGTTTTATGCCCGATGGGGGGCAAACAGAGGTTAGCCATGAAAAAGTATGAACTTATCGCACCGTCGGTACTGCTCGCATCAGCGATGCTTACCGTATCCGGTGCTGCAATGGCGCAGGACGAAGACGAGGGCGATGTCATCGTCATTCGCGGCGCCAACATTCCGGACGAGAAAAAGGCAACTGCCGAAATTTCCAACGTTCTTGACGCAGAAGACCTGGTTCGCCAGGGCGATACGGACATCGCCGATGCCCTTCGCCGCGTTACCGGCCTGTCGATCGAAGGCGGCAAGTTCGTCATCGTCCGCGGCCTGAACTCGCGCTACAACAACGCCACGCTGAACGGCTCGCCTCTGCCGAGCCCGGAGCCGCTGAAACGGACTGCACCGCTCGACCTGTTCCCGACTTCCGTTCTGGAAGGCACGCTGGTCCAGAAGACCTTCTCGCCGCAATTCTCCGGTGAATTCGGTGGTGGTGTGGTTGAGCTGCGCTCCAAGTCTGTGCCGAACGAGGACTTCCTCGAAGTCAGCGTGGACTTCGGCTTCAACACCGAGACGACACTGCGTGACGGTCTTTTCTACGAAGGCTCGGAGACGGATGTGTTCGGTTTCGACGATGGCATGCGCGACCTGCCGTCCGAAGTGAAGGCATTCCGCGAAGCCAACCCGACAAGCCGCGACCTGACTGTCGAGGCTCGCACGAGCTTCGAACAATTCGACACGCTGCTGATCAACACCGATGACACGCCGGCCAATGGCGGCGGGTCCATCGCTTTCGGTAAGGTTTTCGAGAGCAACCCGAACTATACGATCGGTACGACTTTCTATGCCGGTTATGACAATGACTGGGTAACCCGCCGTGGCTTCCGCAATCGTCCTGAGACATACGATGGCACCAATTACATCGCTCCGGAAGAGAATGTTACGAACTACCTTTCCACGACGCAGGAAATCACCGTCAGTGCCTTGAGCTCCACTGGTATCGAGTGGGACTCAAACGCCATCGACTTCACGGCACTTCTCGTTCGCAAGACCTCCAAGGAAGCCCAGATCGCCAGTGGTATCCGCGACCAGGGCAATGACTATTTCCTTGATGAATCGACGAACTTCGTCGAACGTCAGATCTGGCAGACCCAGCTGAACGGCGAACATGACTTCCCGTCGCTTGCTGACCTGCAGGTCGATTGGCGTGTTGCCTATGGTGAAGGTGAGCGCGACGCGCCATATGATCGCCAGACCTCTTTCGAGACGGTTCCGATCGGCACGCCGCCGAGCCAGGACAACCCCTATCAGTTCCGGGACAACTCCAGCCTCAACTACATCAACTTCGGCAAGATCGACGATGCCAATGGCAGCACGGGCGTAGACTTTGTCCTGCCACTGACCGTCGCCGACAACAATGTCGATGTCAGCTTCGGTGCCGCTTATGCGGTCAATTCCCGCGAAGCATCGCGCACGGACTTTGCCTTCACTGGCATCTATCCGAGCGAGATCCTGGGCAGCCGTGCGGACCTGATCTTCTCTGACGAGATCCTGTCCCTGCCGAGCCCGATCGTGCGTCTGCAGTCGACCTCCAACCAGCCGGACCTGTTCGAGGGCCTGCTGCAGGTCACCGGTGCCTATGGTGCCGTCGATGCCGAGCTTGGCGAATTCTTCCGCCTCTCCGTCGGTGGCCGCTATGAGGAATCCAAGCAGAAGACTGAAACCGACGTCAGTGTTCAGGAAAATGGCCGCCAGGTCTTCCCGACGCTGCAGGAGGATTTCTTCCTGCCGGCAGCCACGCTGACCTGGATCCCGGCCGGTAACTTCCAGCTGCGTGCCGGTTATTCGGAAACGATCACCCGTCCGCAGTTCCGTGAGCTGACTTCCGTCCGCTTCACCGATCCGGAAACGGACGTTGCCTATTCCGGCAACCCGTTCCTGGAAAACTCCTCGCTGAAAAACTACGACGCCCGGGCGGAGTGGTATTTCGGCCGCGGCGAGTTCGCGACGCTCGGTGTATTCTTCAAGGAGATCGAGAACCCGATCGAGGACTTCTTCTCCACCCAAGGCGAGGCATCGGTCCTGTCCTTCTTCAACGCACCGTCTGCGGAGCTGTGGGGCACGGAAATCGAGTTCGAGAAAAACTTCCCGCTCGACGAGATGTTCGGGTCTGAATGGTACGGCAAGGACTTCGTGTTCAAGACCAACTACACCTGGTCTGACTCCGAGGTCGACAACACCGGCACCGTCACCCGCGCGCTCTATTCCAGCCAGGGCACGACTTCGCAGGATGTACCGGCAAACGCCTTTATCGCCGATGGCAGCCGCCTGGTCGGCCAGTCCGAGCACCTCTTCAACCTGCAGCTTGGTTATGAAGATGTGGATATGGGTTTCCAGGGCACGTTCCTGGTCAACTATGCCAGCGACCGCATCCTGTATCGTGGCGAAGGCTCCGAGCCGCCGGTCATCGAAAACCCGCCGACAACAGTCGATCTGGTTATCAACCAGGAACTTGACCTGCTCGGTGGTGGCATGACCCTCGGCATCAAGGTCCAGAACATCGCCAACTCGAAATACGAGGCGACTGTGTCCGATGATGTGCAGGATCTGGCCTTTGAATCCTATGATCTCGGCCGGTCCTTCTCGGTCAGCCTGAAAAAGGCTTTCTAGGATCAGCCGGATGATCCGAACAAGCGGGGCGGCATTCCCATGGCCGCCCCGTTTTCATTTCCGGTAATATGTTGCTAAGATATTGATTTTATTTAAGCTATAGCTGATTGGCAGGGGCCCGCGAACGCGGGTATAAGAATTCGACGAGTTCGTCCGCACATGCGTGGATGAAGGCAAGGGCACAGCTTATGTCGATCCAGACATTACAGCACGGCATGATCTCGCGATTGCGACGCGGCAGTCGCATGGTCCGTGCCGGTGGCGCGCGCCGAGGGGGGCAGGGTGCCGGCTGGCTGCCCCGGATTGTCGAACTTGCCATCGTTCTCCTCATCGCCTGGCTTGCCGTCAGGCTGGTCTATGCCTTTGTTACCCCCACCACGCCTGTTGCCGGTGAAGGTGGATCCGACCGCGGCCCAGCCGCGCCTGCTGCCGACATGGCCGTGTTTTCCCGTTTCGATCCATTCGCAGCCTCTGCAGTTACCGCTGAGGCGGACCCCGTCATCGAGGCGAGGGCGACCAGTCTCGACATTACTCTGAACGGCATCTGGGCAGAAGCTGACGGAAGTGGCATTGCCATTATCCAGACCAGTAATTCCGACCAGCGCATGGTGCAGGTGGGTGAGGAAATCATGAGCGGTGTCACGCTCGATCGTCTTTACTCGGATCGTGCCATCATCCTGCGTGGTGGTGTTCGTGAAAGCGTGTTTCTGGCAAATCGTCTGAATGCGGGGCCTTCTAACGGGTCATCCTCCGGGTCGGCGGGCCGTCCTGTTTCTACTGCACCGACAGGCCAGCCACTAGCCGCGCCGGGCTATCCGGACAGGGCAGGTGCCTCGATCAGCGACCTGACGACCATCATTTCCGTCCGGCCGGTCCGGCAGGGTAACCAGACCGTCGGCTATGAGCTGTTTCCGCGCGGAGACGGGACGGTGTTCTCACGGCTCGGCTTTGTCGACGGAGATCGCATCCTCTCCGTCAATGGACAGCCCGCGCCCAATGATTCCGAGCGCCTGCTGGAAATGATTGAAACCTTTCAATCTGCAACATCTGTCATGATTGTCG
Organism: Aquisalinus luteolus; assembly: GCF_009712425.2. Classification (GTDB taxonomy): domain Bacteria; phylum Pseudomonadota; class Alphaproteobacteria; order Caulobacterales; family Parvularculaceae; genus Aquisalinus; species Aquisalinus luteolus. Next base: position 193,365 of record NZ_VCJR02000003.1, read on the forward strand.
TCGATCGCGGCGGCGAGCGGTTGAACCTGACCGTCAATGCAAGTGAGTTCTGAATGTTCGTATCGAGACTGATCGCTCTGGCCTCCCTCGGCATGATTTCCGGCCTCTCCCTTGGCCTGACCCCTGCCTTTGCCCAGCAGGCCGGATCACAGCAGGCGGGTGCCTCGATCAATTATGATGGCGCTGATATTCGCGACTTCGTCGAGAGCGTTTCCCTGCGCACAGGGCGCAGCTTCGTCATCGATCCCCGCCTGCAGGGACAGGTGACCATTTTCTCCCCGCCGGACGCTACGCTGACCAGCGACGAGATCTGGGAACTGTTCCTCGCGACCATGCAGGTCAATGGCTATGTCGTGCTGCCGATCACTGAGGGCGAGTACAAGATCGTGCCTGGCGAACAGACGACCCGGGCCGGCGGTATCGGTACGGCGGATGCCGGCGGCGCCATCGTCACGCGCATCCTGCGCCTCGACAATGTCGATGCGCGCACGGCAGCGACGACCCTGCGTGGCCTGCATTCCGAACGCGGCCTCGTCACACCGGTGCCGGAGAGCAATTCGGTCGTCATCGTCGACACCGCGTCCAATGTCGACAGGCTGGTCGAGGTTGCCCGCGATTTCGATCGCGACACGTCCATTGTCCGGTCCATCCGCCTTGAAAGCGCCATCGCCACCGAAGTCGCCAGCACGCTGCGTGAGCTGCTCGCCGGGGCAGCGACAGAGACACGTCGCGGCAATGCGACCAGCGTCGTTGCCGTGCCGGCCTCCAACACCGTCATCATCCGGGGCACACCCGCCGATGTGTCGCGCCTCGTGCCACTGGTCGAAGAGCTGGACCGCAATGGCGCCTCACAGGTGGACCTGTCCGTTGTCTATCTCAACCATGCCAATGCCGAAGAGATCGTTCCCCTTCTGACGACCATGATCGAGACGAGCTATGGCGTTGAAAGCGTAACGCGCAAGCCATCGATTGCCGCGCACAAGGAAACCAACGCCCTGATCATCAGCGCCGACCCGGAAACCCGCCGCATCATCCAGCAGGTTGTCGCCCAGCTCGATATCCGCCGTCCGCAGGTGATGATCGAGGCGATCATCGTGGAGATTTCCGACACGCTCGCCCGTGACCTCGGGCTGCAATACGTCGTCGGCGGGGAGGACATGCCGTTCTCCTCGACGCGGTTCAACCAGAACTCGCCGAACCTGCTCGCCGGTGTCGGCGCGGCGTATCTCTACAACAATCGTGAGACACAGACGGTTACCGATGCGGACAACAATACCACGACGACAACGACAGAACTGATTCCGGGCACGGAAGAGCTGATCGATGCCGCCATCGGCTCGCTGCTGGGTGTGAATGGCTTTTCCCTCGGCGGCGGCGGCGTTTCCGACGACGGCACGCTGTTCGCGGCGATACTGACCGCCGTCCAGAACGATACCCAGTCCAATATCCTCTCCACGCCCTTCGCCGTCACCCTCGACAACCAGACAGCGCGGCTGTCGGTGGGGCAGGAAATCCCGGTCACCACCGGCGAGGCCGTCGGCAATGATCTGGAAAACGCCTTCCGACAGGTCGAACGCCAGGAAATCGGGGTGATCCTCGAGGTCACGCCCCAGATCAATGAAGGCAACACGGTGCGCATGCAGATCATCCAGGAGGTCTCCTCCGTCAATGGCGCGCTGACGCAGGCCAATCGCGACTTCGTCACCAACAAGTCCGTGGTCGAGACGACGGCCGTCGCCGAAGACGGCGAGGTGCTGATACTCGGCGGCCTAATCGACGACAACAGCCAGCTTTCCGAAAGCAAGGTGCCGCTGCTCGGCGATATCCCGGTCGCCGGCAACCTTTTCAAGGGCACGTCGCGCACGAACCGCAAATCGACCCTGATGGTGTTCATCAAGCCAACGATCTTGCGCGACAGGCGCACGTCGGAGGCGGTGACCGCCCGCAAATACAATTACGCCCGCCAACAGCAATTGCTGAAGATGGATGGCGAGGTCCCGCCGATTGACATATTGATAGAGGACTTCCTCGGTGCCGCCCCGGCCGGGGTTTCGTCGCCAGTGATCGAAGAGTAGAGTACAGGCCGAAACGGCCCCGGAAAGACGCGTATGTCAGCCACCGACGAACAGCCAGCAGAAACGGTTCCGGCCCTGCCGCGCTTTTCCTATGCCTTTGCCAAGGAGCGCGGGCTTGTGGTGTTCGGCGCCGAGGAGGGTGTGGCCGTCATCGGCCGCCACCGCAAGCCGGGCACGGCAATTGACCCGTGGGCGCTGATCGAGGCGCGGCGTTTCCTCGGCATGCCTGTCAGGGTGGAGGATGTGCCCGCCGCCGTGTTCGAGCGGCGCCTGTCCGAGATCTATTCCGTGGAGGGTATCTCCACAGAGGAATTTCAGGGCGGCAGCGAGGATGACCTGACCAGCCTCGCCGAAGGCCTGCCAAAGACCGCCGACCTTCTGGAGAGCGAGGACGACGCCCCGGTCATACGGCTCATCAATGCGCTCATCGCGGAAGCCGTAAAGACCAAGGCATCCGACATCCATATCGAGCCTTATGAGAAGGAAGTCTCCGTCCGCTTGCGGATCGATGGTGTATTGCGCGAGGTGCTGAACCTGCCAGCGCGCATGACGCCGGTGCTCACCTCCCGCGTCAAGGTCATGGCCCGGCTCGATATCGCCGAGAAGCGCGTGCCGCAGGATGGGCGTATCTCCCTTGCCATGGGCGGCAAGACCGTCGATGTGCGCATATCGACGTTGCCGTCGCGCTTTGGCGAACGGGTCGTCATGCGCCTCTTGGACAAGGAACAGGCCCAGCTCGATCTCGACATGCTGGGCATGGGCGAGACGACGCTTGCCCGGTTCAAGAAGCTGCTGAAGCGTCCGAACGGCGTCATCCTCGTCACCGGCCCGACCGGCTCCGGCAAGACCACGACCCTCTATGGCGGTCTGACCCTGCTCAATGATCCGTCCAGGAACATCCTTACCGTCGAGGACCCGGTCGAGTATGCTCTCGATGGCATAGGCCAGACCCAGGTGAATTCAAAGGTCGGCATGACCTTTGCTGCAGGACTTCGCGCAATCCTTCGGCAGGACCCTGATGTCGTCATGGTTGGCGAGATCCGCGATGTCGAGACGGCGCAGATCGCGGTACAGGCCTCGCTCACCGGTCACCTCGTCCTGTCGACCGTCCACACCAATTCCGCCGTTGGCGCGGTGACCCGCCTGCGCGACATGGGCGTGGAACCGTTCCTGTTGTCCTCCACGATTGCCGGTGTCATGGCCCAGCGCCTCGTCCGCCGCCTGTGTCCTGCCTGCGCCAGGCCCCATGAGGCTGACGCCGCCGAAAAGAAACTCATCGGCACCGCGCCGGACGAGGCCATCACTCTGTACACGCCGGTCGGCTGCGGGCGCTGCAACCACACCGGTTATGAAGGGCGCCTCGGCCTTTACGAGCTGGTCGTATCCGACGAGACGCTGAAAAAGCTGATCCACGACGATGCCAGTGAACAGGCGCTTGCCGCCCATGCCTTCAAATCTGCCGAGACGCTGGCCGAAAGCGGCTGGTCCCATGTCCGCGCCGGTCGCACCTCGATCGAGGAGGTCTTGCGTGTCGTTCAGCAGGCAGAAGATGATCCAGTAGCGGAGACGCTCTGATGGCGGCTTTCCAGTATGAGGCGCTCGACCAGTCGGGCCGCAAGAAGAAAGGCATCCTCTCGGCGGACAGCCTGCGCGTTGCACGACGTGAGTTACGCGATGCCGGCCTGACACCGCTGAAGATCGAGACGAGCGCTGCGGACACCACTTCCGGCCAGCGCCAACGACCCTTGTCCAGCAGCGATGTCGTCATGCTGACCCGCCAGGCCGCGACCCTGATCGAGACCGCGACGCCAGTGGAAGAAGCCCTGAACGCTGTCGCCGCGCAGATGGACAAGCCGCGCGCGACACTGCTCGCCATCCGCTCCCGCGTGATGGAGGGCTGGCGCCTTTCCGATGCCTTGGGCGAACACCCGAAATCCTTCTCACCGCTCTATCGCGCCATCATCGCGGCGGGGGAAACCTCCGGCGATCTCGGCCGGGTCATGTCGCGCCTTGCCGACATGCTGGAAAAGAACCGTGCCATGGCGATGAAGGCGCTGACAGCGCTGATCTATCCGGCGGTGCTCATGCTGGTTGCCATCGGGGTCGTCACGGGGCTGATGATTTTTGTCGTGCCGAAGATCGTGGAACAGTTCGATACGCTCGGCGCCCAGCTGCCGCTGATCACCCGCATCGTTATCGGCCTGTCGGCCTTCCTTGAAAGCTGGGGGCTGGTCCTGCTCGGGCTCATCGTGCTTGCCTCGCTCGGCCTGTGGCAGGGGCTGCGGCTGGCGGCCTTCCGGCTCGCCTTCGACAGGCTGGTCCTGCGCCTGCCCATCATCGGCAAGCTGTCGCGCGGCCTCGATGCGGCTCGTTTCGGGCGCACACTCTCGACGCTCTTTGCATCCGGCGCACCACTGCTGGAATGTCTTCAGGCAGCCCGCAAGACGGTCGTCAATACAGAGCTGCGCGCCCGCCTCGGCGAGACGCTGACAGCCGTATCCGAAGGCGCGTCGCTATCCGCCGGTTTGCGCAAGGCGGGTGCATTCGACCCGATGATGGTGTATATGGTGGCCGCTGGCGAACGCTCCGGCACGCTGCCTGCCATGCTGGACCGTACGGCATCGCATATGGAAGCGCAGTTCGACAATTCGACGACGCTGGCCCTGCGCCTGCTGGAGCCGGTCATCATCGTATTCATGGGGCTGATCGTCCTTGCCATCGTGCTGGCGATTCTCGTGCCCATCCTGCAGCTCAACACGCTGGCTGCAGCCTGAAAGGTAGGTAGGAAATGAACCTTGTACGGAAAAAGATAAATGCAAAACGCCGCCAGCGCGGCCTTACGCTGGTCGAGCTGATGGTCGTGATCGTCATCCTCGGTCTCCTGACCACGATCATCGTCATCAATGTCATCCCGGCTGGCGACCAGGCGGCGGTGCAGAAGGCCCGTACCGATATCAGCGTTCTGGAAAATGCGCTGGAGCAGTATCGCCTCAACATGATGAGCTATCCGACGACGGAACAGGGGCTGGAAGCCCTCGTCGAGCTGCCGAACGGCGTCGCCCGGCCGGAAATGTATCGCCCCGGCGGCTATATCAAGAACCTGCCGACTGATCCGTGGGGCAATGAATATGTGTATCAGCGGCCCGGCACCAACAGCGAATATGATATCTTCTCCTATGGCGCCGATGGCCGGGAAGGCGGCGAGGGCACCGATGCGGATATCGGCAACTGGTAAGCCTTCGCCTCTGCTCCGCCAGCGCGGCCTGACCCTTGTCGAGGTGCTGGTCGTGGTCCTGATCCTCGGCCTTATGGCTGGTGTTGTCGTCATGACGCTGCCATCGGAAGAGGATACTGCCCGTATCGAAGCCTTCCATTTCGCCGGCCAGATCAAGGTGGCGCAGGAACTTGCGGTGACGCGGGGCGAGATTGTCGGCCTGCGGATGGAGGAGAGCCGCTACAGTTTTCTTGCCTATCGCACAGCTGGCTGGGTGCCCCTCGTCCTGCCTGGCGCGGAGAGTGCTGATCGCACACTGCAAACCGGCAACGTGCTCAGTCTCAGCCTCGATAACGAGCCGGTTACCGGTACCGCCGGTGGTGCACGACCCTTTTCCCTGTCCCGCGAGGACGAAAGCGAAGCGCCGCCTGACCCTGATCTCGTCTTCCTGCCAACAGGGCTCACGCCATCCTTCACCGTCCTGTTCACCGGTGAAATGGGCGACTGGCAGGTCGTCGCTGGCGATGACGGTACCGTGATGGTGGAGGGCGCCGATGACTAGGCTACAGCGCGGTTTCACCCTGACGGAAGTTCTCATCGCCATGGCGATCCTCTCGACGGCGATTGCCGGTAGTCTTGTGCTGATGTCCAACCAGGTCAGCGCCGCTGGCGATATCGAGCGTCGGCTGGTGGCCGGTATCGTCGCAGAGAACACTCTCATCGAGGCGATGGCGAGCCCGGCCATCCCTGATCTCGGTACGCAAACCGGCGTTGAGGAAATGGCCGGTACCTCCTGGGCATGGACCCGCGTCATCGCCGAGACGCCTGTCTCCGGCATGATCATAATCAGTGTCGATGTGCGCGAGGAAGGCGGCGAACAGGTCATCCGCTCGTTGAGCGCCTTCAGGTCGGTGTCCGGATGATGCACCCTAGCAACGATAGCAATCAGAAGGGCTTCACGCTGGTCGAGATGGTCATCGCCATGATGATCTTTTCGGTCATCGCCGTCTCCGGCATTGTCATCATGCGGCTGTCCATCAATTCCAACGAACAGCTTCAGCGGTCCACCGACATGGCAGGCGATTTCCAGATCGCGCGCAGTCTCATCAAGTCCGACCTCGCCCAGATCGCGCGCAGAAAGGTGCGCGACGAATTCGGCTATATCTTGCCAGGCCCCATGTATGGTGGTGAGCTGACCGCCTTCGGCAATGCCGTAGAGCGCGACGGCGAGCGGCTGCTGTTCGGTATCGTCAGCAGCGGGAATATCAATCCGGGCAATCGCTACCCTCGGTCGCGGCTTCAATATATCGAATATCTCGTCATTGACGATGCGCTCATCCGGCGGACGTGGAATTATCCGGATCGCCAGCGCGGTACACCAGGCACTGATCGTGTGCTGTTTGCCGGTCTTGAGGATATCGAGATCCGCTTTCTCGTCGGGCCGCTATGGGAAGACTATTTCGTCTCGCGCGGGACAGTGCCCCTGCCGGGCGCAGTCGAGCTCAGTTTCATTCACCCGGTCTTTGGCGAGATGCGCCAGCTGTTTTACGCGGGGCAGCTGGAAGGGGGCGGCGAGACATGATGGTCCCGGCCGATAAAATAAAGCGGCAAAAGGGTGTCGCCCTCCTGATCGTGCTTGTTCTGCTGGCCAGCCTGTCGGTCATCGCGCTGGCGATGACGCAGACGATGCGCACATCGACGGCGAGGGCGCGGTCTGCCGAGTCGCTCGACCAGATTCGCTGGTATGCGCTGGGCGCCGAGACACTGGCCAAAAGCGTGATCGAGACGCAATGGCAGGCCGAGCCCGCCCGCGACACGCGCGAGGAAGACTGGCTCGCCGCGCCGGTCCGGTTCCCCATAGACAACGGCCTGATCGAGGCGTCGATTGTCGATGATACGCGCTGCTTCAACCTGAACAGCCTTGTTATGCGCGAGGAGGATGAATTCCTCGAAAACCCCGAGGCGCTGGAACGGTTCAAGCTGATGCTGGCACAGGTCGGCTTCGACCAGGTCGCGCAGGGCGCCGTCGCGCAAGGGGTCATCGACTGGATCGATACGGACTCCATGCCCGGCATCAACGGGTCGGAGGATTCTGATTACGGACGGCTTTCAACGCCCTATCGCACCGGCAACACGCTGCTTGCCGACATGTCCGAATTGCGGGCGCTCATGTGGATGTCACCGGAACTGTACAACGCGGTGAAGCCCTATGTCTGCGTCCATCCGGAGACGGAGCCATCGCCGATCAATGTCAATCTGGTTACCCCGAAGGATGCCCCCCTTGTCTATGCGATGCTAGGTGGCGCGTTGGAGCCGCACGAGGTCGAGGGGTTGATCAATGACATCCCGGCCGAGGGCTTCGCAACGATCGACCAGTTCTGGGGCTTGCCCGTCTTTTCCGGTCGCACGATGCCGGAAAGCGCTGAAAGCAGCTTCAGGCTATACAGCTCATGGCTGCGCCTTAAGGCGAATGTTAATTACAATCAGGCATTTATCCTGCAGGAAAGCCTGTTAGAAGTGAGCAATGAAGGCGAAGTCAGCGTAGTGGCGCGCAAAATGGGACCCGAGTGACCAGATGCGGTTGATCCTTATCACCGGAGACACGATCGACGACCCGCTGAGCTGGGTCGAAACGGCTGGCGACAAGCCCGTTGCCGGCGGTGTCGTTGCCTCTCTGGCTGGCCTTGCCGAGGCGGTTGAGGGCGACGCCGACGAGATTGTCGTCATCCTGCCGGGCGAGCGTTTCGCCATCCGGCGGCTCACCACACCCGCACGCAACCAGCGCCAGTTGCTGCAGGCCGCACGGTTTCTCCTGGAAGACGAACTGGCAGGGCCGGTCGAGAGCCTGCATATTTCGCTGGGGGCGGACGCCGCTGACAGCGCCATGGGGCGTCCGATCATCGCTGTGGACGAGGCATGGGTTGCGGGCTGGCTCGAGGCCTTGCGAGAGGCCGGTTTCCCGCCGGATATTCTGACGGCAGACATTCTGGCGCTTGGCGTGTCCGGCCAGTCCATCATGCTGGTCGAGAAAGACCGGCTGAGACTCAACATGGATGGCGAGGGCTTCGTCACCGACCGTCCGTTGGCGGACGAGCTTGCGACGGAAATCCTGTCGTCCTCTGGCATCCAGAAGCTGGGCGTCATCCGCCTTGGCGACGCGGTGCCGGTGAAACTGCCGGAAGATATCGCCGTGCAGGAAATCACCTTGCCCGATGCCCGTCACCTGCCGGCATTCATGGTCGGCCACATGGTCGATAATCAACCGGTCAACCTGTTGCAGGGAACGTTGGAGCGCGGGCTGGACTGGCGCGCGGCTCTGAAGCCATGGCGCTATGCGGCTGGCCTGGCGGCGGCCTGCCTTGCCCTGTGGCTTGTCACCGTCGGTATCGAAGCCATGCAGCTGCACGACAGCGCCCAAGACCTGCAACGTCAGGCGCAGGCGGAGTTCGCCGCCACCTGGCCCGACCTGCCACAAAGAAACATTGCCAACCAGGCCCGACAGCTTGCCGCTGAAGGCGGTGCCTCCGAAACGTGGTTCCTCGAGCTGTCCAGCGTGCTCGCCAATGCGATGGAAGAGCGCAGCGGCGTCCAGCTGGCTGCCGTCACCTATGACGCGACGGAAGGGCTCGTAGCGGATATCCGTTTCCTCGATACAGAGGAACTCGACCGGCTGAAACAGTCCTTGTCCGCCTATGGCATCGTCGTGGAAGAGGGACGCAACCTGTCGCGCGACAGCGACAATGCCTATATCGGCAAGCTGTATCTGAGGACGTCGTGATGAGTAACTGGTGGCAGACATTATCGCGCCGCGAACGCACCATGCTTATGGCGATGGCCATACTGCTCGTCTTGTTCCTTGTCTATTTTGCCCTGATGCGACCGCTCTTTGCCTGGCGTACCTCGGGTGAGCTTGCGTTGCAAAACGCCCAGTCGACAGCGATCCTCGTCGATCGCGCGACGGCAAATGCGCGGACTGGTTCTGGCGGGCAGGGGGCAGCGGCCACCGGGTCGGCCCTGCGCGGTATCATCACTGCCTCTGCCTCGGCAAACGACATTCCAGTCTCTGCCTTCCAGTTAAGCCAGAGCGGTGCCAGCGTGATCATCTCTATAGAGAACATTCCCGCCAGCCGCCTTTATGGCTGGCTGGGCCAGCTTGAGACCGAGCGCAACATACGCGTCAGCGAGGCACGTATTTCCCGAGCGCGCTTTGGCGAGAGCACCGTGCAGGCACGGTTGACCCTCAGCCAGGGGAACTGACCTCTCATGCTCCGTCGCACTGTCTATCTGCCGCTTGCCGGCCTTGCCCTCTTTATCTTCCTCGCCCTCGTGCGTCTGCCGTTATCGCTCGCTCTCGATGTCTCTGGCGTCAGGGCGCAAGGGGTCGACTGGTCGGCGGCAAGCGGCACGGTCTGGAACGGCACGATCGCGGGCGTCTATCTCGACGGCTATCCTGTCGGCACCATCAACCAGCGCACCCGTTTCCTGCCCTTGCTGACGGGCCGTGTTGTCAGTGATGTCGACATCACCGGCAGGCCGGTCAATGGCGAGGGGCAGGTCAGCCTTGCCGGACAAGGCATCACCCTGAACGATGCAGCCTTCCTGATCGACCTCGCGTCCTATGACGTGGTCGATGCCTTTGGCGCGCCTCTTCGCGGTGCCGTGCGCCTGGAGACGGACAATCTGCAGTTGCGCGGCGATCAATGCCGGTCCGGCGTCGTCTCGATATGGACTGACTCTCTTGCCTATTCGGCGCGTGCCTGGGGCGGGGAAGGGTTTCCGCTGGCGGGCACCGCAACCTGTGGCGATGATGGCGTCCTGCGCCTTGCCCTGAGCGGCGAGGGCAGTGGCCAGACCGTCGCGATCACCGGCACGCTCGACCCCACGCTCGATTATCTGGCCGAGGTGCGGGCAGGCGGGCTTGAAGAAGATATCGCAACCGGTCTGATGCTTTACGGCTTCGAGCAAAGCGGCAATGATCTCCTATTGATCCAGCGCGGCAATCTGCTGGTGAACCCGTAAAGGATGGCTCTCATGATCCGCACCCGATATATCCTGCCAATGCTTCTGGTCGCGTCGGCTTGCGCTTCAAGTCCCGACACCGCAACACAAAGCGCTATCGCGGAACTGAATGCAGCAAAATATCAGGTCAAGAATGACGCCCCCCGGATCGCCGAGTTGAGAAACAAGAATCTCGATCCCGGTCAGTGCGGGATGCTGCTGTGGACGCTCGACAAGGGAGAGCCGGTCATGGTCTTTCGCAACGTCGAAGGCCGCCAGGCGGAGATGATCATCGATGGTTCGCCGGCACGGCTGGAACTGGTCGAGGAACAAGGCGAGCGACGCTACGGTGCCTCGACCGAGCAGTCCTATACCCTCGAGGCAGGAACCCCGGGGGAGACCCGTGTGAAGGTCTCGGCCAGCTTCGGTACACCCTTCGAGGGCGGCGTTTATGTTGAGCAAGGTGTTATAACATTGCGCAACTTTTTCGGGTGGGAGCGCGTAACTCCTGTTGCCGGTCTTGCCGGATGCCGTGCCTGACAGGTGCGGCAAAGAGTGCGCAAGGTGTGGTAGTGGGTGATATAATATCACTTATGTCGCGGATTTTATTGGATAAATCCTGACAAGTCTCTTGCGGTCACGAGCAAAGACGCACTACTCTCTCGCCACAGCAAAAGACCACCTGACCCGCCAGACAATCGCGACAGGAGATATGTCCGAACACCAGGTCCATACCCATCATGGTTCCTGTGGTGATGATCATCACCACCATCACCATGTGCCCGAAGGGTCGGATGGCAGCCGGCTGGCGATCGCCTTTGGAATAATATTCGTCTTCATGATCGTCGAGATTATTGGCGGTATCGTCTCGGGGTCGCTGGCACTGCTGGCCGATGCCGGTCACATGGCGACGGATGCCGGGGCGCTGCTGCTGGCATTGTCGGCCCGTTGGCTCGCCGACCGTACTGCGAGGTCATCCGTCTTTCCGTTTGGCCTGCGGCGTGCGCAGGTACTGGCCGGCTTCATCAACGCCCTTGCCCTGATCGCGCTGACCCTGTGGTTGCTGTGGGAAGCGATCCAGCGCTTTATGGACCCGCAGCCGATCATGTCCGGCCCCATGCTGCTCGTCGCAATTGCAGGTCTCATCGCCAATATCGCAGCCTTTGCCGTTCTTCATGGCGGCAACCAGCAGGACCTGAACCTGCGCGGTGCCCTGCTGCATGTCATCGGTGATATTCTCGGCTCTGTCGCTGCCATTGCGTCGGCCCTGATCATTGGCTGGACAGGCTTTGTGCGCATCGATGCCATCCTGACCCTGGCGGTCAGCCTACTCATTATGCGCGTTGCGTGGCCATTGCTGTCGGAGGCGTCCCACATCCTGTTGCAGGGTGCCCCGGCCAATATCGATACCGACGATATCGCCGATAGGCTGACTCAGGAAATCGATGGCGTCACCGGCGTACACCAGTTGAAGGTCTGGATGCTGACACCGGAAGAGCCTCAGCTTGCCATGCATCTGGGCGTCACCGGTCCTGCCGTTGCCCAGAGTGTGCTGACCGATGTCAAACGCCTGCTGAAAGAGCGCTATGGGATTGAACATTCGACCATTCAGGTGGAATGCGACGAGTGTCCCGATCAATTGCTGCTCGATGGCGACGACACGATGACTGGCAGGATCAAGGGCGGTGCCGGTGCTGCTGATGCCGGCGATGACGGGTCGCCCGCTGCCCACGCACCCGTCATGCGTGGTGTCGGCTAGAAATTCACTTCCGGTGTTATCTTGAAGCGGCGGCCTTGTCCTCCTTGCGGACATAGCGTGCCCGGAAAGCGGTTCTTTCCTTGCCCTGTCGGGCGCGTAGAAGCGGATGTTTTTCCCGGACCGGTACCGGGCTGATCTTGCCTAGAACGCTGATCAGGGCAATGACGATCAGATAACCCTCCCACATCTCCATCGATACCGACAGCGCGCCGAAACAGAAGGTGACCAGCGATATCTGCGCGTGCTTGCCGAAAGAAGACCGCCATCGGTCCCGCTCGGCATGGCGATATTTCATCTGCGCGCCAAAGGCTTTCAGCCAGGCCGTGCCGATCATGCCGAGATAGAAGAACAGCCCGACAAACCCCGCGCCGCCCAGCACCTCGAAATAGATCGAGTGGGCTGCCCTCGGCTCGCGGAACATCTCCACCTGCCGGGCGATATGTTCCTCATAGGGGGTCCGCAACCCGGCCCCGGTGATCGGGTGTTCCAGCGCCAGCTTCCAGTTGATCACCCATGCATCGACCCGACCCTGGAACGACTGGTCCTCACCGGCATCGGCGATCGTCTCCATCCGGTCGGTCCATTCCTGCGGCAGCAACATTACGGTGGGAATCGACAGGATCGCCACGGCGATGGCGATCTTCAGCTTGTGCCTGGAATAGAGCCACATGACCCCGCCGAACACGACCAGAGAAACAAACGCGCCGCGCGAGTGCGTCCCGAGGATGGCGATGATCGACATCACGAATACGGCCTGTACGCCGCGCCTGATCAGGATATTTTTCGCCTGACCCTGCAGATAGAGGAACAGCGGCAGAGTCGCGGCCAAGGCTATACCGATATGGTTGTTATCCTCGAGGATCGTTTCCGCCTGGCCCATGTAGAGCCCGCCGCCCAGTTTCACGATGGTATAGACCGCGCCCTTGGCACCATAGAACCCCATGACCAGCGCCAGCAGCCACAGCATGGCATGCAGGCGCAGCCTGTCGGTCGTCACCATCATGCAGGCAAAGACGAAGATCAGCACCTTGATGAAGCGTTCCGTCGGTTCGGCCGATAGCGACTGGTCGAGCGACATGATGTGCGACACGCCGAGCCAGGTCATGAACAAGAGGAGGAAGACACTGACCGTTTCCAGACGCGCCCGCTTTATCTCGCCATTGAAAAAGAAACTCGCAAAGGTCACCCCGGCGATTAGGACGTTCAGCGGGATCTGGCTGGCATAATAGACAGACTGCTGCGGCGTCGCGAGCGTGAACCAGCCCCACAGCAGCAACCCGATATAGGGGTAGCGCAGGGTCGCCAGCAGCGAAGCGACGATGAAGGCGAGCAGCAATACGTCACGCATAGATTTTTCCGGCGGTCCTTTCCGGCTCTTCTATATCCTCACGTGAGGATATTATTGGTTAAGAAAAGCCGCTTTTTCGGCACAAACCGGCAAAACACGGCGCGAAAGCCGGCTTGAACCCATTGAGACTTTATCGCCTGCGCGGCGCTGGTTGATTGTTGCGCAGACTTGGGGCTTACTGCCGCCAGTTATCAAAATATGTTGTGATCCGGGGTACTTATGGCTTTCTCTGATTTCCTTTCCCGCGCTGCGGCGCTTACCGCGACGGGCCTGCTTCTCGTCGCCTGTCAGATCGATGAGGCTGGTACATCCGCCATTTCGACGGCAGCCGAAGAACCCGCCGCTAGCGCTGACATCCTTCAGGACCATATTGCCTGGCTCTCCGATGACGCCCGCCAGGGCCGGGAGGCCGGCACACCGGGCTATCAGGCCGCTGCGGAATATGTCGCTGCCGAGATGGAAGAGCTGGGCCTTGAGCCAGCCGGCGAGGATGGCAGCTGGTACCAGCAGGTACCGCTCCTGTCCGTCACCCGCGATCTGGACGCGCAGGCGATGTCGATCACCCGTGATGGCGAGACGATGGCGCTCGATCCTATGGAAGATTTCCTCATCGGCGCCTCCGCCAAGCGTGCCGAAGCCGAAGTGACTGCCGAGGCCGTCTTCGTCGGCTACGGTCTCGTCGCACCGGAATTCGGCATCAATGATTTCGAGGGCGTGGACGTGGAAGGCAAGATCGTCGTCGCCTTTGGCGCGATTCCCACCGGCCTGCCAAGCGAGGAAGCCGCACACTATTCCAGCAGCAAGCAGGTGATCGCCGAGGAGCTCGGCGCCGTCGGCTACATCACCCTGTCGACAGCCTCCTATGAAGCACGCCGCCCGTGGGACCGCACCATCGCCGCCGCCGGATCACCGGCCATGACCTGGGTCGAAAAATCCGGCGAGGGTTTCACCGACACGCCAGGCCTTGTCGTTACTGGTCGCCTGAGTGTTCAGGGCGCGGAGAAACTGTTCGAAGGCGCCGAGATGTCATTCGCCGAGATAAGCGCCGCTGAAGAAGCCGGGGAGAATGTTGCTTCCTTTGCTCTGCCCGGCACCATCACCATGGCAGGGGCCAGTACCTATGAAACCGTGACGAGCCCGAATGTCGCCGGCATGATCCGTGGTTCCGACCCGACGCTTGCGGACGAATATGTCATCCTCACCGCTCACCTCGACCACACCGGCGTTCGCGAAAGCGATGATCCGGAAGAAGACGTGATCAACAATGGCGCCCTCGACAATGCCACCGGCATCGCCGTAATGCTGGAGGAGGCACGCCTGTTCAAACAGGCAGAGGCAAATGGTAATTCACCGCGCCGCTCGGTCATCTTCCTCGCCGTGACAGCGGAGGAAAAAGGCCTTCTGGGCTCTGAATATTACGCCTTCAATCCGACCGTGCCGCTCGATGACATTGTCGCCAACGTCAATCTCGACATGCCGATCATCACCTATGACTTCATCGACGTGATCGCCTTTGGCGCCGACCATTCATCGCTCGGCGAGACTGTGCGTCGTGCAGCTTCGTCCATGGATGTCGAGCTGATCCCCGATCCGGTCCCGCAAATGTCGATCTTTACCCGGTCCGACCATTACCGTTTCGTGCAGCAGGGCGTCCCGTCGGTCTTCCTGTTCCTCGGCTTCGGCAATGGCGGCGAAGAGGAGTTCGGCAAGTTCATGTCGACCCATTATCACCGGCCGAGTGACGATATCTCCCAGCCGCTCGATTATGACGTCGGTGCCAAGTTCGCCACGCTGAACTACCGCATCGCGCGGGAAATCGCCGATGCCGACGAGCGCCCGACCTGGAACGAGGGCGACTTCTTCGGCGACAAATTCGGCCGGGACTAGCCTTGTGTCGGGGGAGGGAAATACCAGTCAGCGTCTGCCTTTCAGGCGGATGCTGGCGGGTCTGATCGATAATACCGTCATCCTCTCCTGGGCCTGCGTTCTGGCGGTGGTCAGCTTCTCTCTCGGCGCTGACACCATCATCGCCGACAAGCGTATCGGCTATATCATTGCGCTCTCCACCCTGACCCTTCCGGTCGTCACCCTGTTCGCTTTCAACGAGGCAGCACCATGGCGGGCGACACCGGGCAAGCTGTTGCTGGGACTAAGGCTCGATTATCCGGGCACGCCATCTTTCGCCCGCGCATTCATCCGCAATCTGCTGAAGTTCCTGCCGTGGGAAGTTTGCCATATCGGCATCTGGCTTATCCCGGGGCCGATCTTCGTCAGCGAACCGACAGCGAGCAGCTGGGCTATCATCATCGCTGGAGAGGCGTTGGCGCTGATCTGGCTTGCCAGCCTCTTCACGCCATCAGGCCGTACGATCCATGATCGCATCGCCGGTCTGGCAGTCACGAAAAAGCCGTCCGTTTCCTGACGAAACGGACGGCTTGCGTTCAATCTTGTGGGCCGGGCCTAGTTGATTGCGAAGACGACGCTCACGCTGGCCGACACGCTGCTTTCGCCCGGGGCGACCTTCGTGGCCATGTCCATACTCGCCGCTTCCATGCGGACCATGGGGGAGGGCGGACCGGCATTGGCGCCCGGCTCTGCTATGTAAAGCACCTCGCCCAGGCTCACGCCTGCTTCGGCTGCATAGAGCGCGGCTTTCTCGCGGGCATCGGCGACGGCATCCTTGCGTGCCTGTTCCAGCAGGGCCGCATCGTCGCCAAAGCCGTAAGAGATGCCGCCAAGCCCGTTGATACCGGCCTTCACGGCAGCATCGATCACCGCACCGGTGTCATCGATATCGCGCACTTTCACGGTCAGCGTGTTGCGAGCCTCGTAATAGTCGATCTCATTTGTCCAGCTGCCATCCGGCCCGCGCACATTCTGGGTGTTCATGTAGAGGCCGGTCGTCTGCATGTCCTTCTCGGCTACGCCAGCCCGGCGGATCGCCGTCATCGCGGCATTCATCTGGCGGTTGTTCTCGGCGAGTGCCTCGGCGGCGGTATCACCGCGCGCCTCGACGGAGAAATTGACCGTTGCCATGTCCGGCTTGGCAGAGGCTTCGCCATTACCGGTAACAGCTATCGTGCGATGCTGGGCATGCATCTTCATCATCGGTTTATCGTCCGCCTGCTGCGCAATCGCGCCGGCAGCGGTCAGGCCGCCCGCCGAAACGAGGGCAGTGGCGGCAATCAGTATCTTCTTGGTCGGTGTCATGGGTTCCTCCCGTGTTGATGAAACATATCTGGACTTCGTTTGCGGCAGTATTGCGACAGGATAACGCCTGCAGACGGGCTGAGTTCACAAATCTGTGTCCGAAATGCTGCGTCGCAAAACTGCAAGAAAACAGTCGTCACACTGACATATGGCAACGCTAACAGCTTTTTTCATGCTTCTTCAAACCGGGGTACCCACCATGAAAAAAGTTCTGTTCACCTCCGCCGCACTCGGTGCGCTGGTTTTCGCTAGTGCCGCCTATTCGCAAGATGATGTCATCACTGTCACGACACAGAAGCGCGAGCAGGCGATCCAGGATGTGCCGATCGCTGTCACCACCTATGACCAGGAAGCGATGGACGATCTCGGCATCCAGCAATTCGATGACCTCGCCGATTTCGTGCCGGGCCTCGAGGTGCAGGAACAGTCCGCCAACAACCCCGGTTTCGTCATCCGCGGCATCACGTCGGATTCAGGCGAGGCCAATATCGAACCGCGGATTTCAATCTACAAGGACGGGGTCTCTATCGCCCGGTCGCGTGGCTCGTTCGTGGAACTACTGGACTCGTCCGTGGAGGTCATTCGCGGCCCGCAGCCGACCCTGTTCGGCCGTTCGGCCCTGATCGGCGCGATCAATGTCATCTCCAACAAGCCGCAATTCGATGACACGATCACCGGCTCCCTGCGCGCCGGTGTCGGCAATCTCGACTATCGCCTGGTCGAAGGCATGGTCAACCTGCCGGTCTCCGACACGGTCGCCCTGCGCGGTGCCGCCCGCTACAAGAAACGCGAAGGCTATATCGAGAACCTGATCGGCGAGGACCTGAACGGCTACGAGACAGCCGCCTTCCGCTTCGCCGCCCGTTTCATGCCGAGTGACGTTCTCGACATCAACATCATCGCCGACCACCAGATCGACGACAATCCGGGTACGTCCTTCAAGTCCGGCACTTTCTTCCCCGCACCGGGTGCGTCCATCGACCCGTGGGAGCCGGCAGCCCTGTCTGCGTTTGGCGGCATCGAAGGCGGTCGCGATCTCGGTCTGGAGCGCACTGTCACTTCCATCACCGGCCTCGTCGATTACGAGATCAACGACATCTTCTCGGTCTCCTCAATCACCAACTGGCGCACCTTCGATTCCTCCGAAGTGTTCGATCCGGACGGGTTCGCGGGCAATCTCTTCGCCTTTGCCGAGAACGCTGAAAGCGACCAGTGGAGCCAGGAGGTCCGTCTCAACTTCGCCAATGGCCCGCTGACCGGCTTTGTCGGCGGCTCGTATTTCTCCGAAGACGGCTTCCAGAACGTGCCGCTTTATTTTGACGAGCGCTACGTCCAGGCGCTGCTCGGCGGCTTCCTCTTCACCGACACGCCGGAAACGCCGCAGAACCCGCTGCCGGAAGCCTTCCTGCCGACCGTCAATGCCGACCCGACGAGCCCGCTCTTGGGCACGCCGCTCGGCATTTTCAACGAGGAATTCACCAATTATGGCGAGACCGTCTCCTACGACCTCTTCGCAGACGCCAGCTATCAGGTTACGGATCGTCTGGAGCTGACCGCCGGTGCCCGCTGGACGAAAGACGAGAAGACCACCGGCTATTCGGCCGACTCAGACGGCACCAGCGCGCTGACCGGCGCCGGCCTGTTCGTCGGCGGGGCGGTCTTCAACAACGGCCAGCGCGTCAACGTCGAGGACGAGTTTGACGGCGTCACCTGGCGTGCCGCCGCAAACTACGATCTGACCGATGCCGTCACTGTCTTTGGCAATGTCGCCCGTGGCCGCCGCCCGGAAGTCCTGATCTATCAGAACGACACTTCCGACATCGGCATCAATCCGGACAATTTCGTAACCATCGACGCGGAGGAAGTCGATGCCTACGAACTGGGCGTGAAGGCCAATCTCGGCGTCTTCTACGGCGATGCCAGCATCTATTCCTACGACTACACCAACTTCCAGACCTCGATCATCGACGAAAACGGTGTCATCCAGCCGATCAATGCGGGCAATGCGTCTGCGACCGGTTTTGAGGCGACGGCCTACTGGCAGGCCTCCAACTGGGTCAACCTGTTCGCGGTCTATGCCTATTCCGACGCGACGTTTGATGAGACCGACGATGACGGCAATCCGCAGGCCTTCGGCGGTAACGTCTTCCGCCTGCAGCCGGAAAATGCCTATTCCCTCGGCGCGACGTTCACTTACGAGCCGTCCTTCGGCCTGTTCGAGTTCACGCCGGTCTGGTCATGGAAGTCGGAAGTGTTCTTCGACAACGACAACGACCTGACCGACTTCGTCCAGGACGAGTTCCAGGACGCCTATGGCCTCTTGGACCTGCGCCTCAACTACACCGCACCGCACAGCGCGTTCGAGGTCGAGCTGTTCGTCGAAAATGCTCTGGATGAGGAATATATCATCGATGCGGGCAATACCGGCGACGGCTTCGGCATCGCCACCTTCATCGCCGGCGCGCCGCAGACCTACGGTATCGTGGTGAAGAAAGACTTCTAGTTGCCTTCATCGGGAACCTGTTGCGTACCAGGTAAAAAGTACCCGCGTTCAGTACACTGGAGTAAAGAAACCCGCCGCTGCCCCGCGGCGGGTTTTTTTATCCTTCCGCCGGTGTGCACTCGCCCGCCTGTGCCTTGCCGAGGAGTCCCTCCAGCAGGGTCAGCGCCTTGCGATGGGGGTTGCCCAGAGCGGCCAGCGTGTTGCTGCGCGCGGTCTTCCCGTCCGGGAAGGTGGCATCGATCCGGAAATAGTCCTGCTCATACATGTCATGCGCCGTCTGCCCTTCGATGAGGATATCGGCGACAAGACCGTCCGTACTGCCCGGATGTGGCTGGAGGATGGCATCGGGCAGGGGACCGAGCGGTGCGAGCTCGCCATCCACCCAGGCCAGCGACACCGCCTTCCCCTCGAAGGACTGCGGCGCTTCCGGCAGCACGATAGTCACCCGGACGCCGAGAGCACTGCTCTCCTGATGGATCGACAGGACGGAGATGCTGAGAGCAGGGCTGTATGCTGCCGTAAAGTTATCGCCCGCAGGGGTCAGGGGAAAGCCGACGGAGCTCGCCGCCGACGCGGTCGCATAGCTCGCCATCAGCGCCGCTTCCACGCGGAAGCCGCTGGCCCATACGGCATCGCTGCAGCCCTCCTGGGCGGCGGCAGAAAGGGATGGCAGGAACAGGCCGGCAGCAAGCGCGGCGCAGGCAGGACGGATCTTCATCGGCAGGGTCACTCCGGGTACAGCCCGGCAGCCCCGTGCCGCCGGCGCGCCCATCTCCCCGACGGCATCGCCGGAACCCGGGATGAGGTGATGCGCTGGGGCCGGATTATGCGCCGTTCCACGCACCGGTAAAGCGGATTTACGCGAGCCCGCTGCCCCCTCGGTATGATTTCCTTTTACAACGGCGGGGGAGGCGGTGGCGGTGCTGCCGGGCCTGCTTCGCACTCGCCATTTTCGGCCTGCTCGATCAGGTCATCCAGCCACAGCATGGAGATGCTGTGCCCGGTCATCATGCCGGACAGATCACCCGAGGTCACCACACTCCCGTCGGGCAGGTGGAAGGACATGGCGATCTTGTCGGCGGCGTGGACCAGCCCCACCGGGTCCCTGTCCTTGATGATGACTGTGTCCCATGCATAGACCGCATCGGCCGCACTCATCTGCGCCGCATAGCGCTTCTCCCACGGCACGCCGTCGAAGATGAAGCCGACTTCTATGTCCTGCCCCGTGAAGGCCGGGATCTCCCGCGCGAAGCGGATACCGGCGGACATGTATTCCCGCCTTTCCTCCATGTCGCTGTCAGGGTCGATGTCGATCGACACCATCAGGGCGGCAATGTCGTCAGCCCCGGTGATAGTGTCGCCGGCCTCGACCGCTGACGGCGCCACCCGTTGCAGGGACAGCGCCTCGGCGCTGTCGCCGTAATAGCTGACGGAGACGTCGAGATCGTCGCTGTATTCTTCCCTGCTGCAGCTTTCCAGCGCGTGAGCCGGGCTCGTCAGCGCGGCGCAGCCAAGCAGCAGCGCGGTCATGGTGGTTGCTTTCCTCATGAGGTCGTTCCCCTCCGTTCTTGCTCCCCTTGCGGGAAGGCTAGGAAAGCTCACCGGGGAATGCAACAGCTCGGGGGGCAGGGAGCGATAGAGGCCGATGTTTCAGAGAGTATCCATGAAACTGCTCCCGATACGGAGTTTGAGGTATCTTGTCAGCCAAGGCCTGTAAGGCGGATTCCGCCTTACAGGCTTGGTGAGCAATTGTACTGCCGAATTCTTCCTGTCAAGGACGCGCCAAAGGCGCGCCGCGTAGCGGGCTTCGCTCCTTGACAGGAAGAATTCGGCGGTGCACCTCGCCGTCAGATTTTCTCCCCCAAAGGCGCGGTAAACTCCGACACCGCCGCATCACCGGTATTGACCACATCGGCAGGCTCGAAGATCAGCACCTCGGCCTCCTCGTCGCTGGCGGTGCGATGCTCCACACCTCGGGGAACGACGATGAAATCCCCCGGTCCCAGTTCCGCAACATGATCGCGAAACTCGACCCGGAACGCGCCCTTGACCACCAGGAACATCTCCTCGGCTTGCTGGTGGGAATGCCACGGAAACACGCCCCCCAAAAAAACTAAAAGGGCGTCTTCACCGCCCGCACGGTCTGCCCGTTCAACTCGGCAATGACCTTCGGCCGCCAGTGCTCGGAGAAACTGGCGAATTTTTCAG
This sequence comes from Aquisalinus luteolus, assembly GCF_009712425.2. Lineage (GTDB taxonomy): Bacteria > Pseudomonadota > Alphaproteobacteria > Caulobacterales > Parvularculaceae > Aquisalinus > Aquisalinus luteolus. The sequence goes on from NZ_VCJR02000003.1 coordinate 214,680, forward strand.
AGAGGGATTGGGGTTCGGTTATCATGAATATGAACTTAATCTATTGGCCATGGTTTCTGTTCAGCATTGATGCTCAGTTTTGGATTCTGGTTCAGACTATTATTGGTTTCAAGAAAAGCGGAAAGAATATCACGCGTTGCTTCGGCGCATGGATAGTTTGCATAATATGTAAATGTCATTTCAGTGCTGGCAGTCGTGTATCCAATCTCCCAACCAAACCCCTTGTCAGATGACCTCAAGGCTTCTGATTTTTCTTGGATTAATTCGTAATATTCTTTCATTGCACCCCGGTCTGTTTCGTCAAACGAGGCGAGAATATCTATTTCACAACCATCGATCTCCGTTGCAGGATCGTCCACTGCCATTAAGGCCAGTAATGCGATGACAGAGATCAATTCCAGCTCCAATATTACTACCGATCATAGCGTGAAGAGCACCATACTCAGTTGGAGCTCTCTCACGTCAATCCCCGATCCCGCGATACAGCGCTGTCTGCTTCAGCCCCATGCCCGAGCCCTTGCCGAACTCCACACTCTCGCCTGATTTCTCCAGGTCGAACCCGGCTGTTACCACAGCCTCATAGTCCGGCTCGGTAATCGTCGAGACACTGACGAAATCGGCGTGGCCGCCATCCGGCGTCAGGGACAGGTCGATATAGCCGCGTGTCATGTTGGAGTGATAGCGGATCGACGGGTTGGTCTGGTTGATCAGCAGGGACATGTCCTCGGCGACATCGCCGAGATAGGCTGCGCCGCCGGGGGAGGTGACGGCGGAGGTGCCGAGCTCCACGCCCATCTTCGTGCCATTGTCCCGGTACAGATCGTTGGCCCACCATTCATGGGTGTCGCCGGTCAGCACGATCAGGTCCGAGACGCCGCGAGCCTGCAGCGTCTCGTACAGCCGCTCGCGTGCCGCCGGATAGCCGTCCCACGCGTCGAGGTTCTGGGGCAGGCCCAGCTTCGATGCGGCGATATAGGCATAGATGCCCGGCCATTGTTCGGCGAGTTCTGCGACCGCCGGGCTGTCCTCGTATGGGGTCAGGTCCGGTGCGGTGACATTGGCCATGATCACCTGGTTGGCGACGAGGCGCCATGGCTGGCCCTTGCTCTTGGACTGGCCCATGGCGTCGGCGACGAACCCCAGCTGCGCATCACCCATCAGGTAGCGGCTCTCATCCGCCTTCACGCCCTCATACCAGGCCTGCGCGTCCTCGCGCGTGGTGACGGTCTTCATCACATCTTCCAGGTGGATTTCCTCCACCCGCGCGGTCAGGCGCGTCTCGATTGCGGTGATCGTTAACAGGTCGCCCCATTCATAGGCGCGATAGAGCTGGTGCAGGGCGCGGCCCTCCGGCTCGCGCACGGGCATGTATTCGTAATAGGCCTGCATGGCGGCGCGGCGGCGCGCCTCCCAGTCGCCTTCGGTTTCCGGCTGGTGGTTCTGCGCCCCGCCTTCCCACGAATTGTTCGCTGTCTCGTGGTCGTCCCACACGGCGATCAGCGGATGGGCGGCATGCATCGCCTGGGAGGCCATGTCGGATTTGTACTGGCGATGGCGCACGCGGTAATCCTGCAGCGAGACGATCTCGCGGGCCGGCTGGTGCTGGCGGCCGAGCGCCTCGCCGACCTCCGCGCCATAGCCATCGGGCCCGTATTCATAGAGATAGTCGCCGAGATGGATGACCGCGTCGATTTCCTCGCGCCGGGCGATGTGGTCATAGGCGTTGAAATAGCCGAACGGATAGTTGGAACAGGAGACGACGGCGAAGCGCGCCGCCTCGACCGCGCCGCGGGGCAGGGTCTTCGTCCGGCCCACCGGCGAGGTGCCGTTGCCGGTCGCAAAGCGATAGTAATAGGTCGCGCCGGGCGTGAGCTCTGCCACATCGACCTTCACCGTCCAGTCCTGCGCCGGGCCGGTGGTGATCGACCCGCGCTTTACGATGGAGGCGTCTGTGAAGTCCCGGTCCGTCGCCACCTGCCACTCGACCGGCACCATCGACGTGCCTTCAGGCCCGACCGGCGCGGCGCGTGTCCAGATGATCACCCTGTCAGCCATCGGGTCGCCGGACGCCACGCCCTGCGCGAACTGCGCATTGGCGACGCCACGAGCAGACGAGAACGCGCCCATTTTCGGCTGGCTGGCGCAACCGGCAGCCCCCACGGCAACGGAGCCTGCAAGCGTGCCCAGCAGGGCTTTACGGCGTGTAACATCGGTCATGGCGGCAACTCCTCGGACTGTCCTCGTATCTTGCCCCTTATAGCCCGGTCTTGTTGGCAGTTTTATGAAAAGCTGCAGCTGCCATCCGGAAAGGCGCGGGAAAAGGGTCCCGCACCCGGGAAACATAAATTTTTGTTTCTCCACACCTTATCCCCCTTTACAGCGGCCTCGACAGGTTTTATTTCCCGTGCCTCGCCAAGTCCGGGTACTTCTCTCGTGGGGCTGGCGTCTTTGTGCTTTGATAGTCAGCGCCGGCAAGCCCGAGGGAGGGGGAGACGGAATTAGCTATCGTCGTCAAGGAGGTCCCATGAGGTGGATAAATACAGTACTGCCGTCGACTTAGCTCGGGATATCACCCCGTCTTCACCCGTCTTTTGTCTTCGCCCCCATGCTGCCAGGGCCGCCGCGCGCTGGTTCGTTGAGCATTTCCCGGGCAAGTCGTTCTACGCCGTCAAGGCGAACCCGTCGCCATGGCTGATCGAGGCCCTGGTCGAAGGCGGCATCCGCCATTTCGACGTCGCCTCCATCGCCGAGGTGCGCCTGATCCGCGATGTCTTCCCGGAAGGCACGCTCGCCTTCATGCACCCGGTCAAGGCGCCGGAGGCGATCACCGAGGCCTATTTCGAGCATGGCGTGCGCATCTTCTCGCTGGACTCTGAGCGCGAGCTGGAAAAGATCATGAAAGCAACGGGCTACGCCACGGACCTGACGCTGTGCGTGCGCATGGCCGTGTCCTCCGCCCTGTCGAAGATCTCGCTGGCGTCGAAATTCGGCGTGAATGAAGAAATCGACGGCGAGCTGTTGCAGAAGACCCGCCAGGTCGCAGAGCGCCTCGGCGTCTGCTTCCATGTGGGTTCGCAGTCCATGTCGCCGACCGCCTATGCCGCCGCGATGCAGCGCACACAACGCGCCATCGTCAAGGCCGGCGTCGTCGTCGACGTGCTGGACGTGGGCGGCGGTTTCCCGTCCGCCTATCCGGGCATGGAAGCCCCGGCGCTGCAGACTTACGTCAACGAGATCGCGACCCGCTTCGAGCAATATCTCGTCGCGGAAAACTGCGAGCTGTGGTGCGAGCCGGGCCGGGCGCTCTCCGCTGAGTCCGCCTCGCTCATCGTGCGCGTTGAGAGCCGCAAGGACGGCGTCCTCTACATCAATGACGGCACCTATGGCGCGCTGTTCGATGCCGGCACGCTGAACTGGACCTATCCGATGGAGTGCCTCGCCGAAGGCCGCTCCACCAAGCTGGCGGCGTTCGAGTTCTACGGCCCGACCTGCGACGACCACGACCACATGAAGGGCCCGTATTACCTGCCCGAGGACATCCAGGAAGGCGACCATATCGAGATCGGCATGCTCGGCGCCTATGGTTCTGCCATGCGCACCGGCTTCAACGGTTTCGGCGCCTATCAGGAGATCGAGGTCGCCGACGCGCCGATGCTGACTATGTATGGGGCAGACCTGCCGCAAGCCGCCAACGACATGACGGGAGAAATGACCCAATGACAGCCAACTCACCAGACCGTTCCAATCGCAAGGCCGAACTGCTCGCCAACGTCGTCGAGCATATCGACATGAAGAGTTTCGACGCCCGCCCCATCATCGAGGCGATGGAGAAGATGTCCTTCTCCTCGCGCGATCTCGGCCGCGCCGCAAAGATCTACAACATGATGCTGGAAGACGAGTGCGCCGTGTTCCTGGTGCTGGCAGGCTCGACCAGCGCCGGCGGCTGCATGGATGTCTATGCCGACATGGTCAAGAACAACATGGTCGATGCCGTCGTCGCCACCGGCGCGTCCATCGTCGACATGGACTTCTTCGAAGGGCTCGGCTTCAAGCATTATCGTGCGCCTGCGGAGCAGTCCGGCGGCGCGGCGGACGATAACGAGCTGCGCGACCTCTATATCGACCGCATTTACGACACCTTCATCGACGAGGAAGAGCTGCAGGCCGTCGACCACACGATCTACGAGATCGCCGAACAGATCGGCGAGGGCGTCATGTCGTCCCGCGCCTTCATCAAGGAGATGGGCAAATATCTCGTCGAGCACGGCAAGAAGGAGCATTCGCTCGTCCGCATCGCGTACGAGAAAGACGTGCCGATCTTCTGCCCGGCCTTCTCGGATTCCTCGGCCGGTTTCGGCCTCGTCAAGCACCAGGTCGAGCGGATGAAAGCCGGCAAGGGTTATGTGTCGATCGACAGCGTTGCCGACTTCCGTGAACTGACGATGATCAAGATCGAGGCCGGTGCCTCCGGCCTCCTGATGGTCGGTGGCGGCGTGCCGAAGAACTTCGTGCAGGACACGGTCGTCTGCGCCGAAATCCTCGGCTATGACGATTGCGAGATGCACAAATACGCGATCCAGATCACCGTCGCCGACACCCGCGACGGCGCCTGCTCGTCCTCCACGCTGAAGGAAGCCTGCAGCTGGGGCAAGGTCTCCACCACCTACGAACAGATGGTCTTCGCCGAAGCCTCGACGGTGGTCCCACTGCTGGCGAGCGACGCCTGGCACCGTGAAAAGTGGAAAGGCCGCAAGGAGCGCCGCTTCGCGAAGATGTTTGATTAGGGCTGGGTACTGGTTTTCAGTCTGACATTATTAGTTATGAGAAATCCCCGCTTCTGGCGGGGTTTTTTTATCTGAATCTTCAAACCGATAGCATGTCAAATTCAACAATTATAGTTGAAATAAAATTCGACAAATATAGTCAATAGTGCAACTTTTCCTGCTACGTTTGAGGGAGATCGAGATGAAAGTTTTCATCAGTTGGAGTGGAGCCAGAAGTAAGGCCCTAGCGAATGCGCTACGAGACTGGCTACCTTTGGTTCTACAATATGTTGAACCTTGGGTTTCTGATAAGGATATCAGTGCTGGCGATCGGTGGGCGCAATCGATAGCTGGAGAATTGGAGTCTGCAAACTTTGGCATCATCTGCGTTACCCCTGAAAATTTGCAATCGGAATGGATATTGTTTGAAGCGGGTGCGCTTTCTAAATCTATGCTTGATGCGAAAGTTATTCCGTTATTGTTCGGTCTGGAACTAAGTGATTTGAGTGGGCCGTTGTCACAGTTTCAAGCCCAGAAAGTTGACCAATCTGGAATTCTGGAAGTCGTCAAATCAATTAATAAAATCGCTGAAGAGAAAACAAGCGCCGATATTGTGGCTCGGCTAGTGCCCCAGCTGTGGCCTAGTTTGCAAACAGAATTGGCTAAAATACCCAATGCTCAGCCTACGGATAAGCAAGTAAGGTCCCAGCACGAAATTTTAGAAGAGCTTGTGACTGGTGTGAGAGGTCTTAACTCCCGAATAAGAGATTTTGAAACAGCTTTTGTTGAACGAGGTGAACCCTCACGGAAGAAAAGAAAACGTCTTCATCCCGCTATATTTGATGAATTCAATGAAATGAGTAGAGATTATGATGATGCTCCCATAGTTTTGGTGTTGATGGCAGGTTATGTCCGTGAAGACTTCCCTTGGTTGGCCGAGATTCTAAACGAATCTTATCGCGAAATACGAGATGGCGGACATGAGGCAACAGATCGGGTATTAAACCGTCTACGCGGATCGCTCAAGGCCCTGACCTATGGGAATTTAGGCCGGGAAATGATCGGGAATAATAAAGACGCTTACATGATGGTCGATGAACTACACTTTGTTTTGGACATGGTTCTACATCGCCTCCATGATCGACCCAACAAGAGATCCCAAGCTTTAGAGAATGATTCAAAAAACTAATTGCAACTGAATCGCCAAATCATGGATGCACCCTGCAATCCTATAGCCAGCGGCGCTTTTCCTGAGGGAAGAAACAGGCCGGCCTGTTTCTTCCCTCAGGAAAAGGCCATGGCGGCCAATCGTTTTGCAGCCCTGATTTAGTCAAGGGTCGCCTCTGGCGACCGCGAAGCGGCTGCGCCCTTGACTAAATCAGGGCTGCGAAACACCCGTCCGATCTCTCCTCTTGTCATCCCGGGGGATGCGCAGCATCAACCCGGGACCCATCTCTGGTGCTATGCTGGCTTGCGGCGCGTTGTCGGTCGGCCCAAACTCTCCCCAAGTGGCCATGACGTCAGAGCTGGGTCCCGGATCTCGCTTCGCTCGTCCGGGATGACAAGCGGCGGGAAGGGCGCGTTGCCCCTACCAAAGTCAGGCACCAAAGCCGATATTGCCTTGACAAAATCAGGGCTGCGAAACACCAGATTGCGATAGTCCTCAACTCCGCCAACAGGTGATCCATGAAATCCGCTTCCGCCATCCTCAAGAAGGGTACCGTCTTCCTGCGGGCCTTTGCGCAGACGACGACCACGGGGCTGTGGATCGGTCATGGCCGGGTGTATGCGACGCCCATCGGCGAGCCGTAGGCGCTCACCGACGCCATCCGGGCCGTCATCGACGCCTCGATCCATGGCGTGCCGCATCCCCGGCAGGATGAATGGAAAAACGTCCAGAAGCCGATGCTCGACGCCGTCGGCGCCAGAAGCTGGTCAGGGCTGGCCAAGGGCGCCATGGCCGTCGGCCTGCAGTGTACGGACGGGATCGTGACCATGACACCGGGCCGTGACTACGAGAAACAGGGCGGCACCAGCCTGCCCGATCAGGCCATCACCGTGCCCCTCGAGGTGCCGGACCTCGGCCAAAAACTGGTCGAGGCATTCGAGCGCTGCAGCTGACCGGCACGGTCGAAGCCAGATGTCTTACTCCGGCGCGACCTGCCTCAGTCCGCTGGTTGCGCAGGCAACATCCATGATCACGCCGGGGCTCTTGCTCCAGCCTTTCAACTCATAGCGGTTCTCGCCGAATTTCGACGGAAACATCATCAGCATCATGGTGGTGCTGTTGGTATCGCCCCAGCTGAAATTGTCGGGCAACTGATCCAGGCTCACCGTCTCCGTTGATGTGGTCTCCATGTAAACCTGACCGTCCGTGTTCATTTTCAGGTCCGCGTCATACTTGATCCGCGCAACGTAATTTTTCCCGTTCAGCATCGTCAGTTTGGTGACTTCATAGATTTCGACCGTTTGGCCGGTCCTGATGATATTCATGACGGCACGCACCGGTTCGTAGTCGCCGCCTTGCGGCGTCGCCCCGCACTCCCATTCCACGACCCTGTCGAGATACTCGGCCTGCTCGGTCCATTGCTGCTGGGTCGCGGTCGCCTGCGTTGCCATGGAAGCAGCCGCCATGGCGGCGATGAGTGTGGTCATTGTCATTGATGTTGTCCCCCTCTTGGAAAGCCTGACCGTAGAGGGGGCCGATCCACACCGTCCACCCCCTGTTCAGGTGAGTAAATGGCCCGCGACGTCCAGATTGTTATCCCCGCAGCCTCAGCCCCCGCTATAACCACCTTCAAGCCGGGTGAGGACCCGGCGGCGGCGCTTCATCCTCCCGTAACCTGCGGATGAGGGCGGGCGCATCAGGTTCCGGATTGCATGAGAGGGTGTGCGCAAGTCTCGCATCGTCGATCCGGGCGGTGTTCCGTACCTTGACAGTATGGACCGGAGAGCCGCGTATCGGCCCGGCACCAGATCACCGCCGTGGAAGTGGGCACCGCCCATACCACTAGATATTCTGACGGACGGTTTCCCGCTTCCACGGGCCCCCTCGATCTTCCCATACGCTCGCGGGGCAACCCGGCGGCGCTAGAACTGCACGCGCACCACTTCGCGGCAGGTTTCCTGGCCCGGGCGGCGGACGACCATGTCGCACAGATCCTTCAGGCCGGGTTTCAGCGCGCGGTGGCGCAGATAGGTCAGCCATTGCTCCATGCCGATGTCTTCTTCCAGCTGCTGGACGACCTTGTTGCTGGCGAGCAGGGCGACGACGCGGTCGCCCATTTCCGGATAGGCACTCGTGTCGATCACATAGGTGTCGTATTCCTTGGTGGTGTAGTCGCGGCAGCGCAGGCCGACCCCCAGCGCGACGATAACGACATAAACCTCTTCGCATCGGGCCTCGTCCTGCATCAGCACTTCCTCGCCCGCCAGCTGGCCGGGGCGCGGGTCGACCGGCTGGGCCGAGCGCTGCATGATCTGGGCCTCCTGCGCGGCCGCGAAGCCGGGCAGGGTAAGGGATGCGGCCATAAGGGCGCCAGCTGCAAGGCTTTTGATATAGGCAGATGTGGGCTTGATCATGGGGTTCTCTCCTTCCCTTGAGCGGGCCTCTCTCATGGCCCGAAAAATATCCTACCCCCAATTGGGGCCGGAATATGCCGGGAAGGGTGCCTTGGGCGGGGTCAGTCCGGTTTGACCAGCCGTAACCCGCCGGAGGCGCACGAGACGTCCATGATCACGCCGGGGGCCTGGCTCCAGCCTTTCAGGTCGTATCGTCCTTCGCCGAAGCGGGCCGGCTTCATCGCCAGCATCATTTGCACATTGCTGGTATCGCCCCAGCTATAGCCATAGGGCAGCTCGTCCATCTCGGCGACCGAGGAGGATGTCGTCAGGAAGAACATCTCGCCATTCGGGTCGATCCTGATATCGGCGTCATATTTGATCTTCGCCTGATAATTGCCGGAGGGCAGGGCGAGGCCGTTGGTTTCATAGATGACCGCATTGTACTGGTCGCGGCGGTTGATCCTCATGATCACCTGCACGCCCTTGCGGTTGCCCTCGCCGCGCGGCACCGCCGAGCAGGACCATTCGATGACGCGGTCGACGAAGGCAGACTGCGTGTCCCATTTCTGCTGCAGGGCCGGTGTCATCTGCAGCATGGCAGCGGCGGCCAGCGGGGCGGCAAAAGTGTTGGCGAGTATGGCGGTAATCATCATCAGTCTCTCCTCTTCAGATTTTTCTTAAAGGCGACCGGCAATCGTTCAATACCTTGTTTGGGGGAGGTCAGGTGCGCAGGATGCTCTCCATCTTCTTGCCGCGCGCCAGTTCATCGACCAGCTTGTCCATGTAGCGGATCTCGCGCATCAGCTCTTCCTCGACCTCCTCGACCCGCACGCCACACACGACGCCTGTGATCAGCTCCCGCTTGGGATTAAGGACAGGGGCCTGCGCAAAGAACGTCTCGAAGTCGCGCCCGTCCTCCAGCGCTTGCGCCAGGCTTGCGCCTTCATAGCCCGTCAGCCAGCGGATGATTTCATCGAGCTGCTCTTTCGTCCTGCCCTTTTTCTCGACCTTGTTGACATAGAGCGGATAGACACTGGCAAAGCTCATCGAATAGATGCGATGCGGTTTCTTCGTATCAGCCATGGCTTGTCCTCTCTCGCATTAATGCGGCTATTCTCAAGGAACGTATGCTAGCCTGGAATCCTGTTCCGGTCTTGTCTCACGGTCCAGACGGGGTAGCATCTGACAAACCGAGGGAAACATCATGTTCACGACCTTCCTTGCTGCTATCGCCGTCATCCTGCAACTCCAACCAGGCACCAAACCTGAAGGTGATGGTTTTACCCGTTGGGATGGGCCTTGCCAGAATATGGAATGGTTGCAGTATTCTTCCTCTGCGCCCGGCTTCGACTGTTACGCAATTGCTGAAGCCGAGGAAGTCTACCTGGCCCTTATGGTCGGGACTGTTGCAGGCGAACCATTCCCTTATGTCATTCTGCTGAAGCTGCCTGAACAAGGCTGGCGGCTGTCGGCCTATGGCTATGATGCCGATTGGGTGGGGGAGGATGAAATCGCAAGCTGGATCGTTTCCCGGCACGGCTATCGAGCCGATCTGTCATCGGAAGCTGTTGCTCCTTTCCTTGAGGCCGTGGGCAGTGGATCTTATGACGGAATTCCCGATGTTGCCCCTTATCCCGTGAGCGAGGACGACGCCTACGAAATCATTTGCATCGACGGGTCTACGCTCAACATCACAATCAAGACCAAAGCAGGTGTAACCACCGGCAGACGACATGGCTGTGCTGGCCGCACGCTTCTTGATGAGTTTGCCGAGGAACTGTCGGCGCTGGCAACTGAAAGAGAGCCGGTGATGGCTCGTTATCTCGATGTGCTGAGCCAAAAAGAGGATTAGGCCAGCAATTCTTCACTCACTGTCTTGGCAAAGGACCGCGAAACCGGCGCTTGCCTGCCCGATTTCAGGATGAGGCAAAGCTTGCCGTTTTCCCGCGCCGTGTCCGCGACGCCGTCCCGTGACACCCACCAGCCGCGATGGGTCTGTACCCCGTCGGCATCTTCTAGCTCACGCAGGGCATCGGACAGGCGCATCAGGATCAGCTCTTCGCCCCGGTCCGTGTGGACGCGCAGGTAATGGTCCTCCGACGAGACGGCATGGAGCGTCGCGCCGCGATATTTCACCGGCAGGCGGTCCATGAACCGTGCCGCGGGAGAGGGGCGCTCAGTCGCTGTCTTCGCTGGCCCAGTGCTTTCCGGCGCATCCTCGCCCGGGGCGGGCCCGATCAGCCCGAACGCCTTGAAGGCGATATAGCCGAGAGTGATGTTGGTCAGCGAGATGACGATGACATAGCCATAGCGCACAACCCATGTCACGGGTGACCATAGCGGGTTGAAGCCATACTGGAAGGCGGCGAGCACCAGGGTCACCGGTGCGGAAACGATGGCGGCGATGAGCAGGATGTGCAGGGCCGGGTGGCGGTCACGCAGTGCATCGTCGATCACCCAGGGCGTCACCAGCGCGGTCGCCAGATTGCCGACGACGAAGGTGCTGGTCCAGAAAAACACACGCTCCTGAAAGGGCATGTAGTCGGTGTTGTAAACGCTCCAGAACGAAAACAGGAGGCCCATCACCAGGGAGAAGGCAACGGCCCCCAGAATGAAATTTCGCTGTGATAACTGCATCTTACGCCCTGCATTTCACGCTTCGCGAAATGAAATTACAGCAATTGGCGCATGATTCCAGATGTTTCGCGTAAACACGCTCGCGCCCTTGGTCGTTGCCCGACAAGGTCCGCTCATCCGCAGATGAAAGGACCTGAAAATCATGTTTGCCGACTTCGATACGCTCTTTGGCTGGAGCAATAATCTCGCCCTTATCGGATGGCTCTTGCTCATCCTGCTGCCGCGCTGGACCTGGCTGACCACGACCACCGGCATTATCATTCCCGCCCTGTTGAGCGTCTTCTATGGCGGCCTTGCAATGGCGAGTTTCGCGACGATCGATGGTGGCGGCTTCGGTTCGATCGATCAGGTCCGGGCGCTGTTCACCTCCGATGCCGGCCTGCTCGCCGGCTGGGTTCACTATCTGGCCTTCGATCTCGCCATCGGTACATGGATCGCCCGGCGGTCGGATGAACAGGGCCTGTCACGGCTGGTACAGACGCCGATCCTGATCGCGACATTCCTGTTCGGGCCGCTCGGCTTCCTGCTGCACGTGCTGACCGGCACCGCATGGCGGGCACTGGAAACGCGCAAGGGCGAGGTGGCAGCATGACCCGCTTTACCCTTGCTGAACGGGCCTGGCTGCAGGCCGCTCTCTTCCTGCTCGCCCTTGTGCCCGTCACGCTCGTCGCCGGTGCCCTGGATGACCGGTTGCTGAACGACATTTCCGTCTGGGTGAAGCCGATGAAGTTTCATGTCTCCACAGCGATCCACCTGCTCACGCTGGGTATTCTCGTGCGCTTTCTGCCGGATCGCACGCGGGGCGCAGCCTGGCTCAGCGGCCTCGCCCTTGTCTCCGCCGGTGCCGCGATATTGGAGATCCTGGTGATCACGGTGCAGGCAGCCCGTGGTGTCGCTTCGCACTTCAACAACGACACGATGATCGATTCGGTGATTTACGGGCTTATGGGTATCGGGGTGATGCTGGTCATCCTGCCAACGCCGATCATCGGCGGCAGGTTTCTGGCGGCAAAGACGACGGACCGGCTTGGGGGCGGCCTTAAGCTCGGGACCGGCCTGGGGCTGATCCTCGGCTTTATCCTGACGCTGGTCATTGCCGGGTACATGTCGATGCAGCCGACCGGCCACTGGGTGGATGCGCCGCGCACGGATCTTGGCGGCGTGCCGATCGTCGGCTGGTCGCGCCAGGGCGGTGACCTGCGCGTGCCGCACTTCTTTGCCACGCATCTGATGCAGGCTCTGCCGCTTGTCGGGTATTTCGCCGACAAACTGGCAGGGAAAAGGGCAAGGGTAATCGTCTGGATCGCGGCGATAGCAGGCTCGGTGATCGCTATCGCAACCTTCATGCAGGCACTGGCCGGGCAGCCATTTATTGGCGAAGGTTTTATCCTGTTTTAAAATCCGTGTGGTAACTTTTCTCAAGGCGCGGCAGGGTGGTCTTGCCCTTGACCCGAGCAACGGCACTGTGGAACCCTGCACGCGTCAGAGAGAGAAGATGAAGGGCCTGTTTGAAAGGCGGAAAGAGGGGATTTCATGTCCATGCGTTCAACCATCATCGCCTGCACGGCTGTGGCAGCACTCGTTGCCGGATGTGGCAGTTCACCTTATGTCGACGCGCCGAACTGGCTGACGGCGGACAATTCACCAGTCTGGACAGCGCCTGAACGAGCGGACTTTGTAGACAGCATCACGCCGGGTGAGACGACCCTGGGGGAAGTGACGGCACGGTACGGCCCTGCCATGGCTTACAGCAATGATGCGGACGGGAGTGAGATCACGGCTGAACTGGTCTGGTATGGAAAGACCGGTTTCGACCAGCCCTGGGCGGCGGTGGTCATTCCCGGCTATTATCAGGAGTGGAGCGATGCCTCGCCGGTTCTCGCTGTCTATAACAGCGAGGGCGCACGCAAGACACAGCGCGATACCGGCGGTAGCGTTGCGAAAGCGCGGCCGGCTGCACAGGCTTCGCCGTCCGCGGCAGCGCAGACACCTCCGGAAGGTGAGGGTGACGGGCCTGAAGAAGTCGATGCCAGCGCAGTGGCCCTCGCCGATGGGGTTATCGGGCCTGATGACATTGATGATGACCTCGCCGCTGAAATGGCGGCATTTGGCGAGACAGGGGCTACCGTTGCGGACTTCCGCTCTGAATATGGGGCGGCTGCGGAATATCAGGAGGATGTTCGTTTCTTCCGCAAGGTCGGCTCAACGCTTTATTATGGCAGCGGATATGGTGATGGGCCCAGTATCTGGGTCGAGTTCGATGGCAATGACCGCTACAGATCGGCCATGATCCATGTGCCGCGCGGGCGAGGTCAGGCACCCTATGAGCGGTTCTTCTGACGCAAGGATACTCTATCCGTGAGCTGATGATATAGTGCCAACCTACTGGCTGGCACCTCTCAGGAGAGCCTCAAGGGCCTGCTCGTCTGCAATCTCGTTACGGTTGCGATCGAACAGCCCGAACCCGAAATTACCGGTATGGCCATTGTCCCAATAGACAGGCACGAGGCCGTGCTCCAGCGCCGAGCGGGTGACATATTCCAGATACCAAGCACGCGAGGCGAGGTGACGTTCCAGCGCTTCACCCTTTAGATTGCGGCGGGAAATTGCGCCATATTCGCCCAGAAGGACAGGTACACCCTTGTCTGTGAACTGGTGCTGCATCATGGCGAACAGATCGTCGACCATGTCTTCCTCACCCCAGTTGGCATTGCGGTCACGCATTTTGCTATAGTGATAGTCCTCTCCCCAGAAGAAGAACATCTTGCCCCAGTTTTCGTCCTTTTCCATCCCTGCAAAATTCCAGGGTGTATAGAAATGGACTTCCGCCATCATCCGGTCAGCGACAGTGTCTTCCGGCATGCCAGGCCAAAGGTCGCGGGTTTTTTCGATATCGGTTCGCGGTCCCTGAAGGATCAGTGTACGATAGGCATTGCGCCCGCCGGTTTCGCGCACGGCATCGACGAAGATCTGGTGATAGTCGGCAAGAACCGCCATCTGGCTCTGGTTATCGACATTGGGCTCGTTGGCACCAGCAAAGACGAGGCGCTCGTCATGGTCGCGGAAATGCGTGGCGATCTGCTGCCAATAGGCTCGTTGCCTGGGCGCGACGTCGTCTCTGGCCTCGCGGGTGACGTTGTTTTCAAGCCAGCCGCCATCCCAGTGGATGTTGATGACGACATACATGTCCTCCGCAATTGCATAGTCGACAACCTCTGTCACCCGGTCGAGCCAGGCGTCATCGATCTTGCCGGTCTGCGTATCTGCATACTGGTCCCACGCCACGGGCAGGCGGATCGTGTTAAAGCCGCTGTCACTGACAAGACTGATGAATTCCTTAGTGACCATCGGGTTGCCCCAGCCGGTCTCCCCTCCGCTCGCTTCCAGCGTATTGCCCAAATTCCAGCCGAGGCCCATATCGGCCGCGATCTGCATGGCGTTCTTTTCCATGCCGCTTCGGTCTGCCTCGATCGGACTTGTGTTGTAATCTGGCAGGGTCTCACCGGCGGCAGCGCCCCACGAAAAGCTATATGCGGCCAGCATGGCGGCCATCAGAAGGCGGATGAATTTCACGATCGTTTCCTCTCGACTTGCGCGGTAGTTCTTTTGGGCGAGACCCTAAGGCCAAGCACATGCTGCGTCAATTTTGTTTCATGAGAGGAAATCTTTTTATATGAGAAACTTCATGAATTTCTGACATAGCCAACTGGCGCCGGATCGGTCATGGTCCCGGCGGAGAAATTAACGCGAGGGATGAAAAATGACCAAGCCTTTTGCCCGACTGCCGATGCTCGCCTGTATGGCGATGTCAGGCCTTGTGTTGGCACCAGCCGGTGCATTTGCGCAGTCTATAGAACAGGTCGACGCTGTGCCGGAGATGGCAACGCCGCTGCCCGTCTATATCGGCGGGCGCGTCGTCGATGCCGGGGCGCACTGGAAGCGGCAATGGCCGGGGACATATTTTGAGACAGCCTTCGAGGGGCGTGAGGCTTACATCGAAATCGGTGATGGCGATGTCATGCTGAACGTCATCGTTGATGCTGGCCAGCCTGTGAGGTTGATCAAGCCCGAGGCCGGCCTGTATCGGATCAGCGGATTGGCAGACGGTACCCACTCCCTGAAAGTCCAGGTGATCAGCGAAAGCCAGGCCGGCGCGACGGCCATTGGCAGTGTCTACACGACGGGATCGTACACGCCGCTTAAAACGCGCGGGCCGCAGATCGAGTTTATCGGCGACTCCCATACAGTCGGTTATGGCAATACATCCACGACGCGAGACTGCACGCAGGAAGATGTGTGGTTGACGACCGATACATCGCAGGGACCGGCGGGCGTCATTGCCGGTCATTATGGTGCCGACTATCAGGTCAATGCGATCTCCGGCCGCGGCATCGTGCGTAACTATGATGGTGGGGCGGGCGACACGCTGCCTGCAGCCTATCCATTTGCGCTGCTGAATGACGATACGACCTATGAGCCGGAAGGCTGGGCACCGGAAGTCGTTGTTATTTCTCTCGGCACGAATGACTTCTCGACAGAGCTGAAGCCAGAGGAGAAATGGGCAACGCGCGATGCACTGCAGCAGGATTTTGCCAGCACTTATGTCGCTTTTGTCGAGATGCTTCACGAGCGCTACCCTGGTGCGTCCTTCATACTCTGGGCGACAGATCTGGCAGATGGCGAGATTGCCGCGATGGGAGAAGCCGTCGCCGACGAAGTGGTTGCCGCCGGGGATATTGATATCACCTTCATCTCCATACCGGGCCTGGCCATGAGTGGATGTCATTATCATCCGGATACGGCTGATGCAGGGCGCATAGCGGATCAGGTGATCGCCGAGATCGATCTCATATTCGCTGAAGCAGAAGCTGAATGAAAACCATCGGCCTTATCGGCGGCATGAGCTGGGAAAGCTCTGCCGTCTATTATCGCCTGATCAATCAGGGTGTCCGGCAGCGGCTGGGCGGTGCCCATTCCGCCCGCTCGCTGATGCTGTCGGTAGATTTCGGCGAGGTCGAAAAGCTGCAGCACGAAGGTAAGTGGGAGCCGCTCTCGCAGATCATGGTGGATGCAGCGTCGGACCTGCAGAAGGGTGGTGCCGACTGTGTCGTGATCTGCACCAACACCATGCACAAAATGGCGGATGATGTCGCTGCGTCGGTTTCCATCCCGCTATTGCATATTGCGGATGCAGCGGCTGAGCGGGTCAAGGCGGACGGCATCAAACGCGTCGGCCTGCTCGGCACGGCCTTTACGATGGAACAGGATTTCTACAAGGGGCGGCTGCGTGAGCGCCACGGATTGGACGTCATCATCCCCGGCGAGCAGGACAGGAAAGCCGTACACGATGTAATTTATAGCGAATTGATCGTCGGCAAGGTCGAGAATGCCTCTCGCAGGGCTTATCAGGGCATCATAGCCAGGCTGACAGACGAGGGCGCTGAAGCGATCATCCTCGGCTGTACGGAAATCATGCTGCTGGTCGGGCCGGATGACTGCCCCGTGCCGCTCTATGACACGACAGTGATCCATGCGGCTGCAGCGGTTGATTTCGCGCTCTCGTCCGGCTGACCGACAGTTGCCAAGTCCGGCGCAAAACCCTTACGCTCCAACCTCAAGAGGTGAGGGAGCCTTCGCATGAAGAAAATATTCAAATCCACTGGCGCGATCATGGCCATCATCGGGCTGATGACTGGTGCCCAGGCCGGTGCGCAAACGACGCTGGTCAAGGCCGCGCGCTATCTCGACATGGACAGCGGCCGATATGTTTCACCGGCGACGGTGCTTGTCGAGAATGGGCGTATCGCTTCCCTGTCGCCGAGCGCGGAGCAGGTGAACAACGCGGACGAGACCATCGATCTCGGCGGTCGTACCCTGCTGCCGGGGTTCATCGATATGCATACCCATCTTGCCTATGACATTGGCACGGACTGGGTGACGGAGCCGGTGCGATGGACCGAGGCGGACTTCGCCCTGCGCGGCGCGTCGAACGCGAAAAAGACACTGGAAGCAGGCTTTACCACGGTACGCGAGCTTGGCTCGCCAATGAATGTCTCCTCCTCGCTGGACGAGGCCGCCAATCGCGGGTTGATCGTCGCGCCGCGCATCTTCGCTGCGAATTCCTCGCTCAGTGTCACCGGCGGCCATTGCGACGTCACCGGCTTTGCGCCTGGCATCCTGGAGGGGGACGTGAAATCCGGCCTTGCTGACGGCGCTGATGAATTCCTGAAAGCGACCCGCTACCAGATCAAGCATGGTGCCAAGGTCATCAAGGTCTGCGCCACCGCCGGCGTCCTGTCGTTCGAGGCGACCCTAGGTGCCCAGCAGATGACCATGGAAGAGATGCGCGCCGTCGTTGAGGAAGCAGAACGCCATGGCGTGCGCGTCGCTGCCCACGCCCACGGCACGGAGGGCATCATTGCCGCGTCAGAAGCGGGCATCCATTCCATCGAGCATGCTTCGATCATCACCGATGAAGCGGCGAGGGTACTGAAGGCAAACGGCACCTATATCGTGCCGACACTCTATCTGTCGGAATCCATCGACTATGACGCCCTGCCAGCCCCCATCCGCAAGAAGGCGGAAGATGTCATGCCGATGATGGATGAGAGCTTCAGGGTCGCCATGCGGCGCGGGGTGAAGATTGCCTTCGGCACGGATGCGGGGGTCTATCCCCATGGAGATAACGCGAAGGAATTCGCCTATCGCGTCAATCTCGGCCAGTCCGAGATCGAGGCATTGCGCAGCGCAACGACCTATGCGGCCGACCTGCTGGGCGTGAGTGATCGTGGCCTGATCGCGCAGGGTAGATATGCCGATATCGTCGCGGTCGATGGCGACCCGCTGGAGGATATCACCACGACCGAAACAGTCTCCTTCGTCATGAAGGGCGGCACAGTGTTTGTAGCGCCCTGACATGGCCGATAGCGAAGACAAACTCAAGCCCGCCTTTCTGGCGACAGCTGCTTCCGGCGCTACGCTGCTGGCGGTTGTGTCATTTTCCGGCGCCTTGTGGCCGTATTCTCCCAACGAGACGGCACAGGCTCATCTGGCCTTCGCCAATGCGGTAGCTTTCATCGGGTTTCTGGCAGTGACAATGATCTGGTGTTCAGGTGCTTTGTTACGCAAAACAGCACTGGTTGACCAGATAACGGCCATCGCCAATCTGGCTGCCGTTCTGGTTTTCTTTATTTGTATGATCTTTGCCAGCATCCAAGTCACAGAGAGCATGAACGCTTGGTTCGAAGCCCCGCCCCGTATGCCGCCCTGGCTGATCCGGCTGACCCAGATCGTCATGCTGGTGGGGCTTATCCCTTTGATTTGTGCGCTTTTCTGGCGGCTGCTGGCGCCCGTCTTCCGGCTTTTCGGGAGCAGAAAACGCTAGGGAATGTCGGGCTTCTGCGCTTGCACCGGGCCGGATTCTCGGCAACACTGGTCTCTAATGGGGCCCGCGCCTTTGGCAGCGGGGAAGCTTGGTGGAGGCCCGATGCCAGTATCGGGGGGTATATGACGTCAGAAGTTGTGTTGATGAACCGCAGTGCCGTGGCCATGGCCGCGGACAGCGCCGTGACGATTTCCGGCGCGAACTATCTGAAGACCTATAATTCGGTCGACAAGCTGTTCCCGCTGGTCGACGGCCAGCCGGTCGCGGTCATGATCTATAACAATGCAGAGATCATGTCGACGCCGTGGGAAACGGTCATCTCGCTCTATCGCGAGCATGCCGCCGGCAAGCCGATGGACACGATCGAGGCCTATGCCCAGGACTTCCTGAACTTCATTTCCGGCAATCCGGACCTGTTCCCGCCGGACCATCAGGACACGGAATTCTTCAAGCATGTGCTGGTCGTCTTCACCATACTTGCCGAGGATTTCGACTATCAGGTCGCCAAGTTCATCGAGGCCAAGGCGGGCAGGGTGCGCGACCACATCAACCAGATCTTCGAATTCGTGGTCGAGCAACTGCACAATGACTACCAGCGCAATCTCGACGATACCCCGCGCCCGGACCTCGACGCCTTCCCGCAGGGCATGGATGAGCAGATCCGCCGCCGCTACAAGGCGGAGATCAACGAGCTGATCGAGGCGCTGGTGCAGGCGCTGGCGCAGGACCATCCCGGCCTGCACATCACGGATAAGCTGCGCGCAAGACTGACGGATATCGCCGTCTATTCCGTCACTCGCGATGCGTTCTTCGAGCACTATACCGGCGTCGTTTTTGCGGGCTTCGGGCGGCAGGACAAATATCCCTCCATGCGTTCCTACCTGACCTCGTCTGTCGTGCTCGGCCTGCTGAAGCACCGTCAGGACCGGATTGCCGATATGGGCTCCAATTCCGGCCCGGTCGTCCAGCCGTTTGCGCAGGACAGGATGATCCGCACCTTCCTGACTGGCATGGACGGGTATCTGCGCATGTTCATGTTCGGCGAGACGCTGAAGTTGACGACCAATGTCGTCTCCGACCTTGTCGGGCGCGTGCCGGGCCTGAGCGATGACCAGCGGCAAACGCTGTGGGCGGATTATTCGGAAAACAACATGGTCATGGCGCTGCGGGAGTTCTTCCGCTCCGTCGACCGTTACCAGCATATCGTCCATACGCTGCCGATCTATCGCGCGATCCAGACTCTGCCGAAGAAAGAGCTGGGCGAGACCGCGGCAAGCTTGATCAAGCTGAACTCCTTCCAGCAGAAGGTCATGAACTCCATCGAGACCGTCGGCGGGCCGATCGATGTTGCCGTCATCACCCGCAATGGCGGGCTGGAGTGGCGCACAGAAAAAGCGGAGCTGTAAGATGAGCAAAAGTGGCGATCGCCTGAAACAGATCTGGCAGGGCTTTGAATCCCGCACCACCCGCAACCTGACCGGCTCCGGCGTTGATAACATTCCGCGTCCACAGATCGAGGAGATGGAGCGCCATCGCTCGCTGCTGGAGACGGCCCACAAGGCGGCATCCGTGCCGATGCCTGAAGGGGTCGAGGAGCCTTCGAAGGCTGCCTTCGATGCGCTGCGCTCTCGCCTGACAAGCTTCGACCAGAAAGGCCGGCCGGAGAAAAAGCAGTACAAGCCTGCTGCCGAGCCCGAGGTCAACATGACAGCCGCCGAAACGCTGCACACAGAGCAGCTGATCCGCGACCTGAAAGTGACCGAGAACCTGACTGCGCGCCGCGAACTCGATTATATGGGCTATGCTGCGAAGATGCAGGCCGAGCGCGACAGCCGCCGCAAGCGCAAGAAATTCCTCGGTCTTTTCTAGGCGCTTCATCAGCGACCTTTTCCATCAGCTCCTGCGTTCCTATCTGGTAGGATAGACAAACGGAGGAGTAACGGATGCAGATCACTACCACCCCGCACGTTCCGGGCCGCGAGGTTACCGAAGCGCTTGGCGTCGTCACTGGCGAGGCCATCCTTGGCGTCAATATTTTCCGCGACCTGTTCGCCGGCCTGCGCGACATCATCGGCGGCCGGTCAGGCGGCTATCAGAAAGCCCTGCGTGAGGCGCGCGACCACGCCATGAACGACATGGCCGAAGAAGCCCGCGCGCTGGGGGCAGATGCCATCATCGGTGTCGATCTCGATTATGAAAGTATCGACACCCAGAAAGGCGCGATGCTGATGGTCTCCGCCAGCGGTACAGCCGTAAAGCTGCGCTAAAATCAACGCCCCGGCAGAAATTATCTGCCGGGGCGTGTGAAATTGTCCTTTGACAGAATGCTACTGGCCAATCAGGTCCGTATAGCCGTCATCATTCCAGCCTTGCGGGAAGCCGTCGATGGCAGCGCGCCGGATATCATTCTTCAGGCTGTCATGGCCTTCGCCCGATGTTGCGCTCAAGGCATTGCCGATCTTGCCATCGGTGCTAGCATCATCACCGAAAGAGGCTTCGACGCTGACTGAAGAGAAGTCACGATATTTGGCAACTGAATCGAAAAAGACCGCCAGGTCTACGCCCATCGTTTTGACCGAATAGCCGTAATCGGTGATCAGGTAGCGCTCGATCACCGTATCCTCTTCCCACTTCTCTGCATGGGCGAAAAAGAAGCCGTTATTGTACTGGTTGTTGCCTTCCAGCGAGAGTCCGCCCTGGAAGAAGGCGAGCATGGCGAGGCCCAGGCAGCGCGAGCCGTCGCCGCAAACGACCGGCATCAGGATAACCCGATCAGCGCCGTTGATGGCCAGAACCGCCTCGCGCTCCATGATGGTGCCGACTTCATAGGTATAGCCATTGGCCGTCAGGATCGGCAGCAGGTTTGATGCCGAGAAATCGTAGATCATTGACGCATCGCTCGATGCCCCCAGTGAGTTCATCTGCGCACTGGCAGGCATGACCATGCCGGCGACAGCCATGCAGGCAGCAGAAAGTGTTACAGCAAGCTTATTCATGAAAAATTCCCCTCCAATTGACGCGATATCTCACCACCACGGCGCGGGAACGTCAATCACTAGATCAGGGGAGGTCTTGGGCCTCAGGGACTAAAGAATCACTTCAGCGCCCTCGATATCTTCCCCGGCGAACAGGGCCGATATCTCGTCACGCGCCTCCATCGTCACCCGATAGCCGATATCGATGAATTCGTCTGCGCGGTCGAAGGACGTTGGTCCGGCGGCCCGCATGTCGGGCATCAGGCGTATATCGGGCTTGTGGATTTGCGCCTTCGCCTCTGCAAGCTGGGTCTGGAAGATATCGATGGTGGCGATCGCCGTCTCGAAGAAGTGCGGCGTTGCCTGCATCTTGGCCTTGGCCAGTTGTATCTGGCGTTCAACATAGTGGCGCGTGTTGGCGAGCAGGTGATGCAGCGGTTCGGGCAGCAGGTGTTGCTGCTCGACCAGCGGGGCCGGTTCGACGAGAGTCACGGCGCGGGTCGGGGGCGGGTCGAACCGTTCAAGGGTCAGCGCGACGGCGGTCAGGTCGACGGCAATGACTTTATCCGCGCCGAGCGAGCGGGCAAGATCGACTGGCACAGGGTTGGAGAGGGCACCGTCGACAAACCAGTGGTCACCATGTTCATGGGGCAGTCTGGCAGCATGAATCACCATCGGGATTGCACTGGAGGCGCGCACCGCGTCGATCACCGAACCCGTCGTGACCCAGTGTTCCCGGCCCGTGCCGAGGTCTGTGGCGTTGACGCCGAAGGGGATTGGCAGATCAGCGAAATCCTTGTCGGCATGGCGGAAAGCCTTGAACGCCGCATCGGGGTTCAGGAAACCGCCATGGGAGATGTTCACCGCAAAATCGCGCAAGGCAGCAAGCGGCCCCAGCTCCCGCGCCCATTTCTCGAACTCCGGCAGAACGCCGAGCAGATGCGCCCCGCCGACCAGCGCCCCGACAGAGCACCCGGCGATCACATCAGGCTTGTAGCCCATCTCGTCAAACGCACGCAGGACGCCGATATGCGCCCAGCCACGCGCCGCGCCGGAGCCGAGTGCCAGACCGATTTTCGGTCCCTTATTGGTAGATGCGGTTTGTGGCGTAAGGGATTTGTTAAGCATTCATTAACATTCTTCTTCTCGAACGGCATTCACCGGGCGTGCGACTCTGGATAACTTACCGGGTCGGCACTCTGGTCCCGGCTTGCGAACACTTGCACGTTACCGTTTCACACGCGGTCTGTCTCACACTGGCATAGGAAATACATATGCTGCAGGGCTTCAAAAAGAAATCAACCTCGGCACAGAAAGAGCGCAAGAAAAGCTCTCTCGATGATCTGCCGAAGGATGTGAGTTTCGAGGACAAGACCCTCGCCAAGAGCTTCGATGACGCCTTTGAAGCGACTGCGCCTTCAGAAGTGAGGCGGGAGAACAAGATATCCACCAGCGAGAACAAGGGTTCTACGAAAGGTGAGGGCAAGAGCCAGCGGGGCGCCCTCGGCATTTCCGCCATTGACGAATTGCGCATGGCGATGAAGGCCGAAGAGAAGGACGACGTTTCGACTGCCAACCGGCCATCACGGGAGGGTGAAGATGAACCTGCCGCCAATCCGGTCGAAGCCCAGCAGAGCCGAATCATCGAACAGCTGGAAAAAGCCGAGAAGAAGTCCGCGACCGATAAACCCGCCGCCGTGACTGCTGCTGCCAATGAAGAGGACAGCGATGATACACCGCAGGCTGACCCTCAAGCAGCACCGCAGCCTGCCGCAGCCCCTGCCCAGACATCCGTCATCGACCTGGAGCCGGAAAAACCGTCGCTGATCAATCGCCTGTTCGAGAAGGTCGCGCCCTTTATCGTCTGGGGCTCGATGGGCTGCGTCGTCGCCAGCGTCCTCTATGCGCTGACGGTGGGTGTCGCCTCCGGTGTGCCGTGGCTGATCCTGCTCGGCGGTCTTGCCGGTATCCTCCTGCTGATGATCGGCGGGGCGGTGACGAAATCCTTCTCGCCGCTGATGCTGGCGGGCGTGCTGATGCACCGGGCGACCGGCAACGACAAGACCCGTGCCGTGCAGCTTGCGGGCAAGGATATACTCGAGCCGCTGGGCCTTGCCGAAGACATCCTGAATGCCGACAAGGATGCGCGTCTCGTGACCACGCGTGAGGGCGTCGTTGTCTATGCCAACGAGGCCTATCAGCAGGTCGCCGAACAGGCTGGTATTCGCGGCACCTCCGGCCTGCCGCCGCGCATAGACCGGTTGTTCAATGCGTCCGGTCCTGAATCGCGCAAGGTCTTCCGCCTGTGCCGCGCGGCCAAGTCCGGCCAGCCGACCGAAGAGATCATCACCCAGATGATGGGCGCAGAGGCCGGGGCCGCCCGCCTGCGCCGGTTCGAGATTTCCCTGCGCGTAATGCGCGACAAGGGCGAGCACATCGCCTGGCGCCTGCGTGAGCAGGAAGTCGAGGATGTGGTCGACACGCTGACAACTGCCTATCGCAAATATCCGCGCCCGGTCTTCGGGCTGGAGCGTTCCGGCCAGATTGTCTGGTACAACGAGGCGATGGCCGAATGGGTCGGTACAATCAAGGGCTCACTACAGCTGTCCGATTTCATCCTTGGTGAGGCTGACGACATTGTCGAGGAGCTGTGGGACGAGAACGAGAAGCCGACCGAGTCACGCATGCGCAAGCGGGCAGGGGGCGCGGTGGATATCTCCCTGACGCCATTCCTGCGCGGCGGCGTTGGCGAAGGCTTTGTTTGCATCGAACTGCAACCCGTCGAGGTCGGCGATGCTGCTGCCCGGGAGCTTGCCAGCGCGTCCGGTGACATGACGGAAGCACCGTTCGGTATTGCGGTGGTCGAGGGCGATATCGGGTCCGATGCGCGGCTTGCCGAGATCAACAAGGTCTTTGCGGATCTTTTCGAGATCGAAGGCAACAACCCGCTGTTCTCCGAATGCTTCTCCGAGCAGGTCGCACGCGATCTTGCCTCAGCGCTGAAGACACGCAACACCAATTCAGCGCTGGCCCGACCTGTCGAGGTCAAGATCGGCGATGGTGCTTCTGCGAAGTTCGTTCATCTCTATGCACGGCCGGTCAAACGCCGCCGTGGCAGCTATGGCAAGCGCCAGACCGTACTCTATTCCGTGGACGTTTCTTTCCAGAAACGCATGGAAGAGGATTATTCGCAGGACCAGAAGCTGAAGACGATCGGTCACCTTGCAGGGTCGATCGCCCACGACTTCAACAACCTGCTGCTAGTTATCATGGGCTCCTGCGAGTTCCTGATGCGCCGTCACGCGGCGGGCGATCCGTCCTATCCGGACCTTGTCCTGATCCAGCAAAACGCCCAGCGGGCCAAGAACCTGACTTCGAACCTGCTCGCCTTCTCACGCAAGCAGACGCTGCAGTCCGAGGTGCTGTCGGTCACCGAGATGCTGCGCGACTTCTCGCCTTTCCTCAATCGGTCGATTACCGAACGGGTGACGCTGAATGTCGTTAATGGCCGCGGCCTGCCCAAGGTGAAAGCCGACAAGGGCCAGCTGGAACTCGCCGTGATGAACCTCGCGGTCAATGCCCGTGATGCGATGCCGAAAGGCGGTGAGCTGACGATCGAGACCAAGCTGGTCAAGGCACCTGACGTCGCAGCCTATGGCTATGCGGTGCTCGACGATGTCGACCAGGTGCTGATCGAAGTGTCGGACTCAGGCACCGGCGTGCCCGAGGATATCGCCGAAAAAATCTTCGAACCGTTCTTCACCACCAAGGGTGAAGGCAAGGGCACGGGCCTCGGCCTGTCGACCGTGTACGGTGTCATCGGCCAGATGGGCGGGCGTATCTTCCTGCACAACAGGCCGGGCGAGGGGGCGACCTTCCGAATCTTCCTGCCGGCCTCCTATGAGGAGGAGACCACCAGGGAGGCCCCGGCCGACGGTGCCAACAAGGTGTCCGAATCCGCCGACCTGACCGGCAAGGGCCGTATCCTGATCGTCGAGGACGAGGACGGCGCGCGCACCATCGTCGTCCGCGCGCTGCAGATGTGCGGCTACGAGATCGTCGAGGCGACCGATGGCGAAGAGGCGATGGATATCCTCGATGAAGATGACAAGCCGTTCGATCTCGTCCTGTCCGACATCATGATGCCGGAAATGGACGGGCCGACCTTCATTCAGGAGGCGGGAGAGCGCCTGGGCAAGGCCAAGGTCATCTTCATGTCGGGCTATGCCGAGACGGCGATGCGCGACAAGCTGGAGGCGATCGAGGGCGCGGGCTACCTGCAAAAGCCGTTCAGCCTGAAAACCGTCGCCGCCAAGGTGAAAGAGGCACTGGCGGTCTGATTTGTTCAGGCTTCCAGTGTTTCGGGCATATCACATTCGCGTCACAAGCGGCCAAATGGGGCGATTTCCCGGCGTTCTGGCCATTCAAGTCAAATTTCGAACCCTATTTGCCCTGTAATGTTTCAGGTCTATGGTAAATGTACCAATGCGAGGAGACAGACCAGCATGACATCCGAAAATACATCGAGATTCAACCTGCGCGGCATTGCCGTCGCCGGGCTATTGGGCACGATGACGCTGCTGACCGGCTGCGCCAGTGTCGGTTCCGCGTTCACCCCAAGCTCGGCCGACATGGCCCAGGCGGCACAGCCTGCATGGCAGGAAATCAAGCAGAAAGAGACGATTTCCCGCAGCAGCAGCTACAACAATCGCGCCCAGCGGGTGGCGAACAACATCCTCGCTGCGACCGGCCAGAACCCGTCCCAGTGGGAAGTTGTCGTATTCCAGAGCGATGACCTGAACGCCTTCGCCCTGCCGGGCGGCAAGATCGGTATCTATACCGGCATCATGGACCTGGCATCGACAGACGGCCAGCTGGCGACGATTGTCGGGCACGAGGTCGCGCACGTGCTGCAGAACCATGCCGGTGAGCGTTACGGCCAGACCGCGGCGACGCAGCTTGGTGTCGGCCTTGCCGGTGCGGTGCTTGAAGGGCGCGGCGTGCAGGGCTCCAGCGGTATTCAGCAGGCGCTGGGCCTCGGGGCCCAGGTTGGTGTGTTGTTGCCATTCTCGCGCGAGAACGAGCTGGAAGCCGACCGCCTTGGCCTTCAGTTCATGGCTCAAGCCGGCTACGACCCGAACGAGGCCGTCGCTTTCTGGCGCAAGATGCAGAATGCCAAGGCCGGCAGCGGTGCACCACCTGAATTCCTGTCGACCCACCCGGCTGACGATCGCCGTATCGCCCAGCTTCAGGGTATGGTCAACGAGATGGGATACTGATCCCCGATTTTCTGCCTGAAACGGGCACTATTTGATCTTGCAAAAGGGGCGGAGCGCGACTAGGTTCCGCCCTCTCATTGATCGAGATGCCGGCTTAGCTCAGTTGGTTAGAGCGCTTGATTGTGGATCAAGAGGTCCCTGGTTCGAACCCAGGAGCTGGTACCACTCCCCAGATTATACCGGAACCATCCCCAGTATTTGCCTGTCTGTGCATCGCCGCCCCGGCGCTGTGACCGGGCCTATCTGCGATGGTATATGCCCTACGATCTCTCCCCCGAACAGGCCGCGCGCGAGGCCGGTCTCGTCTATAGCGATGACAGCGAGCCGGGCTATTCCCGCCGCCGTTCCGGCAAGGGCTATTCCTATTACGACGAAACCGGCGACCTGATCACAGACAAGGACGTGCGCGAGCGCTGCAACGCGCTGGCGATTCCGCCAGCTTATGAGGATGTCTGGATATGCCCGAACCCGCGCGGGCATTTGCAGGCGACAGGCCGTGATGCCAAGGGGCGCAAGACCTATCGCTATCATGATCTGTGGCGGGAGGCGCGGGACCAGCATAAATTCAGTGAGCTGATCGCTTTCGGCATGGCGCTGTCCGGCGCGCGCGAGCAGAACGATGTGAACCTGCGCGCCCGCAACCTGTCGCGAGAGCGGGTGCTCGCCGGCATCTTCCACCTGCTGGATTCGGAAGCCCTGCGCATAGGCTCGCCGACCTATCTTCAGGAAAACGGCTCCTATGGCGCGACGACGCTGACCGACGACCAGGTCGAGATACAGGGTCACACCATCGACATTCATTTTATCGGCAAGGGCGGGCGGCAGGTCGACCTGCATTTCTCCGACAGGCGGCTGGAGCGGCTGATCCGGCGTATGTCGCAACTGCCGGGTCAGCACCTGTTCCGCTACGAAAAGGAGGGCGAGAGCCATCCCGTTTCATCCAGCGAGGTGAACGAGTATCTGCGCGAGCTGTTCGGCTGTCACGCGACGGCGAAGCAGTTCCGCACTTGGTCAGCCTGTATCTGCGCGCTCGATCACGCCGGGTCTTGCGAGAAACCGACGGTGAAGGACACCCTTGCCGCTGCTGCCGAGCGACTGCATAACACCCCGGCGATCTGCCGGAAATCCTATGTGCATCCGCAGATTGTCGAGGCGGTCAAGGATGGTAGCATCGGCGACCTGATGAAGCGGGCAGGTATGCGCATGCCGGGCGCGATAGACGGGCAAACGCGCCTGTCGGATACCGAGAAGCGGTTCCTCACGGCCCTGAAACGGGGGCTGCTGGCCGCGTCCTGACGACAGAAAAAGAAAGGACGGCATCTTCCATGACCGACACTCCGCAAACTCCCGACGTCAATTTCCGCATCGATAATGGTTGGGGCGTGATCGACCTCGATCGGCCCCGAGCGCTCAATTCCCTGACGACTGATATGTGCGCCGCCATCGATGGCGTGCTGCGCGACTGGGCCGACAATGACGAGGTTTCTGCCGTCATCGTGCGCACGGATAACGAAAAAGCATTCTGCGCCGGCGGGGATATCCGCGCGCTGTATGACCAGTCGAAAGACGACCCGCGCGGCGCGGCGGAGTTTTTCCGCGTCGAATACACGATGAACGCGCTGATCCATGGCTATGACAAGCCTTATATCGCGCTGGTTGATGGCATCTGCATGGGGGGCGGCGTCGGCATCTCCATCGGCGCGTCGCATCTGGTGATGAGTGAAAAAGCGCTGTGGGCGATGCCGGAGACGGGCATCGGCCTGTTCCCTGACGTCGGCGGCAGCCATTTCCTGCCGCGTCTCGATGGCGGCTTCGGCGCCTATCTGGCGCTGACGGGCCATCGCCTGTCCGGTGTCGACTGCCATTATGTCGGAATCGCCGATCATCTGGTCGAGGAAAATTCCATGACGGATCTGGAAAAGGCATTGATGGCTATCGGCGCCGACGATCTCGATGACGATGCGATCAGCGATGTGATCTCGCAGTATGAGGTGACGAAGCCAAGCCAGCTTTCCGACAGCAAGGCCGATATCGACCAGTATTTCACCGCCCCCGGCACGCTGGAGGAGTTGATCAAGTCTCTCCACGATGGCGGTGGTGGCTTTGCCACCCACACGCTGGAGCGGCTGGACAGGATGTCGCCGACCTCGATGAAGATCGCGCTGGAACAGCTGCGACGCGGCAAGACAATGTCGTTCAACGATGTCATGCGCATGGAATTCGCCATTGCTTCCCGAGTGATGGAGGGTCCTGACTTCCAGGAGGGCGTGAGGGCGCTGATCGTCGACAAGGACAAAAACCCGCAATGGTCCCCGGCATCGCCAGAGGCGGTGAGCGATGACTATATCGCCCGCTATTTCGAGCCGCTGGACGATAAACCACTCGATATTTAGGCACTCTGCCGCAGTTGCCCGGGAACGTCTGGCACCGTTATAAGAGGCCAATTCTGAAGCTGTGTCCGCAACGAGCGGGCTGACGGACCATGATCGCTGAAATCGGACATCTGGCGCTGATCCTTGCGCTGCTCGTTGCCATACTGCAGACAGTCGTGCCGCTCTGGGCCGCCCATGTCGGCGATGGCCGGGGCATGGCGATCGCGGCGCCTGCCGCGATCGTGCAGTTCGTGCTAATCCTCATCGCCTTTCTCGCTTTGATGCACGCTTATGTGACGTCGGATTTCAGCCTGCTAAACGTCTACCAGAACAGCCATACGGCAAAGCCGATGCTCTACAAGATCGCCGGCGTTTGGGGTAACCACGAAGGTTCCATGGTGCTCTGGCTGCTGATGTTGAGTTTTTTTGGCGCGCTGGTCGGCGTGCTCGGCGCGACATTGCCGCCCAGCCTCAAGGCGCGGGTGCTTGGCATCCAGGCATTGATAGGCGTCGGGTTTCTCGCTTTCTCGCTTTTTACGTCAAACCCGTTTGAGCGGATATTCCCGGTACCGCTCAACGGCACTGATCTGAACCCGCTATTGCAGGACCCCGGGCTCGCTTACCATCCGCCATTTCTCTATCTCGGTTATGTCGGCTTCTCCATCGCCTTTTCCTTTGCCATTGCCGCGCTGCTGGAAGGCCGGGTCGATCCGGCCTGGGCGCGGTGGGTTCGTCCGTGGACGCTGCTTGCCTGGGCGGGCCTGACGCTTGGCATCGCAATGGGTTCCTGGTGGGCCTATTACGAGCTTGGCTGGGGCGGCTACTGGTTCTGGGACCCGGTCGAGAATGCCTCGCTCATGCCGTGGCTCGCAGGCACCGCGCTCCTGCATTGCGCCATCGTGGTGGAGAAACGCGATACGTTGAAACTGTGGACCATCCTGATGGCGATCACGGCCTTCTCAACGTCACTGCTTGGCACCTTCATCGTGCGATCCGGCGTGCTGACCAGCGTGCATTCCTTTGCCAGCGATCCGGGCAGGGGCGTTTTGCTGCTCGGCCTGTGCGGTATCCTCACTGGCGGTGCGCTCATTCTGTTTGCCCTGCGCGGTGCGGCGATGAAACCTGGTGGTACCTTCTCGGTCGTCAGTCGGGAATCGGCGCTGATCCTCAACAACCTTGTGCTTTCGGTTCTGCTGTTCACGGTGCTGATCGGCACGTTCTGGCCAACCATCGCCGAGACGATCACAGGCGAGCGGGTGTCGGTCGGCCCGCCATACTTCAACCTGATCTCGATCCCGTTGATGCTGCTGCTGTCCGTCTTCCTCAGCTTCGGCGTGCTGTTGCCATGGAAGCGCGGAAACCTGAAAGCGGCCGCCATGGGCCTGAAATGGGCCATCGGCCTGACGCTGCTCGTCGCCATCGCCAGCCTGATCGCGTCTGGCTTCCGAAATGTGCTCGCTGCCGTCGCGCTTGTCATCAGCCTGATGATCATTTTTGGTACTCTGACGGATATCGCTTTTCGCTCCAAGATGTTCCGGGTGGGTGCACCGGAAACGCTGCGCCGCCTGCGCGGCTTTACCCGCGCCTATTGGGGCGGCTCGCTTGCCCATCTCGGGCTCGGCGTTGCCATTCTCGGCATGGTCGGTACCTCGATCTGGGTCAACGAGACGATGCAGGTCATGGAACCTGGTGACGAAGTCGAAGTTGGCGGCTATGCCGTGCGGTTCAATGGCGTTACTGAACGGAATGTCTCCAACTATCGCACGGAAATGGCTTCCGTCAGCCTGCTGAAGAACGGGCGAGAAGTTGCGGAACTCTCGCCCGAGCGGCGCTGGTATCCCGTGGCGCGGCAGATGACGACGGAAGCGGCAATCCATCCGCGCTGGTTCGACGATGTCTATGTCGCCATAGGTGAACCGCGTGGCGAGGGCGGACAGGCACGGATCGTGCGCGCCTATCATCATCCGCTTGTTTTCTACCTGTGGGGCGGCGCGGTCCTGATGGTTCTGGGTGGTATTGTGTCGCTGTCCGACAGGCGACTGAGGGTCGGCGCGCCCAGACCGTCCAGGCGACCGACACCGGCAACTTCCGTCAGCCCGGCACAAAACCCAACCCCGGCGGAGTGATGCGATGACCCGCCTTGCCTGCATTCTGGTATTGGCCCTGAGCCTCCTGCCGCTGAAGGCAGCCGAGCCCGCAGAAGCGCTCGACGATCCGGCACAGGAAGAGCGTGCTCGCGTCCTTTCCCAACAGCTGCGCTGCGTCGTCTGCCAGAACCAGTCGATCGATGAGTCCGATGCGCCGCTTGCGCGCGATCTTCGCCTGCTTGTCCGTGAACGGATCGAGGCGGGCGACACCAATGATGAAGTGCTGGACTACGTCGTTGCTCGTTATGGCGAGTTCGTCCTGCTGCGTCCGCGCTTCGAGGGGGAGGGGATTATCCTGTGGCTGACGCCTTTCCTGTTGCTTATCATCGGGGCAGGGCTTGTTTTCTATTACACCCGCCAGGAAGCTGTGCCGGCAGGTTCACCGGCGCCGCTGAGCAAGGAAGAACTGGCCGATCTCTATCGTGTCCTGAACGAACGCCCGGTGTCTCTGGATCAGGTGAAAGCTGTCCGGGTCGATCCTGAACATGCCGAACGCAGGACAAGGGGTCAGGATTAAGAGGACGATTAATCTATCGAACCTGACGGTCAGTTCTGGGCGCTGAAGGCATCAATACCCAGCGCCGTTCGGGCCTGCTGGTCCGCCGGGTTCAGCTGCAGAACGCGCTCATAAGCGGCCTGCGCCGCGTCGATCTCCCCCAATGTCATCTTGATATCCGCAAGCTGGCGCAAGGCAGCGATATCGTCGGGGTTCTGCTCAAGCCGCTCATCCAGGGATTCCAGCAGCACTTGCGTATACTCGGCAAAGACGGCTGCATTCTCGCCCGCTGTCAGGCGCACGGCGGTTTCATAAGCAGGTATCGCATCTGCCTTGCGGCCGCTACCATAGAGGCTGCGACCAAGAACGAGCCATTTGGCCGGGTTCTCCAGGTCGGTCTGTAATTCCCTTGTCAGCCTGCGGATGACCGGACGTGTCCTGCCGGGTTCTGCCGCGATGGTATCGAGGATCTCCCGCGCATCGGCCATGCTGTCCCGCTCCTCGGTCAGGGCAGGGCGGCCCATTTGCAGATAGATTATGCCGGCGGCCAGTGGCATCAGGCCGATCAGGGTTACGCTGACAAGCGCTACAGCGCGGTTCGCGCCGCCCCGGGTCTCGCGGTTGCGCCGACCGGCGGCGATCAGGCGACGCTCGACTTCCAGCCGCGCTGCGGATTCCTCGGCGGCGCTGATCACACCCCTTGCCCGGTCGCGTTCGATCTCGGCCAGCTGGTCCTTGTAGATCGCGATGTCATGGGCGGGCGTCACCGTCTTTCCCTGCCGCCGCCAAAGGGCGAGGGCAAGACTGCCGACAGTGACGAGCGTCAGGGTAATGGCGATCAGGACAAAGAGCATGTGGGCCTACTGGAACGCCTGAATGCCGGTCATCGCGCGGCCAAGGATCAGCGCGTGGATATCGTGGGTGCCTTCATAGGTGTTCACGGTCTCCAGGTTCATCGCGTGACGCAGCACGTGATATTCTTCGGAGATGCCATTGCCGCCATGAATGTCGCGCGCAATGCGGGCGATCTCCAGCGCCTTGCCGCAATTGTTCCGCTTCATGAGGGAAATCGATTCCGGGCTGAACGCCCCTTGATCCAGCGCCCGGCCAACGGCGAGGGCCCCTTGCAGGCCAAGGGCGATTTCCGTTTGCATGTCCGCAAGCTTCTTCTGGACCAGCTGCGTGCCGGCGATCGGCTTGCCGAACACGATCCGCTCCATCGCGTAATCACGGGCTGCGTGCCAGCAGAATTCTGCGGCACCCATCGAGCCCCAGGCGATGCCATAGCGCGCCTTGTTCAGGCAGGAGAAGGGACCCTTGAGGCCTTTCACATTGGGCAGCAGGTTTTCTTCCGGCACGAAAACATCATCAAGCACGATCTCGCCGGTCACCGAGGCGCGCAAGGAAAGCTTGCCGTCGATCTTTGGTGTCGAGAAACCATCCATGCCGCGCT
Organism: Aquisalinus luteolus; assembly: GCF_009712425.2. Lineage (GTDB taxonomy): Bacteria > Pseudomonadota > Alphaproteobacteria > Caulobacterales > Parvularculaceae > Aquisalinus > Aquisalinus luteolus. The sequence continues at coordinate 247,750 of NZ_VCJR02000003.1, forward strand.
CCACGATGAAGCCTCGGATGATGCCGTCGAGCTTGCCCCAGACGACCGCGATGTCGGCGATAGGGGAGTTGGTGATCCACATCTTCGAGCCGTTCAGGCGATAGCCGCCATCGACCGGCCTGGCGACGGTGCGCATGGCGCCGGGATCTGACCCGCCATCGGTCTCCGTCAGGCCGAAGCAGCCGACCATCTCACCGGTCGCGAGCTTCGGCAGGTATTTCTTCTTCTGGGCTTCGTCGCCAAAGGCCTCGATCGGATACATGACGAGGGAAGACTGAACCGACATGGCAGAGCGATAGCCACTGTCGACACGTTCGACCTCGCGGGCGATCAGGCCATAGGCGACGTGGGAGGCGCCAGCGCCGCCATATTCCTCGGCGACGGTAGCGCCAAGCAGGCCCTGTTCGCCGAGCTCGGTCATGATAGCGCGGTCGAAGCTCTCTTCCCGGTTCGCCTTGATGACGCGCGGCATCAGTTTGCTGTCGCAATAGCCGCGGGCGGCATCGCGGATCATCCGCTCTTCCTCGGTCAGTTGTTCGTTGAGGAACAATGGATCGGTCCAGTCGAATGTCAGTGTCTCGGCCATGGCAACCTCCTTGCCCTGAAAGTCAGTTCATACCCGATGTCGGGTCTTCATATCCTGTTGCAAGCCTATAGGCTTTTCCGCCGCATGGCTCCAGCCTCACCGGTAGACGAAGTGCAGCGTTTTGACGCTTTGGCGAATGGCACTAGTTTTTTGACAGATAACGACAGGAGAATGCGCCATCCATCGGAAATTCATCGCCATTTTCGCCCTTCTATGCGGCTTTGCCGCGATACAGCCAGTCGCTCTTGCTCAGCAGGAAGCGCCCCTGACGGTCGCGATCAAGGAAGCACCGCCCTTTGCCTTCAAGGATGAGCAGGGACGATGGGTCGGCCTGTCGGTGGAATTGTGGGAAGAGGCGGCAGGCAGTGTCGGCGTCTCCTATGAATATAGCGAGCAGACGCTCGACGACATGTTTGCCGGGCTGCAGTCCGGACAGAATGATGCCGCCATCGGCGCATTGTCTATCACGCCGGAGCGTGAGGAGATCGTCGACTTCACCCATGGCTATTACCGTTCGGGGCTTGGCATCGCCGTGCCGTCGGAAGGCGGCGGCGGGCCGTTCTCATTCTTCGCCCCGCTGCTGACATGGCAGTTTGCCAGCGCTGTGCTGACCTTGCTGGTCGTGCTTGCCGGTGTCGGTGCGGTGATCTGGCTGGTTGAGCGTCGACAGAACCCTGAGGAGTTTGGCGGCACGACGGCCCATGGCCTTGGCAAGGGGCTATGGTGGTCCGCGGTGACGATGACCACCGTCGGCTATGGTGACAAGTCACCTCGGACGATGGCCGGACGAATCGTTGGCCTTGTCTGGATGTTCACTTCGATCATCATCATCGCCGGCATGACCGGGGCGCTCGCCTCGGCGTTCACCGTGTCCTCGCTCGATGGCGGGATCGAAGGGCCCGACGATCTGCGCGGCGTGCGCGTAGCGGTGGTGGAGGGCTCCTCCAGTGCTGTCTGGCTGGAAGAGCGCAATATCCGCCTGCGGGAGTTTCCGACCGCCGAGGCGGCACTTGCCGCTGTTGCAGACGGCGATCTTCAGGCGGCTGTGCATGATGCGCCGCTAGCCAGATACCTGATCGAGAATAGCGATCTGGCTGACCTGCGCGTGCTGGAGCCGAGCTTTGAGCATGAAAGCTATGGGTTTGCCTTCCCGACAGGCAGCCCGATGGTCGAGCGCTTCAACCGTGCAACATTGCGCCTGACAGGCGGCAATGACTGGGAAGAGATGATCGAATATTACGTTGGCGAGGAAAATCTCTGACAAACAGACATACCGAGACTGGCAGCCTCTGCGGATACTTATCTAGCGATTTCCTGAAAAAGAAATGGCTCCCCAGGCCGGACTCGAACCAGCGACCCAATGATTAACAGTCATTTGCTCTACCAACTGAGCTACTGGGGAACATTTGAAGCGCGGATATAGCAAAGGGTTCGCGGCTAATCTACCGGAAAAATCGCCTCTGGCGCACTTTTTTCACCATCCTCGCCCGACGTAAAAACATGCCCAAACGAGGACGGCCCCGCTTGGGGAGGCGGGGCCGTTACTCACTGTCGTGGGGTATGGTGGGGTATCTTCTTGGGAGAAGATGTAACCAGCATGCCCCTAAAAAGTTAACGGAGGGTTAACTACACACTTAAATTTAACCTCCGTTAAAAATTTTATTCGGCCGGGCTTGGGCGGATACCCAGCTCGCCATCATAATCATCGTCGAGAGCATCGATATCAGGGATTGCCTGATCCTGATTCTCGCCGAAGGCAGCCTGTTTCTCGCCGGTCCACAGCCCCTTGTAGAAGCGTTTGATGTCGACACCGATCGTGTAGAGCGCCGGAACGAACAGGAGCGTCACGAACAGGGCGAACAGGACGCCGAAGGACAGGGCGATGATACATGGCCGCAGGAACTGTGCATCGAACGAATCTTCCAGCAGGATCGGTACAAGACCCACGAAGGTCGTCAGCGATGTCAGGATGACTGGCCGGAACCGGGTCACGCCGGCCTCGACCAGCGCGGCATAGGCCCCAACGCCTTCACGCCTCAAGCGGTTGATGTAATCGATCAGCACGAGGTTATCGTTGACGACAACGCCAGCCGCAGCCCCGATCCCGAAGAAGGAGAACATCGCGAAGTTCTCTCCCAGCAGGAAGTGGCCGAAGACCGCGCCCATAAAGCCGAACGGGATCGCCGTCATGACGAGGATCGGCTGGGCGTAGGAGGAGAACGCGATGGCAATCAGCATGTACATCGCGAAAAGGGCGATGCCATAGAGGATGACCAGTTCTATCAGGAACTCCTGCTCCTCCTTGCCGGCGCCACGTTCACGAACCGACGCACCCGGATGATTTTCCTTCCATTGCGGAATGAAGTTCTCGTTGAAGTCCTTCATCAGGGCTGCCGCATCGACGCCCTCCTGGAACTCCGCGGTTACGACCGTAGAGCGTTTGCGCCCGAAGCGGTCGATCCGCTTGTAGCTCGGGGCGTAGGAGATTTCGGCCACGGCGGAGAGGGGGATTTCCCGGCCATCGGCCGTCCGGATGCGAACATTCTCGATCGAGTCGAGATTTTCCCGTGTTTCCTTGGGATAACGCACCATGACGCGGACATCGTCGCCATCTCGCGGCAGGCGCTGGACTTCCTCGCCATAATAGGCCTGGCGCACCTGCTGGGAAACCTGAGCCAGTGTCAGGCCGAAACGCTCTGCGCCCGGCTTGAGATTGACGCGGATTTCGTCGGTGACAGATTGCAGCCGGTCACGGACGTCATAAACGCCCGGATAGCTGCGCAGATAGGCCTTGATGTCTTCCGCGCCAAGGCGCAGGTCGTCGAGCGAATCAGACTCGATACCGAAGTTGAATTCCGGTCCGCTCTGGTTGATCGTGTAGGAGATGGTGATGTCTTCCGCATCCGGAATTTCACCAATGTAATCCCGGAACTTCTCGGAAATACCCTCCGCACTGATGTCACGGGATTCGGCATCGGAGATTGTCATATAGGCAACGACGTTCGTGTCGCTGGCCTGGACATAGGTCGAGCCGATCGTGCCATCTCCGTGGATGCCGTCCATCTCCTCGCGCAGGTCGAAGACAGCATCTTCCAGCCGGTCAAAGACCTGCAGGTTGCGGCTGAACGGCGTTCCTTCCTGCATGGTGATGACCACGCTGACGAAACGACCCTCGACATTGGGCATGAAGTTGAAGCCGATCCAGCCCTGGCTGAGCAGCGCAACGGCTACGGCAAAGGCACCGATGAACAGCGTTGCCGTGACATAACGAAGTTTGATCGCAAGCTCGATGATCGGGCGATAGATCTTGTCGGCAAACCAGATGATGCCCTCGGAAAAGAAGCTCTGTACCTTGTAGAAGGCACTGTTCTTGTTCTGCGGCTTCATGTGCGCAAGGTGCGCCGGCAGGATCATGAAGGATTCGATCAGCGAGAAGGTCAGGGCAAAGATGATCGTGAAGGTGATGTGCTTCAGGAATTGCGATGCCTCGCCGGAAACGAAGATGAACGGGAAAAACGCGATCATCGTCGTCAGAACGGCATAGAACACCGGTTTTGCCACAAGCTGCGTGCCGATCACGGCTGCCGTCAGCCCCTTGCGTCCTCTTTCGACCTGCCTGTGGATGGACTCACCGACCACCAGCGCGTCGTCGACCACGATCCCGATGACGAGCAAGAGCCCGAACAGCGACAGCATGTTCAGCGATACACCGACCATCGGCAGGAAGATGAACGCACCGATGAAGGAGATCATGATCCCGATCGTCACCCAGAAGGAAACCACCGGGCGCAGGAACAGGAACAGCACGATCAGGACGAGGGCAAAACCGAGAAGGGCGTTGGAGGAAACCAGCTCCATCCGGTTCTTGTAGAGCTCGGAGAAATCGAACCAGATTTCCAGTTCCATGCCATCGACCAGCTCGTCCTGCTTGTCCTCGACATATTGCTCGATGGCCTTGGAGAGCGCGACCACGTTCGATATTTCAGGGGACTGAACATTGAACATGACGGATTCCTTGCCGTCAGTCAGGCCTTTCTCGTTCGCATCGACGAAGCCGTCGATAACTGTCGCAACGTCACCAACGGTGATGTTGGAGCCGTCACGGGCCTGGCGGATGACGATCCGTTCGAACTCTTCTTCCGTATTGGCCAGGTTGCGAACGGCCAGCTGGACCGTGCCGTTGTCTGTGCGCACGGAACCAGAAGACAGGTTCAGCGAACTCTGGCGAACGGCATTGGCAACATCGCCAAGGGTCAGGCCATAACGGCGCAGGGATTCCTCGGAAACCTCAATGGAGACTTCCTCCGGCAGGACACCCCAGACCTCGACCAAAGGCGAGCCGTTGGGCAGGGCCGCCAGCTCATCGCGCATGTCACGGGCAATACGGAAGAATTCCCGCCGCTCCATGTCGTCCGGTGCCGTCAGGGACAGGAATACCGTCTGCTGATTGAACCGGCTTTCACGCACGATCGGCGGGAAAGCGTCCTGCGGGAAAGTCGAGATGCCGTCGACACGGTTTTTCACCTCATTGGTGAATTCCGTCATGTCGGCATCGTCCGTCGCATCGACCGTGACGCTGGCAAAGCCTTCGAACGCGGTGGAATAGATCTCGTAGACATTGTCCATGTCCGAGACCGCTTCCTCGATCCGCAGGACGAGCTGTTCCTCGACCTGTTGCGGGTCTGCGCCCGGCCAGCTGACCGAGACGGAAACCTGGCTGGGCTCGACGCTCGGGAAAACCTCGCGCTCCATGCCGAAGAACTGAACTGCGCCAACAATGACGATGGCAATCATCAGGAGGTTGGCCGCAACGCTGTTGCGAGCCCACCATGAAATAAAACCGCCTTTGGGTGTCATAACTGGGCCCCCTGTGCGTCAGCGCCCGCATCGGCACCGGCAGTGTCGGCAGTGGAAGTTTCTTCCACTTGCGGCCTGCGGCGCGACTGGGTCGAGGCGTCACGTTCCTGGGGAGAAATCGCAATGACTTCAGTGCCATCTTCGAGGCCCGGTGCGCGGGACACGACGACGCGGTCGCCACTGTTGATGCCGCTAGTAATGACGACACCATCCTGGACAGAGGCGGAGACAATCACCTGGCGCTGCTCGATCGTGTCGTCATCGAGAACGACATAGACAATACCGTCTTCCTGCAGCGCAATGCGCGGCACGACGAAGGCGTTGTCCAGTTCACGGCCCTGAATCCGGGCATCGACGAACAGGCCCATGGCAAGCGGGAAGCCATTATCGGCACCGCGGCCATACGGATCGCGAACCTCGGCAATCGCAGAGATCTGGCGTGTGCCCGGATCGATCGCCGCATCGGTACGTACCAGATGGCCTTGCCATTCGCGCATCTGCCCTGCGACAGTTGCGTTCAGATAAACCAGCGGACCTTCCTCATAGCTGTCAGCCTCGAACGCCAACGGCAGGTCGAGACGGGCAAGGTCATTATCCGACATTGGCAGGCGGATCTCGGCGACATCGGTCGCGAACAGCTGGCCGACGACAAAGCCCGGCGAGATGAACTGGCCGACATCGGCGTTCTTGGAGCGGACACGACCGTCGAACGGTGCGCGGATCGTTGTGCGTTCCAGCGCCAGGCGCGCATTGCGCATTTCCGCTTCGGCGCTGGCATAGTTTGCCTTTGCCTGGTTCAGTTGCGGCTGGCGCAGGGTGAGGGAGGAGGGCTGGTTGCCGCTTTCAAGGCCACCGAGTTCTTCCCAGTCACGTCGGGCAAGTTCCGCCTCGGCTTCCTCAAGCTCCAGTGCCTGGCTTGCCTGTGCAACACGGGCTTCAGCCTGTGTCACGGCAAGGCGATAGTCTTCCTGTTCCAGCTGGACCAGCATCTCGCCCTTGCGGATCACGCCGCCATTGGCGAAGTCCGGGGAGATCGCCACGACCTTGCCCGATACCTGCGCCGTCAGCGAGATTTCCGTCTTGGGCATGACTTCGCCCTGGGCCGTTACCGACAGGTTGACCGGCTGGCTGTCTGCCACGCGATAGAAAACCGTTGGCGGCTCATAATCCGCTTCCTGCTTTTCAGGCTTGGGCCGCATCGCGGCCATGCCGCCGATGAGGAGTATAAAACCCAGGATCAGTACAGCAACGACGCCGAACGTCCCGAAAACTACAAACAACTTGCGTATCATATGTCCGCTCCTGCGGCAGTTGCGGCCTCAGACGTACCCGTCGCCTGTTGCCACCATCTTCTGAAAAGTGACGGGGATGCGTCTTCGCCCTCGGCATCCAGGTCACCACTAAATCTTTCCGGTCCCGCATCGAACGTACCGCCCAGCGCCAGATAGAGGCTGATGCGGTTGTTCAGCCGCTGCTGTCTCGCGGCGATGAACTGGGACTCGGTCTGTATCCGGCGTTGTTGTGCACTAATAAGGTTAAAAATGCTGGTCGTGCCGTTCAGATATTGACGTTCGGTCAGGTCCTCGGCGGCAACCGCTTCCTCATAGGCCAGTTCAAGGGCCTCTTCGCGTGCTGCCAGCAGGGTCTCTGCCGTAATTGCGTTCTCGACATCGGCGAAGGCATTCAGCACTACGCCGGCATAAGAATACACGGATGCTTCCGCTGCGGCCTGCTGGGCCTTGGAGTTTGCCAGCAACCTGCCACCCTGGAAAAGCGGCTGGATCAGGCTTGCAGACAGCGAGCCGACCAGATTGTCCGTGTCGAAAATATCGTCGAATTCCATTGAACCGTTGGAGGCGCTACCTGTCAATCTGAGTGCCGGCAGCAGGGCCTTGCGAGCCTGCGAGGCCCTGAGGCCGGCAGCTTCAAGACTGTACTCCGCTGAGATGACATCCGGACGACGGTCGAGCATGGATTGGGGTGTGCCGAGGCCGATGACTACGCCTGCCTCGTTGATAACCGGCTCGATGGCGGGCAGGGCTTCGGCACTGGCCAGTTCCGCTGCGGGATAGCGCCCGAGCAGGACCTCCAGCCCACGGGCTGCTTCTTTTTCGGCCTGAAGGCGCGATTGCAGCTGCGCCTGGCTGTTGGCAAGCGAGGAGCGGGCAAGGCGGACATCGAGGCTTGAGGAGATACCGCGCTCATAACGGCGTTCGGTAATCGTCAGGTTGGCTTCACCGGTCTCCACATCGCGCTCGGACAGTTCCCGCTGAAGGCGGGCTGCGACGAGGCCGTACCAGCTTTGCGCGACGGCGCCGGCGATGGACAGGCGGGCGGCTGCAAAATCTGCACGGGCTGTTGCTGCGTCTAGATAGGAGGCGCGCGTGGAATCCGTCAGCCGGCCCCAGATATCGGCTTCCCAGTCGAGTTGCGCTCCCCAGCTATAGCCAGTCGCATAGACACCGTCGCCATTCGTGCGCTGGACCGAACGACTGGTGCCGAGTGAGCCTGACAGGGTCGGCAACAGGCTTGCGCGCGTCGCAACCGCCTGCTGGCGAGCGATCTCCACGCGCCGCGAGGCCGCGCCAAGGTCGGTATTGTTGTTCATTGCTTCCAGGATGAGCGCGCCAAGCGCATCATCCGACAGATCATTGACCCAGTTCAGCGGTATGGGCTGAGTGCTGGAGACATCTGTCATATCCTGCAGAGATGCCCACTGGGTGGGAGCCTCTATCGTGTTCAGCGCATCTTCTTTCGAAACCGATGCACAAGCGGCCAGCAAACCAAAGACTGACAAGGCTGCCGTACGGCGTAACTTCATTTTGTTCCCCTGATCCCGCCCTCTACGAAACCAAGTTGGCTACATATAAGGATGTTTTGTCGAGACGCCATATCTCACATGCGATCAACTAAATTGATCTTAATATTGGTTCCCTCGATTGATCGGTATTGCGCATCAAAACCACGTTATGCGCCATTTTTAGCTATAAATAATTGGTAAATTGGCACCTTGCTGCTCACCCTTGCATGAAAACTATATTTTTAGTGCAAAAAGTTCCGCTTCAGGAGAGCCTTTTCTTTGATTTCAGGGCTCGACTAAGGGGTGTATGTCAACAATTAGCCGGTCTGAGTGATATTTTTGCCACGTGGTTTTTAGGGGTCGGGCTGTATTCCTGACGAGCAGGTCGGGCATCATCCCATAAAAAAACTGCGCCCGATCGGGGCGCAGTTGAGAAAGATTTAGGAGAAACCCGAAAGCGGGCATGGCGACAAAGCGTGTCGCCTGTCACCTGTATAACAGATATCAGGAATAAATAAATCAAAAATAAATAACTTGCTGGCCGTCGGCGCCGTGTACTAAGAAGGCAAGCAGGCAAGCCATCGGCAAGAATGGCTGCAGTAAGGGATGAAAGGGCCAAAAGGGTGCTGATCAGATTGCTGGAATCAGGCTGGCGTTGCCGTCATGAGCCCGTATTGGCTGTCAGAGGAGCCGGCTCGTGAACAAGACAGATCATCGTATTGATGCCGAAGCCTGGCCCTTGAAAAACAGGCCCGCCCGAAATGCCGCTATTGAGGCACAGGTCGCTGCCCTGCTTGGGCAGATGAGCCTCGAGGAAAAGGTCGGCCAGGTCATCCAGGCTGATCTTGCCAGCGTCACGCCGGAAGAAGCGCGCGATTATCATCTCGGCTCTATCCTGAATGGGGGCAATTCCGCACCTGGCGGCAATAATCGCGCAGCGCCGCAGGAATTCCTCGATCTCGTTGACAGCTTCTTCAGGGCATCGACCGACAAGGCGAACGGACGGACGGCTATCCCAATCATCTGGGGCACGGATGCCGTCCACGGCCACAACAATATCGTCGGCGCGACGATCTTCCCGCATAATATCGGCCTTGGCGCAGCCCGCGATCCGGATCTGATCCGCCGTATCGGAGAGGTGACAGCCCTGGAGGTGCGTACGACCGGCATGGACTGGACCTTTGCGCCGACGCTCGCGGTGGTCAGGGATGATCGCTGGGGGCGCACCTATGAGAGCTATAGCGAACAGCCGGACATCATCGCGTCCTATGCCGGCGCGATGGTAGAGGGATTGCAGGGCATTCCCGGTACAGATGATTTCCTGTCCCATGATCATGTACTGGCGACAGCAAAGCATTTTGTCGGGGATGGCGGCACGGAAGGGGGTGCCGATCAGGGTGACTGCCGTGCCAGCAACGAGGAAATGCGTGATATCCATGCGGCGGGCTATCCGCCTGCGCTGGATGCTGGTGTGCAGACCGTCATGGCGTCTTTCAATACATGGCACGGGCGTAAGATGCATGGCTGTCGCGAAATGCTCAGCGATGTGCTTGTCGGTCGGCTCGGTTTTGACGGATTTGTCGTCGGCGACTGGAACGGTCATGGTCAGGTCGAAGGGTGCACAGTCACTTCCGCCGCTGCGGCCTTCAATGCAGGCCTCGACATGTTCATGGCGCCGGACAGCTGGAAGGGGCTTTACGAGACGACTCTGCAAGATGTCAGGGCAGGGCGCATCAGCGAGGAGCGCCTCGACGAAGCCGTTGCCCGAATTCTCCGCGTTAAGATACGTCTTGGCCTGTTCGAGGCAATGCCACCAAAGGAACGCGCCTTTGCGGGCGATTTTTCGTTACTGGCCTGTGATGATCATCGCACCATTGCGCGGGAAGCCGTGCGCAAATCCCTCGTCCTGTTGAAGAATGACGGCGTGCTGCCGATCCGTGCTGGCAGCCGCATTCTTGTCTGTGGGGAGGGGGCAGACAATATCGGCATGCAATGCGGCGGCTGGACCCTGTCATGGCAGGGGACGGATAATGAAAATACCGACTTCCCGAACGGGCAGTCTGTTTTCGCAGCAGTGGAGGATGCGGTCGCAAATTGCGGTGGCTCTGTCGATCTGGCGCCTGATGGCAACTGGATGGAAAAACCAGATGTCGCCATCGTGGTTTTCGGCGAGCACCCCTATGCAGAATTCCAGGGCGACCGCGACACGGTCGACTACAGCTCTGACGCTCCGCTGCAAATGATGAAAAATCTGCAGGCGGAGGGCATCCCGGTCGTCTCGGTGTTCCTGTCCGGCCGACCGCTATGGGTCAATCCGGAACTGAATGCCTCCAATGCCTTCGTGGCAGCCTTCCTTCCCGGCAGCGAAGGCGCGGGAATTGCGGACTTGCTCGTTGGCGACATGGCAGGCAATCCGCGCCATGACTATACGGGCAAGCTCAGTTTCTCCTGGCCGCGTGACCCGATGCAGACGCCCCTCAATGTTGGCGATGCGGACTACCAGCCTCTCTTTGCCTATGGTTACGGTCTCAGCATTACCGACAGCCATGTGCCGGTTGAGCATGATGAAAGCTGTGCCCTTGAGGTGCGAGGCAGCTATCGCCTCGCTGACCTGTTCATCGCCGGTCAGGCGCGCGGTGGCTGGCAGTTACTGCTCGCCGAAGATGATGGCAAGGCGCTCGCGATCAACGGGCCAAAGGTGGCGAGCGCCAGCGGTCTTATCAGCGTCGAGGCCAAGGATCACAAGGCGCAGGAAGATACCCGCATTGCAACATGGAAGGGGCCGGCAAGCCTGCTCATTTCAGGGCCGCCCACGGATTTCTCGCGCGAGGTCAACGCACAGATGTCGCTCATCGTGACCTGCCGTGTGGTTTCACCTCCCGCAGGTCCCGTGATGCTGACCCTGAAAGATGGCGATGGCGGCGAGGTTCAGGTCGATATCTCGCAGGACATCCGCAGCGATAATGACTGGCAGACCGTCGCCGTGCCGCTGTCCCACTTCGTGTCTGACAAGCTGAACCAGAAAGCTGTCACCCAGCCATTCGGTCTTTATGCGGAGAACCCGTGGTCGCTCCAGATCGAGGGGATCAGGGTCGGTTCATGGGAAAGCGGCGACACCAATGCTTGATCGGATAATCCCCGTGCAGCGAACAAAACGATAAAAAAGGGCAGGAACGATGTCACTCACCGGTTTGGATCTCATTATCATCATCGCCTATCTCGGTCTCACCGTGGCGATCGGCATGTTCATGTCTGGGCAGGCATCGAAAAGCCTGAAGGGCTATGCACTCGGCTCGAACAAGCTTCCCTGGTATGCGCTCGGCCTGTCCAACGCGTCGGGGATGTTCGATATCTCCGGCACGATGTGGCTGGTCTACCTGCTCTTCATCTACGGCTTGCAAAGCGTCTACATCCCGTGGCTGTGGCCGACTTTCAACCAGGTCTTCCTGATGATCTTCCTGTCTCTCTGGCTGCGCCGTTCTGGCGTGATGACCGGGGCTGAGTGGATCGAATTCCGTTTTGGCAAGGGCGTCGGCTCGACCATGTCGCACCTTGTCGTCGTCGTTTTCGCCCTCGTCATGGTGCTCGGCTATCTCGCCTATGGCTTTGTCGGCATCGGCAAGTTCGGCGCTGCCTTCATGCCATGGGAGTTGTCTTCCGACCCGCATATGAACGAGATCTATTACGGCCTCATCGTCGTCGGCCTGACGTCGCTCTACGTCATCAAGGGCGGCATGTTCTCGGTCGTGATCACCGAGGTCATGCAATATATCGTCATGACCGTGGCCTCGATCGCGGTGGGCATCATCGCCATCCAGACGGTCAGCCCTGAGCTGCTTGACAGCCTGACGCCGGATGGCTGGGCCGGGATTTTCCCCGGCTGGCGGCTCGACCTCGACTGGAATGAAATCCTGCCATCGGCGAACTCGAAGATCGCGGAGGACGGGTACGAACTGTTCCAGATCTTCCTGATGCTGGTGCTGTTCAAGGGACTGCTGCAAAGCTTCGCCGGTCCGGCACCGAACTATGACATGCAGCGGGTTCTCTCGACCCGCACGCCGAAGGAAGCGGCTATGATGAGCGGTCTCGTCACCGTCGTTCTCGCGCCGGCCCGTTACATGCTGATCGCCGGTCTCGCCGTGCTCGCCATCGGCTTCTACATGACGCAGCTGAACGCGATGGGCGGTGATGTCGATTTCGAGCTGATCCTGCCTTTCGTGCTATCGAACTTCATCCCGGCTGGCTTGCTCGGCCTGCTCATCGCGGGGCTGCTTGCGGCCTTCATGTCGTCTTTCGCTGCGACGACCAACGCGGCGCCGGCCTATGTCGTCAACGATATCTACAAGCGCTATATCAATCCGAACGCGTCGGAAAAGACCTATGTGTGGATGAGCTATGCCGTTGCCGCGCTGTTCATCGTAGTGGGCACGGCCTTTGGTCTTTATGCAACGGATATCAACTTCTTGCTTCAGTGGATCGTGTCTGCACTCTATGGCGGGTACACGGCCTCCAACGTGCTCAAATGGTACTGGTGGCGGTTCAACGGGCAGGGTTATTTCTGGGGCATGGTTGCCGGTCTCCTGTTTGCTATCCCGATGGCGTTCATGGACCTCAATGCGCTCCATGCCTTCCCGCTGATGCTGGCCGTGTGCACCGCTGCCGCCATCGCCGGAACGCTGCTGACGCCGCCGACCGACATGGAGACGCTGGAGAAGTTCTACATCAAGACCCGGCCCTGGGGCTTCTGGGACCCGGTCCAGCAATCCCTCGTCGACAAGGGGCAGGGCGTACCGAAAAACCCGGATTTCTGGCGCGACATGATGAATATCGGCATTGGCCTTGTCTGGCATACCAGCCTGACGGCGGCACCGATCTTCATGGTCATCCAGCACTGGACGGAGATGACCATCGCTATCGTCATCGCCGTGATCACGACCGCCGTCCTGAAATCCACCTGGTACGACAATCTGAAAGACTATGCCGAGGGTACGCCTGAAGCGGAGATCAAGAAGGAAGGATACGCAAAATGATCAGGCTGCTGACCAGAATTTCTTATGGGTTTGCAGCTTTAGGCATCCTCGCCACGGCTGGCTGCGCCGAGCCAGCGAACTCCAGCCAGTCCGACGCCTCTTCTGTTGATGCCGTAGAGACGACGCCAGTCATATCCGATTACGGCCAGCGCCGCGACGAGGTAATCGCCCTGCTGGAAGATGTCGGCGCGGCGGGCAACACGCTGTCCGGCCAGCAGGTCAACGAATATGAAGTCTTCATTCCCTGTGACAGCTTCGATTTTATCGAGGAAATGACGGGGCAGACACCGGCGGTACTCGGCCTCGAACTGATGTTTGCCATGGAATATGAAGGCTATCGCGAGCTGATGCTCGCCCATGCGGAGCGTCAGGCGGCGCGCGGCGGCCTTGTGACTTTCACCTGGCATGCGCGCAATCCGATCAAGGTCTGTCCGCGCGGGGAATATTACGAGTGCTCGCAATATGCGATGAGCGATGAGGAACTTGCCCGCGTCCTCACCCCCGGCACACGCGAGCATGAGCTGTGGCTGAAGGACCTCGATGCGACGGCGGAGATCCTGAAGGAATACGCCGGTCAGGGCATCACGCTCCTGTTCCGGCCATTCCACGAAATGAATGGCGGCTGGTTCTGGTGGGGCCAGAAACAGCAATATGCAGACCTCTGGGCCATGACCTATGACCGTATCACCAACCATCACGGCATCACTAACATGATCTGGGTCTGGGGCGCTGACAAGGGTGCCGAAGGCGCGGAGCAGTATTACCCGGCAGACGGGACGGTCGATTTCGCCGGGACAGATTTTTATGCGGCGGGCACGGATGATGCCCAGTTCATGACCGGCTATGGCAATGTCCAGCCGCTGAACGAGAACGGCTTCATCGCCATCACGGAGGTCGGGGTGATGCCGAACTATGAGATATTCCAGCAGATCAAGCCGCTCTGGTTCCTGCAATGGGGCGGCTCCTTCATGAACCCCGACTGGGATTATGCCGGAAATTGCGACCGCTGCTCGCCCAAGGGCCATGTCGAGGAGGTCTATTCCTGGCCGGAAGTCTTGAATGTCGAGGAAATGCCGAAGACCGATCGCATGCGTGCAGCGATGGACCCGGCAGCGGCGGAGGAAGCCCCTAGAGAGTGCCCGCTGAGCCTGCTTTAGACTTGAAACTGATTTGATAATTCGTGCCCTGATGGAGTTATTCATGGCCAGACCTGATTTTGACGACCGCCTTTCCCGCCTGAAGCGGGAGCATGAGGCGCTGATCAACCGCCCGAACTATGTCAATGGTCTCGGCAACGGCATTTATGACCGCTATATCTATCCGGTCGTCACCGCCGACCATGCGCCGATCGAGTGGCGCTATGACCTGAACCCGGCGACAAACCCATGGCTGATGGAGCGCATGGGCATCAACGCCGCGTTCAATGCCGGGGCGATAAAGTGGAACGGCAGATATACCATGGTGGTGCGGGTCGAGGGCGATGACCGCAAATCCTTCTTCGCGCTTGCCGACAGCGACAAGCCGACAGAGGGCTTCCGCTTCCATGATTACCCGATCCGCCTGCCGCAGACCGATGAGCCGGACACCAATGTCTATGACATGCGCCTGACGCAGCACGAGGACGGCTATATCTACGGCCTGTTCTGTACGGAACGGAAGGACAAGTCCAATCCTGATACCTCCGCCGCCGTCGCCAATTGCGGCATCGTGCGCACGAAGGATATGGAGAACTGGGAGCGCCTGCCGGACCTGACATCGAATTCCGGCCAGCAGCGTAACGTCGTCCTTCACCCTGAATTCGTGGACGGAAAATATGGCATCTACACGCGCCCGCAGGACGGGTTCATCTCTGTCGGCTCCGGCGGCGGTATCGGCTGGGGGCTGACAGACAGCATGGAAAACCCGGTCGTCGAGAAGGAAGAGATCGTCGACGGCAAGGTCTATCACACGATCAAGGAGGTCAAGAATGGGCAGGGGCCTGCACCGATCAGGACCGCCGATGGCTGGCTGCACCTCGCCCACGGCGTTCGCAACACCGCGGCTGGCCTTCGGTATGTGGCCTATCTGTTCATGACCGAGTTGGACCGGCCCTGGGTCAAGACATACCAGCCAGCCGGGCACCTGATCGAGCCACAGGGCGAGGAGCGTGTAGGCGACGTTTCTAATGTAATCTTCGTCAATGGCTGGATCGCGGATGATGATGGCTCGGTCTATATCTATTACGCCTCGTCAGATACGCGCATGCATGTGGCGAGGACATCCGTTGAGCAGCTGGTTGATTTTGCGAAGAACACGCCATCTGACCCGTTGCATTCGCACCTGTCGGTCGAGCAGCGTTGCGAGCTGATCAAGCGCAATAGTGACCTCGGCTAGGGTTTATGGATCGTACGCTGAATACCCTACGCGACGAGTTTCGGTCCGAGCTGGAGCGGATTGCCGACTGGTGGATGGCCAATGCACCGGACGATGCCAATGGCGGGTTCCATGGCCAGATCAATATGGACAATACGCCTGAGCCGGGGGCGGAGAAGGGCTGCGTGCTCAATGCCCGTATTCTCTGGACCTTTTCCGAACTCGCCGCCTTCGATGACCGGGCCGAGTATCGCGCCATGGCCGACCGTGCCTATGAGAGTTTCACGGGTTCTTTCCTCGATCCCATCCATGGCGGGGCGTGGTGGTCGCTGAATGCTGACGGCGCGCCGTCCAGCCGCCGCAAACAGACCTATGCGCAGGGTTTCGGCATTTATGGTCTGAGTGCCTATTATCACCTGACCGGAGAGCAGAGGGTGCTGGACTATGCGCTGGAGCTGGCGAGGCTGCTGGAAGAGAAAACCTACGACGCAGAAAAGGGCGGCTATATCGAGGCCTTCGCCGAGGACTGGTCGCCAATAGATGATGTGCGCCTGTCCGAACGCGACCTTCAGGCGACGAAGACAATGAACACCCACCTGCATATCCTCGAGCCCTATACGGCGCTTTATCGTGTTCATCCGACCGACCACACCCGCGAGTTACTACGCAAGAACATCGTCCTGCTGGCCGAAAAGTTCATTGCGCCGCGTGGCACGCATCAGCGCCTGTTCTTCGACGATAACTGGAACAGCCTCAGCGACGAGGTATCGTTCGGCCATGACATCGAGGCCTCATGGCTGCTGCATGAAGCGCTTGAGGTGCTGGACGATCCTGCGCTGATGGCGCTCTACCTGCCCCATGTGCGCCAGCTTGCCGATGCCTGTCTGAAGGAAAGCCTGAATGCCTTTGGCGAGGGAATCTGCGAACTGGGCCATCACGGGCCTGAACGCATTTATGAGTGGTGGTGCCAGGCGGAGGCGCTGGTCGGGTTCCTCAATGCCTGGCAATTGACCGGCGAGGAGCGCTATCTGCGCGCTGTGATGGAAGTCTGGCAGTTCATCAAATCCGATGTTCTCGATACGGAAAATGGCGACTGGCATGCCTATGCCGGCGATGTACCCGACTACAGCAATCTCGGTTACAAGGCCGGGTTCTGGAAAGGCCCGTATCATACCTGCCGTGCCTTGATAGAGTGCGCTCGACGCATCGACACATTGACGGGAGGAAAAGCATGCTGACACCTTCACCTAACTCTTTCGCTTTCGGCACATGGCGGTTTTCAACTGCGACCTATGACGACTTTGCCGAATGCCTGTCGATCTGCAAGCAGCACGGCATCACCCATATCGACACAGCGGACGTCTATGGCGGGGAGGAGGGGTTCGGCACGGTCGAGACCCTGCTCGGCAGGCTGCGCAGTGAGGCTCCGGAGCTGTTCGATGGTACCACGCTGGCGACCAAGATCGGCATCCAGTTCGGCAGCCCCTATAATCAGAGCCCGTCTTATCTTCGCGATGCCATGCGCGCCAGCCTCGACCGTTTGCAGATGGACAAGGTCGATCTCATCTACATCCACCGGCCCGATAACCTCGCCCATCCGGCCGATGTCGCTGAAGTACTGGATGGCTTCGTTCTTGAGGGGCTGACCGAAAAGGTGGCTGTCTCCAACTATACGCCATGGCAGGTCGCGGCGCTGCGCACTTACCTGCAGGCGGAAATCTACGCCCACCAGATCGAGTTCTCGCCGCTCTATGTGGCGCCGATCTTCGAGGGTCTATTGGATGACGCCATGTCTCACCGCACCCGCATCGCGGCATGGTCACCGCTGGGCGGCGGCAGCCTGTTCGGTGACAAGGCTCACATGGAAACGCACGTCCTGCGTGTTCGCGAGGAAATGGACGACCTTGCCAAGGCCCACGACGCCAGCCTTGCCGATATCGCCTATGGCTTCGTGCGCCAGCACCCGGGGGGCGCGGTGCCGATCATTGGCACGACCAAGCCTGCCCGCCTGCGCGAAACGCTGGAAGCAACACCGGTCAGCCTTGAACGAAACGAATGGTATCGCCTGCTTGAGGCGAGCCTTGGCCACAGGATGCCATGATAACTCTGTAGAGGGAGGAAACGAGATGGACTTTAGAAAACTTGCCTTGCCGCTTGCCGCGCTCGCCGCTGCTGGCCTGATGGCGTGCTCCGAGCCCGCACAACCGGAAACGAATGCCGGCACCCTGGATATGACGGCGGGCTCCGGCGCGCCGGTCGATCCTGAAACGGGCGGCATGGCGCAAACCGAGGAGGCGAGCGACTTCGTCACCGTCGACGGCATGCGCTTTACGCTAGAGGGCGAGGATTACGCCTATGTCGGCGCAAACATGTGGTACGGCGCCTATCTCGGCGCAGATACCGAGTATGGCGATCGCGACCGCCTCATCCGCGAGCTTGATTTCCTGAAGGAGAATGGCGTCACCAATCTGCGCGTCCTTGGCTCCTCCGAGCTGTCGCCGCTCAACAACTCCGTCCGCCCGACATTCCGTGACGAGACCGGTGCCTATAATGAGGAGCTGATGGTCGGGCTCGACTTCCTGCTCGCCGAGATGGGCAAGCGTGACATGAAGGCCGTGATCTATCTCAACAATTTCTGGGAATGGTCCGGCGGCATGGTCACTTACCTGTATTGGACCAATGGCGGCGAGTTCATCAATCTCGGTGACCCGGCCCACCCGTGGCCGGCCTTTGCCGTCTTTTCCGCCGGGTTCTACCGGTCCGAAGCCGCCAACGAGCTTTATCGCGATTATATCGATGCGCTGGTGACTCGCACCAACACGATTACCGGCATTCCCTATACGGAAGACAGTGCCATCATGTCGTGGCAGCTGGCGAACGAGCCGCGCTCCGGCGGCGGTACGCCGGAAGAGGAGCAATACCTGCCGGACTTCTATGCGTGGATCGACGACACGGCGGGCTATATCAAGTCGCTCGACCCCAACCATCTCGTCTCTTCCGGCAATGAAGGCTCCATGGGCTGCGGCGGCAGCATGGACTGCTTCATCGAGGCCCACGACACAGACAATATCGATTACCTGACCTTCCATATGTGGCCAAAGAACTGGGGCTGGATGGATGCGACAGACATGGAAGGCACGTGGGATCGCACGGCGGCAAACGCCATGGAGTATATCGAGGCCCATATCGATGTCGCGCGTGACATGGACCGGCCGCTGGTGCTGGAGGAGTTCGGCTTCGACCGTGATGGCGGCAGCTTCGACAAGGCGGCCAGCACGGATTATCGCGACCGCTTCTATACCATGGTCTTCGACCGTATCGAAGAAAGCGTGGATGCAGGCGGCCCGCTCGTCGGGTCGAACTTCTGGTCGTGGGGCGGTTATGGCGAGGCTGCTCACGATGATTATCTCTGGCAGAATGGCGACAAGAGCTATACCGGTGACCCGCCCCAGGAGCCGCAGGGCCTCAATTCGATCTTCGCTGGCGATGACACGACAATCGAGGTGCTGGCAGATCACGCAGAAACTCTGGAGAGTCTGACAGAATAGACATGGATTGGCGCTTTGCCTCAGCGGCCAAGAGGATTATGCTGATCCCACGAATAATACGGGGTTGGATTCCAAATGGTCGATATATCGGACAGTACCGATATCGAGGAGGGGGAGCGCAAGCTTAGCGGCACCGGCCTTGCCGGGACCAATCTGGAGCGCGCTGGCGGTTATAACCAGCGCGTCACCCTGCAGGCAATCCGTATAAACGGGTCGGTCACACGCTCTGAACTGGTCGAGCTGACGGGGCTGACCGCCCCGGCTATTGCCAATATCACGCGGCGCCTGCTCGATGCAGGCCTTGTCGAGAACATTGGCAGGGTGCAGGGTGCCCGCGGCCAGCCGGCAATGCGCTTTGCTATCAACCCGGATGGGCGCTTCGCCATCGGGCTCAATATTGACCGCGATTATGTCACCATGGTGGCTGTTGATTTTCACGGACGCATAAAGGCACGCGCGACCACCAACCGGAAATTCGCGATGCCTGACGAGGTGGCTGACTTCTTCAGGGAGAACCTCGAGCTCTTTTTCACTCGAGACGGCATCCCCCGCAGCAAGGTCATGGGCGTGGGTATCGCCGTGCCGGATGATCTCGGTACGGTCGAATCGAATGATCGCCCGGCGGCCTATGAAGCCTGGGCCGGGTTCGATCTTCAGAACATGATCCAGTCGATTGCCGATTACCCCGTCTTCATTGAAAACGATGCTGCCGCTGCCGCCATAGGCGAGCTGCAGTTCGGGCATGGACTGCATTCATCGAATTTTCTCTATCTTCTTGTCACCTCCGGCCTTGGCGCCGGGTTGGTGGTCGAGGGCAGTTATTTCCGCGGTGCCCATGGACGAAGCGGGGAGCTGGGCTTCCTGCCCGTGTCCTCGCCCCTGACCAAGGCAAAGACCCTGTCAGAGGTTGTTTCCGTCGCTGGTCTTAAGCGCCATATGCGGGGCAGGGGGTATGCGCTTTCCAGTCTTGCCGAAGTGGAAGGACTGGAAGGCGAGGCTCGGGCCGCGTGCGATGAGTGGCTAGCCCTTTCAGTCGAAGCACTGACAGGACCGATCCTTGCAACCATTTATCTCATGGATCCGGATGCGGTCTATATCGGCGGCCGCCTGCCGCATTCCCTCGTCGATAAAATGGCCGGCATGCTGAACGAGGCAATCGCCGAGACAGGCGTCAAGATCGCAGCACCTTTCCGCGTCGCCAGCGCCGCCCTGTCCGCCGATGCCCCGGCCGTTGGCGCGGCAATCATGCCGTTCTTCGACATGCTCTTGCCTAATCGCGCCTCCCTGATGAAGACGGTCGCGGCTGACCAGGTCATCTGAAGGTCTTTACACGGATGCCTGAGGATGGGATGCAGGGCGCATGCCCAGATTATTCGTCGCCTTCGGCCTGCCGCAACTCCTGCGAGACAGCCTCGCCCTGACCCGGGGCGGGCTGGAAAATGCCCGCTGGATCGATCCGTCCGATTATCATGTCACTTTGCGGTTTATCGGCGATGTCGACAATGCCCGGGCAGACAGGCTGGCAGAGGCGCTGGAAATGGTAGAGGCGGAGAGCTTCACTGCCCGTACGGAAAGTTACGGCTGTTTTGGCGGCGACAAGCCGCGGATCGTGCATCTCGGCCTTCACGCTGATCCGGAATTGGTCGTCCTGCAGCAAAAAGTGGAATTCGCCTGCCGCGCCGCCGGGTTCGAGCCGGAAGGGCGCAAGTTCACACCGCACATCACCATTGCCAGGATGCGCAGGAAAGGACCTGAAGACATCGCTCATTGGTTATCCTCGCGGATGCCGCCAATCCCCCAAACCTTCCGTGTGGAGAATTTCAGTCTCTATGTGGCGAGAACAGGCGGCGGCGGGCCTTATCACCCCATTGTCGAATATCCGCTGGATTGAGCCCGCTTATTCGGTGCCCAGATAAGCCTTGGGAACCGGCAAGCCATCATGTTCCTGCTGCCAGACGAGGGAGGTGATCTTCCAGCCATTGGCGTCGCGGACAAGCTGGAAAGAGTTGATTCCACGCATGAAGGGTTCGGCATCATCGGCAGATCGCACGGCCTCATAGGAAGAGAAAACCTGCGCGATACCGCCATACTGATGGACGGTGC
The DNA here is from genome assembly GCF_009712425.2 of Aquisalinus luteolus. Taxonomy (GTDB): domain Bacteria; phylum Pseudomonadota; class Alphaproteobacteria; order Caulobacterales; family Parvularculaceae; genus Aquisalinus; species Aquisalinus luteolus. The sequence goes on from NZ_VCJR02000003.1 coordinate 269,026, forward strand.
GGCCGACCTCCTTTTCGAAGAAACCGTTCTCTTCCAGCCAGGGTCCGCTGCGCTCGATATACTCCTGCGGCATCAGGACACGTGGGGACTGATCGGGCAGGTGCAGCGCCATCATCTGCGCACCATCGGCGAAAAGAGAGCGAAAACAGGCCCAGTCGCGCTTTTCGCCCGCCGGACCGGAGATGACAGCATAAGTCTGGACGATGAGGCTTTCGATCGTCGCACCTGCCTCAGGACATCCGGCCATGGCCAGAGGTGCGCCGCCAGCCTCATACAGCTCTGTTTCACCATTCGCGACCCGGTACAGGCGGTCATGCTCGTCATGGGCGATCGGCTCGCCTGCTTCGCCGCCCAGCAGGCGGACGAGTTCAGGGGTCGTATTGCTGTGGCCGACGACCAGAACAGGACCGGTGGTCATCTTCAAGGCTTCGGCGAAGGCGGGCAGGGCGAAGGGATCGTAGGGACTGACATCAAGATCAAGACGATTGGCGAGAGGCTCTGCGGTCTGGCGTGCGCGTATCGTGTCGGTCACATAAATTGTCCTGATCGGCAGGCCCGCTAGCTGGTTCGCGACCCGCTCGGCCCGGGCCTTGCCCTTTGCCGTCAGCGCAGGGTCATTGCCGTCACCCGCCTCGGCATGGCGAAGGAGCAGGATCGTGTCGGCACCAACCGGAACCGGCTGCGCCCCAACCGTGATCAGGGCTGACAGGAAGAATGCCGTCAGAACTGAAAAAACTGACTTGATGAGATCGACCATTTTTTCCTCCTCACCCTTGGCCCCAGTAAAGCATACCGCATTGCTGGAATGGAAGGAAATCGCGTCGAATGTATGATGATGAGAATGGAGGCCACGGCCGGAATCGAACCGGCGTACACGGCTTTGCAGGCCGCTGCGTCACCACTCCGCCACGTGGCCGTCCCGTGAAATGGTGAAAGCGTGTCATAGCCCCGGGGAGCGGATCAGTAAAGCGCCAATAGGCGCGCAGGCGCAAATTTGTCTCGGGAGGAAGGCGTTGCCTCAGCCGCCAGACAGGGCTAAGAGCTACACGTTGATCAAACACAGCAGAAGGCCTGTGAGAGGCCTGAAAGACCCAAGAGAGACAACATGGATTTTGCAGCCGCGCGCAAGCACATGGTGGACAGTCAGGTCCGTCCGAACGACGTGACCGATATCGAACTGCAGCTGGCGATGGAATCGCTGCCGCGCGAAAAATTCGTGCCGTCCAACCGCAAGTCTCTTGCCTACGCCGAGCTGGGTATCGAGCTCTTTGCAGGCCGTTGGCTGCTACAGGCCCGTGATTTCTCCAAGCTCGTTCATGCCGCCGGCATCCGAAAAGGCGATCTCGTCCTCGATGTCGGTTGTGGCTATGGTTATTCCTCTGCCGTCATCGCCCGCCTTGCCGGCATGGTGGTGGCCCTTGAAGAAGACGAAAGCGTTGCCGCCGACGCAGAAAAGCGAATCGCAGCCCTCGGCATCGACAACGCAGTGACCGTAAACGGACCGTTGACCGACGGCATGACCAATCAGGGCCCCTATGACGTGATCACCATCGCCAATGGCGGCATCGCCGAGCGGCCGGTCAAACTGCTTGAGCAGTTGAAACCGGGCGGGCGTCTCGTCGCAATCTGGGTCAATGGCGGCATCGGTCGAGCCACGGTCTATACGAAGTCTTCTGCGGCAATCGGTGACCGTTTCGTTTTCGAAGCGCAGCCGCCGGGCATCATCCAGGGCTTCAAACCTGCACCCGCCTTCACCTTTTGACACCACACAGATTGTGGCTCTCCTGCTGACATTGACAAGATGTTGAAAAATGGGGGTTGATAGGCATCGCGAAGCACCGGAATAGTTAACCATAGATTAACGCAGGAACCGAGTGTATGGCGAACCCTCAAGCAGAACCGAGCATGGACGATATCCTTGCGTCGATACGGCGTATCATTGCCGAGGAAGACGATCCTGCGCCGAAGGCGAAGAGCATTCGCAAAACGCCCGAACAGGTGACGGCCAGGGTGTCTGAACCGGTCGAGGAATCCGCCCCCGAGGAAATCGAGGAAGAGTTGCAGGAAGAGGCCGTCGCTGCCGCACCTGCCTTCGATGAAGACGACGATTCGGACTTCGACATTTCCGATGATGATGCCGACGATGAAGTAGAAGCGTCTGCAGAGGCGGAAGAAGTGCCGGAATATGCCGGCGCTGAAGATGACGATCTCGATTTCGATGTGTTCGACGACGACATTACCGCTGAGGCCGCCAGTGCCGACGCGACAGTCGAAGAACAGGATGTCGAGAATGCCGCGCCGCAATCAATCGCCGAATCAATCGGTTCCCTTACAGAAAGAGTTGAACAGACCATGTTGAGCAAAGCTTCCGCCGGTGCCGCAGCCAGCGCCTTCAAGCACCTGGAACAGAATGTCCGCGTCGCCAACAGCAATTCGGCCACGCTGGAGGATATCATCGAGAAGATGCTGGAACCGATGTTGCAGCAATGGCTCGACAACAATCTGCCGCGCATCGTCGAGGAAAAGGTCGAGGAAGAAGTGCGCAGGCTTGCCCGCCGCCACTAACCAGGCTTCAGGAAGTTTACAGCAAGCGTTTACGGCTGCCTCAGGGCAGCCGTTTTTTTGCATACGACCCAATAAAAAAACCGCTTCCCGAGGGAAGCGGTTTTTCGTTACTCAGGTACCTGTATGGCCTACCAGATACGCACTCGCGCATCAGGGGCCAGATACAGCTCGTCATCTTCGCTGACCTCGAACGCATCATACCATGCATCCATGTTGCGCACGACACCGTTCGTTCTGTACTCGGACGGAGAGTGCGGATCCGTCGTCAGGCGGTTCTTCAACTCTTCCTCGCGATATTTGCGTTTCCAGACCTGGGCCCAGGCCATGAAGAAACGCTGGTCGCCGGTATAGCCTTCCAGCACCGGTGCTTCCTCGCCATCGAGCGACAGTTTGTAGGCGTCATAGGCCATGGTCAGGCCGCCGAGATCGCCGATATTCTCGCCCATGGTCAGGCCGGGATCGACAAAGAAGCCCTCTACCGGAGAATAGGTCTCGTACTGGGCGCCGAGCGCATCGGTCTTCTCTTCGAAAGCCTCTGCGTCTTCCTCTGTCCACCAGTCGCGCAACAGGCCCGTGCCATCGGACTTGCGACCCTGGTCGTCGAAGCCATGGCCGATCTCGTGGCCGATCACAGCACCGATGCCACCATAGTTGACAGCATCGTCCGCTTCCGGATCAAAGAACGGTGCCTGCAGGATTGCTGCCGGGAACACGATCTCGTTCATTGGCGGGTTATAATAGGCATTGACCGTCTGCGGGTTCATGAACCATTCGGACCGATCGATCGGCTTGCCGAGCTTGGAGATCATGTCGTTCCAGGCCCAGACGCCGGCACGCTTCTGGTTGCCGAAGGCATCGCCCTCGATCACTTCAAGGCTGGAATAATCCGTCCATTCGTCCGGATAACCGATCTTCGTATTGAAAGCTTCCAGCTTGGCGAAGGCTTCCTGCTTGGTCTCTTCCGTCATCCAGTCAAGGTTTTCCAGACGGATACGGAAGGCTTGCTTCAGGTTGGAAACGAGCTCTTCCATCTTGGCTTTGGACTCTGGCGGGAAGTGATCCTCGACATAGACCTGGCCGACTGCCTCGCCCAGCGTGCCATTGACGGCGGCAACGCCGCGTTTCCAGCGCTCGCGCTGTTCAGTCACGCCGCGCAGCTTGGTGCCGAAGAAGGCAAAATTAGCCTCATCGAATTCACTCGGCAGCACATCGGCATTATCGGAGATGAGATGGACCTTCATGTAGTCCTTCCACACATCAACCGGTGTTTCGGCAAAGATTTCAGCTGACGCCTGGATCGCATCGTTTTCACGCAGGACAAACTGCGTCTCGCCGCCAAGGCCGGCTTCGTTCAGCATGACAGCCCACGGGAAATCCGGCGCGTAGGTCTGCAGTTCATCGGCGGATACAAGATTATAGGTCAGGTCGCGCTGGCGGCGCTTGGCCGGTTCCCAGTGAACCATGGCCAGTTCTTCTTCCAGTTCGTACACGGCATCTGCACGCTCCTGCGCATTGTCCATGCCGGCCATGGTCATCAGATTGGCGAGATAGGCACGGTAGGCTTCGCGTTCCTCGGCAAAACCCTCATCGGTGTAATAGCCCTTGTTTGGCAGGCCGAGGCCAGACTGGGATACATAGGTGATGTAGCGGTCAGGCTGCTTGGAATCGACGTTGACGAAGGGCGAGAACGGAGTGCTGACGCCCAGTTCAGGGTCGCCGAACGCGCGCGCGACATCCTCGTAAGTCTCGAGAGTGTCAATCGCGGCCATGTCGTCGTCGAGAACCGACAGACCTTTTTCGTTGATCGTCTCCGTATCGAGATAGCTGGCGTAATAATCGCCGATCTTTTGCTCGACAGAACCCTGTGCCGCGTTCGAGGAAGCGGCTGTTTCGATGATGTTCTTCACGCGCTCTTCGGAGCGTTCGAACAGCACGGTGAAAGAGCCGTAATTGGAGAACTCTGCAGGGATCTCGAATTCATCGAGCCACTGGCCGTTCACATAGCGGAAGAAGTCATCACCCGGATCGATCTCGGTCTTCATGTCCGAAAGTTCGATACCGAATGTGCCGAGCTCCGGGCCTTCGCCCTGATCGACACCATAATCCTCAACACCCTCAGCCTGATAGTCAGCCTGATTTTCGGGAGCGGTCGTCTGGTCGCTGGTGCCCTCATTGCCGCAGGCAACGAGAGCCAGCGCCGCAACGCCGCCTAACAGAAGTTTCTTCATGCCATTACTCCTTAAAAAAAAATATCCGGCCATCCGCTGAAAGGGCGGATTGCCAACTAATTCGTGCGTTTATCACAAATGGTTCGCGATTAATATGTGGCAATCTCGGTCGCCAGACCAGCCGCACGCAGGTTTTCGATGATCCTGTCGAGGTGAGGGCGGTCATTGGTCTCGACGGAAATGTCGAGATAGGTCGCCTTCGCCGGCAGGTCATTGAAAATGCGGTGATAGGAAACGTCGATGACGTTGCCCCCCGCCGTCGCGATGATATCGGCAACCTTGGTCAGCTGGCCGGGCACGTCCAGCAGCTCGATGCGCAGGCGCGCCATACGTCCCTGGCGGGCGATATCGCGCATCAGTATGGAGGAGAGCAGGCGCGTATCGATATTGCCGCCGCAGATGACGGTGCCGACCTTCTTGCCCACGAACATTTCCGGATTGGTCAGGATCGCGGCAAGACCGGCAGCGCCAGCCCCCTCGGCCAGTGTCTTCTGCACATTAAGATAGAGGCTGAGGGCACTTTCCAGCGCCCTTTCGTCGACCATGACGATATCATCGACCAGGTCGGCAATCAGCTTGCGTGTCAGCTTGCCCGGTTCGCGTACGGCAATGCCTTCAGCCAGCGTCATGCCGCCGATAGGATTATCCTGATCTTTCAGCAGGTTGAGCATGGAAGGGTATAGCTGTGCCTGAACACCGATTACCTTGATGTCCGGCCTGATCTGCCGCGCGGCAATGGCAATGCCGGAGAGCAGGCCGCCGCCACCTATCGGAACAACGAGGATGTCGAGATCCGGCACGGCCTCCAGCATTTCCACGCCGATCGTGCCTTGGCCGGCAACAACATAGGGGTCGTCGAATGGATGGACGAAGGTCAGTCCGTCCTCGTCGCACTTCTTGCGGGCGACGACATTCGCGGCGTCGTAATCGTCGCCGTCAAGGATCACATTGGCACCCAGCGCCTCGGTCTGCTGCACTTTCACATAAGGGGTATGACGCGGCATCACGATGGTCGCATCGATCCCCAGCGTCGCCGCATTGCGGGCAACACCCTGGGCATGGTTGCCGGCGGAGGCGGCAATGACCCCGCGCCTCTTCTCATCAGCTGTCAGGCTGAGCAGTTTTGCCAGTGCGCCGCGTTCCTTGAACGCACCTGTATATTGCAGGTTCTCGTATTTGACGAACAGCTCGCAGCCGGTCAGGGCGCTGAGCTTTTCCGACTTCATGCAGGGCGTAATCGCAATCGAGGCCCATGTCGGATCTTCCCGGTGGAGAATCGATTTCAGGTCACCGTCAGACAGGCCGGGTACGGCGCTGTCTTTCGAGGTTGAGGCCTCATGCGGCATGGCAGAACTGTTCATTTTTGCGCTCATGTTTATCCCTTTATCGCGCGTCAGCTACATTATCCATGGTAAAATTCCCCAAAATATTGCGCTTCGTCGAATTCTCATGAAATTTTCGTGACCTATTGTATTAGTATGCTGGCACGGCTATATCGCCAACCATGACAGATCAAGACAAGCAAATCGCCATTGCCGAGCTTTGCGAGGCCATTCTCGAAATCCAGACGAAGGAAGAGGCCAATGCCTTCCTGCGCGACCTTTGCACGCCCGGCGAGCTGCTCGCGGTGTCGGAGCGCTGGCGTATCGCCCGCCTGCTCGATGCCGGGGGCAAGTCCTATCGCGATATCGCGCGGGAGACCCATGCCAGCACCACCACCGTTGCCCGCGTCGCCCGTTTCCTCAGGGATGAACCATGGCGCGGCTATCGCACCATTCTCGACCGTATGAAAAAGACATCAGGACAAAACGATGAGTAGCAGTGATTCCATCCTCCGCCTTGCCATCCAGAAAAAGGGCCGCCTTGCCGATGGCTCCTTTGAACTGCTGAAACGCTGTGGCCTGACGATCAGCCATGGCAAGGACAAGCTCTATGCACGGGTCGAGGAAATGCCCATCGACGTGCTGCTGGTGCGCGATGACGATATCCCGGCCTTCGTTGCTGACGGGGCGAGCGATATCGGCATTATCGGCCAGAACGTCTATGACGAGCAGCGCCTGACCGGCGACGCTGACCTGCCCGAAGAACCCGAAATGCGTCTTGGCTTTTCAGGCTGCCGCCTTTGTATCGCCGTGCCGAAAGGCGAAGGCTATGACGGCGCAAACTGGCTGGAGGGCAAGCGCATCGCAACGTCCTATCCCGGCATCACGCAAGCCTGGCTGAAAGATCAGGGTATCAATGCCCGTACGGTCGTCATGAACGGGGCAGTTGAAATCGCGCCGCGCATGAATATCGGCGAAGCGATCTGCGATATCGTGTCCACCGGTGCAACGCTGGACGCTAACGGTTTGATGCCGGTAGAGACGATTTATCGCTCCGAAGCGATCCTGATCAAATCACCGCACAGACTGAGTGACGCCAAACAGGCTGTGTTCGATTCGCTGCTCAAGCGCATTCGCGGTGTACAAGACTCCCGCGAGGCCAAGTACATCATGATGAACGCGCCGCGTTCGGCTATCGATGAAATTACGGCCATGCTGCCTGGCTCCGATGCGCCGACGATTCTCAATCTCGCTGGCGATGACAGCAAGGTCGCGATCCATGCCGTATGCCGGGAGAGTGTTTTCTGGGAGACGCTGGAGAATCTCAAGCGGCTCGGTGCCAGCGCGATTCTCGTCCTGAATATCGAGAAGATGATGGCTTGAATTCCCGTATTTGGGGTATGATTTAAAGCGCTTGCTAGTAGCATCTTCCATATTCCCATAGGCTGGGAACGAAGTGTTTCGGAGGACGTTGCCATGGTAATGACAAGCGAACCACACAGTATCAAGAAAACACAGGTTCTATTGACGCAGGAGGAGATCGACCTGATCGACCTCTGGCGAATGGAAAACAGGTTTACCTCGCGCGCCGCTGCGATCCGGGCGCTGATAGGGCGGGGTGCCCGCGATTATTTTTCCGAAGACGAAGACAGTCGGGGCAGTACCCTTCCGCAGGGCGAAACGACGAAGTCGGCTTCCGGATTCTGAGATCTCATCAAGGTCTTCGCACTATCAGGAGCGCCGAAATCCTCCCGCATATTTCCCTTCAAGATGCCGTCAGTTTTCGGTTGACCGGGGCAACGCAAAATCCTACTAAACGCGCTCTTTCGGAGCGATTGCCGCGGTAGCTCAGTGGTAGAGCGCACCCTTGGTAAGGGTGAATGTAATTCACTTATCATACTGAAATTCCTCTCATTTTCCCAGTTTTTTCTCCGCCTGTGACAGATTTCTGCATGGTCCACCCGAATTTCAGCAGCTCGTCACGCAGCGCCTCGGGGGCTTGGTGACAGTACCGCTCAACCATATCCAGACTGGACCAGTGGCCATCGTGCTTCAGGCGCATAGGATCGCGGAACATTGCGTAGTGCCACGTTGCCCATGTGTGTCGCAGGTCGTGCGAGGTGAAGCGCTCTATGCCCGCTCGGTCAGCCATGCGGTGCCAGAGTGTGCGCAGGACGCCGCCCCCGCCTTCTCGGACGTTATAAGGTTTGCCGTACCGGTTGAGCAGTAAACGGCCCTCTCGGTGTTCCAGTGTTGACAGGCTGGCGACGACGCGCGGCTGCAAGACAAACCGGCGGATGATATCCTGCTTGTCGATCTCGAATATCGCCTCGCCGTGCTCAAGGTAGACGTTCTGCCAGTCGATCATGAGGCCGTCCGCTTCTCGTGGGCCGGTCCCGACATAGAAGTTCAGCATAGCCCGCGCGTGGCCGTCCTGCGTCGCCTGAAGGCACTCCTCGACCTCTTGGGGCGAAAGCCAGCGATAGGCCTCCTTGCGCTTGTTGTGGCCCTTGGGGCGGCGAAAGCGAGGGGCGGCGCACCAGCCATTATGAGAGACGTGTTGTAGCACCGCAGAGACGGGCGTGTAGAGCTGGCGATTGACCGTCGAGGCCGTACAGGCCGGGTAAAGCTCGCGAGCAAGGTCATCGAGCACATCCTGATCCACATCCCGGCATATCATGCGGCCGATTTTCTCGTTGATCGGTGCCAGGTATCGCGGCGAGCCGCCCTGATCCAGATAGTTCACGATTGCCTCCGCGAATGTTCTTGTCGCCTTCTCTCCAAGGGCGTGACGTTCTTCGAGCTCCCTTTCGATCCGTCGGGCGTATTCCTTGGCGAGCGTTTTGCTAGTCGTTTCCGCGCTTCGTCGAACGCGTCTGCCCCCAACACTACCGACGACCTGCCAGTATTTTGTCCCCGGTCTTTTTGTGATTTTGAGGGGCATTGGAAGTACTCTCTCTTGATTTGCTCCAGATCCATCTTAGTGAAGTGCCACCGGCCTGTGGCCGTCAAGCTTCCGATTTCCCGACCCTGCAGAAATTCTCGCAGCGTGGTGTGCGATATCTCGAACGGCAGCGCCTCGGCTGCAGCTCGGAGACCGCGCACATACGCTCTATCCTGCCGGGCGGGGTGGGTCACTTGGCGGGGTCCTTTTGGCCTTCACCGGATTGCACCTTTAGCCAAAAAGGCTCGCCCCAGCCGTCCTCCATTAACTGGCAAAGCTCGCCATCAATGAACATAAGCTCAAGGCGCGGGACCATCGCACAGTTGGGAATTGTCGAGTGCACGACAATTCCGTTGTATTTTCTGTCAGAAGCCATCCTACTCTCCCTTCTCTATGGTGTCGATTTCCGGAAACTCTTCATCAAGACGTTTTCTTGCCCATCGGATGCCAGCGGCGCGGCCAGCTGGTAGGCCAAGATAAAAACCAAAAACAAGGCCGATGATCACCCCCAAGAGCATATCGTCACTCATGATCAGTATCCTTCTCTATGGTGTTGGTACGGGCGGCGAGCGGTGGCAGCGGACATAGCCCGCCGAAATAATTGTCTGCGTGATTGTACTCCAAACGCTCGCCAGTTTTGGTGCACTCGTAAACTCCACCGGAGTAATAGTCCCGGTGCGGACAGGACCGGCATCCGTTTGTAGTGCCTGTTATCCTGAATTCACTCATCCCCGCCTCCCTGTTCCATTGCACGAAGGGCGACAAGGGCTTTCAGTGCAAAGATAATATTCTCCGTGGTTCGGCGCTCGCGCTCCAGGTCCTCTATAAGGGATTGTAGCTCGGTCATTTCTCTTGTCCCTTCAGGGAGGCGAGGGCGTCCAGATAAGCCTGACAAACCCAATACTCCGGACCATCGACAGGGCTCAGTGTTTGCCCTCTCGCGCCTGCATGGCTTTTACGCATGGCGTTGTACCCGTCATGGACTGCATTTTCCCAGATATCTGAGCACGGATCGATTTTCATGCCATCCACCTCTACCAGCCCTTCTTCCATACGGGAGAGGTAGTGGGACTGGGCTGCGGCGCGGGCGGACTCTTCACTAGGCAGACGGTTTTGCAGGCAATGGGAGTCGGTCGCCGTCACCATGTACAGCACCCACCCGTCGCTAACAAATTGCTCAATATGATAAGAGTAGCCCGCTGCCGCTGCGACTATGCCCAGCCAAGGCGACGGGGCGGTCTTCCACTCCAGTTCCTTCACTGTATACACCTTAGTCATTGGTGTCTCCTTTGCGGGTGTTCCGGGCGCGGAGCATGGCGGCGGCTATTGTGTAGGCGAGCCCAGCAAGCTCATCGGCCAGCTCGTCGCATGGCGCGTTATCGGGCATTTCAGAAAGGGTTGCGTGCATGGCATGCCCGGCGAACCAGTCACGCAGAGACATGCCAGGCATTTGCCTTTCGAGATTGGCAGGGAACGCCATAGGGTTATCCATCTTCTCAGTCATTCTTTACCTCGGGGTGGTTGGGGAGGGAAATCGTCATAAAAAGCGTTGCATCGGGATGCGTGACAGGCTTTCCGTATTCGTCGGAATCATCTTCATCCCACCACCAATAACCAGCGACGCCATTGCGAGGCTCTTGCCACCCAGCAACGATGCAGCGGTGGTGGGGCGCGATATCCTCTATCGGCTGCCACCCATCCTCTTTCTTCAGGCGTGACAGGGCGGCGTCGAGACCAGACGAACTGCCATCATAACCAAGTTGAATAAGGTGCTGGCGGGCGGCCTCCATAGCCTTAATAGCCTGTTGAATGGGGGTCATACGGCTTCTCCATAGGCCCATGCGCGGAACTGTTCATCCCATTCGCCGGGAGGCATATCCATCGGGTATTGACCCGGGTTCTTTTTGTTTTCCTCCTGCCACATGAGAGCAAACCTTGCGAGGCTGGTCTGTTCTTCCGCAACCCACATGGAAAGGTTCATTTGTTTCTCACTCATCTCGTCCTCATCTTTCTGCTTGGCAGTTTACGCTTTTGTCCGTGCGGGGTGGGGAAGGGGCGGGAGGGTAGTTTCTTCCCCCGCCGTTTCCGTGATCGCTCGCCCGCGTGTGTCTTCTGGCGGCGCTTGCATTTGGCTATATTTGTTGCATCCGTCCGTGTCTTGACTATACTACAAACCGACCTGTAAAGCGAACGATTATCGAGGTTATTCGACCCGCCAAGCTCCAAAGGTATTCCGTGTTCGTCTGTTATTGCACGAGGTGTGAAGAAGTCCAGATACTCGCCACACTCACCACACCCGCACGGCACTTTGTGCGGATCAACGCCAGCCTGTTCGAGAGCCAAGACGGCGAACTGACAGCGGTTAAGCGTCTGCCGTTTCTCCGTCTCCACTCCCTCTCGCATATAGGCTGGGCGGTGGGGCATTAGTCCTCCAGAGACCTGTAAAGGGCGTCTACCCACTCTTGGCGACTGGCAGCTCGGTCGCGCTCTTTCTCAGCCTCGCGAAGGTGGTAATCGACATCTCTGCGTGCGGCAGCTAAACTACGCTCCAGCCATTCCGGACCAGAAAGCCGAGCAGGCTCGTCATAGTACGGGGTGCAGTCGAACTTGAGCGACTCGCGGAGCTGAGACGCCATAAACGCTTTAAGCTCTTCATGGTCAGGGCTAGGCGGGACCCACGCCAGCACATTGCTCAACATGCTCTCGTAGCGCTGCCTGTGCGCCGTAACATCTGCAAGGTGTTCTTGATACCGAGCGCAGGCGCTCTCATACTCAGCCAAGGCCTTGGCCTCCGCTTCATCTGGAGAGATGCCTGATATTTGCTTCAACTCGGCTTTGGCCTCGGCGAGGGCATTTACGTGATAAGACTGGCCTCCATCATTGGGCAGAGTCTCCGGAACGGGTCCGGGTTCAGAGTCTCTGAGCTGAATTGCAGCCCCAAAAGCACGGGCGCACTGCAAGGCAAAATCGCGAAACTCTGTGATCTCCCCCGATTGTACGTCTGCTGTATATCCAGTTGGCATATCTATCTCCTATGCAGCCTTACTGCTTTTGGGGTTGTCACTATCGGACGCGCTCAGCGGCCCGTTTGTTTGCATTCTGTGTACGCCACACCTCAATCACCATGTCGGCCCATTTGCCCTTTGCCTTGTGGTAGGCAACGCGGCGGCGAGCGTCCGGCAACTGCTTTTCGGTAATGTCCCGATACTCAGGCTGTCGCATCGCCCACGCTTCTTTTGCCGTCATGGATTTCTCGTCGCAGTCGTCCATCAGGACGGCCTTGAAGTTCTTGGCTAGCTGCTCCAGCCGAGCTTCCTCATGAATAGCCTGAGCGTATTCCTCAGGGCACTCAGCCAGGTATTTGACGGCCTCTGAAACGCTCATGCCGCCTCGCTCGATTGCATGGCAGCAATCATCTCATCAATGGCGGCATCGGCGATGGCGATAGCCTCTACCAAATCGGCCTGCATCTTATCGTCACGCTCAATCCGCTTGATGGCGAGTTGCAGGTGAGCCGGGAAGCGATTGTCATAGCTTACCAGATCCACCCATTGCCGGTCAGGGAAGCAAAGCAATTGGTGTTGCACCTGCCACTTGTATTCCTCGGCGTGAGCATCCTCCCTCAGCGCCTCAAAGTGTTTTGTTGGGCTGTAGGGGCATTTGATCTCAACAAGCCCCAGATCGCCCACAAGGCCGTCAGGGGAGCACGAGACATTTGCAAGATCAGGGTGAGCCTGAAACGCCAGCTCTTCAACAGAAACTCCCATATCGAAGCTATACGCCTCGCGGGCTTCACTCTCTGTCTCATTGCCGTGCCTCATCGCAGCGCTTTCGAAAGTCGGTGCGCATTTTCCCGTAAGGCGCTCGACGGCAAGCGTCGTCAGCAGGTCATGATATGCTTTTGGCAAGCTACCGTTCTTGTTTCGGTTCATCAGGTCGCCAGCACGGGACGCGGTAAACTTCCCGGCCCGCGCGGAAAACCATTCCTCAGTTCTCTGTTCCATCAGTGCTCTCCATTTCTCGCTTGCGTTCGTTCCATGCCTTCTTGATTTGCATCAGCGGGCCATTGGGAATGCCTTGCCACTCGTCTTTCAGGCGGTCGCCAATTGCATCCAGTGCGGCGCGGTCCTTGGCCGTCTCAATATCAACAAACCATCCCGTCGCGTCGTACTGCTTCTGTTGCTGCTGTGGTGCATGGCCGTCCGTGTCAGGCGCGGCAGCAAGACCAAGGGCTGCTTTGAGTGTGTAGCGCTGCAGATAGGTCACCGTTGACCCCATGGCCTGAATATTGTTCTTGTTGCCGCTGTTGTCTGGCTGGCCGGGGAGCGTAGTCTCCTCGCTGTAGCCGTCGCGGTGAGCAACAATGCAGGTGACGTTGATGTTTCCACTGCTAACATCCGTGCGCCAACGGTATGACAGGCCATGCTCGGCTAGGATTGGGTCAACTTGCTCCGCAATAAGAGCGATGTCCTCATATTTGTAGTGCGTCCGGCCCTTGGCTGTGGTAAAATCAACCTCGCGGCCCTTCATGATCGGCTTGATCTCCGAACGGGCTGCAGCCATCGCGGCATCAAAGGATTTGCGGGCTTGGCCTTTTTCCCAACGCTCCTGTAGCTCCATGAGCTTTTCGAGCTGCTCCATGCCCGCGCCATTCTCCATCGCACGGCTGATCAATTCCATCGGCGTGACTACAGCGGGGGAATTGTCCCGGCGCGGGATGTCGATCACTTGGTTCTTCTGTTCACTCACTATCTCTCTCCATCTCTCTAAACCATTCCTGCCAGGTATCTTCATCTACTGGGACAGGGGGAAGTGGGGGTAAGGCTGGGGCAGGGGTCACGTCTCTCTCCTATGCAGCGGGTGGGGTGTGTTTGGCCTTCATCTCGTCAAAGTCGGCAGACGGATTGAACCAGTCATCTTTCAGGATGTGGCCTATGGCGTTGACGGCACTAAGACCTGCCTTTACACGTATTGTCTTGCCGGGAAGCTCATCCCACTTGGCGACGCCTGCAATTTCCATTACGCGCCAGATGAAATGACCGGTGTAGTCAGGACCAATCGGGTCGTGATGCTTAAAGCTTTTGGGGAGGTATAAAGAGTACCCGCCAAACGCCTGCCCGGCACCGCCGTAATCAAGGTGTAGCCATGCCGTGAGCAGCCCATGGTCATCATTGGTGATCGTCGCTCCGGTGATTAGGGCGTTCTTAATTTCAATATCCATCACGCAGCCTCCGGCCCATTACCATTGATGGCGTAATGGTCTTCTGCTTCTGCCTTGGCGCGGTCACCGAAAATGGATACGACCTCTCCGCTTTTGATGAAGAACGGTGCGGCAAAGGCGGCGTTCTCAGCCTCGCTATCCAGACGGCGCTTTTCATCAAGAACCTGGAACAGCGTTGCTCTTGTCTGCGCACGCATGTCTTTTGTGTCGATCCGTTCCAGTGCTTCGCTTTTCAGGAGAGTCAGGACTTCATCAAGCTTGCTCTCGATAGAGGCTAGGGCTGTGCGGTCTTGATAATGGCGGGTCATTGTTGCTCTCCCCGTGCTTTGGCGAGGCCTTCTGCGGCGCAGAACAACACCGGGAAGGGGCGGCCCTTATTTCGAATTGAGCAAATGGCCTCCGCAACAGCCAAATTCATGCGAGGCTGGTCATCAAGTATTGCTTCAGCCAAAATTACGTTCTGATCACGGATGGCATAGTCGCCGGGAACAGGAAGGCCTTCGCCAAGAACCCACGTAATATCCGAACGGTCGAGACCAAGGTTGTCAGCGAGCGCCACAGCATTGCTGAGTTCCTTTGCGCCCTTGCTGGCGCGGCTAGCGACAGTCATGCTGTTTGGATCGTTTTCAGGCAACGCCATTCTTACGAGCTGCATAGAGGCCATCGACGCCTTGCAGCCTGCCGAAACCACAGCCCCGGCAAAGGCGGCCGACGGTTTCCCCTTGTGTTCAGTAAACTCTAAAGAGCGCTCGTATTGGCTCTCGGTGCTGACTACCTTCTCGCAAACAACAGGCTCGGTGCATTCAGGCAAAAAGTCCACAAGGTAGCTGTCGATAATGAACGGATACTTTACCGTGCGGTCTTCGGTCAGTTCAATGTACCGCTTGAAATTGTATCGAAATGCAGCCGGGTGTTTCAGCTCATGAACCCGAATTCCTTGGTAAAATATATGCTTTGACCGACCGGCATAGACGGCAATTGTATCGTTCTCCCAAAGAGGGTCTTCCTCTGGATTTATGAAATATTCTTCAAGCGAATAAAAAATTGCATCGAATTGCTTTAGCGTGACCGCGATTACGGTTTGTCCAGCTGATGACACAGGGGCCGCGCCCTGCCTGTGAAAGGTCTCTCCGTTCTCATCTTTGCAGTTAGAGTAAATTTCACGAAATGCCTGCCATGGCTCCCAGTCGCGCCCCAGATCGGTAGTAAAGCCAAGCTGCGTGACGTCCCCGGGTCCTATCAGATAGACAAAGGACTTTGTCTCGCCACGGAATTCCTCATTGCGGGCTTCAAACCGGTAAGAGTTCCCGCCGATTGAGAGCGCTATTTCCCCACCGCTTCTTAGGATCACGGCGCAGGCATATTTTAAACCAGTACCAAAGCGACCGATCGCGCCTTTTGTGCCCTTTACTGAAAGACCAAACGTAGTGAGCGCCCGAATATCAAGCTCGCCATCGTTCCTAAATACAATCATCATTCTCTCCTGTATCGTTCTGTGGTATGATCAAATCTGTTCCGGGTACTGTTTCGCCCATGCGTCGCGGGCTTCCAGTGTGGTGAAGTCGGGGGAGACCTGCTCGCCATTGTCCTCTACCCAGAAGACCATTGCCTTGCTTTCGGAGAGGGGACGGATATCGCGGGGCCTGTTGCGGAACCGGCGCGTCGGGGCGAGGGTGATCCCGTCCAGAGCGTCTTTGAGCAGCCAGTTTTCTTCGATGAACTCGACCAGCTCGCGCGTCGCAAGGCGGTTTATCTCCTTACGGATCATCGGGAGAAGGTGCTTGATCACCTCTTCTGCCTCTTCCCGCAAAGCCTCATCATCCTCAGCCCGGCGAGCATCTACCCTGTCGGTAAAACGGGTGTCGTAGTCGCTGTCTTCGTGGTGCAAGGTCATGGCGGTCTCCATCAGTTGATAGAGACACTTAACCGCAAAAAAATGCGGACGTCAACAGAAAACCGCAAAAAAGTGATGTAATTTTTTTGCGCCTTATCCTCGTCTTGCGCAAACGGGGCTTATCGCGCATGGTTGCGTGTCTTTGTAAGTATCAACGAGAGAGGGAATATGAAAAAGACACTGCTTATCGCCGTCGCCATAGCCGTCACGGTATCGGCATGCGCCACAAAGCGTTATCCAATTGCTACAGAGCTTTCCACAACAGAGGTCCAGCTTATGGACTGCAAGGATCTGTCTATAGAGATGGCCAGAATTGACGCCATGGAAGTGCAAATAGCGGAAACGGCGGAAACGGACTGGCGTTCGGTCGCTGGCTTCCTTGGTGACTATGGCATCGGGAACGCAATGGCAAAATCAGAGGCCACGAAGGCTCTGGCGGAGCGCCGTGCATCGGTCCGGGGTGCCCAGGTACAGAAGAACTGTCAAATTTATTGACTTAGCAACTCCGCAGGGGCGTTGACGATGCATAGTGCCATATCAGCGTCTAGGTCACGAAGCTTTTCGTAAATGAACGTCGCGCCCTTGCCATCTTGCGTATAGACCTTATTGCCCATAGCGCCGGTAACATCGCGATGAAATTCGCGGAAGGACAACGTGTAGCCTTTGGCCGTCGGGATCGCCTCGGCAGTAAAGTCTACAGTGTATACCATTTGCATAAAGCCATATCCGCCGGGAGCCTTTGCGGTCCCTGTAAATGCATACTCACCGCCTCCGGGAGTGTATCCGTTCACATGGCGCGCGGCGCAAAACTGAACGCGCTGAGCCAGTTGATCAGGTGAGGGGGTGTGATCGAAATTGATCTCGTAGACATGCCTCTCTGCTCCTTCGCCCGCGATTAGCGCGTTGGCGGGCAGTGTCTCGTGCTGAAGTATTGAAGCGCACCCGCCAATGGCCAACAGAGCGGGAAGAATATTCCTCATGGTCTTCTCCTGATAGCGGTAGAAATCATTTCCAGATATGTCATCACGGCCTTTGCAATCGGGCTTTGATCGGCCCTTACCAGCCTGCCGGCGGTGAGCCAGCGCGGCAGGTAGGCCGCGTTATGAGAGTGCGTTTCCCTGTCCGGCGAGGGCGGGCCATCCTTGCGGCCAAGACGCTCGATGAAGCGCTGTCCGGCTGCGACATACATCACCAGAACCTCGATAAACACGAAGGCGGCAACGAACAGGATAAACCATCGATCCGGACGCCATCCCAACAACTGGATTGCATGAGAGATGAACAGCAGGGCCTCTATGCCCATGCATATCCATGGCCACCAGTAAGCAGTTTTCTCGCCGTCTCTCTGGTCAAGCATGTAGCCAAAGACGTTGATCAGGATGAAGGAAATAACGAGGTCAAACCAGACCGGCGGTGGATTGCCTGCAAACATGCCACCAGCCCACGCCAGAACAACGGCCAGTGTGCCGAAGCGTAAACGCCAGTCGCCCGACAGGGACGCTGCCAAGATTAGGCCGACATAGAGGCCGAGAAATATGGTTGTAATGGTTCCCAAAGTGCCACCGCCGATTAAACGGTGGCACCAAAGGTTAATTTATGCAAGCCCGATAACAGCAAGCACCCTTTGCAGGGCATCCGGTGGAGTATCCGTGTCATTGCCTCGCAGAGCCAGTTCCGGGAACCGCGCGGCGAGGGCGGCGTGAAGATCGAACAGGTGTGTTACCAGTGAGGCATAAGCCGCTTGGGGGTCGGTGCCCATGACAGCCTGCGCACGCTGCATCAGGTCGGTGTGTTCGGCCTCAAGGCCCCCGGCGCGGGCGGCACCGGCAAGACCAGCGCAACTGGCCATGATCGCGGCGGCGGTGGTTTTGACCCGCGATGGCTTGCGCATATGACGACAGGCTTTGATGATCGATGCTTCGGCCTCGTGAAGGCGGTCTACATCGGCGGTGGTCAGTTCTCTGGATTGCATATCTCTGCTCCCTGTTGTTGACAGGGAAGCCTAGGGAGCAATCCTTTAACTGTGGGTTAACGTCTCTTGCCAGCGCACGGAATGCGTGATTATCCTGTGATCAGGATGGGGAACGAGAACAACATCATCTATCTTCCAAGATGGTTGACCATGGGCCGAAAAGTGGCCTTGGGGAAGACCCGTCTTGGTCAGGCGTTGAGCGAGGAAAAGATACAGCTGCTCATCCACCTGATGTCTCTCGATACTCTTCAAGATAAGCCTTTCCCGCGCGTAGATAGGCCGGGATGTCTTCCGGATCAACATTCTCCTCCACAATCAGACGAACAATGAGCCGGAAACGGCGCGTTACCTCGGTGAGCCATTCGTTGTTGGCGAGGGGTAGGGCGGCAAGGTCCTCAAGTGAGCCACGCTTTTGAGCGTCGGCGGCAACCAGGCGAATTGTTATTGCCAATGCGGCTGCCAGCTGTTCGTGCGTTGCCGTACCGGCGGCGGACTGAGACAGGCCAAGCATCTCAGCAGCATCGATACCATGCGCCTGACACAGCAGTTCAACCGTTCGGAGATTAGGCCCGCCTGACGATCTGCCTCTGAGCGAGCGAATGCTGGATTCGGAAACCACACCGGCGGCTATTGATTTGTCGGACTCGCCAGCATCCTTTCGGGATCTCAACCATTCCTGAAATGCCACGGTAATGCTCATAAACTCATGAGCAATACGGAATCTGTCCGCGCTACAACGGCAATTTTCTGCGGAAGATATTGACGACCGCAAATAATTGCGGTTAATATCCATGGCTATGAGCACCGTGGAAAATGTTATCGAGCGCATTCGCGCCTACAAGCGCGAGACCGGCATCAGCCTTGACGCCTTTGCAAAGCAGGCTGGCCTTGGCGGAGAAACCTCCCTGCGCAACTTCAACAAGCCTGAGTGGAGTCCGACAGCGAACACGCTGCGGATGCTCGAAGCAATTATTCCAGAAGACTATCAGCCCTCGGAGCAAGTCTCCGACGCAGCATAACAGAAAGGGAGAGAGCCATGACTTACGAAGATCAGACCAAGGAAGGCAGCGAGGAGGCGGCAGCATTCCTGACCGGCCTTCTGGTTGGTGCCTTCTCATTTGCCGTGCTGGCGAAAGCCTTTGACCTGTTTGTGACAGTCGTTCCGGCGATGCTTCCCGGATAGTTTCCTCCCTGACAGGGCCGGCCCTCCATAGGTTGTACCAAGGCCCTGCCAGCTTGCCACCGGAGCTAATCCCCCCGGCTCCGGTGGCTCTTTCGAATAACAGGGCGGTGGCCGTGACCATGATTTGCACTCTCCGTCAACAGTAAAAATGTAGCACGCTGCAAATAATTATCAACACATTTTTGCGGTGCACAAAAGATGGTTAATACAACCGCAGGAAAGGCGCACACAATGCCAGTAATGACGCTTCCCTATCCTCCGAAAGATGAAAGCCTGCGGCGCGGTGGTGTCCTCACAGAGCGTTATATGACGTGGGAGCGAGCCTGCCAGCCGACCGCCCGGCAATGTCAGTACACGCCCGGCGCGGTGGATATCGTCGTCACACTGAACGAGGCTAATGGCAGCACGGCAGGCAGGGGTGATGCGGTGGGACTGTTGCTGGAGGATTTGGGCCTTATCGACAGCGTCAAGTCCATCCGCTCCCTGAAGGTCGAAACCGGCCCTGTCTGCGGGTGTCTCGTCGAGGTGCGGCAGGCGGTGGAGGGTGCGGCGTGAGCTGGGGTCAAGAGGAAACGGACGAGATTTGCAGGCTATGGAACGCTGGCGAGAGTGCTGGCCAGATCGCCATGAAGCTCAAGGGTAAAAGCCGCAATGCCGTCATCGGCAAGTTGGTGCGCCTGTATGCGGCTGATGATGAGCGTATCATACGGCCCATTGGTGGGGCAGGGAGGGGCCATGGCGCACCGTCCGGTCCGAAGACCGTAGAGGCACAAAAGAGGCAAGACCAAAACGACCTCTACCTCATGCAGTGCCGGAAACAGACCTACCCGGACATGCCGTACAAATATCACGAGATCGAACAGCAGACAGGTATGCGCAACGCGTCGGCCCGGCTGGCGGCAATCATGAACGATTACCAGCGGAGCGAGAAGTCATGAACAGACACCAGAAAGCCGCCTATATCGTTGCCCTGACGGCTCATCTGTGCGGAATCACAGTGCGCCAGTTGCGGGGTAGGGGAAGAGCCTCTCGTTTGGTCGCCGCCCGGCGCTGTGCGGCGCTGGCTCTTCGTGCGCACCCTGAGAAATATACGCTTCATCAGATAGGGCACTACCTCAACAGAGACCATACGAGCGTCATAAACCTGATTGATGAGGCCGAGGGCGCAGCCCGTGACATGGGCCAGCGCGGCGCATTCACTCGCGAAGCTCTTTTACGCTGCTTTGGCATCAGGCAAGACGGCTGTCGCATTACTGTGGATGTGGTTGCAGATCGTTGGAACGCTAGAGACACCGACGCGGCAATATCCCGTCGGTTTGGGCTGTCAAGCAACACAATCAAAAACATGCGGCTTCAGATTGCCGGAGACCCCCGGATCGTCAGGAAGCCATACGAAGGCATGTACGAGGTGCGCACATGACCTGCCGACACTGCACATGCGCTTCATGCGCTGCCCGTAATACCCTTGAGGACCGTATCATCCGTGAATGGAACAATGGCTATGGCTATGACCGTGCCGCCAGCAATCTTGGCCTGAACAAGTACACCGTCCGCCGGGTCATTCGTGAGCTGGTCGAGGCCGGTGACGAGCGGCTGGCACGACAACCAGGTAAGCGCCTGAAGCCGGGCAAGTATGTGGGGGCGGTATGAGCGATTACGACCCAGCCGACGATTCCAAGAAATGCTATGACGTGGCCATATCAGCGCTTCGCCAAGAGGGCATTGCCAACGGCACTATCACGCCATGGAAACGCAAGGAAGTGATCGGCGATTGTACGCTTTATCTTGGCGACTGTCTGGAGATCATGCCGGTGCTAGATCTGGTGGACCACGTGATTTCAGATCCGCCTTATGAAGCGAGCCTGCATGCCAGTAAGAACTCTCTGTCCGGACGGGTCCGGACAGACAAAGGCCCCGATCTGAAGGGGCTGAACTTCGCTCCCATTGACGATACTCGCGGGACAGTAGTGCGGCTAGTTGCCGAGACATGCCAAGGCTGGGCAATGTTCTTCTGCACCGTTGAGGGCGTTGCTCGGTGGGCGGATGTTATAAATCCTTCCCGTCTAAAATACAAACGTGCCTGCATCTGGATTAAACCAGACTCCACCCCTCAGCTTAACGGGCAGGGGCCTGCACAGGGGGCAGAGTGCATCGTCACGGCATGGGCTGGATCGGGTCATGCCCGCTGGAATGCGGGCGGAAAGCGCGGTGTTTATACCCATTGCGTCAACGGTCCTAAGCGGCACGGAGCACACCCGACCGAAAAGCCTGTCTCCCTTATGGCAGAACTGCTGAGGGACTTCACCAATCCCGGCCAGACGATCCTGGACCCCTTCATGGGTAGCGGCACAACCGGTGTTGCTTGCGTCAAGATGGGACGCAAGTTCACCGGCATAGAACTGGACCCGGATTATTTCGAGATCGCCTGCGAGCGCATCCGTGAGGCATACCGCCAGCCAGACATGTTTGTTAAGCCAGCTCCTAAGGCCGTGCAGGAGGGCTTTCTGTAATGGCTGAAATGCCTTGGTTTCGTTTTTTCCCATCAGACTGGCTTGCCGGTACGCGCGGCATGAGTGCGTCTGAAACTGGCATCTACATAACGCTTGTAGCCACCATGTACGAGCGCTGCGAGCCGGTGCCGGAAGACCATGCCCGGCTTGCGCGGCTCTGTGGTGCCACGAAAGCAGCCTTTGTGAAAACGCTTAATATCCTGATCGATGAAGGCAAGATCATCCGCGTGGATACAGGGCTATGGAACGAAAGAGCCGCAAAAGAGATCGGAATTCGCGAAGAAAAATCAGAAGTGGGAAGGAGTGCAGCACAGGCGCGTTGGGGTGGAAAGGTCAATAAAAACAATGATAGCAGCAATGCAAACGCAATGCGTATGGAAAGCGAACGCAATGCTAACCAGAAGCCAGATATAGATATTCCTAAAGGAATATCTTGTCAGGCCGAGCCTGACGCGCCTGCCGACGATTGGCCGGACCGAATGTGGAAGACCTATCCCGCACGGCCAAATCCCGGATCAAAAAAACAGGCGGTGGCGAAGTTGGGTAAAATCCCCAAACGCGACCGGCCAGCCGTCGAAGAGGCTATCCGCAGCCTAATCGAATACCATCGCGGCGGCGATCCGCAGTACATCCCAATGATGACCACATGGCTCAACGGCAAGCGTTGGGAAACACCGATAGACCTCGACCAAGCAAGGCAGCACAATGGACAAGCTAACCGTAAACCCGCAGGCCATCCCCGCGACGCAGACGAGCGACGGGCGCAACTCGCAGAACTCACAAGGCCATACCTCACCGGCCACGGCTAAGGCTGTGACGGTGGCGGTGGATATGATCTTTGCCCGGTGCACCATCGCTGATGGCTTCACGCTGGAGAGCTATCACGCAAGCCTGATGGAGATTTTCGCGGGCTATTCACCCGACGCCGTCAAGTGGTGCACTGAGCGATTCCTGCAATCGCCCGGCAGCGGTTATCCGGTTTCGCCACAAGGCATCGCTGCGTGGATTGACCGCTGGAAAGCCAATGATCCGACCAAGACCGCACGGCTTTACGATCGTGCCGCAGAGGATCGGAGGCAGGATCAGAAACTCATCGGCATGCGCAGGGAAAGCCCGGAGGAGCGCAGACAGATCGCCGCCGACCTGCGCAAGAAGTTTGGACGCCAACGCCCTGACGAGAAGGGATGGACCCCACCAATGACGGTCGAGATCAAGGGTAGGCATCCCGGCGCGTGCCAGACCCCTGCAGAGCTTCGCAGGCGCATTGCAAAGTGCTGCCCCGAATTATCCGAGCAGGGAGCAAATGCTCTTATCCGAGAACAGTTCAACCCAATGATTGGAGAGTGAGATATGGACTACGTTGAATTCATGAGAGCGCTTGCATGGAGCGGATGGGGCCTTGCGTCGTTCACGTTCGGGCTGATGTTCGCGCTTCTTTTCGCCATGGCCTGCAAGGGGTTGGTAAAGGCAATTCTGTTTGGCGATCCGATCGATATCGCTGTGGACAAAAAACTTCGCAAAATCGCCAAGGAGGACACCCCCGAATGACCAACCAACCGGGCAGGGAAGGGCAGAAGGCAATCCTCATTGCTGAAATGCTCCACCAAGGCCGAGCAATGCTCTTGGCCGAGGATCACGACACGCCGTCTGACGAAGAGATTGTCTGGCGGCTGTTGCAGGAAGCAGCAGAGACGCAACGGGCAATCCGGGGCGTCGGCCCTCGATACCAGAACAAGCACGGCGTCGATTACTTTCACTCGCCTGCCGAGATATTTGGCACTGAGGTGGAAATGTCTGCCGACAACATCCAGTACCCGCCCCAGATCATCCGGGTTGCCTCAAAGCAGGCTCTAGATCGCTACATGGAGGTGATGACCTGGTTCACCTACATCCACACAGGCCGGAACGAGCGCCGCTCCCGCAAGGCCATGCTTGCGCTTGCAAACGGGTGCACTCTGCAGAGGGTTGCAGACATGTGCGGGTACGGATCGAGGGCGGGCGTGAAGAACATGAAAGATCGTGCGCTTACCGAAATAGCCCAGCGTTTGCGCCGGATGATGTTAGCAAAAAAGATTGCGGCCTAGGGTGACATAGCTAACGGAAACGGGGTATAAGGATTGTACGCTGCGGGCTAGCCTTGCAGCGCCGCAAAGTACCCGGCCCGCGCGGGAGTAAGCAGCGGTTGTCAGTATAGACCTGACCTATGCCCGCCCCCAGCCAGCGTGTTATAAGATCAATGGCTGATGGAGATTATGGCTGGGATCGCATTAGCGAGTGATGCGGGTGAGAGTCCCAAAACTAGCCTTTCCATTCAGGTTCCGGTCCGACCGGAACAGGTGCAAGTCCTGAGATGGCCCGACCAGAATTGGCGGGTGCCCCTTTCCGCAAGGGGATTAAACGGGAAATGCAGCCCGGCCCGCCAGTTACCCGATGCTTTCCGGGCAATGAAAGACGAGACGGGGCGTCCGGGGAGCCGTCTATAAGCTAAAAGCCGGAGCCAATACCAACACCAGCCATGGAGGGCTGAGATGAGCCGCTGGCAAGCAGAAATCACCTACCGGTCAGACAACGGCCCGATCAACGGTGTTATTCATCACCTCGAAGAGCTTGAAGACCTGCAAGACATCATCGAGCGCGGCCCGCATTGGGATGCTTTGATCGACATCAGGATCACCCGCATTGGCGCTGATGAAAAGATGACTGTCGAGTCCGCAGCTCTGGCATAGCCACCTGCATTACAGAGTTCGAAGCTGGTATGTCTTACATAACCTACAAGTATCGAATTAAGGACGCGACATCGGGCAAGTGGCTTGATCGCCATGCAACAGCCTGCAATCAAGTGTGGAACTTTTGTTGCAACACACAAAGACAAGCCGAGCTTAGGCGGTACGGAGACAGGGGCCACTTTTGGCCGTCTGCTTTTGACCTGATCAACCTTACTGCTGGCAGTGGTAAAATGCTCGGTCTGCATTCCGACACCGTGAGCGCATTGTGCAGACGGTTTGAGCAGAACCGAGACACGCAGGAGCGTTCGCCGCAGTTCCGCAAAAGCTTTGGGCCTCGCCGGTCTTTGGGTTGGGTCCCAATCACCAAAAGAGCCCTGAAAATTTGCGGCGATGAGGTCGTTTATCTGAAGCGAAGGTTTAAACTTTGGCGTTCCCGAGACATTTCCGGTGAGTTTAAAGCGGGCTCTTTTACCCAGGACGCGAGAGGCAGATGGTATGTGTCTCTTGTCTGTAAAGTTGAGGACGGATTGGCCAGAAAAGACGGCTGCGTCGGCATTGACCTTGGTCTAAGGAACTTAGCAATAACAAGCGACGCGGAAAAGATATCGGCCCCGAGGCTGTTCCGTCGCTATGAGCGCAAGCTTGGCGACGCGCAACGGGCCGGGAACAAGAGGCGGGCGAGGGCTATTCATGCTAAAATCGCGAATGCCCGGCGAGATTACCTACACAAAGAATCTACCCGCTTAGCGGATAACTATTCTTTTATTGCTGTCGGCGACGTTAAGGCTGCACAGCTCGCAAGAACCAGGATGGCTAAGTCCATAATGGATGCGGGATGGGCGCTGTTTCGGGATATGTTGCGGTATAAGGCTGCCAGAAGGCGGGCCGTATATGTTGATGTCGATGAGCGGTATACTTCCCAAATGTGCTCGGGCTGTGGGGTTGTTCCCGACAGTAGTCCGAAAGGTATGGGCGCACTTGGAATGAGGCGCTGGGATTGTTGTGAGTGTGGTGCGTCACATGATCGTGACGTAAACGCCGCCAAGAACATCCTTCGCGCCGGGCTGGAGTGCCAGCCTCCTGCTGAGGAAATCCTCGCCGCATAGCGGCTTGGAAGGCATTAAAACAGAGCCGGGGTTTTATGCTCCGGTTGTTATGAGATCCTCAATTCCAATCCCCCGTCAGTGTGAGGCGTCGCCACAGGTTCCTCTCTCACCTACCGCAAAGCGCTCGCCCGCTGACGGGGTACATCATTCAGGAGGCTATGAGCCATGATCCGTGAGTTTTACTTCTAGCCATGACCGGTAAGCAAGAAGCGCCGGTATCCCGGGATGACATTAAGCCCATGCCAACGCCGCAGCGAGGCTTGACCATGCTTGAGGCGTTCATAGGGCTGGGCATGGCTTACCGCGACGCGGGCGCTCAGATGCTCGCAGGGCAAGCAGCACGATATCGCCATGACCGATAAGTCCAAAGGCGGTAGGCCGAGGCCGACTGGCGTGATCCTGCAGCATGAGGACCATTTCGAGCCTTGTCGAGAGCTTGCCGATTGGGCGCGTGAGACGTTTATCGAACCCGGCGGCACGCTGGAAAACGAAGACCACGAGCACCTGCAGCACGCTTCGATAGGCTTCCTCTGGACTAACGTCGCCAACGCCAAGAAGGGCAGGCGCATTGTCGGGCAGGCGGAACCCGGAAAGCCCATGGGCATGGGCGGCAAGTGGGGCAAGGCCAGACAGGAATACCAGGTCACGCAGTGGTTCGGGGAAGTACCTGATTTCATCATCACGCTGGATGCCAATTACGCCAGCCAGTGCAGCGATGCTGAGTTCTGCGCTCTCGTAGAGCATGAGCTTTATCACTGCGCTCAGGAGAAGGATGAATTCGGCGCTCCGAGGTTCAATCAGCAAACCGGGCTGCCTGTCTTCGGTATGAGGGGGCACGACATCGAGGAATTCATCGGAGTGGTCCGCAGATACGGAGCCGAGGCAACCCACATTCAAGAACTCATTCAAGCAGCAAAGGAAGGCCCGACCATAGCGCCGGCGAACATTGCCCAGTCATGCGGCACATGTCTCGCGAGGGCGGCTTAGCCTTTTAGGGCCTTGTAGTTAGGCAAATGGCGAACAGACGGCTATCAGGAGAAGTTAAGGCCTTTATCGTCGCGGCCTTGGCGCGGTTTGACACGCCGACAGAGGTGGCGACGCAAGTGAAAGATACTTTCGGCATCGAAATATCTTTGCAATCTGTCAACTCCCACGACCCGACAAAAGCGGCTGGCAAGGAATTGGCCCAGAAATGGCGCAAGTTGTTCGAGGAAGAGCGTAAGCGGTTCCGCGAGGATGTGTCGGCCATTCCCATCGCCAACAAGTCCTACCGCCTCTCCACCCTCGAACGGATGGCCCGCAAGGCCGAAAAGATGGGCAACATGGCGCTGACGGCCCAGCTGCACGAGCAAGCGGCGAAGGAATGTGGCGATGCGTACACGAACCGGCAAAAGATAGATCATGGCGGCAGCATCGAGCATCGCGGCCTCGCGGACTTCTACGCAGGACGCGACCCTAAATCCGGTTCTTAGGGAGTTCTGGGAGTTACCCGCGCGGGAGCGCGTCCTGTACGGTGGGCGTTCATCGTCAAAGTCATGGGATGCGGCTGGCTTTGCCATATTTCTGGCTTCGAATTACCGGGTTAAGTTTCTCTGCGTAAGGCAGTTTCAGAATCGGATCGAAGAGAGCGTCTACACGCTTTTGAAGATCCAGATTGAGCGCTTTGGGCTTGATCGCGAATTTGCCATCCTGAAGAACAAAATCGTTCACAAGAGGACCGGCAGCGAATTTATCTTCTACGGCCTGTGGAGACATATCACAGAGATCAAGTCTACGGAGGGTGTGGATGTTTGCTGGATCGAAGAGGCGCACAACCTCACGAAAGAGCAATGGGACATTCTGGAGCCGACGCTTAGAAGCGAGGCCAGCCAATTCTGGATCATATTCAACCCGAAACTGGTAACCGATTTCGTCTACCGCAAGTTCGTGACTGGCGGGCCGCAGGGCAAGATCAGGGGCAAGATAACGGGCGAGGTTGGCGGGACCATCCGCCGCAAGATCAATTACGACGAGAATCCGTTCTTGTCTCGCACAATCCTCAGGGTCATCGCCCGCAAGAAGGAAGAGGACGAGGAGGACTATAGCCACATATACCTTGGTGAACCTGTCGAAGATGATGATGCGGTCATCGTCAAGCGTTCGCATATCAAGGCGGCTATCGATGCGCATATCAAGCTCGGCATTCAGCCTAGCGGCCGAAAGCGGATCGGCTTCGATATAGCCGATAGCGGCGTGGACAAGAACGCTATCGTCCGCACGCACGGTATTGTTGCGCTGCAGGTTGATGAGTGGAAGGGCAAAGAAGATGAGTTGCTCAAATCTGCCACGAGGGTTCACAGCTTGGCTGTCGAGCATGGTGCCGAGATTGATTACGACTGCATCGGCGTCGGGGCTTTCGCCGGCTCTCACTTTGCCTCTTTAAACGAGCGGCCAGGCACGAAAGTCGCCTATCACAAATTCAATGCGGCTGGCGAGGTAATCGACAAAGAAAGGCCGGTAAACCCGGACGATCCGAAGTCACCGATCAACGGGGATTATTACGCGAACCGCAAGGCGCAGGCTTGGTGGGAGGTTGCGGCCCGGTTTCGAAACACATTTAACGCCGTCGAGAAGGGGCAGAGCTTCCCGGAAGACGAATTAATCAGTATATCGAGCGATTGCGACCATATTGACCAGCTCATAGACGAGCTGGCGACACCGCGCCGCGATTTCGACAACAGGGGCAAGGTGAAAGTGGAAAGCAAGAAAGACCTTGAGAAGCGCGACATTGCGTCTCCGAACAAAGCTGATGCGTTTATCGCTGCCTATGCGAAACGCGCTGAAGGTGTCGCCGCCGCCATGTTCCTCAGGAAGAAACACCGCGCATGAGTAAAGTATCGATGATTGCTAATGCCGTGCAGCGGTCATTGGGCACAATGTTCCCCGGCTATTTCTCTGGCACGACCAAGCGGAACCATTACGCCGACTTTGGCTACCCCGAGGCGATCAGCTTCGACATGTTCTGGCAGATGTACCAGCGCACGGGGTACGGCAAGGCCGCCGTTGAACGCTATGTCGGCAAGACGTGGGAGGACCTGCCCAGTCTTCAGACTGACGAAAAAACGCGGGAGATGAACAAGGTTGAGCAGGCCCTGTTTGACCGGTTCCGTGATCTGAGAGCATGGCCGAAGATCGTAGAGGCCGACCGCCGCTCGCTGGTTGGCAAGTACAGCGCCATCATCCTGAGGCTGGCGGATGGTCAGGGCATGGACAAGCCCGTCGGGCGGGTGAACGGTCTGGACGGCCTTATCGAGATTATCCCGGCTTGGGAGGGTCAGCTTACCATCTCTGACTGGTATAGCGACATCAATGACGAAAACTACGGCAAGCCAAAGATGTTCCAGTTCAATGAACAGGGCGTCGGCTCCGACAACAAGCAGAAGGTCCGCAATTTCAACGTACACCCGGACAGGGTGATCGTCTGGTCAAACGACGGCACCGTGCATGCTGACAACTTTCTGTCGGCAGGGTTCAATGACCTTATCAGCATAGAGAAGATCATTGGCGCTGGCGGTGAGGGTTTCTGGAAGAACGCCAAGGCTGGCCTGTTCCTGGAGATCGACAAGGAAGCCAATATCGAGGCCATGGCGAAGGCCATGCAGGTAAGCCCGGGCGAGCTTGCTGAGGCCATGGATGATCAGGTTAATGACTTCCAGACAGGTATTGACGCTTACCTGTTGATGCAAGGCATGACTGCGAAGAACCAGCAAATAACGCTGCCAAGCCCGGAGCACTTCATTCTGGCACCGGTGCAGTCCTTTGCCGCTTCCGTTTCGATGCCAACCAAGATCCTGACGGGCATGCAGAGCGGGGAGCGCGCTTCCAGCGAAGATCAGGAAGACTGGGAAAAGACAATCAGTTCCCGGAGAGACCGCGAGACGGTCCCCAACATTATGGAGCTGGTCAACAGGCTCGTTCAGTTCCGTGTCCTGCCTGAGGAAGACTGGTCGATTGATTGGCCGGAGCTTGGGGAAGCCAGCCCCGCAGAGAAAATCGCCCGCGCCGACAAGATGGCAGACATCAACGTCAAGCACATGAACGCAGGTGGCGCAGCCCCGGTCTTTGACGGCAATGAGGTTCGCGAAGCGGCGGGCTATGAGCCGGTTGAGGGTGTGGACGACATTGAAGACGACACCGACACAGGCCCGCCAGACAGCGAGGAAGACGATGATCAATAAACGCCAATTCATCTGCAACGAGGCCAGCGCCCCGGTGCGGGTCAATATCACGACGAAAGTAAACCTTGCCTCCATCCGGCAAGAAAAACGCAATGGCCGCGATGTAATCATCGTGCCCAGCGCTACGCTTCCGGATGACGTGATCATGAACGGAATCAAGTATCCCGCTGCCGAGATCGAGAAGTCTTATCGCACCCTCGACAAGACGCCCGCGCCATTTGGTCATCCGAAGGTCAACGGCCTGTTTGTGTCGGCTAAGGACCCTGAGGGCCTTAATGTTTCTTGGATCGGTGCCTGGAACGAGAACGTGCGACGCGAGAATGGCCGCGTGTTCCTCGACAAGATCATTGACGTACAGAAGGCCAAGCAATCGCCTGAGGGCCAGCAGGTCTTGAACGCCATCGAGCAAAAGCAGCCGATCCACACATCAACCGGCCTGCTGTGCAACCTGACTGGACCCGATGGCGACGATCACGAGTACACCGCAACGGATATCCTGTTCGACCATGACGCCATCCTCTTGAATGAGGATGGGGCCGCCACGCCGGAACAGGGGGTTGGTATTTTCGTCAATTCCAAAGGCGAAAGCGAAGAAACGAAGGTTATCAACTCTGCTTTTGACCGGGCAGACGACGAAATGGACTGGGCTATTGATAGCCTGGCCCGAGCGCTTGAAAAGCGCGACCGTGCTCCGATGCTGGAGCGAATGAAGTCCGCCATCCTGTCCGCATTCAGCGGCACCGAGCGGGAAACCTCAGCAAACAGAAAGGAAGCTGAAATGGCTGTTACAGAAGAACAGTTCAAGACCCTTTCCGATAAGGTGGATACCCTCTCGGAAAGCCTCACCCCTGAAAAACTTGGCGAGGCCATCGGCAACGCGCTCAAGCCGATCACCGACAAGCTGGAAGCTGTCGAGAACGCACAAAAGGCGAAAGACGATGCCGAACTGAAAGAGCTTCAGGACAAGATCGTCAAGGCCAATCTGATGAAGGAAGACGCTGCCAAGGAGCTGACGCTCAATGCGGCCCGCGCTCTTGCCGAAACCATCAAGCCGCAGAAAGCCGCTGCCGTGAATGGTGCTTTCCAGCGCCCGAATGACGGCCCGGCCTTCGTGCTGCCGAAAGCCGAAAAGGAGGCTTAACACATGGCACGTTACAACAAGATTTTCCTTGGCCCGGTCGAAGAGACCAAGCCGCAAGTCCGTGAGCTGAATGCTTCCGTCGCCCTGAAACCGGGTCGGCTGGTTGTGATCAGTTCCGGCGAATGGGCGCTTGCTGCCGCAACGACCGTTGGCAAGGTCTGGCTCGTACAGGACAATTATCTCGCTATGAAGGGCGTTGATGATGACTGGACGCAGGACACGACCGCCATCGGCATCGAGATGCAGGATGACCAGCTCTATGCAGCTCGCATCGCCAATGGCGTCAACATCACCGCCATTGGTACCGCCCTCACGCCGGGTGCTAACGGCACGCTCGCCATTGCATCCACAGAAGACCTCATCGTTGCCTACTCTGAAGAGGTCTACAACAACAACTCCGGTAGCGAACAACTGCTCAAGGTCCGTCCTGCAGGCAGCCAATCCTATCTGAGCGCAGCCGCATAAGGAGGAATTCACATGCGATATTTTGACGAACAACTTGTCGCCAATTCGCGTCCTCACGCGGCTTGGTGGGGCGAAGTAACGGCGAACCGCGAATGGTTCCACCAGAAGGAAGACGACATGGCAACGGTGGCTAACGCTGCCTCTGTCTTGCCGCGCGATGCCTGGCTGGATCTGGACGGTATCACCCGCCGCGTAATGCGCAATGACGAAGGTCAGGCGTACATGCAGGACCTGATGCCTCTGGCAAAGGCTGTGAACATCGGCAAGCTGGTTCACCTCAACCGCGTGTCTTCGGATGCCGGTTCGGTGCAGCGCTCCATGTCTGGTCAGGTTCCGAACACCCTCGATAAGGTCGAGTACACCTATCGCGGGACGCCGGTTCCGATCTTCTCCAGCGGCTATGGCCGTGAATGGCGCGAGTGGAACACGCTTTCGTCTGAGAACTTCGACGCCCTTGCCGACGATCAGGAAGCGATCACGGCGAAGATTCGTCGCGACATGGCGCAGTATGCGCTTGACGGCGATTCATCGCTCAACTTCCAGGGCTATGCCGCTGCCGGTATCCGCACCAACGCCCTGTCCAAGGTCATCAACCTTGGCACTGCGAACTCTGGTGCCAATATCGACCTGACGGCCACAGCCACAACGTCGGACGCCATCGATGCATTCTTCACCAATACTCTTGGTGCGATGCTTGATGCCAACCACATCACCGGCGCGGTGAACGTCTATGTCTCGCCGGAGATTGGCCGCAACTTCGACCGCTCCTATTCCGGTTCTGCCGGTAACAAGGAAGGCAAGCTGTGGGAGTATCTGGAAAGCAACCGCCGCATCAACAAGATCGCGGTTTCCTATGAGCTGACGGGTAACGAGATGTTCGGCTTCGTGCCGAGTGCCGAGTATATCCGCCCGCTGATCGGTATGGCGACCAACACGACCGCGATGACCCGTCTCAACCCGACCGATAATTACCAGTTCCTGGTGATGGCGGCGATGGGCTTGGAAATTCGCGCTGATTACAACGGCAAAACCGGCGTGTTCTACACGACCGATATTGACGAGTAATCCATGAGGCCCCGCTTTAACCGGCGGGGCCGCTTCTATTCAGGAGACGATATGCAGATCGAAATTACCGCAGGCGGTATCTACCGCGCGACGAAAGAAGGCTCTGAGGAAATCCCTGTCGGCACTGTCATGACCGTCTCGAAAGAGCCGGTGCAATGGAAGGGTCGCTATCGCATCATCGGCAAAGGCGGCGACACCATGGTCGTCAATCCGGCCACTGACGGTGGCCGCGAAAAGGCAATCCGTGATGCGATCATGGGCCTGTCAGAAGACGACTTCACCGCACAGGGTAAGCCCGAGGTTGATGCGATCAACACGCTGATGCCGGAGAGCTCTGCCACGGTCACGGCCAAGGAGCGCGATGCGGTCTGGTCCAAGATGCAAGATGAGGCCGAATAGGTGAGCCTGATCGGCACGATCGCAGACTGGCGCACATGGGCCACGGCGCGGGGCGACAGCGCCCCCGCTGATGCGGATGATGCGGACGCTACAGCGGCCTTGCAACGCGCAACGGACTATATCCGCTATTACTACGTCTCCCGGTTCGTTTCGCCCTATACGGAAGCGTCGGACAATGTCGAGGAGGCGACCTATGTTGCGGCTGGTGTTGAACTGGCAACACCTGGGTTCTTCTCGAAGACCTACACAGAAGGCGAGCGCAAGGTTTTAACGGGCGTTGACAGCATCCGGTGGACCGTTGTCGAGCGTGGGTCAACGGCCCGCACCGGCACGCTGATGATGCCGACGCACAGCCTTATCGAGGCGATGCTGGGCAATTACCTGCCGAATGACAATGTGACCGCGCCTTATATCAAGCGCATTGGCGGTCGCCGTGACTCTTGATGTTGCGGCCATATCGGCAGATGTCAGGGCGGGTTTGCTAGAGGCGGGAGTTCCGCCTGAGCCGGGGGCCACACCTCTGCTGAAAAAAAAGCAAGTCACCGGTAGCGGCTATAATCCGACCGTGACCTATAGTGATGGTGACGATATTGTCATCGTGTTTAGCAAGTTCTCAGACAAGCGTATTGACGGGTCTAGTATCTTGGAAACCGACACCCGCATCCTCATGGATGCGACCGGTCCCGTGCCTGAGATAGGCGACAAGATATATATTTCAGATACGGAACAATACAACATCATCAACCCCAAGCCGATCCGGCCATCCGGGACGGCGGTGCTTTGGGAATTGCAGTGTAGGAAATGACACCATCCGAACGCGAGCGCCTTGCAGAGCTGCTTGATATTCATGACCGGCGCATTCGTGAGGCTTTCCTGCAGGCCATTGCCGAGACCAGCAACAGGGTCACGTTGGCCCGCGTTGTCGAGGCACTGGAGCGCGGGAATATCGAGGCTGCACTCGATGCGTTGCTGTTAGATAGCGCCAGCTTCGATCTGATCGCTGAGGCGGTAAGGCAGGCCTATATCGACGGCGGTCGCTTCGGTGCCTCGGTCCTGTCCGGTACGCGGGCGGGCTTTTCCGCCACCATCCTGTTCGATGTGCGCAACCCGGCTGCTGAGCGCTGGCTCTTGGAGAAGTCTTCCCGGCTGATACAGGCCATCGTTGAAGACCAGCGCCAAGGTGTAAGGGAGGCTCTGGCGGATGGCATGCGCCGGGGCGTCAATCCACGCTCTACTGCGCTGGATATCGTGGGTAGGGTGCAGAAGGGCCAGAATATCCGCTCAGGCGGCAAGCTGGGGCTTACGGCTCACCAGATGGGCTATGTGTCTCAGGCCCGCTCGCAGCTCTCCAGCGGCGATCCTGCGATGATGAAAGCCTATCTCAGGCGCAAGCTGCGGGATGGCAGGTATGATCGCACAGTGCTTAAGGCTATTCGAGACGGAAAGCCGCTCACCGGTGCGCAGATAGACGTTATCATCGGTCGGTATGCTGACCGGCTGCTCAAGCACCGTGGCGACACGATAGCCCGCACGGAGAGCCTGAGCGCCATGACGGCCTCACGGTACGAGGCAACGAGACAGGCTATACAGAGCGGCACCCTGCCAGCCTTTGCGGTCGAGATGGAGTGGAATGCCACGCCAGACGCAAGGGTCAGGGACAGCCATATCTACCTGCATCGGGACCGGGTTCGCTTCGGCGAGGCATTCCAGACGATCCATGGCAACAGGCTTCGCTATCCCGGCGATGCAGAGTTGGGCGCGACCGGCAAGGATCTGATCAACTGCCGCTGCCGTGGTGATGTTCGAGTTGACTGGATAGCGGTGGCGAAATGGAAGAAGGCGAGAGGGGGCTAAGCGGATTTTCTCATTTTGCGCATTGCCTTCATGTAGTTGTATACTCGCGCCTTGGCTGCCGCCTCGCCGATGCCGAGGGTTTCGGCTACTGCGGAAAAGGGCATCCCGGTACGGTACAATCCGTATGCCTCAATCTGTTTTTTAGTGGGGGACTGTTTTGCGGCGGTTGGTAAAATTCCGTCTCTGTCGAGAATCTTGTCTTCAATAAACTGATTAATTTCAGATTCGACCCAAGCGTTACGATTTGTGCTGATTTTTACAGGCATGGGGAACTTGCCCTGTTGAGAAAGGCGCCAAAGATGCACTCTGGAATATGGTATACCCCGCGCAATCAAATCTTCG
The DNA here is from genome assembly GCF_009712425.2 of Aquisalinus luteolus. Lineage (GTDB taxonomy): Bacteria > Pseudomonadota > Alphaproteobacteria > Caulobacterales > Parvularculaceae > Aquisalinus > Aquisalinus luteolus. Next base: position 304,180 of record NZ_VCJR02000003.1, read on the forward strand.
TAGCTAAGCAGTTTCATATTGATCTCCCTTCATTGCGATAACATGCCATGCGCGGGGTGAAAAAACAATAACAAAAACAACAGCTTAAGTGTTGCCATAGAGCCTAACAAAGACCGCCAAAAGTAGGTAAAACAGCAACTTAGGTGGCAATTTACACCGCTAGGTTTGGAAAGAGTGTGGAAAAATATGGCCCAATCATTCACAGCCCAGATAGACGAGTGGGTCAAAGAGACAAGACTCCGGGCCGAGACGGTGACAAAGGTTGCTGCCGACAAGGTGTTTGCCGGAGTGACCACGCCAGTTGCTCAGGGCGGTCGCATGAGGGTCGATACCGGCTTTCTGAGGTCCTCTTTCGAGGTGACGCTCAACGTGCCGGTCGATGCTGTCAGGTACAAGCCTGAGGATGTTGACCGGTTCACCTTCGATCCGGGCGAGATCACGCTCTCCCTCGCCGGGTTCGAGCTTGGAGATACGATCTACGGTGTCTTCACCGCGAATTACGCCCGCTATCGGGAGTATGGCGCGAACGGTCAGCCTCCTGATGCTTTTGTCCGGACTGAGGTTCTTCAGTGGCAGGACTATGTGAATGAGGCCGTGAGGGAAGTTCGGGCGGCGGGCCTGTAATCTCGCTGCCCTCCTTGGTCAGTCCGTAGGCTGCGATAAGCGTCGTCAGATAGGACCGTGCCAGTTTCAAAGACGTATCAGCGCCTGTTGACAGCGCGGGTTCATCGCCCAGCGCAGAGCGGGCTTTTATCAGGCGCTCAAACGCTTCTCGCTTATTCAAGGGATCAGACATGGCGACAGGCCCCGAGGCAGTGATTGCCGATCTACTACTTGAGCATATGGACGGCCTGACAACAACCCCGGCGACGGACAAGGCGTGGGGCAATGTCGATCATAAGCGCGGCACCAAGGATTATCTTGAGGTCGCAATCCTGCCCGTGCGCAGCGAGGTTCCGGCTCTGGCCGGTGTCAGGCGTGCGCGGGGCATATTGCAGGTCACTGTGGCTGTGAAGCGCAACAGGGGCATCGTGAAGGCAATGGAGCTGGTCTCTCAGGTCTGTGACCATTGCCCTAGCGGTACGCTTCTCCAGTCTGGCGACATCTGCGTCCGTTTCAACAGCCAATCTTCTCCGACCGCCCCCCTGGTGGAGAGGGACGAAATCCGAATTCCGGTTTCCATTCCATATCAGTCACTCATTGAAGAAGGAGAGTAGACATGTCTCAAGATGGCGGCACTCAAGGCCGTAGGATTTATATCGCTGTCACCAGCTCTGGCGGGTCTACCCCTGACGAGGCTGCTGATGATCTGAATGAAAGCGAATTCGAGGCCCTTGACTGGGTCGAGATCAAGCACGCCGCGCCGGTCCCGTCCTTCGACGTGGAGCAGGCCATGGAGCAATTCGAGCCGGTCACTGGTCTTGCCGTCCCGTTCAAGGGTGTCGAGTCCATGACAGGCCGGGAATTGTCCTTCATCCGCCGCAAGGCCGATGCCGGGCAAATCGCTGTGCAGGCTGCTGGCGATACTGACCTGTATTACCCGTTCAAGCTGGTCTATCGCGATGCGGCGACGGGCGGGAACAACACAGTGAAATATTCCCGCGCACTTGTCCGGAAGGCCATGGAGGGCCAGAGCGAGGCCGGTGGCGCTGCCATCATCACCACGCAACTCGCCTTCGTTCAGTATCCGATCAAGACGGATGACGCCGCGTAATGGACCTTTCAGCGATTGAACCTAGCCCGTACTGGTACGAGGTGAAGAACCCGGCAACAGGCAAGCCTATCGGCCTGTCCCTGCTGATCTGCGATCCAACGGACCCTGATTATGAAGCGGTCGAGTCCGCTCATAACAAGGTCTTTACCTCAGCCGCCCGTGATGGCGTCGAGGTCAAGGAAGACGAGATCGAGGACATGACCCGGAGCAAGTTTGCTGCCCGGATCAAGGAGTTCAAATGGGGTAAGGGTGCCGATGGCAAGCCTGCCTCGTGGAACGGCAAGACGCCTGACTACTCCCACGCCACGGCCAAGGACATGCTGACCCGGGACTGGCTTTACCGCCAAGTCATGCAGGCTTGCTCCAAGGAGGCGCTTTTTTTTCAAGGGCAGAACACTGGCTCTGCCGAGAAATCAAAAGACACACAGCCTACAGAATAGCCGATCACACCGGCAAGACCGAGCGTGATCGAATGCGTGAGGCGGGGATGGCTGTTAGCGAGCCGACCCCGCCACGCGGCGCTGAATATCTCTGGAACGCCTTCCTCGCCCTATCTGAGGCAAGGCGATACGACCAAGGCGATCCTCAACCCCTGAGCCTTCTGGAAATCAAGGCATGGACCGAGCTTTATGCCCGGCCCCTGTCCCCCCGTGAAATCGAGATCATCCAGATAATGGATGGCGTGTTCCGCAACACCTTTGCCCGCGTCATGCGGACCAATGAGAAGCGCAGAGAGTATCTGCAAGGAAAGTAATGGCTGATCTGGCAACACTTGGCATCGGCATTGACAGTTCCGGCGCGCTTAAGGGCGCAAAGGATCTGGACAAGCTCAGTGCGTCGGCGAAGAAAGCCGAGGTGTCCACGGATGGATTGGAGCGGTCCTTTACCGGGGCCACAGCCAAGGCACAGGCCAGTGCTGCGGCGAACATGTCTGTCAACAAGTCGGCTCGACAGATGGCCACGGCGTTCGATGTGAGCACCGCTGCAACCGACGCCAACAGCCGGGCGATGATGGCGAATGTCGCCTCTGCCCGCCGCGCATCACAGATGCAGCGCCAGCTTTCCTACCAGTTGATCGATATCGGGCAGGCTATCCCGCTTGCCTTTCAAAGCCCTCTGTACGCGATGCAGAACTTCGGCTTTCAGACTGCCCAAATCGGTCAGCTCTATATGGGGCAGGGCGGGTTCAATCAGGCGATCAAGGACGCCTCCCGTCAGGTCGGTGGCTTCGTCACGCGCATGGGGCCTATGGTCGCTGTGGGCGGCGCTGTGGCGGCGGTATTCGCTGGACTGACGCATGAGATCAACCGCACCTCGAAAGAGACGGTCGGCATGGGCGATGTGTTCCAAGCCACGATGCAAAGCGCTGGCTCTGCCATCTATCAATACCTGGAGCCGGGGATTTCCGCAATTGCACCATGGGTGCAGCAGGCATGGGACTTGGTCGTTCGCGCAACGGGCATGGCTGTGAATATGAGCGTCCGCCAGTTCCTTTACATGGTGGAGACTGCCAAGACAGCCTTCAAGGCCGGTGCTGTGGTTGTCGGGTCTACGGTAGAGGCTATCACGAACAGCTTTGCCGAGCCAATCCAAGGCCTGATCGACGGAACGGCCAAGGGTATCAATGCCCTTCTTGCCGCTCTCGACGTGGTGAACCAAGCCTATGGCCGCGCCCCACTGAATATCCGTGTCAATCCTATCGAGCTGACAACGACGGATGGTGCGACGCTGGGCAATCTCCGCGAAACCATCGCCAAGGAGCTGATGGGCGTTGGGGTGGACTTCAATGAAGCGGTCCAACGTATCGAAAACACCGACTATGCAGGCGCGATCTATCGGGACATTTCCGCCCGTGCGCAGGCCATTGCCAAGGCCCGTCGGGATGCCGAGGAAGTGGCGGCGAATGACAACGGCCCGATCAAGGGCGAGTCCGGCATCGCCTATCAGCTTACGCAGGAATTGAATGCGGCACTTGAGGCTGAAAGAGCATATTTAGCGCAGCGCAGCCAGTTCGAGACACCAGCCGAGCGGGCGCGTCGAGAATGGGCCGAGCGAATGGCGGTTCTGGAGCAGGCCCGCGCTCAGGACATTGTTAATCTGACGGAATACCGAGAGCAAGAGCGCCGGATTAATCAGGCGTTCCATGAAGCTCAAGTGGCCGCGAACATGTCTATGGTAAGCAGTACACGGCAGAGTTTTTCTACGATGCTTGGCATCATGCAGCAATTTGGCGGTGCTAAGTCTGGCCTTTATAAAGCTCTGTTCGCCATTGATCAGGCTTATGCAATCGCTCAGGCTAGTGTCGCCATGGGGCAAAACATGGCCCAAGCCTCGAAGATAGGTTTCCCGCAGAACATACCTTTCATTGCGGCGGCAGCGGCACAAGGCGCAAGTATCATTGCTTCCATTCAAGCTGCAGCCATGACAATGAAGGGCGGCAGCGGCATCCAAGGTTATGCGACAGGCGGCGTTATCCCCGGTGGTGAACAAATCATCCGTGTCAACGAGCGCGGCACCGAGTCTGTACTCAATGCTGGCGCAACAAGCCGCCTTGGCAAGGATAATATCGACCGCCTCAACCGTGGCGGGTCAATGATGGGCAATGGCCGGAGCGAGAAGATCAGCATTCAGCTTGACTTGTCGGAAGACCTGCGAGGGCGCGTCGTTGAGACAGAATCGGCGGTAGTGGAGATCAACAACTCCCAACGCCAGACACAGTCCGCCGTCAAGGAGATGGGTTATGCCATGCGCAGCCAGCGAAGGAAGTCGGCATGACGGCCCCGTCCTCTGCTGTACAGGCAGCCATGCGGGCCGATGGCGGTCGCAGGCACACCTTCGCGCAGTTCTACATCGATGAAGGCACGGTCTATCTCTGGGATGGCGACGGCACCATTGATTATGACGAAAACACCTATGTCGGGACAGGCTCTCTCGGGACGGTAGAGTTCAACGAGACCAAGATTTCCGAAATGTCCGGTGCCTTCACCATGCTCCTGTCAGGCACCTTCGTCGGTGACGATGGCGGCGAGCTGACGGACGGGCTGCAAACGGCCCTGACGAAGACACTTACCGGCACGGCGCTCCAAGGACGCAAGGTTACTGTCTTCATGGCCGTGACCGATCTTGAGGGCACTCAGGTTCTCTATGATCCGTACCAGAGCGTAACGGGCATCATGGATGTGATCGATGCGCCTGACAACGAGATGGGCGCTCCCTCGTTGCGCATCTCCGTTGAAGACCGGGCCTATCTGGAAACGCTGGTCACGCCTCGCAAGTATTGCCTCGCCGATCACCAGCGCATGAACCCCGGCTCAACGTGGATGAAACAGACCGCTGTTCTTGATGCGCAGGATATCAACTGGGGCAAGTCTGCGTGAGGCTGGTTGGCTGGGAAGAAAGGCTTGCCGCCGTCATCGATGGGGCGAGGCGAAAGGATTTTGTCTGGAGTGCGCATGATTGCTGCACCTTCCCCGCTGACTGCGTCGCGGCCCTGACCGGCACCGATCCGATGGCGGATATTCGCGGCACGTATGAAACAGCGCGGCAAGCGCTGGAATTGATCAATCAAGAGGGCGGGATTGCCGATATGGTGTCTGCCCGCATGCCATGGGCGCATCAGGTATCATCCCTGAAGGCGCATCGCGGCGATATCGTTCACCTGGAACAGCAGGGATTGGATGCCAGGCTCGCCGTTGTCTACGGCACGGGCTGTATTGCCCCTGAGCCGCACGGCCTTGCGTTCCTGCCTCTACCGAAAGGCGCTGTTGCGTGGCACGTACCCTTCGCATCCTAGCGGCCTGCTTCGCCTTGTTCTGGGGCGGGACAACGCAGGCGCATGCCGAGCCGGTAAGCACATTCTTTATCGCGGTTGGCTCTGCTGTAACCTTTGGCGCGGCCTCAGGGGCAACAGCGGCATGGATTGGGGCATTGACCGTTGGCGCAGTGGTCGGGGGTCTTGCCCTCACCATGATGATTACCCGGCCCGCTATCGGACAACAGGGCCAGACTGTCCCGTCTGTTGGTGCGGACGAGCCTATCGGACATGTTATCGGAGAGACGATTGTTCCCGGTCACGCGGTCCATCGTCATTCAAGCGGTGACGACAACGAATGGTTCTTCGAGAGCCGTGCGTTATGCATGGGGCCTATCGAGGAAATCGTTGAGATCAGGATCAATGACTACGCTCTGACTTTCAGCTCAATGACGAATTCTGAAGATGGCTTTGCGCCAAGCGAGCTGAGCGAGGCCACGCTCAAGGCCAATGGCCTGCCGAAAGACCTGTCCGAGGCCATATTTTTTACGGTCGGCCTAGGCGGCACGTCTGAGCCGGTCGATCCGATGCTGCTTGAATGGGGTAACGGTGACGCCAACTCTCGGCACCAGCCCTTCGCCTACATCAATTTCCGGGTAAACTTCGAGAAGTTTGAAGGCCGGATGCCGAAGATTACCGTAAAGCTCAAGGGCGAGAAGGTCTATGACCCGCGTGAAGTCTCCCACGACGAAGACGACGCCTCGACGTGGGAATGGTCGGACAACACAGCCCTGATCCGGGCATGGTATGTGCGCCAGCCATGGACCTTTGCGGCCTATGCGGAGGAAGTGGATTACGACACTGTAACCGCTGCGGCCAACATTGACGATGAGTTGGTTCTGAAGCAGAACGGCGTCACCTATGAAAAGCGCTATCGCTGTGGCGGACTGCTCAAGGAAAGCGATGATCGCAATTCCGCTCTCGCAGAGCTGACCAATGCCTGTGGCGGCTGGTATGTAGAGCCGAAGCCGACCGGCAAATGGCAGTTCTTCTCCGGGGCCTACATGTCTCCGGTCATGGATATCACGGGTGATGATGACGTTCACGACATCGGGTCGGGCGATTACTCACCGGCAAGCCGGGGTGCAAGGAACCGTTACACGAGGATATTCGGGTCATTCCAGGACCCTGCCGCGTCATACAAGGCGAATGGCTATCCCGACGTTCTGATCACGCAGGCTCTCGCAAGGGAGCATAAGGGTTTTGCCGATTGGCTCGCGGCCAACCCCTCCGCGACGCAGTCACAAATCAGGACGCAGGCGGAGAGCTATCGCGATCTGTCCCTGTCATTGGACTTCACCTTTATCCAGTCTCCGGACCAAGCCCAGCGCGTGGCCCATATCCGGGGCATGGAAGCCTATTACCAAAAACAGTGGAAGGGCGAGCTTGGCGGTATCGGTCTCGTTGTCCCCGCCGGGCAAAATGTGAGGCTTACGGATATTCGTTACTCTATCGAGGATTTACCAATGCGTGTGGATCTTGTCCGCCATGAAGACCAAAGCACGATAGTCACCCTGAGCGAGACAAACTCCGCGATCTACGCCGGGCCGACAATCCGGGAGAGCACCGCACCAGTCCGTCCCGTTCTTCCCCGTCCGGGCAATCCTGACTATCGCGACACGCCGGATGGCGGTGGCACCCTGACGTTGGATGAAGCGGTATGAGCAAAGTTCCGCTCATCATCAGATGGCCCGTGGCAAAGATGCCTGCGCTTGGGGCGTATGAAGTCTATCGGCACAGCGCCGACATTACCCCGACAACCGATATTCCGACCACGGCAACCAAGGTCAATGAGTTGCGGGGCCATAGCATGGCCTTCGCTGCCGATCCAAACACGACGTACTACTTCTTCGTCCGGTTCCGAAATGATGGCAACGGCCAGTTCTCGGACTGGATCAACGGCAGCGTCACGACCGGCGAATTGGCTATTCGTGAGGCGACGGCCCCGCTTTCCATCACCGACGACACGGTATCGCTAGCCTTTGACGATACACAATTCGAGGTCAACGAAAGCGACGAGCTGGCAATCATCGCCCTGGCGTGGTCGCTGATCACGGGCAAGCCAACAACCCTTGCGGGGTATGGCATCACCAATGCGCTGGCGCTTGCCGGTGGCACGATGACCGGCGACTTGCGGTTCACCAAACCCGCCTCGATCTGGCTGGACGGCACGAACGGACGGTTGCTGCTGGCCATCGAGGACGGAACCGGACGGTGGGTGATCAAGTGGAACGCCACGCGCGGCACAAGCGAGACGGCGATTACCGGAGATCACTGCTTCCGCCTGCGCTCGACACCGTCAGACCCGACCGACAGCCTGCTGGTGCTCGAATATGGCGGGCAACCCGGCGCTGGCAATCCGATCACATGGGCCACGGTGTTGGAGCTTGGCAACGGCCTGTTCGAGTACAATGGCGATGCTCTGGCGGTGAAGGGTGCAGTCACGGCGCTGACGGATTCCTCCGGCGGCACTGCGACCGATACGATTTCTGCTGTTTCCGGCTCCGGCGCGGACACCGCGATCAATGACAATATTGCCAGTCTGGCAGCAAAAATAGAAGAGCTGCGAGCACTGCTCGACAATTCGTAGGGGAACCGATGACGACTTACGATTTCCCGTCCGGCATTCCAATCCTGCGACAGGGCTTTTGCGATACAACGACCAATGACGATGTGTTCAAGGCAACGCGCGGCGGCGGGCTACCGGTCACACGGCGCGGGCCTGTTCTCTGGAAGCAGGAATTCTCGGTCATCACATGGGGCGCGAAGGAAAGGGCGATGAAGGCCTTTCTCGCCAACATGGACGGTATGGTCAACACCTGCCGTGCGCCGGACTTTTTCTATTCGGCTGAGGAGGCGACAATCTCCCCGCAACCGGAGCTTATTCCATTCTTTGATGAGCTTTTCTTCATCACAGACTTTGAGGATGGCTCACCATTGGCGATCCTGATGCTGGGTGATCATGACAGGGGCGAAACGACCATAGCGGTAAACGCCAACCAGTCGCGGGTGAAACTGCTTACCGGCCATCGTGTCCAGATTGGAAATGGGCTGCACTACCTGACCAGCGATGCCGAGCTTGATGCGGACGGGACAGGCGATCTGGAGATTTATCCCCCGCTTCGCAAAGACACAACATCCGGCGCTGCGATTATTGCCAGCGCCGCAAAGGGCCTGTGGAAGATTAAAGAGGTCTCCCGCCCGCAATTCGTCAGTCGCGGCTACTACCGCCGTGACTTCTCTCTTGTCGAGGATATCCGCGCCGTAAGGGCCTGATCCTTCTCCACCATTCCTGCCCCTGCCGTAACGGACCTCTGTGTCCGGACGGCTTCCTATTGTCTGTGAGGATAGAATGACCGCAATCGGTGACGCTCTTGACGCCAAGAACGCAGCTAATACTCAAACCGCGCTTGAAAACACAGAGACCAAGGCGAATGCAACTGCTTCGGAAGTGGAGACGGCTCGCGGCTCATCTGACACGCTCGGCGATGAGGTTTCCGCCATCAAGTCTACGGCCAATGCCGCATCCAGCGCGATCAATGCGGCCAAAGGCTCAAGCGATACGCTTGCTGATGAAGTCTCTGCGATCAAGACCACAGCCAACGCCGCATCCACCGGCCTTGCCACGACGCAGACCGCTGTAACGGCCCTTACCGGCGAGGTCACGACCGTAAAGACGACCGCCAATTCCAGTGCCAGCGCGATTGCCTTGGCTGCGGGCAATAGCCCGACCCTGAAAACCGAACTCAGCCGGATCGAAGCTGTGGGTATCGCGGCGCAGGTCGCTGCTGGCACCGTCACCAAGGACATTGTGGGTCTCGCCAATGCGGACAACACGTCCGACGATGCCAAGCCTGTCTCTGTGCTACAGCAGGTCGAGTTCGACCGTATCGACACCCGCGTTGACGCGATGCAGGAGGGCTTCACGCCATGGACCGGCGATGCTGGCTATGACGTGCGCCACCTGACCAGCGACCTGAATGCCGCCTATGGTCTGGAAGCGAACCTGCCCTCTGCCTTCACCGTTGTGACCAGCGCCAAGTGGGGCAAGGTGCTGCAGATCGAGGGTGAGCAGAAGCTGACCCGCAAGAAGCCGAACGTGGTTCGCAAGGGCCGGGTTGACCAGCATTTCATCGAGCTTATCAGGCTGGTCGATTCAGAGCCGAATGGCGACGCGGTCGATGTGTATCTGCGTGAGTATTCCGGTAATGGCAGTGTGCTGAACACCACCCGAATTGCCCGCAAGGTGCCGCTGTTCTCCGAAGCGGCGGACGATGGCGATATCAAGCAGGTCTCGTTCAACGTCTCCGACAGCGCAGTTTCGGGCGTCGTCATCGATCACACACTGAACGCTTCAACGGCCCGCTACGAAGTCTATGTCCAGACCTATGGCGCTGCGACGAAGACCTGTGTTCGGGGCTTCACCTGGTTCGATAACACCACCCGTGCAGCAGACAGCGACAGCGCGGCAGCGGTTGCAGCAGACAAGGCGACGGTCCAGACCCTGCATGACCAGACCTTCGCCTATCGCAACGAGGTCAACGAGAAGTTCATCGGTGCCTATGCCAGTGACGTGAATGCCCTTGCCGCGTTCCCCGACCCGGATATCGGCGCGCGGTATTTCCGCACCAGCGACAATGTCGACCGGCAGTGGAACGGCTCCAGCTTTCAGAGCCTCGACGCGCCGGTAGGAGCGCTTCTGACCGAGACCCGCCCCACCGCGGCGCAAAAGCTGGCAGGCACGGACGACAACCCGAAATCCTTCTCCGCCAAGGACGCCCGCCAGACTGCCCAAGCCGCTGGTGCGCTCGCCCCGCTGATCCGCGATCCGTTTCTGGACAAATTCCCGAGAGGCTCTGCCGCCGTCGGCCAGCAGACCGAGCTGACCGAGTTCTGGGGTGTGACCCGTGCCACGGCGGTGGTTAATAGTGAAGTTGTCGACACGAAGTACGGCCCGGGCATCAAGTTTTCCTGCGCCTCGGGCGCGACCTATGGCCCTGCTGCCCTGTACCAGTATATCGACAAGGATGATGACCCGGACCTGTTCGAACGGGCCAAGCGCCTTGCCGGTCATGGAGCAGCGGTGCGGGCCATTTATGGCGCCAACTGGGCCGGGACCGTCTCTACCATCACGTCGAACATTCCCGACGACGCCCCAGCCCCGCAGACCGTGGCTACATCCGGTGCGCCGCAATTTGTGGACCTTGCCCAAACCAGCGTTTCCGGCCTGATCACGTCGGGCGCTGGCGAGGAAGACATCCGCGCCTCTGTGGTGGTGGATGACGAGGCGCAGAAAATCCTCATCTCCTATCGCATTGTTTTCGGTAACGCGGCGAGCGGCACCAATGAGGTGACCTTGTGCCTGTTTAACTGGACGGGAGGGGACATTGCCCCACCCGTAGGCCAGCCCGTGGGCGGGGATAGCGGGTCCCCCATGGAACTGATCGGCTGGGGCCGCGACACCAAATTGAACACGGGCTGGAAGCCGACTAGCGTTCGTTTCGACGATGACCTGTATATCGGCAGCGCCAACGAGCTGAAAGGCGGGTTGACGCTTGCGGATGCGTTCGAGTACCTGCGCGGCCTGACACCGCGCCCCGGCGGCCTGAAGTTGACCATCAAGGGCGAGCACGAGACAGCTGAAAAGCTCTATCTCGACGGGCAGGACATTGCCAAGTTCGACCTGCGGGATTGTCGCCTGAACGTCACCGAGAACGTGACGGGTGTCGACCTTTTTGCCGGCATGTGGGGGCCATACCTGTTCAACGCCGATTATGATGGTGGCAATGACATCGTCATCAATCCTGACGGCGATACGCTCACGGATTATATCGCCGAAAACACGATGATCATCGCGCGACACTTCGCGCTCGACCCGCGCAGCCGCAACAATGGCGAGACGGATAATGCTTATTATGGCGGCGACCTCGCCCGGGTCCGGTCCATTGCAACCAACACCCTGACGCTGTGGGGACCGCTGAACGGCCATTACGAGCAACTGGACCCGACCATCTATCAGGATGAGGATTCAGAAGCGCCGAACTATCTCGCTGACTTTGGCAACTGGCCTTACATCCGCGATGAACTGGATGGGTATACCCAAGCCAACAAGGCGAAAATCCTGATCCCGAAAGCGAAAATCCTGCGCAACGTCTCGCTGCCATGGATCGAGTACGAGGACGGGCACTATTCCGGCGATGCAGAGCCGTGGAGCGCGACGGCGGCAACCATTCGCGGCTGGCCAGGCGTTATCATCGACAGCGTGGGCGGGATTGGTCGCTCCTATGGCACCTGCCTGTTCTTCGCGGGCTGCATGGGCGTGAAAATCCCTGCAGGCGCATTCGAGGATATGGACGATCCGGCGGTGGCGGATGACCCGGGCGTGTCTGGCCTGCCTTATATCATCGCCACGGCTGGCTGTAAGGGCGTCGAGATCGACCCACCGATGGGCACGGACAGCCGTCACCTCGTCACCACGGCTGAAAACACCAATGATTTCGACGAGACGGATGTTGACCGGCTGATCGCGGGTTTTCGGTCAACCGGCATGAACACGCGCGGCGGCGCGGTGGTGGGGCAGGCATCCTCGGGTCACGACTCACACCATGGGTCGAGCCTCGATAGCGCCTCCTGCGTCCTCGCCAGCCAGATCGGCGGCAACGGTCACGCGCTCAGGGGCAATGGCGTCGTGCGTTTCAACCCCAAGGCGGAAAGCTGCGTTACTGCTTTCTATGCCCTGTCCGACTTCCAGAATAATGGCGGCGTCGATGTGCCGGGCCTCAACGGCAAGGGGCGCAGGAACCACACCACATCCATTCTGATCGCACCGACAGCGGAGAATATCCTGCGCCGCGTCTTCCAGTGCCAAGCTGCCGAGATGCAGATCACCGGCGGGTCGGACAGCGAGCAACACAGCCCGATGCTGGTCTCGACCAATAACGGCCGCATCGTCTTTGCCGGGGGTGAGCACAATTTCCGGATCACCGGCAAGCTGCCGTTCTATGACGAGAGCGCCTTCTTCTCGTCGCCCGCGATCCTGTCATCGGTGGGCGTGGCGCCGGGCTCTGACGCCTATGTCAAGACCTATGGCGTCGACTGGCAACAGGGTATCGAGGTGCATGCCGGTACGACGTTGAGAATTGACGCAGCCAATGCCGACAATGATGGCACGGCCATCCCGATCTTCGGTCCGCACACGAACTCGCTGATCCGCGTGGCTGGCGACGTGATCGTCAATTGTGGTGGGGACGTGACGAAACTGCTGCCGGATGCGATGCTTAATGCCGGTCGGTTGAGGCTCGCCAAAGGCGGGCGCATCATCCTGACCGGCGATAACGCCAGCTCGATCACCGTGCCGCTGCTATATGACATCGATGAGCTGGGCAACGTGCCTTACGCCTACTGGCCGATCAACGGCCTTGCTGACGGGGCGAATGTGCAGGGCTTCCTGCCGTATGCAGATACCGACAATTATGGTGTGCAGGTGAAGATCAACGGCGTTCTCGCCAACGGCCAGAACTTCGGCGGCACGATGCATTTCTATTCGTGGACGGACACATCATCGGAATTTGAGCAGGGTGATGGCTTCCTCGCCGGGCCTCTGAACGGCTTTGCCAATGACGACACCGTCGCCGCGTCAATCACGGACAATCTGAAAGTCAACGTCACGCTGAAAGACAACTACCTGCGGGTCTATAACGAGACCAGTCAGGCGGTGGCTCACATGACGGTCGAGGCGAAGGGCCTGAAAGCATGAACGAGCACCTGACGACATCCCGCGCCGGGCGGCAACTGATCCGGCACTTCGAAGGGTTGGTGCTGGTCGCCGCGCCGTGCCCGGCGGGCATCCCCACGGTCGGCGTCGGCCATACCGGCGACGATGTGCGCCTCGGCATGGTCATCACCCGGGCCGATGCCGACCGGCTGCTGACGCGGGATCTCAAACGGTTCGAGGCCGTGGTGAAGGACGCCGTGACCGTGCCACTGTCGCAGGGCGAGTTCGACGCGCTGGTCTCGCTGGTGTTCAACATCGGCGAGGGCGCGTTCCGGTCATCGACCTGCCTGAAACGGTTGAACGCTGGCGACCGGGACGGAGCCGCCGAGGCCCTGACCTGGTGGAACAAGGCGACGGTGAACGGGGAAAAGGTAGAGGTTGATGGTCTGACCAGACGGCGTAAGGCAGAGGCGGACCTGTTCTTTAACAGCAAGCCCAAGGTTCAGCCTATCAGGTTGCCGGATAATGTCTGCCGGTGGACGGAGAGGCGACGGCCTTAAGCAGTTTTCGTTTTGCCTTCCGCCGCTTTAGCTCTTCAAGGGCGGGGCCGGTCGGGCGCAGACCGTACAGATAATTGTATGTCTGCCGAGAGATAGGCTTTTGCTGAAAGGTTGTGTCCTCCGCCATTGTAACAATGGGGATCGTCGGAAAGTCCCAACAAACCCACGCAGCAACACTTAGCGCCAGCGCTACTCCAAGCCAGATATAAAGTTCCATATCTCTCTCCAGTCAGTCGGCCTTGGCCAGCTCGTGCAGGTGGCAAAACTTGGGGCCATCATCATCCCAATCAACCCGTGCCCACAGGTTCGCGTTAACTGACGAAAGGGTGCCGGTATTGCCCCTACCACGAAGGACAACGCGGTCGCCGGTCTCGGGAGTGCTCTTCGGGGCCTTAGCCATATTTCTCTCCGGTTAATTGGTGCGGGCCGGGCGTTATGCATCCGACCGATGGAGCTCCAAATGATGTCCGCGACATAGCCATCGGACAACTAGCGGTTTGTCGTAGTCGTCATGATGGGCGTCAACGCGCTCTGCGCCACAAACCTCGCACGGTTGTCTCGATAGACGGCCTCTTTTTATCGCCTCTTCAACGGCGTGGTGGGCCTGCCTGACTTTTATTGGGACAGACCGCCTCCACTTTGCGGTGCGCTCAGCCTGCGTGAGTCCATCCCTCATCGCCTCAGAGTTCATTCTCGCCTGATGGGACCTTTGACACTGTCGAGAGCAAAACTTGCCGCCGCCGCGCCTCACCTCATAGGGGATTGCTAAAAACTCCAAGCCGCAGCGCTGGCACACGGTAAGAATGGTCTTGGTTCTTGATGGGAATGTCATTGGGTTGCCTTTAAAACCGCTTCTACTTTCAGCGCCGCCGCACCATCCATCATTATACAGACTCACAGGCAGAAATTCAATGATTAACCTGATACCATTGCCTTGGAAAATAGGCGGTGCCGCTGCAATTGGCGTGCTGATTATGGCCGCTATCTGGTGGCGGCTCGATCTCGCCTATGAGCGTGGTCTAACCGCTGGTGATGCCCGCACGGAAAAGGTCTGGCGCAAGATCAACGCAGACGCTCTCAGCGAGGCGCAGGAGCGCAGCGCTCAGGAAATGGCTGCTGCCATGTCCCGGCAAAGAGACGCCCTTGTGAGGGCTGCCACGGCCCGAGAACAGGCCATGGCAAAATCACTGGAACAGAAGAACGCCCGCCTCAAAGCCTTAAAGGAGAATTCCAATGAAGCGCTGGATCGCTGCCTTGGCACTGATTTGCCTGCCGAGTATCTTAACCGCCTGCCAAACGTCACCCTCGGTTGAGTATGTCGAGATACCGGTAGAAGTGCCGGTCGTCATTACACCTCCCTATGACATGGTAAAGCAACGCTGTGAGCTGTTCCTGACAGACAGCCAGATCATCACCGTACTGGAAGGGCTGGTCGGCTATTCCGATTGCCTCGAAGCCCAGCGCCTTGAGCTAGAAGAGTGGGTGAGGGCGCAGGCATGAGCCTGGTTGTTGTAACGGGGTGGCTCTCATTCGCTTTGTATGCCGCCTGCATCGTGACCGGCTTCTGGTCTCTGAAGCATGTCGCTCACTCTCGCACGCTATGGGCCGGGTATTATCTGGGAATGGCGAGCTGCTTCATGGTTGTCTACCTGCTTCCCGGATACCTCACCAGTGAGCAATATCAATCTTTCAATTCCGAGAGGGCGCTTCTCTGGAACCTTTTTCACATCATCAACGCGGCGGGCATGATGTTCACGCACATAAAAAAAATTCTGGACGGTAATGATGGATAAGCTGGTGGAACTTTGGAACAAGCTGGCTGATCTGGTCATCATTTCTCTCTTTGTCACCTTTGCAACCGTCCTGCTTGTCAAGGAGTGGCGACGTTCACGGATGATCCCCCTTGCTGCGATGATCTTGGGGCCGGTGTTTGGGCTTGTGGGTCTGGAAATGTTCGGACCCGGAATGAGCATCGCCGCAACTGTGGTCGGAACGGTCATGGGGCCGGGCATCGTGCTTTTCATGCAAAAGCCGGAAAACAATCGAGCCTTTGTTCAAAGGGCCTTGGATCACATTTTCCCCCCGAAAAAGTAGCAACCGGCAGGAGACAGCATGCCAACACCGCCGATCACCGACGAAACCCTTCAGGAATCAATTGACGTTTATATCCGCAACGGATGGAACACGTCAGCGGCAGCACGGGAAATCGGTATCGACCGGTCATCCATGCAACACCGGCTTCGCACCGCACAGGAGCGCGGCCTGCTCAACATGCCGGACAGGGAGCCTAACCCCTCCAAGCACCGGCCCTTTGCAGAGACGAAGGCGGCTCAAATCGAGCAATTCAAACGCCGCAAAATGCACGGGACATGGCGCAACCCTAACCGTGTGACGCTAAAAAACGATCTTCCTTTCCTTATCATATTTATCGGCGATCCGCACCTTGATAATCCGGGAACGGATCTGGAATTATTCGACAAGTGGACCGAACCGCTTTGCGCCGGGGCTGGCATCTACGGCTTTGCCCTTGGCGACTGGCTGGATAACTGGGTCCGCTTCCTTAAGTTCCTTTACGCCGAGACGACCGTCACTGAAGAGGAGGGCGGGGTTCTTCTCGACGGCTATCTTGAAAAGCTTGCTCCCAATCTGATTGGCTCGGTATCCGGCAACCATGACGACTGGTCCGCATATCTCGGGCGCAAGATGGATAGCCTTGGCGTTCTTCATCGGTCATATGGCATGCTGCTTGAGCTGGTCACGCCGGGCAGGGCAGACCCGATCCGCATCGGTGCGCGGCACCGCTGGACCGGCAAGTCCATACACAACAACGCCCATGGCGTCATGCGGGGTGCGCGGGCCTTCCGGGACCATATCGTCGTTGGTGGGGACTATCACATCTCCGGGTCAAACATCGTCAAATGCCCGGAGACAGGCAGGCTTTCCCATTGTCACCAGATTGCGGCCTTCAAGATATATGATGACTACGCAGATGAAAACGGGTTCACCGATTCGCACATCTCGCCCGCCGTTGCCTGCCTGATTGATCCGTCAAAGCCGGACACTGACCCTAGCATGGTCAAGAGCTTCCATGACATTAACGACGCCCTTGTCTGCCTTGATGCAGCGAGGGCCGAACGCAGCGCCGCCGCATGAGGGTCTATTCCTGCACAGGGCCATATTTCATCGTCACCGATTACGAAGAGGGTAAGCCGGTGAACCAGATGAAATGGAACAAGGACGAGCTACGCGACTTCATGGACAAGGCTTATTGGGAACACCGATATATGCACGATCCTGAGCAGACAATGGAGACTTGAATGGACGACGAAGAACAACAAGTCATTGCCATTCAGCGCAGCTTGTACTATACTCCGGAGACGGACGAAGCGAGACGGCTTACAGCCATGGATTACGCTCTGGCCTTCGCCACGACGCAATCAGTCAAGCCGGTAGAGCTGGCCTCAGAGATAGAGCAGTTCCTCCGACAAGGCAATTCCCGCACGGACAACACAAAGCTCAAAGCCATAAAGGGCGGAAAACCCTAGCGCTCCCCAAAAGCCCAGACCAGTATAACGGCCAAGACAAGAACAAGGATCATCTCTGGAGTGGATAGGGGCATGGCTGATCTAAACTCCGCCGTGTCTACTTCCCGAATAGCGGCATACTGGCCGGTGCTGGCGGGCCTTGCACTGGCCCCTCACGGTGCGGGCGATGGCCATCGGGCCATGCCTTCATCCATCGTGAAGGGTCTTCAAAATCAAGATCGAGATCGGTTTCCCATTTGAAATATCCGAGTTGTCCGGAAGCGGGCAGCGGCAATGCTGCAGGCTCTGGATCGGAGAGAACAAGCCCCCACGGTCCGAAAAACCACGGGCTGTCGCTTTCGTTGATAATATCCGTCACCGTCACTGACCCGATGACGCCGCCCCGCACCAGCTCGTCGGGACGCGGACACTGGACGCCGATGCTCTGCATAAAGTCGCGGGCGTGTTCATATTCTCGCCGCTGCATGCCCTTGCTGGCGAGGATTGCGATGCGTCCGGGCTTCATGCCGCCCAGATTTATCGCATGCTTGTTGCGGTTCTCGATATTCTTGCCGCCATGGATGATCGCCCAGGCCCATGGCTGGCGAACGGCAAGTGCGATGCGGGGAAGGTCGTTTGTCATGGCGCTCTAAACATCAGTCGTTTGTAGCAACTCAGCCATCAGCTCGCCGAAGTGTTTCGTCGATGCTTCCGATTTCCGTATCGCCTTCATGGCTGCTGCCAGCGCGGTGCTGTGAGGCAGCAAGGGTTCAGTTGATGTAATGCGCATATCTCGAAAATGCTCGGTCGCTATAACGACGACCCCGTGCGATTTCAGAGTTTCAATCGCTTCATCGGGAAGCGAGTTCGGCGGGCAAAATAAGAAATTCTTCTCGCTCATACTCTCATCCTTTCCTTGGTTCAATGCAGCCGATAGGGCGGCAAATGTCTTGCAAAATGTCAGGTTTGCTTGACATCGGACGGGTTCGGTGTGTCAGGTATTGGCCTGTCCGCCGGTCTCACAAAATGCCAACCCAGTCCCCACTGCCAAATGCTGGTGCCTTTACAATTCCCGCATCGCAGAATTGAAAATGGTGTCTCGGAGATATCGTCGGCTGTGGTTCCCTCATATGCGTGCATGATCTGGCGGCACCATGGGCATTTGGTCCAGCCGCCGTAAGCCTTCTCGCACAGGCATTCAATGCGGGCGCGGGCGCGGGCTATGACCTTGTCTATACGCTGCTGCGTTGTTCCAAATATCATTTTGTTGAATCCTTTTCGGCCAGCCGTTTTGCCAGCCTTTCCATGCTGTCCAATATGATCTTCTGGTCGCCCTCAGGCAGTCCGCTTTGAGCCAGCTTTTCCGCTTCGCGCTTACGGTCGAATGGGGTCTCAAACGTGAACATCTTCATCCTCCCACGGCACTCGGTCGGCGAAGGCCTCTGCGGCCTTGTCAAGCTGTTTGAGCGCTGCGCGACAAGGCGATGGATCGTAGGCGACCTTGCGAGCGGCGATGACGAGGCGAATAACGTCATCAGGTAGAGATTTATCCATCGCGCGGCTCCCGATCAGTCAGCCACGCTTCGTCTGGCAGCGGCTTTACATCGATGACGCTGGCGTTCAGATCAAATTCATCAATCTCGAACTCGCGCCCGAGGACCATGAACACGAACCACTCTCTCTCGCCGCGCCTCCACATGATCTTGATGCCCTTCCAGCCGTTGTTGAAAATGTCGTTTGACACCCAACTGAAATAGGTAGCGTCCCCCAAATCGCCGCCTTTGCAGCACTCATCAAAACGGCGCTCTTCGCCCTTGTGGTTTTCCTCTTGGAACCAGAACTCGACATATTTGCCATCACGCCTCACGCGCTCGACAGTGCGCACCATGAACGGCTTTTCGATCTCGCTCATGACTGACCGCCTGTCGCAGTCTCTTCTATGCGACGCCGGAGGTGATGCCGAGCGAGCCAGTTAATCGAGGGTCTGGCTGACGCGCGACATACCTGAAAGCCACGCCGATCAACGCGACCCGTTGGGTAGACCTGATGACACACGCCATCTCGCCAGGAAGTTTGGCTCAAAAGTCGGAGGTTCATGAGTTGGAATCTCCGCCTGTCAGCCGGAAGTGGGCCTCATCGTTCTCAATGCCGAGAGCAACCTCAATATCGGATTGATAGGCGAATACGTCTATATCGAGCCATTCCTCATCGCCTTCTATGGCATCATGCTCTTTCATCTCTTTCGCCACGCCCACAACGGTGGTGTCAATGTAGTACCAGCCGCCGCGACATAACCGCTGCATGCCGTCTGGTGCGTCAGGCAGCTCAGGCGCGTGAAGCACCTCGCCATTTTTGGCGATCAGGCACCGAACCGTGCCAAGGTCTATGGACTTGGTGAACGTCACAACCTCGCCCAACGCGACGCGCGTATTGCAATAGCCGTTGAGGTCCTCCTCGCCTCGCTGAATTTCCAGCGCTCGCAGATGAAAACTATCCCCGTCAATGACAAGGAAGTCATCAGGCCTTGCCGCCCGCTCTGGCGGCATCTCGTCCTCCCAATCTGTGGGTAGCCAGGTAACGTTTTCTTCGGCTTCAATCTTCATAGTTGGAATCTCCCTTGGAGTTTCGGTTAGTGTTGCGGCGGAGTGATGGGGAGCCGTTAGGCCTTGCGAGCGATCTGCTCATTGATCCTGTCAATCGCCTTTTCGAGTGACGTCGCGGTGGCCTCCAAATATGCCCTCGCCACTGGCCCGGGGTCGACGTCATCCGCTGTTTCGCGAATAGCGTCGGCGGCAGCTTTCATCCCGGCAATCCATCCCTGCGTCCAGGCATCGTTTGAAACCAGTCGTTCCATTCTCTCTTTCCTTTCAGGTATGGCGGAGTCGCCGGTTATGCAGCTCTCAAAAAATATTCATGCGCTAGATTTTCAGCGTCGGCTTGCGACCATCCGTATCCGGCATCGCCATACTCAATCCCGGAGTCTTTCAGAAACTCAGTGACGGTTTGACGGGCCGATTTGAAGCTTTCGCGGACGGTATAGCCGTGGCGCATCAGCTCGAATGCGAGCATGTTTCCAAAGACGTGCTGACAGAGATCTTGATCGCCGAGGCGGCGGTTTTTGTGGGCCAGCTCCAGAAACGCCTCGTCGATCTTCTCGTGGAGCATTTGCTTCACTTCTGGGCTTTTGAATGCCTTTGCCACGCCTTGCTTGACGCCAATAGACACGCTTTCCGAAATGATCTTTTCTAAATCGAACATCTTCTCATCCTCTCATGGCGGAGTCGCAGTCCGCCGGGGTTAGTCGGCCTCGCCGATAATGTCGTAGTCGCTTGGCGGTGATCCGGGTTCGGCTGCCCAGTCACCGGAACCACCCCAGCGATGAGCCTCGCCATCGATCTCACCTTCAATGCAGTAGTCGTAAGTGTCCCACGTCATGCCGGTGACCTTCCTGACGGTGGCTGTCTGGCCGTTGCGCAGGAGGGCCGTAGCGCCGCCCCTGGTGCGGATACGGGCAAGGCAGGCCTGACGGGCAGTCTCGTCTATCGGGTTCCTGACGGCCTCTGACGTGCGTTCTCCTGCCTGCCAGCCGAGTATCCAGTCCTTGCCGTCCATGGTCTCTGGATCGTAGGGATTGGCGGTGACGGGCTTGCCTTCGTCAAAGGCTGTCTCTCCCTCTTGAAACGGGTTGGTGTAGGTCATGCGGCCTCCCGTTCTGCCAGATACTCATCGACGTTCTGCTTGATCACCTCGAAGGTGACGGCGACGATCCACGGGTTGTCTTCCCAGCGCTTTGGGGCCTTGGTGTGGAGGGATTGCCAGAGGTGGGCGAACACCTCCTCCGGATGCCCGACGCCATCCTCTGGGCGCTCTAGGCACCATGCCTCGATATTGTTTGGGCCATAAGTCTTGTGGAACTTCAGCCCCTCGGCCTTGGCGTCTTCTCGGCTGATATCCTGCAGCCGCTGCACCCTTACGTCTGTGACTTTAAGGCTAAGGCGGGAAGCCCAGCGGGGCATGTGGATGCACGGTTTCCATGGCGTGTTGCTGGGCGCATAACGCCGGTCGGCGTCATAGAAGACCTTGCTTTTTGGCATTTCGCGTGGCTTCAGGTGAGCGAAAAGCGAGTGAGGCTTCCAAGCTTCCCACACATAGAGCAGGTCGCCTTTCAGATATGGAAGCTTTATGAACTTGGAGCTGGGGCCGGCATCTATGCCGGTTTCTACGCAAATATAGCGGCCCCGAAACTCGATATGCCCCCTCGGGCAAAGAACGGAATAGCCCGGCGAAGTGTCATTGGCGCACCATTCCGGCGGCTGAGGGTTCAGCACCCGCCTCGTCTGCGTCTTCCTGCCGTCGAGAAGGGCCCTTACCATTGGCCCGGAAAAGATGATCGGTTTGACGCTCATGCTTCACCGCCAGAATATGCCAGCCCTAAAACGCCAGCGACAGCGAGAACAAACCCGAGCACTAGCCAGCCGATGTCGCGCGCACCTGCGCCAAAACCAGACATGAGGCTGCCGATAATGATGATCGCTGCATAGCTCATGCTTCACCGCCTTTGGGGGAGGGGCGGCATTTGGCGATGTAGTCACCCAAGGCTGCGTGCAGGGCGATCAGCTCGTAGATCGTCAAGCACGCCATGGCCATATCGCTACGGCCCGACAGGCATAGGTGCGCAAATGCGGGGCCATTATCCGGAAGGGTCGCCAGCGATATGTGGTCGCCTTCCTCAAGGTTAATCCTGAAGCCGTCTTCAATGCTCACAGCGCACCCCCAACCCGTTTACAGATTGACCGGACAATATCGGAACATACCGGTCGATAGCCGGACCGTTTACAGGTCGGGCCTTTGATTTTGTTGGGGGATGGTGAGCCTTCCAAGCTGATGCAGAACGCCGGGTGAACAGGCGTCTCGGCAGGCTGTGTCAGAATTGTGCCAACCATTTTTGATGTTTTCTTTCCGTTCCTTACAAAACTTCCAATTTCCGGTTGACCGCGGAATCGGAAATCCCTAGAGAAACTGGACTTTTCGGGGTTTAGCCGCGGTAGCTCAGTGGTAGAGCGCACCCTTGGTAAGGGTGAGGTCGAGAGTTCAATTCTCTCTCGCGGCACCAGCTCCCTGATCTGGCATCAGTAATCATGGGAGCCTGACTTGAGCGCGAACCGGTCCGACAACACGGACGATACGAGCCAGCCAGAAGACAGCAAGCCTGAAAATGACCTGTCAGGCGACAAACCAGCGCCCAAATCACCATCCAGGAAAAAGCCGACCAAGGAAGAAAGACTGGCCGAAGCCCTGCGCGCAAACTTGCGCCGGCGCAAACAGGCCGGACGCAGGAACGAGGACTGATCAATGGACAAGCTGGCAATCATCGGCGGACGGCCGCTCTACGGGAAATTGCCTATTTCAGGGGCAAAGAACTCGGCCCTGAAGGTAATGGTGGCGACGCTGCTCACCACAGAGCCGCTGCGGCTGAAAAACGTGCCGGACCTTGCCGATATCCGCCAGCTGACGGCGCTGCTGGAACAGCATGGCGTCGGCATCCAGCGCGAAGGCGCGAACCTGAACCTGCATGCAAAGGACATCACCTCCACCGTCGCGCCCTATGAGCTGGTGCGCAAGATGCGGGCAAGCTTCAACGTATTGGGGCCGATCCTCGCCCGCGAAGGCAAGGCGAAGGTCTCGCTGCCCGGGGGGTGCGCCATCGGCGCGCGGCCCGTCGACCTGCACCTGAAGGCATTCGAGGCCATGGGCGCGGAGATCGAACTCGACGAGGGCTATGTCCTCGCCAAGGCCAAGGGTGGCCTGAAGGGCGCCAAGGTTACATTCCCCTTCGTCTCCGTAGGGGCGACCGAGCACGCCATGCTGGCCGCGACGCTGGCAAAAGGCACGACAACACTCAACAACGCCGCCCGCGAGCCTGAAATCGCCGACCTCGCCAATTGCCTCAACGCCATGGGCGCGAAGATTTCCGGTGCTGGTACGTCAACCATCACCATCGAGGGTGTAGAGACCCTGTCTGGCACCGAGCACACTGTACTGCCCGACCGGATCGAGACCGGCTCTTATGCCATGACCGTGGGTGTTACCGGCGGCGAGCTGACCCTGACGGAGACAAATATCGAACTCCTCGGTGCGGCAGCGGACAGCCTGATCGAGGCCGGGCTGGAGCTGACGGCCCTCGACAATGGCATCCGCGTGACCATGAACCGCAACCGGCTGAAGGCGGTAGACGTCATCACCCAGCCTTTCCCGGGCTTCCCGACCGACCTGCAGGCCCAGTTTATGGCGCTGATGGCGACGGCGGAAGGCACGTCGACCATCAAGGAGACGATCTTCGAGAACCGTTTCATGCATGTCCCGGAACTCGGCCGCATGGGCGCCGATATCCATATCAACGGCCAGCTGGCGACGGTGAAGGGCAAGGCGAAGCTGAAAGGCGCGCCTGTCATGGCCACGGACCTGCGCGCGTCTATGTCACTGGTTCTGGCCGGTCTCGGCGCGGAAGGGCAGAGCATGGTTTCCCGGCTCTATCACCTCGACCGCGGGTTCGAACGGCTGGATGAAAAGCTGCAAAATGTCGGCGCACTGGTTGAGCGCGTGCCCGATAATGACTAGATAATGCCCTGAGAACAGGACCTTATGACATTGAAGAACTACAAACCCCTGCGCCTGATGGCGGCTGACGGCGAGGATATCGAGATCGTCTCCGCCGTGCTTCAGGACGCCGTCCTGAAAGTCGGCGACATGGCCTATGTGAAGGCCGAGCGCCGCTTTGCCCTCGTTGCCAACCGCTTCGTGTGGGAAGAGGGGGCGACGAAGGAGAGCGGCCCGTTCATCCGTGTGCGCACGGGTATCCATTTTGACGATGTCATTGGCGTGAAGGCCCGCAATATCCGTCAGGATGCGCCGTCGGCCGTGCTCTCCTTTCTCGCAGCCCGGTTCAATGCAGGCGAGGACGGGGCCGGTGAAATCACGCTGGAGTTTTCCGGTGGCGGCCAGATCCTGCTTGAGGTCGAGAGCATCAACGCGACCCTCAAAGACATCTCCGAGCCTTGGCGCACCCGGAACAAGCCGGACCACAAGGTAGACTGATGGCCATGGCTCGCAGGCTCAATCAGGGGGATGTGACGTTCGAGGAGCGCTTTGCCGAGCTGCTCACGGTCAAGCGTGAATCCTCCGTCGATGTGAACGATCAGGTCGCGCAAATCATCTCCGACGTCCGCAAGGATGGCGACGAAGCGCTGTTCATTTACACGAAAAAATTCGACCGGTTTGAGCTCTCCACGGATAATCTGACTATCGGCAAGGACGAAGTCGATGCGGCTGTCGAGGCCTGTTCACCGGAAGACATCAAGGCGCTGGAGCTGGCTGCCTCGCGTATTGCTGCCTATCACGAACGCCAGAAGCCCGAAGATGTACGCTACACGGACGATCAGGGCGTTACACTCGGCTGGCGCTGGACGGCTGTCGATGCAGCCGGTCTCTACGTGCCGGGCGGCACGGCGAGCTATCCGTCGAGCGTCCTGATGAACGCCATTCCGGCCCGTGTTGCCGGGGTGGAGCGCGTCGTCATGGTCGTGCCGACGCCGGACGACAAGATCAACCCGCTGGTGCTGGCCGCAGCCCGGCTGGCCGGGATCGACGAGATCTACCGCATCGGCGGGGCGCAGGCGATTGCCGCGCTTGCCTATGGAACGGCTTCCATCGCGCCGGTCGACAAGATTGTAGGCCCGGGCAACGCCTATGTTGCCGCCGCCAAAAAACAGGTCTTCGGCCAAGTCGGTATCGATTCCATCGCCGGCCCCTCGGAAATTCTCGTCATCGCTGATTCCGACAATGACCCGGACTGGATCGCCGCCGATCTCCTCTCGCAGGCCGAGCACGATACCTCGAGCCAGAGTGTTCTGATCACGGACAATGAGGAATTTGCCGACGCCGTCGCGATTATGGTCGAAAAGCAGCTCGGCTCCAGTCCGCGCCAGGAAATTGCTTCCGAGGCATGGCAGAACAATTCCGCCATCATCGTCGTCGACGACCTCACCGAGGCCTGTGCCCTGTCGAACCGTCTTGCGCCGGAGCATCTGGAGCTCGCCATTGCCGACCCGGACCGTCTGATCCCGCATATCCGCCATGCCGGGGCGATCTTCCTCGGCCGCTATGCGCCGGAAGCAATCGGCGATTATCTCGCGGGGCCGGATCACGTGCTGCCGACGGCTCGTGCGGCTCGCTATGCCTCGGGCCTCTCCGTGCTCGACTTCATGAAACGCACATCGATCATCGGGGCAGGGGAAGACGCCCTGCGCCAGATCGGCCCTGCTGCCGTGACGCTTGCCAATGCCGAGGGGCTGCACTCCCATGCAAAATCGGTCGCGCTGCGTCTGAAGCCGAAACAGTAAACGCAAGCAGCCCCTCACAGCATTGCCTGCTTGCCCGCTGCCGCTGGCTCTTTTATCAAGGGACCAAAGCCAGCATGAGAGGCCGGATTTCCGCATGAGCAGTGATGGCGAGAACAGCAAAAAGGCCTATCGCCTTGAGCGTATCGAACTGGACGAGCGTTCGCTGGCCCCTGCGACGGCCGATATCGAGCATGAGCGCAAGATCGCCGTCTATGACTTGCTGCAGGAAAACAGCTTCCGGCCAGTTGCCGACAATCAGGAGCCGGGCTCCGGCCCCTATGTGCTCTACATGTCGGCCAGCGAGGGCAGGCTGATCTTCGACATTCGCCAGACGGACGAGACGCCGGTCGGCCAGCTCTATCTGTCGATGGCGCCGCTTCGCAAGATCATCAAGGACTACTTCCTGCTTTGCGAAAGCTATTACGACGCCATTCGCAACGCCGCGCCGCAACAGATCGAGACCATCGATATGGCCCGCCGCGCGATGCACAATGAAGGCTCTGAACTCCTCGTCAGCCGCCTGGAAGACAAGGTGACGGTCGACTTCAACACCGCCCGGCGGCTGTTCACGCTGCTGTGCAGCTTTTACATGAGAAAATAACAATGCCCGCACCGGAAAAGGGCCCTGACAGGGACGAAACAGCGACGGGCATTCTCTTTGCCTGTAACATGAATTCCATTCGCTCGCCCATGGCCGAGGCGATTGCCCGGCACCTGCTGGGCCCGGACGTGCTGATCGATTCCGTCGGCGTTTATGAAGGCGGCCCTGATCCATTTGTTGAGATGATCCTCGCCGAGGACGGCATCACGCTGGGTGAGCATGAGGCGAAGACCTTCGAGGAGATCGATCCTGCGAAATTCGGCACCGTGATCATGCTGACACCAGAAGCGGTGGACCGGGCAGGCGAGGTTTTTCCGCCGTCAAACGTCGAATTCTGGCCGATCCCCAACCCGACCGACGAACGTGGCAGCCGCGACCAGCTCATGGGGGCCTATCGCGCAGCCCGCGATGCCTTGAAAATGCGGATAATCAGCCGCTTTAACGCACTCGTCCCTTGATTTTTCAGGTGGTACCCCTCATTTTCCGCACTCCGTCGCGGGCGTGATGCCAACGCGGCGTGCCTGTCTGGCGGGTTTGGCGCCGTCGTAACCGAGGATTAGCATGGCAAAGGAAGAACTTCTGGAATTTTCCGGTACGGTGGAGGAACTCCTTCCCAATGCGACCTTTCGTGTAAAGCTGGAAAATGACCATGAGATCATTGCCCACACGGCTGGCAAGATGCGCAAGAACCGCATCCGTGTCCTGGCCGGCGACAAGGTCCTTGTGGAAATGACCCCCTATGACCTGACCAAGGGTCGCATCACCTATCGCTTCAAATAGGCGGGGCAGGACGTGTCGTCCGCCACGCCGCGGCTCATTCTCGCCAGCCAGTCGCCAAGACGGCGTGACCTGCTGGCGATGATCGGGGTCGTGCCGGACTCGATCGAGCCGGCCAATATCGACGAAACTCCCATGCAAGGCGAACTGCCGGGCCCCCATGCCGCAAGGCTGGCGCGGGGCAAGGCCATGGCTGTGTCCGTCACCGCGCCTGAAGCGCTGGTGCTCGGCTCCGACACGGTCGTCGCCGTCGGCCGCCGCATCCTGCCGAAGGCTGAAGATGAGGCGACGGCGCGGGAGTGTCTTGAACTCATCTCAGGCCGGTCGCACCGCGTCTATACCGGCGTGTGTCTTGCCGGCCCTGAGGGTCGGCTGGCCGAGCGCCTGGTCGAGACGCGGGTGAAGGTCCGCAATCTCTCCGCGCAGGACATCGACGCCTATATCGCCAGCGGTGAATGGGACGGCAAGGCTGGCGGCTATGGCATCCAGGGCGCTTTTGCTGCACATGTCGTCTCCATCATTGGCTCGCACCCCTCTGTCGTTGGCCTGCCGCTTTACGAGACCCTGAACCTGTTGCGCGGGGCAGGGTGGAAAGCCGCGTGAGCGCCCGTGTGCTGATCGATTACGGCCCGGTCGAGACACGGGCCGCCCTGCAGGAAGACGATGTCATTACGGGGCTATGGATCGGCCCCGGTTTTGCCATGCCGCGACCGGCAATGGCGGGCGAACGTTTTACCGCGCGGGTTGAGGCCATCGACAAGAAACTCGGCGCAGCCTTCGTCGATCTCGGCGATGAACAGGGTTTCCTGCCGCTGCCCGGCAAGCAGGCCCTGCAGGAAGGGCAGGAACTGGTGGTGGAGGTCCGAACACCAGCGCGTGGCGGCAAGCTCGCCAGCGTCAGGCTGTCGCCGGACCAGAAAGAACCCGAGGCAAGGCAAAGCCTGCTGAGCCATTCTATGACGCAATTAGGCGGGGAGGGTGCGGAGGAGATTCTGCTTCATGCCCCTGTCGATAAATTCATCGAGGCGAAGTCATCCTTGGGCGGATCAATCGCGCATGCAGGCCCCGATCTCTTTGAGGGTGCAGGCGCCGAAGAAGCCTTCGAGCAGGCCCTGTCACGCGTCGTCGACCTGCCTGGCGGGGCGCGGCTGGCATTTGATGAAGCCGAAGCCGTGACAGCGATCGACATGGACATCTCAGCTACCGGCGGCCAGTCAAAAGCCGGAGCCGTTGCAAAAGCCTGTCGGGCGGCGATCCCCGCCATCGCCCGCCAGATTTCTCTGCGCGGTATCGGCGGGCAGGTCGTCATCGATTTCCCCGTAACGCGTCGCGACGGAAAGGCCATCCATGCCGCGCTACAAGAAGCGGCCAAGACCAAAGGCTGGCGCTGTCATCCGCTCAGCGACGCGGGCCTTGTCGCCCTGACTGTCGCCCGGCAGGGCTGGAGCCTGCTCGACTATGTCACCGAGCCTGCCGCCAACGCGCCAGTACCTGGCAGAGAGTGGACGCTGGACCATCTCGCCGCCAAGGCCCTGCGCCTTACCGAGCGCTCTCTCGATGCTGACCGTGCGGCCCGGCTGGAGCTTTTGCTGCCGCCAGCTGTCCACGCTCATATCGAGGCGCACAAAGGCTGGGTGCAGCCCCTCTATGACACTTATGGCAATCGCCTTACATTGATCGAAGACGCAGGCAGAGAAAGGGATCGCGCCGATGTCAGATAGACACGCTGAACCGGGCTGCGCCATCTGCGGCGACGCGGTGGATGAGAAATACACACCATTCTGTTCGAAACGCTGCGCTGATGTGGACCTGAACCGCTGGCTGTCCGGCTCCTACGCCATTCCCGGCGAGCCGGTGCCGCTGAGTGATGATGATAATGAGGACCGGTCATGAAACTGACGACGGCGCTGGAGACATGGGAGCTGAAACGCACCTTCCGCACGTCCCGGCGCAGTTTCGATCATGTCGAAACCATGATGGTCACGCTGGAGAAGGATGGCGCAAGGGGCAGGGGCGAGGCCGTTGGCGTCAACTATCGCGGCGAGACCGCCAAGTCCGTGCAGGGGCAGATCGAACAACTCCGGGACAAGATAGAAACCGGCCTCTCCCGCGAAGAATTGCAGGACCTGCTGCCCCCAGGCGGTGCCCGCAACGCGCTCGATTGCGCCTTGTGGGATATTGAATGCAAGGACAAGTCGCAAACGATCTGGGCACTGACGGGTATCAAGCCATCGCCCGTCACAACGGCTTATACCGTCGTCATAGACGAACCACACCGCATGTATGAGGCGGCTGGAGCGGCGCCGGAGATGCTGTTGAAAATCAAGGTCAGTGCCGATGGCGCTTTCGACCAGATCACCGCAGTACGCGAGGCGCGGCCAGATGCGCGGCTTATCGTCGACGGCAACCAGGATTTCACGCTGGATCAGTTGAAAGCGCTCATCGCCAGGATCGAAAAACTGGGTATCGAGATGATCGAGCAACCCCTGGCGGCTGGTGCCGATGATGGCCTGTCTGACTATGCATCGCCGATACCGCTTTGCGCTGATGAAAGTTTCCATACGGAGGCTGATATTGCGAAAGTCTCCGGCCGCTATCGCTACGCCAGTATCAAGCTGGAAAAGGCCGGGGGGCTTACCAATGCGCTGTCGCTGATCGGCAAGGTCGAGGATGCAGGTCTCGGCGTCATGATTGGCTGCTGGGCGGCTACATCGCTTTCAATGGCGCCGGCCTTCGTTGTTGCGCAGGGTGCCGCATACGCCGATATCGATGGTCCATTGCTGCTGAAGCAGGATCGTCCGGATGCGATGGAATATCGTAAAGGGATTGTTAATCCACCCCATCGGCGCCTCTGGGGCTGAGTTTTGCCGGCTGAACGGGGCAATTATCCGACAATTGCCCGAATTAAACTCAATTTTAATTGTAATCGATTTATTTAATCGTCCAGCCAGTTGGTAGTACCCGGTTATGAACAAGAAAATTCTGGATATCCTTATTGTCGAAAATGACGATATCGATTTTCTCGCTATCAAGCGTCACCTGAACTGGTCAGGCAAAGCCGAGTTCCGTCTCACCCGCGCTATTTCCGCCGAAGCAGCATTGGCCGCCGTCGGCGATGTCAGCTTTCATTGCGCGCTGGTCGATTATACGATTGGCAGCGAAAAGACATTCGATCTGCTGCAAAAGTTTGGCGGTCATGAAGGTGATTTCCCGGTCGTCGTACTGACGGGCCACAATGTCGGCCTGCTTGAAGACGCGGCGCTTCAGAAAGACGCGTTCGATTTTCTCGAGAAAACGGCTCTGACACAGCAATTGCTGCAACGGACGATCTTTTATGCCATTGAAAACCATCAGGTCATGGCCAATCTGCGTGTGGCCCTGGAGGACGCGCAGTCCCGGGCGACGATGAAGCGGCATATACTGTCATTGGTCAACGAGCAGATCGAGCCGGCATTGACAGCCATCTCGCAAGCTTCCGGCGACGCCGAACAGGTAAGGGCAATGGCGGAGCAGGGGCTGAGTTTCCTGAAAACCCTGTCAAGTTATACCAGTCTTGATGAAGAGAATGTGCGTCTTGGTCTGGAATCCTTCAGTGGCTCATCATTATTCGAGGCCATGATCGAACGCCTGACATCTCTTGCCCGGCAACAAGGCGTGACGGTAACGATCAGCCATGCAGGGCTCGATGAGATTAATCTGCAGGGGGATCGTGAGAAACTCGGCCAACTTGTCGAGGCTATTGCCTCGCGGCTCGTCGCAAGCGACTCTGTAGGCAAGTTGTCGATCGAGGCCATGCAAGAGGACGGACAGCTGGTTTTCAACATGACAGCGGCACCTCGTCCCGATGAAAAAGCCCCGATACTGTGTGATATTCTGTCTGCAAATCATTTTTATTCGAAAACAGGCAGGCACGATGTTTCCCTGCTTTCGCTGGCGTCGGCATATAAACTGATCAGCCTGATGAAAGGGGCAATAACCCTGCCATCGCAGGACATGTGCCGTATCAGCATTCCAGTGACGGTTTCAGGCAGGTCCGGGGAAAGACCTGTCCGGCTTCTTTTTCCAGCGCGGGAGCAGTATTACCCGCGGGATGCCAAGGCCTGAGCGATCAGGTTTCAGGCTCGGGCCTATATCCCCAGCTTGTTCGCATGCCAGTCGATATGCTCGGCCATGAAGGTCGAGATAAAGTAATAGCTATGGTCATAGCCTGGCTGCAGGCGGAAGTTCAGCGAGATATCCGCCTTCTCGCAAGCCACTTTCAGCAAATCCGGTTTTAGCTGATCCTTCAGGAATCCATCCGCATCGCCCTGGTCGACGAGGATCTCGCGCATATGCGCGCCATCCTCGATCAGCGCGACGGTGTCATGACGACGCCAGCTTGACTGATCGCCACCGAGATAGCCGCCAAGCGCTTTCTGGCCCCACTGGCAGCTCAGTGGCGAGGCGATAGGCGCAAAGGCAGAAACGCTCCTGAACGTCCCCGGATTTTTCAGGGCAAGTGTCAGGGCGCCGTGGCCACCCATTGAATGGCCGGTAATGGACTGGCGCGTCATGTCGGCGGTGAAGTTTTCCTCGATGATACCGGGCAACTCCTTCATGATATAGCTTTCCATGCGGAAATGCTCTGCCCACGGCTCTTCTGTCGCGTCGAGATAAAAGCCTGCACCCTGGCCCATGTCATAGGCCTCGTCGTCGGCTACGCCTTCGCCGCGCGGCGAGGTGTCAGGCGCTACGAAGATGATTCCGTGCTCGGCGCAGGCCCGGCGGTACTCGCCCTTTTCCATGACATTGGCATGGGTGCAGGTCAGGCCGGACAAATACCACAGCACCGGCAGCTTGTGGCCATTACCTGCCTGCGGCGGCAGGTAGACCGCAAAGGTCATGTCCGTGCGGGTCTCTTTTGACTTGTGCCGGTAGACGCCCTGAGTGCCGCCAAAGGCGGTGTTGGTCGAAACTGTCTCCAAAGCCATCAGTACACCACCACGGAGCGGATCGACTTGCCCTCATGCATCAGGTCGAAGCCCTTGTTGATCTCTTCCAGCGACAGGGTGTGGGTGATCATCGGGTCGATCTCGATCTTCTTGTCCATGTACCAGTCGACGATCTTCGGCACATCGGTGCGCCCGCGTGCGCCACCAAAGGCCGTGCCTTTCCACACCCGGCCCGTGACCAGCTGGAACGGCCGCGTCGCGATCTCCTTGCCGGCCTCGGCAACGCCGATGACGATCGACTCGCCCCAGCCGCGATGGGCACTTTCCAGCGCCTGTCGCATGACGGTGGTGTTACCGGTGCAGTCGAAGGTGAAGTCGCCGCCGCCATCGGTCAGCGCAACGAGATGCTGGACGATGTCGCCATCGACCTTTTTCGGGTTGACGAAATGGGTCATGCCGAACCGGCGGCCCCATTCCTCCTTGTCGTCATTGAGATCGACGCCAATGATCTTGTCGGCACCGACCATCTTCGCGCCCTGGATCACGTTCAGGCCAATACCACCGAGCCCGAAGACAATGACGTTCGATCCCGGGGTGACCTTCGCCGTATTGGTCACCGCACCGACACCGGTCGTCACGCCGCAGCCGATATAACAAGCCTTGTCGAAGGGCGCGTCATCGCGGATCTTCGCAACCGCAATTTCCGGTAGCACGGTGAAGTTCGAAAAGGTCGAGCAGCCCATATAGTGATAGATCGTCTCGCCCTTGTAGGAGAAGCGAGAGGTGCCGTCCGGCATCACGCCCTTGCCCTGCGTTGCACGGATCGACGTGCAAAGGTTTGATTTCTGCGACAGGCAGGTTTTGCACTGGCGGCATTCCGGCGTGTAAAGCGGAATAACGTGGTCGTCAGGCTTCACGCTGGTCACACCGGGGCCAACCTCACGCACGATGCCGGCGCCCTCATGGCCGAGGACCGACGGAAACAGGCCTTCGGAATCGAGACCGTCCAGCGTGTAGGCGTCGGTGTGACAGATGCCGGTCGCCATGATCTCGACCAGTACTTCGCCTTCTTTCGGGCCTTCCAGGTCCAGTTCGACGATTTCCAACGGCTTCTTGGCTTCGAATGCCACGGCGGCACGAGTTTTCATGGCTTGTCCCTCAGGTTTGATTGTCCTGTGCACAATGTAAGGCGTTGCCCCGGAAGGCAATGATAGTGATACCTACAATATCACGGCCGGGGAGGCGGGCCGCTTCGGCATTCTTGCCGTCAATTACAGCTCACGGCATCAGTCTCGCCGCTGTCCAGCCGATAGCGCATCACACTGTCCTCGGCCTTCAATTCGTCTACCAGCCGTTTCTCTCGCGCAAGTCTGCCCTGTATTTCTGCGATACTGTCCGGATAGAGAGCACAGGCATTGTTGATACTGTTTTCTATCTCGACCTTTTCCCGGTTCAAGGTGCGTTCCAGATCGAAAGCGTCGTCACAGCCCGGACGGTAGGCTTCGCTGCGATTGCGCATATCGACGCTCATTGAAGTGGCGTGCTGGATCGCTGAGTTGCATGCCGCGCGGCTTTCCTGCGTGCGCTTTTCAACGGCGGCCTGCGTGTCCTCGATCGTTTGGTCGAAGTCCCTGGTCCAGTTGCTGGCCGGGGCGCAGGCAGTGCGGTATGTCTCAAGAGCGGAGGCAACCTTCTCATGCCATAGGGCTTGTGGATCGTTCCCCACGTCCGTCAGGTTTGCCGACACGTCGTCAAGGGCAGAACCCAAAGCCTGCATGGCCGGGTTGCAGGCTGGCCATGCCTTCGCTGCCGTTTCAAACCCGTCTATGTCCGCGTTGAGCTGCTTGATCGCCGGCTTCAGCTCAGCCGGGCAATTTTGGTCAAGCAGGGCGTTTATCCGGCGCAGGGCATTCAGATAAATGACCAGCCGGTCAGGGGCACTTTCCAGCCATGCGCTGGCCTTGTTCAGCTGGCTGTACAGATCATTGCCGATCACCTTGCATTTGTCAGCTGTGTTGGACGTCAGCTCGGTTTCCAGAGTTGTTGTGCCGCCGGCAATCCGGTCGGCATAGGTGTTCTCAGCCGGTGTTGTAGTGCAGGCTGTCTCTATCATGTATAGCCGGAAGGCCGCCTGATAGGCATTGGCAAAGCTCCTGTCCGGCGTTTTGTCTTTCTGATAGCCATCTATGTTTGGCCCGTAGAGTTGCACGAACTCCTCGCATCTATTCGGCGCAGGCTCTTGAGCGGCCAATCCCTGCGGTATTGCAAGGGGAGCTGTCGCAATCAGTGCTACCAGAGCGGCGGCGGCGGTTACGGCGCCGAACAAGCCGCCAACAACGCTGCGTAGGGCCGAGGCTCTGCGTGATGTCATTAGTCTCTCCCATGTCCTGTGCCTACGCTTGCACCGGCGCAAGGTCCGATCAATCCCCGGTCCGGGGGACAGAGGCGGTGGAAAGGACAAAAAAATCGCCTATTGATCGTTAAACGGCATGGACAAGGCCGCAAATCTTGCCTTATACACCTCGCTCCGGCGGCAATAACCGCCATTGGATAGCCGTAATGACGGTAATCCTGCCCAGGTAGCTCAGTTGGTAGAGCAGCGGATTGAAAATCCGCGTGTCGCTGGTTCGATTCCGGCCCTGGGCACCATTTACTCCCGCGACTAATTTCACTCTCGATTGTCGCTCTTTGATTAATCCAACCCTTCCGGTCATGGAAAAATCTAGCTATGATTGTATTGGGTTGCCTGCTTCCGGTGGCCAGTACACAGGAGATAGGTATGGTTGGTATCCGTGATGTAGCGGCAGGCTTTTTTCTCGAGGACAATGCGGGGTTGATTTCCCGGGGATTTGCCAACGAGGACATCTTCATCGTTCCTGTGCATCAATATGCGTGTGGTTGCGCCAGCTGCAAGGAAGCGCAGGACCGGGCCGCGACCGATATCGATCCCCAGCATAGCGCAGTGGCTGTGGACGACTTTACGTCGCTCCTGGCCCCGCTCGGCGATGACTATTATCGCTGGAACTGGAATGGCGAAGACACCCAGACTGGTGTGACTTTTGTGACCTATTCTTTCTGGGATGGTGGCAACCTGCCTTACGATATAGCGCTGCAGAATGGCGCTACCTCATCATTCCAGTTCACCGAAGCGCAACAGGCAGCAACGCGCCTTGCGCTTGCCGAGTTCGCGGATGCCTCCGGTCTCGTGTTCATCGAGGTCGAGGAAGCAGGCATGCTGAACTTTATCGGCATTTCCGGGTCCGATGATGTCGCGGGCTATGCTTATTACCCCTCGCTCGACCGTGGACCGGGATATGGCATTTACATCAGCGGTGGGCAGTTCACGAATTTTGGTGTCGGGACATTCGAATACACTGTCGTGCTGCACGAAATCGGCCATGCCCTCGGGTTGAAGCACCCGTTTGAGGGTGACATCACGCTGAACCCGGCGATAGATGATACCGAGACGACGGTCATGAGCTATAATGATGTCGTTCCATTCGTTGAAAGCCTGGGTCCACTGGATATAGATGCGGTCCAGTTTCTCTACGGACAGGATATCGACCCGACAGCCGCCGGTATCGACTATAGCTGGGATGAGGCGACAGACACTTTCACTGTAACCGGCAGCAATAATGCCGATACCTTCAACGGCGTCGCCGGCACCAATATCCTGCGTGGTATGGGCGGCGACGACCATATTCTGGGCGCTAACCAGAACGATATTCTGTATGGCGGTGCCGGGGATGATTTCCTCGACGCCTGGGAAGGCGACAACACCGTCTTCGGTGACGAGGGTGATGACACTATTGTCAGCAACAGCTATGGCTCCAGTGTGATCCATGGTGGGGACGGTAACGATACCATTGAGACGTGGTCGGACAATGACGAGCTGCATGGCGATGCAGGTGATGACATTTTTTACATTGATCGACTGGATCAGCTGACCCAGATTTTTGGCGGTGAGGGATTCGATTCGGTCAGTTTCCAGCATGCCAGTGGCCTGCCTACGGCTATTGTACCGTCCTTGAGTACCTGGAGCTCGATAGAGCGAATTATTGCCACAGAGACGAGCGATTATCTCGACGGTTCCTCGGGCGATGACTACATCGATGGCGCAGGCGGCGATGATACACTCGCAGGCAGGCTGGGTAATGACCGCCTCGATGGTGGTGCCGGGGATGATTACCTGATTTCGGACGTCGGGTCCGACCTGATTTCAGGTGGCGATGGTTTTGACAGCGTCTCGTTCCAGGACCGTACCAGCGGCGTTAATGTCCTTTATGTCTCGTCCGAAAGTGACCTTGAGGTCTTGCAGGGATGGACGCTTGTACATGGTATCGAGCAGGTATTCGATACAGAATACGCCGATCTGTTTATCGGCAGCACAGGTGACGATATTTTCACGATAGGCAGGGGGGGGGACTCCTATGATGGCAAGCAGGGCAATGACAGCCTTGTCTTTGGCAGTGAGTTCGTTGGATTCAGTCTCGCAACCGGCCTTGTGACGAAGGCCGATAGCTCACACACGGTTTCCGCACGGAATATCGAGACGCTCGTTGCTACCAGCGGCATGCGGCTGGAAGGGACCATTGGCACGCAGACGCTCATGGGCAGCGAAGGGAACGATATCCTCTCGGGCCTTGCCGGAAATGACCGGCTGGTTGGTGGTGACTATGGCCCAGACCTTGCCGATTATTCCAATGACTACCTCTATGGCGGAACCAGTGCCGTCAATATCGATCTGCGCCAGCAGACGGGCGTTGACGGCTTTGGCAATGTCGACACCTATATCGGTATCGAGGGGGTGATTGGTACACGTCTTGACGACACCCTCACAGGTAATAGCGACAACAATGTCTTAAGGGGCGAAGACGGCAATGACCAGATATCCGGTCGAGAAGGCGATGACATCCTTTATGGCGGTGCTGGAACGAATATCCTTCGTGGCGGCGACGGAGATGACGAGATTTATGCGGAAGGCACTGGCGATCAGCTTTTCGGCGATGCCGGAAATGACACTTTCTACCTGAACAATGATAGCCACACTATTCAGGGTGGGGACGGTTTTGACACGGCCAGCTTTGGAGAGAGCTGGGATGGTATCGTGATATCCGTCACCGCGATGAACCTTGCAGGCATAGAAACTCTCGTTGCGTCGCAAGCTGCGGATATAGTTTACGCAGGCGCCGATGCCATGACAATTTATGGCGCGGCCGGTGATGATATTATTTATGGTTCCGATGCCGACAATAGGCTCAACGGGGGCTGGGGCGTCGATTTGATTGTTTCCGGCAGCGGCCGAGAGGAGATAGATGGTGGCTATGAAATCGGCTGGTCTGGCGATTATCTTGCATTTCAAGACATTCTGACCGGGGTTTATGTAAACCTGCTCACTGGTGAGGGCCGCGGCGGTGATGCCGAGGGCGACACCTATAATCGTATTTCTGGCGTGTACGATACCGAAGCGGACGACACGATTATTGGTAACTCTCGTGGAACAACCTTCTTCTTCAGCGGAGGAAATGATTATTACGAGGGCTATAGCGGGGGGCGTTCGGATACAGATACATTGCGATTCTCGAAGGACATTGGTCCCATCACGATGGATCTTTCCAGCGGCGATTATTTTGCTGCCAGTGCAAGCGGCCTGAATGTACTGGGTGGTCTGCAACTCGTTTCGATAGAACGTGTCTTAATAGAAGAATCCTACATCAACAACGATACTCTCCTCGGAAGGGATGGCTTAGACGTATTCGGCGGGGGCGGTGGTAATGATTCGCTCTCCGGCCGGGGCGGGGACGATGAGCTTTCGGGCAATAACGGCGATGACGTCCTTATAGGCGGTAGTGGCGTCGACTGGCTCGATGGTGGTGCTGGCTATGATACTGCGGACTATTCTTCAGATTCCGGCGCTGGAGGTTCAGGCAGAATCTTCGCCGATCTTTCGGCAGGGACCATCATCGACGGGTTTGGTGATGCCGATACAGTGATCAGTATCGAGAACGTCATAGCCGGCAGCAATGGTGACGAGCTTGTCGGCTCGGCCGCCCGCGACACCCTATTCGGTATGGCCGGCAATGATTTCCTCG
The DNA here is from genome assembly GCF_009712425.2 of Aquisalinus luteolus. Lineage (GTDB taxonomy): Bacteria > Pseudomonadota > Alphaproteobacteria > Caulobacterales > Parvularculaceae > Aquisalinus > Aquisalinus luteolus. The sequence goes on from NZ_VCJR02000003.1 coordinate 342,303, forward strand.
CCGGGCGCGACGGCAATGATGTGCTGGATGGGGGTGATGGTGACGATCGCATGTTTGGCGAGGCCGGGGCCGACCTGCTGCGTGGTGGTCTTGGTAATGATTATCTTGTCGGCAATGACGGCAATGACGTCCTCGTCGGCGGCGACGGCGCGGATAACATTCAGGGCCGTGATGGCGACGACCGGTTGTTCGGTGAAGGCGGTCACGACCGTATTCTCGGTGGTACGGGTAATGACTATCTCGTTGGCAATGAGGG
>NZ_VCJR02000004.1 GCF_009712425.2 Aquisalinus luteolus
GTACCACCGAGAATACGGTCGTGACCGCCTTCACCGAACAACCGGTCATCGCCATCACGGCCCTGAATGTTATCCGCGCCGTCGCCGCCGGCGAGGACGTCATTGCCGTCATTGCCGACAAGATAGTCATTACCAAGACCACCACGCAGCAGGTCGGCCCCGGCCTCGCCGAACATGCGATCGTCACCATCACCCCCATCCAGCACGTCATCGCCGTCGCGCCCGGCGAGGAAATCATTCCCGACTTCTCCGTACAGGGTATCGGATGTGGCACCGCCAACAAGGCTATCCGCGCCAGAACCACCGAAGACCTCGCCGGTCGTCGTGCCAGTGTTCAGATAGCTGTCATCGCCTAACCCAAGGAATACATCGCCGGTGAGAGAACCATTATTCGTCAGCATGTCATCGAAAGAGCCATCGGCGATATCTGCCTGCTCAGGCAAGACAAGAATCTTGTCGCCATTTGAGTCGTAAACACTGACGGATCTGTCAGCTTCGATCACGACCTGTAGAGTGCCAAATGAAGGATGCTCTATCTCATCGGGGAAGATCGGATTGTTATTCTCATCATATAGAACATTGCCCTGTTCGTCTGTTAGCGGATCGATTAAATCCTCAATCCCCGCTATGGAGAGGGCAGGGGTGGCAATACCTGTCGGCTGGAACCTGAAGACTATCCCGCCTGCCAACGAGAAGTCATCCGCAACGAAGAACTTGATGTCGCCGACCATTTCGCCGTCATTGGCGACGACGAAATTGGCCCGGGTTTCATATAGAGTATCCGGCGAGTTCGAGTTTATGGTTGCAGCCCTTATAAGACGCCCGTCACCGTCATTGTCGCTGTCAGCAATCATCACGCCGCCAACATGATTGGTAATGAAGGCCGTGCCGTTGCCGTTCGTTTGTGTGATATAGTCATAAACCGCCACATCGCTGGTGGAGATGACAGTTCCGCTGTTCTCGATCACCACTAATTCAGTTGTCTGCCCCAAGGAGAAGACAACGGCACTGCTGAAACTTGTCCCACCATTTGTAGACTGAACTTCTATCGTGCCTTCATTGATAATGCGTGTGGATTCAGCACCTGACGCTGTGATGCCGAGGCTCGCCTGGCCACTATATACATGATCGGAGTCCCGGGTGATCATCGTCCCTGTATTGATGATTTCTAGATCCTTTACCTCAAGGTCGAAACCACCGCCCTGTACAAGAACGAAGGCTGCCTCGGCATAACCGTCGTTTCTAACGGTTACTGTGTCGAACAAGCCGGTTCCGTCTACCGTAAATGCTGCGGCCGCAAAGACACTGCCGCCTGCAGCGTTCTCCACAGAAGCTGTCTGACCGCTTTCATCCGGAATGGCACCAACGACAACACCAAACAAGGAATCAACACCGCCGATTATACCATAGTTGAGTATATCAACCGTCGTGCCGCGCAGGACTGCAGAGAGCACGCTGCCTTCGTTGAGCAGGGACATAGTCTCGCCGGTCAGCGTGATGCTGCCGAAATGAGGAAAAATTCCGGAGGGATCATAACCAATCGTGGTGCCCTCGGTCACTTCGATCGCGATATCGCCGACGCCACTCTTGTTGACGATCTCGAACTTGTCTTCGTCAAGGAGGAAGTTGAACCCGTCCTCTTCGAAAAGCCTGATTTCGGTAAAGCTGGCGCGGTCACTGAATGTGGCGAAGCGGGCGCCTATCTCCATGTTCTCGAAGGTCAGAACATTGCCGTCGCCAAGGTCAAGAACGCCGGTTGTCGGGTCGACGGGATCCGGCGTGTAGGTGAAGTTACCGTATTCTTCGAACGCGGCATAAAACCTGATGACCTCGCCGGCGGAAAAATCAGTGATCGTGTCACCGTAAAACTCATTGAGTGTATTTGAGTAAATATCTCCGCTGGTTGAGAAGATATCGAGCCCGTCTCCGCCAGTCAGTATGTCGGCGCCGGCCCCGCCGATGATGATGTCGTCACCCTCGAGGCCGTCGATGATATCATCACCGTCCAGCCCGGAAATGATGTCGCCTTCTAGCGTGCCATCAATTGTCTCGCCAGCGCCACTTCCGTTGATCTCCGCCATGGATCCCCTCAATTAGTTGTTCTAATGGGGGAACCATAGCATGATCTAGATAATGCTAAAGACTTGACTCTCGATTTATGCACGCAGGAGCTGTGGCGGCTTTATGCGAAATTGAAATCGCTGACATCGATGTCCGATGCATCGACACCGATCATGGTGATCGAGTTGTAGGTATCGCCGGTGATGGAGACCACCGTGTCATCGCCGTTCTGGACCACGGTCAGCTTGGCGAAGGCATCGGCGGCTGTCTCGGCACCGCTGCGCAGGCCCTGCGTCGACAGGTCGATCACATCGATCCCGTCTTCCCAGTCCATGATACGGTCATGGCGCCAGTTATCGACGAAGGCGAAGGTGTCGGCGCCGCCTTCCCCGAACAGCGCATCGAACCTGTCGCCGCCGTCGAGGTAATCGTCGCCGTCGCCACCCTTCATCCAGTCATTGCCGCCGCCGCCCCACAGCCGGTCATTGCCCTCGCGGCCATGCATGGAATCGGCCCCATCTTCGCCGAACAGCGCGTCGGACCCTTCATTGCCGACGAGATAATCCTCGTCCGCACCGCCCCTGATCCAGTCATTGCCGATGCTGCCGTAGATGCGGTCAGCGCCTTCACGACCATGCAGGTTGTCGTCACCGGCGAACCCGGCGAGTACGTCATCGCCCTCATTACCGACAAGGTAGTCATTGCCTTCATTACCGAGAATCTTGTCATTGCCCGCCTCGCCGAAAATGCGGTCATCATCCTCGCGGCCATGCAGTTCGTCATTGCCGTCGCCCCCGATCAGAAGGTCGTTGCCTTCATTGCCGACGAGATAGTCCGCCCCGGCATCGCCGAGCAGGCGGTCATTGCCCGCCTCGCCGAACAGGCGGTCATTGCCTTCGCGGCCTTGCAGATTGTCGGCCCCGGCACCACCGCCGGCAAAGTCGTCGCCTTCATTGCCGACAAGATAGTCATCGCCGTCCCCGCCGCGCAGCTGGTCGTTGCCGGCCTCGCCGAAGAGGCGGTCGTTCCCGGCGCCGCCCTCGAGGATGTCATTGCCATCGCGTCCGGCTAGGGTATCGTCGCCATCGAGGCCATCGAGGCGGTTCGCCAATTCATCTCCGCTGATGGAATCGCCAAAGGCGGAGCCGATAACACGCTCTATACTGATGAAAACCCGTTCGACCGTTCCGTCTGTGAAGGTGACGGTCTTTGTAAGTTCGAGCGCAAGATTGGAGCCGTATCCGGAGAAGTCGACCGTGTCATATCCTTCCCGCCCGCGGAAAAGATCGGCGGCAATGTATTGAATGTTTCTATCGCCAGCCAGATTGTGGTCACGGGAATAATCGATGAACACGTCGTCACCGTCATTGCCGACCATATAATCGCCGCCGGACCCGCCATATATAATGTCATTACCGTCGCCGCCGAAGATCCGGTCATTGCCAAAACCCCCGTCAAGATGATCATCACCGGCGTCGCCGCCCAGAGAGTCATCATCCCTGCCGCTGTAGATAAAATCGTTACCATCGCCGCCGGAAATAGAGTCTTCGTCCTCATCGCTGTATAATATGTCATCGCCAGCGTCACCGAAGAGAACATCCCTGCCACGTTCACCATTCAGGGTGTCATTACCGGCCCCGCCATAGAGAACATCGTTGTCGAACCCACCATAGATGACATCATCGCCGTCATCGCCATAGAGTGTATCGTCAGCGTCGTCCCCTCTCAGGAAATCGTTATCGGCACCGCCATAGAACAGGTCTATACCCCTGCCACCTTCCAGATAATCATCGCCACCCAGACCATGGACGACATTATCGCCGTCCCCGGCATTTATGACGTTTCTCTCCGCAGTGCCGTTCAGTGTATCGGAATAATCCGTACCCGTGATCGATTCCATGGAAATGAGGGTGTCCGTGTTTCCGTAGGAGTCGGTCATCACACCCGCTGCCAGATCGATGGTGACACCGCTCGTGCCGCCATCGCGCCAGGCCTCGACCGTATCGATTCCGTCACCGCCATCGAGGATGTCGACGCCGGCTCCGCCGGACAGGAAGTCGTCGCCGGTAAGGCCGGTCAGCACATCATCTCCGCCATTGCCGACCAGCTTGTTATCTTCCTCATCACCGCTGATAACATCGGCAAAATCGCTGCCCTTGATGTTCCAGATGTCGACCAGCGTGTCGTTGTCCCCGAAACCATCGATAATGATACCGGCTGCAAGATCGACCGTGATACCCGAAATTGCGCCATAATCGTCATCAAAGGAGTAATCGGCAAATGTCTGGCCCCTGACATAGTCGCCGCCAAAGCCGCCAGGTTGGAAATAAGTTACAACGCCGACCAGCACATCGTCACCGGCAAGACCGGCCATGGTGGTGAGGCCGCTGGCATCGAACAGTGTGTTGACGTCATGGGTGGCCACAATTGTCGATTCAAAGGGTTCATACCAATAGCCGGTATAGGCTATGATATTCTCTATGCTGGTGAATGAGATATCGTAATCGTATGAAACCCCGTAGCTACTGAACGTATAGGTGCTTTCCATCAGGTTCAGCGTTACGTCCCGATAAAAGCCCTCTCCGATGACGAGCGTGTCAACGCCGTCGCCGCCGTCGATCGTATCGGCCCCTCTCGTAAACTGCATGATATTGTCCGAGGCGTCCCCGGTGATCACGTCGGCGCCGCGCCCACCCAGAACGCTTTCTATACTGAGAAGCGTATCGTCATCGGTCTCGCCGCCCGAGATGGCGCCTGTGGCGTGGTCATATTCAATCGGGCTATCAGCGCCGTAGTCTCTGTTGAGGGGGCTATCCCCGCGCTCGTAATAGTGGATCTCGAATGTGTCCAGATCTCCGAAATAGCCACTGATGTCGATCGTCTCGCTTAACGTGGCAATGGCATAACTGATCGTGTCGAAACCGCTGCCGCCGTCAAAAATGTCAGCTCCTGTGCCGGCGTATATGTGGTCATTGCCATCTCCCCCGGATACAGTGTCATTGCCTGTACCGCCCTCCAGTAAGTCATCACCATCCCCGCCGTTGAGAATGTCGTTGCCGGCTCCGCCGCTGAGGTCGTCATTACCGGCACCACCGTCGAGCAGGTCGTCGCCATCTTCGCCCTCAATCTCGTCATCGCCTTCTCCGCCATCGATGACATCATCACCGTCGCCGCCGTATAGGAAGTCGGGTCCATCCTTGCCGTCGATCTCGTCATCACCTCCATAACCCCAGATGACGTCTTTTTCATCGGTACCTTCAAGGGTATCCGGATCGCTGGTGCCGTTGATGGTTGCCATGGTTTTCTCCTCCCGGGACAGAACTTCCTATTCTGTCAGCCTACCACAAGTCCGGGGTAAATAGCGAGTCAGCGGGTAAGATAGAAGAGGGGGCAGCAAGAGGCCTGCGCGCCAATGCGCGCAGGGTCTCGTCTTTTCCTGACGGTTGCCACCCGCTGGTGGCCTGGCAGGACTCGTTCGCCCTTACGCGAAAGCGAAATCGTCCGTGTCGATCATTGCTGCATCGACGCCGACGAGGGTGATGGAATTGTAGGTATCGCCGGTGATGGACACGACCGTGTCGGCACCAAGCTGGATGACTGTCAGCTTCGCGAAGGCATTGGCCGCCGTCTCGCCGCCGCCGCGCAGGCCCTGGGTCGACAGGTCGATCACGTCGCTGCCGTCTTCCCAGTCCATGATGCGGTCATGGCGCCAGTCGCCGGTGAAGGCGAAGGTGTCGTTGCCTGCCTCACCGAACAGGGCATCGAACTTGTCGCCACCATCGAGGTAATCGTCGCCGTCGCCACCCTTCATCCAGTCATTGCCGCTGCCGCCCCATAGGCGGTCATTGTCCGCATACCCATAAAGATTGTCGTCGCCATCCTCGCCGAACAGGGCATCGCTACCGGCCCCGCCCGACAGCTTGTCGGCGCCAGCCCCGCCGCGCATCCAGTCATTACCGGCCTCGCCATAGAGCCGGTCATCGCCATCGCGGCCATGGATGTTGTCATCGCCATCGCCGCCACCGGCCACGTCATCGCCATCATTGCCGACGAGATAGTCGGCGCCAAGATCACCCAAGAGTAGGTCGCTGCCACTTCCGCCATACAGTCGATCATCAGATGATCCACCGTCCAAGAAGTCATTTCCGGCATCGCCAGCCAGTACGTCTAAACCATCTTCTCCATACAGAGTATCATTGCCGGCGCCACCGGAAAGGCTGTCAAAACTGCCGCCGCCATAAAGATAATCAGCTCCTTCCTCGCCATAAATAAGGTCGTTGCCTTCGCGCCCCTGGAGGTTGTCATTCCCCAGACCACCCAAAAGTGTATCCGTACCAGCATTGCCTACGAGGTAATCGCTGCCTTCGTCGCCATATAATACGTCATTTGCGTCGTTGCCGAATAATCTGTCATCGTCCAAGCCGCCATAAAGTATATCGTTACCGTTGCCGCCCTGCAGCAAGTCATCACCGGCGCCGCCATTTACGTTGTCAACGCCAGCTCCTGCGTCGATGAAATCTTGACCTAATCCACCGGAAATCATGTCATTGCCATCATTGCCGATCAGCATGTCATCGCCTGCATCGCCCGAAATGGTGTCGTTTCCGGCCAAGCCGTATATCTGGTCGTCGCCATCGCCGCCATATACGATGTACGACGTGGTATCCGTCGCATACACCCCGGTCGCGCCGGTATTGAACCTGTCGTTTCCTCCGTTCATCCAGACGGACGACCCTTCCGAAATCTCACCGAACAGGACTGGCTGGCCAGGGCCGGTCTGGACCGATGTATAAACTTGGTCGCCCAGCTCGCCGAGCATCAGGTCACCATCTACCGTTCCTGTTACGAAAAGGGTGATTTTTGCGTTTGGAACATTTGCAACCTCGATGGCATTGCCGCCGGATATCAGCGTGCCCGAAATCCGTGCTTCAAGGTCGAGTTCTACAAACAAGCCGACCCCCTGGGAGGTGACATCACCGTCAATACTCAGAGTACCAAAATTCTGGTCGCCGTCACTCTCGAAAGAAATCGCCCTGTCCTGGACATCGATCATACCGTCGACAATGATAGTATCAACACGCGAGCCATCGACACCTTGCGTCAGAATACCAAAATTGCCGGTAACTGTTCCTGCTACGTAGATAAGGTTGTTTTTACCGTTGTATATGGAGACGGCATAATCAGACTCTGAATGGACGCTGCCCATAGTGCCGATGGAGACCGAATTGGATTCTCCAGTCAGGTTGATTGTTCCGAGACGCGCAGTAACATCGCCATCGATGGTTATATTATTTTGACCGCCGGAGTAGGATGAGATTGCTTCCGCGTCACCGATTATCTCACCTGTCTCTGTCACGTGGACGGTGTCTGAACCGTCAATTACGATATTGGCCAGATAGGTACCCGGAGCCACGGTCACCCGGCCTGCAACCTCTATGAAAGTGCCGGTCGTTGCGCCGTTCGCAACCTGAATGGCGGGTTCGCCACTAACACCGGAAACAGTGATATCTTCCAGGATACAATAGTCGTCATCGGTATCGATGAGCAGGGCAGGAGCCCCCGTGACGTCTTCATCAATGATGATTGGATCTTCGCCGGTAGCCATGAGTTTCCTCCGTCAGGCTCGCGCCGGAAAGTCGCCCGGCCGCTTCTCTCTCTCTCTCCTCAAGCCTATCAGCTTGGATCGATAAAGCTACAGGTTAATCCACGGAAGGGGGACTGCAACCGCCGTTCCGGCGGTTGCAGTGTGGGATTGGTGATGCAGCGGGCGTTGCGCTACGCGAAATTGAAATCACTGACGTCGATGTCTGCTGCATCGACGCCGATCAGGGTGATCGAGTTGTATGTATCCCCGGTGATGGAGACGATCGTGTCGGCCCCGTCCTGCACGACACTCAGCTTGGCGAAGGCATCGGTTGCGGTCTCAACGCCTGTTCGCAGGCCCTGCGTCGACAGGTCGATGACATCGATCCCGTCTTCCCAGTCCATGATCCGGTCATGGCGCCAGTTACCGATGAAGGCAAAGGTGTCGGCACCGCCCTCGCCGAACAGCGCATCGAACTTGTCGCCGCCATCGAGATAGTCATTGCCGTCGCCGCCCTTCATGTAGTCATTGCCACCGCCGCCCCACAGCCGGTCATTGCCCTCGCGGCCATGCATGGAATCGGCCCCGTCCTCGCCGAACAGAGCGTCGGAGCCTTCATTGCCGACAAGGTAGTCATCATCCGCACCGCCCTTGATCCAGTCATTGCCAATACTGCCATATATACGGTCAGCGCCCTCGCGACCATGCAGGTTGTCATCACCATCGAAACCGGCGAGTACGTCATCGCCCTCATTGCCGACGAGATAGTCATTGCCCTCATTGCCGAGGATCACGTCATAACCGGCCTCGCCGAATATGCGGTCATCGCCTTCGCGGCCATGCAGTTCGTCATTGCCGTCCTCGCCGATCAGCAGGTCGTTGCCCTCATTGCCGACGAGATAGTCATTACCCGTACCGCCCAGCATGCGGTCATGGCCGGCCTCGCCATACATCCGGTCATCGCCATCGCGCCCCTGGATGTTATCGGCCCCGTCACCGCCAACGAGCACGTCATTGCCCTCATTGCCGACAAGATAGTCATTACCAAGACCACCGCGCAAAAGGTCTGATCCGGCCTCGCCGAACATCCGGTCGTCGCCGTCACCGCCGTCCATTGTGTCGTTGCCATTGCCGCCAGCAAGAAAATCAAGTCCGTCACCACCCTCGAGATTGTCATCACCGTCGCCACCGATCAGCGAGTCATTGCCGCCGAAGGTCTGGAGGTTGTCGTCGCCATCATTGCCGTAGAACTCGTTGTCCTCATCGCCGCCATACCAGGTCTCGGAAAGCGAGCCGCCAATAATAACTTCCATCGAGCTGAAGGCGATATAGGTCTGGGGGTAGTAACCCGTATCCGGGTCTGGCGTCAGGCCCCGCACGTCCAGCGTATCCACGCCAGCGCCGCCATAGATGGTCGTATTGACGCCGGTTGAATTGGTCACGATGAAGGTGTCATCGCCGGCCTGGCCATAGATCACATTGGTACCGGAGTTGAGATGCACGATGTCGTTGCCTGCGCCGGCATCGACAGTCGTATCGCCTGCCGAGATAAAGATCTCGTCATCACCGCCATAGGTCCAGATTTGGCTGTCGCCGCCGAAGTCGCCGAGGTCGACATAGTCGCTGAAAGTGCTGGTATTGTCCGTGACAACGAAGAGGCGCTCGATCAAGTTGAGGGTGTCGGTGAAGCCGAGACCGTCGAAGATCATCTGGCCGTTGGCAAAACGCACGGAAAATCCTTGCACCAGCTCCAGGAACGGGGCGTGGAAATAATAGGTATCATACCCGGCTCCGCCGTTGATTTCGTCATTGCCGAAGCTTGTATAGGCGGTGTCGTCGCCGGCAAGCATGTCATAGATGTCGTCATTCGGGGTTCCGGTCGGTGCATCACTCCCGGAAGTGCCTGTAATCGTTGCCATAATTCTCTCCTGATTTGTCGATCCCTCAGGCCCGCCTTCTGGAAAGCAAGCCCCTACTATAGAGAAGCGTAAAATCGGACCGGAGCGGGTCACAGCGAGACATAAATTTTATGGCGAAGGGCCGAAAACCATCCGGTTTCGTCTCCGCAGGCACCGTTGCTGCCCCCACGCTTGGCAATCAGCACCAAAACTACCTATATATGGCGCCGGGCAGGAATAAAGGAGAGGGGAGAACGCCATGCGGTTTGTTCTGGTCGCACTGCTATTGGGTATCGCAACGGCGCTGCATGCGGGCATCCATCAGGAAAGCATAGAGAAGATTATCGCCGTGGAGCTGCCGCTTTCGGGTGCGCCGGGCCTTTCCTATGCCGTGCTGGACGATAGTGACATCATGTCAGGTGCCCATGGCGAGATGGTGGCGGGCAGTGGCCGTGAAATCTCGCCGGACACGCCTTTTGTCCTCGGCTCGATCGCCAAGAGTTTTACGGCGCTGGCGGTCATGCAGCTTGTAGAGTCTGGACAGGTCGATCTCGATGCGGAGATTCATCAGTATCTTGACGGGTTTGCGGAAAGCCCGGGCCGCAATGTCACGATCCGGCAATTGCTCAGTCACACGAGCGGGTACTCGACCTTTCAGGGTAATGACAGCCTTTCAGGCGAGGGGGCAAGCGCCGACGGCCTGTCGCGCCAGGTTGCCCGGATCGCACAATGGTCGCCCGCCCATGAGCCCGGCACAAGGTGGGAATATTCCAACGCAAACTACTACGTCCTCGGTGCCTTGATCGAAGAGCTGAGCGGGCAGGATTATGCGCGATATGTCGAGACCCAGATACTCGAGCCGATCGGCATGGAGCACAGCTTCGTTGCCGATGGCGGGGTCCATGAAACTGCGCGCGGGCATGTGCCGTGGTTTGGCGGAAAGCGTGCCCTGAAAGAAGCGGCGAGCGATCGCATGTCCGCGCCTGTCGGTGGCATCATCGCGACGGCTCGCGACACGGCACTCTATCTGGCGGTCATGATGAATGGCGAGGATGATATCATCAGTGCACGGGGCAAGGTCGAGATGATGCAGCCGGCAAGCGAAGTCTCTCCCTTTTACGGTTTCGGGTGGTATCTCGACACGGCAAACGGCACCGTATCGCATACCGGGCTTACCCCGGGCGTGGAGACGCTGGCGATCATGAAACCGGCAGAGCGCAAGGCGGCTGTGGTGCTGATCAATGCCAGCAGTGGCATGGGCTTTGGCGAGAATGCCAACCTGATGAATGCCATAAGCGCACGCGCGCTGGGCCTCGACTATACCCCCGCCGGTGACGCGGGGCGCTGGAGCCGGATGGGACTGTTCCTGCTGTTTGCCCTGCTGCCGGTGCTGTTTGTGGTTGGCATTGTCCAGGTTGCGTTGAGCCGGGCGGGGTTGCGGGCCAAGTCCGGCGTGAGCGGCGCCTTCAGCCTCTGGTTCCCGATGCTCACGACGATTGCGCTGGCGTGGGTCTGTATTTTTCTTGTCCCGCAGCTGTTCGGCGTTTCCATGGGGACGTTGCAGCGCTATTCGCCGGACCTTGCGCTGGCGCTGGTGGCAAGTGCCGTGGCCGGTGTGGCCTGGGCCGTGTTGAGGCTTGTCCTGTATTACAGCGGGCCGCGCGCCGCAACCTGACGGGAAGGTGACAGATGAACACCGGGGAGGGGCTGATGGCCGATAAAATAAAAGAAGACGGCCGCAACGCGCTGTCCATGGATGCAATCGCCGAGGACCTCTTTGGGCTGAATATTCGCGGCCTCAGGTCGATCTTCGTACTATGGGTGCATCCCAAGCGCTATTTTGCCGCGGCCCGGACGCCCGACTGGGGCAACAGGTACACGCCGTCGATCAGGCTGTGGCTGACCTTTTTTGCCCTGTTCTCTGCCCTGAAAATCTGGTGGATCGGTGGCAATGAGGGCATGATCGGGGCCTATGCGAACGGTTTCGCTCAATCCGGCATGCCGCTGCCTGAGGGCATGACCTATGAGGATATCGGCAAGGAAACCGTGCTCTGGGTCTTCGGCCTGTGGCCCATCCTGCAGATCATCAGCATGGTGCTGTTGTCGCTGGTCTACCCGTTCTGGGGCGAGCGTACCACCATGGCGCTGAGGCAGCGCTATTTCTTCGCCGTAATCGTGCCGAGCGCCAGCCTGATGCCGGTCGTCCTTACGATCATGCTGTTCGTGCCTGGCAACATGCTGAACCTTTATGGCATGGCGCTGGCGGTCGTATCGCTGTTCGTCGCGTTCCAGACAGGCTATCGCGGCGGGTTTGAAAAGGTCAGCGGCTTTCAAAAGGCGTGGCGCGTCGGGTTGCTGGCCGTGATCGTGGTGGTGCTGAACATCCTCACCAACATCATCATCCAGATCGTCGGCATCCTGGTCATCAGCCAGAAATACGGGTATGGCCCGGTGGGCTAAGCGCCGGGCACTCACCTGACACCCTGACTACGCCTTACGCAAAGGCGAAGTCGTCGGCGTTGATGTCTGCTGCGTCGACCCCGATCAGGGTGATCGAGTTGTAGGTGTCGCCGGTGATGGACACGACCGTGTCCGAACCATCCTGTACGACACTCAGCTTGGCGAAGGCATCGGCGTCGGTCTCCGCGCCAGTCTTCAGGCCCTGCGTGGACAGATCGATCACGTCGATCCCGTCTTCCCAGTCCATGATCCGGTCATGGCGCCAGTCGCCGGTGAAGGCGAAGGTGTCGGCCCCACCCTCGCCGAACAGGGCGTCGAACTTGTCGCCGCCATCGAGATAGTCGTCGCCATCGCCACCCTTCATCCAGTCATTGCCGCCGCCGCCCCACAGGCGGTCATTGTCTGCATACCCATAAAGATTGTCGTCGCCATCCTCGCCGAAGAGGGCATCGCTACCGGCCCCGCCCGACAGCTTGTCGGCGCCAGCCCCGCCGCGCATCCAGTCATTGCCGGCCTCGCCATAGAGCCGGTCATCGCCATCGCGGCCATGAAGATTGTCGTTGCCGGCACCGCCGCCGACCAGGTCATTGCCGTCATTGCCGACGAGGTAATCGTCGCCGAAGTCGCCGAACAGGGAATCGTCGCCGAGGCCGCCAAACAGGCGATCGTTCAGCAATCCGCCATCCAGATAGTCGTTCCCGGCACCGCCGATCAGCAGGTCTTCACCATACTCCCCGTACAGAGTATCGTCATCATCTCCGCCGGAAAGCAGATCATTGCTGCCGCCGCCATAAAGGACGTCTTCACCTGCCTCACCATAGAGATAGTCGTAGTTCAGGCCGCCGAAGAGTTCATCATTCCCGTCACCGCCATAAAGGACATCGTGGTCGGCCTGACCGTAGAGATCGTCATTATCGCCATAGCCATAGAGCGTATCATTGCCGTCGCGACCTTCAATATGATCCCGGTCCTCAGTGCCCTCCAGCGTGTTATCGTTTTCGTCACCGATAATCGCTTCGACCCCAAGGATAGAACCGACACTGACGACATGAACCTGCCCTGCGCGTGCTATATCATTTGGCGAGGCAAAGATTGATCCAATCAGGATGTCGTCAATGCCATCATTATCGATGTCGCCACCGCCGGCCAAGCCAACACCTGCGCGTGCATATTGAGTGCCTGTTATCAACAGGCCCCCATTGCCGTCGATCGTCCCAAGGTCCACACTGCTACCCAAGCCACTGGCCGATCCGAATACGACAAATACTTCGTCAGCATAGGGGGAGCCAACCAGGATGTCATCATAGCCGTCCGCGTTGACGTCGCCGGCAAATTCCATGCCCTCCGCATCGTTGCCAAGGTCAGGCGTGCCATTCAGGACGAATCCGTTTGAGCCATCTAGCGCCGACAAGTCGAAAGTTGATGAAAAACCTGACGCTGTGCCGAAAACGACATACCCTTCACCGTACGGCTCTCCGTCCGGTGCGCCGATGATCAGGTCGTCATAGCCGTCGCCATTGAAATCTCCCCCGCCGCCTACAGAGAATCCGGCATCGTCGCCATCATCAATGCCGACCAGTTTAAAACCATTGTTTCCATTGAGGGAGGACAGCGCGATGTCTGCCGCAAAACCCGATGATGATCCGAAAACGACAAAAGCCGCTCCATTTTCACCCTCCTGAAATGCGCCAAGAATGATGTCGTCAAGGCCGTCACCATTGATGTCGCCTGCCTTGCTAACAGCATATCCGAAGAGCCTTGCGTCAGTCCCGGTTATGGAAAAGCCGTTACTGCCGTTAAGAGAGGTAGTCGAGAAATCTGCACCCAAGCCTGAGGAGGTGCCGAACACGACATCGAATTGATAGCTCGACCCTGAAATTACCGAGCCGATCAGGATATCATCGACGCCGTCACCGTTCATGTCGCCGATATTTTCGATCGACGCGACAAGTCTGTCTACGGATATTGTGCTGCCGTTTGTGCCATCGATATCTTCCAAGTTGAAATCGGCAGAAAAGCCGGAGGAAGTGCCGTAGATCAGATGGACAGCGCCGGAGGTACCTGCTTCATTCTTCTCAGATACGAGGAAATCCATCAGGCCGTCATCATTGAAATCTCCGGCGGCGGAGACATACTCTCCAAGATACTGGTTTTGATAGGATCCGGAAATCGTAAACCCGTTTGTCCCGTCAAGCGATGATAGATCGAAATTCGCACCCAGTCCGCCATCTTTTCCAAAAACGACATAGACCTGACCGGCTGCGCTTGAACCCGAGACTTCTGTTTGCCTGGCTCCGATAATGAAATCATCTATGCCATCGCCATTGATATCGCCGACAATCGCATTAGCCCCGCCAATCAGATGGTTTGGGAAGAGCCCATCGATACGAGTACCCGTATCCGCATCAAGATTCTCAAGTTCAATAGCCATGTTTTCCTCCGCAAGGTACGCGCCGCAATTCGTCCGGCAACTTCTCTCTCTCAATGGAGGGTAGCACTTTGGCTGGTGATTGATACACCAGATTCAATTAGCGTAGGAGCAGTCCTGCTCACGAAGAACGCGAGACGATCGCCGCTATGCAAAAAAAGCGCGTCATTGGCCATGACGCGCTTTAAATCACTTTAATGGAAAGGGGCGCGCCTAGCCGCGGTCTTTCAGGTGGCCCTTGTTGAGCAGCAATTCTGCGATCTGCACCGCGTTCAGCGCCGCGCCCTTGCGCAAATTGTCGGAGACGACCCACAGGCACAGGCCGTTTTCGACCGTAGGGTCGGTGCGGATGCGCGACACATAGGTGGCGAAATCGCCGACGCATTCGACCGGCGTGATGTAGCCCTCGTCCTCGCGCTTGTCGATCACCATCAGGCCGGGGGATTCGCGCAGCAGGTCGCGGGCCTCGTGGTCGGAGATCGGTTTTTCGAACTCGATGTTCACGGCTTCCGAATGGCCGACGAAGACCGGCACGCGCACGGCGGTCGCGTGCAGCTTGATCTTGGGATCGAGCATCTTCTTGGTCTCGGCAACCAGTTTCCATTCTTCCTTGGTCGAGCCGTCATCAAGGAAGACGTCGATATGCGGGATGACGTTGAAGGCGATCTGCTTGGTGAAGGCTTCCGGTGTTGGCTCGTCGCCGACGAAGATGCCCTTTGTCTGGTTCCACAGCTCGTCCATGGCGGCCTTGCCGGCGCCTGAAACGGACTGGTAGGTGGAGACGACCACGCGCTTGATCCGTGCACGGTCATGCAGCGGCTTCAGCGCCACAACCAGCTGCGCTGTGGAGCAGTTCGGGTTGGCGATGATGTTCTTCTTCGTGTACCCCGAAACGGCGTCCGGGTTCACCTCCGGCACGATCAGCGGGACGTCCGGGTCCATACGGAAGTGGGAAGAGTTGTCGATGACGATGGCACCGGCCTTGGCAGCCTTCGGGCCCCACTCGGCGGAGACGGAACCGCCGGCGGAGAACAGCGCGATATCGACCTTGGAGAAATCGAACTGCTCAAGGTCCTGGCATTTCAGGGTGCGGTCGCCGAAGGAGACCTCGCGGCCGAGCGAGGAGCGCGAGGCAATCGCGTAGACGTCCTTTACCGGGAACATCCGCTCTTCGAGGATCGACAACATTTCCTGGCCGACATTACCCGTCGCGCCAACCACTGCTACATTATAAGCCATTATGAACTTCCAGTTTTAGAGATTTCGTGCGCGCTGCTTGGCGTTCCCGCGCGATAATGTCAAGTGAGGGTTTCTATTCCGAGCAATAGATGATCCGGGTGGCCCTCAATACAGGTAATCAACCGGCAGGCCGAGGCGTTTGCAGGCAATGGCCGGCGGCGCTGAGGGCAGGGGCATTTTGTCGGCCATGCTGGCCATCGCCTTGATCATGGTCCGTTCCCAGCCATGCAGCCGGTAGCGGTCGCCCAGTTGCAGGATCTCGCGGATATCTTCCGGCACCAGATCGACCGCCGCGCGCACCAGCATGTCCTGGCTGAGACTGGCCGGGGCAGGCAATGTCCTTGCCTTGCGCACGATCTCGAGAAAATCATCAATGATCGGGGATGGCTCGAACACCGCCTTGCGCTGCTCGAACATGGCGGCCTGTTCGGCCCTGCTGGCGGGCAGGCTTTTCGCGCCATAGGGGGCGCCACCGGCCTGTGCCTCTGAATAGGCACGGTCGCGCTCTAAATCGGTCAGTGTCGCGGCATAGCTGTGATAGGCTTCTAGAAAGCCATAGGTCGCGGTGACCTGTACCCAGTCGAGCAGGTCCGGGTCGCTGGCGTGATAAGCCATGCCGTCCGGCGTCTCGCCCCGTACCTTTTCATGCATGCGATTGACCCGCGCGATGATGTCTTCGGCGACCGGGCGCGCCGCATAGACGGTGACCATGGCGGCAAGCCCGGTGCGCTTCATCCGCTCGACAGGCTCCCGCCGGAAGCTGGAATGGTCCCATACGCCCGAGCGCACGCGCGGGTCGGCAAACTCAAGGATCACCGCAGCTATCCCGCCGATGTACAGCGAAACCGGGTTCTTGAAGACGCGCCAGGTGACAGAGTCCGCCGCGAACAGCGCTTCCTCGCCTGCCGGTGATGCGAACGTCTCAGGGGTGATCTGGCCCGTGTAGAGAAAGTCCCGGGCCTGGCTGTCCAGCGGTGCAGTGATCAGTCGTCTCAGCGGCATGGCGTGGTTCCTCTTGGCAACAAGTTCGGAAACACCGCAGCGCCGCTAAAATTCGTGCGCGATCAGCTCTGGTACAGTGCGTAGGACACCCCGAAGAGGACTAGAATGAAGACGACGAGATTGTAGATCGACGTGATCAGGAAGCCCTTGGCGATGACCGAGAACCAGTTGGAGCCATAGGCCTGTCGCAACACTGCATAGGGCTGCAGCATCGGCCATATGAACAGAAAAGGCACGAGCCAGCCGAGGAACGGGCTCATGGAGAGGAGCAGGGCGATCAGCAGATAGGCGTAGAGTGCCGCATGCATGTAGAGGCTGACGACGAGATGATCATAGAACAGGAACTTGCGGCGATAGACGTAAAACAGCGCGAGCAGCGCGGCATAGAAAAGCGGGGCCAGCAGGAGAACGCGGGGTAAGTTGTTCTGCAGTGAATTGAGATAAAGGCGCGGCTCGTCGAGGACCCGCTGGGTCGCCGTATAAAGCCTCCTGGCATGCGGTTCGAACCAGTCCGGACCTGTGTAATCAGTCTCCTCCCAACTCTGGTCGAGCCATGATGAGCCTTCTGTAGACGTGCCCGCCTCATCCAAAACGGGATCGTCCGTCTGCGTCTCTTGTGTGACTGTGTCAGCTATCGCTGTTTCATCTTCCTGCTGCGTGCTTTCGCGGTCGGTATCCGGCGCCGAAGCGTCTGCCGGGTCAGCGCCGTCGCCCTGTACTCCTTCCTGGAAGCCGTTCACGAAATCCCGTATCGACGTCGGATCATCACCGATGGCGGTATTGCTGGCCGAGCCGATCAGGAAGAATGTCAGGAAGAAAAAGAACACGCTGGCGAACAGGTACATGCGGAAAGGCGGCGTATACCGCACGCGCTTGCCGTCGAGATAATGACGGGCGAGGCGTCCCGGGCGCCAGAGCAGCATGCCGATGGAGCGCAGCAGCCGGCCGTCGAGCCACAGGGTCTCCACGAAAAAGTCCTGTACGAGGCCGATGACGGCTCGACGCGGCTCGTTCGCCCGCTGGCCGCAATCATGGCAGTATTTGCCACGCAGCGAGTTGCCGCAATTGCTGCAGATGTTCCTGTCGTTGCTCATCGCCCTCAAACGCATCCTGGAAACCCGTGCCAGTGTAGGGGGCACCGGGCCTTGCGCCAACAATCCATGTTACGCCCAGTTAATAAAAATGCCGATTGACTTGGGTGCGACATCTGTCGCAAGGTTGCGACAACAAGCAGGCGCGTCTGCCTTGGGCGCGCCGAAGGAATGAGAAGTCATGTCGAACGCCGATAAAAACGCCGCCAAACCGTCCCAGAGCGAGCTGGCCATCCTGAAATCGCTGTGGTCGTCGGGCCGCCAGAGCGCGCGGGAAATTCATGACGCGATCTCGGCCGATCTGGGCTGGTCTTATTCTTCCACCCGCAAGACGCTGGACCGCATGGTCGAGAAGGGCATGCTGGATACGCACGATGTCCACGGCATCCGCGTCTATGCCGCCGGGATCACCAAGGTGGCGACCATTGCAGCGATGACGCGCGATTTCGCGGCGCGGGTGCTGGAGATCAACGGCGCGCTGCCGGTCACGGCATTCACAGATTCAAAGCTGCTCAGCGAGGATGAGCTGAACGAATTGCAGGCGATGCTGGATGACAGCGAAGACGAAGGGGAGGCACGCTGATGGCTGTCGTCCTGTTTCTTCTTGTCGCGTTCGTGTGGAGCGGGCTTGTCCGCGCCGCTGTCGACCTGCACCAGACCCTGTCGCGCGACACCGCGCCTTACCTGTCATGGCCGGCATACTGGCTTGCGGCAATCGTCGCCTGCGTGCTGCCGCCGGTATTCCTTGTGCTGATGGTCATTTTTCCGTCGTTGAAGCCGGCTTTTCTTGATGGCCTGTCTTTGCTGTCAGCGGAAGCCGCGCTGGCAGGAGAGGCGATGCCCCAGCCCGCGCCGGGTGCCTCGCCATACATGATCGATCCGGCACTGGCCGGGTCGTCATCAACCGGCGCAGAACAGCAGGGTTTTGACCTGATGGCGTTTCTTGTCAGCGCCTTCCGGACCGTGCTGCCGGTTGTCGCGCCAGTGCTGGCGGTGATCTATGCCGGCGGGATCGTGTTCCTCGGCCTGCGCTTTGCCATTGGCCGGTCGCGGGTAGGGGCGATCGTCAACCGCGCGCGGCCTGAGCCGCTGCTGCGTGGTAACGCGCCGGTGCTGATCACTGACGAGGCGATGACGCCCTTTGCCCGGGGCGGGTTCAGGCCCGTAATCATCCTGCCATCCTGCCTGACGGACGAGATGGATGGCGACCGGCTGAACGGCATCATCGCCCATGAGGGGGCGCATATCGCCCGCCGCGATCCGGAATGGTCGATGGGGCTCAGCGTGCTGACGATCCTCTTCTGGGTCAGCCCGTTCCTGAAATCCCTTGTCGACGACTGGCGGCTTTCCGCCGAGCTTGCCTGTGATGCTGCTGCCCTTGCCGGGGCCAGCTCCGCCACGCGAAGGGCCTATGCGCAATCGCTCATCGATGCCCTGCGTATCCCCAGCCAGCACGGAGGTCATTCCGGGGCACTGCCATGCCCGCTGGCTGCCTTTTCAACCACAGAGCTAAAGGACGAAAAAATGAGACTGTCGAGGATATTGAAGACCAGCAGCGTCAAGGCGATCGGCCTGCGCGAGAAACTGACGCTCGGTGCCGCTGCCATGGCGCTGGCCCTTGCCGGCTGCGCCGGCGCGGCGACGATGACCGCTGACAATGCACCTGAAGCGCCGACCAGGCTGTCTGCCCCAGCGGTGCCGACAGAAATGACGGCACCGGTCGAGCCGACCGAGCCAACGCGCCTTGCCATGGTTGAGCCGACTGCACCGCCCGCGCTTGCGCTCGACGGTGTCGAGACGGACATCGCGATGGTCAACAACATGGAGCAAGACGGCTTATTCCAGCAGGTCATTACCTATGAGGATGGTACCCGTCTCGTGCGTGACTGGGATGACCTCAGCGAGGAAGAAAAAGCGGCGATCCGCGAAGATATGGCTCAGGCCGAAGAAGACCTCGCCCAGGCCCGGATCGATATCGAGGAAGCCCGTGTCGAAATCGAGATGGCACGTGAAGAAGTCGCCCGCGAGCTTGCCGAGATCGAACGCGACCATGAGTTGACCGCTGAGGAGCGTCTTGAAATTCAGCAGGAAGTCGAGCGCGAACTGGCCCGTGCGCAAGAGGAGATCGAGCGTGCCAGGGCTGAAATCGAGCGCGAGGTTACGGAAATGCGCAAGCAGCAGGAAAAGCTGCAGGACGACCAGTAAGGGCAGGGAGTGGGCTGGGCCGATCACGCCTGATCCGGGCCAGCCCTCTTGATCAAGCTATCAGTATAACTTCATGAACCGGGCAGGTTATGACATTCATCACCCTACTGACTTTTGCACTCCTCTGGACCGGTCTGGTCTGGCTGTCGGCGCGCTATCTGGCTCGTGACGAACAATCCGACTGGTCGGCCTGGTGGGCGCTGCACCTGCTGGCGGCGGTCCTGCCGGTGGCCGGTCTGGTCGCTGCGGGCTTCCTGCCGGCATTGCCTGCAGCTATCGAGATCGCCATGCCTCAGGACCTGTCCTTCCTCGACGGCCCTGTTGGCGTGGGGCAGGGTGGCGAGCCCGCGGGCATGCCGTTTGCGGGTCTGCTGAACAAGGGGCTGCTGGGTGCAGCGATCCTGTATGCGGTCGTTGCGGCAGCCATGCTGGCAAACTTCTTCATCGGGCGTGTCCGTCTTGCGCTGCTTGTGCGCCGGTCGTGCCCGGTCTTCGTGTCGGACACGGATGTGCCGGTACTGGTTTGTGCCGAGGACATTTCCCCCTTCGCTTTCTCCGGCATCCTTTTCGCTGGCAAGCCCGCCATCGTCATCCCGGCGAGCCTGCTGGAGGAAGTGGGCGAGGCAGCGATCGAGCCGGTCATCGCCCATGAGGCAGCCCACCTTACCCGCCGCGATACGGACATCGCCTTCGCGTTCTCGCTTGCGGCAATCCTGCTGTGGCCGAGCCCGTTCATCGCCATGATGGTGCGCCGCTGGCGCCTGTCCGCCGAACTGC
Source organism: Aquisalinus luteolus (assembly GCF_009712425.2). Lineage (GTDB taxonomy): Bacteria > Pseudomonadota > Alphaproteobacteria > Caulobacterales > Parvularculaceae > Aquisalinus > Aquisalinus luteolus. The sequence continues at coordinate 20,746 of NZ_VCJR02000004.1, forward strand.
AATGCGATCGCGCCGCGCTGTCGCGTGCCGATGCATCCTCGCGCAAGGCCTATGCCCGCACCCTGCTGGCGGCCCTGCGCCTGACAAAACTCTCTGCCGAAAAGAAAATGGCAGGCCGGGCACTGCCATGCCCGCCTGCCGCCTTCTCAACCTCTCAGCTAAAGGACGAAAAGATGAGAATGACCCATATTATGGAGGGTGCGAGCGGTGCCCGCAAGTCACCCTTTGCCGCAGCCGGGCTTTACATGGCCGTCGCCTGCCTCAGCGTGGTCGGCATGGGCGCAGCCCTGACCCTCGGGACCGGCGCCAATGCAGCTTCTGGCGAAAATGCGACGATCGTGGAGGGGGCGAAAATTACCTCATCATACGGAATGCGCAGATTGCCCCCCATCCTCGGAGGGAGGGATGAAGAGATGCACAATGGTGTCGACCTTGTTCAGCGCATGGGTTCTCCAATCTATGCTCCCGCCGACAGCATTGTCCTCGAAGTCACTGAGGATTTCCGTGGCTCACCTCATTATGGGAAAGTCGTCGTGTTGCAATCTGCAGGCGGCGTGACGACGGTTTTCGCTCATCTTGATGCGTGGGTGGTTGAAAAAGGTCAGAGCGTCAAAAAGGGGCAGAAGGTTGCTGAACTCGGAAATACCGGCAGATCGAGCGGTCCCCATGTCCATATCGAAACCTTGGTTCACGGCACAAGGGTCGACCCGGCGACGGTCTGGTCGGGCCTGAGCAAGTAACTCACTCACCAGGGCAGGGACAAAAAGCGCCGGTTGCTCGGCGCTTTTTCATTTGAAGAGCATGACTTGCGCGCTGCGGGTCAGCTATTGCCACTTTCTATCGTCGCTGTCGAAATTATTGATGGTTTGGGGTGGCCAGCGCGGTTGCGCCGCAAAACGGCGGTGTTATAAGCGCTGGTGATCATTAACGTCCGGCCGTCCGGCCCGCTTCAGCAAGACGAGAGAACCCGCCCATGAACATCCATGAATATCAGGCCAAGCAACTGCTGAAAGAATTCGGCGCCCCCGTCGCCAATGGTGTCGTCGTGCTGAAAGGCGACAAGGCGCTTGAGAAAGCCAAGTCGATGAAGGCGGGTCTGTACGTCGTGAAAGCCCAGATCCACGCTGGCGGCCGCGGCAAGGGCAAGTTCAAGGAAGCCGAAGCCGGTGAAAAAGGCGGCGTGCGCCTGGCGAAAACGCCGGAAGATGCCGCCGAGGAAGCCCGCAAGATGCTGGGCTCTACCCTCGTTACCAAGCAGACCGGCCCTGAAGGCAAGGTCGTCAACCGCATCTATATCGAGGATGGCGCCGATATCGAGACCGAGCTGTATCTCTCCGTTCTCGTCGACCGCGCGACCTCCCGCATCGCCTTCATCGCCTCGACCGAGGGCGGCATGGATATCGAGGAAGTCGCCGAGAAGACCCCGGAGAAGATCGTGACCGTGGCGATCGACCCGGCGACCGGCCTGATGCCGCACCACGCCCGCCGCCTCGTCAAGGCGCTGGGCCTCGAAGGCCCGGCTGCCAAGCAGGGCATGAAGCTGATGGGCGTTCTCTACAAGGCCTTCACCGAGAAGGACATGGACATGCTTGAGGTCAACCCGCTGATCGTCATGACCGACGGCAATGTGCGGGTGCTCGATGCCAAGGTGTCGTTCGATTCCAATGCCGGGTTCCGCCATGCCGACCTGATGGAGCTGCGCGACGAGAGTGAGGAAGACCCGCTGGAGCTGCGCGCGTCGGAATTCGACCTGTCCTACGTCAAGCTCGACGGCAATATCGGCTGCATGGTCAACGGCGCCGGGCTTGCCATGTCGACCATGGACATCATCAAGCATTATGGCGCAGAGCCTGCCAACTTCCTCGATGTCGGTGGCGGCGCGACGAAAGAGAAGGTGACGGAAGCCTTCAAGATCATTACCTCGGACCCGGGCGTGAAAGGCATCCTCGTCAATATTTTCGGCGGCATCATGAAATGCGATGTCATTGCCGAGGGCGTGCTCGCCGCCGTGAAGGAAACCGGCCTCAACGTGCCGCTGGTCGTGCGCCTGGAAGGCACCAATGTCGAGAAGGGCAAGGAGATCATCAACAACTCCGATCTCGACGTCATCGCCGCCGACGACCTCGACGATGCTGCGCAGAAAATCGTGAAAGCCGTTCAGGGGTAAGCTTCAGTGATCCGACCAGCCGGACATAGCGCAGGTATAATTGCAGCTCTCGCCACAGTGTTCTGTGGGCTGACAATGCCTGCCCATGCCCAGTCGGATGCTGTCAATGAAGCGATCAATGCACGGTTGATGGTCGGTACATTCGCCCGGCTCTGTGCGGCGGCAGACGCAAATCCGCAGGATTTGCGCCTGCGCGCTGATGAGCGTGGCTGGCGGGTTGCCTCGCCGGATAATCTCGGAGAACTGGCGCCGCCGGGCGACAATGCATGGCGGGCAAGCTTTGGCGGAGGTGACGGCCAATCGGTCTTTTTCAGCATCTTCATCAAGGATGGTGCGGACCCTGCACACCTGGCCACCTGCGGCCTTCGTTATCAGGCGATCTCCTATGTGAATATGGTCGCAGCGCTGGAGGCAAGCGCCCTGTTCAAGAAGCAGAGCGAAGGCGAAGAGAAATCGACCTTCTGCGTCTCGAAATACCCCATGGCAGGCCGCGCGCACGAAATCGAAGTGCTGCTTCAGGACGACGTCCTGCAGGACGGCCTTGTCTATATCAATCGAGCCGAAGGCGATGACGCCAATGGCTGCCCGCTGACAGAAACCATTACTGACTGACCAACCTTTAAGGATCGAAAAATGTCCGTACTCGTCAACAAAGACACCAAAGTCATCTGCCAGGGCCTGACCGGCAATACCGGCACCTTCCATACCGAGCAGGCGATTGCCTATGGCACGAAGATGGTCGGCGGCGTGACGCCGGGCAAGGGCGGCATGACCTGGGAAGCGGGCGACGCCGCCAAGGGCGCGACGCTGCCGGTGTTCGACACGGTCGCCGAAGCCAAGGAAGCGACCGGCGCGAATGCGACGGTCATCTATGTGCCGCCGCCCTTCGCTGCTGATTCGATCCTCGAAGCCATCGACGCGGAGATCGAGCTTGCCATCTGCATCACCGAGGGCATCCCGGTGCTCGACATGGTCAAGGTCAAGCGCGCCCTCGACGGCTCGAAGACCCGCCTGATCGGGCCGAACTGCCCGGGCGTTATCACGCCGGACGAGTGCAAGATCGGTATCATGCCGGGCCACATCCACAAGCGCGGCAATGTCGGTATCGTCTCGCGCTCCGGTACGCTGACCTATGAAGCGGTTCACCAGACGACCATGGCGGGCCTCGGCCAGTCGACCTGCATCGGCATTGGCGGCGATCCGGTCAAGGGTACCGACTTCATCGAGTGCCTCGAAATGTTCCTCGCCGATGACGAGACGACCTCGATCATCATGATCGGTGAAATTGGCGGCTCCGCCGAGGCTGATGCCGCCCGGTTCCTGGCCGAAAACAAGGTGAAAAAACCGACCGTCGGCTTCATCGCCGGTGTCACGGCGCCTCCGGGCCGCCGCATGGGCCATGCCGGTGCCATCGTCTCCGGTGGCGATGACACCGCCGAAGCCAAGATCGAGGCGATGAAATCGGCCGGTATCGCCGTTTCGCCGACGCCAGCGGCGCTGGGCACGACCCTCGTCGACCTGCTGAAAGGCGCTTAAGCGGTTTTAAACAGGGGGCATATTAAACTGCCTGTAGCAGGGTGTTGCTATTGCAGCCCCTGCGCTTAATTAGATGCTGACAGGGCGTTGAAATCACTGCTATACGCGCCCGCAATATAGCTAACGGGGGCGTGTCCCCCCAGATGAAAGAATGGGGTCTTCATGCCCCTGACAGATCGGACCTGATATGGCCCATGATGGCTCTCAAGGAGGGGCAAACGGCCTCTCCCGCAATGCAGCACACGCTGCTACTTCCTTCCTGTCCGGCGGAAACGCGCTCTATCTAGAAGAGCAATTTGCCCGCTACGCCCGCGACCCGGCCTCGGTCGATCCCGAGCTGCGCGCGTTTTTCGACGAGCTGGGTGACACCGACCTTGCCGAAAGCAATGCCGAAGGCCCGAGCTGGGAGCGCACCGACTGGCCGCCCCGCACCGGCGATGAGCTGACCGCCGCCCTCGACGGAAACTGGGGCGCGCTGGAGCATGCCTTCGAGAAGAAGATCGCCGAGAAAAAGCCGGACCTCGCCCCGGCTGACGTGCATGCCGCGACGAAGGATTCCATCAAGGCGCTGATGCTGATCCGCGCCTATCGCATCCGCGGTCACCTGATCGCCGATCTCGATCCGCTCGGCCTGCAGAAGAAGAAAATCCATCCCGAGCTCGACCCGAAGTCCTACGGGTTCGAGGAAAAGGACATGGACCGGCAGATCTTCATCGACATGGTGCTGGGTCTGGAAAGCGCGACCCTGCGCCAGATCATGGAAATACTGCACCGGACTTACTGCGGCACCTTCGCGGTCGAGTTCATGCACATTACCTCGCCGGAACAGAAGAGCTGGATCCAGCAGCGCATCGAGGGCCCGGACAAGGACATCTCCTTCACCGAAGAAGGCAAGAAGGCGATCCTGTCAAAGCTGGTCGAGGCCGAAGGCTTCGAGAAATTCCTGCAGGTCAAATATACCGGCACGAAACGCTTCGGTCTCGATGGTGGCGAGGCGATGGTGCCGGCGCTGGAGCAGATCATCAAGCGCGGCGGCGCGCTGGGCGTGAAGGAAATCAATTTCGGCATGCCGCACCGTGGCCGCCTCAACGTCCTCGCTGCGGTTATGGGCAAGCCGTATCACCACATCTTCCACGAATTCCAGGGCGGCTCCGTCACACCTGAATCCGTCGGCGGATCGGGCGATGTGAAATATCACCTCGGCGCATCGTCGGACCGCGAGTTCGATGGTAACAAGGTGCACCTTTCGCTGGCTGCCAACCCGTCTCACCTGGAAGCGGTGAACCCGGTCGTTCTCGGCAAGTGTCGCGCCAAGCAGGACCTGATGGATGCTGGCGATGTGAAGGTTGCCCGCACCCACGTCCTGCCGCTGCTGCTGCATGGCGATGCGGCGTTTGCGGGGCAGGGTGTCGTGGCGGAATGCTTCGGCTTTACCGGCCTGCCGGGCTATCGCACCGGCGGCACGATCCACTTCATCGTCAACAACCAGATCGGTTTCACGACGAGCCCGAAATTCGCGCGCTCTTCTCCGTACCCGTCGGATGTTGCCAAGATGGTCGAGGCGCCGATCTTCCACGTCAATGGCGACGACCCGGAAGCGGTCGTCTACGCCGCCAAGGTCGCGGCGGAATTCCGCATGGAATTCGGCATGGATGTCGTCATCGACATGTTCTGCTATCGCCGGTTCGGCCACAATGAAGGCGACGAGCCGAGCTTTACCCAGCCGTTGATGTACAAGAAGATCGCCAAGCAGCCGACGGCGATGGAGAAATACGCCAAGCGCCTCGAAAAAGAGGGCGTTATTCCTGATGGCTGGATCGAGCAACAGCAGAACGAGTTCCGCAACTTCCTTGAAGACGAATTCAAGGCCGGCGAGGAATTCAAGCCCAATAAAGCCGACTGGCTCGATGGTCGCTGGTCGGATTTCGCTCCGCCGCAGGACGATGATCGCCGTGGCGACACTGCTGTCGACATCGACCGGCTAAAGGAAATCGGCAAGGTCATGACGACCGTGCCGGATGGTTTCGAGGCGCACAAGACGCTGCAGCGCATCCTGAAAGCCAAGGCTGACATGTTCGACAGCGGCGAGGGTTTCGACTGGGCAACGGCAGAGGCACTGGCGTTTGGGTCACTGCTGCGCGAGGGCTATCGCGTGCGCCTGTCCGGCCAGGATTCGCGCCGCGGCACGTTCTCGCAACGCCATGCGCAATTCGTCGATCAGAAGACGGAGAAACGCTACACGCCGCTGCGCCATATCGCGTCGGAACAGGGCGAGTTCGAGGTGATCGATTCGAACCTGTCCGAATTCGCGGTCATGGGCTTCGACTATGGCTATTCGCTCGCCGACCCGACCTGCCTGACCCTGTGGGAAGGCCAGTTCGGCGACTTCGCCAATGGTGCGCAGGTCATTTTCGACCAGTTCATTTCTTCCGCCGAGCGCAAATGGCTGCGCATGTCGGGTCTCGTCCTCCTCCTGCCGCATGGCTATGAGGGGCAGGGGCCTGAGCACTCTTCGGCACGTCTGGAGCGCTATCTGCAGGCCTGCGCCCAGGATAACCTCCAGGTCGCCAACTGCACGACCCCGGCGAACTATTTCCATATCCTCCGCCGTCAGATGAAACGCGACTTCCGCAAGCCGCTGATCCTGATGACGCCGAAATCGCTGCTGCGTCACAAGCGGGCGGTATCGAGCCTGAAGGACATGGGCCCCGGCTCGTCCTTCCACCGGGTCCTGTGGGACCATGCGGAGACGAACCCCGGCTCGACCGTCAAGCTGGTTTCCGATTCCAAGATCAAACGCGTCGTGATCTGTTCGGGCAAGGTCTATTACGACCTGCTGGAGGAGCGCGAGAAGCGCGACATCAACGACATCTACCTGCTGCGTACGGAGCAATTCTATCCGTTCCCGGCCCATTCGCTGATGGATGAGCTGAAGCGGTTCAAGAATGCCGAGATGATCTGGTGCCAGGAAGAGCCGAAGAACATGGGCGCCTGGACGTTCATGGAACCGAACATCGAATGGACGCTCAACCAGATCGGCGCCAAGCATAAAAGGCCACGCTATGTCGGCCGCCCGGCATCTGCCTCGCCCGCTACCGGCCTGATGCGCCGCCACCTTGAAGAACTGCAGGCGTTTCTCGATGAAGCGCTAACCGTGGAGAAATAAAGACATGACGGAAATCCGTGTACCAACGCTGGGTGAATCGGTCACCGAAGCCACCATCGGCCAGTGGCTGAAAAAGGAAGGCGACACCGTCAAGGCAGACGAGCCGATCGTCGAGCTGGAGACGGACAAGGTCTCCGTCGAGGTGCCTGCACCTGCGGCCGGCGTCCTGTCGAAGATCACCGCCAAGGAAGGCGATACCGTCGAACTCGACGCGCTGCTCGGCGAGATCGAGGAAGGCGCATCCGGCGGCGCTGCCAAGCCGAAATCCAATGGCGCTGCAGCAAAGTCCGAAGGCGTAGCCAAGGGCGGTGCCAAGGAAAGCGCCGCTGACGAAGGCAAGGAAGTCGAGATCACCGCGCCGTCTTCCGGCGAGAGCGTGACCGAGGCCGATATCGGCGAGTGGCTGGTCAAGGTTGGCGATTATGTGAACCAGGACGATCCTGTCGTTTCGCTGGAAACCGACAAGGCCTCCATGGATGTGCCCGCGCCCGTCTCCGGTACGATCAAGGAAATCAAAGCCGAGGCCGGCGCAACCGTCGCCGTCGGCGATGTGCTCGGCATCATTGCCGAGGGGGCGAAGGGTTCTTCATCGAAATCCTCCGCTGAAAAGTCTTCCGGGGGCAAATCATCCGGCGACAGCAAGGTTCAGGGCCAGGGCCCGGCCAATGCGCCGACGCCGCGTGCTGAAGCTTCCGCTGGCGAAAGCGTCGGTGCTGGCGCTGATGACCAGAAACTGTCGCCCGCGCCGCGCCGCGTGATCGAGGAACACAATCTCGACGCCTCGCGCATTCAGGGCACGGGCAAGGATGGCCGCATCACCAAGGGCGACGCACTTGCCGCGCTTGAATCCGGCTATTCCAAACCGGCCCAGTCGAAAGCTCCGGCGCCGTCCGCGCCGCGCGAGCTTGGCGACCGCGAAGAGCGGGTGAAGATGTCCCGCCTGCGCCAGACCATCGCCCGCCGCCTGAAGGAATCGCAGGATACCGCAGCGATGCTGACGACCTTCAACGACGTCGACATGACGGCGGTGATGGAGGCACGAAAGGCCTACAAGGACCTGTTCGAGAAGAAACACGGCGTCAAGCTCGGCTTCATGTCGTTCTTCGTGAAGGCCTGTATCGCCGCGCTGAAAGAAGTGCCGGACGTCAACGCCGAGATCGAAGGCTCCGACATCATCTACAAGAACCACTACGATATTGGTATTGCGGTGGGTACGGAGAAAGGTCTCGTCGTGCCGGTACTGCGCGATGCCGACCACATGTCGCTCGCCGGGATCGAGAAGCAGATCGTCGACTACGGCACCCGTGCGCGCAAGGGCGACCTGAAGCTGGAAGAGATGCAGGGTGGTACCTTCACCATCACCAATGGCGGCATCTATGGCTCGCTGATGTCGACACCGATCCTGAACATGCCGCAATCCGGCATTCTCGGCATGCACCGCATCGAGGAGCGTCCGGTCGTCGTCAATGGCGAGATCGTCATCCGCCCGATGATGTATCTGGCGCTGAGCTACGATCACCGCATTGTCGATGGCAAGGGCGCGGTTACCTTCCTCGTCCGCGTGAAGGAAAACCTGGAAGATCCGCAGCGCCTGCTGCTCGATCTGTAAGGTCGCTTCAAAGACTGAAATTCAGACCCCTGATGGTTTTCCCGTCAGGGGTTTTCTTTTGTCCGGACGAGGTAAAACCCGCAGGCGATCATCCAGCCGAAAGTGACCAGTTCGCCCAGCCGCTGGACGAGGCCGACAAATGGGTGTGGGGCCAGGAACAGGAAACAGGCGAGACAGATAATGCCTGCGACAAGCGCGAACAGCCCCAGGCCGCGCGTCTCGCCCGGCCACTTTTTTGTCGCCCCGGCAAGCAGCATGAGAGCGACAGCACCTGCCAGATAGCTCACGACCGCCCCGAGATTATGGATCATCTGTGCAAGCGTCTGGTCCCCATCGACCGGACAGCCATAATCGCACGGAAAGAAAGGCGAGATGACATAGCCGCCCGCCCACAGGATCAGGCCGAGAAACCCAAGGATCGAGCCGACCGACTTCGGCAGCGCCAGCATCGCGGCAAGGCAAAAGGCGATCATCAATACGCCGATGGGCATGAAGCCGAACCAGTTGATGGCAAAGGCCTGCGGTGCACCGATGGCACCAAGTTCCGAAATATACTGGCTGACATGGCTGTAGCCGGGCCATGCCAACCCGCCGGCGACCAGCATGACAAGCCACACGATGCCGGTCAGGATCGCCGTCCAGAATGCGATATGTCTCATTTTTCCTCCCTCGTTATATCCAACATAAGTACTCAGGAGGTGCGTTGAAAGGCGCTGGTATAAAAGGCTCAAGGCCCTTGCAGTTGACCCCGCCAAGGCACAGGTCTAAGCCACGCTGAACACGATGCAACAGCAGTGGAAAGACGGACAAATGGCAGATTTCGACGTAGTGGTAATCGGTGGCGGCCCCGGCGGGTATAACGCCGCGATCAGGGCAGGGCAGCTGGGCATGAGTGTTGCCTGTATCGAGATGCGCGAGACCGGCACTTTCGGTGGCACCTGCCTCAATGTCGGCTGCATCCCGTCCAAGGCGCTGCTGCATGCCTCCGAACTCTACGCCGCCGCGCAGACCGATTTCGAACAGCTTGGCATCAAGACCGGCAAGCTCTCCTTCGATCTCGACCAGATGCTGAAGCAGAAGGATGATGCTGTCGAGGGGCTGACCAAGGGTGTCGAATACCTGTTCAAGAAGAACAAGGTGACCGGCTATCTCGGTCGCGGCGAGATCACCGGCAAGGGTAAGGTGACCGTCCACAAAGCCGATGGCGGTACCGAAGAGCTGAACGCGAAAAACATCATCATCGCGACGGGTTCAGAAGTCATGCCATTGCCGAATGTCGCGATCGACGAGGAACAAATCGTCTCCTCCACCGGTGCGCTGAAACTGAAATCAGTTCCCAAGCATCTCGTCGTCATCGGCGGCGGCGTCATCGGGCTGGAGCTCGGTTCCGTCTGGCGCCGCCTCGGTGCCAAGGTGACCGTCGTCGAATTCCTCGACCGTATCCTGCCGACCATGGATGGCGAGGTCTCGAAAGGCTTCCAGCGTATCCTGAAGAAACAGGGCATGGACTTCAAACTGAAGACCAAGGTCACCGGCGTCGAGACGCTGAAAACCAAGGTGAAGGTCTCCGTCGAGCCGGCTGATGGCGGCGATGGTGAAGTGATCGAGGCTGATACGGTACTGGTCGCCATCGGCCGCCGCCCGGTCACCAAGGGGCTGGGGCTGGAAGCCGTTGGCATCGAGACCGACAAGCGCGGCTTCATTCCGACCGACCATTTCAAGACGTCCGCAGACGGTGTTTATGCCATTGGCGACGTCACCCACGGCCCGATGCTGGCGCACAAGGCAGAGGACGAAGCTGTCGCCTGTGTCGAGGTCATTGCCGGCAAGCCGGGCCATATCGATCACAACCTGATCCCTGGCGTCGTGTACACCTGGCCGGAAGTTGCCAATGTCGGCAAGACCGAGGAACAGCTGAAGGAAGCGGGCGTCGAGTACAAGGTCGGCAAGTTCCCCTTCGCCGCCAACTCCCGCGCCAAGACAAATCATGACACGGATGGTTTCGTGAAGGTGCTGGCCGATGCCAGGACAGACCGGGTCCTCGGCGTCCACATGATCGGCACCGGCGTCGGCGAGATGATCGCGGAGGCCGCCATCGTCATGGAGTTCGGCGGCTCGTCGGAAGACATCGCGCGCACCTCCCACCCGCACCCGACCCGCACCGAGGCCCTGCGCCAGGCAGCCATGGGCGTCGAAGGCTGGACGATGCAGGCCTAGGCCGCGCAGACTAGACTGTTGAAATGAAACACTTCTGGCCCGCTCCATATTGAATGGGGCGGGTCGTTTCCTATCTATCCTCCTGACAACAATGACCATCTGGAGGAAATTACATGAGCTCGAAATCGCTGCTGGATCAGTTCCTTGGGGACGACAAGGGTGGCTTTGCCCGTGGTGCTGCCACGGGCGGCATCGCCGGATTGATCCTCGGTGGCAAGGGCGGGCGCAAGATGGTCAAGAACACGGCAAAAATCGCCGGCGTCGCCGTGGTCGGCGGCCTTGCCTACAAGGCATGGCAGGACTGGCAGGCAAAGAAACAGGCCGAAGGCTCCCCTCAGCCAAGCATCACGACAGGCGAGCGCCACACATCCGGCACTGCCTCTGTGCCCGCTGCCGGTGGCGGACAGCCGGTCTTCCTGCCTGAGCCTGAGGAAGCGCAAGAGGCACTCTCCCGTAAACTGATCCGTGCCATGCTCGCCGCCGCCAAGGCCGACGGTCACATCACGCCGGACGAGCGCAAGCGCATCAATGCGCAGCTCGCCGAGATGGAACTGGACGCAAAGGACCGCGACTTCGTCTTCGCCGAACTCGACAAGCCGCTCGATGTCGATGCTGTCGCCAAATCGGCCGACACCCCGGAAGAGGCGGTAGAGCTTTATACCGCATCGCTGATCGCGCTCGATGAGACCGGTCCGGCGGAGAAGGGCTACCTCTCCATGCTCGCGGCGCGGCTGGAACTGGACCCGGACCTCGTCGCCCAACTCCATGTCGAGGTCGGCCATTCGGTCGACCGGGCGCCGGTCCAGATCTAGAAAAGCGCTGACGGCGCACCGGTGTTGAGGCCAGGCCGCAGCACCGGCATCAGCCTGTCGAGCTTTTCTTTCCTTGCCGCATCATCCATCGGCTCGCGCGTGCCGAAACCAACCGCGCCGCCGGGCCATGCGGGGTCATCCTCATGCCGGGCGATGACGTGTATATGCAGCTGCGGCACCATATTGCCGAACATGGCAACATTGATTTTCCTTGCGCCCGTCGCGGCCTTCAGCCGTTCGGAGACCCCTGAGATTTCTTCCATCAGAATGGCTCGCTGAGGCGGGAGCAAATCGTGCAGCTCCGTCAGGCCGGTGCGGCGCGGCACCATGACGATCCAGTCGAAGCGCGCATCGTCCATGACGCGCAGCATGCATAGCTGCAACACACCGCCCGGCAGCGTGTCGGCGTTCAGTCTCTCGTGGAGCTCAAAGCGAGCCATGTGCCTGTTTCCCCTGCCTGAATAATCGAGGCTTCTGCTGACATTATCGGCTAATTCCCTAGCGCCTTTTGCCTTTGGTCTCGACAAGAAAGTGTCATAGACTGCGCGGCAATGCGCCGGTTTCCGGCTGATCTGTCAACAGTTTAGGCGGGCGACAGACCCGCGATGAGGGTTTTTGATGTCTGATACCAACGGGACCGACAAGAACGATCAACTCGGCAATGAGCCGATCCCCGATCCGCAACAGCATGAGCCGTCGCCTTCGCACGACACGAAAGGCGGTGAAACGGATACCAGTTTCTTCGGGCACCCGAAGGGTCTCGCCATACTGTTCTTCACCGAAATGTGGGAGCGTTTTTCCTATTACGGCATGCGTGGCCTGCTGGTTATCTACCTGACCCAGCACTTCCTGTTTTCTGACGAACGTTCGACCGTGATGTATGGCGCCTACACAGCGCTCGTCTACATCATGACCATCATCGGCGGCACGCTGGCCGACCGTTATCTCGGCCAGCGAAAGGCGGTTACCTTCGGGGCGATCCTGCTGGTGCTCGGCCATTTCGGCATGGCGTTCGAGGGCTCCGGGTCTCGCGAAATCCTGACCTATCAGGGCACGGAATATGAAGTGACCCTCGACGGTCGCGGCGGTGATGCCAACCAGCTGATCGTCGCCGGGGAGGCAAGTTCGCTGATCAGCTTCTCGGAAGATGGCGGCACCATGATTATCGATAGCCCTGAGGCTGTCGGCCTGCCAGCTGAAATCGCCACGGCTGATTATGAGACGCGTATCGAGCAGGAACAGCTTTATGTGAACATTCTCTATCTCTCGCTGGCGCTCATCATTGCCGGTGTCGGCTACCTGAAGGCAAACATCTCCACCATCGTCGGGGCATTGTATGGTTTCGGTGACAAGCGGCGGGATTCAGGCTTCACCATTTTCTACATGGGCATCAACCTTGGCTCGTTCATGGCATCGCTCGCCTGTGGCTATCTCGGTATCGTCCATGGCTGGAAATACGGCTTCGGCCTTGCCGGTATCGGCATGCTGCTCGGCCTTGTCGTGTTCGTCATCGGCCAGCCCTGGCTGAAAGGCCATGCAGAGCCGCCAAACCCGGCCAAGCTGAAGGAAAAGGTTCTCGGCATCTTCAATGTCGAAATCATGTGCTACCTTACCGGTCTCGGCATCATCGCGGTTTCGATGCTGCTGGTGATGAATGCCCAGCTCATTCCGGAATGGTTTGTCGGTGCACTTGGCATCGCTGTCTTCATCTTCCTGATCGGCTATTCGATCGCGAAGCTGAAAGGCGACGAGCGCTCCCGCATGCTGGCGGCGCTTTACTTCATCATCGCGCAGATGCCGTTCTGGGCGCTGTTCGAGCAGGCCGGTTCCTCGCTGAACCTGTTCACGGACCGTCTCGTCGATCGCACCATGTTCGGCATGCCGGTGCCGGCGCCTGTCTTCCAGTCGCTGAATGCGGGCTTCATCTTCATCTTTGCGCCAATTCTCGCTTGGGTATGGATCAAGCTCGGCAAGTACAACCCATCGACACCGGTCAAGTTCGCCTTCGGTGTCTTCCTCGCCGGTCTCGGCTTCCTCGCGTTGAACGCGGGGATCGCCTCGTCCGGTACCGGGCTCGTCGCCGTCTACTTCGTGTTCCTGATTTACTGGATCCACACGATGGGCGAGCTCATGGTGTCGCCGGTAGGCTTGTCAGCTGTCACCAAGCTGGCCCCGGCGCGCGTCGTCGGCATGGCGATGGGGTCGTGGTTCCTCTATTCGGGCCTGTCCAACTATCTCGCCGGTGTCATCGCATCCTCGACTGGCGTTGAAACGCTGGGGGGCCAGATCACCAATATCGCTGCAGCGAAGGAGACCTATGCGATGGTCTATACCAACATCGCCTATGTCTCGATGGGTCTCGCGGTGGTCATGCTGCTGATCTCGCCGATCATCAAGAAAGCGATGAAGGGTGCCGACTAGGCGCTTTGACGAACAGACAAAAAGCCCCGCCATTTGCGCGGGGCTTTTTCATTTCTTGGGGCGTATGCCATGATCGAGCTTGTGATCTTCGATATCGATGACGTGTTGTGTCGCTATGATCGCGCCTTGCGCCTTCGCCTTTTGTCGGAGGCGACGGGCATCGCGATCGACAGGCTGGAAGATGACTGGCTGAACTCCGGATGGGAAGATGCAGCAGAGGCAGGTGCCCATGAAAACGGGGCTGCCTATCTGGACGCATGGAACAGTCTGTTTGCCAGCACTCTCGATCAGGAGGGATGGGTGCGCGCAAGGCGGGAGGCGACGAGGCCCGATCCAGCTGTACTTTCCATCGCGGACGCGCTGCGCAGCCAGACAAGGATCTGCACATTGACCAATAACGGTATGTTGCATCAGGAATGTATTGCCCGGATTTCACCTGACATTGTTGCCGTATTCGGTGAGGCAGCGTTCACGACGGCTCGCTTTGGTGCGCGCAAACCCGATATAGCGGTCTATCAGAATATCATCGGCCATTATGGCACTGCCCCGGACAGGGCATTGTTCATAGACGACAGCCAGCGGAATGTAGATGGCGCGATCAGGGCAGGGCTGCATGCTCATCATTTTACATCTGCCGGGACATTGCAGCGGGCGTTATCGCAATTCGGACTGAGTGTGCCTGCCCCCTGAATGGGCTGCGCTGCCAGTGCTGCAGGGTTTCTCTCAGACAGCGTTCGGGAAAAGCCGGACGAGGAACTTGTCGCGGATTGTCGTCTCGATCCCCGCTGGCCTGCCTTCGGCGAACCAGCACGCAATCAGCGTTCCGACAAACGCGCTACCGCCAACGGCAACCAGGACGGCAAGGCTCACAAAGCCCGGAAGGTTATCGAGGGCAGGACGCAGGAAAACGATCAGGCCAGCCATCGCTGCCACGCCAATCAAGCTGCGCCGGGCGACCCAGAGCGGCTGCCAGAAGGGTGCACCGGACAGGCGCTGGTAGAGATGCAGGTTGAGGGCGAGGTGCCCGATCCCGGTCAGCGCCGTCGCGGCAACCGCGCCGATCAGGCCATACATCATGGCTCCGGCGATGAAGATTGGTGTGCGGAAGAAAAAGAACGCCAGCTCGCGCCAGAAGATCAGCTGCGGGCGGTCCTGCGCCATGGCATAGCTTTGCGTTGCCAGTACCAGCGATTGCAGGCCGAGCACGGGCCCGATGAACTGGATCACCGGCACAGCCTCGGCCCATTTCGCCCCGAGGATCAAGGGCACGGCGAGGTCGGCGACAAGGGCAAATCCTATGGCGGCGGGCAGGGCGATGATGGCGAGGGCTGCGACCCCTTGCAGGAACACCTCGCGCATGCGTTCCGGCGTACCGCTCAGTGTTGCAAAGCCGGGATAGAGCGCGCGGGCGATCGGTTCGCCGGATTCTCGCGTGGCCAACTCAGCCAGTTGCTCACCGACATAGTAAAGACCCGTGCCAGCGGGGCCGACGATCCGCCCCAGGATCAACGCGTCGAGCTTGTTGTTCAGGGCCGCCGCAAAGCTGATGCCGGTGAGCCAGCCCATGAAGCCGAAGACCTGGCGGAAGGAGGACAGCGCCAGCCCCGGCAGCCATGGCCGCATGGCATAGGACAGGACCAGCCGGACCATGCCTCCGGCGACGAGGCCTGCGATCAGCGCGATATAGCTGCGGAAGATGACAGCGATGGTGATCGCGGTGGCGACCTCCGCCAGCTTTGCCATCAGCGCGACGCGGAAATCGCGGGAGAAGTCGATCTCGCGCTCGAACTCGAAAAAGCGCGGGTTCACGAAACCGGTCAGCAGCGGGTGCAGGGCGATCAGCAGGAACACGGATAAAAGCCGCTCGTCGCCATAGACCGCGACGGCGAGGGGGGCGATGCCTGCAAGGACAAGGGCTGTCACGACGCCACGTGCGGCAGACAGGGTGAACAGCGTGTCGAGGTCTGCCTTGGTGGCGTTCTTCATGCGGATGACCGTCTGGGCGATGCCCATGTCGCTGACATTCTGCAGGAGCTGCATGACAGTCAGGCCGATGGCGACGACGCCGAAATCGTCAGGCACCAGCAGGCGCGCAATGATCAGCATGTTCACGAAACCGGCCAGGCGCACGCCAAGACGCCCGGCAACGATCCAGGCAGTCGCCTTCGCCACCCTGCTTCCTAGCGAAGGCTCGCGCTCATTTGTCTCATGCTCGGGATTCCCGGCCATCGTTAACGGTCCTTAGGCATAGTTCTTGTATGGTTATAGGCAGCCAAGACTTCAGAGAGATTAATAAATCCGGGTCTGGCAGGAACGCGCGCCGGGAAACTGACAGGACAAAACGCATGGCTTACAGCGACAGACAGGATGGATGCCGGGCCGATGGCGCGCACATTCTGCCGTTTTCGCAAGAGAGCATCACGGCCTTGTGGGCTCAGTGGGAAGAATTGTCTGCCGATGTGGCAGACCGCAATGTTTTCCTCGAGCCCTGGGCAGCGCAGGCGGCTGTGGGCCTCATCGGGCCGGATGAGGCGATCATCGTCGCCTTCTTTGAGAAGGGTCGGCTGATCGGTCTGGCAGTTTTCGCCTGCGACGCGCGCTATGCTCACCTGCCGCTCGGCCATTACAGGTCTCATCTGCATGCACACCAGTTTCTCGCTACCCCCCTGGTGCGCCGGGGCAAGGAGGTGGTGTTTGCGAGGATGCTGACCGAGTGTCTCGACAGGGCACCTGCGTATATAAACTTTTGCCGGTTCACCCACATGGCGGCAGATACCGCCGTAAGGGCGGCGCTGGAGGCCTTCTGCGCAGGGGGCAACCGGCGCTGCGATATCGTGCAACTGGTCGAGCGACCCGCGATCGATGCGACGCAGGACCTGGAGGGCTACCTGAAAGCGCATGTCTCTAGCCGTCGCAAGAAACGCTTGCGCCGCCTCGGCCGCAGGCTGGCAGAGTTGGGCGATGTGCGGTTCGAACATCTGCAGGATCAGGCGCAGCTTGCTGACTGGCTCGATGATTTCCTTGCGTTGGAGCAGAAGGGCTGGAAAGGCGAGGTCGGCACGGCCATCAATTGCCGCCCGGCCGAGACAGCCTTTTTCCGCCACCTCGCCGAAGCTGCCATGCAACGTGGCCAACTGATCTTCAGCCGTCTGACGGTAGGGGGAAAAGGCGTGGCATACGCTCTCGATCTGCGCAGCGCAGACAGGGTGTTTTCCCTGAAGGTGGCATATGATGCGGACTACGCCAGCTACTCGCCCGGCATGCAGCTGGAGTTTCACTGCCTGAAATATTTCCTGAACGAGCCTTCCATAGGTTTCGTCGATTCCTGTGCGACCAGCGCGAATACCTGCCTGAGGGGGCTCTGGGCGCAATCCGTGTCGGTCATGCAGATCGTCATCGCCCGCAAGGGATTGCGGTATGGTCTTCCGCTTACTGCCGCACGGCTTCTGGAGCATGCATCGGCGGTGGGCACGCGTATACGCCGCTTGGGTGACAATCGGCCTGTCAGCGCGAGAGATATGGAGGCTGGAACATGACTGTGTTTGCCGATGAAGCGCTGTCCGCTTTCGGAATTGCCTATCCCGCCCGCGCCACAAAGCTCCGCCATAGCCTGTTGAGCCATCCGCTGCTGGAAACGGATCGTCTTGCGAGGCTGGGTGAAACCCTGCCGGCGGATCAGGTCGAATATAATCTCGGCAACATAGATGTCAGCCAACCCGACCCGTCTGCGACGCCGTCCAATGGCCTGACCGTGGCCGAGACACTCGCCAATATTGACCGGGCCGGGTCCTGGGTTGCGCTTCGCAACATCGAGACGGACCCGGATTATCGCAAGCTGATGATGGACTGCCTGTCGCAGATCGTGCCGCTGGCCGAGAAGCAGACGGGAAAGGCCTACAGGCCGGAGGGTTTCATCTTCGCATCCTCACCGGGCGCAGTAACGCCATTTCATCTCGATCCGGAGCATAACATCCTCCTGCAGGTACGAGGCCAGAAAACCATGCACCTGTTCCCGGCGGATGATGAGGAGATCGTGACGGCCCGCCAGCATGAAGCCTATCATGACGGGGGTCACTGCAACCTTGCCTATGAACCGGCCATGGAGGCGAGGGCGACGGCATGGGACCTCACCCCGGGCGATGCCCTCTATGTGCCGGTCAAGGCACCGCACTGGGTGCAAAACGGCGATGAAGTGTCCGTTTCCCTCAGCATCACCTGGCGTTCAGAAGAAAGCGACCGGCAGAGGCGGATCTATCGCCTCAATGGGCTGATGCGCCGGCGTGGCCTGAACCCGCCGCCCTTGCGCGCCGGTGATCCGCGCATTCCGGTAAAGGATTTCTCGGCGAGAGTGCTCGATCGGCTCGGCATGCTCTAGAACTGCTTTAAACCAGCTTCTTTTCCTCTGGCCCGGAACATTCTATCTAAGGCTCATGACTGATATTTCCCACCAGATTAACTGGCTTTCCCGTCTCGTTGCTCACGACACCACCTCGTCCAAGTCCAACCTCAACCTGATCGAGGATGTCGAGGCCTATCTTCACGGCTTGGGCGTGGAGACCAAGCGCGTTGCCAACCATGATGGCAGCAAGACCAATCTGTACGCCATTGTCGGCCCGGCAGAGGAGGGCGGCGTTGTCCTCTCAGGCCATACCGATGTCGTGCCTGTCACCGGCCAGCCATGGGATACCGATCCATTCACGGTGACGGAGCGTGACGGCAAGCTCTATGGCCGAGGTACCTGCGATATGAAGGCCTTCTCCGCCATCGGCCTGTCGCTGGTGCCGGAAATGCAGAAGGCGGGCCTGAAGAAGCCGCTGATCTTTGCGCTTTCCTATGACGAGGAGGTCGGCTGCCTCGGCGCGCCGGACATGATCGACGAAATCGTGCGCGAAGTACCGCGCCCCGCCGCTGTCATCGTCGGTGAACCGACCATGATGAAGGTCATTGACGGGCACAAGGGTATCTCTTCCTTCCGTACCCGCGTGAAGGGCTTCACGACCCATTCCAGCCAGACCCAGCGCGGCGTTTCCGCCGTCATGATTGCGGCCCGTCTTGTTACTTTTATCGAGGACATGGCGCGGGAACTGCGCGCCGACGCGCCGGAAAACCCGTTCGATCCTCCGTATACGACCATGACCGTGAATGTCATTAATGGGGGAACCCAACTGAATATCATGGCGGCGGATTGTTCCTTCGACTGGGATTTGCGGTCGATCCCCGGGGATGACCCGGCGGAAATCCATGGCCGGTTCACCGCCTATGCCCGCCAGATAGAGGCGCAGATGAAAGAGCGCGACGAAGGCTGCTCCATCGAGACCGAGTGGATGACCAAGGCGCCATGCCTTGCCCCGCGCCCCGACAACCCCGCCGCCGATCTCGTCAAGGCCATCTCCGGCCATAACCATACAGAGGTCGTGCCGTATGCCGCCGAAGCCGGACAGTTCCAGCAGGCCGGGCTGTCCACGGTGATTTGCGGGCCAGGCTCAATCGACCAGGCGCATCAGGCGAACGAGTTCATCTCCCTCGACCAGATGCGTGCGGGCACGGATTTCATGCGGCGCCTTGTTGCCCGCATGGCTTCCTGATAACCAATCGGGAATATTCCGTTTACCCTCTTTTCAGTCTCGTAAACGAAGCCTGAAGATCGCTACGATTTTAAGGGTTTGCTTACACAATAATTCAGGAAACGGAGTAAAACTCATCCCTGCCTTTACCTGCCTTTAAGTGGGTGGGGCGCATTGTCCGGACGACAAACAGAAAACTGTCTGGGGCAAAAGGTATGAGTAACAAGATCGAACATTGCCGCGCTTGCGGCTCCAGGGCCTTGACGCCGGCTTTCACGCTTGGCGGAGACAATGGCTGGGTGATCTGTGATCCCGAAAAGGATGCGACTGCCTGTGGCCTGCTGCAGCGTGGCTGGGAGATGCCGGCTGTACCGCTGCACGATCATGCCGCCTGCCGCACCGTGCGCCATCGCCTGCGTGCAACGGTTACTTGCCTGATGGAAATGCTCAGTGCACGCGATGCCCGCGCCCTTGATATCGGCTGCGGCGACGGCACATTCCTGTCTTACCTGCCGCGCTGGATCGACGGTGTCGGCGTCGACCGCCATCTGCGTTGCCAGGGCGAGGAGAAATGGGGCACAGCGATCCGTGGTGTGTTTCCACAGGGTGATGTCATGGAAGAGCTCGACGCCAAATGCGGCGGCGAGAAATTCGATGTCATCAGCGCGATATCGACCTTTGGCGAACAGAGTGCCCCGAAGGAATTCCTGCAGGCGGTAAAGGGCCTGTTGGCAAGGGACGGCCTAGTGGTCATCGAGACGGCCTATGCCTCGCTCGCCCTGATGCGCAACAATCCGTCGGCATTCCATGCCGATGCGCAAGGTGTGTACACGCTGACAGTGCTGGAGCAGCTGGCACGTTCCGCCGGCCTCAAGATCATCCGTGGCGGGATGACGGAGACCGATGGCGGTGCCCTGCGTGTCTTCCTGACCCATGCCGACTATCATGGCTATGACGATACCGAATGGCTGAGCCAGCTTGCCCGACTGTGGGATGAGGAGAACTCGCTCGCCCTGACCAGCGCCCAGACCTGTCAGGCGTTCTCCTGGCGCATGGAACGCAATCGGCAGCGTGTCCAGTCTTTCTTCGATGATGCCCGCCGTTTCGACCAGCATGCCCATGTCATCGGCGCCGATGCGCCGATGCTGGCGATGCTGGACTGGTTCGGTATCGATGGTTCTGTCGTATCCGCCCTGATCACCCGCGACGCTGACCTGCATGGAAGCCATGTGACGCTGGGGCAGGGGCCGTCAGTGGACGTCCTGTGCGAGCGCGAGCTATCGCTGCCGGTGCCGGACCTGATCATTGCCTCATCGACCCATCGCCGCGAGGCGCTGGAGCACTGGCGCGAAGCGATCTTTGATGGTGCCCGCCTGGTGTTCATGTCGCCGGACCTGTCGATCGTCGATGATGCCAATTACGGCACGGAGCTTGGCAAGGCGCTGGCCGTTACCGATGGTCCGGGCAGTGTTGACACGCTGCGCGCGGTCCTTGCCTCCATGCAGCGCCCGCAGTTGATCAGCGTCAGCACCGGAACCTGATATCAGGTCGAGATGAACCGCCTGTGCGTGCCTTCCAGCACCACGGCGGTCAGCCTGCCGGTCCACACCGCACCCGTATCGACATTGATCCGCCAGCCGGCATCCAGGGGCGTGTCCTCGTTCGGCGTATGGCCGTGAACGATGCAGGTCTCACCAAACGTGCCCGGCTTCTGGTCGAAAAAGGCATTGCGGATCCACAACAGGTCTTCTTCGCGCTGCTGCTCGAGCGGCACCCCGGCGCGCATGCCGGCATGGACGAAGATATAATCCCCCTCGATATGCCAGTTGGCGAGATCCAGCAGGAAACGGAAATGGCTGTCGGGCAGGCGCTCGATCAGCATGTCGCGCAGGGTTTCCGGATGCTCGCCTGCAATCTGGTCGATGCCATAACTGGCGAGCGTCGTGCCGCCGCCCCATTCGATCCAGTTTGCGGTCTCTTCCGGTGCTGCGATGAAATCGAGCATGGCCTGTTCGTGGTTGCCGCGCAGCAAGACGATATCGTCACCGCGTTCCCGCTTCAGGTTGATCAGGTAATCGATGACATCGGCGGAGGTTTCCCCGCGATCAACATAGTCACCGAGGAAAATGATGCGGTGCGGCATATCCGCATCGCGCTCGATGCGCTCCATCAGGTCCAGTAACAGATCCTGCCGGCCATGGATATCGCCAATGGCGTAAACCCGCACACCATCGGGGGCCCGGGCCGAGAATTCTGTTTTTTCAGGCTTCTGTTTGAACAACATCTTCAGGACTTACCATACTTTGTTACGCTTACATGACACATAAATTGGGTGCCAATCTTCAATTTTTCGAAACCTTGATCAACAACGCTTTGTGTTGCGCAGGAATTCACCTAGGTTAGGGGTGGTCCTTAGGGAGGACGCCGTGACCATTGCCGTGACGAATGCCGGTGGATACCCCGGCACCCACATGCTCCTGAGCCTGATGGATGCAGGCGAGGATTTCATCGCGCTCGAGCCGGAGGCTGACCTGCCGCCGGCGCTCGGAGGCGTCGATGTCGTGCGCACCGACCTATCCGATATCGCCAAGCTGACACGCCTGTTCAAGGCCCGTTCCATCGACGAGGTCATTCATTTCACCGGCGAGCGCCTGCCAAAGGCCCAGCAGAACAATCCGGCCTCCCATTACGAACAGAACACGATTGCGACCTATAACCTGATCAAGGCGGCAACGGCTGCCGGGGTTCGCCGTATCGTTTTCTCGTCGACCGCGTCCGTCTATGGCGTGCCTGACCGGATGCCGATCCGCGAAGAAACGCCGCTGGACCCGATCACGCCGTTCGGCTCCTCCATGTCCATGGCCGAGCGCATGGTGCGCGATATCGCCGATGCAAACGGCATGGGCGCGGCGGTGCTGCGTTATTTCAATCTGGCCGGGGCGGACCCGGACGGGCGTGCAGGCGAGGAAGGCGGCCCCCGTCACCTGATCAAGATCGCCGCCCAGATCGCGGTTGGTACGCGCAGGGAGAAATTGCAGATCTATGGCAATGATTATCCGACCCCGGACGGTACCTGCATCCGCGATTATGTCCATGTCTCCGACATGGCAGAGGCTCATCTCAGCGCTCTCGATTATCTGCGCAACGGCGGAGCAAGCGTGACGCTCAATTGCGGTTATGGTTTCGGTGCATCTGTCCTCGATGTGATCTCCGCTGTCGAGCAGGTGACGGGCCAGAAGCTGCCATCCGAAGTCGTTTCCCGCCGCAAGGGCGATCCGGCACTACTGATCGCCGACAATGCCGAGATCCGCGCCGTGCTCGACTGGGTGCCGCGCTATGACGATCTTGAATATATCGTCCGCAGCGCGATCAAGTGGGAAACCTTCGTCAAGCAGAGAGATGTCGCCTGAATGATCGAATTTGTCCGCGCGCGATGGTTTGTCCTGACCATGCGCATCTGTTTTGCCGTTCTCCTGCTCATCGTTACTATCCTCAGCCTGATACCGAACCCTGACGGCGTGCCGGGCGGCCCTGCCTTCAGCCGATGGCTGTCGGGCGTCCTGTTCGGTACCGAAGACCATGCCGACAAGGTGTCCCACTTCGTTGCCTATGGTGCCCTCGGCGGCACAGCGATCCTGGCTGCCTTGAAACCTTTTGGCAGGGCATTGTTGCTGCCTGTCCTGCTGATCGCCTATAGCGGGCTGATGGAGATATTGCAGGGCATGGGCGGGGTGCGTGAGGCCGACATGGCAGACATGCTCGCCAATGCAGCCGGCGTGACGGCAGGGATGCTGGTGGCTGCGGGCACGCTGGCCCTCAACGACCGCATGGACAGGAAAGCGGTGATACGATGAAGGCCATGATTGTCATTCCTGCGCGCTATGCGTCCTCGCGCCTGCCGGGCAAGCCATTGCTGGTCGCAGGCGGAAAGCCGCTGATCCAGCATACCTATGAAAAGGCCGCCGCTGCGTCTGCGGACCGGGTCATCGTCGCGACCGATGATGAGCGCATTCTGGAAACTGTGCGCGGGTTCGGTGGTGAGGCGGTGATGACTTCCGCCGACCATCAGACCGGCACGGCGCGCGTTGCCGAGGCCGCGGAAAAGGTCGCCGCTGCCGAAGGAGAAGTCGCCGACATCATCGTCAACATGCAGGGCGATGAACCGGAAACCGATCCGGCCCATCTCGATGCGCTGATCGCCGTACACCGCGCCGCGCTGGGCAGCGAACGGCCAGCCTTTGTCTCGACGCTGGTTTGCCCGTTCGCGCCGGAACCGGCGGACGGGCCGGGCTCGCCACAGGACCCGTCCTGCGTCAAGGCGCTGCTGGGCCATCAGCGCCCGGATGGCGGCTGCGATGCGCTGTACTTCAGCCGGGCGCTGGCGCCATACCCCCGTGACGAGGGCGGCAGGGTGACCGACCCGACCGCCTATTACCTGCATATCGGCATCTATGCGTTTTCCGCTGCCAGTCTGAAAGCCTATGACACCCTGCCTGCCGGTCGTTTGGAGGCGATCGAGAAGCTGGAGCAGCTGCGCATCCTCGAAGCGGGAGAGCGCATCGCAGCAGCTATCGTGCCTCAGGCCGCACCAGGGATCGATACGCCAGCCGATTTCGAGGCATTCAAAAAGAGACTTGCGGCAGCCGGCTGAGGCTTCCTGGAGGCCTTCTGTTGCCAACAAATCAAAAGGGCGGCCTTGAGACCGCCCTTCGTCATGTCAGGTATCTCATGGATCAGTGAACGGTGACGATCTCGCCAACGCCGCCGGACATCTGATAAGCGTAGGTGCCGTCTTCACCTTCCTGCAGCGTCATCGTCAGTGTGCGTCCATCCCTGGAGGCAATGCTGAGGCTTTGGGCGTCGCGATGGCGGATGACCTGCTTGACGACCTTCCTGCTGTTGCCCTCGCGGGTGATGATGATGACTTCAGTTGTCATGTCCGGCGAGGGGTTCACGACATCGCTGATCAATTCCATTTTCTCGATTTCTATCATGGCAGCACCTGCCATGGCCGTGATCGTATTCACATCCACATCCACATCCACGTCGATGTCATGATCGGCGTTCATGTCCATGTGAAAATCAGTGTCGTGATCGTGGTCGTGGTGCTGGTCTTCCTCGCACTGTTCTTCTGCGTGTTTGCTGGATGCATTGCGCAGGACAGACCTTGTCTCATGCCGCGACGCAGAGGCAATCGCGAGTTTCGGCAGGCGCGCCTCTGACACAGCAGGCACCATCTCGATACGGACGGCCCGGGGGTCGGCAGACTGCAATTCAGTCAGAAGGGCCTGCAGTGTTGCATCGCGGCTGGCATAGCCTTCGTCGAGGATCGTATCCATGCCGGCAGTCAGATAGGGGCGCTTCGCGGCAATATCCAGTCCGGAATCGAGCACTCCGCGGGGGGTGAACACAAACAGGCCAAGAACGGCAGCGCCGACGAGGGAGAAGCCTGCGATCTGTACACGGCCCATGTCGACCCGGGCGCGATAGCCCTGACCGATCAGGCGGCGGATGCGGGCGCGGAAGGCACCGCGGGAGTGATGATCAAAGGCCGACAGGGCCAGCATGTCGCTGCATCCGTGGCCGTGTTGATGGCCATGCTTGCGCTTGTCGGCAACCAGCAGGGTAACGCTCTCCAGAAGGGCGCTGGCATATTGGCGCGAGCATCCATTCATGGCGACCGCCCGGTCATCGCAGGCCATTTCGCGTTCCTCGCGCAGGCGGGATCCGATGAAGGATGTCAGCGGGCTCCACCAGAACACGGCCTCGATCAGGCGCTGGATGAGCGCGAATTGCAGGTCGCCGCGGCGTATATGGGCAAGTTCGTGGGACAGCACATGCCGGATCTGATGGGTCGGCAGGCTGGCAACCAGGCTTTCCGGCAGGATGACGCGATAATTCATCAACCCGATCGCCATCGGGGTCTTTACGCCGTCCGCCTGCATGACTTCGATCTCTTCAGGCCATTCGCGCGGCAGCATGTCCGTCGATAGCGGGCAGGGTTTCAATCTCTGTACCAGGTCATGGGTTTGCCGGGCTGCTGACACGATCCGGAAAATCTTCCAGACACTGACGCCGATCCAGATAGAGACGAGGGCAGCAAGGATCAGCGGCAGCGGCAGCATTTCGATGATCCCGGCAAGCGGGGTGAAGAAGTTTTCCTGCGCCGGATAGATGACCGGAGCGGCGGCGGGCACGGCCATCGTCGCGCCAGCCTCTGCGGTGCCACCGAACTCGATCTTCGGCAGGTCGATGAGTGTCGCGACCGGCAGCGCCGCTGACAGGACGAGGCCTGCCGTCCACAGCCACGATCGGTGTTCGGCACTCCAGAAACGCCTGCCGGCGAGCAGCAGGCTTACAACGCCAATAATGAGAAGACCCTGCCACAGATGGCGCAAGGCAATTTCAGTAAAAAGGCCGGGTAGATCCATGTCCCTGTTTCCCCTGGTCCGGCACGCCCTCTGTGCTTCAGGATGTTGTGTCGTTCATCTCTTTCTTCAAGGCCTGGAGGTCGCTGATGTCGATTTCATCGAGTTCGACGAGATGTTCGGCAAGCGCCTGCGGCGAGCCTTCGAAGAACCGGCTGACCAGCTGCGACAGCGCCCGCTGGCGTGCCTCTTTCTGGCTCAGTACCGGGTAATAGACAAAGGCGCGCCCTTCCTTGCGGTAGTTCGCATAGCCCTTGTCATGAAGAATTTTCAGGACGGTCAGTACGGTCGTGTAGGCGACCTTTTTCATGCCGTTCAGCTTCTCGTGCACATCGCGTACGGATGCTTCCTTCAGCTCCCACAAAGCCTGCATCACGCGCTGTTCGGCTTCGGTCAGAATGGGAGATGGTTTTCGCGGCATGATATCCTCGACTAAGCTTATAGTTCAGATTATGCGGAATCCGGGCCCTGCGAAACTATCCATTTAGTAACATTCTGTGTGAAAAAACCCGGTCTTCGGCGTTCCGAAAACCGGGCAGGGCGTCAGATATATATCTAGTCAGCACGTTTGACGTATTCGACCGTCTCGGTGTCGACGATGATGCGCTCGCCCGTCGTCATATAGGGGGGCACCATCACTCGCAGGCCGTTATCGGCGATCGCCGGCTTGTAGGAGGAGGAGGCGGTCTGGCCCTTCACTGTCGGTTCGGTCTCGACGATCTCCAGTGTTACATGCTGGGGCAGCTGCACGCCGATCGGCGTGCCTTCATGCATGTCGAGAACGACCGGCATGTTGTCCTGCAGGAATGCCGTGCGCTCACCGATCATGTCCGCTGGGATCGAGATCTGCTCGTAGCTCTCGGAGTCCATGAAGATCAGCAATTCGCCTTCCTGATAGAGATAGGTGTGATCCTTTTGCTCCAGGCGTACACGCTCAACGGTCTCCGAGGCGCGGAAACGCTCGTTCAGCTTGCGACCGTCAATCAGGTTCTTCAGCTCGACCTGGGCATAGGCCGGGCCCTTGCCTGGTTTTACGGCGTCTGTCTTCACCGCAATCCAGAGGGAGTCCTGATGCTGGATGACATTGCCGGGGCGTACTTCGTTGCCGTTGATTTTCATGCTGTGTGTCCTGATCTCTGGGCTGGCCCGGCGTTAGCGCCGGCCTTGCTTGAATGGTGCGCGTGCTTTTGGCATGTTGCCCATTTCCTTGCAACATAAACAATCCCGGCGATGATGACCCCGCAGATCGCGAAATGTGTCAGAATTGTTGCAATGCAGCGACGATTCTGTCTTGTTTTTCATTCTGACATGGGGTGTATTGCCGTGACTAAAAGCTGTCACATTATAACAGACAACAACGTGACAGATATAAAGGGATGGGAAACGTCCACTAATCAGCCGGACCTGCAGCGATACGCGCGGTCCGGCTTTTTCATGTCCGGGCACCGGTTTGAAGAACAGGATAATAAAAAAGCCGGGCGTTGAACCCGGCTTTTTATCTTTTCCTCTGGAGATCGATCAATCATCGATGACGATATTGCCGATGGTGATATCCCCTGAGCCACTGGTCGATACCTTGCCGGTATAATCGCGAATATAGACATCGCCCGACCCGCGGATGGAGACGCTGGGGTTGGAGGCAATGCCGCCAAAGTCCAGGTCGCCCGAGCCGCTGATATTGACCCGCATGTCGGCGGCATCGCCATCCTTGATGCTGACATCGCCATTGCCGACTATGTCGACTTCAGTCGGCCCGTTGATGGTGCCGACAGAGATATCGCCGGAGCCCCTGATCTTGACGGCGAGGCCACCGTTCACATTGCCAGCCTCGATATCACCGGAGCCTGCGATGTCGAAATCGGCGTTTGCCCCGATCTCGCCCAGGAAGACGTCGCCGGAGCCGCGGATATCGACCTCTGCCGGACCCTCGACGCGGCGCGCCGACACATCGCCGGACCCCGCGATGGAAATGTCGGCAGATCCCACCGTATCGAACTTCAGGCTGCCGGAACCGGCAATATTGCCGCTCATCTCGCCGGTGACATTGGCGAGGATCAGGTCACCCGCACCGGAAATATTGACATCGGCATTGGTCAGATTGCCGATCGTGCCTTCCATGTAGATCGTGCTTTCGATGGTTAGGTCGCTGTTCAGGTCACCAACCGTAACGAAGGCGGCGAGATCGTCGGCAACCAGGTCGGTACCGGCGGGCAGGGTGATCTGGATAACCGGATAATCGGTCAGGAAATTGCGGAAGGCCTTGCTGCCGTCGCGCTGCCAGTTCAGCTGTTTCCAGATTTTCTTGTGATCCGGTTCGTCGCGGCTGTAGACCCGAACGGTCGATCCGCGCTGTTCGACCAGCACAGGCTCCTTGCCACCATTGCGGTCATCGATGGTGACGCTCATGCCGTCGCCATCGCCGATGGTCACGCTGACCGTGCCGATGAAATCTTCGAGCATCAGTGTGTCGAACCCGCTGAAGTCGCTGCTTTTCACTTCCGCACTGGCCAGCCCCACGCTCAGCGCGGTTGCCAGGACGGTGCCAGCGATACCCGCTTTGAAATGACGATGGATCATTGGTCGTTCCTCCTTCGGAATTTTCCCTCTCAGGAAACAGTAAAGTAGCGGATTTTACCAGCAACTAAATTGTTAGTAACGCAGTATGTGAAAAAACCGGCCCCTGACGAAAAGGGCCGGTTTTCTCTAAATATCTGAAATCAGGCGTATTTCTCGATGTCTTCGTCCGAAATGTCGAAATTGGCGTAAACGTTCTGGACATCGTCGAGATCGTCGAGCGTATTGACCAGCTTGAACACCGTTCCTGCCTTTTCACCTTCGACGGGCACCAGGTTCTGGGGCCGCCAGATCAGCGCCGTGCCGTCGGCCTCGCCGAAGCGTTCTTCCAGCGCGCGGGAGACGTCGTTCAGGTCCTCGATGGCAGTGTAGATCTCGTGGCCGTCATCTGAGGAGACGACATCGTCGGCACCGGCCTCGATGGCGGCTTCCATCATTTCGTCTTCGGTGGCGACATCGCCGCCATAGCGGATCTGGCCGACCCGGTCGAAGCCGAAGGAGACAGCGCCCGTCTCACCCAGATTGCCGCCATTCTTGGAGAAGGTGGAGCGCACGTCGGAGGCTGTGCGGTTGCGGTTGTCGGTCAGCGCCTCGACGATGATGCCGACGCCTTCCGGCCCGAAGCCCTCATAGCGCACTTCTTCATAGTCATCGCCGCCGGCTTCGGCTGCCTTGTTGATCGCGCGTTCGATATTGTCCTTGGGCATGGACACCGCCTTGGCGTTGGCGACGGCCAGGCGCAGGCGCGGGTTCATGTCCGGGTCCGGCGTGCCCATCTTGGCCGCGACGGTGATTTCCTTCGACAGTTTGGAGAACATCTTGGATCGCTTGGCGTCCTGACGCCCTTTGCGATGCTGGATGTTTGCCCATTTAGAGTGACCGGCCATGACGATATATCCTGCTGATGGCTGAAAGCTTCGATAAAAGTTTCAGCCATTTAGCGCGGCTTGGTGACCGGTTCAAGGGTTTGAAGCGCGATCAGGCTTTCTGTCAGCCGTTTCTGATGGAGGCCCAGGGACCTGCGATCGCCAGCGTGATGCCCGGCTCCTGAATATTGACAAACAGGACGTCGCCATCCGGTGAGAAGCAGGCCCCGCAGAATTCCGACCCGTCCGGATGGGCATTGCGGGCGAGGTCATAGATCGTGCCATCCGGCGTTAGCCCGCGCAGATACTGGTCGCCTGCGCCATCCTCGCACAGGATCAGGTCACCCCATGGCGCGATGGCGAGGTTGTCGCACAGGTCAAGCGTGTCAGGGCCTGGGCTTTCATACAGCATCGTCAGTATGCCCGCAGAACCGTCGGCGCCGGGCCGGTAACGCCAGACCTGTCCGGTCCGCGCCGCGCCACCATTGGTGCAGTTAAAGAAGACATCGCCCGGGCTGTCGGGCGTCTGGCGGCCAAAGGCCATGCCTTCGCCGCGGGTAAAGCGTGCCGCGCCGGCGGCGAAACCCCGCTCGGCGAGATCGCCATCAGGTGCTTCCACATCCTCCATGTCCAGCCACTCGACCTCGTAATCCCGGCCTGTCTCGAACGACCCGGCACCGCCGCCGCCCCAGTCGCGTGGCCAGTTGCTGGTGTCGGCGGATTTCCAGCCCCTGATTGCCAGTGCCTGAAGCCTGCCGCCTTTTGCAAGCTCGCCCGGTTCATTCGGGATGAAGCGATAGAACAGGCCCTCTGAATTGTCCTCGGTCAGGTAAACGATGCCGTTGTCCGGGTCGACCGCCGCCGCCTCGTGGGTGAAGCGGCCCATCGCCGTCAGCGGGATGGCGTCGACCGGGCCGGTGGCGGAGGAGGGCACTTCGAAGACGAAACCATGGGGTTTGCCCGCACCATCGCCCCTCGTCACATCGGACTCCTCGCAGCTCAGCCAGCTGCCCCACGGCGTCGCGCCACCGGCACAATTGCCTGTGGTTCCGGCAAGGGCGAGCATGTCCTGTTCGATCTCACCCGACTTCATGTTGTAGACGGTCTTCGTCACGCCGCCTGTAAAGGGCCTGCCATCGGCCTTGCGGTCATAGAGCTGGGCAGCGGTCAGCCGGTCGGCAAGCGCCTCGTCCGGACCGAACGGGCTGCCATCCTCCGTGTCCGGCCAATTCTCGTGATTGCGCATCAGGATGCAGCGATCGGCGCTGTCCGGATCGGAAAAGCAGGCCATGCCATCCGGGCGGCCGGGGCGGAGCAGGCCGTCCGACATCACCCCGCCGGTGCGCGAGACGACGCGATAGGTAAAGCCTTCCGGCAGGTCGAGCAGGTTGTCGGGATCGGCGATCAGCGACAGCCCGGGGTTTGCGGAATAAGCCAGCGCCCCTTGCAGTAGAGGCAGGCCTGAATAGAAGAGCCCGGTCGCGCAGGCTGATCGCAACAGGGCTCTTCGTGAAAGCGCAATCGTGTTCCGGCTGGTCATGCAACGTCCTCCTCTGACGGGGAGGACGCTAGCGAGCAAGCCTGCGACCGGTCAACTTAAACTGGCTCGCGTGACAGCCTTAGCGGCTCGCGATTGCTTTGATGATGTAGACGGCGGAGACCAGGATGAAGAACACGCACAGGTAACCGACCAGCGCCATGCCGGTAAGTCCCATGAGATTGTTCCAGGCCAGAATGGTTTCTGATTCCCAGACATCGACATTGAAGCGACCCGGCGTCGACAGCCAGTTCCAGAGATAGGTGACTATCGCCAGCAGCACGGTGCTTTCCATGACGGCGCCGAAGATATTGCCGTAATTGCCCATGCGCAGGCCGGTGAAGACGCTGATCACCAGAATGGCGATCACCATGAAAATGTTGTTGAAGTCGAGCACCATGGAAATGGCGGTGCCGAGGTCGTTCAGAATTTGAGACAGCATGATAATCCCCTCCTTGTTCCGCTCCCCTTACACGGCAGGTTAACCATACGCTCCCGACATTACCAGATGTTCATAAAAAATTAACCATTCGCCCGCGATCCGGCATCCGGTTGCTTCGCCTTCTCGATCTGGCACCCCTTGGCCAAGGTCTCGGCGAGATGGTCGATCAGTACTCTCGTTCTGGCCGACAGGTGCCGCGTTGGCGGCCAGAGAAGGTGCAGGCCGACACTGCCCCAGTCGTGATCTGAAAAGAGGGAGATCAGCGACCCGAACCGAAGCGCATCTTCCACGATGAAGGAGGGTACGCGTAACAGTCCGAGGCCTTCCGCTGAGGCCTCCCGCATCATGTCGCCATTATTGCAGAGCATCGCCGATTTGATGCGAAACTTGATCTCCTGACCTGAAGGCGACTTGCACGACCAGTTCCCCGCAGTGGTATCGCCGGTATAGACCAGCCCCGGCAGCCCATCGAGGTCGGCAGGGGAATCAAGGGGACCGTATTTCTCGATGAAAGCGGGGCTTGCGACAAGTACGGTCGGAATATCCGTGATCTTCCTGCCGCGCAGGGAAGAATCCGGCAAATTCCCGATGCGGATGGCGAGGTCAAAGCCTTCCTGCACCAGGTCGACACGCCTGTCGGAAAGGTCGACATCGAGGGTGACCTGGGGGTGTCTGGTCATGAAATCGGATAGTCCGCCCGCCAGGTGTGACAGGCCGAAGGACAGGGGCGCAGCGATCTTGATCGATCCGGATATCTCGCCGCTGGCACGGGTGATCTCGTTATTGGCTTCCTCGACATCGCTGAGTATGCGCTCTGCATGGGCAAGATAGGCGCGGCCGGTTTCAGTCAGCGCCATCTGGCGGGTCGTGCGGTTCATCAGCTGCACACCAAGGCGGGCCTCGATATCCTTGAGGCGGCGAGAGACGGCGGACGGCGCGATATTCAGTCGGTCAGCAGCATGGGTGATGCCACCGGCGCGAACGATCTCTGTGAAGATTTCCATATCTTCGAGCTGGCCCATGCCTGTTTCCCCACTGACACTAAACGCGTGTAATCACACGT
This sequence comes from Aquisalinus luteolus, assembly GCF_009712425.2. Lineage (GTDB taxonomy): Bacteria > Pseudomonadota > Alphaproteobacteria > Caulobacterales > Parvularculaceae > Aquisalinus > Aquisalinus luteolus. The sequence goes on from NZ_VCJR02000004.1 coordinate 53,148, forward strand.
TATTCTTCGACTATTCCAATCTAGTCGAGCCCGTGGAAAAGGAAATACTTTATTCACCAAAACTGGTGATGTGGCCGACCACTAGCGTTCTACGGGTGCCGGCTGCTGCTCGATCAGGCGCCCGCCGACGCGGATCGGCTCGGCATGCACCGCCAGACCTGTCTTGTCATTGGTAACGACATACACCCCGCAGACCGTTCCCTCGCCGGAGGCGGGCTGCAGGCGATTACCCGGAAGCTTGGTGGTGAAGCGCGAGACAGGCCCGTCCTTTTCCATGCCGATGACGCTGTCATAGTCGCCGCACATGCCGGCATCACACTGGAAAGCCGTGCCGCGCGGGAAGATCTGCGTGTCGGCGGTGGGCACATGGGTGTGGGTGCCGACGACGAGGCTGACGCGGCCATCGAGATACTGGCCGAGGGAATATTTCTCCGATGAGGCCTCGGCATGCATGTCGACGATGATGGCGTCGGCCTCGCGGCCCAGCATCAGGCCTTCCATCTCCCGCTCCAGCGCCGGCACGGGATCGTCCATCGGGTTCATGAAGCGCTGGCCGTGCAGGTGGACGACAAGCACGCTGCGTCCGTCACGCGTATCATAGAGACCGGCACCGCGCCCGGGGTTGGAGGCGGGGAAGTTCGCCGGGCGCAGCAGGCGGCGTTCGCGGTCGAACATGTCGAGGCTGTCGCGCTGGTCATAGGCGTGGTTGCCGGTGGTGATCACGTCGGCGCCGAGGTCGAAGATTTCCTCGCAGATCGCCTCGGTCACGCCGAACCCGCCGGCGGCGTTCTCTGCGTTGACGACGATGAAATCGAGGGCGAGGCGGCGGCGCAGGCGCGGCAGGTGATCGGACAGGGCTTTCCGGCCGGACCGGCCCATCACATCACCGAAAAACGCTAGACGCATGTAGTCACAATTCCTGCAGCTTGGGATGGTCCGCTTATGCGAGCGATCAGGGGCGAACGCAAGCGCTGTGTTTGGCGCTCTGGCAAGCTTGACTTATGACCGAGGCCATACGCACGATTGCGCCCGAAGAGGAGACTTTCATGCCATCAACCCGGAAACCCCGTTCATTCGCCCTTTCCCTGAGCGCTGCTGTCGCTGCGCTGTGTGCCGCTGCGCCTGCGTTTGCGCAGGAGGCGGACGAAAGCTTCGAGGCGGTGATGGATGCCCACTGGCAATGGTATCTGGAACAGAGCCCGACCTATGCGACGATGCTGGGCGAGGATGTCGCCGGGGACGAGCTGGGCGATCCGTCGGTTGCTGCCTATGACGCGGCTGTTGAAGACAGGAAGGAATTCTTCGCCAAGCTCGAGGCTATCGATCCGGCAACCCTTAGCGAAGACAACCAGCTGAATTACGCGCTTCTGACACAGCAGCTGGAAGACGAGATCGAGGCCGGTGACTATGCGGGCAAATACATCCTCATCTCCAATCGCGGTGGGCCGCATCTCGACATGACCGGGCTGCCTGACCTGCTGCCTTTCTTCGACGCCGATGACTATACCTCTTACGTCACGCGGCTTGGCAAGATGGATGAGTATATCGAAACGGCGACGGAGACGATCCGTACCGGGATCGAGGGTGGCTGGACCCAGCCTTGTGCCTCGATGGAGGGTTATGAAGATTCCATCAGCACCCATATCGTCGATGATGTATCGGACAGTGTCTTCCTCGATCCTTTCGCGACGAAGCCCGCGACGATGGCGCAGGCGCGGTTCGATGAGCTGAAGGCAAAGGCAACCGGGATTGTCGAGGCGGAAATTATCCCGGCGATTGAAACGTTCGAGACCTTCTACATGGAAGAATATCAGCCGGCCTGCCGCACGATCGACGGCATTGGCTCGGTCGAAGGCGGGCAGGACTATTACGCCTATCTCGCCCGCAGCTTTACGACCACCGACGCGACGCCGGATGAAATCCACCAGACCGGCCTGTCGGAGGTCGCGCGCATTCGCGCCGAAATGGAGAAAGTGATCGAGGAGGCAGACTTCGACGGCACGTTCGAGGAGTGGCTCACTTTCCTGCGCACCGATCCGCAATTCTATCCGAAGACCGGCGAGGAACGGATGGTTGAGGCCGCCCGCATTGCCAAGAAAATGGATGGCGAGATGCCGAAACTCTTCGCCACCCTGCCGAGCCTGCCATACGGCCTGAAGGAAATCCCCCTCGATATCGCCGAAAAGACGACCACGGCCTATTACCAGCCGGGCGCGGGCGACGGCACCCGGGCTGGCTTCTATTTCGTCAATACGACCAAGCTCGACACGCGGCCGCTGTATGAGCTGGAGGCGCTGACCCTGCACGAGGCGGTGCCGGGTCACCATCACCAGATCGCGCTCGCCCAGCAGCTCGACATGCCGCCGTTCAGGCGCTTTACGTTCTTCACGGCGTTTGTCGAAGGCTGGGGGCTCTATGCCGAAAGCCTTGGCGAGGAAGCGGGTTTCTATGAAACGCCGTATACGAAGTTCGGTCAGCTCTCCTACGAGATGTGGCGGGCCTGCCGCCTCGTCGTTGATACCGGCATTCACGCCAAGGGCTGGACCCGCCAGCAGGCAATCGACTTCATGGCGGAGAACTCCGCGCTGTCGATGAACAACATCACCACCGAGGTCGACCGCTACATCACCTGGCCGGGCCAGGCGCTCGCCTACAAGACTGGTGAGTTGAAGATCACGGAATTGCGTGCGCTGGCCGAGGAAGAACTGGGCGAGGATTTCGACATCCGCCTGTTCCACGACGCCGTGCTGGAAAATGGCGGCGTGCCGCTGTCAGTGCTGGAAGATCACATCAAGGCGTGGATCGAAGAGCAGAAGGGGTAGCGATGTACTGCATTGGCAGGTTGTTGATTGTCTTTTTCTCTTTAGGTGCCCTGACATCGGGTTGCCTCATGAATGGCGTCAAGGAAATTAATCCGGCCAAAGCGCGTGTTTCTGAAGACAGGACCATTCTTGTTGTGGGTGTGCAGACAGAACCAGCGGATCAGCCGGGATATATTTATTTTACACAGTACGATCTGGAGAAGGGCTTTATCACAGGCAATTGCTCTTCCTGGAACCGCATTCGCGAAACAGTCGCGCCGACGAATGATACGATAATCCGTGCCTACTCTGCGCCTGCGGGCTTCTATGCAACATCCTTCAGGGAAGAAATAGATGCAGGTACAAGGCCGGTATCACGCGAAGTAAGTCTCGCGTTCAATGCTCCAGCCGGGAGCGTCGTTTACCTTGGTGATTACATTACAACTAGCGAGGCCGGATCAGTGTCCGGACGTCGGGAGTCGAATCCTGAAAGGGCGAAAAAGGTACTGGAGCCAGAAATGGCTGCAAACATGATCACTGCAGAACCTGTCCCTATAAAGGGCGGTGTGATCGTACCGATTTGCACACCCTGAATTCTACCGCACCTTGATCGCTTCGCGTTCCGTCACGATCCAGTCGAGCGGCTGGTCGTGGCGGTCGACGGGAAATTTCTCCATCTCCTGATCGGCATAGGCATAGCCAACGGCGAGGACATTCCGTTCACGGCGCAATTGCTGCAGCGTGCGGTCATAATAACCGCCGCCCATGCCGAGACGCCCGCCATCGCGGCGGAAGGCCAGCAAGGGCACGATCAACAGGTCCGGATGACACACGGGCGCAGTGGCAGCGGGGGCCATAATGCCATAGGGCCCTTTTTCCAGCGGCATTTCCGGCGTGTAGGCACGAAAGATCAGCGGCTTGTTGGTATTGGCGACTACGGGCAGGCAGACGGTCTTGCCCTCTGTCTGCAATTCCTCGACCAGCGGCCAGGTATGAAGCTCCGTGCCCGCAGGATAATAGACGGCGATGCACTTGCGATTGGCGAAGGGAACGGAAGCGATGAAATGGGTTGCGGCCTGGCGGGCGGCGTGGGGGCGGCGGAGATGGGCATCCTCTCGCGCCTTTTTCGCGTTCAGGCGATAGATGTCCTTTCCAAACGGGTCCGGCAGAAAGTCAGTCAGCTTCGGCATTGGTCCCCGCAGAAATAAAGTGCCGCCCTGGCCGTTGGATTTGCGTTCGCCCTGGACCCGATGGACCAGGTGGGCGCCGCGTGCACCGGACCACGGCCCGGGCAGAGGTAGCTCCCATTTGAGAATTTAAGGCCCCGGGGAAAGTATCCTGACGGGCCGGGCAGCGATCTCGATATCTAGGCGCTTGTCGAGGGTTCTTCAAGCCTCTCGGCGATTTCGTGAACACGGTCGGTCACAGACTTGATGATCTCGGCCGCGCCCTTTTCGCTGGTCAGGCCGGATTCATCCTCCAGGTCGCGGATCAGCAATTGCGCCTCTTTCAGTTCGTCGCAGACGGTCAGACCGGCGAGCAGCATGAGGCGGGAATCGGCGATATTGCCGATCTGGGCGGCGAGGCGACTGACATGCCCGTCGAAATAATTGGCCAGTTCCTTCAGCCGGTCTTCCTGGCCGTCATCGCAGGTGACATTGTAGTTCTGGCCATTGATCGAGATCGTCACCTGTCCCATTAATCGTCCTCTTCGGGGTCACTGTTACTGTCACTGGTCGTGTCGTCGGCGCTAACCTTCTGGCTCTCGTCCTCATCGAGGAGGGAGCGCAGATCGTCGATAACCGAGGCAAGGTCGAGCGCCGCCTTGCCGGCATATTTCTGGGCCGACCCCGCCTGGTCGCGCATATTCGACAGCGTTTCCGTCTGGTCGGCGAGGGTCAGGGAACGGCGTTCTACCTTGGCGCTCAGATCATCGAGCGCCACTTTCAGATCGCGAACTGAACTTTCCAGTGTGGCCATGGGCAGAACCTCTTGTTTTAAGAGACCTTATCTGTCCGGCACCGCTCCTGTCCAGCACTGAACTCTGACACCGCTAACAATCGATTTCGGAGTAGTTTAGCGCTAACATCAGGGTTGAAAATTCGCCCAGTCAGGTGCAAGAGAAGCGGCATCAGACAAGCTGACCTTCAAGGCCCGCCACATAGAGAGGGGACCCATCCGTGACCGACTTTTCTCCCGAACTGCAAAAACGCATGTCCGCCGCCATCGCCACCCTGTCGATGGATGCCGTAGAACAGGCCAATTCCGGTCACCCGGGCATGCCGATGGGTATGGCGGATGTCGCCACGACACTGTTCACCCGCTTTTTGAAGTTCGACGCGACGGCCCCCGACTGGCCGGACCGCGACCGCTTCGTCCTGTCCGCCGGGCACGGCTCGATGCTGATCTACTCGCTCAGCTATCTGAACGGCTATCCGGGCATGACCATTGATGACCTGAAGAATTTCCGCCAGCTCGGCTCCAAAACCGCCGGCCACCCGGAATATGGCCACGTGCCGGGCGTCGAGACCACAACGGGTCCGCTCGGCCAGGGCTTCGGCAACGCCGTCGGCATGGCGATCGCAGAGGCACACTGTCGCGCGCGCTATGGCGAGGATATCTGCAACCACTACACCTACACCATCGCCGGCGATGGCTGCCTGATGGAAGGCATCAGCCAGGAGGCCCTGTCGCTTGCCGGTCACCTGAAACTGAACAAGCTGATCGTCTTGTGGGATGACAACAACATCACCATCGACGGCGCGGTCTCCATGGCCGACTCGACCGACCAGTTGAAGCGTTTCGAGGCGTCGGGCTGGGACGTCACCCGCGTCGACGGCCACGACATGGATGCCGTCGCGAAAGCCATAGAGGCCGCGCAGAAATCCGACAAGCCGTCATTGATCGCCTGCAAGACCGTCATTGGCAAGGGCGCCAACAAGAAAGCCGGCACCAAATCCGCTCACGGTGCACCGCTGGGCGCCGAGGAAATCGAGTTTGCCCGCAAGAGCCTCGACTGGGCCCACGAGCCGTTCGACATTCCCTCCGACGTGTTCGACGCCTGGCAGCAGAACGGCAAGAAGGGCGCTGCCGCCCGTGGCGAGTGGGACGCGCGTATGGCGAAGTCCGACAAGGCCGCGGAGTACAAGAAAGCGCTCGCCGGCGATGTGAAGGACGATCTGCGAAGCGCAATCTCGCAATACGTCTCCGGCCTGATCGCAGAGCCGAAGAAAGTCGCCACTCGCAAGGCGTCAGAAATGGCGCTGGAAGTCATCAACGAGGCAATCCCGTTCACCCTCGGCGGTTCTGCCGACCTGACCGGCTCGAACAACACCAAGACCTCGCAGACGGTGGCCCTGACGGCGGAAGACCCGACCGGCCGCTATGTCCATTACGGCATCCGCGAGCACGGCATGGCCGCGATGATGAACGGCATGGCGCTGCATGGCGGGGTGATCCCGTATTCAGGTGGCTTCCTGATCTTCTCTGACTATTGCCGTCCATCCCTGCGCCTTGCCGCGCTGATGGGTATCCGCGTCATTCACGTGCTGACCCATGACTCCATCGGCCTTGGCGAAGACGGCCCGACCCACCAGCCCGTCGAGCACATGTCCGCGCTGCGAGCGATCCCGAACTTCTACATGTTCCGCCCCTGCGACGTGGTCGAAACGGCGGAATGCTGGGAAGTCGCGCTGAACATGACCGACAAGCCGAGCGGCCTGGCTCTCACCCGTCAGGGCCTGACCCAGCTGCGCACCGAGATGGCCGAAGGCAATCCCTGCGAGAAGGGTGGCTATATCCTGTCCGGCGGCAAGAAGCGCGACATCACGCTGATTGCGTCCGGCTCCGAGGTCGAACTGGCGATGGAGGCGAAAGCCGAGCTGGAAAAGGATGGCGTCACCGCCGCCGTCGTCTCCGTGCCGTGTCTCGACCTGTTCATGGACCAGGATGAGTCCTATATAGCAGACGTATTGGGGGATGGTCCCCGCGTGGTTGCCGAGGCCGGCATCCAGCAGAGCTGGGACCGCATCATCTATACCGCAGGCAAGGGCAAGGGTGCCTTTGTCGGCATGACCGGCTTTGGCGCCAGCGGCAAGGGCGAGGAGTTGTTCGAGCATTTCGGCATCACAAGCGCCGCCATCGCCGCCAAGGCAAAAGAATTATTGTCGTAAGGAGAGACAGAATGACACTTCGTGTAGCCATCAATGGCTTCGGCCGTATCGGGCGCCTCGCACTGCGCTCCATGATCGAGAACAAGCGCGAGGGCATCGAGGTCGTCGCGATCAACGACCTTGGCCCTGTCGAGACCAATGCCCACCTGCTGCGCTATGACTCCGTACACGGCGTCTTCCCGTATGAGGTGAAGACCACCGAAGACACGATCGACGCCGGCACCGGCCCGATCAAGGTGCTGTCCGAGCGCAACCCGGCCGACCTGCCATGGGGTGAGATGGGCGTCGACATCGTGTTTGAATGCACCGGCATCTTCACTGCCCGCGAAAAGGCCATGATGCACCTGGAAGCGGGCGCCAAGCGCGTGCTCGTCTCCGCACCGGCCTCCGGCGCGGACAAGACCATCGTCTACGGCGTCAACCACAACGTCCTGACCGAGACTGACATGATCGTCTCCAACGCATCGTGCACGACCAACTGCCTTGCACCGATCGCCAAGGTGCTGCACGACACGGTCGGCATCGAGCGCGGTTACATGACGACGATCCACTCTTACACCGGCGACCAGCCGACGCTGGATACCATGCACAAGGACCTCTATCGCGCCCGCGCTGCCGGCCTGTCGATGATCCCGACCTCGACCGGTGCCGCGAAAGCCGTCGGCCTCGTCCTGCCGGACCTGAACGGCAAGCTCGACGGTTCCTCGATCCGCGTTCCGACCCCGAACGTTTCTGTCGTCGACCTTGTCTGCACGCCGAAGCGCGATACGACCGTCGAAGAGGTCAACGCCGCGATGAAGGAAGCGTCCGAAGGCGCGATGAAGGGCATCCTTGGCTATACCGAGGCACCGCTGGTCTCGTCCGACTTCAACCACAACCCGCATTCCTCGACCTTCGCTGCCCCGCAGACGCAGATCCTGGAAGGCAAGCTCGTCCGTGTGCTGAGCTGGTACGATAATGAGTGGGGCTTCTCCACCCGCATGACCGATACCGCCCTCGCCATGGCGAAGTTCCTGTAGGAACCATATGAAACGCATCCTCCCCTTCATCCTTCTGGCCTTGGCCGCCTGTGGCGGAGGGGAGGAGCCTTCTTCTGATCAACTACCTGATCCTGCTGCCGACCCTGCCGCTGGCGGTATCCGCCCGGCGGATGGCGTCTATCCGTTCCAGGGGCTCTGGGCGAACGACTTCACCGATTGCTCGCTTGCGCCCGGCACCTCGGACGCAGCGCCGCTGCAGATCGAGGGGCGCACCATCACCGGCCTCGAAAACACCTGCTACATGTTCGAGCTCTCTGCCATCGACGATCAGATGAGCCGCTACGAAGCAGGCCTGCGCTGCACCGGCGAGGGCGATCCCTATGAGGAAGTCGTCGAGATAGAGGTCAATGGCGACACGATGACGAAGATCTCCCCGCAGGGAACTGTCACCTGGACCCGGTGTCCGGTTGATGATGCTGGCCAGTAAGCCGACGTCGTACCTTTTGCAGCCCTTTCCTTCCGCCTACACGCGGTCTACACCAGTGCCAACGCCCCTTAACCGATCCCGATCAATGGAGACGCGACCATGAGCTACAAGACCATCAGTGATTTCAAGGAACTTGCCGGCAAGCGCGTCCTTGTCCGGGTCGATTTCAATGTGCCGATGAACGACAAGGGCGGGATCACCGATGTTACGCGCATCGAACGGGCCCTGCCGACGATCCGTGCCCTGATCGACCGCAGCGCCAAGGTCGTGCTGCTGTCCCATTTCGGCCGCCCTAAAGGCGAGCGGGTCAAGTCCATGTCGCTGGAGCCGGTTGCCAAGAAGCTGCAAGAAATCATGCGCGAGCGTGTCTATTTCGGCGCCGACTGCATCGGCAGCGAAGCCAAGGCCGCTGTCTCCGCCGCCGGGGCAGGCGATATCGTGGTGCTGGAAAACACCCGCTTTCACAAGGGCGAGGAAGCCAACGATCCGGACTTCGTCAAGGCGCTGGCCGAAAATGGCGATCTCTATGTAAACGATGCCTTTTCCGCCGCACACCGCGCCCATGCCTCGACCGAGGGGCTGGCGCATCTGCTGCCGTCCGCCGCTGGCAAGGCAATGGAAAAAGAACTCGATTACCTGACCCAGGCGCTGGCCGCGCCAACCCCGCCGATGATGGCCGTCGTCGGTGGCGCGAAGGTCTCCACCAAGCTCGACGTGCTGACCAACCTGATCGACAAGGCGCAATATGTCGTCGTCGGCGGCGGCATGGCCAACACGTTCCTGCTCGCCATGGGCATGGATGTCGGCAAGTCGCTGGCAGAGCCGGACCTCGTCGGTACGGCGAAGGAGATCATGTCAAAGGCGGGCAATTCCGGTTGCGAGATCATCCTGCCGAAGGATGTCGTGGTCGCGAAGGAGTTCAAGGCCGGCGCGAAATCGGAAGTGAAAGCGGCCGATAGTGTTGCGGCTGACGAGATGGTCCTCGACCTCGGGCCGGACAGTGTCGATCACATCGCCGAAATCCTCGAGAAGTGTAAGACGCTGGTCTGGAACGGTCCGCTCGGCGCGTTCGAGACCGAGCCGTTCCATGTCGCGACGGTCGAAGCGTCCAAATTCGCGGCGAAGCTGGCGAAAGAAGGCAAGCTCGTCGCCGTCGCCGGCGGCGGGGACACGGTCTCCGCGCTGAACATGGCGGGCGTCGTCGATGACTTCACTTATGTCTCGACCGCTGGCGGCGCATTCCTGGAATGGATGGAAGGCAAGGTCCTGCCGGGCGTCAAGGCGCTTGAGGCCTGAGCCTGCGCCCAACCCCCTGACGCTCCGTAAGCCAATAATCTCACTATAGCGCTAACATCGAAGTTTGTAGCGCTAACACTCGCTTTTATGCAGCGCGCGCTATGGTGCACTGCGATATCCTTCAGTTAGACTACCCTCAAGCGGCCGCGTCGGTATCGACGAAAAGAGCTGCCCGGACCTGATAACTGGAGAGAGTGAATGGAGACGATCCTGACTTGCGGTGCCCGGGGCGCCGCTCACGCCGGTGCGCGTGTTTCATTGAACCCTGAAAATTCTGTATGCGGAGGCCGTCATGAGCAAGTCTGACATGGCCACCCAGATGGCCGAGAAGGGCGGCTTTATCGCCGCGCTGGACCAGTCCGGCGGTTCGACACCGAAAGCGCTGAAGGGCTATGGCCTCGAAGAGGGTGCCTATGCCAATGACGAGGAAATGTTCGCGCTGATGCACGAGATGCGGGCGCGGATCATCAAGTCGCCTGCTTTCACCGGCGAGAAAGTGATCGGCGCAATCCTGTTCGAGCGCACCATGGATGGCGAGATCGATGGCACCCCGACCGCTCAATATTTATGGGAACAGTGCAACGTTGTGCCCTTCCTAAAGGTCGACAAGGGGCTTGAGGAGGCGAAGGACGGCGTCAAGCTGATGAAGCCAATCCCCGGGCTCGATGCCCTGTGCGAGCGGGCCGTCGCCAAGGGTATCTTCGGCACCAAGATGCGCTCCGTCGTCGATGCCGCGAACCGGGACGGCATCGCCGCCATCGTCGCCCAGCAATTCGAGGTGGGGGAGCAGATCCGGGAGCATGGCCTGATGCCGATCCTCGAGCCGGAAGTCACCATCACCATCGCCGACAAGGCCGAGGCGGAAGATATACTTCTCGAAGAGATTTCAAATCATCTCAATGCCTTGCCGGAGAATACTCAGGTAATGCTGAAGCTGTCGCTGCCAAGCAAGGCAAATCACTACCGTTCCCTGATTGAGCACCCGAAGGTGATGCGCGTCGTCGCCCTGTCCGGTGGCTATTCCCGCGACGAGGCGAACGAGAAGCTGGCGCAGAACACCGGCATGATCGCATCCTTTTCCCGGGGCCTGACCGAGGGGCTGTCGGCACAACAGTCGGACGAGGAATTCAATGTCATGCTCAAGGCAGCGATTGACTCGATCTGTGAAGCCTCCAAAGCTGGCTGAGTGCTGCTGACGGAGACTTCATGCTGACCCAGATAGACCGCGACCTCATCCTGTGGCCGGTTGCGGTCCATCTGGCACTGATCGTGTTCCTCTATGCGTGGCTATCACTCATCCGAAAGTACCAGCGCGAGGGCCGGGATGTGAAAGCGCTGGAGGTGCGGGTCAGCGCCAACCTCTCCAACCAGTTCGAGGCCCCGGTGCTGTTCTATGCCTTGGTCGCCATGTTGTGGGCTGGCGACATGGTGAATAGCGTTTATTTCATTCTCGCCTGGGCCTTCACCGCCGGGCGGCTCTGGCACTTCTATGTCGCGACACTATCGACAGACATCATCCGCCGCGGACTGATCTTCACCATCAACTTCCTTGCGATCTTTTCCATGTGGGCGCTGTTCCTGTTCCAGCGGCTGATCCTCACCTGAGCGTAAGCCCTTGCGCCACAATGCAATTGCGCCTTAATCAGTGTCATGACCGACTGCCAGCTCTACCTCATCACGCCGCCGGCGATCGACGATGTCGATGCCTTTGCGAGCCTCTATGCCGATGTGCTCGCCGCCGGGGCTGACACGCCAGCGCAGATCGCCTGTCTCCAGTTGCGGCTGAAGGATGTGCCGGACGAGGCAGTCCTGCGCGCTGCTGACGCCTTGCTGCCGCTATGCCAGCGTTTCGATGTGGCGTTTCTGATCAACGACCATCCGCACCTCGCCAGGAAGGCCGGCGCAGACGGCGTTCATATCGGCCAGAGCGACACCCCCTATGACGAGGCGCGCAAGATCCTCGGGCCGGATGCCAGCATTGGCGTGACCTGTCACAACTCCACCCATCTGGCGATGGAGGCGGGCGAGGCGGGGGCGGACTATGTCGCGTTTGGCGCGTTCTATCCCACCGGCACGAAGCAGGTCGTGCATCGGGCCGAGCCGGATATTCTCGATTTCTGGTCGAAGGCGACGACCGTGCCCTGCGTCGCCATTGGCGGCATCACGCCGGACAATGCCGCGCCGCTGATCGAGGCTGGCGCTGACTTCATTGCCGTCTCCGGCGCTGTCTGGAACGCGCCCGACGGCCCCGTCGCGGCCATGGGTCGCTTCGCCGCTGTGCTCGGCAACAAGCGTTAACCGCGCATTAACGCTTGAGGCATTGATTGCCATGGTGTGGCTATCCTTTTGCCCCTGAATCATGAGCATGTGTGGCGTATATGCGTAAAAGCCTGACATATCTGACGCTGTTGCCATTCAGCTTGGTCATTGCGGTTCCTGCCGCAGGTGCCGTTCAGGCTGTGCCGCTTCAAGGTGGGAATGGGCAATCCGTGACGCAGGCAAGCTCCCTGCGCCCGGCGCTCGAGGCCTATCGCGCGAAGAACTATGAAGAAGCCCGCAGGCTCGCCGCGCCGCTCGTCGCCATGGATGACCCGGACGCCCAATTCCTGATGGCGCAGCTGAACGAGAAGGGGCTCGGTGGCCCGCAGGACAAGCCTGCCGCGCGCAATCTCTATGTCAAATCCGCCATGGCTGGGCACCCGTTCGCGCAATACGCGCTGGGTGAACTGGCCTTCAAGGGCGACGGCGTCCAGCAGAACTATAACCGCGCCGCCGGCTGGTATGCCAAGGCGGCCGAGTCCGGCCACACCCTCGCCATGGTCCGCCTCGGCTATCTCTATTCCACTGGTCAGGGCGTGCCGGAGGATGCCAATCGCGCTACCGAGCTGTTCGAGCAGGCCGCAGAGGTAGGCGAGCCCGCCGCGCAATATCATCTCGGCCTTGCCTATCTCACCGGAACCGGCAAGCCGCACAGCTACGCCCAGGCCGCAAACTGGTTCGAAAAGGCCGCCGAACAGGGCGATGCCGACAGCCAGTACAATCTCGCGCTCATCCTCGAAGCCGGGCTTGGCATCGACAGCGATCCGGAACGTGCCGTCTATTGGCTGAAACAGGCAGCGGCGCAGGGCCTCTTGCCTGCCTACACCTCGCTTGGCCTGCTCGCCTATAACGGCAAGGGCATGCCGCAATCCTCGAAGGAAGCCGCCGACTGGTTCCAGAAAGCGGCAGAGGGCGGCGATGCCGAAGGCCAGTTCCTCTATGCCGTCGCGCTGGCAGAAGGCACAGGCAGGCCGCAGGATCTCGCAAGGGCGCTTAACTGGGCGGAGAAATCCGTCGCCTCATCGGCAGGCGAGCCGCAGGAGGTCGTTGCCGAGCGCACCGGCCTGCGTGACCAACTGGAAGAAATGCTGATCGCCCAGCGCACCGTGCGCCCGCAGCCCAGAAACCAGACTTACGCCTCGCAAACGCCAGCTACCGAGACGACTGTCCGGGCCCAGTCTCAGGAGACACGCGTTGCCTCCGTCGAACCTGAAAAGGTCGAAGAACCGGAAGAAGACGAGGAAGACGACAAGCCCAAGCGCCGCAAGCTGCGCGACTGATCGTCCCCCAATTCAGGCGCAAACCTCGGCTTTTTGCAAAAGATCGCGCAAAGTGTTCGCCTTGTGTTCGAACTCCCCTATGCTGGTCCCATGAGTGAAATGATTCGAATTCTGGGCATCGATCCGGCGCTGCGCTCTGCCGGCTGGGGCGTGATCGAGGCCGATGCCGCAGGGCGGCTCGCCTTCGTCGCGGCGGGGGAGATAAAGCCCGACCCGAAGCTTGAGATGGGCGCGCGTCTCGCCTGCCTGCATGCTGACCTGATGGCGATCCTCGCAGAATTCCGCCCGGCCATGGCCGCCGTGGAAGAGACCTTCGTCAACGCCAATCCGCGCTCTGCCCTGATGCTGGGGCAGGCCCGTGGCGTCTGCCTGCTGGCCCCGGCCAGTGCTGGCCTGCCGGTCGCCGAATATCCCGCCAACTCAATCAAGAAGGCGGTGACCGGCGTCGGCCATGCCGACAAGCGCCAGGTGCAGGCGATGATCCGTGTGCTGTTGCCCAAGGCCGGCAAGCAGGGCGCGGACGCTGCCGACGCACTCGCTGTCGCCATCTGCCATTCCCATCACGCCGCTGCGGCCGGCGTCAGTGCGCAGGCACGGAGGTCCGCATGATCGGTCATCTGAAAGGCACGGTGCTCAGCGTATCCACCGAGACGGCGATCATCGACGTCCACGGCGTCGGCTACGAAGTGAACGGCACCGCCCGCATGCTCGACCGGTTGCAGCCGGGCGAGGCGGCGAGTCTGTCCATCGACACGGTGGTGCGCGAGGATTTCATCCGGCTCTATGGCTTTGCCAGCGAGGCGGAGCGTCATTGCTTCCGCCTGCTCCAGACCGTCAATGGCGTCGGTGCCAAGGCCGCGCTGGCGATCCTGCAGGTGCTCGACCCGGCTGGCCTGCTCGATGCCATATCCGTTGGCGACGATGCTGCCGTGGCGCGGGCGCAGGGCGTCGGCAAGAAAATCGCAACACGGATCGTCACCGAGCTGTCGGGCAAGGCGCCGGACCTGATGGCGGTGGTCGCGGGCAATGCCGGTCTCGCCAAGACATTGGCGGGCAAGGGCGGCAAGGCCCCGGCTGAAGCTGCTGCGACACCACCGGCAGCCGCCCCGACCGGTGCGAAAGCCGACGCCATCTCAGCACTCGGCAATCTCGGTTATGACCCGACAATCGCCAGGCAGGCCGTAACCCGGGCGGCCACTGATAATCCGCAGGCGGACGTTCAGGCGCTGATAAAGGCCGCCCTGAAGGAACTGGCAACGACATGAAGGTTGGCGCATGAGCAACACGATGCCAGAGGACAGGATCATCGATGGCGAGCGCAGGCCGGAAGACGCGGATGCGGCTCTGCGGCCCAAACGGCTGTCTGACTTCGTCGGCCAGCGCCAGGCCAAGGACAATCTGTCCGTCTTCGTCGAAGCCGCCGCCCGGCGCGGCCAGGCAATGGACCACGTTCTCTTCCATGGCCCACCCGGCCTCGGCAAGACCACGCTCGCCCATATCGTTGCCAATGAGCTGGGCGTGAATTTCCGCGCCACCTCCGGCCCGGTCATCACCAAGGCGGGCGATCTCGCAGCGCTGCTGACAAACCTTGAAGAAAAAGACGTCCTCTTCATCGACGAGATTCATCGGCTGACCCCTGCGGTGGAGGAAGTGCTCTATCCGGCGATGGAGGATTTCGAGCTTGATTTGTTGATCGGGGAGGGGCCGTCCGCCCGCTCGGTCAAGATCGACCTGCCTCGTTTCACCCTGATCGGCGCGACGACGCGGTCGGGCCTTCTGTCCAAGCCACTGCTTGACCGCTTCGGTATCCCTGTCCGGCTCGATTTCTATGACGAGAAAGAACTTACACAGATCGTCACCCGCGGTGCCGGCAAGCTGGGCGCGGAGATGGCTGAGGAAGGCGCGCGGGAAATCGCCCGTCGCTCACGTGGCACGCCGCGGGTCGCCGGGCGCCTGTTGCGCCGGGTCTGCGATGTCGCGCTGGTCGAGGATGCCTCGATCATTGACCGCAATGTCTCCGACCGCGCCCTGACGCGGTTGGAGGTCGACACGCTCGGCCTCGACGTGCTCGATCGGCGCTATCTTCGTCTGATTGCGGAGCATTTCGGCGGCGGCCCGGTCGGTGTCGAAACCATCGCCGCATCGCTCGCCGAGGCCCGCGATGCGGTCGAGGATGTCATCGAACCTTTTCTCTTGCAGCAAGGCCTGATCCAGCGCACCCCGCGCGGCCGCCTGCTCGCGCCCCGCGCATGGGCCCATCTTGGCCTGCAGGCACCGAAGTCCGCCGGGCAGGATTTGTTCGGGAAGTAGTGTGAAGAAACAGAGTTCGTCGCAATCATGGGAGAGAGCCATGGATGGTGGATGTTTTTGCGGGCAGGTGCGTTACCGACTGCTCGAGAAGCCGATGTTCGTGAACTGCTGCCATTGCAGCGACTGCCAGTGCCAGACGGGCGGTGCCTTCGCTATCAACGCCATCATCGAGACTGCGAATGTGGAAATACTGGACGGTACACCGGTGCCGCAGGCGATGCCGACCTCCAGCGGCAGGCCGCACATTGTCTGGCGGTGTGAGACTTGCCAGACCGCCTTGTGGAGCGATTACGGCGCACGCGAGGTGATGATCTTCGTTCGTGTACAGACGCTGGACAAGCGTCACACGATCAAGCCCGACGCCCATATCTTTATCCGCTCGAAAGTGCCATGGGTGACGATCCCTGACGACCAGCCTGCCTTCGAAATCTTCTATGACCTTCCGACCCAATGGTCGGCGGAAAGCCTCGCTCGGCGCGAGGCCCTGAATCTGGTACGGTGATGAATAACGTGAGCATCAAAACCATCACCCGTGCCTATGTTTTCGCTGCCGAGCGCCATGAAGGCCAGGCGGATGAGGGCGGTGTGCCGTATCTCTGGCATGTGCTCGATGTCGCCCGCCGCGCCCGACCCCTCGGCGCGGACTACGAGATCGTCGCCGTATTGCATGACACGGTCGAGAAGACGGACACGTCACTTGACGAGATTGAGGCCGCCTTCGGCAAGACGATCCGCGACGGTGTCGATGCCATGAGCAAGCGGGACGGGGATGATTTCTTTGCAGACTACATGCCCCGGGTCCTGGCCAATGACCTTGCCCGCGCAGTGAAATATTGCGATGCCAGCGATAACCTGTCCGGCGTCGATGCGATCCCCGATCCTGAGACCCGGGCCAGGAAGGAAGCGAAATACCGCAAGGCGCTGGTAATGCTGGAAGAAGTATTGCCGCCGGAAACGGTGGAAACGATCAGGAGCGTTTATGGCTGAGGCAGGCTATTCCGGCACACCCTTGCTGAAGAAGCTCGGCTATCGCCACGGCCAGCGGGCATTGCTGATGAATGTGCCCGAGACCCTGCCGCAATTGTCCGGGTACGATGGGTTTGCCGCACGCAAGCTGGTCAAGACGTGGCGCGGCCTGTCCGGCGGGCCGTTCGACCTGATCCATGTCTTCGTCACCCGCGCCGACAAGCTGCAGGTCTATATGGCGATCATGCGCGACCAGCTGTCGCAAGATGGCATGATCTGGCTGAGCTGGCCAAAAAAGACGTCAGGTGTCGAGACGACTGTGAACGAACAAGTCGCCCGTACTACAGCGCTGGAAAACGGGCTGGTCGATATCAAGAAATGCGCTGTCGATAAAGTCTGGTCCGGGCTCAAACTGGTGATCCCCGTGAAGGACAGGTATTAGCGGGCAGGCGGCGCAGTCCGTGTCGCAATGAGGGGTTTATGTCCTGCTGCCGGACGGGGCGATGGCCGGGAGGCCTGCCGGGTGTGCGGGCCAAGCGGGACGTTGAAATGCGTATTTGCGCTCTGGCCTTCGACACCAGCTCCGGGAGGTACGGTGAATTCGTCATCATGGTCGATCCGCACCTTCGGATTGCGCGCATGGGCGATAGCCTCGGAGAGCACACGGCGGAAGGCGACAGGACGTGCTATCGGCGGTGTTGTAATCTCGCCTTCACCGGAGCCATGCATTTCCAGCGTGCCGAAGTTGAATATCTGTCCGATCAGGCTCTGGCGCACCTCGACCTGTTCGACGCTGGCAAGGCCCAGCTCCATAGTGCGCTTGTTGAACAGCCCGCGCTTTATCAGCACCCGCTGGGAAGTCACGCCGACTTCGGTGACCGAAAAATGGATCTGCATGCGCGCCCAGATATAGATGCCGATGAGGAACCAGCCGAGCGTGAACAGGGCAATCCATGACAGGGCATGGTACGGCCACGGGAAATTGCCTTCAGCCAGCAATTGTTCCTCGTGGGTAAGGCTCTGGCGCACGTAGCTGGTCATAGTCTGCTTCCCTCCGGGCGTGCCGACCGTCCTCGGCTTGCCATTGGCCGGCAAATACCGGATCACTCCACAAACATAATTAAGGAAGGGCGGTTCCCCATGCCAGCGGCCAACCCATATGCCATCGAAGTCAGGGTCTATTATGAAGATACAGACTTTTCCGGCGTTGTTTATCACGCCAATTACCTGAAATTCTTCGAGCGCGGCCGGACTGAAGCGCTGCGTGAGACAGGCATCGGCCATGCGGCGCTGCTGGAAGGCGAGGAGAAGCTGGCCTTTACCGCCCGGCGCATGAGTGTCGAGTTCATACGCCCGGCCCACATCGACGATCTCCTGCAGGTGCGCAGCACTGTTAACGCCGCAAAAGGCGCAAGGCTCTGGTTTAAGCAGGAAATCTGGCGCGGCGAGGAACAGCTTGCATCGGCGGAAGTAGAGATAGCCTGTATCTCCCTCGATGGCAGGCCACGCCGCCTGTCGGCCGAGTTGATGGAGAGAATTGCCCCGGCAGGAAAAGACGATCAGCCCTGACCCGGCATTAACCGATTATTCACCATGGATTAAATCATTGTCAGGCGGGCCGTAGAGGCTGCCGTCTGCCTTATTTTGTCCTAGAACAGTCGTACTAAATGCCGTCAGATGTGCTAGACGGGCATGATTACGGTTAACAGGCGCTGCAGCGCCGCAATTTTGAGGGGTCTTCCATGCAGACTGAAGTGTCCATCACGACGGACGCCGCGCTGGGTCACGATTTCAGCATCTGGGGCATGTTCATGCAGGCCGATCCGCTGGTGAAGGCGGTGATGGTCATTCTTGTACTGGCCTCCATCTGGTCCTGGGCAATCATGATCGACAAGTCGATGCTGCTCGGCAAGCTGAAGGGCAAGTCGTCAAAGTTCGAGGATGCCTTCTGGTCCGGAAAGCCACTCGACGAGCTGTACATGAAGCAGCGCGACAAGGCCGATCACCCGATGGCGCGCGTTTTCGTCGCCGCCATGGGCGAGTGGGAGCGGGCGAGGGGGATGGTCAAATCCTCTTCTCTCGCTGTCGGGGCCCAGGACCGTATCGAAAAGGTGATGAACGTCACCATCAACCGCGAACTTGAAAAGGCCGAGCAGGGCCTTTCTATCCTCGCAACGATCGGTTCGGCTGCCGTGTTCATCGGCCTGTTCGGTACCGTCTGGGGCATCATGAACGCTTTCCAGGCCATCGCGCAGCAGGGCGACACCTCGCTGGTCGCCGTTGCGCCCGGTATCGCCGAAGCGCTGTTCGCCACGGCTCTCGGTCTCGTCGCCGCCATCCCGGCGGTCATGGGTTATAACCATTACTCCTCGGCCCTGAACTCCTACGCTGTCAGGCTGCAGGGTTTCGCCGACGAGTTTGCCACCATCCTGTCGCGCCAGTTCGACGAAAGGGCCAAATAGATGGGTATGAGCGTCGGCAACAACCGCAATGGCCGTGGCCGCAACAAGCCGGTCGCCGAAATCAACGTCACGCCCATGGTCGATGTCATGCTGGTGCTGCTGATCATCTTCATGGTCGCCGCGCCCCTTTTGACAGTCGGTATCGAGGTCGATGCCCCGGAAACTGAGGCGACGGCGATCAACAGCTCTGTCGAGCCGCTGACGATCACGATACGCGCCGATGGCGAGATCTATGTCCAGGAAACGGCGATCGACTACGACAACCTCGTCCCGCATCTGCAGGCCGTGGCGCAAGCCGGTTATCAGCAGGACATCTATATCCGGGCCGACAAGACCGTTGTGTATGACCGCGTCGCCAAGGTGATGGGCCGCATGAAGGCGGCCGGCTTCACCCGCATGGCGCTGGTCACCGAATAGTTTACGGCCCAGGAGGCAGTTTCCCGGCGATGCGTTTTGCCACCCTCATATCAGCCATGCTGCATGTCGCGGCGGTCGGCGTCTGGTTCATCATCCCGGCGAGCTGGCGGCCCGTGGGCCCGTCCGATCCGATCGTCCCGATCGAGATCATCTCCGAGGCCGAGCTGTCGGACCGCCTGTCCGTTGTCGAAACGCGGGTAGAGCCGGAGGCTGAAGCCGTGGAGCAGCCCGCGCCGGAAGAGAGAGAGGAGCAGCCCCCTGTTCCGACCACCCAGCCCGAACAGCCGCAGGAACAGCAGCCTGAGCCCGAACCAGAGCCCGTTCAGCTGCCGCCAGAACCGGAGCCAGAACCGGAAGAGCAGGAACCTGAGCCCATAGAGGAGCCAGAGCCAGAACCGGAGCAGCCGAAAGAAGAGCCCAAAAAGGAAGAGCCGAATAAGGACCCTCCGAAGAAAGATCCGCCGAAGCAGGAGCCGCCCAAGGAGCCGGAGCTCGACCTGTCAGCGCTGGAAAGCGCCCTGACGGATCTCGACCGTGAGGAAACCAATGCCCCGCGCGAGGCGCCGACCGAAACCGGTCAGGCCCAGCAGGGTGACCGCGATGTCAACCAGGTCGGCCTCGGCGATCGCCTGTTGGCAAGCGAGGAAGCAAAGATGAAAGCGCGGATGGCGGAATGCTGGAGTGCCCAGGCCTTCCTTGGCGCCCCAAAACCTGAGACTTTGATCGTCACTCTGTCTTTCGAACTCAATCGTGATGGCTCGCTGAAAAGCACTCCGAAAGTGCAGAACGCGATCCAGATAAACACATCGGGTAATCCATTCTGGAAAGTTGCAGAACGCAGTGCAATCAATGCCGTGATCGATTGTGCCCCTTACAACTTCCTCTCACTTGACCGCTACAATGAATGGAAATCGTTCGAAATGACTTTCAATCCGGCCGAAATGGTCGGGTTCTAGTCAGCAGTGGCTGGATTGTGTGGACCTGACGGGATTGTAAGTCGGGAATTGCAAGTAGCATGGTCTAACTTTGGCCATGCTTGTCGCGGAAAAATCAGTGCAGTGGCCGACGGCTGGGCGCTGGAACATTTGGGTAACAAGAGAGATATTATGATCCGTATGCCTATGAAAATCTTTTCGATATTTGCTGCGGCTATTGCTGGTGCTGTTGTCAGCCTGACACCCGCTGTTGCGCAGGTGAAGATCGAGATCACCCAAGCCAATAATGAACCCATGCCCATCGCTGTGCCGGCTTATCTCTCTGCCGGCTCGGAAACCTCTGCGCTGGCACAGGACCTGACCAATGTGATCATGGCGGACCTTGAACGCTCCGGGCTTTTCTCGCCGATCGACCAGCGCGCCTATGTACAGAAGCTGGAGACGATCCACGAGCGTCCGCGTTTTGAAGACTGGCGCATCATCAACGCCCAGGTGCTGATTGCGGGCGAGGTGCTGCCGACCGACGATGGCCGCATCCAGGTCAATACCCGCCTGTGGGACGTCTATGGCAATCAGCAGCTCGCTTCCATCGCCTTCAAGACGCCGGCTGAAAACTGGCGCCGCGCCGCCCACAAGGTCGCCGATTTTACCTATGAGCAGCTGACCGGCGAAAAGGGCTATTTCGACACCCGCGTCGTCTTTGTCGGCGAAACCGGCCCGAAGACGGATCGCGTCAAGCGCCTGATGATCATGGACCAGGACGGTGCCAACCCGGTTCCGCTGACCGATGGTCTCGACTATGACGTGCTGACGCCACGCTTCTCGCCGACCCAGCAGCAGATCACCTATCTTGCGCTGTTCGATTACCGTCCGGCGCAGGTCTATCTGTTCAACATCGAAACCGGTGAACAGGAAGCCCTCGGTGCCTATCGCGGCATGACGTTTGCTCCAAGGTTCTCGCCTGACGGTACCAAGGTTGTGCTCAGCGCAGAGCGCAACGGCAATTCCGATATCTCGATCATGGACCTGCGCACGCGCCAGACAACTCAGTTGACGGATAACCCGGCGATCGACACCTCGCCCTCCATGTCGCCGGATGGCTCGCAAATCGCGTTTTCGTCCGACCGTGGCGGCTCGGAGCAGATATATGTCATGAATGCCGACGGCTCAAACCAGCGCCGAATCACCTTCAAGGAAGGTCGCTACGGTACGCCGGTATGGTCGCCCCGCGGTGATCTCATCGCCTTCACCCGCCAGCATCAGGGCCGGTTCTATATCGGCGTTGTCCGCCCCGACGGGTCAGGAGAGCGTCTGCTGACGGAGAGCTACCTTGCTGAAGGGCCGACATGGGCACCTAATGGCCGTGTCATCATGTTCTCGCGCGAAAGCCACGCAGGCGGGCCGGTTTCCCTATGGTCCATTGACCTGACAGGCCAGAATTTGCGCCAGGTTACGACGCCCGGTGAAGCATCAGACCCGGCCTGGTCGCCTTTACTGCCGTAAATGGGTGAAGTTTTAGCAACAATCTTCAGTCCTTATTGAAAAAAGCTGGAATAAGAGTAGATTCAGCGCGGTCAACAGGCTTATGGGGAGCCTAACCCTGCATACAAGGGGGCTTTAGAGGGACCTTCAACGCCTCAAACAGCCTTGCAGAACGCAAAGTGGAGCTGAAGTTTAAAATGCCTATCAAAAAATTTCTTCTGAATACCGGTATCGTTGTTGCCCTCGCGGCCGTAGCTGCCTGTTCTTCTACACCTGAAGAAACAGAAGTTGTCGACAACACACCGACCCGTGAAGTCGTAACGCCGAGAACGCCGGTCGAAACATCTTCCATCGTCCCTGGTTCCCAGGAAGATCTGGAAGAGAACGTCGGTCACCGCGTCTTCTTCGGTTACGACGAGTACAATCTGACCAGCGAAGCTCAGGCCCAGCTGTCCCGTCAGGCCGCCTGGCTCAAGCAATATCCGGAAGCCCGCGTGCGCATTGCCGGTAACTGCGACGAGCGCGGTACGCGTGAATACAACCTGGCCCTCGGTGCCCGCCGTGCAAACGCCGCCAAAGCTTATCTGACGAGCCTTGGTATCGATGCATCGCGCATCACCACCATTTCCTACGGCAAAGAACGCCCGATCGCATCGGGTTCCAATCCGCAGGCATGGGCCCAGAACCGTAACGCCTCCACCATGCTGGTCACCACAGGCGCCTAAGGCGTCGCGTGACTGCCATTGTGGTAGAGTTCAAATGCGCCAGACATGTTCTGGCGCATTTTTTGTTTCAGGACGGCGAATGCCGTCTGTCACAGTTTAACCATCGTTGCCTGACAGGCTGACGCTGAGTATTGTGATGATATCAAACAGATGAGGTCGACCATGTCCCAGATCAGGCTCTTTCGCCAACCACTGAAAAAAGCCTGTGTGCTGACGGTTATTGCCCTGTCGGGCACCAGCCTTTTCGCTGTGGCCAGTGCCCAGCAGGAACCGGTGACGCCGGAACGGCTGAACCGTATCGAGCGTGCGATTTCTGACCTGCAGGGGGTTGTCTATTCCGCCGAGGGCAACCGGTTCGATCCATCTCGCGTGACAGGTCAGTCTGCCCTGCCGCAAGGCCAGGATGGTTCCGCTGCGTCAATGACAGTGCGCGTCAGCCAGATCGAACGCGAACTGCAGACCCTAACCGGGGAAGTGGAGCGGCTGCGCTATGAGCTCGACCAGAACAACCGCCGTATTGAATCGCTGACGCAGGCCCTGTCGGTCATGGGCCAGCAGCAGGCACAGGGCGGTTATGATGGCGGTGTTGGTGACGGCTATGGCGGCGAACCCTATGATGACGGGTCAGGCCTTCTGTATGAAGACGATTATTCCGGCCAGTCCGGTGGCGGTGCCACGGGCGGCCCATCGGACCTGCGTGGCCGTGCGCCGGTGCGTCCGGCTGATGGCGGCAATGGCGGCACGATGAATAATTCCGGTCAGGGTACAGGCCTTCCCGCGGGTGTCGACAGCCCGTTCCCTGTCATCAATGACGCCGAGGACAGGCTGATGGACCCGGATGCCGCCTATGAAGGCGCGTTCGATGCGCTGCTCAGCGGCAATTATCAGGAGGCGGAGCAAGGTTTCGCCCAGTTCCTGCAGGATTATCCGGAAGATCCGCGCGCAGCCGATGCGCAATACCGGCTGGGCGAGATCTATCTCGCGACCGGTGCCAATTCCCGCGCCGCCGTTGCGTTTCTCGACCATATCAAGAAATGGCCAGACGATGCCCGCGCGCCGGAAAGCTATCTGAAGCTCGGCATTTCCTATAACCGTCTCGGCAAGAATGCCGAGGCCTGCCAGATCTATACGGTCATGGGCAGCAAGTTCCCGAACATGACGCCCGCCCTGCAGGACCGCATGGCGATCGAACGCGGCAAGGCCGGGTGCTGACCAACAACCACACAAAGCTCATCGAACAGGTGACACAGGCGCTCGCTCATTACCGGGGCGAGCGTCTTGCTGTTGCGGTCTCGGGCGGTGCCGATTCCATGGTGCTGCTCTGGGCAGTGGCACAGGCTTTCCCGAAAGAGCGTATCCTGGCCCTGACGGTCGATCACGGCTTGCGGTCACAGGCTGCCGCCGAAGCAGCGATGGTCGCTGACTGGTGTTCCGGGCAGGGGACAGAACACCTGACCCTGCAATGGACGGGCGACAAGCCATCAAGCGGCATTCAGGCAGCGGCCCGGGCAGCCCGATATCGCCTGCTTGCTGGTGCCTGCAATCGGCAGGGCGCAACTGTCCTGCTGACGGCTCACCATGCCGACGACCAGGCGGAGACCGTGCTGGCGCGGCTCGCACGCGGCAGCGGGGCAGAAGGGCTCGCGGCCATGCGACCGGAAAGGCTGATCGCTGCCGGGGCGGGGGCACCCGTCGCGCTCGTCCGCCCGCTCCTCTCCTGGCGGCGGTCGGCCCTGCGCAACATCGCGGAAACCAACGACCTGCCCATCGCTGACGATCCTTCCAATGACGATCCCACCTATGAGCGCGTGCGCCGCCGTGCCTTTCTTGCCGCAGCGGGCGTTCAGGATTTTCTCAGTGTCGATGCCCTGAACCGGACGGCAACATCCCTTGCCGAGACGGCAAGCCTGCAGGAAGCGCAGCTGGATGATGCTTTTCGCGCAGCCGGTGGCTGGGTGACGGGTTCCGGCACCGTCATGCTTTCGCGCAGGCGGTTGGCTGATCTGCCTGGAGGGCTGGCGTACAGGCTGCTCGCCCGGGCGATCGAGGCCGCAGGCGGCAGCGATATGCCGGTCTCCCCCACCGATGTCCCGAAAGGGGGGCTGGAAAAGACGATCACCCTTGCCGGTGCCATGTGTACCGTGGACGGTGACGACCTCATCATCATGCGTGAACCGGCGGCACTGAACGGGCGGGCGGATGGCGCTGGCGGCGGGGCGGTGATGCCGATCAACGCCGATACGCCCGGCCGTGTCTTGTGGGACCGGCGATTTATCGTCGCAATTCCGCCAACTGCCCGAAAACAAAGCGGTTTTTCGCTTGGCCCCATCGGCTTTTCAGCCCCCGGGCCGGTGACAAGGACCCGTCTTGCCTCTACCATGCCGGGCCTGTGGCACGATGGCCGGTTATTTGCAGTGCCATCTTACGCAAAAACAATGCTTTGGCATGCCGCTGCGCCTTGGAACGAGGCCCGCGCCGACTTACATGTAGAAGCGTTAACCGAAGAACGACTTTTTCGCCGGATCATTCGTTTCTGAACGGTCCCGAACCGAAATACGACCCGAAGCAAGAACAGGATTTTTCAATGAATGGACGTAACTGGCTGATCTGGGCTGTGATGTTCCTCGTGCTCCTCTTGATGGTGCACTATGTGTCTTCCAGCGGCCCCAGCACCAGCGTCGAAAGGCTGACCTATTCGCAGTTCTCCGAACAGCTCGACAATGGCAGCATCAATTCCATTACCTTCGAAGGCGAAAAGGCCACGGGCACGACCTCTGGCGGCGATGCCTATGTTGTTGCCGTGCCTGAGACGATCCAGCCATCCGTGGCAGATCGCGCTGAGGCCAGCGGTATCAATGTCGAGTTCAAGCCGGAAGAGGACATGCCGCTGCTCCTGTCCATCTTCATCAACCTGTTGCCGTTCGCTCTGCTGCTGGCGCTCCTGTTCTTCGCCATGCGACAGATGCAGGGTGGCAACGGGAAAGCCATGGGCTTTGGCAAGTCGCGCGCCAAGCTGCTTACCGAGCGCCATGGCCGCGTCACCTTTGATGACGTTGCCGGTATCGACGAGGCCAAGGAAGAGCTTGAAGAGATCGTCGATTACCTGAAAGACCCGATGCGCTTCCAGCGCCTTGGCGGCAAGATCCCCAAAGGTGCTCTGCTCGTCGGCCCTCCGGGTACCGGCAAGACGCTGCTCGCCCGCGCCATTGCCGGCGAGGCGAACGTACCGTTCTTTACCATCTCCGGTTCGGACTTCGTCGAGATGTTCGTCGGTGTCGGTGCATCCCGCGTCCGCGACATGTTCGAGCAGGCCAAGAAGAACGCGCCCTGCATCATCTTCATCGACGAGATCGACGCCGTCGGCCGGTCCCGTGGCGCAGGCCTCGGTGGCGGTAATGACGAGCGTGAGCAGACCCTGAACCAGCTGCTGGTCGAGATGGACGGTTTCGAGGCCAATGAGGGCATCATCCTCATCGCCGCGACCAACCGGCCGGACGTTCTCGACCCGGCACTGCTGCGCCCGGGCCGCTTTGACCGCCAGGTCGTCGTGCCGAACCCGGACCTTGTCGGTCGCGAGAAGATCCTTTCCGTCCACATCAAGAAAGTACCGCTCGGACCGGATGTGAACATCCGAACCATTGCGCGCGGCACGCCGGGCTTCTCCGGCGCCGATCTCGCAAACCTCGTCAACGAGGCTGCCCTGATGGCGGCACGGCGCAACAAGCGTCTCGTTACCAACAAGGAGTTCGAGGACGCCAAGGACAAGATCCTGATGGGCGCGGAGCGTCGCTCCATGGTTATGAGCGAGCGTGAAAAGCGCAACACGGCCTATCATGAGGCTGGTCACGCCATCGTCGCGCTGACGGTGCCGGAATCCGACCCCGTCCACAAGGCGACCATCATCCCGCGTGGCCGGGCCCTCGGCCTCGTCATGCAGCTGCCGGAAGCTGACAAGTACTCGATGAACTACGTCCAGATGACATCGCGCCTCGCCGTGATGATGGGCGGTCGTGTCGCCGAGGAACTGGCCTTTGGCAAGGATCAGGTCACCTCAGGCGCGGCCTCCGACATCGAGCAGGCAACCAAGCTTGCCCGTCGCATGGTCACGCAGTGGGGCTATTCCGACAAGCTCGGCTTCGTTGCCTATGGTGAAAACCAGGACGAGGTCTTCCTCGGTCATTCCGTGTCGCGCACACAGAATATCTCCGAGGAAACGGCCCAGCTGATCGATGAGGAGGTCAAGCGCCTCGTCAATGAAGGCTTCGTCGAAGCCAAGCGTATCCTGACCGAGCGCCGTGAAGGCTGGGAAGCCCTTGCCGAAGCATTGCTCGAATACGAGACGCTGACCGGCGAGGAGATCAACCAGCTGCTGAACGGCGGCAAGATCGTCCGCGAAGACCCGTTCGACAAACCGCAGGACCCGCCGTCTTCCGTGCCCAGCGCCGGCTCTCCGTCTGCTGGTGGCAAGGAAGGCGACGCGCCGGATGGCGAGCCGCAAAACGCCTGATGGTTTGAACTGACTGTGAAGAAGCCGCATGTTCTCCGCATGCGGCTTTTTTGTTTCGAGGGTTTATGAGCAGTTTCCAGATCATGGGGATCGTCAATGTCACCCCGGACAGCTTCTCCGATGGCGGGCGCTACTCGGAGGCTGCCCGTGCTGTCGAGCATGGCCTGCAGCTGGTGGAGGAGGGCGCGCATATTCTCGACATAGGTGGTGAGTCCACCCGTCCGGGGGCAGACGATGTGCCGGTAGAAGAAGAAATCGCCCGTGTCGTCCCGGTGATCGAGGGCTTGGTGAAGCACACGAGCGCGACCATTTCCATCGACACCCGCAAACCAGTTGTCGCCCGCGCCGCCCATGCTGCCGGGGCCCATATCTGGAACGATGTGAGCGCCCTGACCTGGGCCGATGATAGCCTGGAATCGGCTGCCGAACTGGCGATGCCGGTGGTGCTGATGCATGCCCAGGGTGATCCGAAAACCATGCAGCAGAACCCGGTCTATGGCGATGTCGTTGAGGAGGTCACCGGCTGGCTTGGCGAGCGGATCGAAGCCTGCATCGCCGGGGGCCTGCCGAAGGACCGCCTTATCGTCGATCCCGGCATCGGCTTCGGCAAGACTGTGGCGCATAATCTTGCCCTGCTGGCAGGGCTGGATCGCCTGACGACGCTGGGCTGCCCGGTGCTGCTCGGGGCATCGCGCAAGCGCTTCATATCCGCCATCGACCGCGACATGCCTGCCAATGACCGCCTCGGCGGCTCTATCGCTTCGGTCCTCGCCGGTGCGTCACGGGGCGCAACAATGTTCCGTGTCCATGATGTCGCCGCCACGCGACAGGCTCTGGCCATGTTTTCAGCAATAGAAAGCCATTAGAACGTTAACGGTTCGTCGCAATTTGTGATGTAGGATGCGCTCGAATTCAGGCGTGCCTCTTGTTACACACGCTTGTGACCGCTTTACGAGGTCATTTTGGGTAAGAAGAAAAAGCATAAAGAGAAAGCCATGCGCGGCGACGAAGCAAAGACACCGGAACGCGAAATTTTCGGCACGGATGGCGTGCGTGGACTGGCCAATGCCGGCGCAATGACGCCTGCCAATATCCTGCGTATCGGCATGGCCGCCGGTCGTGTTTTCCGCCGGGGAGAGCATCGCCACCGGGTCGTCATCGGCAAGGATACGCGGCTCTCCGGTTACATGATCGAGCCGGCGCTGACCGCCGGTTTCACCGCCGCCGGCATGGATGTGTTCCTGCTCGGCCCTTTGCCGACTCCGGCCATGGCAATGCTGACCCGCTCCCTGCGTGCCGATATCGGGGTAATGATCTCCGCCTCCCATAATCCGTATCATGACAATGGCATCAAGTTTTTCGGCCCGGATGGCTACAAGCTGTCCGACGAGGTGGAGCTGGAAATCGAACGCCTGATGGCTGACAGCCCGGATGTTGGCCTCGCCGATGCTCAGGACCTTGGCCGCGCCAAGCGTATCGACGAAGCCGGTGCGCGTTATATTGAATTCGCCAAGGGCACGTTTCCGCGCAGCCTGTCCCTTGAAGGCCTGCGCGTCGTCCTCGACTGCGCCAATGGTGCAGCCTACAAGGTCGCCCCCAGTGTTCTCTGGGAACTGGGCGCGGATGTGAAATCGATCGGCGTCAATCCCAATGGCTTCAACATCAACCGTGGTGTCGGCTCGACCGCACCAAAGGCGATGCAGGAAGCTGTCGAGGAATATCGCGCCGATATCGGCATCGCGCTCGATGGTGACGCCGACCGTGTCATCATATGCGACGAGAAAGGCCGCATAATCGATGGCGACCAGATGATGGCGACCGTCGCTGCCCACTGGCAATCGCGGGGCCGCCTGCGCGGTGGCAAGGTCGTCTCTACCATCATGGCCAATATGGGTTTCGAGAAATATCTCGAAGATCTGGGCCTCGGCCTGACGCGCACGAAAGTCGGCGACCGCTATGTGGTCGAGGCGATGCGCGAGAGCGAGGCCAATATTGGCGGCGAACCGTCCGGTCACGTCATTCTGACCGACTACGCGACCACCGGTGACGGCCTGATCACCGCGCTGCAGGTGCTCGCTGTCGTGGCGGCGGAGGATAAGCCGGTCTCCGAGGTCTGCAATCGCTTCAAGCCATTCCCGAGCCTACTTGAGAATGTCCGCTATACGGACGGCGACCCGCTGAATGACAAGCAGGTCAAAAAAGCAATCGAGGATGCAGAAGCCGCCTTCAACGGCAAGGGCCGTGTCGTCATTCGCAAATCCGGTACCGAGCCGGTTATCCGCGTGATGGCCGAAGGCGAGGACGAAGCGCTGGTCAAGCGCGGCGTGAAGGATATTATTGCGGCGCTCGAAGAAGCGATTGGCTAAGACAACCCTGACTTGCTAGGCTCTCTTCGAGAAAGGAGAAGCTATGGTCAAGGGCATTGCGATCGTCCTGTTTCGTCTGTTAGGCGTATTTTTCTGTCTCACGGCCTTGCTGACATTGCCTTGGACGATCAGCGACTTTTTCCAAGTTGGGGGTGATGCCCTGACGGGCCTCATTCATTTCGCCATCCTGTTTTCCAGTGGCTTAATGCCTATCGCTTTTTCAAAATCACTAGCAGGCCTGATCGTGCCTCGAGACGAGAATAATGGCCTGGCGGAAACAGCTGTCAGCGCCGAGGAGATCGTCTCGGCAGGGACAATTCTGATCGCTCTATATCTGCTAATTGTTGGTATCGGTAATCTCGTCGCTCCAATCTTGGAACTCATGGAATTTCTTTGGACAAAAACCGTCGTGATGTCACAGGATCACGATGAAGACTTTATCGCAGAAGGCCAATCCATCATTGGCCGCTACGATTATCTGATCGCTGGCGTTGCCAAGGTTGTTCTTGCGCTTATTGTCCTCCTTTTCCATCCCCGTATTGCAAAACTCGCAAGGAGGAAATCTGCATGAAAGGTCGTGTCCTGATCATTGCTGGGTCAGACCCCTCCGGCGGGGCGGGCATCCAGGCCGATATCAAGGCGGTGACGGCGCTTGGCGCCTACGCCGCAACGGCGATCACGGCAGTGACGGTGCAGAACACGCAGGGCGTCACAGGCATACACCCCATTCCTGGCGACATCATAAAAGGCCAGATCGATGCCGTGCTGTCGGATATTGGCGCAGACGTCATCAAGATTGGCATGATCGGCTCTGTTGCAACGGCTGAGATCATCGAGGAAACGCTGAAGGCCAATCCCGGCATTCCGGCGGTACTCGACCCCGTGCTGGTCGCGACCTCCGGCGACTCGCTCGGCGACAGTGATGTCGCGACCTTCATCCAGGACAGGCTATTACCGCTGACGGCGCTCGTCACGCCGAACATGCCGGAGGCAGAGGTGCTGACCGGCCTGACTGTGACGGGTGAGGCAACACAGAAGCTCGCAGGCCAGAGCCTGGTCGGGGCAGGGGCCAAGGCTGCCCTCGTCAAGGGCGGCCATGGCGGGGGGCAGACGGTCACCGATGTCCTGTGCACCAGTGATCATCCACCCCGGTCGTTCCTGAAGCCGCGCATCCGCTCGACCAACACCCACGGCACCGGCTGCACGCTGGCCTCGGCCATCGCCGCCGGAATGGCGCAAGGGCTCGATATCGACCACGCGGTGACGCAGGCGCTCGATTATGTCTGGAAGGCGATCAAGACCGCCCCGGGGCTCGGTTCGGGAAATGGACCCCTGAACCATGCCCACTCGCTGGACAAGGGCTGATCACTTCGACCAGCAAAGCCACAAAAACTTAATCTGCGTGGGTGGTTGCGCCCAGCCCGACATGGCATAGAAGACCCGCCATGAGAAACGCCATCCTGTCCGTCTTTTCCCTGCTGGTCGCCGCTGCCATCCTGCTCGGCGCCAACGGGCTGCAATCGACGCTGCTTTCCCTGCGCGCGAATATCGAGGGCTTTCCGCTCTCGGCCATCGGCTTTCTCACCTCGTCCTATTTCGTCGGCTTCATTCTCGGCTGCCGCTATGCGCCGCGCTTTATCAAGAATGTCGGGCATATCCGGGCGTTCACGGCGCTCGCCTCCGTCGCTTCCGCCGCGACGCTGGCACACATCCTGTTCGTCGAGCCGGTCTCGTGGCTGGTCATGCGGGCGCTTGCCGGCTTCTGCTTTGCCGGGCTGCACATGATCATCGAAAGCTGGCTGAACGAGCGCGCGACGAACGAGAACCGCGGCACGGTACTCTCGATCTATCGCATTGCCGACTTCACCGCCGTCACCGCCGGCCAGTTCATGCTGAATGTCGCCGACCCGGCCGGCTTCGTCCTGTTCGTCGGCGTGTCCATCCTCATCTCCCTGTCGCTGGTGCCAGTCGCGCTGACGACCGCTGCCGCGCCAAAGCCGATCAAATCGGCCAAGCTGAATATCCCGAAACTGTGGAATCTCTCGCCGCTCGCCTGCGGGGCGGTTGTCGCTGCGGGCGCGTCAGGCAGTGCCTTCTGGGCGCTGGCCCCGGTTTTCATTCAGGATATCGGCTATGATGTCAGTGTCGTTGCCCTGTTCATGAGTGCCATCATTGCCGGTGGCGCACTGGCGCAATTCCCGATCGGCTGGTTGTCTGACCGTATCGACCGGCGGCGCGTCATCGTCGGCACGGCGTTTCTTGCCGGAACGGGTGCCTTGCTGATCAGCCTGTTCGGGCCAGATGCCCAGAACCTGCTCATCGTCTTTGCGCTCATGCTCGGCATGTTTCACCTGCCGCTCTACGGGCTCGGCGTCGCCAATGCCAATGACTTCGCCGAAGCGGAGGATTTCGTCTCCATCAATGGCGGCCTCCTTCTGCTATACGGCTTCGGTGCCGTGACAGGCCCGATCATCGCGCCGTTCGTGATGAAGGGCTTCGGTGCGTCATCGCTGTTCTTCTACAATGCGACCGTCTACGGATTGCTGACCATCTTCGGCCTCTATCGCCTGACCCAGCGCAAGCCAGTGCCGGTGGACGAGAAAACGGAAGACTATGTTCCCGTTCCGGCAGGTGCTGCGCCAGCGGTCTTCGAGATCGACCCGCGCGTGCCGGAGGATGAAGAAGGATCGCCGACAAAGGCCTGATCTCCCCTGAACAGGGAAGGGACAGGCCAGACCCGGCGATCTATAAATCTCCCTCACAAAAGGAGATTTGAATGCTCAGCTATCTGCGTACCATGTCCGGCCGTCTTGTTTTCGGCATCGTCGTTTTTGCCCTTTACTGCGCGCTGCATGGCGCGGAGGCGAAGGACCAGAATGTGTTCACAGAGGAATTGAGAACCCTCCTCATGACGCCGGTCAACGGCTTCAACACCATCTACATTATGGAGCAGAAATACCTGAACCTCTATAACGACCCTTCCCTGAGCGAAGAGCAGAAGGCCATGGTGCTTGCGAGCCGGGCAGGCTTCCGCGGGTCGGAGGGCGACAACAAGGTCGGCCAGCTTGCCGATCTGGATTTGCTGGTGCAGCTCTATCCGAATGCAGAAAGCGCCGAGCGGTACAAGGAAGATCGCGCCTATGCCTATGTCCAGACCTGGCATATGACAAACCGTATCCTGAAAGGGCAGAACGAAGACAAGATGTTCGCCGAACTATGGAGCCTCGGGTACTGGGATGATGCGGTCGATGTGCTGACCAAGGCCAAGCGTCCGGTCGAACTCGATGGCATCCTGATCAGGGACCTGCAGCGCGAGGGCTATATCAAGGGCGCATCGAGCGGCAAGGGTGGGGGCAGTAGCAGTTCCCGCAGGACAATCGTGCGGGATGATCACGATCAGGAGTTTGCCATCAATGGCTATAACCTCGATGCGCCGAACGAAAAGCTGGGGGATAAC
Organism: Aquisalinus luteolus; assembly: GCF_009712425.2. Lineage (GTDB taxonomy): Bacteria > Pseudomonadota > Alphaproteobacteria > Caulobacterales > Parvularculaceae > Aquisalinus > Aquisalinus luteolus. The sequence continues at coordinate 86,110 of NZ_VCJR02000004.1, forward strand.
CTGAAGACCTCGCTGGAGGCCCTGCGGACCAAGGCCGCTCAGTACAAGGACTGATCGTCTACTTTCCGATCTGCCAGTTGATGAATTTCTTCATCAGCCCGGAATAGGGCGGGGCGAGCAGCCCCGCCGGCAACCAGCCGGGCAGGCGGAAGATCGAGCGCTCGTGGGAGAATTCCCGGAAGCCCCGCTCGCCGTGATAGGCGCCATAGCCTGACTTTCCGACGCCGCCGAAAGGCAGGTCCTCGACCGCCAGGTGCAGGATCGTGCCGTTAACGCACACGCCGCCGGAGGTCGTCTTCGCCAGCACCTCGTCGGCAGCGCGATTGTCTTTCGAATAGACATAAAGCGCCAATGGATGGTCACGGGCTGTGACATGCTCGACCATGTCCGCTGTCGTCGGCTTCTCGATGATCGGCAGGATCGGCCCGAAAACCTCTTCCTGCAGGATCGCAGCCTCAGTTGGCGGATTGAGAACGATGGTCGGCGCCAGCTTGCGGGCCGCCTTCATCGCGTCGGCATCATGGGGCGGCTGTATGATGGTCGCGCCGCCTTGCCGTGCTTCCTCGATCATGCCGGTCAGGCGCTGGTAATGCTGGCCGGAGATGATGCCGGAATAGTCCGTATCCGTGACGAGGTCCTCGAAGCTCTCCGCGACAGCGCCCATCAGCGCATCGGCCCAGGCCTTGCCCTTTCCCTCAGGTACCAGCAGGTAGTCCGGCGCGACGCAGGTCTGCCCGGCATTGTAGAACTTGCCGAAGGACAGCGTGGTGGCCGACTTGGCCATGTCGGCATCGGGCAGCATGATGGCCGGCGATTTGCCGCCCAGCTCCAGCGTGACCGGTGTGAGATTCTTCGCCGCCGCCATGGCGATCAGCCGCCCGACGCGGGTCGAGCCGGTGTAGAACAGGTGGTCGAAGGGCAGGGCGGAGAACGCCTCGCCGACATCGGGTCCGCCGGTGATGACGGCGACTTCAGTCTCGTCGAACATCTGTGCCAATAGCTGCTTCAACAGGGCCGACGTATTCGGCGTTATCTCCGATGGTTTCAGCAACACCCGGTTGCCGGCGGCAAGCGCTGTGATGACCGGCACCATCGCCAGCTGGAAAGGATAATTCCAGGGTGAGATGATGCCGACGACGCCTTTGGGCTGGTATTGCAGCTGCGCGGTGCCGGGAATGGAAGAGTGGTTCCAGACAGATCGTGTCCTCGCCCAGCGATGGAGGTTCTTGCGGATGTGTTTAGAGTTGGTGATTGTCAGCGCCACTTCCGACGATAGTGTCTCGACCGCGGAGCGCGTACCGAAATCGGCATTGATTGCCTCGACGATACGGTCCTTGTACGATGCAATCAGGCTTTCAAGCTTCTTCAGCGTCGCCCGGCGCTGCGCGATCGACGGCGCACTGGCAAAGGAGAACGCATCGCGCTGGCGCTGGAACAGCGCGTTCAGGTGATCGAGTGCGGCATCGGATGATGCGTCCATTATTCCTCCTCGCCCGAGACTTTCTTCAGCGGTGGCAACGGCGCGAACTTGCCCGGCTCGCCGGACTGTTTCGCCATCATTGCTGTCATTACCTCGGATTGTTTCAGCATGGAGGCATTCCACAGCGCGATATAATCCAGCGTCTCTGCCGTCTTGTGGTCGCGGGCATGGGTGATGATGTTCTTGATGCCATGCACCGCCATCGGCGCCTTGGTGGCGATCTCGCGAGCCATTTCCATCACGCCGTCCATCATCGCGGCATGATCCGTGTACACTTTATTGGCCAGGCCGTAGCGGGCGGCTTCCTCCGCGCCCATCTTGCGGCCGGTATAGGAAAGCTCCCGCACGATGCCCTCAGGCAGCAGGTTGAGGAGCCGCGGGAAGGTGCCGACATCCGCCGTCATGCCGATATTGATCTCGTACACGGTGAAATAGGCATCTTCGGTACAGAACCGCATGTCGCAGGCCGACACCATATCGACACCGCCGCCGATGCACCCGCCCTGAATGGCTGCGACCACCGGCACGCGGGCAGATTCCAGTGCTGTGAACGCATCCTGCATGCGTTTTGCCATTGCATAGAAATCGAGTCCGCGATTGGCCTCGCGGTGAATGTCGCTCTCGCCCGCGCCGAGATTGCCGGTCATGTCGGCAAAGCCGGTCAGGTCGATTCCGGCGGTGAAATGCGGACCCGTAGAGGAGATGACGATCACGCGCACCTCGCCGGACTTGTCCAGCATACGGATGGCTTCAGGCAGTTCGTCCCAGAAGGCGCGGATCATCGCATTGCGCTTTTCCGGGCGGTTGAGGGTTATGTGGGCGATGCCGTGATCGTCCGTTGCGATCTCGAAGCATTGCCAGTCGCGGGTCTCGCTCATGCGCGTCTCCATTTTATTTCCTTGCAGAATGGCCTATGCCTGTCAGCCAGACAATGATGAACAACAGCCCTGAATCAAAGCCGGAAAAGGGTGCGGAGGAATGAATGGCTGAGATCCTGGCGCTCTTTTGGCCGTCGCTAGCCTGCATCATCGCAGCGGTCGGGCTCACGGTTGCAGAAGTGCGCGGCTGGCAGGCCGGGCAATGGGCGTTCAAGCCGCTCGCCTCGCTGATGTTCGTAACGCAGGCGATGCTGATGGGCGCGTTCGGCTCGCTTTATGGCATTCTCGTATTCGCTGCACTGTTCCTGTGCCTTATCGGCGATGTGATCCTGATCATCCGCGACCGGGAAGCGCTGTTCAAGGCCGGTATCGGCGTCTTCCTGCTGGGCCATGTCGTGTATATCGCTGCCTTTGCCAGCACGGGCCTCGTCCTCATGCCGATGCTTCTGGGGGCGGTCATCATGGCCGCGGTGACGTTTCTGTACTGGCGCTATATCAGTGCCCGGCTGGCGCCGGACTTCAAGGGGCAGGTCGGCGCGTACACAGCCGTCATCAATGTCATGGTGATCACCGCCTTCGGCGCAAGCACGCCGGGTGGGTGGACGGTACCGCTCGCCGCGGTGATGTTTGCCCTGTCAGACATGATGGTCGGGCGCGATCGCTTCGTTGCGTCCACGCCGGTCAATTTCATCGTCATCACACCGCTTTATTTCGGCGCTCAGCTGCTGTTCGCCGCCAGCGTCTAGGTGTCGGAGGCGAAGCGACGCACGAAGATGATGCCATAGCGGAAGGTGTCTTCCTCGTTCTTGCTGTCGAGGATCAGCGGACTGTCCGCCGCAACGTCGATGGCGCGCTCGTAATTGACGAAACCGCCGACGCCGTAGTCATCAAGGATCGGAATGGCGAGCAGGGCGGCGACACCCCCGCGCGTGAAGCCGGCGCCCGGATCGTAGAAATCGTAATCGGTCGCCGCCGCTTCCTCCTCGGTGATGCCGAGATAGGTCATGTTGCGATTGGCATCCCCGGCCGACAGATAGGCGGTCAGGTTCAGCAGGCCGACGCGCGTGATAGACTGTTGCGAGACTTGCGCGAAATAGCTTGTCCCGTCGGAAACGTCCGTGACGTCGCGCTGGATGCGGCCGCCGATCACGACATTGCCCGGCAGGCGCTGATAGGCATAGGCCGTCAGGTCGGCCCCGAACTCGGCAAGCTCCAGGCCCTCAAGCTCCGATTCAGCGCCATAGGCAGGGCGTAGGGCAACACCCATGCGCAGCCTGTCCTGCTTGACGATGTTATAGCCGATGCCATCGAGGCCGTTGGCAAAGATACGGTCCTTGTAGCTGGCAGAGCCCCAGAAGGTGAAGTTCAGCTGGTCCGACGCGCCGCCACCGGGATTGAATCCGTAAATGCCACCACCACCGACATCCACGCGCCAGTCGCGGACCTCCTCAACAGCCTCGTAGGGATGGGTCTGGGCCAGCGCCTGGCCAGCGCTGAACGCTGCCATACCGGCAAGACTGGCCATCGCAGAGACAATAGTTTTTCTGCTTACGTTTGGGCGGGATAACAAATGGGACAATTCGCACCTCGATCAGACAAGCATGCATAACAACATCGAGCCCACCATCGTTCCCTTGGCAAAACCATTCTTCAGGCAGGGGGCTGGTCTGGTGCCGTGTCTAGATCAGCACGCAGGCGATGTCAGCCTTTGCGGTCGAGCGTCAGCATTCGGGCGGCATACTGGTTGCGGTCATCGGAGGTGATCTCCTGCGCAACGGACCGGTCCCAGTCATCCATGGAAAATTCCGGGAAGTGGGTGTCGCCGTCTATGTCGGCATCGATCTCGGTCAGATAGATGCGTGAGACATTGGGCAGGGCTTCGGCATAGATTTGCGCGCCGCCGATGATCGCGACCTCGTTCACTTCGCGGGCGATGGCAAAGGCCTCTGCAATGGCAATGGCGTCTTCCATGTCGCTGGCGACGGTAACGTTCTCTTCCTGAAAATCGCTGTTCCTTGTAATGACGATATTGTCCCGGCCCGGCAGCGCTTTGCCGATCGAATCGAACGTCACGCGACCCATGATGATCGGCTTGCCCATGGTCACCTGGCGGAACCACTTCAGGTCTTCCGGCAACTGCCAGGGCAGGCCCTCATCCTTGCCGATCACATAGTTGCGCGCCATCGCCACGACGATGGCGAGGCGGATATTCGTCTGTCTGTCAATCATTGCCCTGTTCCAGCAGTTATCCCGCGTCCTAGACCGCAATCGGTGCCTTGATGGACGGGTGCGCTTCATACCCTTCGATCCTTATATCATCGAACGTGAAGGCGAACAGGTCTTTTACCTCAGGGTTCAGCACCAGCCGGGGCAGGGGCAGGGGCGAGCGCGAGAGCTGCAAATCCGCCTGCTCAAGATGGTTCAGGTAGAGATGCGCATCGCCGAGCGTGTGGACGAAATCACCTGCTTCCAGCCCGCAGACCTGCGCGATCATGTGCGTCAGCAGCGCATAGGATGCGATATTGAACGGCACACCGAGAAAGATGTCGGCAGAGCGCTGGTAGAGCTGGCAGGAGAGCTTGCCGTCGGCGACATAGAACTGGAACAGGCAGTGGCAGGGCGCCAGCGCCATCTCGTCGAGCTGCGCCGGGTTCCACGCCGACACGACCAGGCGGCGGGAATTGGGGTTCGTCCTGATCTCGCCCAGCAGCCACTCGATCTGGTCGATCGTGCCGCCCTTATGCGACGGCCAGGAGCGCCACTGCGCGCCATAGACCGGGCCGAGATCGCCATTCTCGTCGGCCCATTCGTCCCAGATCGTGACTTTGTTGTCCTTCAGGTAGCCGATATTGGTCTCGCCAGACAGAAACCAGAGCAGCTCATGCACGATGGATCGGATATGCAGCTTCTTCGTCGTGACCATGGGAAAGCCGTCCGACAGGTCGAACCGCATCTGATAGCCGAAGACCGAGCGCGTGCCCGTGCCTGTGCGGTCGCCACGCTCAACGCCGTGGTCGCGCACATGAGTGAGAAGGTCGAGATATTGCTGCATGGCTTCCAACTGTAGGGATTCGCGCGGGATTGGCGAGCGCCAGTTACTCACATTGCAGAGTGGCGAGGCAGGTGACGAGCAGGACTTGCTGCGATAGTATCGCCGCTGGAATGGGGTTTTGAGTACATGTTCGTCACGCGGGAAGAGCGCGAGCCCTTGGGGGGGATTTTCAGCTACTGGCTGCCGGTCAGCGCCGCAGGCGCGCTGGTACTCTATGCGTTGGTTTCGGTTTCTTTCCTCAGCGCAATGCATACATGGTTCGACCAGAAAATGGGTATGTCCATTTGGGCTGCTGGCGCTTCCCTTGCCGCAACTCTGTTCTTTCTCGGCGGAAAGGGGCGGTGGTTGAAAACCCTCATCGCGTCACTTGTCATCGGTGCCATGACCGGAGCGTGGGTCTGGCTCGGCCATGACTGGCCGGGCGCCTTTGCGTGGCTCTTCGCCGTAGCGCTGGCCGCCGGCATCATCGATCAGCGCGGGCAGGCTGCCGGCCTGTGGCCCGACTGGCCTATCGTCTTCGCGCGGCTGGTCGCGATACCTGTCACGGTGATCATGTTCGCCTTCATCGCCGCGCTTGTGACAATTCCAGCCTTCGCGGTGATGGATATTGGCGGGATCGAGGTTCAGGAAGCGGAGGGGCTGGAACTGGTTCTTCTTGCTGGAGGACTGGCGCTGGCCGGGCTGCTCGCCGCCTTTGTGCGCCGTCAGCGCGTGATGATTGGGGCTGTGCGCTATGCGCTGATCTGGGCGGCGCAATTCGTGCTGCCGGTGACACTTGTCATCGCGCTGGTGCTGGTCGCCAACATTGCCCTCAGTCCGGCAGGAACCGGGCCTGTGGGCGAAGCGGCGCTGGGCTGGTTGCCATACATTATCGCCGTGGCTGGCGTGCTGTTGTACCAGACCGGACATGCGCGCGCACCGGGGCTTTTCCTGCGTAGCGTGATGAGCCTGACGCCATTTGTTCTCGCGGCATTGCTCTATGGTTCATTCCGGATAACAGGCGATGCTGGCGGCATGCTCAAGCCAGCCGCGCTTGTCCTGATGGCGCTGTGCCTGTGCCTGTTGATTGGTGTCGGGTCTCAGCCGTTCTTCCGCAAGGCATGGATGGCGCCGCTTGCGCCGATGCTTGTTATGCTGACGGGACTGTGCGCCGTGCTGCCATTGATCGTGACCGGAATTGAATTCGCGCGGAACTAGTCCTCGCTGACGCCCTCATTGGCCTTTTCAAGCTCACCGACGGTCAGCGGCACATCGGCCTTGGTTGGTTTCTCATGCTTGTCGCGGTGGTGAGTCTTGCGGTGCGGACCACGATAATCCTCGATGCCCTGCGCAACGGCATAACAGGCAAGGCGCACGGTCAGCGGGATGACGACCTTGTCGCCATTGCGCTCGCCCTTTTCGTAATACTGGATCATCCGACGTTTCAGGCCGAGCGCATGGGCTGCGTCCTTCTGCGACATATCGAGCGATTTACGCCACTTTTTGAAATCTGAGGATTCCATCTCTCTCAACCCTGACCGGTCTTCATCTCGCGTTATACCGCGCAATTATTGCGCTATTGTTACAAGATTGAAGTTTTCTTCCACCTCAGCGGCTTCAAATCCTGCGTGTTTACCCCTATATCAAGTAGTGCCGGGCAACCGGCTATGGCGATAAAAGGCGTTCATAATAAGCGGATCGGACCCGGGGGCGGTACCCGGCGGCTCCACCAGAGGACCTGATAGCTGAGCAAAATCAGTCACTTCGGGTCTTGCGGCGGGGCCGAAATAGGATCGACGAACGTGTAAAGGCTCTGCTTTCGCCCGGATGGCTTCCGTTATTGGGCCACTATTATAGTTGCAAATGACAACTACGATGAAGAGTTCGCACTCGCAGCGTAATGCAGCGCGTGTAACTCGCTTTTAAAAGCCCCACGCCTCTTATCAAGGCCTGGGCGGGGTTTCCCGGCGCACCTGGCAACAGAAGCGTCGGACTTAACTTTCCCTCCAGATACTCCTTGAATATCCAACGGGCCGAGAGCCAGTAGGTGCGCCTTTTCATAAGCTTAGCGGGCCACAGGCCCGCTGGCACCTGGCAACAGAAGCGTCGGACTTAACTTTCCCTCCAGATACTCCTTGAATATCCAACGGGCGGAGAGCCAGTAGGTGCGCCTAATCTTATGAGTAGCGGGCCGCAGGCCCGCGCGCACCTGGCAACAGAAGCGTCGGACTTAATTTCCCTCTAGATACTTCTTGAACATCCAGCACGCTGAGAAACAGTAGGTGCGCCTTTTCATACCACTAGCGGGCCGCAGGCCCGCGGGCACTCCTTTGTGTCTTGGGTACCGGAAGCGACGAACTTGTTTCTTCTCATCCAGATGCCAAACAAACGCGAAGCAAACACCCACTCACGCAAGTGAGTATTTGCTCTGTGTACTGTATGGTAAAAATAAACCATTTCAGTACTTTCTCCTCTCAAAAACCCTCTTGCCGCCACATTCGCGTCATGATCAGACTGCCATCTGGGATCGGAACAAACCGGGAGAGGGGATACCTCATGAAAAAGATTTTTCTGGCAACTGCATCACTCGCCATTCTGGCGGCATGTACAACGCGCGACGAGGCGGCAGTCGGATATGCGCCTGTCATGGCAGAGGTTGCGATGCCATCTGCAAGCGCTCGAATGGCTGCGCCCGCCCTGATGGCACCACCACCCGAGCCGATGAATACGGAGCAATATGACAATGGCGAGGAGAACCCCGTCAAGCTGGTGCTTGAGGAACCGGTCTCGACATTCTCCGCCGATGTCGATACGTCCTCCTACTCTCTTGTTCGCCGGTCGCTGACCCGCGGCTCCATGCCGCCATCCGAAGCTGTCCGGGTGGAAGAGATGCTGAATTATTTCGACTATGATTATGGCGAGCCGAAAAGCGCTGACGAGCCTTTCGCCGCTACGGTCTGGACCTATCCGACACCATGGGACGATACCACGAAGCTGATGCAGATCGGCGTGAAGGGCTATGATGTCGAGCCCGATGAAGAACTGGACACCAATGTCGTGCTGTTGCTCGATGTTTCCGGCTCCATGAACAATGATGACAAGCTGCCGCTGCTGAAAAAGTCGCTCGGGCTTCTTGTCGACCAGATGGACGAGGACGATACCGTCTCCATCGTTGTCTATGCCGGCGCCGCCGGCGTGGTGCTGGAGCCGACCGCAGGCAACAAGAAGACAAAAATCATGCAGGCCATGGACAAGCTGTCCGCAGGCGGATCGACGGCAGGCGGGCAGGGTATCGAGCTTGCATATTCGCTGGCGGAAGAAAACTTCGCCGACGACAAGGTCAATCGTATCATCCTTGCGACCGATGGCGATTTCAATGTCGGCATTGCCGACCCGCAGCGGCTGGAGGATTATGTCGCCCGCAAGCGGGAGGAGGGTATCTTTCTTACCGTTCTCGGCTTCGGCGGTGGCAATTATAATGACGTGATGATGCAGAAGCTGGCCCAGTCCGGCAACGGCATCGCCGCCTATATCGACACGCTGGACGAGGCCCGCAAGGTTCTGGTGCGCGAGCTGAACTCGTCGATGTTCCCCATCGCCAACGACCTGAAATTCCAGGTCGAGTTCAACCCTATGGCGGTCAAGGAATATCGCCTCATCGGCTATCAGACGCGGCTGTTGAACCGAGAAGACTTCAACGACGACAAGGTCGACGCAGGCGATATCGGCTCCGGCCACATGGTCACCGCAATGTACGAGATAACCCTTGTCGGTGACCAGGGCAGTATCGATCCCTTGCGTTATTCTACGAATGCTGAGGAGCCGTCAGCAGGCGATGCCAGCGAGCTGGCCTTCCTGAAGATGCGCTACAAGCTGCCGGGCGAGACCGAGAGCGTGCTGATCGACCAGCCGATCCTGGCCGCCGATATGTATGGCAGCTTCAACGCCGCGCCGGACGATGCCCAGTTCGCGGCCATGGTCGCCGCCTTCGGCCAGCGCCTTGCCCGCGTGTCCGAGGTCGAGGACCTGCCCTATGGCAAGATCGCCGACATGGCGACGAAGGTGAAGGGCCGCGACCGCTATGGCGAGCGGGCCGAATTCGTCAAGCTGGTCGATATCGCCGAGAACATGGAAAAGTAGGTTTTTCCATTTTCGGGGGGAGTGAGGCGGGTCCGGTTTTCGGACCCGTTTTGTTATGCGGTATCCCAATCAGGCAGTTTAAGGCAAACGATTGCATTCGCCTTCGCATGACTATTCCGGTTGGGCCGAGTAAGGTAATCCGGGACTAGAGGAAAACGACCGGGAGGAAGAATATGGCTGCGAAATCATATACCTGGAAGAAGCGGGCAATGGTGGCAAGCGCTTTGACGGCCATCGCCTTTGCCGGCTTCGGAGCGAGCACTGCCTCGGCGCAGGACGAGCGGCCGCTGCGGGAGAGCTGGAGCGCCGATAATGGCAATGGCACCTATACCAATCCGCTGTTCTATGACGAGTTCTCTGATCCGGACATGATCCGTGTGGGCGATGATTACTATCTCACCGGCACCACCATGCACTCCATGCCCGGCCTGCCGGTGCTGCATTCCAAGGACCTCGTCAACTGGGAATTCCTGTCCTATGCGATGGATCGTCTGGACCTGAGCCCGGCGTTTCGCCTTGAGGATGGCGGTCAGGAATATGGGCGTGGACTTTGGGCGCCAACCTTCCGGCACCATGACGGCACGTTTTACATCTTCAGCAATGTGAACGGCCACAACACCCAGAAATTCACTGCCACCGATCCGGCTGGCCCATGGACGCATTCGGAGATGGATGAGAGCTTCCACGACCTCTCCATCCTTTTCGACGATGACGGCAAGGCCTATATCGTCTGGGGATACCAGCAGATCCGCGTTGCCGAGCTGAACGAGGACCTGACCAATATCGTTCCCGGTACGGAGCAGGTGGTGCTCGAAGCGGGCTCGGGCCTTGGCGAAGGCATCCATTTTTACAAGTTCGACGACACTTATTTTCTGATCAGTGCCGAATATCGCGACTCCATGCGCATGCCTGCGGCGCGGGCACCGTCGCCCTATGGTCCGTGGGAAGTGATCCGCGCGATTTCAGAGCATGAGGATTTCGGCCTGATGAAGGGCCGGGGGATCAACACCGGTAACATCTTCCTGCGCGACCAGGAACCGCCATTCGAGTTGACGCCCGCCGACCCGTCCTCCCGCGACCGGCTGTCCCTGCATCAGGGTGGCATTGTCGAGACGCCGGAAGGCGAGTGGTGGGGCTTTTCCATGTATGACGCCAATTCCATCGGCAGGCTGACGGCCCTGTCGCCGATCACCTGGAAAGATGGCTGGCCGTGGTTCGGCCTGCCCGGCAATCTGGAACGCACGCCGCGCACATGGGTCAAGCCCGCCACAGGGCCGGTGCAGGCGCCCAAGGCGCCATATGAGCGCGATGATGAGTTCAACGGCCCGGACCTCGCCAATGTCTGGCAGTGGAACCATGTGCCGGTCGAGGATGACTGGTCGCTGACCGAGCGGCCCGGCTATCTGCGGCTCAAGGCCGACGCAGCGGAAAACCTGCTGCGCTCAACGACGACGCTTACCCAGCGCGCCATCGGCCCGCGCTCCGTCCCGACAACGATCCTCGATGCCAGCGGTATGGCAGAAGGGGACCGCGCGGGGCTCGCCCTGTTCAACCGGCCCTATGGCTATATCGCGGTTGAGAAAACGGCGGACGGTCTCGATATCATCCGCGTTGACGAGAATGAGGGCGGGGTAACCGACCGTGTCAGCATCGATGCCACCCGTGTCTGGCTGCGGGCCGATGCCGACTTCATGAGCGAGGAAGCGCAGTTCAGCTGGTCCGTGGACGGAGAGACTTTCGAAGACATTGGCGATCCCTTCTTCACCGTCTACCAGCTCTTCACCTTCCAGGGCGTGCGCTATTCGCTATTCGCGTTCAACACAGGCGGCACGACTGGCGGCTATGCCGATTTCGATGCCTTCGATGTCCATGAACCCGCCTCCTATGGCCTTGCGCCGATTCCCTATGGGCGTGAGATCATGCTTTCGGTCGCCATGCTCGAGAACCCACCGGAAAACGATCTATTGAAACTGCCCTACACCGTGGTCGACCATGGCAAGGGGCAGGTCTCCTTCCGGCGCGATGGCATGGCGTTGACGCCAAAGCGCAACAACGTGATCGACCTGACCAAGGGAGAGCTTGAAGACCAGTTGTTCCAGTGGTCGGAAACACCGACCGGCGAGATCGTGCTGATGTCGCTGGAGTCGAACCGCTTCCTGCGGCTTGACCCTGACGGGGGTTACCTGATCGCCGACAGCCCGGGCCCTGACCCGGACGGCCAGGACGGGGTCCGGTTCAAGTGGACGCTGGCGGACGCATCGCGCTAGGGTGCTTCAATCCGGCGTCTGGCTGGTAGAGGGAAGCACATGAAGGCAGCCGCGCTGAAGATTCTGACCACTTTGAGAGTGGCCGATAGCGGTATGCTTGTATATATCGCCCGGACCCTGCCGGTGCTGACACTGCCTGTCTTCCTGTATACTGCGGCGCTGCAGATTGTTCGAGGCGGTTCTTTTTCCGGGTTACCGGACATGGATCAGGCGATCGATTACTATCTCCTGTTTCAGAGCCTGATTTTTTCGCCAGTCTTTACCACACTTCTCTTCGGCGCAGGCGTATGGGTACTAAGGCGTATTGGTGTATCGGATGCGGGCATCGTCGGGGTCAGTGTTGCAGTATGGGTGCTCATATCCGGCCTTGTCACACATGTTCTCTGGCTTGCCGCCGATGTCTGGCTGTATTTCGTCATCACGGTGGTGATGCTGACCTGGTTGCGTAAAGCAGGATGGAGAAAGGCAATCACGGTTGCGATTATGTTGCTGTGCCTGCACAGCGCCGCCATGATCGCAGGCAACACGGCTCTGGCTTCGATCAGTGATATCTTGTGAGCGGTCGCTAGTCCGCCTCGAACAGCTCCAGCGGCACAGCATTGGCGATGGCCTCATAGCCCGCGACTGACGGGTGCAGGTGATCATTGTCGTATTCGGCTTTGAGGCGTTGCGGGTCTTCCGGATCGCGCAGGGCCGCATCGAAATCGAGCACACCATCGAACTTCCCTGAGTTCCTGATCCAGTCATTGATCTGCTGGCGGGCATTTTCCGTGTTCTCGTTGAAGGTGTAGTAATCGCCGCCCTTGAACGGGGTGATCGTACCGCCATAGGCCTTGATGTCATGGGCATGGGCGCGGGCAATCAGCTGTTCGTAGACGGCGATGATCTGGGCGACCAGTTCATCATGGGCTTCCTTGTCCTCGGGTGCATTCCGGGCTAGGCCACCGAGGTCGTTGATACCTTCGAAAATGATCACATGACCGATATTGGGATGGGCGATCACATCGCGCTCGATGCGGGAGGGCACGTTGGGCCCGAGACAGTTGCGGGTCACGCAGTTCCCGCCAAACCCCATATTCAGTACGGAGACATTCTGTGTTGCCGGGTTCGCCTGCAGGCGGCGGGCGAGGAAGTCCGTCCACCGGTCATTACCGTTAGTAGTCGATCCATACCCATCAGTGATGGAGTCGCCGATGACGGCGACAGACGCATGGTCCGCCGGGGCCAGCACGTCGATGCCAGCGATATAATACCAGCGCGGCTGGTTTCCGGAGCTTTCCGTGATCTCGTCATCCTTCGACGCGAACCAGGTCGTGGTGCGAGAGCCGGGATGACCGGTCTGGTTCTCCGGCGCATCGCCAACCGTCATCGTAAGCGCGATATCGTCAAAGGGGGTAACTTTGAAATCGACCGGGTCGGAATACCACGCCGCACCTTGCGGGATCGTCACACCGGAAGCCCCGGAAAAGGTGAGGGTGACGGCGCTGCCATCCTCTATCTCGATGCTGCCCGATGCACTCGCGTCGGCAACAGTCACGCTTTCTATTTCCAGCGGTCCGTCGCCGAACTCGTTGGAAAAGCGTACCCGGATGCGCTCGCCGGCCAATGTGGGATGGACGGTCTGGTGAATGATCACGTCATCGGTGAAGCCTTCCGGCAGCTCGTTGCGCTCCTCGACCAGCTGCTGGCCCGTCCCCCAGGAGCCGACCCATTCCAGGTCGTCTGTCTGTGCCGTCGCACTGGTCAGTGCTGCGATTGCGCACGCCGAAATGCCGAATAGTAACCTGCCGATGGCCATGGTCTTTCCTCCAGTATTTTTTGAGGAAGACTATGCAATGGGCCATCGGTCAGGTCCAGTGTTAACGCTCACTTTTGACGCCGGTCAGGCTTGCCGGGTAATTGTGTGCGCCTCTGTAAACTCGAACAGGCCTTCCTTGCCCATCTCCCGACCGACGCCTGACAGGCGGAAGCCGCCGAAGGGGGCGCGGTCATCCAGCGAGTTGGCGTTGTGGGTGTTGATCCACGTCGTGCCGGTACGCAGCCTGCGGGCAACACGGGTGGCGTGGCCAATGTCGGCACACCAGACCGAGGAACACAGCCCGGCCCATTCCTCGTTCAACCTGTCGACCAGCGCATCCTCATCGTCGAATTTCACGATGGGCAGGGCGGGGCCGAACTGTTCTTTTGCGACGATGCCACTGTCTTCCGGCGGATTGAGAACCAACGTAGGTTTCAGGAACCAGCCGCCGGTCTTGGCGGTATCGGTCAGCGTGCCGAGTTCGCGGATTTCGCATCCCGCCTCGCGCGCTTCCTCGACCAGCCTGGAGACGAAATCGCGCTGGTCCTCGTCGATCAGCGGGCCCATGCGCACATCGTCTTCCGTACCATGACCGACAAGCCATTGGTCGAGTTCCGCGCTCAGCTTCTCGACCAGCTCGTCATAATGAGAGGAATGCACATAGACGCGTTTGATGCCCATGCAGACCTGACCTGCCGTCATGAAGGACGTCAACGCCAGATGGCTGATCGTCTCGTCTGAAAGGCCGGCGCCTTCTAGGAAAATCACCGGGTCATTGCCGCCCAGCTCCAGCGTGGTGCGAGCGAGGTTCTCCGTCGCCAGTTCCATGATCTTCTGGCCACCGCCGGTCGACCCGGTGAAGGAGACATGCTGTACGCGCTTGTCGGTGATCAGCGGTTCGATCACCTCATGACCGCCGGAGACGATGTTCAGCACACCGGCAGGCAGGCGTTCGGCCAAGTGTCGGATCGTCGTTGTCAGGGCCAGTGGGTTGGACGAGGGCGGCTTGATCGTCACGCAATTGCCCGCGATCAGGGCATAGGGAAGGGTCGCGGCAGTGATCGCCACCGGCCAGTTATAGGGGGCTATGATTGTAACAAGGCCCATCGGTTCGCGACGGACTTCCGTTTTGAATTTATACGGCTGGCGGCCCTTCACGCTTTCTTCCGTCTCCGGATCGAACGTCTCGACCTCGTTCAGGGCCGGGGCGAGTTCCGCGGCAAGCCGGCAGCGGTCGACGAAGACCTGCATCTCGATCTGCGATTCCATCAGCGGCTTGCCGTTTTCCAGCGTGTTCAACCGGGCGCGTTCATCAGCGGTCTTGTCGAGGCCTTCCAAGGCCGCGATCAGTTTCTCCGCGCGCTCTTCGGGTGACAGAGCTGCCCATGATCTCCAGGCTTTCCATGCGCCATCCAGAACTTCTTTCGACTGCGCCTCGGTTGCCTGACCGATCCGCCCGACAAGTGTATCAGGCTTGCCGGGGTCGAAGACATCTTTCGTCTCACTGGTCTGCAGATCCTTGCCATTTGCATAAAGGGGAAGGGTGACGGGCTGTGCTTCCCTTGGCTTGCGGGAGCCGAAACCGAGGCGGCGCATGAATTCCATGGGGGTACTCCTTGTTGTGCTCACAAACACAACAAGGATGGCAGGCCAGCGTTCCGGTCCCTGTGACTACTGGCGCTCAAGAATAGGTGAGTGAGGTGCCCATTTTGCGGCTATTGCAGTGGTTGTTATTGCAAGGGGCCGAGCGCCTGCAGCCAGTCGGCGAAGACCAAACGCAGGATCACGCCGCCCCCTATATAGAGCGGGAAGGTCAACAGGGCGCCGCGGCACAGCATGTCATGCCGCTTCTGGTCTTCCTCATCCTCGATATAGAACTGGCTGGCTATCGCAAGGCAGACAAAGGTGATGACCATGGCGATTGCCATGCCTGTCAGGAAGAGGGTTGCGACCTGTGGTGCATAAACTGCACCGTGTGCGGACGTATAGATGACGATGGAAAGCCCGCCGACGATGGCGGCGATGCTCATCGGCGTGAAACCGGACAGGAACGCGCTGGTGAAGAAAAAGGATGGCCACGCGCCGGAGCGCTTCATGGCGTTGAGCAGCGGTTGTTCCTTCAGTGACATGGTAGAGCCCTATCTAGAAGAATGTGAGTTGGTGATCGGAGGCCCAACCATTGATGGTAGGCAAGAACAACCAGTCCAAAAAAAACAGGAACGCAATAGCCAAGACTATTCCAAACCCAAATAGCGAATAGAACACCCGATCGTCGCCGATAATCAGTCCCCGTATAAATGCGATCATCAAAAAGGGAACGGAGAGTATTAGGCCAATAATTGCAGCAACCCTGATACCATTGACTGCGCCGTTCAGTTGCGAGTTCGGAACATGGACCTCCATACCCAGAAAAAAAGCGACGCAGGCAAGAGTAATTGTCGAAAGGATGACGGGGATAAATCCGTTCAGGATCGGATTGGTAAACAGAAAGCCGGGCAAGGGACCGTAATGGCTGACAGCCCTGATCAGCGGCGCTTCCTTGATACTCATGATGCGTCTCCTCCCTCAGATCCTGACGCAACTTTTAATAGATATGGGGAGGAGGGAGTGGCCAGGCAAGGGCGGTTATGCCCTTGCCAGCATTTATTCAGCTGCCGGCGATCCGAAGAACATCTTGTCGACGTAAAACGGTGCGCAGGCTGATTGCTGTTGGCAGATCACGCGGATGATGTTGAACTTTTTGCCGCTGACGCCAATCTCATCGAGATTGATCGAAACCGGGCTCCAGGTCGTTGCCTTCAGCTCGATCACATAGGTCTCGCCAATCTGTTCATCGACATTGGCGAATTGCACGGCGATGCGTTGGCCGCCACCGGTGCCGCCATTGATGTAGAAATCGAGCGTCAGGCCTTCGGGCACCATTACCTTGTCCTGACGGCCCAGTTGCAGTGCTTCCCATTCGTCTGCCGTGATCTTGATCGGATAGATCTCGCCGCCGACCGGGCTCTGCATTTCAATTTCTGCCCAGCTCCAGTCCTGCCAGCCGCCCTGCAGGCCACCGGCATTGCCGTCATAGATATCACTGGATTGCGCTGACGCCGTGCCGGGCAGAATGGTCAGTGCCAGTGCCGCCATAGCTGCGAAGATGGGTGTGAGTGCTGATTTCATCGTTAAACTCCCTCTGTCCCGGCGCTTCTTGAGACGAGCGCCTGAGCTCAGGAGTCTAGCATGAAAAGCAATTCCACGGATAAAATGTTTCGGGCCGGACTCCAGGCTAGCCGACAAACGCCTTTTCGATGACGAATTGCGACGGGGCGGCGTTGGAGCCTTCTTCGAGGCCTGCCTTTTCGACCAGCGCCTTGGTGTCGTTGATCATGTCCATCGAACCACAGATCATGACCCGGTCGGTTTCCGGGTTCAGCGGCGGCACGTTCAGGTGCTCGAACAGGGCGCCGGTCTCGATCAGGTCGGTGATGCGGCCGACATGCTTGAACTCCTCGCGGGTGACGGAGGGGAAGTATTTCAGCTTGTCGCCGACGAACTCGCCGATCAGCGGATCGTTGGGCAGGCTTTCCACCAGCTGTTGCGAATATTGCAGCTCGGCCACTTCGCGGCAGGTATGGGTGACGATGACCTCGTCGAATTTCTCATAGGTTTCCGGGTCACGGATGACGCTGGCAAAGGGTGCAAAGCCGGTGCCGGTAGAGAACATGTAGAGCCGCTTGCCCGGCGTCAGTGCGTCATGGACGAGCGTGCCGACAGGCTTGCGTCCGAGCAGCACGGTGTCGCCCGGCTGGATCTTCTGTAGGCGGGAGGTGAGCGGCCCGTCCTCGACCTTGATCGAGAAGAACTCAAGCTCCTCGTCCCATGACGGGGAGGCGACGGAATAGGCGCGCAGGATCGGTTTCGGCTTTTCAGCACCGGGTTCTGCCGGCAGGCCGATCATGATGAATTCGCCGGAACGGAAGCGGAAGCTCATCGGACGGGTGATGCGGAACGAGAAGAGGCGGTCAGTATAATGCTCGACCGAGAGGACTTTTTCCTCGGTCGGGGCGTTCGGGTTCGCCGGTTTCGGTGCTGCTGTCGCCGTCTCTGACATGAGCCTGCCTCATCACGTTTAGAAAAACTGATACGGCTGCCGTCCATCAGGGCAGGCAGCCGCTTGTCTCAGCTAATTAGAGCCGCACACCGGTTTTTGCAACGCGATAATCGCCCACAAAAGCGTCAGTCCGGCGATTTATTCGGGACTATTGGTTAGAAAAACTAAATGAAGCTCTCGGCCTCTTTCATTTTCATGCCCAGCGCTTCCGCGACAGCCTCGTGGGTGATCCAGCCATCGGCGACGTTCAGGCCGTTGCGCAGGTGCCGGTCGGCCTTCAGCGCCTTTTTCGGGCCCATGTTTGCGATGTTGACCACATGCGGGATGGTGCGGTTGTTCAGCGCGAAGGTCGAGGTGCGGGCAACGGCGCCCGGCATGTTGGCAACGCAGTAATGGACGATGCCGTCGACCTCATAGGTCGGATTGTCGTGGGTCGTCGCCTTGGAGGTCTCGAAGCAGCCACCCTGGTCGATGGCGATATCGACGAGGACCGCGCCCTTCTTCATTGTCGACAGCATGTCCTTCGTGATCAGCTTCGGGGCCGAGCCGCCCGGCACCAGCACAGCGCCGATGACGAGGTCTGCATCCTTCACCGCCTCGGCGATGGCCCCGGCGGTGGAATAGACGGTCTGCACGCGATTGCCGAAATGGTTGTCCAGCTCCTCCAGCCGGTTCAGCGACCTGTCGAAGATGGTGACATCCGCATGCATGCCGACGGCCATCTGCGCGGCATGGAAGCCGGAAACGCCACCACCGAGCACCATGACATTGGCGGCGGAGACGCCCGGCACACCGCCGAGCAAAACGCCGCGCCCGCCGGAGGCCATCTGCAGGGCATTGGCGCCGACCTGGATCGACATGCGCCCGGCAACCTCTGACATCGGCTTCAGCAGCGGTAGGCCACCCTGGTCGCTCGTTACCGTCTCATAGGCAATCGCCATGCAGCCGGATTTGACCAGCGCTTCGGCCTGCGGTTTGTCGGCGGCGAGGTGGAGATAGGTGAACAGGGTCTGGCCCTCGGACAGCATCGCGCATTCGTTCAGCTGCGGTTCCTTCACCTTCACGATCAGCTCGGCTTTTTCGAAGATCTCTTCCGGCGTGTCGACGATGCTGGCCCCGGCGGCGCGGTATTCGTCATCGGTGAAGTCGATGGCGGTGCCGGCATTGGTCTCGATCATCACCTCGTGGCCAGCGCGGGTCAGCTCCAGCACGCTGTCAGGCGTCAGGCCGACACGGTATTCGCGGGTCTTGATTTCCTTCGGGCAGCCAACGCGCATGGTGGGTCTCCTTGTGATCGATCGGTATGGTTTCTGGAACTGATTCCACTCGCGGCCTTTTCCCTTAAAAGCCGCAACGTGAAAAGAGCCCCGTGACAACTCGCTATGATGTTGCGCGAAATCGCGGCGCGGCCAGTCCGGCGCGGCGTCTGGACGGCGGGGCTTGGACGCTTATGCTCATGCTGGGCAGGGATGTTGCCAGCCTGCCGGGTTTGAGCCATGTAACGACCAAGAATTCATACAATTTCAAGAGGATGCCCCATGATCGATCATGAAGTCAGAGCCCACCCGTCAAAGGATGAGCTGAAGCGCGAAGACCAGCTGGCCTGGAAGATGGCCGAGGTTGCCGCCGACCCCGTCGCCATCGATGACGACGTTCAGGACATGATCATCAACCGCATTATCGACAACGCCTCCGTCGCCATCGCCTCGCTGAACCGCGGGCCGATCAAGACGGCGCGGGCACAGGCCCTGACCCATCCGCGCGAGGTCGGCGCAAGCCTGTTCGGCCTCGGCATCGGGGCCCACGTCTCCGCCGAATGGGCAGCATGGGCCAATGGCACGGCGGTGCGCGAGCTGGACTATCACGATACTTTCCTTGCCGCCGATTATTCTCACCCCGGCGACAACATCCCGCCGATCCTCGCCGTCGCCCAGCAGATGGGCAAGGACGGCAACGAGCTGATGCGCGCCATCGCAACGGGCTATGAGATCCAGGTCAACCTCGTCAAAGGCATCTGCCTGCACGAGCACAAGATCGACCACATCGCCCATATCGGCCCGTCTGTTGCTGCCGGCCTCGGCACGCTGCTCGGACTTGATAAAGAGATCACCTATCAGTCGATCCAGCAGGCGCTGCATTGCACGGTCACGACGCGCCAGTCGCGCAAGGGCGAGATTTCCACCTGGAAAGCCTTTGCCCCTGCCTATGCCGGCAAGACCGCGATTGAGGCAGTCGACCGCTGCATGCGCGGCGAGGGCGCGCCGAGCCCGATCTATGAAGGCGAGGATTCCATCATCTCCTTCATCCTCAATGGCCGCACGGCGCGGGACAAGGGCGACAGCCCATACGGCCCGACCTATATCGTGCCGCTGCCAGGCAATGGCGAGGCGAAACGCGCCATCATGGATACCTACACGAAGGAACATTCCGCCGAGTACCAGTCCCAGGCGCTTATCGATCTCGCCTTCCGCATGGGCAAGAAGATCGACGACTTCGACAAGGTCAAGTCAATCGTTCTGCACACGTCTCACCACACCCACTATGTCATCGGCACCGGCTCCGGCGACCCGCAGAAGATGGACCCGAAGGCGAGCCGCGAAACGCTCGACCACTCGATCATGTATATCTTCGCCGTCGCCCTGCAGGATGGCGAATGGCACCATGTGAAATCCTACGCCCCGGAGCGGGCCCAGCGCGAGGATACCGTGCGCCTGTGGCACAAGATTTCCACGACCGAAGACCCGGAATGGACGCGCCGCTATCACAGCCATGACCCGAACGAGAAGGCCTTCGGTGCCCGCGTCGTCATCACCATGCAAGACGGCTCGACCATCGAGGACGAGCTGGGCGTCGCCAATGCCCACCCGTTCGGCGCGCGGCCCTTCGTGCGCGAGCACTACATCCAGAAATTCCGCACCCTGACCGACGATATTCTCGAGAAGGAAGAAAGCGAGCGCTTCCTAGACCTCGTCCAGCGCTTGCCGGAGCTGACCGCCGCCGATGTGCGCGCCCTCAACCCCGCCGCGCCACGTGAGTATCTGGAAACGAATGAATTGAAGGGGATATTCTAGCGCCATGGCAAGGAACAAACCCCGCCCCATCACCTATGGCATGGCGATCGGCCTGACCTTCGGGCTGCTCGTCCTGCTGGCTATACAGATCATCTGGATTGCCGTGCTCGTGGGCGTGGTCTCCGGTCTCGTTATCGGGATCAGCCTTCTGGTCAATTACCGGCGGGTCAAGGGGAAGAAAGGACTGAAGCGATGAAACTGTTCGGATTTGCCTTGTTGGCAGCTCTTATCGTCGGTGCCCTGATCGTCGTACTGGTCGAGATCGTCTGGATCGCGATCATGGTGGTGGTGATCATTGCGCTCGCTGGCGCGATCTTCGCGTTGTGGAAAGGGCGTATCGCTGGAGGTGATGACTGATGGCAGACAAGCCGGAAAAACAGACACCCGAGAAACAGGCCATGAACCCGGCAGGCTTTGCGCTCGGTATCGGTGTCGGCATATCCATCGGTACATCGCTCGGCGTGGCTCTGGACAATGTCGCCCTTGGGATTTCTCTCGGTGTCGCCATCGGGGCAGGGATTGGTGCCGCCTTTGCCGTGGCCATGGGCAGTTCAGACAATACGGACAAAACGGATGACGAGGATAAATAATGCTCTTTACAAAGAAAACCGCTGAACAGAAGCGCCGCGATTTTCGCGACCAGCTGGCCGATGGCAAGCTGCACCAGTTTCCGGGTGCCTTTAACCCGCTCTGCGCCCAGCTGATCGAACGCATGGGCTTTGACGGCGTCTATGTCTCCGGTGCCGTCATGGCTGCCGATCTGTGCCTGCCGGATATCGGCATCGCCAACCAGGAAGAGTTCGTGACACGTGGCAAGCAGATCGCCCGTGTCACCGACCTGCCGGCCTTCATCGACATCGACACCGGCTTCGGCGAGCCGATGAGTGCGGCCCGCACCATTCGCCTGATGGAAGAGGCGGGCCTCGCCGGCTGCCATATCGAGGACCAGGTGATGCCGAAACGCTGCGGCCATCTGGATGGCAAGGAGATCGTCGACACCCACACCATGGTCCAGCGTGTGCGCGCCGCGGCTGATGCGAAGCTCGACCCGAATTTCGTGCTCATCGCCCGCTCCGACGCCCGCGCGGTGGAGGGGCTGGAGGCTTCCATCGACCGGATGAAGGCCTATGTCGATGCCGGGGCGGACATGATCTTCCCCGAGGCGATGAAATCCGAAAAGGAATTCGAAGCCGTGCGCGAGGCGCTCGACGTGCCGATTCTCGCCAACATGACCGAGTTCGGCAAGAGCCGCCTACTCAACAAGAAAGAGCTCGAAGACCTCGGCTTCAACGTCGTGATCTATCCGGTGACGACGCTGCGCCTCGCCATGGGCGAGGTCGAGCGCGGGCTGGACCACATCCTCACCAATGGCGACCAGAACGGCATTCTCGACAGGATGCAGCACCGCAAGGACCTTTACGACCTGTTGCGTTACGAGGAATATAACCGCTTCGACCAGTCGCTGTATAACTTCGAGGTCGGCGACACACCAATGGATTAATCCCGGAGGAGGGGAGAGGGATCATGACACTGAAGGTAATCGGCGCGGGATTGGGCCGTACGGGAACGTTTTCGCTTAAGTTCGCGCTGGAAAAGCTGATGGACCAGCCGTGCTATCACATGTTCGAGCTGATGAAGCGGCCGCAGGACCTGCCGACATGGAAGGCGGCCTTGGAAGGCGAGCCGCACGACTGGTCGGTGCCGTTCGCAGACTATGGCGCAGCCGTCGATTACCCGGTCGCTTACTTCTGGGAAGAGATCCTCGCCGCCTATCCGGATGCCAAGGTGGTCCTGACCGTGCGCGACCCGGAAAGCTGGTATGAGAGCGCCAAGAATACGATCTATCAGTTTGAGCCGAACACGGCGGAAAAACTCTCCATCGGCATGCGCTGGCTGTTCAAGCCCAGCCTGCGGACCATGGTGAAGACCGGCCTCTATGCCGAGAAGCTGGTCTGGAAGACCCATTTCGAGGATCGCTTCGATGACAAGGATTTCGCGATCTCCGTCTTCGAGAAGCATAACCAGCATGTTCGCGACACCGTGCCTGCCGACCGGCTCTTGGAGTTCAATGTGAAGGAGGGCTGGGCCCCGCTCTGCGACTTCCTCGGAACGCCGGTGCCTGACGGCCCGTTCCCCCATGAGAATGAGCGCGCCGCTTTTGCCGAACGCCGCAAGGAAATGATGGGCTGATGACCAGTTTCGCCGAGGGGCTCACGCCGCCCTATTACGCGGTAATCTTCGCCAACCAGCTGCGCGAGCCTGCGCCGGGCTATGAGGCGATGGCAGATCGCATGGCGGCGCTGGCCGAGACCATGCCTGGCTATCTTGGCATTGAATCGACACGCAATTCGGAGGGTTTCGGTATCACTGTCTCTTACTGGGAAAGCGAGAGCGCAATCGTGAACTGGAAAAAGCAGTCGGATCACCTGGCGGCACAAGACAAGGGCATACGTGAATGGTATGCCCACTATCAATTGCGCGTGGCGCGGATCGAGCGGGCCTATTCCGGCCCCGATGGCCGCCCCGCGGTGAAATAAGATAATAGTACGGAGGAAATGATGAGCGACGATATAAAATACGGCCTTGCCGGTGTCGTGACCGACGATACCGCGATCTCAAAGGTGATGCCGGAAACGAACTCGCTGACCTATCGCGGCTATGCTGTGCAGGACCTGGCAACGCAAGCCGATTTCGAGGAAACCGCCTATGTGATCTGGAATGGCGACCTGCCGAGCGCGAGCGAGCTGGAGGAGTTCAGGAAGCGTGAGAAAAGCGAGCGCGGCCTGTCGGATGATTTGCTCTCCGTCATTGCGCGGTATAATCGCGATGCGCATCCGATGGACACGGTGCGCACCTCGGTCAGCTTCCTCGGCCAGGAAGATCCGACCGCCGATGATTCATCGCCGGAAGGGCTTTACGACAAGTCGATCCGCATGATGGCGAAGATCCCGGAAATGGTTGCGGCGGACTATCGCCATCGCAAGGGCGAGAAACCGATCGGGCCTGACGAGGGCTTGAGCTTCTCGGAGAACTTCTTCCACATGTGTTTCGGCGAGGTGCCGGCACCGGAAGTGATCAAGTGTTTCGATATTTCCATGACGCTGTATGCGGAGCATTCTTTCAATGCCTCGACCTTCGCCGCGCGGGTCATCGCCTCGACGACGTCCGATATCTATTCTGCCGTCACCGGCGCCATCGGCGCACTGAAAGGCCCGCTCCATGGCGGCGCGAACGAAGCGGTCATGCACATGCTGAAGGAAGTCGGCGAGCCGGAGAACGCCCGCGAGTGGATGCTGACGGCCCTGAAAGAGAAGCGCAAGATCATGGGCTTTGGCCACCGGGTCTATCGCTCGGGCGACTCACGCGTGCCGACCATGACCGACGCGTTCAAGGCCATGGTCGATATTATCGACACGGACGAGGCGCGCAAATACTGGGAGATGTCGCGCATTCTCGACGACACCATGGTCGAGGCGAAGGGTATCTATCCCAATCTCGATTTCCCAGCGGGGCCTGCCTATTACCTTATGGGTTTCGATATCCCGATGTTCACGCCGCTGTTCGTCATGTCACGGATCACCGGCTGGACGGCGCATATCGCCGAGCAGCTGGACGAAAACAAGCTGATCCGTCCGCTGTCGAACTATACCGGTCCTGACGAGCGGTCGGTCACGCCGATCGGCGAGCGCTGAGAAAACGTCAGGCGCGGCCCGGTTTCGCGCCGGGCCCGCCAGAGGCGTATTGCCTGAATATCCCCGAGCGGACTTTATAGTTGCCGTGAATTTCCGATGAGGATGCGGCAGGGGAGAAGAGAACGATCTCTCCCTCCTTTGCCGCCGCAGCGGCCATGGTGATCGCGTCTTCCAGCGTTTTGGCGCCGTGGAAGCGCACGCCGAGGGCGGCTTCCTCAGCCGCATCGGCGATCTTGCCCGCTGTGTCGCCAAAGCCATAGATACGCACATCCTGGCGCAGGGCGCAGGTCGCCATCAGGTCGCCGAAAGACTGGCCGCGATCCTTGCCTCCAAGAATCAGATGTATGGGCGTGCGAGCCCAGCGGGTCAGCGCAGACTCCGTTGCCTCGGGCACGGTGGCGAGGGAATCGTCGACCCAGATCTTGCCGTCCGTCGAGGTGATGATCTGCTGGCGGCATTCAAGGCCGGACCATGTCGGCAGGTGCTTTTCCAGCGCGTCATACATGGTGGCCGGTTCGGCGAGGCCGCGCGCCTTGGCGATGGCGATGGCGGTGCGCAGGGCCATAACCATGGTCGGGGCCTTGAAGGCCTCATTGTAATCGGCCGGGCGGAAGGTCAGTCCCTGACCGAGAAAGATCGTGCCCGCCGTAATGGGCACCACATCCTCGAAATAGCGCACGCCGTCGGGTTTCTCCAGCAGGTAGGGCTTCAGTTCGCCACTGGTCAGGCCCGGTGCGGGCGGGTCGAAGAACCAGGGCCGCATCTTCGCCTCGGCATAAGCCTCATGAGTGCCGTGCCAGTCGGTATGCTCCGTATAGAGAGAGGTGACGGTGTGGAAGATATCCGCCTGCGGCAGGTCGTGCATCATGTAGGATGAGAGTTCGAACACGCAGATCGTGTCCGGCCCGGGATTGGCCTCATAGGGCGTGCGCCCGATATTGCCCATTTCTTCGGCCTTGACGCCGCACCATTTCAAGAGGCTTGCCGTCAGGCTGGCGGTCGAGCTCTTGCCCTTGGTGCCGGTAATGGTGATCGTCCCCGCCGGGGCGTGCTGCGCAATCCAGTAGCCGGTCGGTGTCGTTGACGCGATACCGGCCTCGGCGATGGCGGCAACGACCTTGTTGCGCGGCGGGATGCCGGGCGAGCGCAGATAGAGCGTCGTGTCGTGGTTCTCTTCCGGTATAGTGACCCGGTTTTCTTCGACAAAGCTGATACGCTCGTTGCGGCGCAGTTCCTCTGGCAGGCGCTCGACGGCTTCCGCCTTGTCGATGGCGATGATCCGGCAAGTTGAACGCTCGAGGAACCAGGGCAGGGTGGCGCGGCCCTCGACGCCGAGGCCATGCATGATCAGCAGGCTGATGTCCTGTTCAGAGCGCACGGGCAGCCTCCATGAATTTCTGCGGCACGAAATGGCGTGGTGCTTCAGTCAGGCCTTCATCCCAAAAGGCCTGCAATTCTTCTGGCGTATTCTGCGCCAGCACTTCCGGCAGCAAGTCGCGCACGAAGGCCATGTCCTTCCAGTCCTCCATCAGGCTCATCTGATAAAGCGTCGCGCGGCACTCATCGATGGTGCCGACGCAGTCCCACGGCTTGGTATCGGTCAGGCCGAGCAGCTCGCGATAGACCGGCAGCAAGTCTACCTTGTCCGGAAAGAGAGTGGGGAAGATTGTCTCCGCCTCATGACGGCGCATGTGCGGGGCGAGCATCAGCGAGGTGAAGGCGCATTTGGCGCATTCCCCGCACCAGCGCGGGCTGTCGTCGCCGGTGATCTGGAAATTGCGGTTACAGCTGGTGAACTTCACCTTGGGTAGCGTCGTGCCGGCGAAAGCACGGGCGATCCAGATTTCCGAGAAGGGGCGCAGGATGGAGAAATAGTCCGGTGCACCGGGATCGGCGGCGTGGATCGCGGCGCGCAGTTTCTCCTCGAAAAAGCTCGACTTGGAATATTGGTGATTGGCGCTGATGCCGCCCAGATCCATGGTCGGTTCGTCTGCGGAGCGTTCATTGGCAAAGATCGCGTATCTCGCTCCCGTCAGGCGCCCAAGAATGACCAGCATCAGCGAGTTGATCGCGGTAATTGGCACATGGCCGTTGAACGCGCCTTGATTATTTACCTCACGGATTTTCGGATCGAGCGTGCGGCGCATGAAATGGACCGGCGTGACGGACGTGCCCTGGATCGTGTTGGCGACCTTATCCGACATGACCGAGGATGACGCCGCCCAGGAGACGCCGGCTTCTTCCACGATGCGTTCGGCGACGTAGGAGTCCTTGCCACCACCAAAGGCGACGAGCGCTTCGGCGATCTGAGGGAAGGGGGCTGCCCCGCCCCTGTGGGGCTGGTGGCGCTTGCCCTCGAACTCGAAAGACAGGTCAGCCGGCCATGGCAGTCCGGCGCGGACATAGAACTCGGCAAGGCCATCTGTATAGAGACTGACGGCCATCTCCCGTGCTTCGGGGCCAAGGTCGCCGGGCAGGGCCAGCGTATGGGCCGCCGCGCATTTGAAATAGCTGACACCAAGGGCCGCATGCAGGAGGTCGATCAGCCCGGCCAGCCCCTCATCGATATGACCTTTCAGCGGCGCGCCCAGCATCGGCCAGGCGACGGTCTCGCGAAACGCGCCGAAGCGCGAGCAGGTGAAATCGAAATGGATGGCGGGGTCGGTTTCGTCGGCCTGCCATCCGGCAAGCGCGAACCGGTCGGCCCGCTTGGGGGTGTCTGTCATGCGTCGTTCCGTTTCCCCTCATCTGTAGAGGCAATTGCCTTAACAAGACAATATTCGCCCCCAAAATGCGGCGAGAGCATGATCTCTGCGTTATCAGTGGAAACGGATGGAGACGGTGACGGTTCCGATGATGTCGGTCAGCTTGTCGACATACAGTGTCTCGTGGTTCGGATCGCTGGAATAGGGCTCGAGCCGCGACGGCTCCTTGCGCCAGCGCCGAAGCAGGGGGGTGCCGTCCTCGCGCCGGATCAGCACTATGTCGCTGTCTGCGGGAACGCGGTGATTATAGTCGATGACGACCAGCGTGTTGGACGGGAAGGCGAGGTTCATTGCCGCGTCAGCCGAGAAGAAGCCGAACATGCGCTCACTGCCCGACGTGACCGGGATGTAGTCGGTCGCGATCTCATGCGGGTCGAACGCCTCGTGATCCAGCATCTGCACAGTCTGGGAATAGGGGATGACCGGCACATGGTGGATCGCCCGGCGCAGATATGCGGCGGCGGGGTGCTTGTCCCGTTCGGCCATGGAACGCTCGCCGGAGGCAAGCCAGCCGAGATTGACGTGCAGTGCCTCTGCGAGCTTTGCCAGCATCAGCTGGCGCGGGTCGTGAACGCCGGTTTCCCAGTTCGCGACGGTCGGCTGGGAAACGCCCAGGCGCAGGGCGAGATCGGCCTGGTTCAGGCCGATTGTCTTGCGGGCGGATTTGATTCTCGCCCCGATTGACCCCACATCCCCTTCAGCTGCCGGTTCGGGCGCATTCTGGTTGGGATAGGCATATCTCGCCATGATCTTCATTCTGTCCATATTATTAGCCTAACCTATAGAATATTATATAACAACATATTTGAGCAGTGAATGTTAGCGCTAAACAAGGATTTTGCACTGCAACAAATGAATTTCCTATAAATGTTATCAGGCTAAACTATTTTTCGTGTGGACAAGATAAGGATTCTCTGCTTGCTTATGGGCATAAAAAGTTCACCCAAGCACAGGAGGAATTCGATCAATGTCAGACTTGTGTACAAAGGACGGCGCTCACCGTTTGCAAAATCTGATCAACGATTACTGGCGTAAAAAAGGGTTTGATGTTGATGTGAAGCTCGTCAATGAGGGCTTTGTATCAACCATGCGTTCCGCCCGGACGGATATCCGCAGCGACATGGTCAATGGCATGCCGCGGCGAATCAACCAGCAGGCGCATGCATAGGCTGACTTGATCAGTCACACATTTTCGATAAAAGGCCGGGCAGGGCGTCGAAGGCGTCGAACCACCCGGCCTTTTTCTTTTGTTCACCGGTAAAGCTGCCATAGCCAAATGAGGCGATGAGGCAAGGCATGTCGGCGGCAAGGGCAGCCGACAGGTCGGTCATGGTGTCGCCGATCATGACGCCGCTCTGTCGGCCTGTGCGCGTGACGCATTCCAGCAGCGGTTCCGGTGCCGGTTTGTAAGTTGCCAGCGTGTCGCGGCAGATGATCGTCTCGAACCGGTCTTTCAGGCCGATTGCCTCGAGCAGGGCAAATCCCAGCCTTTCGGTCTTGTTGGTGCAGACGGCGAGCGCCGCGCCATGGGCGGCAAGGGCATCCAGCATTTCCTCGCAGCCCGGGAACGGCCTGCTGTCATCGGCGATGTGATCGACATACCAGTCGATAAAGGTGCCGATATGGCGCTCCATCTCTTCCGTGGCGATATCGGTATGGTCATATTCGGCAAAGCCGCGTTCCAGAAGGGCGCGGGCGCCATTGCCGACGAGGCTGCGGACTTTTTCCAATGGCAGGGGCGGGTGGCCTTCCAGAGCCAGCACATGGTTCATGGCGCCGGCCAGATCCGGTGCCGAATCGACCAGCGTGCCGTCGAGATCGAAAATCACCACCATGTCCTGAAATGCCATGCAACTTGCCCCTTCATGCGTTTCTAAGCCTTCTAGGGTGACGCGGGGAAAAGAAAAACCCGTCTTAGGGCGTTGATTACCAAGGCAGTGCCATAATACGAAACGAATCGTCATTTAGAGAGCGGGCGAAAGCCCGTTAAGCCAGATTCTGAAGGACCCTAAATATGGCAGGCACCCACATGAGCGGCACCGCGATCGTGATACTGGCCGCAGGCCATGGCACCAGGATGAAATCATCCCTGCCAAAGGTGCTGCACCCGGTCGCCGGCCTGCCGATGCTGGGTCATGTGATCAAGACGGCGAAAAGCCTGTCGCCGGAACGGCTGTGTGTCGTCATCGGCGACCATGCCCCGCAGGTGGGGGAGGCGGCGACCGCCTTTGCGCCCGAAGCACAGATTTTCGTCCAGTCGCCGCCGCGCGGCACGGGCGATGCCGTCAGTTGCGCCCTGCCAGGACTTGAGGGCTTTCAAGGCTCTGTCTTCGTGCTCTATGCCGATACGCCGCTGATCACGCCGCAGACGCTGCAGCGCATGGCTGACGGGATGGCAGATGGCACCGCCGTCAGCGTGCTCGGCTTTACCCCGCCTGACCCCGGTGCCTATGGCCGGTTGATCGTCGAGGGCTCCGGCGCTCTGGCCCGCATCGTCGAGGCAAAGGACGCGAGCGAAGAGGAACTATCCGTACGCCTGTGCAATTCCGGCGTCATGGCGATCCGTTCCGACGTGTTGTTCGGGCAATTGCCGAAGATCGGCAATGACAATGCCAAGGGCGAGTATTACCTGACCGATATCGTCGGGCTTGCGCGTGAGGCTGGCGGCACCTGCGCCGTTGTCGAAGGCGATGCGGAAGAAGTGCTGGGCGTCAATTCTCGTGTCGAACTCGCCGAGGCCGAGGCCGTGTTCCAGAAACGCACACGCCAGCGGATGATGGAGGAGGGGGTAACCCTCGCCGATCCGTCCACGGTATACTTTTCCTATGACACACAAATCGGAAACGATGTGATGGTCGGCCAGAACGTCGTGTTCGGACCCGGCGTCAGTGTGGAGAGCGGCGCGCAGATCAAGCCGTTCAGCCATCTGGAAGGGGCGGTGGTGAAATCCGCTGCCTCCATCGGACCCTATGCCCGCCTGCGCCCGGGCGCGGAGATCGGCAAAAAAGCCAAGATCGGCAATTTCGTCGAGATCAAGAAGGCGGTGATCCATGAGGGCACAGCCGTAAGCCATCTCAGTTATATCGGCGATGCGGAAATCGGCGCGGGCTGCAATATCGGCGCAGGCACGATCACCTGCAATTATGACGGTTACAGAAAATACAAGACCACGATCGGCGAGAACGTCTTTATCGGCTCGAACACGGCGCTGGTCGCCCCGGTGACGGTGGGCGATGGCGCCTTTGTCGGGTCCGGCTCTGTCGTTACCGACGATGTGCCGGGGGACGCCCTGGCGCTCGGGCGCGGGCGCCAGGTCGAGAAGCCGGGCTGGGCGATCGCCTTTCGCAAGAAAATGACGGAAACGGAGTAAAGACGCATGTGCGGCATTATCGGTATCATCGGCACACGGGAAGTTTCCGACAGGCTGGTCGAGGGGCTCGCCCGGCTTGAATATCGCGGCTATGACAGTGCCGGTATTGCGACGCTGAACGATGGTGCCATCGAGCGCCGCCGCGCCGTCGGCAAGCTGCAGGCCCTGCGCGAGACACTGGCGGGTAACGCGCTGCCGGGTGTCATCGGCATTGGCCATACGCGCTGGGCAACCCATGGTGCGCCGACGGAGGGTAATGCCCACCCGCATGCGACCGAACGGGTGGCGGTGGTGCATAATGGTATCATCGAGAATTTCGCCGACTTGAAAGACGAGTTGCAGCAAGAGGGTCACCGTTTTGCGACGCAGACGGACACGGAAGTCATTGCCCATCTGGTTACATTTTATCTGGAAGAGGATAATGATCCGGTTACGGCCTTTCACAAGGCACTGCAGCGGCTGGAGGGCGCATTCGCCATTGCCGTGCTGATCCGTGGCGAGGATGACCTGATGCTCGGTGCGCGCAAGGGCTCGCCGCTTGCCATCGGTCGCGGCGAGGGGGAGATGTATCTCGGCTCCGACGCCTATGCACTGGCGCCGTTCACCAACCGCGTCACCTATCTGAAGGATGGCGACTGGGCGATCATCACCCGCAATGCCATCGATGTGCGCGACATGTCGGGCAAGCCGGTCGCGCGGGAGGAGAGGATTTCCGATGCCTCCGCCGCGCTGGTCGACAAGGGCGGCCACCGCCATTTCATGGCCAAGGAAATCTATGAACAGCCGGAAGTCATCGGCCATACGCTTTCATCCTTCATCGATCCGATCGCCAGCAAGGTGCGCCTGCCGGGGGACGGGATTGACTTCAAGGGGATCGACCGACTGACGATCTCCGCCTGCGGCACGGCCTATTTCGCCGGGCTGATCGCCAAATACTGGTTCGAGGAATGGGCCCGCCTGCCCGTGGAAATCGATATCGCGTCCGAGCTGCGCTACCGCCACGTTCCGTATCCGGAAAAAGGCGTCGCCCTGTTCATCTCCCAGTCCGGCGAGACGGCAGACACGCTCGCAGCGCTGCGCGATGCGCGTGAGCATGGCCAGACCATCGCCGCGCTCGTCAACGTGCCGGAGTCCACGATTGCCCGCGAGGCCGATGCCCTGTTCCCGACCCATGCCGGGCCGGAGATCGGCGTTGCCTCGACGAAAGCCTTTACCTGCCAGCTTGCCTCGCTCGCAGCCGTTGCCATCGCTGCCGGTGTCCAGCGCGGGCATCTGGACGAGCAACAGGAAAAGCACCTGGTCGAAAGCCTGCTCGGCATGCCGCGTCATATGTCAGAGGCGCTGGGCGCGGCGAAGGCGATCGAGAGTATTGCCGGAGACCTCGCAAAGGCGCGGGACGTACTTTATCTGGGGCGCGGCATTTCCTTCCCCATGGCACTGGAAGGGGCGCTGAAGCTGAAGGAAATCTCCTATATACATGCCGAGGGCTATGCCGCCGGCGAGCTGAAACACGGGCCCATCGCGCTGATCGATGAGAAGGTGCCGGTCATCGTCGTTGCGCCGGAAGATGCGCTGTTCGACAAGACCATCTCCAATATGCACGAGGTTATGGCCCGCGGGGGCAAGTGCATGCTGATATCGTCTGAAAAGGGCATCGCTGCCGCCGGTCGTTCCAGCGACCTGTGGGCCTCGCTTGCCGTGCCGGAGTGCGATCCGCTGCTGGCGCCGCTGCTCTATGCGATCCCGATCCAGCTTCTCGCCTATCATACAGCCGTTGCGAAGGGCACGGATGTCGACCAGCCGCGCAATCTCGCCAAATCGGTAACGGTTGAATAATCCTCGAACTGCTATATTCCTAGGGTCAGTAGAGGACACAACCCGAGGAGAGAGACATGGGTTTCGTTGACGCCGTAAAGACGGTTTATACAAATTACGTGAATTTGCAGGGCCGTTCAGGTCGCGCCGAATTCTGGTGGTATTTCCTGTTCTATCTCGTTGTCGGTACTATTCTGTATCTGATCAACGATTTCCTGTATTTCATCTTCGTACTCGGCTCTTTCCTGCCGTCACTCGGCGTTACGGTTCGCCGCCTGCACGATACCGGCCACACGGGCTGGCTGGTCCTGCTGTTGATCATCCCGCTGGTGAACATCATCGCGTTCTTCGTGTTGCTCTTCATTTCCTATATCAAGCCGAGCGCAGGCCCGAACCAGTATGGTCCGCCGGCTGAAGGCGGCGGCGCAATGCCGATGGGCGACGACAGCACGACTGTCTGAGCCTTACGCCGATAATCAGTATTCTGTGCAACCCCGCCCTGCTTCGTCAGCGGCGGGGTTCTGCATGTACGGACTGTGGTGAGCGCCCTTGCGGTTCGCCCTGGATTTTGCTTTAGCTTGGCACAAACAGGTATGAGGAAAATTCTATGTCCGCCGACGCCCAGAAAAGACGCGCAGCCGCTGCGGCGCTGGACCATGTATCGAACGGGATGACCCTCGGCATCGGCTCCGGCTCTACGGCGAAACATCTCGTCGATTTGCTGGGCGAGAAGGTCAGGGCCGGGCTCACCGTGCGGGGTATCCCGACTTCCGAGGAAACCAGGCGCCTGGCGACGGAGGCCGGGATCGAGCTGGTCGAGCCGGACGAGATGACCCGCATCGACCTCGTCATCGATGGGGCCGATGAGGTCGATCCGGACCTTAACCTGATCAAGGGCGGCGGTGGCGCGCATCTGCGCGAGAAGATCATCGCGGCGGCTGGTGCGCGAATGATCGTGATCGCCGACAAGTCCAAGAAGGTCGCCCAGCTTGGCAAATTCCCGCTGCCCGTCGAGATCGAGCGGTTCTCATGGCCGCTGACGGTTCAGGCGATCCGCAAGGCGCTTGCTGCGAACGGGTTGAAATCCGCCAGCCTGAAACTGCGGCCCGGCTCTCGTGAGGCTGGTGGCGGCGTCTACCTGACCGACAGCAACAACTATATCGTCGATATTCAGTGTACGCGCATCGATGATGCGGCAGCCCTCGATGCATCGCTGCGGGCCATCCCGGGCGTGATCGAGACCGGCCTGTTCATCGGCATCGCCAGCCTTGCCATCTTCGGAACCGACCGGGGTGTCGAGACATTGGGCGAATAGCCCCGCGAGCAGGCCCGAAAGACATTTTGCGCATGACCGACAACACGACTTCCACCCAGACTTCAGGCGACAGCCCCTATGATGAGCTGAAACGCGCCGTCAGCGATTACGGCAAGGCGGCGATGGATAACCTGCTCCACTGCAAGGCTTTCGGTCGCGCCGTGATGGACGGCTATGCCGGGTGGCTGGGGTGCGAGCCGGAGCGTGTTGTCGGCGTGCCGGCGAAAGGCCAGTTCGATCCGCATCACGATTATGGCGATGCGGCCTTCAGCTTCTATCAGAGCCCGGTGATCCGGCTGGAACCGGTGGCCTTCGGCGTCTGCGTGACGATCGACAATGTCGAAGATTCCGGCTCGCTCTGGCTACGCACGGCGGTGCGGGTCGATATGGCCGGGCAGGGGCTGGACGTCTTTGTCGGCACCCAGCCGATGGTGAACGTGCCGGTGGAGTTCACCGGCCAACTCGACCCGGTCTTCAGGGCCATCCATGCAGAGATGCTGGCGGTGTTCTCGCAGGAATTGCAGGAATTTCGCGATGACCGTTTCAAGGGCGGCATTGGCTTTATCGCCGACTGATCTCAGCCGGTTCCAGTCACATTCCTGTGGAGCGCCTGATCGGAGAGCTTGTTTTCCGGCGGCAAAGCCCCCACAACCAGCACCATGAAATACGACTATGATCTGTTTGTGATAGGCGCGGGGTCCGGCGGTGTGCGGGCCTCTCGCCTGGTGTCCCAGACCGGGGCGAAGGTCGGCCTTGCCGAGGAAAGCCGCGTCGGCGGCACCTGCGTCATCCGTGGCTGCGTGCCCAAGAAGATGTTCGTCTATGCCAGCGAATTCGGCCGTGCCTTTGACGATGCGCAGGGCTATGGCTGGGTGCAGCATGGCGAGCGCGACTTCAACTGGCAGCTGCTGGTCGACAACAAGGACCGGGAGATCGACCGGCTGAACGGGATCTACCTGACCAATCTTGAAAAGGCAGGGGTGGAAGTGCTGCACACCCGCGCCGTCCTGAAAGACGCCCATACGGTGCATCTTGTTGGTGAAGATCGCGATGTGACAGCGGACAAGATCCTGATCGCCGTCGGCGGCACGCCTGTGCGCGACACGTCGATCGAGGGCAATGAACTGGGCATTACATCGGCTGAGGCTTTCCACCTGCCGGAGCTGCCCAAGCGTATGGTTATCGCCGGGGGCGGGTATATCGCCATAGAGTTTGCGTTCATCTTTGCCGGGCTCGGCGTGGAGACCACACTGGTCTATCGCGGGCCGAGGCTGCTGAAATATTTCGATGAGGACCTGTCGAAGCAGCTGCATGTCGAAATGGAGCACAAGGGTATACGGCTGATCACCGAGACAATCTTTACGAAGATCGAAGAGAGGGAAGGCGAGAAGATCGTGCATCTTGCCAATGGCGATACGTTGCACACGGATGTCGTCTTCTGGGCCATTGGGCGCTCGCCCAAGGTCGACGGGCTGGGCCTGAAAGAGGCGGGCGTTCAGACACGCCCGAGCGGCGCGGTCATCACCGATGACGAGCACCGGACCAGCCAGGAGAATATCTTTGCGCTGGGCGATGTGACCGACAAGGTGAACCTGACGCCGGTCGCGATCCGCGAGGGTGTCGCCTTTGCCGAGACGCAGTTCAAGAACAATCCGACGAAGATGGATTATGACTGCATTCCGAAGGCTGTCTTTTCCCAGCCGCCCATCGGCACGGTCGGCATGACGGAGGCCGAGGCGCGCAAGGAATTTGGCGAGGTCGATATCTACAAATCCGATTTCCGGCCGATGAAGCATGTCCTTGCCAACAATCCGGAGCGCATGCTGATCAAGCTGGTTGTTCATCCGGAAACAGACCGTGTTCTGGGCTGTCACATCATTGGTGATGATGCGGCCGAGATAATCCAGGCTGTTGCGATTGCGGTAAAGGCCGGGCTTACCAAGGCCCAGTTCGATAACACTGTGGCCCTGCACCCGACCGCGGCAGAGGAGCTGGTGCTCATGCGGGAAAAAGCCGTCAACTAGGCTTGTAAAGCTTGCGTCATCCGTGGAACGTTTTGTGAGATGCCCGGTGCGGAACCATCCGTGCCGGGCATTTGTTATTTCATCACTCCAAAGATTTACAGAGAAATTTTCAGGACTGATGAAACATATGACGCATAGACGTAAACTGACGATCGCCCTTCTTTCCGCGACGTGCCTGCTGATCCCGGCCTGTTCGGAAGAAACGAGCAGCGCCGGTGTGCAGCCAGTCGGCGAACAGGCGCAAGAGGATGAAAAAGCACGTCTGACTGCTGCCCTGCAGGACCAGCCTGAATGGATGCAGGTTGCCTATAGCGATACGGACTATCGCATGATCTGGACGGGTATGTTTGACCGTCCGACCCGCAACTACGACCAATTGACCACCTATCTGCGCGAGGCCGAGGAAAATGGCGTGATGGTCACCAGCCGTCGCGTGCAGCAACTGGAGGATGCCCGCAATGCGACGCCGGTGGAACGGGAGATCATCGCTGCCCGCGTCTTCGCCGAAACGGTTGAAGAGCTACGAAATGGGGTGACGACACCGCTGTTCGAAATCCCCGATGTGGAGGAGCTGACCGACCGCCAGGAGAGCTATGATGCGATCCTGCAGCAGGCCTATACACGCGAGAACCCCGCCGAGCTGATCAACATGGCGCTGGAAGACAATTTCATCGTCGCCAACCTGCTCGACGCCCTTGAGGAATATCGTGGCTACAAGGAGCAGGGAGGCTGGGCGCAAATCAGCTTCGATGAGCGCAAGATCGAGGTCGGTGCGACGGACGAATCCATCCCGCTGGTGCGCGCGCGTCTCGAGGCAGAAGGTTTCGAGACGGGAGCAACGCCGGAAGATCCCAACCTGTTCGATGAAAACCTTGAGCAGGCGTTGATGGACTTCCAGCGCACGCGCAGCATGATGGAAGACGGCATCATTGGGCCGAGCACGATCGACGCGCTGAACGAGAGCGTCGATGACCTGATTGCCAAGCTGGAGATCAATATCGAGCGGGCGCGCTGGTTGCCGGAAAGCCTTGGCGAGAAAGCCGCCTTCGTCAATATCGCCGACTACAAGGTGCGTATGCTGAAAGGCGATCGTATCGTCGACGAGATGGATGTGATCGTTGGGGAGGTGAACAACCAGACGCCTGTCTTTGCCGACAAGATGGAGACGGTCGTCATCAACCCATACTGGAATGTGCCGAGCAGCATCACCATTGGCGAGATTGCGCCAAAGCAGCTGAGCAATGCGAATTACATCGCCAGCCAGAACATGGAAGTGCTGATTGGTGGTGACATCGTCTCACCATCGAGCGTTGACTGGTCGGCTGCCGCCAATGGCGACTTGAATTTCCGCGTTCGCCAGCGCCCGGGCGATAATAACGCCCTTGGTCAGATCAAGTTTCTGTTTCCCAATCAGTATGCTGTCTATCTGCACGACAGTCCGGCGGAACAGCTTTTCTCGCAGGATCTGCGTACCTTCTCTCATGGTTGCATCCGTCTGCAGGACCCGATGCGTTTTGCGGCGTTCGTCACGGAAAGTGCCAGCGGCTGGGACCGTGCCAAGGTCGAGCAGGCAGTTGCGTCCAAGGAACGGGTCGAATTTCAACTCGACGAGCAGTTCCCAGTCTATATCACCTATTTCACGGCATGGGCCGGTCCTGAAGGCAATGTCAGCTTCGCCCGCGATGTCTATGAACGTGATGGGCGGATCGCCAGCGCGCTACAGACCCGCATCTAGGCAGGGTCCGGCTACCGGCCCCAACGGGCCGGTGCGCCGCGCGTGTCGACATGGACAAATGGTCCGTGGGCGGCGTTTGCGCCATATTCGCCGATGCCACCTTGGCGCAAGCCGATATCAAGCGCCGTATTGTCCAGTTCCTCGGCCATGTCATAGAGCCAGGCAGCATCGGCGCGGGTGATCTCGCCGTCATCATTGAGGTCATCGATGACGCCGTCATTGCCGATTTCGTCGATATAGATGTCCGAGGCATCTCCATAGACATGACGGCTGTAAGGCACGTTGCCGATAGACTTATTGTAATAAGGCGTGCGGTAACCACTCATGATGAAGATGGTGTCGGCTTCGACGCCCCGGCGCGCATTCACGTTCTCCAGCAGTTGCTCCAGCTTAAGGATCAGGGCCGGCTGCACCAGCAAATATTTCACGTCCGACGAGGTAGCCTGCTTGCACAAGAACTGGTCGATGGTGAAATGCGGCGAGATGGGTAGCCCTTCCATATCCTCCGTGTACTCAACCAGGCCGGCAGGCTTGTTATAAACCGGGTTTCCGGCGAGGGGGACATCTTCATACTCGCCAATGCGATAGCCGTTCAGAACGCCATCCTCTTTTTCATCCAGCGGGCGAAGTACGAACAGGGTGATTTCCATCTGCTCGCCCGTGTTTGGATCTTTGATGGTAAGTCGGTAGTGACCCGGTTCATCTGGTGCTTTCCATGCGATGGCGGCCTCCCCGGTGAGGGATTCGCCTGCATCCGGCAGTTCGAAGGTGAAGGGCTGTTCCGTATCCGGCGGGACCTCTATATCGAACTCGACAAGTTCGCCTGGCAGGGCGAGGGCGAAGAAGCGCTGATAGTTCACCGGCTGGTCTTGCACCTGCACGGTAAAGGAGAGGCGCACCGGCTGGTCTGCCAAGGCCTCGAAAACATCCTTTTCCTGACGGGCAAGCTCTGTATCTTCGGGGCTGGTGACAGGCGGGGGCAGGTCTTCGGCCAGTTGTGAGGCGGCCTCATCCCGTACTTGTGCATCTGCCCTTGCCGTCCCGGTCGCGTTATCGCATGCGGCGGTGCCGATTAGCAGGCAGAGCGCGCTCGCGGACAGGGCCAAGCCGTGGTGGCTAAAGGGTTTGCAGACATGTGTCATCCATATGACCTATGCCGGACAGGCAGCAGTTCAAGCGCCGGACGAGTGCTATCGCGCAAGCTGCGTTAGCTTTCGCGCCGGGCGAGGAAAGCGAGCCGCTCGAAGAGGTGCACGTCCTGCTCGTTTTTCAGGAGCGCACCATGCAGCGGCGGAATTGCCTTGCGCGGATCGCGTTCGCGCAGCACGCTTTCATCGACATCATCGGACATCAGCAGCTTCAGCCAGTCGAGCAGTTCCGACGTGGACGGTTTCTTCTTCAGTCCAGGCGTCTCGCGCAGGGCGTAGAAGACTTTCAGCGCTTCCGCGACGAGGGATTTCTTGATGCCCGGGAAATGGACCTCGACGATCTCGTTCATCGTGTCGGTATCAGGGAACTTGATATAGTGGAAGAAACAGCGTCGCAGGAAGGCGTCCGGCAGTTCCTTCTCATTGTTCGATGTGATGACGATGATCGGGCGCTGGCGTGCACGGACGGTTTCGCCGGTCTCGTAGACGAAGAACTCCATGCGGTCGAGTTCCTGCAACAAATCGTTGGGAAACTCGATGTCTGCCTTGTCGATCTCGTCGATCAGCAGGATCGGGCGTTTCTCCGACGTGAACGCCTCCCACAGCTTGCCGCGCTTGATGTAGTTGGCTACGTCCGTTGCACGCTCGTCGCCAAGCTGCGAATCGCGCAGGCGTGCGACGGCGTCATATTCATAGAGGCCCTGACGCGCTTTCGTCGTCGACTTGATATGCCATTCGATCAGCGGCGCATCCATCGCGTCGGCCATCTCCTGTGCCAGCACGGTCTTGCCCGTGCCTGGCTCGCCCTTGATCAGTAGAGGCCGCTCCAGGGTGACAGCGGCATTGACCGCGACCTTCAGGTCATCCGTTGCGATATAGTCTTTCGTGCCTTCGAATTTCATGCGTCGTCCATTCAGGTGTCTGTTTCATGGCGAAGATAGCAGGGCTGACCATCAGGACAAGGCAGGCCTGCAGTGGCTGGAGACAGAGCGTCACTCAGTACCGGGAGGGTCGCGTGCCCGACATGAAGAGCGGCGGGTTTCGCGAGGGGCAGGTGCCGGGTTTGAGTGGTGTGAAAGGGGAATCAACCCATCGAAAAACCTGATATTTTCATTGCGAAACTGTCAGAAATCGAGTTTGGCAGATGATGGAACCCCGAAAAAATGGTCTGCGGTATCGAAAAAATTGTCCATTAAAATCAGTATTGTAACTGGTTTTCAGCAGAAAAATGCGCCTGCGGAGTGTCCTTTAATAGTTCGTAACATCTTATCGGGGAACTTTACATGGTAAAAAAGGGGCGTATATCCGCGCTTCGAACAGAAACCATCTTGGGCAGAGTAATGAAAACCAGGACTTTCTCGACACTGGCGGCCGCTGGCCTTCTTTGTGCTGTTGCCGTGTCATTCGCCAATGGCGTACCGTACCACAAGAACCAGATGAGCCCTATCGCGCTCGCTGATGTTCCGACCCCGGCGGTCAAGCCAGACCCCTCGCTCATCCCGCGCGATGTGGCGTCGCTGGAGGTCAATGAGGCGGCTATCGAGCTGATCATGACCAATGAAGGTCTCGAGCTTGAGCCCTACAAGTTCAATGGCGCCTGGTATATCGGCTATGGCCATGGCCGTACCGCGAAACCGGGCATGCAGATCACGCCGGAGGATGCGCTGACCTTGCTGCGTGAAGACCTTCGCGCATTCGAGGATGATGTTCGCCGGCTGGTGAAAGTGCCGTTGACGGAAAATCAGTTCTCGGCGCTCGTTTCCTTCGTCTATAATTGCGGCGAGGGCACCTTCGCGCGCTCCTCCATCCTGCGCCATATCAATAATGGCGACATGGACAAGGCCGCCGATGCGTTGATGCTGTATACCAAGGCGCAGATCGGCGAGGAAAAGCGTGAACTGCGCAGCCTCGTCAAACGCCGCCAGGGCGAACGTCGTATCTTCCTCGGCCAGCCGCAGCTCGACAAGACGCTACGGACGTAAGGTCCATACCTATTTCTTCAGGCCAATCGCTTCCAGCCTTTGCTGGAGGAACTCGTCTGCAGTGATGTCCGGCATTTCATTGCCGTCGCGGAATTGCGGCAGGCAGGAGAGCTGTGCTTCCGGGCGAGGATGCAGGAAGAATGGCATGGAGTACCGCGACACGTTCGGACCGTCCGGATTGACGACGCGGTGCGTCGTCGCCGGGATATGGTTGTTGGTGATGCGGGCAAGCATATCGCCGGCATCGACAATCAGCGCGTTTTTCGAGCCTTCCACGGGCAGCCATTCGCCATTGCGGTCGAGCAGTTCGAGACCGGAGGAGGAGGCCGCCACGAGGATCGTGATCAGATTGATGTCCTCATGGGCGGCGGCACGGACGGCATCCGGGTCGGCATCGTCCGGCACCGGCGGGTAATGAAGTAGGCGGAGGATCGAGTTGCCCTCGAAGGTCATGGCGCGGAAATACTCCGTGTCCACCTCAAGGGATGGCGCGAGCGCCTCCAGCATGACCTGGCCGGCTTCTTCCAGTGCCTTGTAGAGGGTGAGGAAGACCTCTTTGAAATTCTCCGGATGATCCGGCCAGAAATTGGGCTGGTAGACGCCGCGCATGTCGCTGTACTCTGCCGGTTCCTGGCCGATATGCCAGAATTCCTTCAGGTCGGGCGCCTTGCCGCCGACGGCCTGCTCGCGACCGGTCCTGGTGTAGCCGCGCTGGCCGCCGAGACCTGAGTCACAGCGCATCTTCTCTTCCATCGGCTGGCTGAAGAATTCGGCGCTGGCGATATAGGCGCGGTCGAGCAAATCCTCGGAAATGCCGTGATCGC
Source organism: Aquisalinus luteolus (assembly GCF_009712425.2). Lineage (GTDB taxonomy): Bacteria > Pseudomonadota > Alphaproteobacteria > Caulobacterales > Parvularculaceae > Aquisalinus > Aquisalinus luteolus. The sequence continues at coordinate 127,544 of NZ_VCJR02000004.1, forward strand.
GCAGGATGATGAAGCCGAAATAGCGGAAGCCCTCATACAGGGCCGCAACGAAATCGGCACGCGCGGCGGCATCACCATGGGTGAAATCGCGCAAGGAAAGCTCGGGTACTTCGGTGAATGTCTGCATGGCGTTTTTCCTATCCCACGCCATGCAGCTTGACTAGTCCCGGGGTGTATCCGGGACATTCTGTCCTTTTGCTGGCTTCAAGCCGCGACGCCGGTATCCCATTGCGGGGCCCAATCGGGGTCGATGATACGACCGTCCGGCTCGACGAGGGCAAAGATTTTCTTCATCTCCTCGTCCGTCAGCTCGAAATCGAAAATATCGAAATTCTCCTCGATATGCTCGCGGCTCGTCGCCTTGGGGATGGCGGCGACATTGGGCTGCTGGATCATCCAGCGCAGGACAACCTGTCCCGGTGCCTTGCCATGAGCCTCGGCGATATCCTTGACGACCTGATGTTTCAGGCTGTCGCCCCGGCCAAGAGGGCTGTAGGCGGTGAACAGCATATCGGCATTGCGCACCACATTCAGGATCGGGTCCTGGTCGAGTTCCGGGTGATATTCGGCCTGCAGGCAGGCAAGGTCCGGACAGGCGTCGAGCGCCTCCGTCAGCTGGCTGGCATTGTAGTTGGAAATACCGATCGCACGGGCCTTGCCGGCTTTCTTCACTTCAGCGAGTTCCTGCACCTGATCGGCGATGGGACGGCTCGTCATCGGCCAGTGCAGCAGCAGGAGGTCGACATAATCGGTGCCGAGGTGATCGAGGCTCCTGTCTGCGGCGTCTGCGATGCGGGAACGCTCGATATCATCATTCCAGATCTTCGTCGTCAGGAAGATGTCCTCGCGCGCTACGCCACCTTCTTTCAGGGCAAGGCCGACTTCTTTCTCGTTTTCATAAATCGCGGCTGTGTCGATATGGCGATAGCCGGTGTCGAGGGCGATCTTCACCGCGTCGATGGCGTCATCGCCCTTCAGTTTCCACGTGCCGAAGCCGAGACGGGGGATGACGAGGTCGCCATGGGAAAAGTTTTTCATCGCTGATACTCCTGAAAAGACTGATGGGCAGATTTTTCGTGTTCGATGGGATCAACACCTGGCCCCTGTAGACTGTTCCGCGCGTCGGCCCGGGCGCACAGTCTGTCGAGCCGGGCTTGTTCTTCCCATCGGCGGGGTCTAATCCTCAATCAAACGTCCGAAACTCCAAAACTTCCGGGAGACATGCATGAGCAATCATGGCCAGAACGAATTCCAGTCCAACGAAGTGCTTGTCGCGCGCCGCAACGATGCGTGCCCGAAAGGCCTGCCGTCCAAGTCCGGCATCTATGCCGAGCGGGCACAGGGCGCCGAGATCTGGGATGTCGAGGGCAACCGCTATATCGATTTCATTGCCGGGATCGGCGTCCTGAATGTCGGCCACCGGCACCCGAAGGTGCAGGAAGCGATCAAGGCGCAACTCGACAAGGTGGTGCACACCTGTTTCGGGGTTGCCCAGTATGAGAGCTATATCGAGCTGGCAGAGCGCCTGAACAAGCTGGTCGCCAATGGCCGTTCGACGCCCTACAAGACGATGTTCATGAACACCGGCTCGGAAGCGACCGAGCATGTGTGCAAGTTCGCCCGCCGCATTACCGGGCGTACCGGGCTGATCTCCTTTGAAGGCTCGTTCCATGGCCGCACGCTGCTGGCGACGGCCCTGACCGGCAAGGCCGTGCCCTACAAGGTTGGTTTCGGGCCTCTGCCGGGCGATGTCTTCCACGCGCCATATCCGGACCCCTACAAGGGCATGTCGAGCGAGGGCGCGCTGAACTGCCTGAAACACATCATGCAGACGTCGATCAGGCCAGAAGACGTTGCCGCGATCATCATCGAGCCGGTGCAGGGCGAGGGCGGTTTCGTGCCCGCGCCGAAGGAGTTCCTGCAGGGCCTCAGGAAGCTGTGCGATGAACACGGCATCCTGTTCATCGCCGACGAAGTCCAGACCGGCTTTGCCCGGACCGGCAAGATGTTCGCAATCGAAAACTCGGGCGTCGAGCCGGATTTCCTCGTCTGCGCCAAGTCCATTGCGGGCGGCCTGCCGCTGTCGGCTGTCATTGGCAAGCAGGAGCTGTTCGACAAGATCGAGCCGGGTGGCATGGGCTCGACCTATGGCGGTAACCCGGTCGCCTGCGCCGCTGCGCTCGCCGTGCTTGACGTGATCGAGGAGGAGGGGCTGATTGCCCGGGCCGAGGAAATCGGCGCGAAACTCGAAGCGCGGTGGAAGGACATGCAGGCCGGCATCGCCAAGGGCCTGTTCGGCGATGTGCGCCGGGTCGGGGCCATGGCGGCGGTCGAATGCGTCGTCGATGGCGACCCGAACCAGCCGAACGCCGAGATGGCTGCCGCGATCCAGGGCAAGTGCCGCGACAACGGCCTGATCTTCCTGACCGCGGGCAAGAAGGCTCAAGTGATCCGCACCCACGTACCGCTGGTGGCAAGTGACGAGCTGATCGACGAGGGCCTCGACATTTTCGAGAAATCCGTCCGTCAGGTTCTCGAGGGGTGAGCGACTTCATCTTCCCGCTGATGAAACAGCCAGCCGTGCCGGTGACCGGCGATGGGCTGTTCCCGGTGCGCCGGATATTCTGTGTCGGGAAGAATTACGCTGATCACCAGGCCGAGATGGGCGATGCGAAAGGCACGCCGCCCGTTTTCTTCACCAAGCCAGCCGATGCGGTCTGCCCGGGCGGTGACATTCCGTTTCCGCTGGCGACCGAGAATTTGCATTATGAAGCGGAACTGGTCGTCGCGTTGGGGGAGGACCGTTCAGTCTATGGCTATGCTGTTGGCTGCGACCTGACACGGCGTGACCTGCAGGCGGTCGCCAAGAAAGCCGGTGCGCCATGGGACACGGCCAAGGCGTTCGACAACAGCGCGGTCATCGGGTCAGTCACGCCGGTTGCTGCGTGCGGTAATCTCAACGAGGCGGCGATCCGCCTGAGCGTGAATGGCGAAGCCCGGCAGGATGGGAGCCTGTCGCAGATGATCTGGTCGGTCGCGGAAATCATCGACAAACTTTCAGGTTACTTTGACCTGAAGCCCGGTGACCTGATCTATACCGGCACACCCGCGGGTGTCGGGCCGATCGGTGTTGGCGACGAAGTCTCCATCAGCATTGACGGGCTGGAGCCGGTGACCCTCAGGATGGTCTGAAGGCTGCCCCCGTGGTCCTGCAATGCCAGCATGGTTTTCACAAGCGGAATATTTTTGCGTAACGGGCTGGAAGTTCGTTCTCCGTCGTGGTGTGGTGTTTCACTTAAGCCTTGGGGGAGGCGCTGAAGACGACCCGAGGAGATGTCATGAGCGAGACCAAACAGGAAATCTACGCACGCGTGTCGAAGGAAATCATCTCTGTGCTGGAAGATGAGACCGATGACATTGCCCGCATGGCGACGATCTCCTGCCTGCTGCATCAGGCCTTCGACAACCGTGTCTGGACCGGCTTCTACATAACCGATCAGCACAAGGACAAAGAGCTGGTCGTCGGGCCTTATCAGGGCACGCTCGGTTGTCTGCGCATTCCTTTCGACAAGGGCGTGTGCGGCGCGGCGGCCTCGACCCGCGAAACACAGGTCGTCGATGATGTGCATGACTTCCCCGGCCATATCGCCTGCGACAGCCGCTCTGTCAGCGAGATCGTGGTGCCGGTGCTGCGCGATGATCGCGTCATCGCTGTTCTCGATATCGACTCGGACCTGCCTGCGCAGTTCGATGAAGTCGACCGCGACGCGCTGGAAGAACTGGTCGACGAGATTTTCTGACAATCCTGTGGGGTGGGGTATTTCATGACGCTCAAGGACATGCCGGTCTTCGTCATCATTATCATACTGACCTTTATTGTTCACGAGGCCGGGCACTGGCTGGTAGGGCAGTCGATGGGCTATGACATGTATCTCTCGATCAATCGCGTCGGGGCTGTCGGCGATACGCCATCGGCAATGGAGGCGATGTGGATCAAGGCTGGAGGGCCGCTGGTGACGCTGGCGCAGGGGATCATTGGCTTCGCGCTGGTCTGGGTGGCGCGCTCGCGATTAGCTTTCCTTGTCGTCTTTGCGGCCTTTTTCATGCGCCTGCTCGCGGCAGGCATCAGCTTCATCAACCCCAATGACGAAGCCGCCATCGGCGCGGCCTTGGGCCTGCCTGTCTGGTTGGTGCCGGGGCTGGCTGTCGCCTTCCTTTTCCTGCTGGCCGTGCTTGCAACGCGACGAATGCAGTTTGGCTGGCGCACATGGCTGCTGTGCTGGATCGTCGGCTCGATCGTCACGACGGGCATCGTTTTCGGGGATGATTATATCCCGTACTGGCACCCGGTCAGTGGCTGGACGATTGGCTAGGGGTCAGTCCGCGTCGCCTGACAGCTCGTCACGCGAATAGCGGCGCAGGTTCGATTTGGCCGACTCGATGGTGCGGCGCAGGTCTATCGGGTTGTCGATCGCCGGCAGCTCGATGATGCCGACGCCGGTGCCGCGCAGGATCAGCGAGCCATAGCCGAACAGGCGCCCGAAAATCGACTGGCGCAGCTGGATTTCCTCGATCTTGTTGAGGCTGACTTCCTTTGTATCGCGGGAGACGAGACCGGTCTTGTAGACGAAGCGATAGGTCGTCACGACGATCTCCGTTGTCCACAGCTCTACCATGTGAAACAGCAGGATGAGCGAGCCGAAAAAGGCAGCAACGAGGGCGGCGACATAGCCGATCATAAGGTCGGCAAAGCTCTTGCCTGTGATCGCCTGGCCAATGATGAAGATGATCAGGGGTGCCAGGCCGAGCAGGAAAAAGAAGACATTCCAGAAAGAATAGGTCCAGTTGAAATTGGCGCGCGTGATGATTTCCTCATCATCCGCCAGTGTCTTCGATACGTAACTCATTGCCCGTTCCCCAACAGCTCTACCCTCATATAAGCAGTCTAGCGGCAATCACCAGAGCGGGGAAAGGGTATTTTGACTGCTGCCGCCAACGGGCACGAGGCGCCAAATGCCTGTTATATATCGATATTTATTTATAACATCACATTATCATAAAATTATCATCAATCCGAATATGGCCGTATGAATGATATTCAAATATAGATGCTTTCAAGTCGAATAAAACTGTAATCACAATATTGGTGAAACTCATCTTGCGCCCTTGATGGTTGTGTCTGTGGGGTGTATACAGGGTGCGGATGTGGGAGAGAGCATCCGCTCCAGACCAGGTATCATTGGCCACGGAACCAGACCCACGTTCCCTCCCTGCGATGAACCCTTGCCCAGGTTTCTGCGCAGGGACCCGGTCAATGGACTCGGGCCGATCGCCACAGGGGTTCTGATACGCCCCTTGTGGCAACTGACCCGCTCCAGGGCACCGTACCGTTTGCCCTGCGGTACGGTGCCTGCCCCTCTCTGAACTTCTGCCCCGGCCCGCAACAGCCGGGGTATTTTTTGTGGGGAGGGGAAGGCGGGTGCCGCCTTGCATGCACTTGGCGAGACTAAAACTGCACAAACAGCGCCGCCAGCCTGAGGGCTGCGAACGTAAAGCAAGAGGAAGGCCCGTGGAGAGTATTATCCAGAGCGTGTTTTAGCTTTGAGAGCGTTGAGCTTCGGAAAAGCTTTTCACTCTCCACGGCGGCAATCTGGTGCGCGGCCCTGAGGGAGCTCTCGCGCCTATCCGTCTGGACAGGATGCCGATTCCTGTCACGGACGCCGACGCGCGCCCGCTCCTCCCTCTCTTGTGGAGAGGCGACAGGTATGCCTGCTGGATGGTGCTGCCCGCAGGTAAGGGCAGCGCCAACCCTGTTTCCGGTCCTCACCGGCCACAACGCGAACATAAACGGGCCTCCGGACGCGGGGATAAGTTTGTGGCCAGGTGGGTGATGGCGGGCTAGGCTGGCTACAGGGAAGAGGAGAGGCCAATGCTGTTTCACGCGAGGATAACGATTGGCGAACCGGAGTGATGTGTCACTGGAGGGAGGGCCAATGATTCTCGATAATATCGTTCGCGCGCTGCGCACCCAGAACTGGCTCGCCGCTGGCATCGAGTTCATCATCGTCATCTGCGGCCTGGTAATCGGCCTGCAGATCAATGCCTGGTACGAGAACCATCAGGCAGCCGAGCGCGAAGCGAGCTATCTATTGCAGCTGGACGGAGAACTGACGGCGATCGTCGAAGAACTGGACAGCGGCAGGGAGGCGGCGGACGCATATTTCGGCTGGATCATGCTGTTTTTCGACGGCGTGGAAAATGGCGATCCGGAAGAAGCGCAGAAAGGATCCTGGGGGCTCAACGCGATCACCGAGGTGATTAGCGTAAACCTTGAGCCGGCAGCGTTGAGCGAGCTGATCAGCGCCGGGGAGCTGAGCCTGATCCGCAATCGCGAGCTGCGGGCCGCGCTGGCTTCGATACCCAATATGCAGAGGCGGTCTGACTCCGGCCTGGAGCAGATGGCGCTGGTGCTGTCGCCGATAGCCTCCGAGATTTCACTGCACTTCGAAACCCGGCTGGAGGACGTGGAGGATATATCCAAAAGGGAATACACCACCCGTACCGTGCAATTCGATTTCGAGGCCGTGGCGCAGAATGAGACCCTGCTGCGGCGGATCAATTATGCCGCCTTGCAAAACCGGTTTCTGGCAGATCATTTGCGCCGCAATCAGGCAGATGTTGTGGAAATACGCGACCAGGTGCGCGCCGAGATAGAGCGCAGGGGGCTTGGGTGAGGGGGCGTAAGGGGGTGTTTTACCGGACAGGATTAGTCAAGGAGCGCAGCCCGGCTCCGCCGGCGCGCCTCCGGCGCGTCCTTGACAAATCCTGACCGGAAAAACGATTGCTCCCCAAGCCTGTAAGGCAGAACCTGCCTTACAGGCATTGGCTGAAAAGGGATTGAGAGCGGAATGATCAGACCACCTCGTTGGATATTTTTCTTTGCGATCATGGGGTCACTTTTGGTGCTGCCATTGGCGCAACAGGAAACGCTTCTGCAATATTCCAACCAAGGCGAAGACATTGATGTCGAAATCAATCTGAGCCTTTACGGCTTGTCTGCTGCGGGCTTCTTGCTTGCCTTCCTTATCGTTGCGCGACAAAGGAAGACTGGCGATGCTCGTCTATATCCCGTCTATATCTGGGAGCGGCTGGTAGCGACATTTTTGGATATGGCGGTGATAGGAATTATCCTCACCAATGTCGCCGGGTTCATCATGATTTGGATGGAAGCTCAGTACACACAAGAATTCAACTGGCGCTTTCAGCGCGATTTTACACGAGACACTGACTGGATCGGTACTCTGGCTGTTCTCTCTGCATGGTTTGTCATTCCAGTATTCTATTACGTCCACAACCGAGTTCATGTTTCGACCCCAGGCCAGTATGTGGTCGGGTATCGAGTTGTGCCGACCGAAAATGAGGCTAAGCCGTTGCTACGGGCATTGCTGGCGATAGTGGGGCTCTTCGTATGGCCATTTTCCCTGTATGGTGCGGCGAAAGACAAAGAGAAGCTGTTCTGGTGGGACAAGCTGAGCAATTCGAGGCCTGTTCGGACTTTGGTGGAATAAGCCCTTCCCCATTGCCCCAGACCCTCGCACCCGCTAAACACGCCGATCATAATCACCTTATTCTGATCGGACGCGAGACACGATGTCGAAGAAATACCAGTATATCTATCACATGCACGGGCTCTCCAAGAGTTATGGCTCCAAGAAGATCCTCGACAATGTGCACCTGCAGTTCTTCCCGGACGCCAAGATCGGCGTTGTCGGCGTCAACGGCGCGGGTAAGTCGACGCTGCTGAAGATCATGGCCGGGGTCGATACCGAGTTCAACGGCGAGGCCGCGCCCGCCGCCGGCGCCAAGGTCGGCTACCTGCCGCAGGAGCCGAAGCTGGACGAGAGCAAGACCGTGTTCGAGAACGCGGCCGAGGGCGTCGCGCCGATCAAGGCCAAGGTCGATGCCTATAACGAGATCGCCATGAAGCTGGCGGAAGACTATTCCGACGAGCTGATGGAGCAGATGTCGGCAATGCAGGAAGAGATCGACGCGCTCGACGCGTGGGACATCGACGCCAAGGTCAACATGGCGATGGAAGCGCTGCGCTGCCCGCCGGGCGACTGGCCGGTGAAGGACCTGTCGGGCGGGGAGGCGCGCCGCGTCGCGCTTGCGCGGCTTCTGCTGTCGCAGCCGGACCTGATGCTGCTCGACGAACCGACCAACCACCTCGACGCGGAGTCTGTCGCGTGGCTGCAGAACTACCTGCATAATTATCACGGCGCCGTCGTGCTGGTGACCCACGACCGCTATTTCCTCGACCAGGTGACGGGCTGGATCCTCGAGCTCGACCGGGCCAAGGGCATTCCGCACGAGGGCAATTACTCCAGCTGGCTGCAGGCCCGCGCCAAGCGGCTGGAGCAGGAGCAGCGTGAGGAGAAATCGCGCCAGCGCTCCATGTCGCAGGAACTGGAATGGATCAACGCTTCGCCCAAGGCGCGCCAGGCCAAGTCGAAAGCGCGGATCAACGCCTTTGACGAGCTGGTGCAGAAATCGACCAAGAAGGATGTCGGCCAGGCGCAGATCCAGATCCCGCCGGGCCCGCGCCTTGGCGGTGTCGTGGTCGAGGCAGAGAACCTCAAGAAGGGGTTCGGCGACAAGCTGCTGATCGACGGGCTGTCCTTCCGCCTGCCGCCGGGCGGGATCGTCGGCGTGATCGGCCCGAACGGTGCCGGCAAGACGACCCTGTTCAAGATGCTGACCGGTGTCGAGACCCCGGACGAGGGGAGTTTGCGTGTCGGCGAGACGGTGAAGATCGGCTATGTCGACCAGTCGCGCGAAGACCTCGACCCCAAGAAGAACGTATGGGAGGAGATCTCCTCCGGTCTCGATATTCTGACCCTTGGTGCCAAGGAATCAGGTGCCCAGCGCGAGGTGCCGTCGCGGGCCTATGTCTCGTGGTTCAACTTCAAGGGCGGTGACCAGCAGAAGAAGGTCGGCGATCTTTCCGGCGGTGAACGCAACCGGGTGCAGCTCGCCAAGATGCTGCGCGAAGGCTCCAACCTGCTGCTGCTCGACGAGCCGACCAACGATCTCGACGTCGATACGCTTCGCGAGCTGGAAGCGGCGCTGGACGATTATCCGGGCTGCGCGGTGATCATCTCCCACGACCGCTGGTTCCTCGACCGGATTGCGACGCATATCCTCGCCTTCGAGGGTGATTCCCACGTCGAATGGTTCGAGGGGAATTTCGAGGATTATATCGAGGACAAGAAACGCCGCCTCGGCCCGGATGCGGATATCCCGAAGCGCATCCAGTATCGCAAGATGAGCCGTTAAGGTACTGATCGAAAAAAATAATGGCAGATAAAGAAAAGCCCGGGTAACTCCCGGGCTTTTCCATGTGCAAGTATGTTGGCGCCAAATCCTACGTCGCCAGGGTCGAATCCAGGTTGATGCGGCTCGCCTTGCCCAGCTCGTCGCGGCTGAGATACCCGTCGCGATTGCTGTCATAGTGGCGGAAAACGCCTTCATAGCCGTCATTGTTGCGGATGTTGATCGAGGTGACGTCGCCAAGTGCAGCATAGCGATCGACATAGCTGCTGTACTCGGTCAGGCTCAGCTGGCCGTCATCATCATTGTCGACTGTGTCGAACAGCCCGTTCGGATCGTAAACGTCAGGATCGACAGCGCGGGTGACAGAAGTCTGCGCCATGGCCGGCACGAGGCCCGCCATCAAGCCGCCAAGGGCTGTCGCCAGAATGATTGTCTTTAACTGTCTCATGTTTATCTCCAGACACCGTGTCGTAATCAAACACCACTGCCCGACTGCGTGTTCCTAAATTGTGCGGAAAGCTCCCCGCCCGCTCGCGTATTCTCACCCTATATGTGACTGAACTATGGCATTGCAACATTCACGCCGGTTTTCGCCATCCGATGGCGGGATCGTGTGCGTGCACAACTTTCAGGCTAAGTGCGCAGGCGCGATCCTTGAGCATTTACGGGAAGTAGCTTGACCATATAAAGATTTCTTTATATGTCTCGTGGCCAAAGCAGAATTGCAGAGATTTGCATGCCTCAGCCACGACTCGACAGCTTTCTGACGGAAATTCGCGCCCTGGGGGAAGAAACCCGGCTGCGAATCGTCCTGTTGCTGTCACGCGGCGAACTGACCGTCTCCGAGCTGACCCAGATCCTGCAGCAGAGCCAGCCGCGTGTCTCGCGCCATGTGAACATCCTGGCCGATGGCGGGCTGGTGGAAGGGCACCGGGAGGGGGCGTGGGTGTTCTATCGCCTAAACCCGGCCTCCGTGCTGCTGGAAGGGCTGGAGGAAGTCCTGCCAGGCCTGCATCAGGGACGGGACGAGGTACTGGAACAGGACGGTGTGCGCCTGTCGGAGGTGATGGCGGCCCGCGCGGCGGTGGCGGCCGACTTCTTCCAGCGAAATGCCGAAAGCTGGGAAAACCTGCGCAGGCTCCATACGCCTGAGTCTGATATCGAGCAAAAGATGCGTGAACTGGCCGGCGATGCGCCGGTTGAAAAGTTCATCGACCTTGGCACCGGCACGGGGCGCATGCTGATCGTCTTCCGGGACCTGTATGAGCAGGCCGTTGGCTATGACGTCTCTCGGGAAATGCTGGCCGTTGCCCGCACATTGCTGGGCGATGCCGGTGTCGATAACGCCCAGGTGCGTCAGGGCGATATCTTCGATCTTGCGGATCAGGAGGGGAGTGCAGATTTCGTCTGTATTCACCATGTTTTGCATTTCCTTTCCGACCCGGTCGCGGCGGTGAAGGCGGCGCGCAAGCTGCTGCGCCCCGGCGGGCGCATGCTGGTTGTCGATTTCGCCCCGCACGGGCTGGAGCATCTGCGTGAGGACTATGCCCATCGCCGTCTCGGCTTTTCCGATGAGGATGCTGCCGACTGGGCAAAAGCCGCTGGTTTGGCTGTCTCCGGCAGCGAAACGCTGGCCCCCGGGGCGGACGAGCAGGACAGGCTGAGCGTGAAACTATGGCTGTTGAAGGCACCGCATGAATCCGGTGCGCAAGCGAAATATCTGAAAGAGAGTATCCATGTCTGACAAGCTGAAAATCAGCTTTGAATTCTTTCCGCCCAAGACGGAAAAGATGAGCGAGCAATTGTGGAGCGCGATCGAGCAGCTGGTGCCGCTGGGACCGGACTTCGTTTCCGTGACCTATGGCGCCGGCGGATCGACGCGTGACCGGACGCACCAGACGGTGTCGCGCATTATCGAAGAAACCCATGTGCCCGTTGCTGCGCACCTGACCACGGTCAATGCCACGAAAGACGAGATCAACCAGGTACTCGACGATTACTGGAATGCGGGTGTACGCCATATCGTTGCCCTGCGCGGTGACCCTCCCGGCGGTGTCGGCGAGAAATTCGAGGCGACTGAAGGCGGCTATTACAATGCCGCAGAGCTTGCCAAGGCGGCGACGGATCGCCATGGCTTCGAGGTCTCCGTGGGGTGTTACCCCGAGAAGCACCCGGAAAGCCCGGATTTTGCGCTCGATATCGAATTGCTGAAACAGAAAGTCGATGCCGGGGCGACGCGGGCAATCACCCAGTTCTTTTTCGATAATGATTGCTATTTCCGCTATGTCGACATGGTGAGGAAGGCGGGGATCACCATTCCGATCGTGCCGGGCATCATGCCGGTGAACAATTTCGGCGCGCTGACCCGCATGGCCGGGCTTTGCGGGGCGACCATACCGGGGCGCATCGGGCGGATGTTCGAAAACCTCGATGACGACCCTGAAACGCGCGAGCTGGTCGCGGCGACGCTGGCCGCAGAACAATGCCTCGACCTTGCCGAACACGGCATCGAGCATTTTCACTTCTATACGCTGAATCGCGCCAAGATGGCCTATGCGCTGAGCCATATGCTCGGTGTGCGCCCCAATTCCGGCAACAGTCAGGACTGATATAATGCAACCGACTTTCGTCAATATCGGTGAACGCACCAACGTCACCGGGTCCGCCCGCTTTCGCAAGCTGATCAAGGACGGCGATTATGAAGCCGCCCTCGATGTTGCACGCCAGCAGGTCGAGAACGGCGCCCAGATCATCGACGTGAACATGGATGAGGGGATGCTGGATGGCGTCGAGGCGATGCGCACCTTCCTGCGCCTGATCGCGTCGGAACCCGATATCAGCCGTGTACCGATCATGATCGATAGCTCCAAATGGGAAGTGATCGAGGAAGGGTTGAAAAACGTCCAGGGCAAGGCGATCGTCAACTCCATCTCGCTGAAGGAAGGCGAGGAGGAGTTCCTGTCCCATGCCCGCAAGATCATGCGATATGGCGCGGCCACGGTTGTCATGGCGTTCGACGAGGACGGGCAGGCCGACACCGAGGACCGGAAGTTCGAGATCTGCAAACGATCCTATGATCTGCTGGTCAATAACGGCTTCCCGGCGGAAGACATCATCTTCGATCCGAACATCTTTGCGGTGGCGACCGGCATCGAGGAGCATGACAATTACGCTGTCGATTTCATCGAGGCGACACGGCGGATAAAGGAAAACCTTCCGCATGCCCGCGTATCGGGCGGTGTGTCCAACATCTCCTTCTCTTTCCGTGGCAATGAGGCCGTACGCGAGGCGATGCATTCGGTGTTTCTCTATCATGCCATTCAGGCGGGCATGGATATGGGGATCGTCAATGCCGGGCAGCTGGCGATCTATGACGATATCGAAAAGGAACTGCGCGAGCTGGTCGAGGATGTGATCCTGAACCGCCGAAAGGGCGCGACCGATGCGCTGCTGGAGCGAGCCGACCGCTACAAGGGCGAAGGCGGCAAGAAGCGCGAGGAAGACCTGAGCTGGCGCGAGCAGCCGGTCGAAAAGCGGATCGAGCATGCGCTGGTAAAAGGCATCACCCAGTACATCATCGAGGACACGGAAGAGGCGCGGCAGAAACTGGACCGGCCCCTTTATGTGATCGAAGGGCCGCTGATGGATGGCATGAACATCGTTGGCGACCTGTTCGGTGCGGGCAAGATGTTCCTGCCGCAGGTGGTCAAGTCCGCCCGCGTCATGAAGCAGGCCGTCGCCTATCTCGAACCCTATATGGAAAAAGAGAAGGAAGAGCAGGGACTGGCCCAGGCACAGGCGAAGGGCAAGGTGCTGATGGCGACGGTGAAGGGCGATGTGCACGATATCGGCAAGAACATTGTCGGCGTCGTTCTTCAGTGTAACAACTATGAAGTCATCGACCTCGGCGTGATGGTGCCGGCGGACAGGATTCTCGAGGAGGCGAAAAAGCACGATGTCGATATCATCGGCCTGTCGGGCCTGATCACGCCGTCGCTGGACGAGATGGTGAATGTGGCCAGGGAGATGAAGCGGATCGGTCTGGATATCCCGCTGCTGATCGGCGGGGCGACGACGTCCAAGGCGCATACGGCGGTCAAGATCGAACCGAATTACGAGCATGGCGTGATCTATGTCACAGATGCCAGCCGTGCGGTGGGTGTCGTATCCACTCTGCTGTCGGAAGAACGCAAGCCTGATTATCTGACCGGTATTCGCGATGAATATGAGAAGGTGCGCGACAGCTATTCCAAGCGTCAGCAGACGGATAATCGCGTGCCGATCGCCAAGGCGCGGGACAACCGCGTGGAGATCGACTGGGCAGGCTATGAGCCGCCCAAGCCGAGTTTCACCGGCGTGAAGGCCTTCTGCGACTATGACCTCAAAGAGCTGGCCGAGTATATCGACTGGTCGCCCTTCTTTGCGTCATGGGATTTGCATGGCCGCTATCCGGCGATCCTGGAGGACGACAAGGTGGGCGAGGCGGCCCGCGACCTTTTCGAAGAAGCGAAGAAGATGCTGGAAAAGGTCATCGAGGAGAAATGGTTCACCGCCCATGGCGTGATCGGTTTCTGGCCGGCGCAATCGGTCGGCGACGATATCATTCTCTATGAGGATGAATCTTGCGAGACGCAGATCGCGGCGTTCCACGGCCTGCGCCAGCAGATGGAAAAACGCTCCGGCCAGCCGAATTATTGCCTGTCGGATTTCGTCGCGCCGAAGGACAGCGGCAAGGTCGATTATCTCGGCGCGTTTGCCGTTACCGCCGGCCACAATGAAGACGAGGTCTCGCAGAAATTCGCCAAGGCGGGAGACAATTATTCCTCGATCATGGCATCGGCGCTCGCCGACCGGCTGGCCGAAGCCTTTGCCGAGGCGATGCATGCGAAGGTGCGGCGTGAGCTGTGGGGCTATGCCGCCGATGAGGGCCTCGATAACCAGGCGCTGATCGAGGAGAAATATCAGGGTATTCGCCCGGCGCCCGGCTATCCGGCCCAGCCCGATCACACCGAGAAGGAAACGCTGTTCCGCCTGCTTAATGCGGAAGAGAATGCCGGGATGGAGCTGACCGAGAGTTTCGCGATGATGCCGGGGGCATCCGTTTCCGGCATCTATTTCAGCCACCCGCAGTCGGTCTATTTCGGCGTCGGCAAGGTCGCCCGCGACCAGGTCGAGGACTATGCCAAACGCAAGGGCAGGCCGGTGGCTGACATGGAAAAATGGCTCTCGCCGATCCTCGGCTACGAACCCTGATAATTTGGTAAAGTGTGGCCGGCTCCCCCGCTTGAGCCCGGCCCCTGAAGCGAACCAGTGGCTTAAAAGCCGCCGGTCAGAAAGATGGCGGCCATCATGACGACCGCGCCGAAAAGTGCCCCACCCACAAGGCAGCTGATCTCCGTCATATCCCCAATACCCTTTGCTGGTGGCTAGACTAAAGAGACGCAACAATTGCGTCTGAAGCTGAGCAGAAAAAAAAGGGCTTGAGAATAGGCCGTGTAGGCACCCCTGCGCATCCCTTGCGCTTATCGTCGATAAGCCATTGTTATCAGGTGGCGAAAAAATTTCACAAAACTGTGGAAAACTCGAGATTCACAAAAAGTATCAAAAGCATGATCGGGCAAGGGCTGACTCCTGTCGCGCCTTCGTCGCAATGAGCACGCAGAAAGTCACGATGCGCCGCGCGTGAAAAGTTTTTCTGGCCCGTAGCGGATGGCTTCGCTATGGAAAAATCATGACCTTGTGGCAACGCATACAGCAGTTCCTTGAAGAGGCGCGGGAGCGCACGCTCGGCGCCGTGATGGACGCCATACGCGCACGCAAGGCGCGGCGGGACGCGGCGGTGTTCTCCATCGCGCTGATCGCGCTGTCGGCGAAGATGGCCAAGGCGGACGGCTTCGTGACCGACGAGGAGGTCGTCGCCTTTGGTGATTTCTTTGCCTTCCCGCCGGAAGAGGCGAGCAAGGTGCGTATGGTTTATAACCTCGCACAGGAAGACGTTGCCGGGTTCGATCTCTATGCCAGGCAGGTCGGCGAGCTGTTCGGCGACGAACCGACGATCCTCGAAGACGTGCTCGACTGCCTGTTCCATATCGCGCTTGCCGACGGTGTGATGCATCCGCGCGAAATGGAATTGCTGCGCGAAGCGGCAGAGGCGTTTTCGATCAGCCCGGCGCAATGGCGCCGCATCAGCGCCGCGCATCTGGGGGCGGACAAGGACGACCCTTACGCTGTCCTCGGCCTGTCTCATGATGTATCTGATGCAGAGCTGAAAAAGGCCTATTACAAGCTGGTCAAGGATACCCACCCTGACACGCTGATTGCCCGCGGCGTGCCGGCGGAACTCGTGAAGATTTCCGAAGGCCGGATGGCAGCGATCAATACCGCCTATGAAAAGGCGGTTGCCGAGCGCAAGGCTGCCGTCTAGCCATCAGTCCGGCGATCACCCGCTTGTGTCCTTCATGCATCCTTGCCCATGGTTAATTCTGGCCCATGTTGAATGTGCTGGATAATTCGAACGGCGAGTGATTAAATAACCCCATGAACAGTGCACCGGTAACCCGTCAGTCCCTTTCCGCAACGGATCTCGCGAAGAAAGCCGCCAGCGGTCTTATGGATGTCGTATTGTTCGTCGTCGTGTTGTGCTTTACCGGCGTCGCCATGATCGCCGTTGCCATCGTCGCGCCGCTCGCCGTCGGCATCTCCGCCCTGATCGGCCGCCATCGCGACACGCGATCCAGCTGGAAACGCGTCAAGGCCAGCTAGCCAGAGTTTCTCTCATCGTCATAAGGAATAGTGACTGGCAGATCGTGCCAGCTCACCCTATGGTCCGGCTTCCGATAAATGAGGGAAGGCAGGGGACATGCCCGCGCGCGAACTGATCATGCTGGTGGCGATGTGCCTTGTCTGGGGGCTGCATCTGGTCGTCATTCGCGCGACGACAAACCAGTTCGTCGATCCGATCTTCTATGCCGCCTGCCGGATGACGCTGGTCGCGATCATCCTCTCGCCGCTCTTGCGCATCCACCATGGCCAGATGAAGCGCATCGCCATCGCCGGGCTGTGTCTCGGCGGGCTGAACTATGCGCTGATGTTTACCGGCTTTGCCCATGCCTCGGCCTCCGTCGGGGCGATGGTGATGGAGCTGTATGTACCCATCACCGTGCTGATGGCCGTGCTGGTGCTGAAGGAGCGGATCGGCGTGCCGCGCATTGCCGGTATCCTCATAGCCATTGCCGGGGTCGGGCTGATCGCGCTGTCGCAGGAAAGCGATGGCGATACGTCCATGTTAGGGGTCGCGCTGCTTGTCGCGGCGATGGCCTCCGAAGCGACGGGGGCAATCATCGTGAAGAAGATCGAAGGGGTGAAGCCGCTGGAACTGCTCGGCTGGTTCGCGATCTTCGGCTCGGTCTTCCTGTGGACCGCGACGCTGACGCTGGAGCGCGACCAGATGGCCGTGCTGACGGGGGAGAATATCTGGCCGTTTCTGGCGGCGCTGTCCTTTACCGTGTTCGGGGCGTCAATGTTCGGGCATACGACCTATTACTGGCTGATCCAGCGTCTGCCGGTGAACCAGGTGTCGTCCTCGACGCTGCTGGCGACGGTGATCGCCGTGGCGGGCGGCGTGTTCATTCTCGGTGAGCCGGTGACGTGGCAGTTTATTGTCGGCGGGCTGATGACGCTTGGCGGGGTCGGGGTTATCCTGATCCGGACGAAAGACAAGCAGGGGCCGCCATCGGCGACCATCGCCCCGATTGAGAACTAGGATGACCGCATGAGCCTGACGATCAATAGAGACCATCGCTCGCCGAACCATGATGAGCGCGGTGAAAAGATCGACATGATCGTGCTGCATTATACGGGTATGGAAAGCGGACCGGCGGCGCTGGCGCGGCTGTGCGACAGCGAAGCGAGGGTCAGCGCCCATTACCTGGTCGAGGAAGATGGCGCGGTGTTCGCGCTGGTCGACGAGGGCCGGCGCGCCTGGCATGCCGGCCTGTCGCACTGGCAGGGACGGGACAATGTGAATGGCTGCTCGGTCGGCATCGAGATCGTCAATCCCGGCCATGAATGGGGTTATCGCAAGTTTCCCGGCGTGCAGAGCGATGCGGTGGTAGCGCTGGTGACCGAGATCGTCGCGCGCCATGGCGTGCCGGCCTCCCGCGTTGTCGGCCACAGCGATGTCGCGCCTGAGCGCAAGGAAGACCCGGGCGAGCTGTTCCCCTGGCACAAGCTGTCGCGGCCCGGTCTGGCGCTTGCCTCCATCGACCCGGCGCTGCCTTTGCCGGAGGAGCTGCCGGATTATGCCGCGGCGATCACCATGCTGCGGGAGATCGGCTATGGCTTTCGCGATGGCCATCCGGTGGCGGCCGTTCTCGCCTTCCAGCGGCGCTTTTTGCCGGGCCAGATGGGGCAGGGGCTGAACCCGCAGACGCGGGCTGCCGTAGCGCGCGTTCACGCACAGCTTTAACTCAGGTCCCACGCGGTTAATGAAGTCTTGCCGATAAACCCTTCATGGCAAACGAAAAATTTACCATGTGCCTCTAGCGTCATCCTCAACGACCGGCGAAAAACAAGCGCCGGAAGTGGGGTGACCTGTGTGCAAGCGGGTCTAGGGGTGAAGACCCGCCGCGCCAGAGGCCGGCGGGTTTTTCATTGCGCGACTGGCCGCCAGCGCGGCACTGGCGTTATGACGCCAAAACCCTTATATGCGCGGCCATGAGTAATGTTCTGGACAAGACGGATAATCTGGCGCTGACGCGCAGGGTGGCGGGCGAGCTCGACCTCGGCCTGCCCAAGGGCGCGCGCATCATCGTTGCCATGTCGGGCGGGGTTGATTCCTCCGTCACCGCGGCGCTGTGCCATTATGCGGGCTATGACGTCGTCGGCGTGACGCTGCAGCTTTACGACCATGGCGTCGCGATCCAGAAGAAAGGCGCGTGCTGTGCCGGGCAGGATATCCATGACGCCCGCCGCGTGGCCGAGGCGCTGGGCATTCCCCATTACGTGCTCGATTACGAGAACCGCTTTTCCGACGCGGTGATGGAAGATTTCGCCGATACCTATCTGGCCGGTGCAACGCCGATCCCCTGCGTGCGCTGCAATGAGCGGGTGAAGTTCAAGGATTTGCTGGAGACCGCCCGCGACCTTGGCGGCGCGGCGATGGCGACCGGGCATTATATCGCCCGCGAGGTCGGCGAGAGCGGCAAGGCGGAACTGCGCCGGGCCGCCGATGCCGACCGCGACCAGAGCTATTTCCTGTTCACGACCACGCAAGAGCAGCTGGACTTTTTGCGCTTTCCGCTAGGGCACCTGCCGAAGCCGGACGTGCGCGCCATTGCGGCGGAGCTGGGCCTTGTCGTTGCCGACAAGCCGGACAGCCAGGACATCTGCTTCGTGCCGGAGGGCAAATATACCTCCGTGGTCGAACGGTTGCGCCCCGGGGCGGCGGAGCCGGGCGAGATCGTCCATGTCGACGGCACGGTGATGGGCACCCATCCGGGCGTTATTCACTACACGGTCGGCCAGCGCCGGGGTCTCGGAATTGCGACCGGCGATCCGCTCTACGTGGTCAAGCTCGATGCTGACAGGAAACAGGTTGTGGTCGGTCCGCGCGAGGCGCTGACGACCAAGGTGATCCATCTGAAGGACGCCAACTGGATCGGTGACGAGGCCGTGCCCGAAGGCGGCATGCGCGTCGCCGTCAAAGTGCGCTCGACCCGGCCGCCGGAAATCGCGACCCTGCGCCGCGATGGCGACAGGCTGTCCGTCGTGCTCGACGAACCGGAAGACGGCGTCTCCCCCGGTCAGGCCTGCGTGTTCTATACGCCCGATGAAGGCAACAGCCGCGTCCTCGGCGGCGGCTGGATCGCCTCGACGGAAGCGGCGTAATGGCATCCATCGTTCTTTTTGATTTGGGCAATGTGCTGCTCGACTGGAGCCCCGTGCGTCTGTACACGGAGCTGATGGGCTCTCGGGAGAAGGCCGAGGAGTTCTGCGCGACTGTTACCACGATGGAATGGCATAGCGTGCATGATCGCGGTGTGCCCATGGCGGAGAATGCCCGCCGCCTCATCGAGAAGCACCCTGACCATGCCGAGCTGATCCATGCCTGGCGGATCGACTGGCTCGACATGTTCGACGGTTATGTCGACGGTGTCGATGATATTGTACGTGAGCTGAAGGGGGCGGGCGTGCCGCTTTATGCCCTGTCCAACATGCCGGCGGAGGTCTGGCCGGAAATGCTGGAAGAATTCCCCGTGCTGAAGGAGTTCCGCGACACGGTCATTTCCGCCGAGGAGAAGGTGATCAAGCCTGATCCGCGTATCTATCAGATATCGCTGGCGCGTATGGGCAATCCCGATCCGTCGGACGTGTTGTTCATCGACGACCGGCAGGACAATGTCGATGCGGCAATTGCAGTCGGCATGAAGGCCGTGCGATTTACCGATGCTAACACCTTTCGCGCTGCGCTGGGCGAGGCCGGGCTGCTCTAGGTCAGGCGTGCTGACAAATCCTCGTACTTCGTGGGCTCCTTCGGAGCCACCTCAGTATGAGGATTTGTATTCCGCCAGCTTCCTCATCCTGAGGTGCCTCGCGTCAGCGAGGCCTCGAAGGACGGGGAAGCGTATAAGTGCTCAGGAGCAGCCTTCGATATAATCGACAGGCGGCGTCAGTCCGATGCGGTAGCGGCCGATCGTGCCTTCGCCGAATTCCTGTTCGAAGATCACTTTGGCGCCATCACCGAAATCGACATGGATATCGTCTTCATCCGTATAGGGATTTTGCATCAGTTCGGCATCCGGGTAAAGCGCGACGACTTCATCGACGGTCATGCCGACCATGGCACCGGCCTCGGTGGCGACGCCCGGCGCACGGACATCGAGACGCATGACATTGCCACCCTCGACCATGAAGCCGATCTCGTAGCTTTCCGGCGCGACATTGAGATAGAAGCATTCCGGATTGCCGTAAGGGTCTTCGTCCGGCCCGCCGACGAGGCCGCCTGGATAGGCGGCGCGGGCTTCGTCAGCACTCATACCGAATCTCACTCCGCAATAGCCCTCTGCCGTCGCTGGACCACAGTCTGCGCCCGCCAGGTCTTCGCCCTCAGCGCGGACAGGCAGGCTCGCCATATCGTCTTCCAGTTCTTCGATGGCTTCGTCCGTTTCCTCAGCCGTCATTTCCTCAGGGGCAGTACCCTCCGGTGTGGCAGGCGTCGCCGCATCCTCGCCGCAGGCGGCGAGCAAGGCGGACAGGGACAGGCTGGCAAGAAGGAGTTTGTTCATGGGATGGGTCGCTTTCCTTTGTCGGTAGTCATTATCCGCCGAAATGTTGCGCATCGAAAGAGGCTATTGCGTGGCATCGCCTGCCATGACATCTCCGATGACAAAATTACCTTCGCGGCGCTTGTCGGCTCCACCGACCAGTTCGCCATCAGCCGTCACCATCACGCCATAGACGCCGCTGGTCAGCGCTGTCTCGCGCGGCTCAAGGCCGAAGGCGGCGAGGGCGGCGAGGCGCTCTGCATCGAGGCGGTCTTCCTCGACCATCACGCCGCCGCGCGGGATGACGATATTGGGCAGGTCGATCGCCTCCTGCATGCTCATGTCCCAGTCGAGCATCCCGACAACGGTTTTGGCGACATAGCCGATGATGGCGGGCCCGCCCGGCGAGCCGAGAGCGGCGTAGAATGAGCCGTCCTCGTTGAAGATGATGACGGGCGACATGGACGAGCGTGGCCGCTTTCCTGCCAGCGGTGCATTGGCGACCGGCTGGCCGTTCTGTTCCGGCATGAAGGAAAAATCCGTCAGCTGATTGTTGAGGATGATCCCCGCCGCCATGATATGCGAGCCGAAGGGTGCCTCGACAGAGGTGGTCATGGAGACGACGCGGCCTTGCCCGTCGCGGATCGAGAAATGGCTGGTCGAGGGCGGCTCCGGCGAGGCATCGAGGCCGAGATGGGCTTCATCCTCGAACGGGTCACCCGGCGCAACCTCGACAGCTGAGCGGTCGACCTGGATGAGGCTCGCCCTGTCGGCGACATAGCCGGGCGAAAGAAGGGCGTCCACGATATCGCCCGCGCCATGGTCGCCAATGCTCATGAAGGCGGGGTCGGCGAGGTAGAGATTGCGGTCAGCATAGGCGAGGCGGCTTGCCTCCATGAGGAGGTGCCAGCCTTCCGGTGATTCGGCTGCATACTGATCGAACTGTGTCTGTTCCAGCAGTGACAGAATCTGCAGCACGGTGACGCCGCCGGAAGAGGGCGGGCCCATGGAGCAGATCGTCTTGGTGCGATAGGGCGCGCAGACCGGCTGGCGCTCGACGGGGGAATAGTTGAAGAAATCCTCGACGGTCAGCGTGCCCGGCCCGGCGATGGAATCGACGGTGGTCGCAATTTCCTGTGCAATTTCTCCGCCGTAGAACGCGCCCGGGCCCTGTTCAGACAGGGTGCGGAGCATTTGCGCATAGGCAGGATTTTTCAGCACATGGCCGACGGGCAGGGGCTCTCCGGCCTCATCGAAGAAATAATCCTGTGAGCCGGTCATCTGTCCGAGACGGCCTGCCTCGCTCATGCGCACGATCAGGCCGTTGAGGCGCGGAGAAATTTCAAAGCCGTTCTCGGCGAGCTCCCGCGCCGGGGCGAGAAGCTCGGCGAGAGGCATTGTCCCGTGCTGTTCGTGGGCCAGCGTCAGCATGGCGACAACGCCCGGCACACCGACTGAGCGCCCGCCGGTGATCGCGTCGTAGAAATTCATCGGGCTGCCATCGGCATTCAGGAACATGTCAGGCGTGGCGCTGAGCGGTGCGGTCTCGCGCCCGTCATAGGCGATGGTGCGCCCGCTCGCCGGATCGTAATGCAGCATGAAGGCGCCGCCGCCGAGGCCGGAGGATTGCGGCTCGACCAGCGAAAGCACCGCCTGCACCGCAATCGCCGCATCGACCGCCGTGCCGCCGCGGGCAAGAACATCTGCCCCGGCCTTCGTTGCGTGCGGATTGGCCGTGGCGATGGCGAATTTTCCCTCTAGCTCTTCATAGATCTCGGTGGACGCCTCGGTACCAGTATCATCCCGGGCCTGTTGCTGGCCGCACGCAGCGAGGAAGACGAGACCGAGAAGCAGGGCGAGAGACAGGCGGGGCTTGAACATGAGCGGGCTTTCGCTTGATAACGATACAAAGACAGCAGGGTGGAACGTGTTACATGGCAAATCAAGGTAATGGTGTGGGGATGGCAGGGCCGCGTAACTCGATCACCGATATAGACGGCCTGCGCGTTGGGCACAGCCATGACCCTGATGCCAGGACCGGCGTCACCGTGATCCTGCCCGACAGGATGGTAACGGCCTCCGTCGATGTGCGCGGCGGCGGGCCGGGCACGCGCGAGACAGACGCGCTGCAGCCAGAGCGGCTTGTTGGCGGACTGAACGCGCTCGTCCTCTCCGGTGGCTCGGTCTATGGCCTAGGCGCGGCTGACGCGGTTGCCGGCATGCTGGGGGCGGAGGGCAGGGGCTATGCGCTGATCCCGTCACCGGGCGTGCCGGTCTCGCCCATCGTGCCCTCGGCAATCCTCTATGACCTTGCCAATGGCGGCAACAAGGGCTGGGGCGATACGCCGCCCTATGCCCGGCTGGGACGCGAGGCGCTTGCCCATGCCAAGGGCGAGGGCGGCACGGATGTCGGCCTCGGGCGCACCGGCGCGGGGTATGGCGCGCAAGCCGGGGCGTGGCCCGGGGGGCTTGGCACCGCGTCCTTCGTCACGCCGGAAGGCATCACCGTTGGCGCGATTGTGGCCGTGAACGCCTTCGGTTCGCCGTATATCCCCGGCACGAAATGCTTCTGGGCGTGGCCGTTCGAGATGGATGGCGAGTTCGGGGGCGTGCGCCCTGATGGCGGCGAGACAGCGCATGGCTTTCCTGACGATACCAAGCTCGGCCCTGTAAGGGCGGCGGGCGGTGCCCAGAACAGTGCGGGCGTGGCTAAACCCGGGGCAAACACGACGATCTGCGCGGTCGCGACCGATGCGGCGCTGTCGACGGCGGACTGCAAGCGCCTCGCCATCATGGCGCAGGACGGCCTGTCCCGGGCGATCCGGCCAGCCCATGCACCGGTCGATGGCGACACGGTCTTCGCCCTGTCGACAGGGGCAAGGGACCTGCCCGAGCCGAGGGCGCTGTCGCTCTCGGTTCTTGGCAATCATGCCGCCGATTGCCTTGCCCGTGCCATAGCCCGCGGCGTACATGCGGCGAACGGGGCCTGAGCATGAAACCGCAAGCGATAGAGCCCCGGCATATCGCGGGCCTGACGGCCATCAACAATGTCGACCATGAAAAGCTGTCATGGCTGGAAGACGGCGAGCTGGAAGAAATGATTGCCGGTACCGCCTATGCCCGCCAACTGGGCGATGGCGCCGCGCTGATGCTCGCCTATCGCGAGGGGGCCGATTATGCCAGCCCGCATTATCGCTGGTTCCTGGAAAGGCATGAGCGTTTCCTGTATGTCGACCGCATCGTCGTATCGCAAGCAGTGCGCGGGCAGGGCTATGGCCGGGCATTTTATGAGGACCTGGCACGGTTGGCGCGGGACGCGGGCGTGCCGGTGATAGGCTGCGAGATCAACACCCTGCCTGCAAACCCGGCCTCCATCGCCTTTCACCAGGCGCTGGGCTTTGTTCATTGCGGTCAGTCGGTGGTGGAGCCGGGCATGAAGGAAGTCGCTTATTACCGGCTTGAGCTGTAAGGCGCAGCGGCCCTTGGCGCAGTGACCCTGGCGCAGTGTCCGGAAATTTCCGGGAAAACAGGCTTGCAATTGCCGCGCGATTGGGCTTTAACCCCGCTCTCGGTCGCAGTCCTCAGGGCAGTCGACCGGCCCGCACCGGTAGCTCAGCTGGATAGAGCACCAGACTACGAATCTGGGGGTCGGGGGTTCGAATCCTCCCCGGTGCGCCATTTTGCTTCTATCCATGCAAATCTCCTCTAACACTCTGAATGGCAACGATGTTTTGGGGTTGGAAAACCCTAATTCGCGGTGGTAGGCCAACCGCTCAGAAAACGTCAGCTTGAGGACCATTCTCCTGTCCTTCAGATTGCCTGAAGACCAGAGATTCCAAGGGTTTGACAGGAAATCGAGCGCGAGTTGGAACAACTCCTCATAGGGGCGTGTCGGTTGGCCGGTTCGGGCAGCTTTTTCACTCAATTCAGTCTTGCGTGATTCCATCGCCGCGATGCGTTTCTCATAGGCCGCAGTCACGGAAGCGCTTGTCGCTTCGACAATCCTGTTCACCAGGGTGTCAATTTGGCCATCCAATTTCGTGATCTCGGCCTTGATGGAGTCGGCGAGCTGCGCAGAGCGGTGAAGCTGGTAGTCCCACATCGACTTGAAGACGGTCCGGATCACCCGGCCATGATGTTCGGTTGGCTGCAGGGCGTGGAGCACATCGACGAAGTCGCCTTCGAGCTTGTCGCGCCGGATCGATTTGCGGTGGCTGACGCAATCCTTGTTGTAGCAGAGATAATAGGCATGGCGGTCGCCGGTCTTGCTTTTCGACCAGTTGGCCGTCAGCGGTCTCTCGCAATCGCCACACAGGATAAAGCCACGCAGCGGAAAGTCTTCGTTGAGGTCACGACGCGTCGGAACCTTAGCCTTTTCCTGCAGACGATACTGGATCGCAGTGAAGGTCTCATAGTCGATCAGCGGCTCGTGGTGGCCCTTGCGCAGCGAGATATTCCATTTAGTCGATTGCACATATCCGGCATAGACTGAGCGGGTCAGGATTTCAGTTACGCGCTGGTTTCGGACTTCCCCATATTTGTCGCGAGGGAATGCGGCATAGCTCTCGAAGAAGCGCTTGACCTCGGCCTGCGTCTGGAAACGACCCGAGCCAAAGCCTTTCAGCCCTTCTTTGACAATGGAGGCAAGCGGCTCGTCCCGTACCAGCAGTTTGCCCTGACCGGCGGTCTTCTCGTAGCGATAGCCGATAGGCGCGGAGAATACCCAGTATCCGTTCTCCAGCCGCGCCCGCATTTTCTGGATCGTCTGGCGCTGGTTCTGCTTGCGCTCAAGCTGGCCTTGCGCGGCAAAGACCGTCTCTACGAACTCGCCTTCCGGTGTATCCTCGAATTTGAAATTCAGGCATTCGACCGAAGCGTTGTATTCGGCCAAACGATGACGCAGCATGAAATGGAAGATCGTGTCGCGGGCGAAGCGTTTAAGATCATCGAAGATCACGACATAGTCATGCTGCGGATGAGTTTCGAGATAGTTCAGCAGTGCGACCATACCGGGACGCTTCATGAAATCCCCGCCGCCGGAGCGATCATCGGGGAACACAGCCTCGACTTCATAGCCCTGCTGCTCTGCATAAAGACGGCAGCGATGTTCCTGACTGTCGAGACCGTGGCCTTGCGTGCGTTGCTTCACATGGCTAACCCGGCAGTAAATCAGCGCCTTTTGTTCGGCGGCATTTTTCGGTGCTGGCTGCATCATTCCTTGCCTCTCTCGGCAGAAATCGCTGCCGTCTCAAATCTGTTTCTCGTATCCCCTGATTTTACAGCATTTCCGGGCGTTCCGGTAATCGTCACGGCGTTATGCGGCAGATAGCTGTGGATAGAATTGATATCGAATCCAAGATCGATAAAGCCCTGCAGCACCGTCATCAGGCTTGTAAAATATTCAAGCGCATCTTCCTCGGTGATCGTCTCATCATCCTCGAACAAATACACAAAGTCGGCGGGTTCAGGGGGCTGCATGGCTTAATCTCTCTCTTTACTCGTAACCGGGAAAACTCTCGGACAGGCCCTCATGGCCCCGCCGCCTTGCATAGCCGGAGGTGTTGCCACCACGGCGACGCGGTTCTTCGCGTTGCTGTTCGACCTGCGGTTCTGGCTCCCGGCGCAAGGCGATGGACTGCGCATAGGCAGTCCTTGCCAGTTCAGCGACGCGCAGCAGTTCTGACCCTGTGAAGCCGTATGTGTCGCGCAGCTTGCCGTCTCGATCCTCGTAGGTCTTGGCGAGGGTGGTCGTAAAATACGGGCCGTTCTCGCCCTGGTTATGCCAGATGGTGGCTTTCAGGCTGCCATCCCGTATTGTCTCGACGGGCTGGTTGGCGGTGTTTTGTTCGTTCATGACTCTTCTCCTTTGTTTCTGGTCAAACGAAAAAGGCGGCCCGCGAAAGAACCGATAATCAGTTCCGCGCGAAGCCGCCTGCAATTACACTCTTTGTACAGAATAATAATCCAAAAATCAAGGAATTTATTCCTATATGTGTCATGCGGTAGGCGTCTTAGCGCTGTAATCTCCTTTCACCGTGACTGCTGCGGCGCATGAGCGCGGGTCTGTTCTCGACCGCGCTGCAACAGCGCCTGTTGATGCCCGATGTCGCGGTGGCGCATCGCCCAGTCCATTTGCTCCTTCGCCCAAGCCCCGTTGAAACAACTGCGATCCTGTTCGCGGCGTGTCTCCGGTGGCGGCTTCAGCGAGGGTACGGGTTTGTCGTCCCGGACCATAGACGATCCGCTACCTTCCTGTTCGCCCCGCCGCTGGGCCTCGGTCTTTTTGAGGTCGTCGAGCTGTGCCGCAAAGGACGGATCGCGGTTGCGCTGGAACGCCGTTCCCACGTCGGGAGCCTTGACGAAATAGGATGGCATCGGGCCGGGGCCCTGCCATTTAGCGCTGCGGTCCATGGTTACGTTCCTGCGCCTGTTGCGGGGCCGTCTGCTGCGACTTATCCCGCTGGTCCATTATCTGCTCGGCCCGTTCGCGTAGCGTGATCTTTCCGTCTACCGGGACGGAATCGAGATCGATGGTCAGGCCCTTCTCGTCCTTGTGTTTGTACGCGATGCCGACCCGGTTCCAGTAACTCTTACCGTTATTACCATCGCGTACATGGAAAGCGTCATAATCCGGCTGCTTGCCCGGATAGCCGCGATGCGGTTCGCCTTCTTCCGGCGTCTGGTCGGTTTGTTGGTTTTGTTCAGCCATGACATATCTCCTTTGCTGGTTGGCTGTCAGTAAACGGAAAAGATGCGGATCATCGGGCAGGATGCCTTAATGGGCGATGCCGTAACCGTGCCCAGCCTTCCGGCATAGGCGCATGTGCCATATCCGTCGCCGATAAGGATGTGCGGGGAGGCGGGTGCAAGCAGGATCAGCACGAGGGCGGGCCAGAACCAGTTATCGCAAGTCCAGGCGAGCGCCTTCAGGCCGAGCACCAGTTTCGAGGTCTTGCGGTTATAGGCCATGCCAGAATCTCCAGTTCATCTTGCGCCATAGGCGCAGCCTGATGCGCTTGAGGAAGCGCTTGCCGTGGAAGGGGTTGATCCCGACCTGCCGCCTAAAAGGCGCGATCTCGGCAAAGCTGATGGGCTCCGTGAGGAAGGGCCGGGCGGTCCGGACGATATTAATCGCGTGCTCGCAGCGTCGTATTTCATCGGGTGTCATCAGGGCGCGCGCTTCCTCACGCAGATCGTGCCCGCCAATGTCGCGGAAGCGTTTCTGGTTGCCGCTATAGCCCGCCGCCATGACGCTTTGCTCGCCGAGGAGCTTTACGATCAGGTCCAAGATTTTTTGCGAACGCTGGCCGGGCAGGAACTGCTTGATCTCGGTTTCTGACAAGAGCGTCTCGAAACATTCCTCACCATAGACCTTGATGAAGGCCGAACCGTCCTGGAAACACAGGAAGTGGCGCAGGCCATAGCCACGGCCCCAGGTCAGCAACGAATGGAGTTCCTGCAGCTTGAAGTTGGTTGCCTCGTCGGAGATCAGATAGACGGGCCGGTGCTTGGCCTCATGGCGCTTGATGACCAAAGCTGCACACCATTGGATGAGGCCGAGCGCCTGCTTCTGCGCTTCGAGGCGGCTGGCGTCGATCACGACGAAAATGTTCACGACTTTATCGGCACGTTTGAGATCGTTGAGATCGACTGTGCTCTTGCTGGTGATCTCATGGACGCGCGTCGTGATATTGAAGCGGTCGACAGCCTGCTGCGCCCCGGCGAGGAAGGATTCGAAGGTGCGGCTGTCGGCGGAGATCATGAGATTATGGAGGCCCGCCGCCAGCGCACGGAACCAGGCGATGAAGTTGGCGGCGTCTATAGCGTCATGCTCGCCAATCCACGGCGCATCCTCGATGGCGAGCGGCGGAGCCTTGCGGCTCTCTGGATCGCCGTCGCCCTGCAATACCAGTTCGCCGCACACCATCTGCAGGGAGGTCAGCAGCCGTTCGCGGTCATTCAGAAGTTGCGCGACTTCGCCCAGCGTCGCCTCACGATCATAGACCAGGCAGACGAAGATGATGGCGAAGGTCAGGTCTTTCCTGGACCCATTGCGGAAGTAGAGATTATCGTCCCCGCCCTTGGATGGTTCCGGGTAGAGCTGCATTGCCAGTTCCTGGCAGTCGTCGGAGACATCCTTCAGCCCGCCAGTAGCCCAGAGCAGATTGACGATCAGCATCAGCGGGTTGAAATAGGCGCTTTTCCCTAGAACATCCGTCCACAGATCGGCAAAGTTGATGACAACCACTTCTTCGCCGCGCGCTTCCAGTGCCGGTTTGCATAGGCAAGAGAGTTCGCCCTTGAAGTCGATGATAAGCTTGGCATGGCCGATCATCAGGATCGTGTTGACGACCGTGTAGATGCCCTTGCCGGTTCCGGCAGGGGCGATGCACAGCGCATTGGACTGGAAGTCGGAAACGACGGGTTGAAAGCGGCCCCGGTGACGGACTGCGCCCAGGAACATGCCGTTCATGCGTCGGGAGCATTGCCGTTTGATTTCGCGCCAGTCTGCCCATCCGGCGGTGCCCTTCAGGCCCGAAGACTGGTTGGCATAGTGCCAGGCGAGCATCTTTGCGGCAAAGCGCAGGGCCGCCGCGCTCAGCTTCATGACCGAGGCAAGGATCATCAGTGCGAGCACCGCCCGGATCAGGTGGTATTCCTGATAACCTTGGATGTACTCGGCATAATGAAACCCGATAATCGCCGCGCCGCCCATAAGCAGCGCGGATTTAAGGGATTGCCGGGAGTTTTGCGATGCCTCGGCCATGGGTGTCAGTTCCAGCCGACGAGGCTGAGGACATCGATCACCGTCCACGCGGCATTGGGCGCGGAGCGGGTCTCGGCCAGATCGAGATAACCGGCCCCGGCATTGCCGCGCGTCGTCGCGATCTCGAACGGGGCCGCCCAGGTCTTCTCGCCGATGGAAATCCGCACCTCGCCGGTCAGTGTCTCAGGCACGGAGCCGTGATAGAGATTGGCGGCGACCAGAAGCTGCGACAGATCGACGGGAGCCGAAAACGCGATCAGTTCGAACCCGTTGAGGAGATCAGGCGAGGCCGTATAATCCTTGAAGAACTCGCCTTCGCGCGAACGCGGATTGCGGTAAGAGAGGACTTCCGCCTCCTCATAGGGCTGGGCGTAGAGATCGACATCGCAGTCGCAGGCCCAGCGGATACCGATCTCGATATTTCGCACGCTGCCGAGCTGGGATTGTGCCAGGCGCTCAGTCGTCACCTCCCGCTCATAGATCGAGCGGGTTTCGGTGCGCGAGGCAGAGACCGGGATCATATCCAGCTTGGGGGAGTTCGAGAACACATAATTATGGGCGATGGTCGGAACGTCGCCTGCGGCACGGACTAGCCCTTGCGCAAGATCGCGGTCGAAGGTGACGAGCTGACCGCCGATGGCTTCGACCTCCAACGTCCAGAAGCGCCGCGTCGCGGCCTCATGGCGTTCATTGTTCTGCCAGCCCGCACCGGGGAACAGCATATGGACGGGCAGATCGGCAAGAGACGCACCGCCCAGTTCCATGGAATAGGGGCTGAGTTGTTCGGCGACATGGATATGGGCGTCGGACGGCACATGGCCGAACTCCATGGTGAATGCCGGTTCCTTTTCATCCCTATAGACTGGCGGGCCGACCAGGATGAGGCCGTCATAGGCAGCAGCCTCGTAATTGCGGGCGATGGTGCGCAGGATCAGTGGCGGATTGATGATCCCGCCTGTCCCGGACCCCGCGTTTTGTGCCTCGGCATAGTCCGTCAGAAGCTTGAGACAGGCGGCATTGGCCTGGATCTTTGCCTTGATGTGGCGGTAGGACTCGCGATCCGGCACGGTGATGTCGCAGAGACGCGTGCCGTCTTGGCCGTTCAGGAACACCGAGGTCTCGCCCGGCTCGGTCTCCTCAATGGCGAAGCGCATCAGCGGCGGCACGATCTCTGCGGCATGCTCGTGGCTCATGCCTTCCGGCAGGGCGATCAGAAAGCTCTTGGCTGCGGCAGGCCCCGTGACAAGGGCCGAGGATAGTAGCAGCGTAGCAGCAAGGCGGCGGATAGTTTTGGTCTGTGTCATGATGATCTCCATGAGATTAGGGATTGCGGATCAGTGCTCGCGGCCCTGCAGGCTGAACCAGTCAGCTGCGGAGCGTTCGATGAAGACGAAACGGGCGGCGTGAAGCTCGTCCCGGAAACCGTGAGCCTTCTTCTGTTCTTCGATCAGCGCCTTGTGGGTCTCTTCGCAATCGACCTTGGCTTTGCGGGCATCATCCCATTCCGGATTGGCGTAATAGGAATCAGCTGAATATTTCGACGCCACGGTCGAGACTACGAGGAACAGGGCGGCCCCGGCCATGACTTCGGCGAAGAGCTGGACAGCTGTCAGCAGGCTACCTTTGGAACCTCTGCCGGTTTCGCCGAGCGAGCCCCAGTCGATATCGCCGGTCAGCCCGCCATAAGTGCCGGAAAACAGGATGATCCAGCCGAGCAGCATGGCGAAAGCAATGCCGTAAACGCCCCAGGCATAGAGCTTGCGCAGTCGGTCGGTATCGAAGAAGTCATAGACGAACTTCACCGCGAGGCTGGAGGCAGGCACCAAAAAGGACATGACCATGGCCATCCAGGGATGATCGAGGAAGACGGTGACCGCCGAGTTGAGCATCAGCGAGGTCGCATTGACCATGCCCATGATCATCAGGATGACGGCCATGGCGGCGCAGATGCCTGCCGTCACCTTGTCCTGCATCTGCCAGTCGCGCAGCTTGGTGCCGGTGAAGAGATTGCCGTTCGACAAAGCGGTGCCGCTATTGGCGACACGCTTGATAAAGCGGCTGGTCTCGGACAGCTTCCGCTCGGCTTGGGAGAGGCATTTCTCCGAATGGGCGACGCGCTTGTCGATATCGGCGCAGTCCATCTCGGCCTGGCGCAGCAGATCGGCGTTCAGCTCGTTCCACTGGCCTTGCCCGTACCCCCGTACAGCTTCTTCTCCCTTCGGATTGTTGCGATGCTTGCCGATGAAGTTTTCATCGAGGGCAGGCGTACGGATGCGGCTATCGGTGGTCCGCTTCGCGGGGCGGCGGGATGTACCTTTCGTGTTCAGATAGGTAACGACGGATTTGGTCTTGTTTGGCATGGTCTCTTCCTTTCGGCTTGCCATCACGGAGCTTCGAGGGTGAAACTCCCGCCATGGACCATGACCCGAAAGAAACGCCGCGTACCGCAAACGTCGTTGGCATTGGCGCAAATCTTGTTTGCGATCCCGACGACCGAAAACGGACACGCTATCCGGTGGAATGGAAGGAGTGCTGCCGCGATATTTTCAAGGAATACCGGCGCTACAAGAGCGAGACGGAGGGCGGCGAGTACAGTTGGACCCGAATCCGCAACCAGATCATGCGCAAATACGATGTGTATGAAGGCACACGCATTGTTGAAGAAAGCACGCTCCTCAGTCGGCAGAACCTTGAATCGTTCGTCAGGCATGGGAAGATGCTGAACGACGACAAGTTCAAATTCCTCGATCACTTCACCCATGAAAACCTGCTAGATCCGACCAGCGATTTTTCCATCGCTGCGGAACGGGTGATCGCCTATCGCGAGAAACTCCAGCAGGAGTGTTTTCATGTTCTCTATTTGGGGGATCGCCGCCATGTAGACAAAAACGTTTCTCAATATGTAAGTCATTTTTCCGAACGTCTTTTCATCTTGGAAAGCCCTCCAGATGAAGATGAGAAACTGGGAAGCGCAATATATTTGAAACCACAAGAATATGCATGCTTTTCTGTGGTATTTATATATTATAGAAACTCACATCTGTTTTCTTTTGATACAAGCGTGCGCCACGGATATAAATATTTCGGCTACTTTCTACCTTTGTCACTGCATGATCATGATGGCAAAAAGACTTGGAGTTATGGGGTATTAAATCTATTCGATAGAAGTCAATTCAATACCAAACCTGCTTTCTTTCACAGCGCTGCTCACGGTTTTTTGAGTGAGCAGGATACCTCGATACTCATATCTGGAATAAGTACTCCATATAATCCCTTGCGTTACGCGACCATGGGGGAAAGGGGGCAAAAGAAAGCAGCTTATATTTACGTCAGCAACTATTTTTCCAGGTGAGGCGTTCAATCATAAGAGATATATTGAATATTCGATAAACAAAGAGCAAATTGAATATTTAAATAATTTGCACGATGAGTATTTGCTATGGTAAAAATCAATGTGCATACAGATAAAGGTGACAAAATACAGCCACCTGATTTGTTCCAGGCGGCTCGCAACAATGATATCAAAGAGCTAGCGGCGGCAATTCAGGACGGGCAATCGCTCAATGACATAGAGGATGTAAAGTCAGGGCTTACACCGATGCACATTGCGTGCATTCACCGTAGTGATACATTTCTCAAAGCTGCAGTACAGTATGAATTCGATCCTTGGATTCGCGATTGCAATCTACGTTTAGCGATTGACCATGCGAGAGCTCAGGGGCTGAGAGATATCCAAAAGGCACTATTCGAAAAGATGTATCCGCCAAGCTGGGATAGCGATCCGGTAGTACGGATAGATCGATGACGCCGCCCTGGTTAATAATCCCTTAACAATCAATCCGTATAATGATTGTTATGAATTTAATATTGCAATTTTGTAGTGTAGGTCTTTTACGGGTCAGGCGGGTTACAAAGGGGCGTGCTGGAATGAGTGCCAGTTACGCTGATGGCGTAACTGGCAGCCGGGGTGTAGCCCGGCACGGTTTTGGTGAGGGCGCATGAGCGATATCTTCACCGATGATGCCAAAGGCACCGAGAAAGACCGCGTGGAACTTGCCCGAAAAGCCGTTGCGGAAGCCGGAGGCCCGGCCATCGGGTCTGCAGCCCAGCATGAGAAAGACAGGCAGGAACAGGAAAAGCGAGAGAAAGACCGCGCCTTTCAGCAAACCATGATGCTGCTAAGCCGCCTTGCCACGCCGGAAGAAATCGCCGCTTGCATGGTCAAGCTGGATGACCTTCAAACACGGCTTGATGTGGCTTTTGATGAACTGGAAGAATGGCGGGTCGAGATCGAAGCCAGACAAGCCCATTCAGAAGACGGCACAGCAATCTATCGTATGGAAGACGGGCGCTTCTGCACGGCAGACAAGCGCGTTATTCCCGCTGACCACTTGCCGGATGACATCCCGAAAGATGCGCTGACACTCGCAGAATACGAGGCGTACCTCCGCCGCGCCGAACAGCTCGCCCGCATTCAGGATGAGGTCATCAACTCAGGGCGTGAAAAACTGGAGAGCGGCGAAGCGACCTTGAAGGATATCAAGGAAATTGAGGCGCAGATCGATGACGCTATAGCGATCATTGAAAACCCGGACCTCGATAGCGAACGCGGTTTACAGATGGATGATAACCTAAAACCATCGTCGCCTATGGCCTTTCCACCAGCACCCTAAAGATCGTCACAAGCCATCGTTGCAACAGCATAAACCGTTGAGGTTGCTTGTTTTGATGGGTACTGCTCCATTATCTCAGCCAGCTTGATTTGCCCGTCTCCGCCTTTGATAAACCAATTGAGAAGGCAACCCGCCGTTTCCGGCCTATCCTTGGCGACGACTTGAGCCGCCATGTTTACGGCTCCATTGACCCACGATTGCCGTTCCCGGTCAGGCAATGCCAGCAGGTCGGAGTTCAGCAATTCTCGTGCTGGTTTGTCGCCAATGACCGGGTGTTGCGCGGACGAGGTTGAAGCCAGGGCAATTCCGGCCACGCCTGTCAGCAACAATGCTGTGGATAAGATTCCCAAAAACGTTCCGTATCAGGAATGAGTGATTTAACCTTTAACAGCCTCCGCAAAGCCACGGTTTCTGCGGGCGGGTTTTGGAGAATTTCTATGTCCTGCAACCGAACCGTTTTGAGGCAGGCAAGTTAAAACGGAGGAGCCACATGAAAATAGGCTATGCGCGGGTTTCGACAGCCGACCAATCGCTGGATTTACAGCTCAAAGCCCTGAAAGAGGCAGGCTGCGACAGGATTTATCAGGACCACGGCATCAGCGGGATGCGGTTTGACAGGCCGGGCTATGGCAAAGCCATGCAGGCATTAAAAGAAGGCGATACGCTGGTCGTTTGGCGGCTGGACCGCCTCGCCCGCTCCATGCTCGAACTGACCGATACCGTAACGACACTTCATAATCGCGGCATCGGCTTCCGTTCGCTGTGTGAGTATTTCGACCTTGGCACTCCAGTCGGGGATTTCATGCTGCATATACTCAGCGCCATGGCCCATTTTGAACGGGCATTGATTATCGAGCGCACCCGCGCAGGCATGGCAGCCGCCAAGGCTCGTGGCGTTCAGATCGGCAGGCCGCCCGCGATGGACGGCGAGACATTCCGCGAAGCGCTGTTCCTCATCAATCGTGGGCTATCGGTCCCGGCAACAGCGACGCAGATCGGAGTCGGCAAATCCACTTTGTATCGGTACCTTTCGGAAAATGCAGCGCGATATCACCGCCTCAATATGTAGAACCGTTACTCAAAATCACTATCGTGAGGACTCTTTAAAAATAAAACACTTCTGCCTTCTTGTGCGACGTCATTCGTAAGTAATGAGTTTATATGTAGTATATCGGGATAGTGGATTTCCAGCTGCTTCGGATCGAAATATGAAACACCGGAAATTTTCTCTAATGCTTCGTTTTCTTGTTCTTGACGAATAAAAAGAATTCGTGAAGAAAAAACTTCGCCTGAGACATGGCGTCTAACAGTTATCGCAGAGAAGTATTCATGAATCTTGAAAGGTTGATTCTTTGCATACAGAAAATTAGGATACTGATTATGTTCTTCAAATCCAATGCAGACAAAATAGTCTCCAATAGGCACTATAAAGCCTGTTTCCTTGACAGGCGGAGTGTTGAAATCTTGATCTCTTCTACGAAAAAAGGATGAATATGTCGGGAGCCTATATTGATTGTTTATATTATAATCATCAATTTCAAAATGTCCTCTAAGGATACCATAGGCTCTATCTTTTGCTGTATCGTAACTCTTAGGTTGCGCCGCATATCTGACAAACTGGTATTTTCCAGCATATTTTATGCAAAACTCCTGTATTTCTTTTTCGGGAAGCCCTAAGCGATTTGATATTATTCCTCCTAATGTAAGATCACTATATTCAATATTTTTATTTTGAGAAAATGTATATGGATACAAGAATTTTAGATTTGAGTATATCCAGCTTGGTAATTCGCTTTCTTTTTGAATAAAAAACTCCTCGACAAAATAAAATATTTTATCGTGAATTTGGGGCGCGGCAGTGCCCGCATAAAAATTTGAAATATCCTTCTCTCCTAAGCTCAGTCGCTTGATAATATCTTTCTTTTTCAATGCAAAGCGTGCCCGCGCGAACTCAAGAAGGGTTCTGAGCGCTAAAATTTGGTCTTCAGATAATTTATTTGAAGCCATAGCCGACCATTAAAAAGCAGTATCACACAGGTAAGCTTTTAGCCAATGCGGGTTAGGAATTTCTTAAGGCGAGGTGTCTCCCGCGACTGTGGAACTCGGCCAGCTGGGGAAAATCTGTGGATAAAGTGTAGGCAATTCCTAATGTGGCTGTATTGCACTCACACTTGTGGCATACTCAGCTATAAAATTATTTGATCTACTTATAATTAGGAATATTTGTTGGAGCCCAAAAATCGAAAAATGATGTCTAGTAGCTGTAACTCTACAGCATTTTACGAGGGGGATAAAAAATTCACCTTGAAGAAACTTCAGGTGAGACTTAGGGCGGACATAAAGGAAGCCATTGATAACGCTTCGGAAAAATCAAACAAGAGTATCAATCGATATGTCAATGAGGTGTTGGCAGAGCATTTCAATCTGGATCCGGATTGACAGGCTGCCCCCCAACTCACCGCGAAGGGAATCTAATAACTGCATGATTTAAGCTTAAAGATGTTAGGAAAAATCCTATTGTGGAGCTTTATCCTAAAAATAAGTGACGCCACCAGCAAAGTTTGCTAAGGTGGCGTCGTCGTGGTGAAGCATCTTCTACAAATTTCCAGTGAGCAGAAGAGCTTCGGGTGCACTGAATCTTATAAGAAACAGCAGGTTGCGTGAGTAAGGCCAATTGCTGAAGCTGTCAAGGAGTACTAGGGTTCAGTCACCTCGACATTGTTGCAGACCATCAACAATTTCAGCGAGGTGAAATTATGCTCATCGATACCAAAAATTGCACGGTTATCATTATTCCCATGGTTGCATATGCCAAGGGAGAGACAAAAGACCTACCTAGCTTTCTTCAAAAGTGGGGTGATCGCATTGCGGATGAGGGCTATAAAGAACCAGACGAAAACGTCTATATCCTTGGCGATAATGACGATTAGTTTTCTTACCGTATCGAATAGAGAGCCCAAGGAAAATCCTTGGGCTCTTTTGTTCCATCGCTGATTTCGACAACATAACCTAGCGAGATGGATCGGCGGCATCACCACACTGACTTGGAACTGCGAGAGGTGATGCGAAACTTGCAGAGTTTGGCGCCATCGACCTTGATTAGCGATCATATCTCTTCCGCCAAAGCATACTGACGCTTCAACCATTTTCGGACAGCCTGCATCTGCTCTATCGCAAACCGAACTACACGATTAATCTCAGAACTCGGGTTTTCGTTGATCGCAAGCATGTATTCAGCGAAGCTGAATTCGTTCTCACCCCGCAACGGCTTTGTAGTACAGAAGCAGACGTTGGACGTTGCAGGGATCGCAAGATGTAGCCTGTAGTACAGGCTATCTTGCCAGAGAGGCCCGCTGCGCGCCTCCCGTGGACCCTCCCGGCCTTGGCGGGGCAGGGGCATTGAGCCCCACTTCCCACCATACAATCGTATCGCCGATTGATCACGACCAAAGAGCCTGCCCGTGCTCTTTGGAAACATAGGCCAACCCTGATGGGGTGGATGGCCTCCGCACATCGCGCGACGATGTGAGCGCAAGGTCAACGCAACAGGAGGCACCCTTATG
>NZ_VCJR02000005.1 GCF_009712425.2 Aquisalinus luteolus
TTCCAAAGAGCACGGGTAGGCTCTTGGTCGTGATCAATCGGCGATACGATTGGCTGGCGGGAAAGGGGGTCAACGCCCCTGCTCCGCCAAGGCCGGGAGGGTCCACGGGAGGCGCGCAGCGGGCCTCCCTGGCAAGATAGCCTGTACTACAGGCTACATCTTGCGATCTGCAGGAACCTGCATTTCGTACTACAGTCCACACCCATGGCTCACGCCGGGCACATCCGATCCACGGCCCTGCGCACGGTCGAGACAGACACGCCGTAGCCTCGCGCCACATCCTCAAATCCCAGCCCCTGAAACAGGATCGCCCGCCGAGCATTGATGCGCTGCGCGTCGTCCAGCAATGGAGGACGCCCCAGCCTGACGCCCCGCCGACGGGCAGCCTCCATGCCTTCGCGGGTGCGTTCGCTGATCAGGCCGCGCTCCAGTTCGGCCATAAGCCCGATAAACTGCCAGAAGGCCCGGCCCAGGGCGCTGGTGGTATCAATGGCTTCGGTGAGGCTGATGAACTCGATCCCGGTGTTTTTGAAGTGATCCAGCGTGTCGATCAGGTGCTTGGTGCTGCGGCAGAGCCGGTCGGTCTTCCACACGACCAGAACGCTCCCCGGATCGAGCGCCGCATACGCCTGCATGTAGCCAGGCCGCTCCGCCGGGTTCACACCGCCGCTGACACCCTCATCATGGAAGATCCGGTCACAGCCCGCCGCTTTCAGCGCATCGAGCTGCAGATCAAGCTTCTGATCCGGGGTGGAAATGCGGGCATAGCCGACCAGCCTGCGCCCGTCCTGCGCTGTTAAACCCGCCATCATCCGTGCCTCCCAGAGGTTTCAAAAACGATCCTTTTTGAAACGGGCGCATATCGGGCCTCTCCGGGCTGGTGTGGGCAAGCTAAGCGACTGAAATTACACATATCATAATAAAGCAGCAATGAATATATCTCACTCTTTCAAAAAGGATCGCTTTTGACAAGTAATGATATTGCGAATACGCGCAATAAACTTGCTTTTGTTGGAGCTTTCTGCTACTTTTCACGCAATATTATCGACGAATGTATTTTTGTGATGCGTGATTTTAGAAATTTCAGAACCGGAT
This sequence comes from Aquisalinus luteolus, assembly GCF_009712425.2. Lineage (GTDB taxonomy): Bacteria > Pseudomonadota > Alphaproteobacteria > Caulobacterales > Parvularculaceae > Aquisalinus > Aquisalinus luteolus. The sequence goes on from NZ_VCJR02000005.1 coordinate 1,096, forward strand.
TGGCCGCCCCTGCAGCGGCATTTGCCCTGGCGGTAACGCCCATGGCGGCAGGTGGTGCGCAGGCTCAAGATGCGCAGCTATACCCCGTTGCCGCAGCCTCCCTTAGCCCTGCCGCACAGGAGTCGGTCAGCAGCGTTCAAATTCTCGAGGATGCGGATCACGCCGCTAATATGTGGGTGGTCGATAACCCAAGCCGGTTGGCAGTCTCGGTCGCCATCGGGCGCGACACGCTAGTTGCCGCAGATAAAGTTGAGGAGGTACTCCGTCGAGACTTCGCCCAACATGGCGTTACCAACATCAAATTCTTCTACGAAATGGGTGGTTCTGGTGACTCGACGGTCTTTTATCACATCGACGGGAATGCATGGGGGCCATATTCACTCGCTCGTGCGCGAGATTTTGTATCCGAATCCGCCAGCCAGTTTAAAATCAATTCACAGATGGCGATGTTACGCTAGCTAGCTTAGCTGAATGCATTGGCTCCCAACTCAACTGCACTTTGCGCGTCAGCATTTTGACGCTGCGCGTCAATTTTTTCTGATATTACATCATCTCGATAGCCACGAACGCCCAGTTGCTGATCCCCCACCTGTAACGCCGCAGGGTCAGTCGCGGATCGCAAATCGTTGAGTGCTTCATCCCGTTCCGCCCCAGGACGGCTCGTATCAGCGGCTATTTCCGCCTTCGATTCAATGTCACGCTGCTTGAAGCGGCTTAATGCCCATTTCGCATATTCCGATTTCTCAGGATCATCGGCGTATTCCGGCTTAATCTGCCCGGTCTCCTTATCAATCATCTTGTCGATAAGGGCTTCCTCTATGCGCTGCCTGTAGTCCTCAAGGCTTTCCCCGGGCTGACGTTCAGGATACTCGTCTTCACCCAGAACTTTGAGAGCGATAGTTTCCCGCCAAGCATCACCGTACATTGCTTCAAACTTGTCTTCATAACCATCTGCGATGCCGCCGTAGTAGTTTGCCAGGTTTTGCGCCCGCGATAACAATTCAGCCCGATCTAATGCCTCCTTATCACGCTTCTGACGGTCCGATGCGACTTCTTCCGCGAGGCGCGCCGCTCCCGCACCGCGAGCCTGACGTCCACGATCTGCGTCTGCAGAATTCATGCTGCGTGAATATTCGACATCTTCGCGCTCCTGGCGACTCTCAAAAGATTCTGTTTGCTTAGTTTGTTCCGGAGTTTGGAACGGATCGTAGATACCCTCAGACTGGCCCGCTTTGCGCTCAGCCTTACTGAAACCATCCCACGCGTGATCGCGCTGTAATGCTGCTATATGCCCCTTTATCATGGGTCCCACACCCTATTCTATATTTGCGATCTTGCGCCGCTTGTTATTAATCTAAATATAGTGTAAACAAAAACCGTAAATATTATGTAAATACATAAATATTTAACTAAATTTGAAACGCATTTTATCTATCTGAATGCGAATCACCTGTCAGGCAGGCTGAGCCAGGCTTGCAGCGTCCATTCGAACAAATGAAGGGGCACAGTTTCGGGTGGATTGTTTATCCAGGTCGAAATTTTTCCAGCATTTATATCAGTTGGCTGATCTTTTTTTACCGTTCTCAGGAGTTCACGTTGGTAGACGCCGGTACGATCACGCTCTCTGATTAAAGCGTCTCGATCCTCTGCCGTGAACGGTTTCCGCAAGGGTGGTGGCGCGCGCCCAGAATTGTCGATGGTGATATTGGCGTCTGGCAATGAAGCAAATGTATCCATCACGGCAGTCCAAATTTCCCGGCGAACGGTTTCATTGCGCCCTGAAGTCCAACGGCTAAGGGTGTTAGCCCTGAGCTGACGTGGTTTATCTTTCATATGTGCCAGCAATGACGTCCAGCCCACGCCTGTTCGGGCAGACTCGGATAGCAAGCGCTCTATATGGGTTTCGCTCAGCACGATATCAGGCGAGGCCTGCTGCCAGGTCGAGAGTACATATTCAAGGTGCTCGGGTTTCGCCGTCTCCGTGCCGCCGGAAATCCATCGTTGAATGATCGCGGAATTCAGGCCTGCGGGCACATCTTCGCGCTGCCGAAGGAGCCGCATCGGGCCTATGCCGGTTTCCTCCTTCATTTTCTTAAGCTTGGCTCGGTGCGCTTCCGTCAGAGTGATGCGGGTTTCTCGCCGAGTAGGTCGATCCTGTGTGACTTCGGTTGGCATGGCCGCGTAAGCAGCCAGTACAAAGTCTATGTGATCTTGCGATGCAGATTTTATCTTACCGCGCATCCAGTAATCGAGGAGCGAGGATGAAAAACCATCCGGCACGTTATCCGCATAGCGTAGGAGGAGTGTTGAGGCGATGCCGGTGCGTTCTTTCTCATCTTCAATCTTTTTCAGAATGGCGGGCGTAAGGCGCACCCGGCCCTCCGGCGTGGCGTGGCGTTTCCTGGTGCGCGTGCTTTCCGCATTGTCCGGCAGCGCGCGTATAGTTTGCAGAAACGCTTCGAATGTCTTTCGCTTCGCGCTGATCCGTCGTCCGCTCAGCCATGATCGTACTGTGGAATGGCTCGGCGTAGGCGGGCCGCCGTTCATGCGCTCCAGCATCTCGGAATAAGCCAGGCCGACTCGCTTGCGATGGTAGCGGATTTCGTCTCGATGATCTTCGGTAACGGCGACGAATACGGATGACTCATCCTTGGCTTCCCGTGCAGTACCATCTAGCCCTTCTGGCAACGGTCTCTCGGGATTCCGCAAGAGATCCATCGTGAAATGTAGATGGTCCACGCGGGCCGATTTTATTTTCCCGTTGGTCCACCCCTTGATGAGACCGGCGTTCAAGCCCTCGGGGCAATCTGGACGGCTCAGTATCGAAGCGATAATACCGCGCTGCGCCTTAGCTTGAGCCCGGTTCAATTCTTGCCGGATTTTCGTCGTGATCGGTATACGCTTCATCCCCCTATTGGGCAGAGGCAAGCGCCGGCATGTCAAAGATTATCCATCAGTTTTGCAAAGTATACTGAGGATGACTCTTACTATCGAGCTTCCGCTACCGCCGACAATCTTGTTGGCGAGTTTATCGCTCTATCTCTTTCGCACGCTTTCGAAATTTGCATCTCAGCGGGAAATGAAACCCGACATTTCATCCCATCGCCTGCAAGGGACACAGTCAACAGGATACATAGATCTAACAGCGTTGTATTGCTCTATTATTTTGTCACGCACAATATCCTCACGGTTCGTGAAGGCATAACAAGCATTAGCTAATGCCAGGGCTTCCAAATGGAGAAAACTATTTTTATTTTGAGAATAGATTGCGTCATTATCGATGAGCAACACAGCAGCCGTTGAACGCGCCAAACAAGATCTCCCATAGTCAGTGACTAAGTCGCCCGCCGTCTCGTCTGTGTTGCCAGTATTTTTTAGGATTAGATTGTAGCGCAGGAATGCAGAAGCGATATACAATTTTGCCAAATCCTCTATGTCATTCCTGTTTCTCACTTCTGAAAAGTAGTTGATATCGTCCGCAAAAAATATTGCCGTCTTGGACAGGCTATAATCCGAGCAACCTCCAAGTAGATGTCTTGAGCGAAATAAAAAATCCCCCATCCGCCGCCGCTCTGCCGTTTCAACTTGCAAAAACTCAAACTTAGACGAATGATCGCTCAAGTCTCGGCTACGAACCTTTGCGGTTATGGTGGATCGAGACAAATTCTCAGCCTTCAAAAGTAGACCTAATTCATATTCCCAAATATTATCCGAAAACTGTCGAGTATCTTCCCTACACTGAAAGGATTTTCGCTCTAACCAATAATCGCGCAAAGCCAGAACGTACGCTTCCTGCCGATCTAACCGATCTTGGACTTCCGCGAATGGTTGCGGATCAAATTCCGACCTCATACTCCCTAAAATCCCACCAGAGTTTAGTCCATTTAGCAGCGTTTGCGCCCGCTCCAAACGGACCCAATTTCCGCTTTCGGATGTTAGGTCAGAGACATTCTTTAGACGATAATCCGCAATTAAGAACGCTCCATATTCACCACCCCACTTTGATAACATTTCGCGAGCGTATCTATAAGCATCTCTTTCCTCAGGGCTTCCTATCTCGAACTCAGAGATTTCTTCTTTATACTCGGATAAGACTTCCTCCGCCACTTCTTCAAGCGAATACCTACATTTAAAATCTTCACGATCAAATTCACTTGCTACACAACTCCATTTTCGAGATATTACTTGAAAAGGCCAGCATTTCCCAGTTGTGCTGCAGTGGCTTTCGAAATATGAAGTAATGGCTTGATTTGTTTGTGGCGAACCGTATTTCCATTCTACTTCTTGATAGCGCTCAAGGAATCTTTCCTCATAGTATCGCTCCTCAAATTTAGCACCATATCGATCATACAGAATTCGCCCATACATAAGGGCTACTGCCCATTCTTTATTTACGTAACTATAATAAAAAACAGAGTATACGAGACGTGAGAATATTCGGTCTTCTAGCTCTCTAGAATTTTCGAGCAACTTCTCTGCAATTTCAAAAGCCTCATCCCTACGGTCGGGGGCATTGTTGAGTAAAAGCTCTACCTTCACGCTGCGAAACATATTGCTTTGAAAGTGATCTCCCTTGAGTTCGGCTTCCTCAATGAATGCGTGAAGTTGCGGCAAGAAGTCTTCAAGATCAATTGCCCCGCTTCCACGAATGGAGGATAGCTTACACCATGACGTAGCCAGTTTTGCCTGAAGACTAGAACAGTCCTGAGTATATTTCGTGAAACGTTCAGATAGGGAGTTATCGAGAGTTTCAAGATGAAATCTATCGCCCCAAGCTAGCATATATATTTCACGAGTATATTGATCTGGAATGAGTGTCAGCAGCCGCCAAAGCGTGTCGACGTTGGGCATATCATTCGTGGAGTACTCAAACTTGAGCACCCACTCATTCTCCAAGAGCTCCTTAATTCCATTCGATTCGGTTAAATTATCTAGCTCTCGCAATTTCGTGATTACCGACGAAGCTGCGACTAAATCATTCTCTGCGACGTGAACTATCAAAAGCCTGAATAAGGGCACGATTTGATCAGGAGAAGAAATAACAGCGGCTTCCGCATGTTCTTTTGCCTCTTCGATATCCCAAAATATATAGGCCAACCCCAACTGACTCAGAGCCAATCCTTTTAAATTATCACCTAAACTAGAGTCAGCTATTTTCGGTTGAATTATCGCTTGCTGGCTGGGTGGGATTGCGGGGGAAATGTCGACTAGAAATCGCCCAAACTCTTCCGCTGCAACGGCTCTTTGCAAACCATCAACGCGAGTACCCACGTGAAGCGATAGAGCTATGCCAACTAACAAGATCATGCTCGCTAGCGCTGCAATGCCAACCAAAGAAAATCGCTTCCAGCGACCTTCGAAGTCGATGAACACCGTTGATAAATCTGCAGTTGATGGGAATACCCTCACCGAGGGAAGTATGTTCACGACTTTGTCAACAATTGTATCGGCAAGGCTTGCCTCATCAACTTCGATTCCCGACTGTGGGATATAGCGGTGGCGCTGCCCGTCGCGCGAGTTATCGGAATCAAGCACAAGGTCGGCGAAATCTTGTTTCCAAGATTTCCACTGTTCGAACGAAGCTATATTCGACTGCGGATAATTACTGTCAGTTTGGTCGGACGAAGCCAAATGTTTTACGAGATCGTCGTATAATTCTTTGGCGAAACTTTCATGATAAAAGATTAGCCATGCCAGGAACACGGCTGTCCGTGTAACTCTCGCATCACCGCTACCATCAGACCTTACGCCACTTAATATGGTTCTCATGCCGGCTACGGGATTGCTGTGAAATGCCTTGCTCTTGAGAGTGGTGTGTAATTTACCATCAAATATTGCGGCAAAACTGTGTAGCTGACTCGGAACATGAGCGTAGAGATTACTCCGTCGCTTCTTATCTACTTTTGCAGCCTTATTAAGGAACTTCTTAAATTGTGGCGCAAAGTTCGATAGTACTATCACTTCGGCGACCGAAAGCACCTGGTTAAGCTGTTCTTCTTCCATCCTGCTTCTCCGTAGAAGTAGGAAAATCTTAGAACAAGAAGCTATTAAACGATAGAGGGGTCAGGACTGAGCGGCATTAACCTGCCTTCGAAACCTATAAACTCTTCATCATAAACTGTGCCATCAGAATCCCGGCAGATATGGGCAGGGCCATGGCGTCGTTCATTTTTGCCCATGCGGTAATACGTCTCCCAGACAACTACATTTGTCTGCAGGTCTATTTCGAAAGATGCAGGGCCGTATTTTTCATCGCGGTGTTGGACACCGTTCACCCAATACTGCTCTTGTCGAAACTGACCATCATATCCGTATATTATTGCAGGATCATCGGCAGTGCGGTGGAAATCACCTGCCTGATGCCAAGCTTGAAACAGGACATCTCCTGTCGTCAGATCTCTTCCAATTAATGATGGCCGATCAAAATAGCTATGAAGTTGTCCGTCCTCATCCAGGGTTTCCTCCCACTGGCATGGCCCGACGCCCATCATGGTAATATGTTCATCAGGATACTTCCCAGTACTCAACCTTGTCCTGTATTCAAAAACACCCTGTAACGATTTTTCAACTATACTCCCACTCATAAACTAAATTTATCATATTATGAGCTCTCACAGCAAAGATATTCCATAGACCTCTGTTATTAAAGCATATTTTGACGACAAAAAATTGCCAACACTACCAACAAATTGCCAACGGGACTTAACAAAACAGGTCGTGTCCACTGCTCTCGTCCACATTTGATCAACCGAGCAGACATGCTCTTAGAATCGAGAGAGCGATTATGAAATGCACTATCCCCGATAACACTGTCGTCCAGGCTGGGCGCTACCACGACCTTATGAGCCGTGAATTTCTCTTCTGGGTCGCATATAGACTTGCGCTCGATTGTGTAACTCGAACCGGCGGCATGGCGGCTTTTTCTTTCACGGTTTATCACCCGCACGTAACACTGCTGAATGAGTGGGGAAATCCGCTCTCAATTGCCGATGACTGGGTCGAGCGCGCGTTCGATTGGGATGGATCATGGCTCACCCATATCAAACGGTTTGTTTTTGACCCGCCCAAAGTGCCGCCATACCGAAAACTCTATGATCGACTTCTGATCATCGATCTCCACTACAAGATCATTGGATCTCCGATTGAACGGAGACCTATTCCGGAGCCTTTCAGGAGATAGCTTAAAATATCTCTATCGACAGCAAAAGTCTCCGGCGATTTTCGCCCTCTAGTTCAAACCTCGGAACGCCGCATCAATTCTGATGCGGCGTTTTAGCCATAGAGGAACGGCTCAATGACCAAACAAAAGTATGGAGCAGACCACGATCCCAATTTCACGCGTCAGCTTCGCAATCATTCTCAGGGCGAGGACGCAATAAACAATCACTTCGGAAATAAGTGGGATGCAAGACATGGCGATGACCTTACGCGAGCCGAAGAAGAAACGAAACAAGCTGACGCTGACCTTCGGGAAACTGAGCGTCAGCTAGCGAGAGCACAGAAAACACTTGAGGGGACGGACCGATATACGCGGAAAGGACACTCGCCTGAAGTCGCCGACGGTAGCGATACCGATACAGCTTTCAAGAATTGGTCGATATTCGACCGTATAATTGTGCTAGTTGCCCTGGTTGCAAGTATTATTCTGCTGGCATTGGGATCGACCAATGTAGCGACGGTTATTCTGGCTTCGGGAATTCCCGTATTCGTCGATCAGCCGATATTAGCGTGGCTGTTAGCAGGTCTTGTTCCAGCCGCAGCAATTGCGCTCAAGAGCGCATACCATCTCTTCGATCTTGATGGCAGCCGACGAGTCTTTTCGCTCGCAACTTTTGGGATCGCAGGAGTGATGGTCTTAATCTGGATTGTCCTGTTCTCTCTGAGCTTCGAAGGAGCAACGCCAGATATCGACTATTCAAACTTTGCTGCGGATAACGGCACTCACGACAACGGTATCACCGCGCTGCGCAACATAGTTCAGATCCTTGCCGAAGTCCTGATCGGTGCGGCTCTGTTCCTGGTGATCGACAAAATCATCGCGAGCTATCGTAGCAATTACCGCACTCCGAAGGAGGAATATCTAGAGGCGGAGCAGGCCGTTGTACTCTGGGAAGCGCGGCTCTCCGCTGCCCGTTCTGTTGCAAACGGGAAGAAGGGTGAATTCTCCCGTCTTAAAGCATCGCGAGCGGAATATGTGGGTGAGGCTCTTGCTGATTGGCTTTCCCAGCAATCCAGTAAGCGGTCTTGAACCATGAGGAGATTTTGTATGAATGTATTTAGGAATGCACTTGCTGCCACGGTTTCGATCCTAGCTTTCACGATCTGTCCCGCCAGAGCCGATAGTCTGGCGATAGGTCTGTCTTCAAGCGGATCCGAAGAACTGAAGAAATCGGAAGTTAGTGATACGATTCGACTACTTGCCGAGACAGTACGACCAGGTGAAACAGGCTTCGTCTACAACGCTACCACCGGCGAACTTCTCTGCACATTCGAAGTGCCTGACAATAAGGGCTATGCGGCACCCAAAGCCAAACTTAACAGGAATGCCGCCTGCGTGCGTTCGCTTCTTCTGTTTGCGGAGAACGCAATTGGTTCCCTAGATGCCGGAACAATCGACCTGCCCGAATTCTTGCGGCTCTTGGCACGAAACGCGAGCGGCGCCCCCGTTGAAACAATCGTAATTTTTGGTTCACCTATTTTCAGCGATCCTTTGTCGCCGAGCCTTTCGATGGCTGGCGGCCGCGTCCCGTCAGACGGTCATATCAGCACGCTTCGCCCAAACTCTTCTTATAGTCTCTCTGGATTTGGAAAGACTCTGGATGGTGTGGCTATTCATTTTTCGAGTGAGGGCTATTCCTGGATAGTCAATGATGAGCACGAATATCTTACCCGACGATTCTGGTCGCTCAGCGCCAACGCGCTCGGGGCCGAGTTGGTGACCTTCCACTCCGACCGTGATCAAGTTATCCAGCGGGTGGAAAGTAACGTTCGTCAACCAGCTGAACGATATGCGGTTTCCGATTCGGACAAGCTGGAAATGATCCAAGTTCGAATTGATAACGGTCCATACATACCGATCTATGATCGGGAATTGAGCCGTGAAAATCTATCCGCGACTGCCTTAGCGGATGCCAGAAAAGTAGAGTTGGGGATTAGGTGGGACTGCCCGTCGTGCGATATTGATCTTTACGCACGAGCCTTTGGTGGGGCCGATATTCTATTTTTCGGCCAAACGCGAACTCGCGAAGGCATCTTCCACAAAGACTTCGTTCAGGGCCGGGATTTGATGAACGGTCTAGAAACGATCAGCTTCAGTGCACCAATCGACCTAAATGATTTACTGATAGCGGCGAACTTCTACGCGGGTGATGCTCCGCAGGGAATCTCGGGAGAAATTCGACTTGCTGTAGATGGTCAGACGTATGCAGGAGAATTCGAAATTTTAGCCAAACAGGGAAACCGGGGCGCTGAATTAACTGAACTCCTGAAAGCCGGCCAGTCACCGAATGATGGTTGGGTGGTTATTGATCCGGTCACCATCGTTACCGAATAATAGATCGCCCAGCCAAAGGTTTAGCCCTGCCTGAATTGGCAGGGCTTTAAAAAAAAACCTCCAGCATCCGACACTTCGGCCTCCGACACTGATCAATACGGAAACAATGACGGGGTGAACGATGTCCAAGAAAGCCGATAAAACGAAAATCAGCGTACCCGCACAGATTCTAGGGCTCCCGCCTCTTTACTGGCTGACGAAGGAAACGGCCCCCCTGATCCATAGTGAAGACTGGTTCCTGGTCCCTTTGTTTGTCTGGTTTATGACAGCTGCATTGACGTTGGAGTTCACAGGAACGCTTTGTAAGTTCACTCCACGAATATTACGGCAACGCAACGCCAAACGGCCGCAAGGTCATAAAGGAACCGCTAGTTGGGCAACGCTGTCCGAAGTTCGCCGTGCATCCAATCGGAAGCGCGGCTTTTTTGCAGGCGCGATCGGTAACTTCGCCGCCTTTTTCGAAATTGAGACATCAGGGATGGTGTTGGCTCCCGCCGGCGGAGCGAAAACCATCGGCTTTGTAATCCCAGCGTTGCTTAATAACCCGATGAGCATGCTGGTCACGGATCTGAAGGGAAGCCTCGCCTGCGTGACGGCACGGCATCGTCGGAAAAAGCTCGGTCACAGAACCTATTTCCTTAATCCCGGCGGATTGTTCACTAATACTCTCGGACCAACCACTCGCTTCAATCCCTTGCATGTTTTGATCAAGGATTGGGCCAATCCAGAGCGTCACAAATTCCTAATGACGGATGTGCGCGGTTTAGCGAAACAGCTTCTTCCTGAACCACCAAATGCAGGCGAGAACACGTTCTTCAGAGATGGGTCGCGGGCGTTGCTGGAATTCACGATGGCCTACCTTGTAACGTCCTACGGCAAAGTGACTCTCAGCGAGATGCTCTCGCTTCTGAGAGATGTCGAACGGCTTGAGGGTGCTCTTCACACTGGTAGATTTAGCGACGCGCTTAGTGGCGATTTAGCGTCCTCTGCTGCGGATATTCTCGGTAAATTAGGTGACGGTGATCGGCGTCAATTCGAATCGTTCCGTGAGGGTGCACTTCAGGTGCTTCGACCGTTCTCCCCAAGCGGAGTTCTGGCGGCAGCCACTGAGGAAAGCGATTTTGATTTTGCTGAGATGAAAACCGGCAAAGTGACGGTTTATCTGATCTGTGATCCAACGCAGCAAGAAGTATTTGAAAGTTGGATTGGTCTTGTTTCCAAGGGTGCAATAACGGAGCTTATCAGGAGTGAAAGCCGCAATCCCGTGCTGCTTTTACTTGATGAGGCAACCAACTTCAAAATCGAATCTCTGCCTAAACTGCTCACATCTGTGCGCGAGTTCGGCATACGGGTCTTTGTGGTACTGCAGGAACTAGAACAATGGGCGCACGTTTATGGACGCGAGTCCCTGGAGACTTTGCTTTCGCAGACAGAACTGAAAATCATCCATGGTTCACGCTCCCAGAAAACCTGTGAACTTGTCTCCAAAATGCTCGGTAATAGGTCTGTGCGTGCGGAATCATTCAATACCGGCAAGCATATTTTCGACCAGGTAACCCGTTCGGTCTCGGAAATTGGCGTACCGCTGAAAACACCTGAACAAATTTCGCAAATGAAAGAAGCTATTGTTTTCTACAAAAATCTGCCGCCCATCTTAGTCGATAAAGTGGGATATCACGAAATTAGTCCGTGGCGTCGATGGGCCGATGCCAATCCGTATTTTGGGCAGAAGCGTTTCAGAGGGAAAGTTAGGCTACGGCTTTAGATCAGCCCCCCACAATCTGATGGCAGCAAAGTTTCATCATTTCAGCTTTTAGCAACTCCAATTCTCCGGTGCGGTGGCTGAGCTGATTGTAGCGTTCTAGAACGAGGAAACCGGTAGTGTCTTCGGTTTGCTCGATGCTCGCGCGATAGGCGGTATCCAAGATGATGGCAAAGAGTGCATCGATAAGTAATGCCTGGCTTGCCCCTTCGTCTTCAAGACGCTGGGTGAATTCGGTCAACGCTCTCGAAATATCCTCAGGGCTGAAGGTCTGGTCTGCGACCAGATTCAGAACTGAATTATCATTCTTTGCATGTCTAAATGGTACATCTTCACTCATTACACTGAGTATACCAGATATCTCCTCTCGTTCTCAAATTTATCAACTCAGCGGGAGCTAAACCAATGTCACTCAAGCGAGAATTGGAATCTATCGATCTGCCAGCATTTCGTTCAATCGCCGGCAACGCAAAGGCGTTCCGCTCGATTGCACATGTTGAGCTATGGGCAAAGAATGCTCGTCAGCAAGTTGCCGAACATATTCGCGATAATCGGGAAGCCTGGTTGAATCAAGAAAGGGAACGTATTGCGCTGGCACGCCACCAAGAAGCGCCACAGCTCAATCCGCCCAATATGGCACGTCCAACAATCGAGCAAGAGGCCCAGCGCGCTGTAAGTCTCAAAGCTGAAGGATATATGGCTGAAGTGGCACGTCTGCGCCAGGCCCAGATTGAAGAGATAACTCGCACTCCTAACTTTGATCCGCAACGCACGCCGGTCGATCGGTCGCAGGCTGATAGACAGAATCGAGAGCCGGCTCATCCTCTCAAGAAGGACACACACAGACTTATTGACCGGGGATGCAGGACGCTTGCGAAAGTAGAGCGTCATTTTGGCAAAATGCGTCAAACGTGGATCGAGCAGGCCCAGGCGCGTGGCTCTGAAGATGCGGTGGGCGATGTCTATCGCAATTACCGAGCGCGAAAAGACTTGGTGCGACAAGCCATGCACCGGATCAATGATCGAAGCTTCAAAGCGCACGGTATCGATCGCGCCGTCCCAGAAAACAATGTGAAAAGTGGGCCAGAAATGGCGTGATGATCTTAGGGGTTTCGCTGTGACGGCATGGCTCAAACATGACATCTAGGAATAAATTCCTTGATTATTCAGTCGTTATTCTGTATACAGATGTCTTTGATTGGCGGCTTCGCGCGAGATCGGATTTTCGGTTTCTGGGCGAGCCGCCTTTTTCGTTGGCACTGATACAAAGGAGAAAAGCCATGAGCAACAATACCACCCCAAGCAATCCACCCGTCGAGACGCTGCGCGACGGCAGTCTGAAAGCGACCATCTGGCGCAACGAAGGCGAGAGCGGGCCGTATTTTACGACTACCTTCGCCAAGACCTACGAGACGCAAAACGGTAAGCTGCGCGACACTACCGGCTTTACGGGGCCGGAATTGCTGCGCGTCGCGGAGCTGGCCAGAGCGGCCTATGCGCATACCATCACCCTGCGACGTGATCCCGAACCGCAGGGCGAACAATCTCGCGAGGAGCCGGAGCCACGCCGTAGCGGCGGCGGTACTTCGCAATATGCGCGGCGGCGGTCTCCTGACGGCCTGAGCGACCATTTTCCCAACTACGACTGATCGAAGAGAGAGAAAGCCATGCAGCCACCCGAACCCGCCGATTTCCTGTATCTGTTCGAGGATGACGAGGATATCACCGAGAAACAGGCACTTGATTATCTGCAGAGCCTGATGACGGTGCTGCAGGGCTTTGTCGATCTCGGTTTCAGTATCGATTCTGTCCACAATTGTTTGCCGCACAACATCCTCGAAAGTACCAGAAACCCTGCAAATGCAGTAAAATCGAAAGGTGCTCGAACACCGTTCGAGACTGCGGCGCTCGTTGCCGCAGAAAGCGAGGAATGATGCTGTCAGTTCAACAAAAATCGCATTCGCAGAAGGCGCTGATCTATTGCCGGGTCAGTCACGTGAAGCAGCGAACTCAAGGTCATGGCCTCGACAGTCAGGAACATCGTTGCCGTCTTTATGCGGAGCAACAAGGCTATGAAGTCGAGGCTGTCTTTCCTGATGATCGGTCAGGGGGTGGAGATTTCATGAACCGGCCTGGCATGGTCGCTCTGCTGCACCACCTTCAAACTCATCCGCAACATGATTATGTCGTCATTTTCGATGACCTGAAGCGCTTCGCGCGCGATACGATCTTCCATTTCATGCTGCGCCATCGGCTTGCCGAATTCGGCGCTACCGTGGAATGTCTGAATTTCAAATTCGAGGATACGCCAGAGGGCGAATTCGTCGAGACAGTCTTTGCCGCTCAGGGGCAATTGGAGCGCAAACAGAACCGTCGTCAAACCATTCAGAAAATGTCAGCTCGGGTTGAAAACGGCTATTGGGTCTTTCAACCGCCCGTCGGTTACCGGATGGCGACCAGGGTCGCCGGGCATGGCAAACTGCTCGTCCCCGATGAGCCCCTGGCCTCCGTCATCAGGGATGGCCTGAAAGGCTTTGCCAGCGGGCGCTTCGAGACTCAGGCCGAAGTCAAAAGGCATTTCGAAACCTTCGCAGGCTTTCCGCGCAACAAATACGGCACGGTCTCGAATCAGAGGGTTGCCGATATCCTGCGCCATCCCGTCTATGCCGGAATGGTCCAGGCGCAGACATGGAATATCTCCCTGCGCAAGGGCCACCATGAACCCCTGATCGACTATGAGACCTTCATGGCGATCCAGCGCCGCCTGAGCGAAGGCGCGAAGGTGCCGGCGCGTCGTGACCTCAATGAGGACTTTCCGCTGCGCGGCTTCGTCCTGTGCGACGATTGCAATAAACCGCTGACAGCCAACTGGTCGAAGAGCAAGACCGGCGACCGACATGCCTATTATCTTTGCTATAATAAGAATTGCGTCAGTAGCCGAAAGTCGATCCGTCGCGACAAGCTCGAAGGCGACTTCGAGACTATCCTTCACAGCCTGCTGCCGCGTCAGAAGCACGGCCTTGCCATCGGCACCATTTTCAAGACCATGTGGGAGTATCAGCTTCACCGCTCTGCTGAGGCCGTTGCGGCGATCAAGTCCGAGATTACCGGTCTGGAGCGCCAGATCGAGACGCTGGTGGACAGGATTGTCGAATGCTCCAGCGCGACAGCGGCGGCGGCCTATGAGAAACGGCTCGCCGCGATGGAGTCGCGCAAGGTCGAACTGGGCGATAAGGCGCGCAAAACAGGCCAGCCATCACGCCCCTACGAAGAGTTGTTCCAACTCGCTGTCAACTTCCTCTCAAACCCTTGGAAACTGTGGGATTCAGAGCGTTTGGCCGACAAGAGAATGGTCCTGAAACTGACGTTTTCGGAGCGCCTGGCATACCACCGGGAAAAAGGGTTTTCGAACCCAAAAACTTCTTTACCGTTCAAGGTGTTACAGGAGATTTGCATGCACGGGAAAGAAATGGCGCACCCGAGAGGATTCGAACCTCTGGCCTCTGCCTTCGGAGGGCAGCGCTCTATCCAGCTGAGCTACGGGTGCGGTCGGTCGCGCTCGGAACGGACCGTGGCTAGGCTATAGGGGAAACTGGCGGGCCGGGCAACATGCGTTTGCGCTTGCTTCGAGCAATAGAAAAGGCGGCACCTTTGGTACCACCTCACAGTATTCACTTCTTGAGATTAACGCCTATTCGTCGCCATTGGCCGGGTTGTTGACCGTTATGTTGACGATCTTGCCGGGGGTCTGCCTGTCTGCCTCGACGAGGACGCGGACAAATTCGGCGGTCGTCTCGAGGCTGGCCTGGTGGCTAGAGGCGCTGATGCCGGCAAGCTGTGCAGCACCTTCATCGGCGAAGACCTGTTGCAGGTTCAACCCGTTGGCAGACAGGTCGCCGAGATAGGATTTCTGGCTGACAGTGGTGGTTGCCGTGACCAGGCTCTCCTGCAGCATTTCTGCCTGCACGAGGAAGACACTGAGCGAGGTGACGAAATTGCCCCGCGGCATGCCGTAATCTGAAATCTCGTACCGGTTGATAAAGGCAGAGCCGCCCTCTTCGATACCGGCGCTGGTGAACGGATAGCGGTAGTTGAACGAGGTCACCGTGCGCTGGTCGATATCGCCGCCGAACACGGCTGTCATCGACACGCCGACACAGCCGGCGGCAACGCCGTTCTTGCACGCTGTCGGCATAAGCACGAAGGACATGCCGCTCGGCGCCTCTGCGATGATCACCTTCTGGCCCTGCGGCGCGGTGCGCCCCTGCCATTTCAGGCCGAGTTCCTGCAGGATCGGGACGATGTTCTCGACATCGTAATCATACATCAGCTTGCCCGCATCGCTGATGATCTCGGTCGCATCAGGCTTTGCTGCCAGGCTGTTGCCCTGCGCCGCTGCACCGCCGATACCGACGCCAGCCACCAGTGCGGCAATGGCAATTCCTGCGCTCAGTTTCTTCATGATAGACCCCTTCCCACGGATATCTATGCCAGCTTCGAACTGGCCAACTCAACTGCCGGAAGGCCCCGGCAACCCCATCTCTCAACGCTACTTCAAAAAGCCTAGCCGGTAAATGCGGGTCTGGCGAGTCCGCAAAGATGTGTTGCGACGAGCATGGGTGCGGCGAGATTTTCACTGACAAATAACCAATTCCGTGCTTATAGGCGCCCTACAGGCGCATGCTGATGGAGCTGCGCCGCACATTCAAACGCGAAGCACCTTGACCATGACAGACAATGACAAGCCCCGCCGGGGCAAACCCTCCCATTCATCTGGCCGCTCCTTTTCCGGTAAACCGGAAGGCCGTTCCTTCGATCGCAGGGATCGGGATGGGCGTCCTGACGACCGCAAAGGTCCGCCACGCAAGGGCCCTCCGAAAGGGCCGAGACCGCCGCGCCGCGAGGAGCGCCGTCCGGAGGAGACCGCCGAGGAAGGTGCCCGCCGCCTCGCCAGGGCGGCCGAAGAGAAATACGAATTCCTCGAAAGCAAGATGCCGGGCCTCGCCGCCCGCCGCGCCGCGCTCGATATTCTCGGCATCATGCGCCGTGGCCGCTCGCTGGACGAAGCGCTGGCGCAGGGCCGCTCCTTCAATGTATTGCAGGGACCGGACCGGGCGTTCGCGCGCAACATGATATCGACATACTGGCGCCGCCGTGGCTCGCTCGATGCGATCATCGGCGCCTATCTGGACTGGCCATTGCCGGGCAAGAGCGTCGAGGTGATGGATATCCTGCGCATCGCGGCAACACAGCTGGTGCTGCTCGATACGCCGGCCCATGCCGCCGTTGCCACCGCAACCGAGCTGGCAAACCAGAAGCAGGAAACGCGCGGCTATGCCAAGCTGGTCAACGCGATCTGTCGGCGCATCGCCGAAAAGGGCAAGGACCAGCTCAATGCCCTGCCGCTGCGCACCGACACACCGGGCTGGCTGTGGCGCGCGCTGGAGCGGGCTTATGGCCCGGCGCAGGTGACCGCGATTGCCGAGGCGCACCGCACAGAGGCACCGCTGGATATCAGCCTGAAACCGGATGCCGAGGCGACCGCGCTGACGGTGCTGGATGGCTCCATATCCCACCTGCCCAACCATGTCCGTCTGTCCGCTGCCCATGACGTCACCGCGCTGCCGGGCTTCGAGGCCGGCGACTGGTGGGTGCAGGATATTGCTGCCAGCCTGCCAGTGCGCCTGATGGGTGATGTAACGGGCAAACGTGTGCTTGACCTGTGCGCCGCGCCGGGCGGGAAAACGCTGCAGCTCGCCGCTGCCGGGGCGAGTGTCACGGCACTCGATATCTCAGGCAACCGGCTGAAACGGCTGATGGAAAACCTGGAACGGACCGACCTTGCTGCCGAAACGGTGAAAGCGGACATGCTGGCCTGGGAACCGACCGAAGAATCCGGCGGTGCGTTCGACGCCATCCTGCTCGATGCCCCCTGCACGGCGACCGGCACTGTGCGGCGCAACCCTGATGTCGCCTGGGCGAAGTCCGAGCAGGATGTGAAGGACCTGACCAACCTGCAGACCTTCATGATCGACAGGGCGCTTGGCTTCCTGAAACCCGGCGGCCTGCTCGTCTATTGTGTCTGCTCGCTGCTGCGGGCCGAGGGCGAGGACCAGGTCAAGGCCGCGCTGGCGCGCCATGACGGGCTTTCTGTCGAACCACTGGCGGCAGACGCCCTTCCCGGCCTGGAAAAGGCTATCGCTAAGGACGGCACCATTCGCACCCTGCCCTCGATGCTGGCGACCACCGGCGGCATGGATGGTTTTTATGCTGCCGCTTTGCGCAAGCCGGAATGACCTCCGGGCCGACATCACGCAATCTTAAGCAAGAATTAACCTTCAATCGGCTCAAGCGCCTGTAATCGATAGGTTTTTCCGATCACCACACCATCCGGTTTGTCTTGAAAAGCGCTTCGGGATTGACGATATTGATGGGGAAACTCTTGGAGAGGAAATATGAACGATTTCAATCAGTATTCCAGCACGACGCGGACCGGCGAGGGCCTTGCCGTCGATGAAGGCCTGCGCAGCTACATGCTCGGCGTCTACAATTATATGGGCCTCGGCCTTGCCGGCACAGCGCTGATCGCGATGCTGTTCGTGGCCAATCCGACTCTCAGCGAAGTCATTGGCGGATTGAGCTTCATCCCGTTCATCGCACTTATCGGTGTCGGTTGGTTCGGCAGCCGGATGATCTTCACCTCCGGCTCTCGCGCTGTCGCCCACGGTATCTACTGGCTGTATGTCGCACTGTGGGCCGTGCTGATTGGCCCGATGGTCGCTGCCTATGTCAGTGCGGGCCTTGCCGAGATGGTCTATCAGGCCTTCTTCATCACAGCAGCCATGTTCGGCGCGACAAGCCTTTTCGGCTATACTACCAAGCGTGACATGTCCGGCTGGGGCGGTGTTTTGATGATGATCGGTATCGGCCTGCTGATTGCCATCGTGATCAATTTCTTCTTTGCCTCGACGCTGATGAGCCTGCTGATCTCCTTCGCTGTTGTCATCTTCACGGCTGTCGTCACGGCGTTTGAGACGCAGATGATCAAGAACCTCTATCGTGAGGGTGCCGGCGAGGCCAATGCGCGCGCCTCGATCTTCGGTGCTTTCGCGCTTTACGGGTCTTTCGTGACCATGTTCATCCATATCCTGAACATTCTCGGGATCATGCGCGAATAGCAACAAGCGATTGATATTCCTTTGAAAAAGCCTCCTTCGGGAGGCTTTTTTGTTGCCACCAACATCGTCCCGGGAAAGATTTCCCTTGTGGATCGGCCCGCATAGCGGAAAAGTGAGGGCCTTACACGGGCTTGCGAGTTTCCGTGGGCCGGGCAGGGCATCTAGTGTTTCGCGTATGATATTTTTCGAGTCGTCTTTTCCCGCGATGACAGGCGGCGATGCAGGGGCATTGCCTGCCTATGATCATTATTGTGCGCAATTACTGGGCTATGGGCCAAAGCTGCGCGACCTGTTTGCTGCGGCCGATGCGGCGCCAGACTGCGCGCTGCTAAACGCCAACGCAGCCTGCCTGCACCTGGCCTTCGAAGGTCGGGAAGGCTGGGATCATGCGGCGCCCTATCTGGTCAAGGCGGGCAAGGCGCTTGTCCACGCGAGCGACCATGAACGCCGGTTCTGTGACGCCGTCGCCGCCTGGTCGCGGCGCGATTTCCCCGGGGCGCTGTCGCGGTTCGAGGCGCTGGCAATGGAATGGCCCGCCGATCTCGTCGCCATCAAATGGGGCCAGTACCACGCATTCAATCTGGGTGATCAGGCGGCGCTGTTGCGCCTTGGTCAGCTTGCGATAGAGCACCATGCCGGCAAGCCATATATTCACGGCCTGCTCGCCTTTGCGCTGGAGCAGTCTCACGATCTGCGCGGGGCAGAGCGCGAGGCCCGCCACGCCGTGGAAGTCGCCATCGACGATGCGTGGGCGCATCATGCCCTTGCCCATGTCATGGAAACGGAGGGGCGGGTACAGGACGGGGTAAAATGGATGGCCCATTGCGCCCATATCTGGGACGCAAAAGGCACCTTCATCCGCGAACACAATTGGTGGCATACGGCGCTTTTCCATCTGGCGCTTGGCAACGAGGCGCAGGTTTTCGAGATTTTCGATGACCACCTCTGGGGCGAATGGCCGGAATTTCCGCAAGAGCAGATTGGTGCGGCATCGATGCTGTGGCGGCTGGAGCTGCAGGGGTTTGATGCGGGTGAGCGCTGGCAGCCCGTGGCCGATCAGGCCCGCACGCGCAAGGGCGATCACCTGTTCCCCTTCCACGACCTGCATTACCTGTTCGCTCTGGCGCGCTGCGGCCGTGACGGGGAAATAGAGGAATTCATCCGTTCACTGGAAAATCGTGCTTCGCAGTGTTGCGAAAGTACGAGCGCGGCGTGGCAACGCGCTGCCCTGCCGGCGGCACAAGGCATTGTTGCCTTCGCCAGGGGAGACAAGGAACTCGCGGCAGAATATCTGGCAACGGCAATGCCCTATCTAGAGAAAATTGGCGGCAGCCATGCCCAGCGAGCGATATTCACGCAAACCCTCGAAGCTGCACGCAGTCGCACAGGCGCACTAAAAGGCAGCAATAGCGCCGGATGACAGGTTTTTCTTGAGGGTCTGTGCCTGATCAGGGCTGTTTTGATTGCGCCGGCGTGTGCAGGCGAACCACATTGCTCTGCCCACGTCCTTCTATCTGGTCGAGCGCCGATGCCAGATATTCCGATGACATCGGCATTTCAAGAAGATCATCGAGACTAAGGACCTCTTCGCGCTTGATGCGTTCGCGCGCAGCACCCAGCTCGCTTTCTTCTTCCATACCAATGAGGACCAGCGCGGAAATATCCAGCTTTTGCGTGTCGTTCAGACCATTGTAGACGCCATCCAGATCTGCACGGTCTACCCTGGTGCTATGCATTTCCAGATTGTCGTGGATATCGTCCGTATCGTTGGACCCATCATTCTGCGAAGTTGATGCCTCTACCGCATGCCATTTGCGCAGGTAAACGATGAGTTCACCGATGATATCGGGGCTGATTTCGAGACTAGCAGACATTCTTGCAACATTTCTTTTTCTATGTACCGGATACAGTCAGTCAACACGGCAAGAATGGGGAAGTTCGGTCACAGCGGCGTCATAATTTAAAGCCGGTTAAGTTTGCTGCCCTGAGTGATGTGTCTCAGTTGGCCAGTTTCAGCTTCTGGCGATCGAAGTAGCGCAATACCTGTTCCAGTTCGTGCCCGCGCTTGAGGATCTGGCCCGTCATCGAAATGATGGAATAGGCACCCTGTTTTCGAGCAAGCTTCGGTGTCTTTTCGATCCGGTAGAGCGGCGCTTCGGACGTTCGGCGGAAAATGGAAAAGACCGCCGCGTCGCGCAGGCTGTCGATGGCATAATCGCGCCAGTCTCCGGATGCGACGAAAAACCCGTAGACATTGAGGATCTTGCTGAGCTCGCCGCGATTGAAGGCAACCATGGCCGGTTGCCGGTGAGACTGCTGCTGCGCTGGTTCAAATGGCGTCATTGTGAAAAACGTATGACAGCTTTTCGCGGCTGACAAGCCTCGGCGACCATATGCCAATGAATACACCAAGGGCGCGAAATCGCCGCATTTTGCCCATTTCGATGCCCGAATGCGCAGCGATAACTGGTCGTCCAGGCGGGAGTGAGCGTCGCCGGAATACGCCCCCCAGCCCCTCCGCTGACGTATCGCGTCTTCCGCCTGGACCTTCCCCCTTCGCTCGCCCCTTCTGCATTATTGGCTGTGAGATCTGGCGAGCTGTGCTAGCCCTCAGCTCATGACCAGCCTGTTTGCCACCCTCATTCCGCTTTACGGCGTCATTGCTGCTGGCTGGCTGGCCGGTCGGCTGGGCGTAATGGGCCAGAACGCGGCGCAGGTGCTCTCACGCTTCGTGTTCCTGTTTGCCATGCCGGTTGCGGTGTTCGGATTCTTTGCCGCTGCCCCACCGCCGGATGCGCAGGTGCTGCCGATGATGGCAGCCTATTTCCTCGCTGCCGGGATCATGATGCTGGCGACGGGCCTTGCTGCGCGCAAGCGTTATGGCCTGACCGTGCCAGAGACCGGCGCCCACGCTTTCGTGTCCACCTGCGGTAATGCAATCTTCCTCGGGCTGCCGATCGCGCTCAGTATCGATGGGTGGGGCCAGCCCTTCCTGATGCTGATGCTGCTAGAGGGCACTTTCGTTTACGGCGCATCGGTGCTTCTTTTTCAGTGGCCGGAAAATGACGGATCCGGCACCAAAGTCAGCCGCTTGTTGTTTCAGGCCCTTGGCCGAACCATTCGCACACCGATCGTTCTGGCAACGCTGACCGGGCTTGCCATCTCGCTGATGCAAATCAGCCTGCCGTCAATGATCGCGGACTTTGCGCGCTTCTTCGGCGCGGCGGCCGCACCGACAGGCCTGTTCGTTGTCGGACTATACATCGCCGCCCTGCCCAAGGCGGAACTCGGCAAATATGTGGACATGATCGTGATGACCGGCACGGCGAAACTGATGCTGTTGCCGGGCCTGACCTTCCTGTTCGCGGGGCTGCTCACCGGCTGGAACATGACGCTGGTCGCGACGGCGACGTTTTTCACCAGCCTGCCGCCTGCCGTTTCCGCCGTCGTGCAGGCCAGTCACTTCGGCGTCTATGAGCGCCGCTGCGCCGCCGCTCTCGTCACGTTGACCCCGCTCAGCCTGGTCTCCGTCACGGTGCTGTTGCTGATCCTCGCCAGCTAGAACAGCTCAAGACCCAATTCACGGAACAGCGCCTCGTCGCGGCTTTCACCTGGATTATCCGTGGTCAGAAGGCGCTCGCCCACGAAGATCGAATTGGCCCCTGCTGCAAAGCACAGCGCCTGCGTCTCGTCGCTCATCGCCTCGCGCCCAGCCGACAGCCGCACCATGGAGGTCGGCATCATGATGCGGGCGACGGCGATGACGCGGGCGAACTCGATGCCGGATATCTGTTTCTCGCCGTCCAGCACTTCATCGCCCAGCGGCGTCCCGCGCACCGGCACCAGCGCGTTGATTGGCACGCTTTCCGGGTGCGGCGTCATGCGAGCAAGCGCTATCAGCAGACCGGCGCGGTCCTCAGCCTGCTCGCCCATGCCGATGATGCCGCCGCAGCAGACCTTCATGCCGGACTGGCGCACCCGCTCCAACGTCTCGATCCGATCCTCGAATGTCCGTGTGGAGATGACCCGGCCATAATCCTTCGGTGAGGTATCGATATTATGGTTGTAATAATCGAGCCCGGCATCGGACAGTGCCTGCGCCTGACCATCCGAGAGCATGCCGAGGGTCATGCAGGTCTCCAGCCCCATCGCCTTCACGCGGGAGACCATCTCGGTCAGCGCATCCATGTCGCGGTCCTTTGGCTCGCGCCATGCCGCGCCCATGCAGAAGCGCGACGCCCCACCCGCCTTGGCTGCCTCGGCCTCGGCGACAACTGCCTCGACCGCCATCAGCCTGGACGCGGTCAGGCCGGTCTTGAACTTGGCCGACTGGTTGCAATAGCCGCAATCCTCCGGACAGCCGCCGGTCTTGATCGAGCAGAGCTGCGAGGCCTGCACCGCGTTGGCGCGATGATACTGGCGATGGACCGTCTGTGCCCGGAACAGCAGTTCCGTGAACGGCAGGGCGAAAAGCGCGTCGACCTCCTCTCGCGTCCAGTCATGGCGGCTCGCATCCGTATGGGTCTCTGCAACGCTATCGAGCATTCATGTCTCCTTGCTGTTTCGGTCGGATGTGTCGGGGTCCCGGTCGAGGTCTCGCTCCCGTGACGGGGCGGTCTCGAACATGCGCAGGAAGCCGAACACCTGGTGTTTCGGTCTGGTCTCGAATGACTGTTTTTCGATTGTATCGTCAATGAAAAAGGCGGCAACCATGGCCGCCATGATCGCAATTGCGACGCACACCCAGACCAGTGCACGGAAGCTTTCGGCCATGGCGAACTTGTAGGTTTCCGCCTGCTCGCCATAGAGATAGTCACCAGCGCCATAGTCGATCACCTCGGCGATCATGCCGCCTGAGCGCTCATAGGCAAAGGAGGCAATGACGCCGAAACCGACGATGGCGAAAAGGGTTGCTGCTCGGGCCAGCGCATTGTTGATGCCGGAGGCAGCACCATGGCTGTCTTCCGGCGTGGCATTGAAGATCGCCGTCGTCATGGCCGGGGCGACCAGCGCCATGCCGACGCCGAAGATCAGCATCGACATGAATGCCCCGAAAATGGAATCCGACCACGGAAAAACGCCCATCGAACAGAAGGCGAGCGCACAGGTCAGCGACCCGGCAGCCAGCATGAGGCGCACTCCGACGCGTTTCATCAGGTAACCGGAGATTGTGGTGATCGCGACCATGGGCACGGCGAAGCCGAGGAAGGCGATGCCGGACTGGTCGACGGAATAGCCCCAGGCATCGTTGAGCACGATGGGATAGAAGACGAAGATGCCGCCAAGGGCACCATAGATGAGCATGGTCACGACATTGACCGCGTTGAACATGTTGGATTCGAACAGCTGGGGCGGTGCCATTGGCGTCTTTGCATTGCGCTCGACACGGATCAACACACCGATGGCAATGATGCCGACGAGGATGGCAAGACCCCAGCCACTGGTCAGGAAGCCCATCGGCTCGACATTGCCGGTCTCCGACAGGGTGATGAGGCCGAAGGCGATACCGCCGCAACCGATGATCGCAAGCACTGCGCCGGTCCAGTCGATCCGATCCGGCTGGCGCGGCGGCGGGCGCGATGTCGTCAGAAACAGGGTGATGGCAAGCGCGGCAAGGCCGAAGGGGATGTTCATGAAGAATATCCAGCGCCACGACACCTGTTCGGCGAGGATGCCGCCGATGGGCGGGCCGAGGCCGGTCATCAGCGCTGACGCCGCCGACCAGATGCCGATGGCCGAGCCGCGATGTTCCCGGTCGAAGGCATTGGCGATGAGGGTCAGCGACATCGGCGTCAACAGGGCAGCGCCGATGCCCTGCGCCGCGCGCGCGGCGATAAGGATCTCCTCCGTCGGGGCAATACCACAGGCAAGTGAGCCGAGGGAAAAGACCCCAACGCCCCACGCAAAGACGGCGCGGCGACCATAGAAATCGCCCAGCGAACCACCAATCAGCATCAGCGAAGCCAGGAACATCATGTAGATCGAAGCGATCCAGAGCATGTCGCCGAGACTGGCCCCCAGCCCCTCCTGGATCGGGTCGAGCGCCAGCGTCACCGCCGTGCCGTTGATGAATGCCATGGAGGAGCCGAGGATCGACGCGGCGAGCACGGCCATGCGCTCGCGCGGCTGATAGTCCAGCCACGGCTGTTCCGGATTGGGGATGCCCTGCCCGCCCACGCTCTGCTCTGTGTCAGCCATACGAATACCTGCCGACACCCTAGCCTGTATCGGTACAATTGCGAGGACTAGCATTGCGTTGAATCACAAAAAAGCCCTGCATGAAGACCATCGGAGAGCCTGCGCAAGTATCGGCTACAACGCCCCTTCCGAACCTTTATCGGCTTTAAAGTGTCTGTAGCGCGATAGCGTAATCAACCGATGGAGTACCCGCATGTCCACTTTTGGCATTTACCTGATCGGCTATATCATTTTCGTCGCCGGTGTCGTCTGGGGCCTCAGCCTGCTCGGCGTGCCGCCCGTCTGGCTTGGCGTCGTTGGCATCACCCTTGCCGGGCTTGGCATCCTGACCGGCGTAGGCAAGACGCGGAAACGCGACACCAATACGGAATAGCGTAAAAACCGGACGTTTTTTTCAAAGGGCTGGCTTTCGTGCCAGCCCTTTGTTTTTTCTAAGTTTTTCCAACCTTAAAGAAATATCGAACGGTCATGCCATACTAAAAATGGCAACCGAGTACCTTGAAATCCAAGTTTACTTTATTTTATAAAGTACACGGGTTTTTGAAGCGCCGATGGGGCCACCCCAAAAAGGAGAAATCATATGTCAAAGTCACAATCACTCTTCACACGTCTCGCCTGCACCGCTGTGGCCGGTTTCTTGGCTCTGGGCGCTGCTGGTGCCGCAACCGCGGCCGATGTCTCGATCACCCTGACTGGCGTGAAGGAAGGCGGCACGCTGTATGTCGGGTTGCAGACAGAAGACCAGTTCATGAGCATGGAAACGGTCGGTGGCGAGAGCATGACCGTCAATGCCGATGGCGATGTCACCATTTCGCTGGCAGGCATCGAGCCCGGCACTTATGCCTTTTCGATCTGGCATGATATCAACGGCAACGGCGAGTTTGACATGGCTCCGCAAGGCTGGCCCGAAGATGGCTGGAGTGCATACAACGTCACCATGATCATGGGTGCACCAAGCTTTTCGCAAGTGTCCTTCAAGGTAGATGACGCCGGCTTCGAAACAACCGAGCCGATGATCTATCCGGAATTCTTCACGAATATGCCGTAGGCTAAGGGTCCTACCGCCCCCTCCGCCCCTTGCGGAGAACCTCCCCCGTTTTGACGGGGGAGGAATGACATCGCACCTAATCCGAAACACGCGCCCTTTCTTCTCCTGCAAGCGGGGCAAGTTCCCTCGCAGAAGGCGATAGGGGCACGACGATATCGCCGCGAGCAAATTGCCCGAAGCGTTGGGAAGATTGAGGGGGCCCGTGGAAGCGCTACCGGCTCCATAAGCAAAAGTATAAATGTAGGTAGCCTCACGCTCCGCCTTTTTGCCCAGGGGGCAGTGAACAGGCAGCTCAGCCACGATCCTCATCGCGACTTGTTTTCGATAATAAAACAACGAAACCATTCGGGGAAAAGGTTTCTGCCCTGATCACTTCCTGCGCACTCGGCCATATTGATCAAGTATCCTCACCCGCCGCCCGGGCATGCCGATATATTCATCGGTCTGACGCCGCCCGGCACGGTCCTCCACCGTGACACTGAACCGGTAACCTTTTCGATCCATATAAAATCTTGCCGATGCCTCAACGTACATCTCTGGAAGGGCATTGTGCTTTTTGCAAAGCCGGGCGAAGCCGTCCTTATACAAAGCGATCTGCTTTCTCAGCCTCGGCGACAATTTGGCACGATTAGCCCGACCCGTCAGAAAATCGACAGTTATCGCATGGCCCATCTGGCGCGGCAGCTCCCGATAAATGTCGATCATGTACGCTCCAACAAGAAGGCTGCAGCCGCATGACAGGGAGTCCGCCGCGTTATGCGCGATTGATCTGAGCACGCCGAACTTGGCGGGCTTTACCGGTTGCGTAACCCGGTCCCTAGATATCCAGGGCAGCCGAAAGCGCATTGTCCTGGATGAATTCGCGGCGCGGCTCGACAAGGTCACCCATCAGGCGGGAGAACACGCCATCGGCGATGTCACCATCCTCGATCTGGACCTGCAACAGCGTGCGGGCGTTGGAATCGAGTGTCGTCTCCCACAGCTGGTCAGGGTTCATCTCGCCGAGACCCTTGTAGCGCTGCATCTTGATGCCCTTCTGGCCTGCGGCGCGGATCGCTTCCAGCATCATGCCCGGCCCCCAGACAGGGCGTTGGTCATCGCCCTGGCGCCAGACGGACGGCCGGTCGAAGATTTCGCGGATCGATTCCGTCGCCTCGTTCAGACGGCGGGCATCGCCGCTCGACAGAAGCTCCGCATGCAACGTGTGAACCTCCATAACGCCGCGCAGCTCGCGCTCGACCGATAAGCCGCCGGAGCCATCGAGATGGGCGACCCAGCCCTGCTCCACCTCGTCGGAGACGATGTCGAGACGGGCAGCCACCTTGTCGGCGATCGCCTGGCCTTCCTCACCGTCGGGGATAGCCCTGCCCATGGCGCCGGCAAGCGCCGCCTGAACCAGCACCTCGCGCGAGAACCGCGCCGGGAAATTCGCCAGCTTGTCCATGAAGGAGCGTGCTTTGGCGATGGTATCGGCAAGGTCCGCGCCGATGATCTTTTCCCCGGAGGCCAGCTCAAGCTGGGCGCCGTCGATACCATCAGCATAGAGATAGTCTTCCAGCGCCTTTTCATCGAGGAGGTATTGTTCAGACTTGCCGCGCGAAACCTTGAACAGCGGCGGCTGGGCGATATAGAGATAGCCGCGTTTGACGATTTCCGGCATCTGACGGAAGAAGAAGGTCAACAAGAGCGTGCGGATATGGGCGCCGTCGACGTCGGCGTCGGTCATGATGATGATCTTGTGATAGCGCAGCTTGTCGATGTTGAAATCGTCCCGCCCGATGCCGGTACCGAGCGCGGTGATCAGCGTACCGATCTCCTGGCTGGACAGCATGCGGTCGAAGCGCGCGCGTTCCACGTTCAGGATCTTGCCGCGCAGGGGCAGGATCGCCTGGTTTTCCCGCGCCCTCGCCTGCTTGGCGGAGCCGCCGGCGGAGTCACCCTCCACGATGAACAGTTCGGCCAGCGCCGGATCGCGTTCCTGGCAGTCGGCAAGCTTGCCTGGCAGGGACGCCATGTCGAGCGCGCCCTTGCGGCGGGTCAGTTCGCGGGCCTTGCGCGCAGCCTCGCGGGCAGCAGCCGCCTCGACCACTTTCTGGACCAGCTTCTTGGCCTCTGCCGGGTGTTCCTCAAACCAGAAGCCAAGATTCTCGCCGACGACATTCTCCACCACAGGGCGCACTTCGGAGGAGACCAGCTTGTCTTTCGTCTGTGAACTGAACTTCGGGTCCGGCACCTTGACGGAGAGGACGCAGGTCAACCCCTCGCGCGCATCGTCACCGGTCAGCGAGACTTTCTCTTTCTTCAGCAGGCCGGAGCTTTGTGCGTAATTGTTGACGATGCGCGTCAATGCCGCTCGGAAACCGGCAAGGTGGGTGCCGCCATCGCGCTGAGGGATATTGTTGGTGAAGCACAGCACTTTCTCGTGGTAGCTGTCATTCCACCACAGCGCGACCTCGACAGAGATGCCGTCGCGGTCAGCCGAAAACGCGACCGGGTCGGAGACGAGCGCGGACTTGGACGAGTCCAGATAGCGGACATATTCGACGAGCCCGCCTTCATAGAGCATTTTCACTTCCTTGCCTTCGACATGGCGGTCATCCTTGATGATGATCGTCACGCCGGAGTTGAGGAAGGCCAGTTCGCGCAGGCGACGTTCCAGCGTCTCGAAATCGAATTCGGTGATCGCGAAAATCTCTGCAGACGGATGGAAGGTAACCTCCGTGCCGGTACGGCCAGCCGCCTCGCCGACGACTTTCAGGTCTTCCTGTGCGTCGCCGAAATTGAACATCATCTCGTGCAGCTTGCCGCCGCGCCGGATGCGCAGGCGCAGCCAGTCGGACAGCGCGTTGACGACGGAAACACCGACGCCGTGCAGGCCGCCGGAAACCTTGTAGGAATTCTGGTCGAACTTACCGCCTGCGTGCAGCTGGGTCATGATGACCTGCGCGGCGGACATGCCTTCTTCCTCGTGCCACTCAACCGGGATGCCGCGGCCGTTGTCGCGGACGGTACAGGAGCCATCCTCGTTGAGGATCACCTCGACCGTATCGCAATAGCCAGCGAGCGCCTCGTCGATCGCATTGTCGACAACCTCGTAGACCATGTGATGCAAGCCGGAGCCGTCATCGGTGTCGCCGATATACATGCCGGGGCGCTTGCGCACGGCGTCGAGCCCCTTGAGAACCTTGATCGATTCCGCACCATATTCGCTCTTCTCGGCGGCCAGTTCGCTGAGAGTTTCAGGCGCCGTTTCAGGGGTATTATCTGAAGTATTCCGGGCGGTGTTTTCTGTCGGCTCGTCGGCCATGAAAATCCTTGAAAATATGAGGTTTCTGAGTCGGTCCAAACTAGCGGATTTGGCCGCCCACGTCCAATCGCAAACACCTGTTTTTCAAAGGCTTTTTTTGCAGCTAGCCAGCTTCCGTCACCGTGCCGCCGCGGACCGTGAAAGACTGGGCACGAGTGCCCCATGCGGCGAACAGATCGGGGTCCGTTCCGGTCATGAAAACCTGCAGGCCGGTCTCCTCCAGAATGTCGAAAAGCGCGGCCCTTCGGTCAGGGTCGAGATGGGCGGCGATCTCGTCGAGCAGCAGGACGAGCGGGGCGCCAGCGGTGATGTCTGACGCCTCCTGCTGCAGCGATCTGGCATTGGCGAGGACCAGCCCGATCAGCAGCGCCTTCTGCTCGCCGGTCGAGCACA
Organism: Aquisalinus luteolus; assembly: GCF_009712425.2. Lineage (GTDB taxonomy): Bacteria > Pseudomonadota > Alphaproteobacteria > Caulobacterales > Parvularculaceae > Aquisalinus > Aquisalinus luteolus. Next base: position 30,535 of record NZ_VCJR02000005.1, read on the forward strand.
GCCGCGCCGCCTGACCCTTGGCCTTGTGGGTGACGAGAAGGTCCGTGCGGTGCGGCCCTACAAGGGCGCGCCCGGCATCGGCATCGCGCGGACGCATGGCGCGCAGTTTTGCCTCGAACGCCTCTTCGACCTCGCCGGCCTTTTGCGACTGCAATTGCTCCTCCAGCCGGCCATCGAGGGCGACACCGGCAGCGGGGAAGACAGCCTCATCGATCAGCCGCGCCCCGGCAGCGAGGCGGCGGGCCATGTCGAGACGGGCAGCTGCCATGGCGACACCGGCCTCGGCCATTTGGGTCTCCAGCACCCCGAGCAGGGTTTCATCGACCCGCGGCCAGTTCTCCAGCAGTTTCGTGCGCTGGCGCATGGCTTTCTCGTACGTTGCGGCGGCGCGGCCGTGAGACGGGTCGTGGGACATGGTCATGCGATCGAGGAACCGGCGGCGCTCGGACGCGCCTTCCATGAACAGCCGGTCCTGCGCCGGGGTCAGCCAGACGAAGCGCAGGTAGTCGAGCAGCGCCGTCGGCCCGCTGGCGGGAGCGCCGTCGATGCGGGTGATGCGCTTGTCGCTGTGAGCGGAGATGCCGGTGCCGAGCCGCGTCTCCTCCCCATAATGATCTTCGAGAACGGCGCTGACCGACCAGCCGCCACTTGCCGGATCATCAGGGGCGCCCTGCCGGGCCAGCTCGTCCATCTTCGCGCCACGCATGCCGCGCCCGGCAGAGACCATGGACAGGGCCTCCAGCAGGTTAGTTTTCCCGGCGCCATTGGGCCCGGTCAGCACGACGGGCCGGCCATCGAGTGCGAGGTCGAGTCCGGCATAGGAGCGGAAATCGGTCAGGGTTATCCGCCTGATGCGGAAGGTCATCTGGCCCGTCAGACCCGAAGCGGCATCAGCACGTAGAGCGCGTCGGTATCTTCCTCATCATGGATGATGGTCGGTGAGGACGGGTCGGCGAACTTGAACGTCACCGTCTCGCCATCGATCTGGTGGGAAACGTCAATGAGGTATTTCGCGTTGAACCCGATCTCCAGCCCCTCGGCGTCGAAATCGACATTGAGCTCTTCCAGGGCGCTGCCGGCCTCCGGATTGTTGACCATCAGCTTCAGCCGGTCTGACTCCAGCACCATCTTGACCGAGCGCGTCTTGTCGGCGGACACGGTGGAGACACGGTCGACGGCCTTGGCGAAATCCTTGTTGTCGAGTTTCAGGATGCGGTCATTGCCGGACGGGATGACGCGCTGATAGTCCGGGAACGTCCCGTCGATCAGCTTCGAGGTCAGCGTCAGCGTCGAGAACGTGAAGCGCACTTTGGATTCCGAGACCATGACCTGCACGGTATCCTCGGCATCATCAAGCAGGCGGCGCAGCTCGGTAACCGCCTTGCGGGGGATGATCACGCCCGGCATGGAGGCCGCGCCATCTGGCAGGTCGGCGTTGAGACGCGCGAGGCGGTGACCGTCGGTCGCGACCGCGCGCAGGCACGGGCCGTCATCATCCTCATGGGCGTGGAAATAGACACCGTTGAGGTAATAGCGCGTTTCTTCCTGCGACATGGCAAAACGCGTCTTGTCGATCAGGCGACGCAGGCTGGGCGCGGGCATGGTGAAGGTCGTGCCGTCCTGGGCCGCAGTCAGCATCGGGAAATCCTGGTCCGGCAGCACGGCGAGGGAAAACTCCGACTTGCCGGCGGACAGTTTCAGGCGGCCATTGTCGCCATCCGTATCGAGACGAACCTGCGCGCCTTCCGGCAGGCGGCGGACGATCTCGTACAGCGTCAGCGCGGAGGCGGTGATAGCGCCCTGCGTCTCGACATCTGCGGTGACCTGTTCTGCAATCTCGATATCGAGGTCGGTGGCAGTCAGCGACAGCATGGAGCCTTCGGCCTGCATCAGCACGTTGGAAAGGATCGGGATCGTATTGCGGCGTTCAACGACGCTTTGCACGTGGCCAAGGGCCTTCAGGAATACGGACCGTTCGATGGTGACCTTCATTGAGCGTGCCTTTTCGTCAGCAATATCAGCGGATACGCGAAAACCGGGACCCGAACCAATCAGCGGATTCGGCCCGTCCTCACAAGTCAGGGGAGCCGACTATAAGCGAAAGGCCGGGGCCATGACCAGCCCCGGCCCTGATTTTCATGGCAATATACGTGCGTTTCAGTCGCCGAACTCATCCATCAGGCGGGAGATGCGCTCGCCGAATTCCGGGCTGGTCTCGGCCAGCACCTCGCCCCGGTCGAGCGAGGACAGGACGGTGGTGTGGTCGCGGTTGAGGCAGGCACCGATTTCCTTCAGCGGGGCGTCGGTCAGCTTGCGGGCCAGCAGGCAGAAGGCGTGGCGGCCCTTGACGATGGTCTGCGGGCGGCGGCGGCTCTTCAGGTCGGCGACCGACAGGCCGAAAGCGTCGGCAACGGCGCTCATCAGGTCGTCGAGGGTGAACTCCTTCTTGCGGAAGCGCTGCATCTCCTGCAGCACCGACAGCACATAGGCGTCGCTCATCGGTTCCGCGTCGGACGAGCGCTGGCAGGTTTCGGCTCGCAGTCGGATGGAGCGATAGGCCCCTTCGATCTCGCGGATCGAGGCATCGCAGCGGCGCGCGATCATCTGCAGGTAACGCTCCTCGACGCAGACACGGTTGTTCGTGCAGTCATAATCGGCCATCTGGCGCAGGATCTTCAGGCGCAAGCCGAAATCGGGTTTGTCCATCTGCACGGCGAGGCCGCCGCCGAGACGATCCGTCAGGCGATGGTTGAGGCCGGTTTCGGCGAGAGCCGACGGCGCCATGGAACCGGCGACGATGACCGTGCCGCCCTTGGCGACGAGGCGGTCGATCAGGGTCAGCAGCTCTTCCTGGGTGGCCTTCCGCCCACGGAGCATGTGGACGTCATCGACCATCAAGAGATCGATCTGGTCGAGATAGGCGCGCAGCTCCGGCAGGTTTTTCGACATGACGGCGGTGACATAGCCGTTCAGCAGGTTGTCATAGGTAAGGTACAGCACCTTGTCGCCGGGACGACGGTTCAGCCATTCAAGGCCGATCGAGTTCAGGAGATGCGTTTTCCCGCGGCCCGGTCCGCCATGATAATAAACAACGCCCGTCGTCTCGTTTTCCAGAACGGAATTGGCAGCGGCCTGTGCAAGGCGGTTGCAGTCGCTGACGCAGAAACGCTCGAAGGACAGGGTGGCGTTGAGCGGCGCCGCGATGTTGAGGCCGGGATCGGCTTCCGGTGCCTGTTGCGGTGCCGCTTCTTCCTTCTGGACCGCACGCAATTGGGCGACCGGGCGACGCGCGTCATTGGCGGCAGCCATCTCGCGCGCTGCAATGCCCTTGTTGGCAACGAGCTTCATGCCGCCTGACGGCTTGCGGCGCACCGGCACGGACGCAACGATGCCACCATTGCCACCACGGACCTGGAAGGACTGGACCGGCCCGCACTTCTCCCGCCAGATATCGACCATATCCTCGGAGAAGCGCTCGCAGATCTGCTTCGCGGTGAACTGCGACGGCGCGGAAATGATGACGCGCTCCTCTTCATAGTCATCCAGCACCAGCATCTTGAACCAGCTTTCATAGGTCGCGACGCCATAACGGCCACGCAGCGCCTGCTTGTAATCCTCGAATTTCCGTTCACAGGACTGGCGATCATGAAATTTACGGTCTGGCGTATCGTTCAACATGGTTCAGCCTTTCGCGCGCATCTTCTCTGTACGGACGACAAAGCCGATCCGTCACGCGCTTGTTTTCGCGTTAATGGTTAAATGGTTAAATCAGATTGGAAGAGAGATAGAGTCGCTATAAGCCGGAGGACAGGCAACGAACTGGCAGGTAGCTCGTCTTGAGACCGGAAACCGTAATGCCATTGGCTGAAGAGGTTTTTCCGTTGCGTATCCCAAGAGTCGTTCTCATTATCCTACCCGCTTCTCTTAAATAAATCCCACACAGACCGAGTACGGATTATACACCGCTTCGATCGCCCCGCGCGAACTCTCTACCGAATTTTTGGCCGAAATTGGCCCGACTTCTGGCTCCTGCTTCGCCGCCGAGAGCACCACCCTGAAGGGAATTCACTCGTCCGCATTCGCCATAATGTCTGGCAATAAAAGCGCATTGACCGCGCATGATCAAGCCCGGATTTCACGCATTTGGTGTCATTTTATGACAAAAAAGTTGCGGCTGCTTATTGACTCATTGAATCTAAAAAACTTTTTCAGACGAAAAAATTTCAATGAATTTTTTTGCAGTACCGGCCTTGCATATTTTGAGCAAATGGCTGGCTTTGAGCAAATAACATGGCATCCAGTGCGTCTTGCACTGCGTGCGCCAGATCATACCACGAGCACAGGGTTGATTTAAAATGAAAAAACCTGCCGCCTCGAAAAAGGCGACAGGTTCTGTGTACTGATCGTTGCTGCGTTGGCGAACGGATTCTTACGCAGACAGGGCCTTGATGCGGCCGGACAGGCGAGAGATTTTTCTCGCTGCCATGTTCTTGTGGAAGATGCCTTTGGTCACGGCGCGCTGCAGTTCCGGCTGGGCGGCCTGCAGGGCTTCGTTAGCCTTGGCCTGATCACCGGAAGCAATCGCCTCTTCAACGCGACGCAGGAAGGTGCGCACGCGCGAACGGCGCGACTTCTGCACAGCCGTGCGACGGGCGATCTTGCGGACCATTTTCTTGGCAGATGAGGTATTTGCCATTTTCGTCAATCTCTTGGTCAAAAGTGAATTAGAACGCGGCTTATAGAAGGCCGGGGATGGCCAGTCAACACAATAAAATCGTAAAATTCAAGCGCCCCAAAAGCCCCATGGGTCAAGGCTGTCCCTCACCTCTGACAGGCCCCGCAATAGAAAGTCGAGCGGCCGGACTGGACCAGCCGCCTGATGTCCCCGCCACAGGCGCTGCAGGGCTGCCCCTCGCGATCATAGACCCGGAATGTATGCTGGAAATAGCCCAGCGCGCCGTCAGGCCCGGCATGATCGCGCAGGGAGGAGCCGCCCGCCTCTATCGCTTCCGTCAGGACCTGCCTGATCTCGCCCGCCAGGCGCTCGGCCCGCTGACCTGCGACCGTGCCCGCCTTGCGCCGGGGCGATATGCCGGCCCGGTACAGCGCCTCGCAGACATAGATATTGCCTAGCCCCGCCACCACGCGCTGGTCGAGCAGCGCCTGCTTGATCGGGGCAGCCTTGCCTTTCAGCCTTTCAGCCAGAACCGGCCCGGAAAATTCATTGCCCAGCGGCTCAGGCCCCATGCCGGCAAAATGGCGGGAGGTCTCTATCTCGTCGCCCGGGATCAGGTCCATGAAACCAAACCGGCGGGCGTCATTATAGGTCACCCGGTAAGGGCCCGCCGGGCCCGCCAGCTGGAAGACGACGTGGTCGTGTTCCTCCAGCGCGGGCAGCTGGTGATGAAAGCGCCCGGGATCGACGGTCTCGTCGCCGCCCTCGATCCGGAACCGGCCCGACATGCCCAGATGCATGACCAGCGTCTCGCCGCTCGTGAGATGCGCCAGCAGGTATTTTGCCCGCCGGTCGAGGCTTGCCACCCGCCAGCCGGTCAGGCGGCGGGAGAAACGGTCAGGAAAGGCAAAGCGCAGGTCGGCCCGCCGGTTGGTGGCCGCGACAATCGTCGCCCCTTCCATGACCGGGGAAAGGCCGCGCCGGACGGTTTCGACTTCTGGCAGTTCGGGCATCGCTTCGCCGTGCTTGCTGATTGCTGTGTGATGGACATTCAGGGCCAGGTGATGGCCATCTGCACGGATACGCTGCGCAGGACGAAACGCTATGCCATCCTTTCGCCGAAAGCGAGTCTCCACGTCAGGTCAGGCAATCGCATCAATCTGGATAGATTTTCAGTAGCGTTCCAGCAGAGGACCGGGCCGGGCGGAAGGGTTGAGCCCCGCCGTGCGTTCGGCGCTGAAGGTGAATGTCCCGGTCAGGCGGCATTTCACGCCAGCCTTGCGGCTGTTGGGGATCATGCCGGAGATGGCCTTCACTTCAGCCTCGACACCGACCGGCACCTCGCCGTCATAGATGATGACGGCCTGACCGCAATCGCTGACCTCACCCTTGGTGCGCAGCGGCTCTATGCTGACGGTCTCCGGATCAAGCACATAGCCATAAGGCGCCGTCAGCGCCATGACGCGCGAACAGCTGGAGCGCTTGCCGGTCATAGAGGTCATTTCGGTGCGGCATTCACGGACATCGGAAAGAGTGGTCGCCTCGACAGGCTCTGCCGCATAGGCAGGCGTGGCCAGCACCGCGACAAACAGCCCGGCTGGCACGACTGACAGCATGTTTCTGGTCAGGGACATGGTGTTTTCTCTACTCCAAACTCTTTTGCAGCCCTCTTTCACGCCGAGAGCAAGCGTAACCCGCTTAATACTATTTATTTAGTTAAATATCAGCAACGAACGGTCGGAAAAATGCGACGAACGGCAAGGGCCTTTGGCCGGCCCGTGCGCCCGAAGCAGCCTTGGGACGGGGTCGGACAGGGCCGCCGAACAGTCTGGCCAATGACAAAAAACCCCGGCCCAAGGCCGGGGTTTCTGTTTTCTTGTCAGGAAGGCCCCGACTTACTGGCCGTCTTTTTCCTTCAGGGCAGCGCCCAGGATGTCGCCAAGGGAGGCACCGGAGTCGGCAGAACCGAACTGCTCGACGGCCTCTTTCTCTTCGGCCATTTCGCGGGCCTTGATCGACAGCGTCAGGCGGCGCGACTTCATGTCGACAGCGATGATGCGGGCATCAACCTTGTCGCCGACAGCGAAGCGTTCCGGACGCTGATCGTTGCGATCGCGGGACAGGTCGGATTTGCGGATGAACGATTTCGGACCGTTCTCGCCGCCAACCTGGACCTCGATACCGCCATTCTCGATCGCGGTAACCTCGCAGGTCACGTCGGCACCCTTGCGCAGGTCGCCAACGCTTTCCATCGGATCGCCATCAAGCTGCTTGATGCCGAGCGCGATGCGCTCCTTGTCCGGATCGACGTCGAGGATCTTGGCCTTGACCACGTCACCCTTCTTGTACTCCTTGATGGCGTCGTCGCCGGAGCGGTTCCAGTCGAGATCCGACAGGTGGACCATGCCGTCCATGTCTTCCTCGATACCGATGAACAGACCGAACTCGGTGATGTTCTTGATCTCGCCTTCGACGACGGAGCCGATCGGGTGCTTCTCGGCGAAGTTTTCCCACGGATTGTCGGCGCACTGTTTCAGGCCGAGCGAGATACGACGCTTGTCTTCGTCGACTTCCAGCACCATGACCTCGACCTCCTGGGTGGTCGACACGATCTTGTTCGGGTGGACGTTCTTCTTGACCCAGGACATTTCGGAAACGTGGACAAGGCCCTCGATACCGTCTTCCAGCTCGACGAAAGCACCATAGTCGGTGATGTTCGTGACCTTGCCGGTGAACTTGGCACCCAGCGGGTATTTCGCGGCAACGCCTTCCCATGGATCGGGCGCCAGCTGCTTCATGCCGAGCGAGATGCGGTGGCTTTCCGGGTTGATCTTGATGATCTTGACCTGGATCGTGTCGTTGACGTTGATCACCTCGGACGGGTGGTTGACGCGCGACCAGCTCATGTCGGTGACGTGCAGCAGGCCATCGACGCCCGGTGCCAGCTCGACGAACGCACCGTAATCGGTGATGTTCTTGACGATACCTTCGCGGACATCGCCTTCGTCCAGTTCCTTGACGACTTCTTCGCGATGTTCTGCACGATCCTCTTCGAGGATGGCACGGCGGGACACGACGATGTTGCCGCGGCGCTTGTCCATCTTCAGGATACGGAAGGGCTGGGTGATGTTCATCAGCGGGGAGGCATCGCGCACGGGGCGGATGTCGACCTGCGAACCCGGCAGGAAGGCTACGGCGCCGCCGAGGTCGACGGTGAAGCCGCCCTTAACGCGGTTGAAGATGACGCCATCGACGCGCTCTTCATCCTCGAAGCTCTTCTCGAGGTTCGTCCAGGCTTCTTCGCGGCGGGCTTTCTCGCGCGAGATGACAGCTTCGCCATTGGCGTTCTCGACGCGCTCGACGAATACTTCGACCTTGTCACCAACCTTGATGGTGTTGGTCTTGCCGGGAACGGAAAATTCTCTCAGGGGGACGCGGCCTTCGGTTTTCAGGCCCACATCGACGATGGCCATGTCTTTTTCGATGGCCGTGACAGTGCCGGTTACGACAGTGTCTTCAAAGTTCTGCCGATCGACGATCGACGCTTCGAACATTTCCGCGAAATCATCCACGGACGGGTTAAGTGTTTCAGACAAGTTGTCTACTCCAGTTTCAATAGCTTTCCTGCCAACCGGTTTTGTCCGGCGGTCTTCCCGTTTTACCTGGCCTTTTGGGGAGTCAGGGCGGGCGTCTTAGAAGCTTTTCAAGGTGACGGCACGAGCGGACCAACCCAAACACAAAGAAGCATCAGAAGGTTTTGAGGGTCAGCTTACTGAAAAGTTGCCGTCACGCGCCTCCTGTTGCCCGGTCGATCACGCGGCGCACCGCCGCGAATGCGCCGTCTATATCCAAATCAGTGGTATCAATCAAGTGTGCATCCTGTGCGGCTTTCATCGGTGCAGCCTCGCGCGAGGCATCGCGCCGATCGCGCCGCTTGATGTCGTCGAGCACGCTTTCAAGCACGATTGACGGGTCCTGAAGGCTGAGTTCCTTCCAGCGGCGCTTTGCCCTTTCCTCTGCCGAGGCATCGATGAATAGCTTCACCGTCGCATCGGGACAGATGACCGTGCCGATATCGCGCCCGTCCAGCACCGTGCCGGCACGCCCCGCCGGCGGGTTGAAGGCGAAATCGCGCTGGAACTGCAACAGCGCCGCGCGCACCGCCGGGACAGACGCCACATGGGACGCGGCGCGGCCAACCTCCGGCGTGCGGATATCCGCGCCATCGATCAGGTCAAGCGTGAAGATCTCCGCGACTTTCGCCGCCTCCTCCGCATTGCGCGGATCGAGCCCGCGGGCAAGCACAAGCCAGCCGACCCCGCGATAGAGCCGGCCGGTGTCGAGATATTCAAGGTCATAGAAATGCGCGATGCGGCGCGACACTGTGCCCTTGCCCGACGCGGCGGGCCCGTCGACAGCAATCACTATCGGCTTCTTGACTATCTCTTCGGGCGTTGCGTCCATCATGGGTCAAAATCTTTAGGCACAACTGGCGAGGGGGTAAAGAGGCAGGACGGCAATCCTCCCCGCCTCTTTCATCGGCTCTGCCCCTAGTCGCTGAAACAGCGCTGGCGGGTGCCGTATTGGGTTTCCTCGACATCGTAGCAGCGCAATTCGGATTGCTTTTGATATTCCGGCTGCCAGTTCATCAGCTCGTCATAGGCAGCGTCGATCTCCGCGCGGCGGGCGGCTTCGCGGCGATTGGCCTCGTCCCACTCGGCCTGCTGGCGGGCCTTCTCGCGCATGACCTGGTTGTAGTTGCGCTCCCACGTCTTGCGGGCCAGCGGCAGCACTTCTGGGGGGATTGCCGCGCACAGGGCCTGATCGGGCGCGCCCCAGCGGTCGAAGACGCGGGCAAGGCCGACGAAGTCCGATTCAGGCTGGGTGAAGCTGTTCCAGTCATGGGCGATATTGCGCGAATACCAGATCGCCGCCTGGCAATTGCCGCCCTGGACGTAAGCCTCGGAGAAGGTCTGGTTGCGCCACATCCACCGCTCGACGAAGGCGACCCAGTCATTCTGGTTCCAGATATTGGGCTGGGTGTTGCGGAACTCTTCCTCGGCGCCATAGGCCTCGAACAGTTTCGGGTCCTGCTTGGCGATCCAGTCGCCCAGCTCCTGCGGCATGGGCGGGCATTCCTGTCCGGCTGCCTGTGTCTTCTCGAATTTCAGCGCCCAGCTGATGCCGGCATCCGGCACGGGATCGACGATGAAGCTCAACCGGTCGCGGTTGATGCCGCCGAAAACATAGGAATAGGCGATCTGGCAGCCATCGAGCGTGCCGAAACGCTGATAGTCATTGCGAGCCAGCAGCCGCTCGCGCTTGGACTTGCGCAGATATTCGGTCTCGCGGGCCTGCTTCTCGGCGGCGGCTTGCGCCGCAGCGGCAGCCTCGGCTTCCCGTGCAGCGATCTGCACCGGGTCTTCTAGGGCGGCATAATTGTTGTCGTCATAGAACTGCATGAAAGACGGGATCAGCTCGGCCGGCGCGACACCGCATCGCGTCGCCCCTTCATCGGGTTTGTTGCGCACCTGATTGATCAGGTAGTAGGCGAGCATGCCCCATTCGCGGTATCTGGCGATCTGGGCGTCGGTCATCGGCGGCGCTTCGCTGCGGTAATTTTCTCCGCGGTAAAACATCGTCTGTCCGGCGCGAAAACAGATATCGATCGGCAGGTCCGTTTCGGTCAGACCAAGCTCATCGAGATAGACACCCTCACCGGCAGAGCCAAAGCAATCGCCAACGACCGCCATGGCGTTGCGTACGGCGCTCGCGGGCGGCGGGTTCCTGAAATAGGCCGTGGAGACGCCATTTTCCGGCACGTCGAACTGGCTGAGCTCATTCGCGATGTCATAATTCAGCGGCAGTCCGCATTCACGCTCACCATTGAAGCACGCAGCAAAACTATCGCGGGACACGTATTCCATTTCGTTCAGGAACTGGTCGCCGGTGACGTGCCACTTCAGGATCATCGTCGCCATCGAATTATCGGGGATGAACCAGTATTTCGTGCCATCACTTCGATACGTCAGATTGTAAAAGTTCTCGGAGATCATGCATTGCTTGTTCTGCTCATAGGGCGTCCAGTCGCGCTGGACGGTTTGCGCATGGGCGCCCGGAGCGTGCATGCTGGCAAACAGAATGATCAGGCTGAAAATGGATAGATAAATACGCGACATGATTAATTCCCCCTTGAAGGGGTCCTGATCTACCCGTTTCGCCGACGCTTGCCTACCCCGTAACGGCACTACCAGACAGTGGCAGGAAAATTGCAATCAGGGTAGCGCACGCCCCAAAGGCGGGCATTTGCTGATTGATCAACGCCTTTCGGGAGAAACAGGCCGTGCGCAGCGCCAAGGATCGTGTGTTCTTTCTGGATTCCACGCGCAGCGTGCTGATGATGATGGTCGTCATCGTCCATTCCGGTGCTGTCTTTGATGTCGAGGGCTACTGGCTCGTCACGGCCGACAATCCCCGCGTCTGGATCACCACGCTGATCGAGTTCATCGCCCTGTTCGATGTGGAAGGGTTCTTCGTTGTCTCCGGCATCTTCACCGTGATGACAGCACGCCGCCATGGCACGGAAGCCCTTGCAGAAAGACGGCTGAAGCGGCTGGTCGTGCCGCTCGTCACCACCGCGATCGTGCTGAACGTGCCTTTCTCGCTGTTCATGCGACAGCAGGGGCTGTGCGACGAACCGGTGATATCCCTTACCTATCTGACCGGCGGATGGGTGCTTCACCTGTGGTTCCTGGTCAATCTCGTTTTCTACACGATGATCATGCGGGCGAGCCTTCCGGTGCTTCTGCCGCTCGCCGAGAAGCTGGAGCCATGGCTGCGCCTGACCCAGATGAAGACCCCGAAAGGCACGCGCCTCATCATCCTGCTCAGCGCGGTCAGCCTGGCACAGCTCGCCCTTGTCGGGATCAGCCATTTCACGCCGGTGATGTATGCGGAGCTTTTTTTCGGCAGCAGCCCTTACAGCTTCCTGCATCACTTCATGTTCTTCCTTCTAGGCGTGACGCTCGGCAGCTTTCCGTCTCTTTGGAAGAGTTTCACACGGGCGAGCGCGCCGCTCTATGCGACTGCCATTGTGCTTGTCTGCCTCGATGTCGTGATCACCGCACCATTCTATCTCGATATCCTGGTGGAGAACCTGATGGTGGTATTCGTCACCTTCAGCCTGATCCAGTGCCTTTTCGCCATGTTCAACAAGTTCCTCGACCGGCCATCGCCCGTCTGGCAACACCTGTCGGGCGCATCCTATTCGATCTACCTGCTGCATCACCCGCTCGTGGTGCTGCTCGCCTTCGTGATTTTCCGGACGAGCTGGCCGGCGGAGGTTGAATTCGCCTTTGTTCTGGGCGGCGCTTTTACCATCTCGTGGCTGGTTCACGTGTTGCTGATCAGCCGTTCGCCTCTACTGTCTTTCCTGTTCAACGGGAAATCGATGAAACGGGGCGATGGCTCAAAGACTGTAGCGGGCACTCAGGACAAACCCGCCTAGCCGCGCCATTCCCTGAAATGCTTGGACAGTTTCAGGCCCTGTCCCTGATAGTTGGAGCCGAGGTCGGCCCCGTAGACTTTCTGCGGCGTACCGGCGAGGCGTTCATACACGAGGCGCGCGACGAGCTGGCCGTCCTCCAGCACAAAGGGCGCATCATGCCCGCGCACTTCCAGAACGCCGCGGGACGGCACGGCGCAGCCAAAGCCCGGATCGAAGAAGCCTGCATAATGCACGCGAAACTCGCCCAGCAACGGGTCGATGGCGACCATTTCGGCGGCGAGGTCCGGCGGCACGCTGAGGGCTTCCTTGGAAGCCAGGATATAGAATTCGTCCGGATCGAGAATGATGCTGCCGGAGCGGTGCGCGGTGATCGGCGACCAGAATTCCGCCGGGTCGAGCGTGCCCGGCCTGTCGACATCGATCAGCCCGGCATGGCGGCGGGCGCGATAGCCGATGATCTCGCCTTCCTTGCCCGACAGCTGCACGGTCAGGTTCAGCCCGCCTGAAACGACCGCGCCGCCGTCAGCGAGCGGGTTCTCCTCGTGGCGCTGCTTCAACGCGGCATCGTCGAGCCATGCCTCGCCCCGCTTCAGGCGCAACTGGTTGAGGGTAGAGCCGGTGCGCACGACGATAGAGAATGTCCGTGGGCTGATTTCGGCATAAAGCGGCCCATCATAACCGGGGGGCACCGTCTCGAATGCCGTGCCGCCATCGGTGACGAGGCGCACGAACACGTCGATCCGGCCGGTCGAGCTTTTTGGGTTGGCGGCGGCGGCGACATCCTCCGGCAGCGACAAGCGCTCGCGCAGGGGCACGAGATAGACGCAGCCGCGCTCCAGCACCGCGCCATCGCCCAGCGGCAGCTCATGCATCCTCAGATCGCCCTTAAGGCGCTCCTCCACCGTACGGCCCTTGCCAGGCAGGAAGGAGGCGCGGATGCGATAGGCGGTCTCGCCCAGCGTCAGGTCGATGGAGGAAGGCTGGACCTGTTTCTCGCCTGCGGCACCGGCGAGGCGGATGGCGCCATCTTGTATCGCCTGCTCGATCGCCTCCGCCGTGAATACGCCCTGATCCTTACCCATCCTGATCCTCTGCCATCCCCATTGACTTCTATCCGCCGCCCGCCTATCCGCCTGTCATCGACGCAGGGTTTGGGCCGGCCGGCTTGCGGCTGCATCGATGACCGGTGACCGCACCGGTGCCGAACTGCTAAAAGGCCGGAGTCGGGTGGCTTTCACAACATATAAAGCTCCCCTTCGACAGGAGTCGACCATGAGTAACGACAAGAAACCTTCCACCAGCAACGCAAACTGGCGCCCGCGCACGCAGGCGATCCGCTCCGGCATTAACCGGGCCTTTCAGGAAACGAGCGAAGGCCTGTTCCTGACCTCCTCCTTTTCCTACGATTCAGCAGAGCAAGCGCAGGCGCGCTTTGCGGGCGAGGACAAGGGCTTCATCTATTCGCGCTATTCCAACCCGACGACGGAAGCGTTCGAGACGCGTCTTGCGACGCTGGAAGGTGCCAGCTGGTGCCGCGGCACGGCTTCCGGCATGGCGGCGGTGACCTCGACTATGCTGGGGCTGCTCTCGGCTGGCGATCACATCGTTTCCTCGCGGGCGCTGTTCGGCTCCTGCCGCTATGTCGTCGGCGAGCTCGCGCCCAAGCTCGGCATCGAGACGACTTTCGTTGACGGCGCCGATCTCGATGCGTGGGAGAAAGCAGCAAAGCCGGAAACGAAAATCTTCTTTCTGGAGAGCCCATCCAACCCGGGGCTACAGGTCGTCGATATCGAGGCCGTTGCGAAGATCGCCCACGCCAAAGGCGCAATCCTCGTCGTCGACAATGTCTTCGCCTCGCCGGTCTTCCAGAAGCCGCTGGCGCTCGGGGCTGACATCGTCGTCTATTCCGCGACCAAGCATATGGACGGTCAGGGCCGCGTGCTCGGCGGCGCGATCCTCGGCAACGATGAAGCATTGCTGACCGAAAGCCTGCAGCCCTTCCTGCGCAATACCGGCCCGGCGATCAGCCCGTTCAATGCCTGGGTGCTGCTGAAGTCGCTGGAGACGCTCGACCTGCGCGTCAACGCCGCCGCCGACAGCGCACTGGAACTGGCAACGCGGCTGGAGGGCCTTGAAGGCTCGCCGCTCGCGCGGGTCTATTACCCCTTCCTCGACAGCCATCCGGGCTGCGAGATCGCCCGGCGCCAGATGAAAAAGGGCGGCACACTGATCACCATGGAGTTCGAGGGCAGTGCCGATGTTGCTCAGGCCAAGGCCTTCGCCTTCCTCAACGCACTGAAGCTGGTCGACGTGTCTAACAATCTGGGCGATGCGAAATCCATCGCCACCCATCCGCGCACGACGACCCATCACCGGATCGGCGAGGAAGCACGACTGGAACAGGGCGTCACGCCCGGCCTCGTGCGCATTTCCGTTGGTCTCGAGGATGTGGAGGATCTGTGGGAGGATTTCACACAGGCGTTCGATAGTATATAGTACCGCATTGATGTGACCGGCCCGCCTTCAGGATTGATGGGGAATTCTGGCGGGCACGGCACCCTTTGCGTTTTAAGGGTTTGAAAATGTACGAAAAAACCACACGGGGCATTCGGGTTGTGGTGGAACCTGATTTTCTGGCTGAACAGTCGGAGCCCTATGATGATCATTATGTCTGGGCCTATACCGTCCGGATCGACAATAATTCCGACGAGGTCGTGCGCCTGAAGAACCGCCGCTGGCGGATTACGGATTCGCGCGGCCGTACCGAAGTCGTCTCCGGCGAGGGCGTTGTTGGCGAGCAGCCCGTGCTGCAGCCGGGCGAAGGCTTTGAATATACTTCCGGCGCGCCGCTGACGACGCCGTCGGGCCTGATGGTCGGTGAGTATTCCATGGAAACCGCCGAAGGCGTGATGTTCGACGTGGCGATCCCGGCCTTCTCCCTCGACAGCCCCCACGAAATTATCCAGCTCAATTAAGCGCTTGCAGCCCGGCAGAGCATTACCGGCCCTTGACCGGTCCTGCCGGGCAGGCCAAGCATTTCCGCCATGATCAATTTCAGGCCCGTCATTCTGGTCATCGGCGCGCTGACCGCCGCCCTTGGCGGGCTGATGCTCCTGCCATTGCTGGCGGACCTGACGGCGAGCGATCCTTATCTGCGCCAAGACTGGAGCGCGTTTGCCGCCTCCTCCCTCCTGTGCATGTTCTTCGGTCTCGGCCTCTATGCCACCGCGAGCGGCGGCTCTTTCGAGACGATGACCGTGCGCCAGGGCTTTCTGATCACCACGCTGAGCTGGGTCGTGCTGGTGCTGTTCGCTTCAGTGCCGTTCATGCTCGGCCTCTACAAGATGAGCTTCACCGATGCTTTCTTCGAGGCTATGTCCGGCCTGACGACGACTGGCGCCACGGTGATCATCGGGCTGGACGACGCGCCGCCGGGGCTTTTGCTATGGCGGTCAATGCTGCAATGGCTGGGCGGCATCGGGATCGTCATCATGGCCATCGCCATCCTGCCGATGCTGTCGGTCGGCGGGATGCAGCTGTTCCGGCTGGAATCCTCCGACAAGAATTCAGACAAGATCCTGCCCGGCGCCTCGCAGATCGCAACGGCGATTACCGGGCTTTATGTGTTCTTCACCGCGCTTTGCGCGATGCTCTACTGGTCCATGGGCATGACCGCCTTCGATGCGCTCAACCATGCGATGACGACCATCGCTACCGGCGGGTTCTCAACCAAGGACGCCTCCTTCGGCTATTTCCTCGATTCCGGCGATTTCGGCCCGGTCGATATCGTCGCTGCGGTGTTCATGATCGTCGGCTCCCTGCCCTTCGGCATCTATCTCCTCGCGCTGCGCGGGCGCATGGATGCGCTGTTTACGGACTCTCAGGTGCGCTTCTTCCTGATGGTCGCCTCGGCCTGCATTGTCGTGATCCTCTTACGGCTGTTCTATCTCTACGAGATCGACCTGTTCACCGCCTTTCGCCTGTCGGCCTTCAACGTCATCTCGATCATGACCGGCACCGGCTATGCCTCGACAGATTACGGGCTATGGGGCGCTTTTGCATACGGGTTCTTTTTCTGCATCATGTTCGTCGGCGGCTGCGCCGGGTCGACCAGTTGCGGGCTGAAGATCTTCCGTCTGCAGGTCGCGCTCGCGGCGCTCACCATCTATGGCAAGCGCCTTGTCTTCCCCAATGGCGTCTTCATCGCGCACTATAATGGCCGGCCGCTGACAGATGATGTGTTCATTTCCGTCCTGTCGTTTTTCTTTGTCTATTTCGCCGGGTTCGCGACGGTGGCTGTGATCCTGTCGCTGTTCGGGCTCGACCCGGTCACGGCGCTGTCGGCCGCGGGCTCGGCCATCGCCAATGTCGGGCCGGGCCTCGGTGATATTGTCGGCCCGTCAGGCAATTTCGAGAGCCTGCCGACCGGGGCGAAATGGGTGCTTTCCGCCGGGATGCTGCTCGGCCGGCTGGAATTCTTTACTGTCTTGGTGCTGTTCGCGCCGAGCTTCTGGCGGAGGTAGATGGGAGTTGGGAGTTTTTAGTTAGTAGTTTTCAGTAAGATTAATCACCCTACAAACTAATAACTACTAACTCCTGACTAAGCGGCGAAGCCGGAACCAGTCTCCCGCTTCTCGAAGCAATAGAGCCGCGACGTCTCCACCGCCGCCTGACGATGAAAGACGATCGCCTGATAGGCCGGGTCTTTCACCATCTCGATGAAGGCGTCCTTTGAAGGATATTCGGCGATGAAGCCCGCATGCCATGTCTCGTCCGCCGGGCCAATCAGCGGGACTTGCGGCTTGCCGTTCCAGATGATCTGGCCGCCGACCCGGGTGAAGATCGGCTCCGACTCTCGCCCATAGGCCTTGTAGGCCTCGACGCCGGTTGCCTCGCGACCATCTTCATAGTCAGCCCTGGCGCGGAAACGCAGCAGGTTCAGCATCTGCACCGGTCCGGCAATGTCCATTTTAGCAAACTGGCGGAATGCGTCGCGGTCAGGGTCGATGTAACGGGTCATGGCGGCCTCCTTTTCCAAAGAGGCTAGCGAACACTAAGTGGTGAGCAAAGCATTACGCACAGTAACCGCTAGAGGGCTTACTCCTCGTTCTCGCGTTCGCGATACTGGTGAACCGCAAGCCAGACAACGTAGGAAATCCAACAGACAAGAGTAGGCAGAAGGAGAAATGCCCATCCGGTCAGCACTGCCAACGCTATCAAGAGGAATAAACAGGGCACGAACACCCGATTAGCCCATTTGACGTATGGTTTTTGCAACCACTCGTCCTGCAACTCTGTGATGGACTTTCTTCGTCTGGCCACTGATCTTCCCGGTCTCTGAAACCAAGGAAAACCGAAGGCTAGTCGCCTTCGGCCTCCTCCACCTCGAACACATATTCCTCGCGGCAGAAGTCGCAATTGACGACGATCTTGCCGTCCTCGACCATGTCTTCGAGGTCAGCGCGGTCATAGCGCGACAGCACATTCTCGACCTTCTCGCGCGAGCAGCCGCATTCGAAATGCACGGATGACCCATCAAAGACGCGCACGCCGTTTTCGTGATAGAGCCGGAACAACAGTTCCTCGGCCTGCAGGGTCGGGTCGAGCAATTCGTCCGCATTCGTCGTGTTGAGCAGTGCCTCGGCGTTGTCCCAGTCTTCCTGGTCATCCTCGCGCATCAGCTCTGCCGCGCCACGATCGCGCCCGCCGCCTTCGCCCGGCATGAACTGCACCATGATGCCGCCGGCGCGCCATTGGGGCTTTTTCCCCGGCACCTCGATACGCCCGACGGCGAGCTTGATCGCGGTCGGGATCTGTTCGGACTGCTTGAAATAGTTGATCGTCGCCGTCGCGATATCCGGCCCCTCCAGCGGGGTGACGCCCTGATAGCGCTCCATGTCCGGGCCCTGGTCGATGGTCATGACCATGTGGCCCTTGGCGAGCAGGTAATGCAGCTCTGCCCCCCGGGCCTTCGCAACCACGTCTTCCTTGCCCTCGGCGATCTTCGCCGTGGCACGCAGGGCACCGCCAGCGCTGTAATCGGCAACGAGCATGGAGACGGGGCCATCGCCCTGCATCTGCAGGATCAGCTTGCCCTCGAATTTCAGCGAGGAGCCGACCATGGCGACGAGCGCTGCGGCCTGACCCGTCAGCTGCGACAGTGGCTCGGGATAATCATGGCGCGAGAGGATCTCGTCGACACTGGCGCCGAGGCGCACGAGCTTGCCGCGCACGGAGGTCTCGCCCACCTGGAACGGCAAGATAAAGTCATCGGCGGCATGCGCCGTGGTTTCCTGGAATTCGGTCATGTCTATGATTTCAGTTTGTAGCCTGACTTGAAGAGCAGGTAGGTAAGCACGCAGGTCGCGACATTCAACACCATGACAACGATCGCACCGGTGACGGGGGAGGCGTCCGACACGCCGATGAAGCCATAGCGGAAGCCGTCGATCAGGTAGAACACCGGGTTGACGTGGGAAAATGCCAAGAGCCAGTCGGGCAGCCAGGGCGAGCGCATGGAATAGAACGTGCCCGACAGGAAGGTCAGCGGCGTGATCACGAAGTTCTGGATCAGGGCGAGCTGGTCGAATTTCTCCGCCCACATGCCGCCAATGGCGCCGAGCGCGCCAAGGAAGATCGCTGCCTGCACCGAGAAATAGAGGATCGGCCAGATGTTCACGACCTGCATCGGCTCGCCCAGCAGGGAGAAACCGAAGACCGTCAGCGCCGTGACGAAGCCCACAAGAAGACCGCGTGTCGCCGCGCCCGCCACGAAGGCGACCGTCAGCTCGGCGGCCGACAGGGGCGGCATCAGCACATCGACGAGCGAGCCCTGCACCTTGGCAATGATCAGCGAGGACGACGAATTCTGGAACGCGTTCGACAGGATCGCCATCATGATCAGGCCCGGCGGCAGGAACTGGGTGACGGCAAGCGTCACGCCCTCCATCTCGATGCCGTTGCCGCGCGCGCCCCATGCGCCCATGAACACCAGCAGGAACAGGAGCGTCGAAATGATCGGCGCGAAGACGGTCTGGAACGCGACCTTGATGAAACGGTGCACTTCCTTCTTGTAGAGCGTCCACAGGCCGAGCCAGTTCACATGGCCGAAGCGGCGCTCGCCAAAGGCGCTTTTCTGGACCGTTTGCGCGTCGACAATCGTTTCGGAATCTACTGCCATGATCGGGATTTTCCTCTTGCGTGGGAATGAAACTGGTGTGGCCCCTGCCGCAGCCAAGGTCAAGCCGGGCAGTTTCTCCCCAACTGGGGAAAAAATTGCCCGAATCAGGATGTTGTGGTTAAAACTTTCTTAACCCTGCATATTGTAATTTTTTCTCGTCCAGATACTATATCTATGCGCTTCTACGGAGCGGGTTACCGGCCAACACTATATATGGTGTGCGTTCAGGGCCGGATGTTAACGAATTCATTTATAGGCGGATGGAGCATCAATATGGCTTGGACAGACGAACGCGTAGACCTCCTGAAGAAATTGTGGGCAGAGGGGCTGTCAGCCAGTCAGATTGCCTCGAAGATGGGTGGCGTGACCCGCAACGCCGTGATCGGCAAGGTACACAGGCTCGGCCTGTCGGGCCGCGCAACGCCGGCAAAGCCGCAACGTGGCCGCATCAACGAGGGTACACGCGCCGCAGCGCCGCGTAGCTTTGCCGCGCCCAAGAAGACATTCGAGGCAGACGAGAACGAGCCGGAATTCCTCGAGCCGCTGGTGCTCGATGGCGGCGACATGGCGACGGTCTCGACCCTGAACAAAAACATGTGCAAATGGCCGGTCGGCGATCCGACCAGCGAGGAATTCCATTTTTGTGGCCAGTCTGCCCAGTCCGGAAAACCCTATTGCGCCTACCACGCCCACATGGCGTTCCAGCCGTCGCACACGACCCGCAAGGAACGCCCGCGTCCGCAACAGCGCATTCTCGCCCAACGCAAGGTTGGGTGAGGCCCAGACCGGATGAAGGCAAGACCGGATGAAGGCACGGCCGGGTAAAGCCTGCCTGACGTCAAGACAGACAGATCTGAGAACCGCTCCGCCATCGGAGCGGTTTTTTTATGGATATGCGGTGCCTGACGGATAGCGCAGGCTTGCCGGGATACCGGTAACATGCAATGCTTTGCGCAATCAGATAAAATCAAGCGAGGACACGTCATGGCCCACAGTCGAACCCTAAAAACGTCAATCAGGGCAATATTTGTGGCCCTGCCCTTGCTGCTCATTTCACCGTTTCCCACCGCGAACGCCATGGAGGAGGCATCAGCCATAATCTCCAAGGGTTTCATTTACGATGACGCGCCCTATCCGGAGGCTCATGCCTCTACCATTGTCGAGACAGCGGACGGCACCATTGCCGCGTCATGGTTCGGCGGCACGAAGGAGCGCAACCCCGATGTGGCGATCTGGTTCGCGACGCATGAAGATGGCGCCTGGCAGACACCGGTGAAAGTCGCTGACGGTGAGCAGGCTGACGGCACATTCGTGCCTACCTGGAACCCGGTGCTGTTCCAGCCCGCCGATGGTCCGCTGACCCTCTATTACAAGGCCGGCCCCACCCCGCGTGACTGGTGGGGCATGCAGACAGTCTCCCATGATGGCGGACAGACGTGGGAAACCCCGGTGCGCCTGCCGGACGGGATTCTCGGCCCGATCAAGAACAAGCCGGTACAGCTTGGCGATGGCACGATCATCTCTCCCTCCAGCGTCGAAAATGCCACCTATGAAGGCTGGTTCATGCATTTCGAGCGCAGCGGAGACAATGGCGATACGTGGACAAGTACCGGCCCGATAGAAAGCCCCGAAGGGATCGACGCCATCCAGCCGAGCATTCTGGTTCATCCGGACGAGACATTGCAGGCACTCGGCCGCACCCGGCAGGGCGTTGTCGCATGAGCTGGTCAAGGGACGCCGGCAAGACATGGTCCCCCGTCGCGGCGACCACACTGCCCAACCCGAATTCGGGCACCGATGCGGTGACGCTGCAGGATGGCCGACATCTCATCGTCTATAATCCGACGGCGCATAATCCGGATACGCCGGGCAAGGGCTATCGCTATCCGCTGGCTGTTGCGGTGTCCAATGACGGACTATCCTGGGCCCGGGTCCTGACGCTGGAAACAGAACCGCTGCCAAGCGGATACGCCTATCCAGCGGTCATTCAGGCCACGGATGGACTGGTGCATGTCACCTATACCCATGACAGGAAGCGGATCACCCATGTGGTGATAGACCCGGAAGAGCTGGAATAAGCCTCGCGAGCCTAGTTCACATGCTCCAGCGCATAGCCGGCCGAACGTACAGTGCGGATCGGGTTGGCATGGCCGTGGCGCGACAGCGCCTTGCGCAGGCGGCCGATATGAACGTCGACCGTGCGTGCCTCGACAAAGACGTCAGAGCCCCAGACTGCATTCAGTAATTGCTCGCGTGAAAAGACGCGTCCGGGGTGCTGCATCAGGTGGTCCAGCAGGCGGAATTCCGTCGGCCCCAGATGGATCTCCTGCTCACCGCGGCTGACCCGGTGGGCAGAGCGGTCGATGACGATATCGCCGAAGGTCAGCGCTTCTTCCACAAGGCCCGGGCGGATTCGGCGCAGGATGGCGCGGATGCGGGCGACCAGCTCGTTCATCGAGAACGGCTTGGTCATGTAATCATCGGCGCCGGTATCGAGCCCGCGAATGCGGTCGGCCTCTTCGGCGCGGGCTGTCAGCATCAGGATCGGGATATTGCGCGTCTCGTTGCGCGAGCGCAGGCGGCGGCAGACCTCGATCCCGGAAATCTTCGGCAGCATCCAGTCGAGGATGATGATGTCGGGCGCGCGTTCCTCGACCTTCAGCAGCGCTTCCTCGCCGTCACCGGCTAGGGTCGTGTCGAAACCTTCCTTGCCCAGATTGTAGTCGAGCAGGGTGGCGAGGGCTTCTTCGTCTTCGACGATCAGGACACTGGTATTGGCCATGGCTCAGTTTCCTTTCGAGGCCGCCGCTATTCGGGCTTGGCCATTTCCTTCGGCACGGAGGTCACGCTGGTCACGTCGCGCTTGGGGCGGACGGTTTTCAGCTGTTCGCCGGTCTGGTCATAGAATACGCACTCGGCGACATTTGTAGCATGATCGCCGATGCGTTCGAAATTCTTCGCGACGAAGACAATATGGGTGCAGGCGTTCACGAGGGTCGGATCGCGCATCATCACTGTCAGGATTTCGCGGAAGATGGAATTGTAGAGCTCGTCAAGCTCGCCATCGCCGCCCCAGACGGCAATCGCGCCTTCCGGGTTCTTCTCCATGATGGAGTTCAGGACGTCCGTGACCTGACGCAGGGCGATGCGGCCCATGCGCACCACCGTGCCGACGGAGGACGCTGCGTCTTCCTGACTGACGACCTTGGTGCGTTTGGAAACGTTCTTGGCGAGATCGCCGATCCGCTCCAGCTCGTTGGAAATCTTCAGCGCTGTCATCACCTGACGCAGGTCGCGCCCGGCAAGGCGGCGGCCTTCGAGGATTTCCTGTACCAGAGCCTCGATCGCAGCTTCGCGTTCATCGACCTGACGGTCGATGTCGATGACCTGGTCGGCCAGCGACAGGTCGCGCTTTTCGAAGGCGGTGATGGCATCGGACAACTGCTGCTCGACCATGCCGCCCATGGCGGTCACGCTGAGAGACAGTTTTTCGAGCTGGTTGCCCCCGGATCTGATCAGGCTCAAGGCCATTGCGGCACTCCATTACGAGAAGCGCTGTATGAACGAGTTTTGTGACAGAATTTTATAAGCAGACACATTAATTTAGCCTGCTTTGATAGCATTTGTCGCTTGCGGCGCGCAAGCGCTGTCACAAAACTGTTATATTTTAAAATAGATAAATAATATCAGGAGCTTGACTCCATAACGGCAATTTTACGGGCCGGCCTGAAAAAACAGGTGAAAGAGGAGCCATGGCCGATGCTGGATTCGATCTGGAGCCCGCCATTGTGGCGATTGACGATGTGCTTGACGATCGCAAGCCCGAGCCCGGTGCCGCCTCGAGAACGACTTTCCTCGACATCGACGCGATAAAATCGCTCGGTCAGTCGCGGCAGGTCGGACCGGTCGATGCCGCGGCCATCGTCGCGCACCTGGATGTAGATGAGGTCGGCCACCTTCAACCCGGCCCGTGCGCTGATCTGGGCTGCCGTGTCGCCGGTGCGGATCGCATCCGGGCCCGGCGCTTCCGGCTCGCCGCGCCCCACGCGGATCGTCACCGTCGGATTGCGGCCTGCATATTTCAGCGCATTGTCCGTCAGGTTCTGGATGATCTGGACCAGTTCATCGCGGTCGCCCTTGATAGCCCGGCCATCGCCATCAAGATCGGTCTCGACCCGGACACGGCCTTCATACTCGCTGGCAACCGGTGCCAGGCTCGCCTTCACATCTTCGGCGATGGCCACCGGATCGATGGTGTCACGGGGGGGCATGTGCTCGTTCAGCTCGATCGTGGACAGGCTCATCAGATCGCGCACCAGACGCAGCATGCGTTCCGCCTGGGCCTGCATGATGCCGAGGAAGCGCTCCCTTGCCTCCGGATCGTCCTTGGCATGGCCGCGCAATGTCTCGATAAAGCCGAGCATGGACGCCAGCGGGGTGCGCAGTTCATGACTGGCATTGGCAATGAAGTCCGTGCGCATCTTTTGCAGGCGCCGTTCGGTCGACAGATCGGAGATGAAGACGAGAAGCCCATCTTCGCTCGCCTGATTGCCGCTTCCAGGCTGCTGGCGCGCGGCCAGCGGGGTCACGAACAGCCGGCAATGGCGCTCGACCGAGCCACCGATCGTGAAATCGGCGATCTGCGGCTGGCCGGAATTCATCGCCGCTTCCAGCGAATTGCCGACGACCGGCGCGCGAAAAATCTCGGTCAGGAACTTGCCCTCCGGCTCGGTCTTGAAGAATTCCTTCGTGGCGGGGTTGGCGAGCTCGATCTTGCCCTCGGCCTGCAGCAGGATCACAGGCTCGGGCAGCGCATTCAGCACGGTGCGCAAGCGCTGGAACAGGATCAACTGCTCCTGCACCATGCGGCGAGCAGGCTTCGACCAGTTGATGCGGGCAAGAAAATAGCGCGCGGCCAGACCGGCGATGATGACGATCCAGATCAGCGCTGCCTGAAAGAACGGCGTATCGGTAATCGCCGCGAAAATTCCGCAGGCACCGCCGGACAGCCCCGCCGCCCAGAAAAAGTCCGTCAGGCGCACACGGCGGGCAATCTGCCTGATTTCTTCGTCGAGACCGGTTGTCATTGTCGCCCAGTTGTCATTGTGGCCCTGTTGTTATTGTGGCAGTGCCCGCTTCATAATAGTGTCACGAGGAAATCCCTCATACTCCCTTGCCGGTTTCCCCTAGATTATCTACACCCATGCTGCAAGGCGAACGCTAACACGATCAGCCATTTATCCCATCACGGAGCGTTTTAATGACAGGCTACAAGCAGACCAAACGATGCAAGATCCTCGCAACACTCGGCCCCGCCAGTGACGCGCCGGAACGCATCCGCTCTCTCGCGCTGACAGGCGTCGATGCCTTCCGCCTCAACTTTTCCCATGGCGAGCATGAAGAGCACCTGCAGCGCCTGAAGAATGTTCGCGCCGCAGAAGAGGCGACGGGCAAGTACCTGACCGTCGTCGCCGACATGCAGGGCCCTAAAATCCGCGTCGGCAAGCTGAACGGTGGCGAGCAAGACCTGAAATACGGCAAGGAATTCAAGCTGGTCTGCGATCGCGAAGTCGATGAGGACGGCGTGATCCCGATCCCGCACCCGGAGCTGTTCGAGGCGCTGCAGAAGGGCGACGCGATCATGCTCGACGATGGCCTCCTGCGCCTGACGATTACCGAGATCGACGGCCTGGAAGGCAAGGCCAAGGTCGATGTGCCGGGCAAGCTGACCAATCGCAAGGGCATCAACATTCCCGGCCGGTACCTGCCTATCGATGCGCTGACCGAAAAAGACAAAAAGGACCTCGCCTTCGCCCTGGAAGTCGGTGTCGACTACATCGCGCTGTCTTTCGTGCAGAAAGCCAAGGACGTGATCGAGGCGCGCAAGCTGATCGGTGACAAGGCCGGCATCATCTCCAAGATCGAGAAACCCGCCGCGCTGGAAGAACTGGAAGAGATCATCGAGCACTCTGACGCTGTCATGGTCGCCCGCGGTGACCTCGGCGTCGAACTGCCGCTGGAACAGGTGCCGGTCGCCCAGCGCCGCATCATCAACCTCGCGCGCAAGGCAGGCAAGCCGGTCATCGTCGCGACGCAGATGCTGCAATCCATGGTAGACTCGCCGATGCCGACCCGCGCCGAAGCATCCGACACGGCATCCGCCGTCTATCTGGGTGCAGACGCAGTCATGCTGTCGGCGGAAAGCGCCGTCGGCCGCCACCCGGAAACGGTTGTTGCGATCATGTCGCGCATCATCCAGGCGGTCGAAGGCGACGAGACCTATTGGGAAGACATCAACCTGAAGACGGCTTCTGCCGCGCCTGAATCCGCCAATGCCATCGCAACGTCGATCCGTCACACGGTCGGCCTGCTCGGGTCAAAGGCCGTGCTCGCCGGCACATCGGTGGGCTCGACCGCCTTTGCCGTTGCCCGCGAGCGCCCGCGCACGCACATTCTCGGCATCACTCCCTTCGCTGAAACTGCGCGTCGGATCAGCCTCGCCTGGGGTATCCAGGCCGTGGTGACACCGGACTACAAGACCTTCGAAGAGTTCGACGAGGCGGCAGCCCGGATCTCGAAAGAGATGGGCATTGCCGACAAGGGTGATACGATCCTGCTGACTGCCGGCATCCCGATGGGCCGCCATGGCGGCACAAACACGATGAAGGTCATCGCGATAGATTAGGACGACATTACATGCGCCGGTCCCGTTTGCTTCGCAGCTTTCTGTTTCCAGTACTCGGAGCTATCACCGCGACCGGTGCCTTGATGCCTGTCATTGCAGCGACGTTGTCAGTCTCCGATGACGGTCGTTACCTCGTCACGCCGGACGGGGAGCCTTTCTTCTGGCTCGGCGACACGGCGTGGGAGCTGTTCCACCGCCTCACCCATGACGAAGCGATCGCCTATCTCGACGACCGGGCCGCGCGGGGCTTCACCATTATCCAGGCTGTAGCGCTGGCCGAAAAGGACGGGCTGAACGCGCCGACGCCGGCTGGCTACCTGCCACTGGAAAATAATGATCCGGCCACGCCGCTCATCGTCGATGGCCCGGACAATGATTACTGGGACCATGTCGACCGCGTCATCGATGCTGCCAATGAGCGTGGATTGATCGTCGCCCTGTTGCCGACATGGGGTGACAAGTGGAACCTGGCATGGGGCCCCGGCCCTGTCGTCTTCACACCGGAGAATGCGCGGATCTATGGCGAATGGATCGGCACCCGGTATCGCGACAAGGAAGTTATCTGGGTCCTCGGCGGCGACCGCAATCCGGAAACGGAGGAGCATCTGGCGATCACCGATGCCATGGCTGACGGCATTGAGGCGGCGGCCGGCAAGGATGCGCTGATCACCTTTCACCCACAGGGCGGCACAGGCTCGGCGCAGTGGTTTCATGACCGCGACTGGCTCGATTTCAACATGCGCCAAAACGGTCACCAGACGGATTATCGCCACTATACCGGCACGATCGCCGACCGGAACCGCGAACCGGCCAAGCCGCTGGTCGAGGGCGAACCGCTCTATGAGGGCATCCCGATCCAGTTCGATGCAGAGGCCAATGGCTATGCCATGGCCCTCGATGTGCGCCGCCCGCTATACTGGAACCTGTTCAATGGCGCTGCAGGGCATACCTATGGCCACAATTCGATCTGGCAGATGTTTGACGAGCGCTACCCGCCAACCCTCGATCCACTGATGAGCTGGCGCGAGGCGCTGGAAGCGACCGGCGGCGACGACATGCGCCACGCCAAGTCACTGCTGACCTCCCGCCCCGGCTGGGAAAAGCGTGTTGCCGCGCCGGAAATCCTGATCGAGCGCAATGGCGGCAAGTCGGTGCCCGGTGGCGCTGCCCAGCGCATCGTCGCGACCCGTGCTGCGGACGGGTCATGGGCCATGGTCTATGTGGCGGTCAGTCGGCCTGTCTCTATCATCGCCGATGCCGTGGGAGGCGACACCATGAATGCGTGGCTGTTCGATCCACGCACCGGCGCGGCCCAAAGCCTCGGCCAGCTGGCAACCAGTGAGGAATTCCTTTTCACGCCACCCAATGGCGGCGAGCAGGTGGACTGGGTGCTTGTGCTGGATACAGCCGGGGCGGCTTTCCCTGCCCCCGGCCAAGACAGATAATCGAAAAGACTAGGCGCTGTTCAGCGCGTCCCAGAAGCGGGTCATGAAACCACGCTTTTGCGACGGCGCAGGCGTTTCGGCATCGAAGCTGGCCGATGAAGCAACAGCTGAGGCTGCAGTCGCGGGCGCTTCACCGCCACCGGCTTGACGCACCAGGTAATGCTGCAGCGAGGTCAGGGCCTGTGCTTCTTCAAGGGTGAAATCCGGCCCCAGCAACCGCTTGCAGCTTTCCTGCAGAACCGCGAAAGACGCCTTGATATCTTCCGGCGAAGCGTCGCCCTCGTTTATCTTCGCGCCGTTGTCGCCGACGGACAGCCATTGCTGGACCATCTGGGCCAGTTCGCGATCGCTGATATTGTCGACCTCGACATCATGCGATGCGGCCAGTACGCGGCGCATATGCCCGCAGAAACTTTCCAGCACGGCCATATTGGCGAAAATCTTCGACCGCAGTGTCCGTACTGCCTTGATTTCAAGTGACTTCATGATGCCATACCCCTGTAGCAACACCCCAACTTCGAGGTAGTCTGCAACAAAGAAAAGCCTGTGACAAATGGAACGTTGCGGTGCGGGCCAATAGACATGGCAGAAGGGTTGGGATAAGCAGTCCATCTCATGAAAATGCTAGCGTTCCTTGCCAATCCCGACCGCTTCCGGCGGCTGACCGGACCGGCCCTGCCCGTTACCGGGCTGCTGGCGACCGGGCTGGTACTTGTCGGCGCGGTCTGGGCGCTGGGCTTCTCGCCGGACGATCAGGTGCAGGGCGAGGCGGTGAAGATCATGTATGTGCATGTGCCCGCCGCATGGATGGCGATGGCCGCCTATGCCTTCATCGCGGTCGCGAGCCTGATCGGTTATGTCTGGCGTCATTCTCTCGCCGATGTCGCCGCGCGGGAGGCCGCCCTGCCGGGCTTTGTCTTTACCCTGCTGGCACTCGTCACCGGATCGATCTGGGGACGAATCACCTGGGGCGTCTGGTGGGACTGGGATGCGCGCATGACGTCGATGCTTGCGCTCCTGTTCATCTATGCCGGTTACATGGCGCTTTGGCGGGCGATCGAGAATGAGGGCCAGGCCGCCCGTGCCGCGGCGCTGCTCGCCATGGTCGGGGCGATCAACCTGCCGATCATCAAGTTCTCCGTCGATTTCTGGGAGACGCTGCACCAGAAGGCGAGCGTGATCCGCGCCGATGGCCCGTCCATGCCAGCGAGCATGCTCTGGCCTCTGGCAATCATGGCGCTCGGTTATACCGCCTTTTTCGCCTTTCACGTGATGCTCCGCATGCATACGGTCATCCTCGAGAAACGCCGCGAGGCCCGGGCGAGACCGGCGCGGGCAGCGAGCACGGCGACGATCTCCCATCCAGCATCGGATGGAAGCCCCTCAGGGGAGCACGCCTGATGGACGGATCGCTGATGGGAGAGGACTTCACGCTGGCGATAACTGCCTGCTGGGTGATCTCCGCCCTGTGTCTCGGCGCTATCGCCGCATGGGCCGTCGCCCGCTATCGCAAGGTTTCGGGGAACGACCATGACTGAAGAACAACCGAAAAAGCGCATGCCGCGTCGTCGCCGCCAGCAGCGGCTGATGCTGGCCGCACTGATCGTACCGGCCCTGACCGGTGCCATCGGCCTTGCCGTCATCGCCATCGGCCAGAGCCAGGTCTATTTCTATCCACCGCGCGACCTGCCTTCCCCGTCAGAGCTGGACGGTCGCACCGTGCGCCTCGGCGGCATGGTCGTCGAAGGCTCCATCGAACAGGGGCTGGAAACCGACACCAGCTTCCGGGTCACCGATTATGTCGAGACCGTCACCGTCGTGACCAATGACATGCTGCCTGGCCTGTTCGGCGACAATCAGGGCGTCGTCGTGCAGGGCACGCTGGCCGCGGACGGCACCTTCATCGCCGCGCGCGTCATGGCCAAGCATGACGAGAACTATATGCCGGCTGAAGTCGCCGATGCCCTTGAAGAAAGCGGCAGGCTGGAAGAGTATAAGAAAAAAGGACTGGTCGAGCAGGACCGGTAGAGGGGTTTCGAGTACCACCCATGTTCAGTGATTATTTCAAGGCGTGGTCCAACGCCGTCCTGGCCACGCAGGTCGTTACCGCCCGCCTGCCGATCCTCTATATGCTGGCCGTCGATCCGACACCGAGTCGGCAGAAAGAAGCGCAGCTGATGTTCGCGGAAAAGCAGGAGGCTCTGTTCGAGGGCCTTGTTGCGGCGCAACATATCGCTTGCCAAAACATGGCGGACATGATGTTTAGCCGCCAGCCGGGGCCTTCCGCCTTTACCGACTACATGAACGCCCTGACGAGCCCGGCCGAGCGCATCCTGAAGGCGAATGCAAAACGGCTCGGCAAATAGATCTGCCCTCTCGCTTGCCTGATCGCGACCGGACGGACCACTCCTTCGATCCATTCCATCAGGCCGCTCCGGACCCGTCCGGGGACCAATCCGAGGACACATATTGTGAGCGCCGAGCCCCACACCACATTTTCCGGCGGTGATGCCAGTACCGGCAACGGTACGACACCGCGCGCCGGTTTCCGCGAATTCGTCGTCTCCATGGCCTTCCTCATTTCGCTGATCGCGATGGGTATCGATGCGATGCTGCCGGCACTCGGGCTGATTTCAGAAGACCTGTCCATCATGGGCGAGAACCATGCCCAGTTCGTCGTTGCCATCCTCTTTGCCGGCATGGCGTTCGGCCAGATCCTGTTCGGCCCGCTGTCGGAGAGCACGGGCCGGAAATATGCCGTCTATATCGGCCTTGCCGTTTTCGTCACCGGCAGCCTGATCGCCATGGTGACCCCGAATTTCACCGTGCTGCTCATCGCTCGCTTCATGCAGGGCTTTGGCGGCGCAGCGGGCCAGATCATCGCGATGGCAATGGTGCGCGACCGCTATAATGGCCGCGACATGGCGCGCGTCCTGTCCCTCGTGATGGGCGTGTTCATCCTTGTGCCTGCCGTCGCGCCGACCATCGGGCAATCCATCCTGTTTATCGGCGACTGGCGTGCCATCTTCTTCTTTCTCGCGCTTCAGGGCCTCGCCTGCCTCGCCCTGCTTCACTTCCGCATCGAAGAGACGCTGCCCGTGGAGCGTCGCAAGCCCTATCGCGTCTCCATGGTCCTCAGTGGGCTGAAGGCGGTCGTTACAACGCCGGTCACCATCGGCTACACGATCTGCGCGGGCTGCATTTTTGGCGGCATTATCGCCTACGTCTCATCAGCCCATCAGATTTTCCAGGAAATGTATGATACGGGCACGCTTTTCCCGCTGTTTTTCGGCATGATCGCCCTGTCTATCGGCGTTGCCTCCTTCACCAATTCCACGCTGGTCCGAAAGTTTGGCATGCGGCGGCTGGTGGCGACAGGCATCAGCGGCATCTTCACGCTGACGGGTCTTTTCCTGATGTGGCAGCTGTTTGTCGACGCGACACCGCCGCTGGCGCTGTTCGTTGTCTTCGCCATGTCGACTTTCTTCTGCTTCGGCATGCTGTTCGGCAATCTCAACGCCATGGCGATGGAGCCGATGGGCCATATCGCGGGCATTGCCGCCGCAGCAATGAGCTGCATCTCGACCACCATGTCGGTGACCATCGGCACGCTGATCGGCCAGTCCTTCAACGGCACGGTGCTGCCGCTGACGGCGGGGCTGTTCGGGCTGTCAATCCTCGCCGCCTGCGTGATGTTCACCACGGAAAAACTGCGTGGGCCGGAACCCGTCCCCCAGCCTGGAGAATAAGGGCCGCAAGTCGGTGAATAAGAACTACCGCTTGGCTATGCCGCCATCGACGAAATACTCAGACCCCGTCACATAGGATGCATCATCGGATAAGAGGAAGCAGCAGACAGCGGCGACTTCCTCTGCCGTACCGAAACGGCCGAGCGGGACCTGTTTCTTGATCTGCTCGGCGAATTGTTCCTGTTCCTCTTCCGACATGCCTGTATTGGCAACGAAATTGGTATCGATCGGACCCGGCGCCACCGAATTCACGCGAATGCCGCGTTCCGACAGTTCCGCCGCCCATGACCGCGCGATTGCTGCAAGAGATGCCTTTGCCGCGGCATAGACAGCCCCGCCCGGCTGGCCGAGATAAGCGGCGACTGACGAGGTGAGCAGCACTGCGCCCTTGTCGCTGATCATCGGCTTCAGCTGCGCCATCTGCAGCACGGGGCCGCGCACATTGGTATTGTGTAATTTGTCGTAAAATTCTTGGTCGACTTCTTCGGCGGGACGGAATTTTCCGTACCCGGCATTCAGGAAGGCCCCATCGATGCCGCCAATCTGGTCCTGGATCTTCTTGGCCAGGTCGACCGCGGCCTGCGGGTCGGTCGCGTCGTTTTTCAGGACGAGAGACCCGGAGGGCAGTTTTTCACCTGCGTCCTTCAGGTGGTCGTCGCTGTGGCCGGTAACGGCAACCTCGCCTCCCTCTTCGACGATGCGCAAGGCGGTCGCGAGACCGATGCCGCTGGTGCCGCCGGTGATGAGGATTTTCTTGCCGTCAAAACGTGCCATGGGGTTACTCCTTGCTGTTGGCTTATAGGGCGGGCGCTACCGCCCCGGGTCGACTAGCCAACAAGGGCAGGCCGCCAGCGTTCAGCGCCTCGGTCCGCTTTCTCGTCATGACTGTTCAAATCCGCGTGTCTTTGGCATGCTGAAGAAAACAACGAGGAGGAAGACCAATGAAATATCTGATGACCGGCGCCGCCAGCGCCCTGATCCTGACCACTGCGGCAATCGCCCCGGCCCATGCCGATCATCATGGGGACAAGATGGAAGAAGGCTTCGTCGCCCTGTTCGACGGCACGAGCCTCGACGGCTGGACATCGTCGCTCGACAACCCTGCTGCCTTCAGCATCGAGGACGGCGTCCTCGTCGTGAAGGGCGACCGCGCGCACCTGTTCTATTCCGGTGAGATCGAGGACCACGACTTCACAGATTTCGAACTGCGCCTGAAGGTGCGGACTACGGAAGGGTCGAATTCCGGCGTCTATTTCCACACGGTCTATCAGGAAGAGGGCTGGCCGGAGATCGGCCATGAGGCCCAGGTCAACTCAACACAGAGCGACCCACGCAAGACCGGCAGTCTTTACTCTGTCGCAGACATCTATGTCTCCGGCGATGAGAACGAGCCCGCCCTGCGCGTCGAAGGCGACAACAGTTTCGCCGCCCGCGACAAGGCTCCCTCCACCGACGGCGAATGGTTCGACTACACGATCCGCGTCGAGGGCAAAACGGTGACCATCAAGGTCGATGGCGAGACTACCGTGAAATGGACCGAGCCGGACGATTGGGACCGCGAAGGCCGCAAGCTCGCTAGCGGCACCTTCGCGCTGCAGGCCCACGACCCTGACAGCGAGGTCCACTACAAGGATATCCGCGTAAAGGTGCTGGACGCCGAAATGGGTGACGAATAACCATTATCACCCGATGAGCTTGTCAGAAGCCGGCCCTGAGAGGCCGGCTTTTTGCTGCGCAGCCCGCTTGTTGCCCAAGGCTTTATGCCTTCTGCGCCCCTGTTCGAAACGGCCTCGATTAATAGCTCACCATTCAGAGGCCACGCGTTCGAGGCCACGCGTTCGAGGCCTCCACGTTTGCAGGGCCCAGCTGGTACCGATCTTGGCCAGGACCTATCTGGGACCAAAAATGTGAGTAATCATTCACTCATTACTCTTGACGACACCCCCGACAAGGAGTATCTATCCTTTGTGAGTGATCACTCACTCATATGAGGCCGATGGAATGATGCTTGGAAGCCCGGTCACATCTGGTGTATCGAGTGATCACTCACTCATTTTGCTGCCGAGGCAGCGAAACACTGCGCACGGCGCAGCATGTAAGGACGAGGAGAAGTACAATGGCCGTTACCGCAAGAGAAAGAGCCCTGTCAGGCGAGGATGAAGCCGTTCGCGGCGTCACCGCCCTCGACGGCACCACGAAAGCGAAGATCGAACGCGCGGCGCTGGCCGTCTTTGCCCGTGGCGAGATGGACAAGGCGACGACCCGCGCCATCGCGGCTGAGGCCGGCATTTCCGAGGGCGCGCTCTACCGCCACTACAAGTCGAAGAATGACATCTTTACCGACCTGTTCTTTTCCATTCATGGTGAGCTTGGCCGCCTGATCGAGAAGGCTTCGGAGGAGAACGAGAGCGTGTCCGACCGGGCCGCTGCCCTGGTGCGCGCCTATTGCCGGACCGCCGACAATGACTGGCAGCTGTTCGCCTTTCACCTGCTCTCGATGCACCGCTTCCTGCCCGGCCCTCAGGGGGAGCCGGACCCGGTTGCGGCTGCCGAGGCGATCACCCGGGATGCGATGGGCAAGGGGGAGATCGCCCCGGGTGATCCAATTCTTGTCACCGGCATGGCGCTGGGGGCCGTTTTGCAGCCGGCCCTGCACATGGCCTATGGCCGCCTGACCGGGCCGCTGTCAGCCCATGAGGAAGACCTCGTGCGCGCTGTCATTGCCGTACTCGATCCTGTCGCGTAAGGGAGAATTGTCATGAGATCGATCCTGTTCCAGCTCGCCTACTGGCTGACCTCCATTTTTTTCGCGATCCTGTCGGTGCCGCTGTTGCTGATCCCGCATCGCGGCCCGCTGATGCTGTGGATATTACTCTATACACGGACCATGTGTTTCTGGATGGAGCATGTCGCCGGTATCCGTATCGAGGTGACGGGGCGCGACCGCCTGCCGGATGGCCCGTGCATCATCGCCGCCAAGCACCAGAGCTGGGGTGATGGCTTCATCATGTTCTCGCAATTCCACGACCTTGCCTTTGTAACCGGCGACCACCTGGAGAAGTTTCCGCTGGTCGGCGGCATCCTGAAGAAGATGGGTGCGATCGTCGTCAACAATTGCGGCGGACCAGCCGAACGCGGCCGCCTGCTCGATACGGCGATGAAGAAGGCGCGCGAGGATGGCCGTCGGATCCTGATCTATCCGGAGGGACACCTGTCGAAAATCGGCGAGCGCCACCGTTATCGCAAGGGTGTCTATCACATGTATCGCGATTACGATGTACCCGTCGTGCCGGTCGCCACCAATCTCGGCCTGTGCTGGCCGCAGCAGAGCGGCAAGGTCACCCCCGGCACGGCGAAGGTCGAGTTCCTCGAGCCGATCGCGCCCGGCATGCCGAAGGATGACTTCATGCTGCTGCTTGAGAACCGGATCGAGACGCGGTCCATGGAAATGCTGCCGCCGGAACATCGACCGCTGATCACCGCCGCGCCTGTCGATTGAAGGCTTCCCGCGAATGACCTCCCCCTCCCCTGAGACCACCGGCTTGACCGGCCCGTTCTTTTTCCAGCGGCGTTTCCTGCCGATGTGGGTCGCCTTCGTGCTCGGCGCGTTCACCGACAACATGCTGAAACAGGCGCTGCTGATCGGGCTGACCTTCCAGGCGCTGATCACACTGCCAGGCATTGCCGATGGCGCCAGCATAGTGCCCGTGGCGGGAGCCCTGTTCCCGCTCGCCATGCTGGTCTTCTCGCCTATTGCGGGGCAGGTCGCGGATAAATACGAGACGCGCAAACTCTTTCGGCTGACGAAGTTCGTCGAGTTCCTGCTGATGGTGCTGGCGGCTGCCGGCTTCCTGATGCTCGGCACGCCGCTCGCGCCTGTTGCAGGGCCGGTACTGGTGCTTGCCCTGTTCCTGATGGGTGTGCAATCGGCCTTTTTCAGCCCGGTGCGCATTTCCGCCATGCCGAAATATCTGACGAGCCAGGAGCTGATCCGCGCCAACGCCTTCTGCAATGGCGGGCTTTATACATCGATCCTGCTGGGTCTGTTACTCGGGGGTATGCTGATCATCATGGATGGCGGTCCGCTGATCGTCTCCATCGTCCTTGCCATCGCCGCCCTTGCCGGGTGGCTGGCGATACGCGCCACGCCTGAGGCCTCACCGGATGATCCCGGTCTCACGATCGAGTATAACCCGTTGAGGCTGATCCAACGGCAGATCGGCTATGTCTCCAGGGAGCCGCCGGTCATCCGCCCGCTGATCGGTATCGGGCTTTTCTTCTTCATCTCCACCGCTGTCACTATCGCGGTGCCGGTCTATGCCGACGAGACACTGAATGCCGATGGCAGTGTCGCCACCGCGATCATGGGCCTGTTTGCCATCGGCGCCCTGATCGGCGCGGTCATCTCCGCGCTGCTCTCGCGCGGCCGCTCCGGCCTCGGCTTTGCGACCAGCGCCATGACCGTGGCAAGCGTGGCAAGTGTCGCCCTCTATATCGCCAGCGCCCTGTTCGAGCATGATGGCGACCGCCTGAACGCAATGGAATTCCTGTCGCGCCCGGATGGTTGGTTGCTCGCTGGGCTTTTCATGATCTGCTCGGCGGCGATGGGCGTTTTCACCGTACCGCTTCAGGCTGCCGTTCAGCGCCGGGCCAGGCCTCAGCACCGGGCCCGCATCATGGCATCCGGCAACATGCTGAACGCGCTGACCGCCGGCATCGGCTCACTGTCGGTACTGTTCGTCACCGGCACGGCGATGACGCCCCATGCAGCCTTTTTGGGGATTGCCGCCCTGCAGGCGACCATCACCCTTTACATGGTCTTCCGCCGGCGGTCGGTGCCGGAAGGCCTTTATGACGAGGTGCTGGATGACCATGAGCAGACCCCGCCTGTGACACTGGAAACGGCACCACTTCTCGATGCCGAGCCTGACAAAATACAGCCTCCACGGGTCTGACGGCACTGATTTTGCAACCTCATCAGTGTTGAAAACTTTTGTTTCACCGGATAACAATGCCCCCAGGACAGGGGTGGGGTCGAGAAGCGATGTTCCTTTACAGGGCTATACTGGACATTGCGGCTGATACCCTTCCGGGGAGAGGGACGATCAGCATATGACATATCTTGTCGCATGCCTGTGCTTGATGATCATTGCCGGGG
Source organism: Aquisalinus luteolus (assembly GCF_009712425.2). Taxonomy (GTDB): domain Bacteria; phylum Pseudomonadota; class Alphaproteobacteria; order Caulobacterales; family Parvularculaceae; genus Aquisalinus; species Aquisalinus luteolus. The sequence continues at coordinate 66,934 of NZ_VCJR02000005.1, forward strand.
TGGCTGTATGGGCCAGGCGGCCTGACGCCTTTTCCGGCGAAGCGTCCGACAACCCTGACAGCAATCCCGATTTCACCTTGCGCCGCGCCGTACTTCTCTTTGGCCCGCAGATGAACGATCCCCGGTGCAGCGCGCAACGCACCGAACTGAAACGCATCCTCGGCCCCCTGCTGGAAGGCGGTTACCGTATCGTCGAGGTCTATGGCACCAACGCCCCTACCCAGAACGGCGAGGTCTATGACTGGCTCGACAACCAGCTGCTGCGCGATACGCTGAATGCCAGATCCGGCTTTCACCTGATCTTCGTCGACGACGCAGGGCAGATGCTGTTCCACGCTGCCCAGTCGGTCACTGCCGAGGCACTGCTGCATATCTTCGATCTCTGGCATCACATCGAAGGCGCGGCCGGCGAGGCCCTGGCGGAGACCATGGCAGAGGCACTGGCTGAAACCGGCACCCGGGAAAACGAAGCCAGCGCCGAAACAGTGCCACTTACTGCCGAGCCTGAAAGGACCAGGCCGGAGACCGTACCATCCTTTGCGACACGGGCTGCCATGGCTCAGGCCCGGAAGACATCACTGCGTCCGGCAACGGTAACTTTCACCGGTCCCGGCCTTGCCAGCCAGCTGCGCACGCTGGAGATGATCGCGGCGGAGAACAACCGCAAAGGCGTGCCTGATGCAGCCAACGAGCCGCGTGATCAGGGTCGCCCCGAGCCATCTGCCGCAACCGCGCAGAAACAGCGCCCGAGGGCACCATCCCACATCAAGGAAATGCTGAAACGCCGCCGCGCTTAGGCGCCGGGGTGTTTTTTTGCTTGCGGTGCACAATAAGCACTCTGTCGGCCTTGTCACGCCTGCCCCCCCTGCCTAAACAGGATCTTCGAGACATAACGGGGGTATCAATGACCGCAACTGCCATGATGGATGGGATGATCGACCTTGCGCTGCGCGCCGGGGAAAAAATCTGCTCGATCTACGACACGGACTTCGACAAGGAGATCAAGGGCGACGGGTCTCCGGTGACGGAAGCCGACCAGCTTGCCGAGGACATTATCCTGGCCGGGCTGAAAGAGATCGCGCCGGATATCCCGGTACTGGCCGAGGAATCCGCTGCGGCGGGCAAGATCCCCGAATTGGGCGATAAATTCTTTCTCGTCGATCCGCTCGACGGCACAAAGGAATTCATCAACAAGACCGGCGAGTTCACCGTCAACATCGCGCTGATAGAGAACGGCCGGCCGGTTGCGGGCGTCGTCTATGCCCCGGCAGCCGAGAAGCTGTATTTCGGGACCGTGGGCGAGGGTGCCTTCATCCAGAAAATCGCGCCGGGCGCAGACCGCGCCGATGCCCTGCGCGCTGCACCGATCAATGTGCGCAAGCGCAAGGAAGGCGCGCTGATCGCCGTTGCCAGCCGCTCCCACCGCTCGGCCGAGACCGAAACGCTGCTGGAAAAGCTGGGCGCGACGGACTTCACGCCTGCGGGCTCATCCCTGAAATTCTGCCTCGTCGCCGAGGGCCTCGCCGATGTCTATCCGCGCCTTGGACGGACGATGGAATGGGACACCGGCGCCGGTCAGGCCGTGCTGGAAGCTGCCGGCGGCAGCGTCAACGCCTATGAAGGCGAGGAGGAGACCGGCCCCCTCGGCTATGGCAAGAAAGAGCGCGGGTTCGACAACCCCTATTTCATCGCCTGGGGTGGTCAGTAAGCCTCAACCATTGTGTGAAATCGCCCCGCGCTGTATTGGCGGGGCGTGACAACCAGCCAGCATATCAGGGAAGAGATCCGCGCCCGCGCCCTTGAAGAAGGGTTCGATGTCGCTGGCTTTACCACCGCCCGCCTGCCGGACAGCGCGGGCGAGGGCCTCGCCGCTTTTCTTGCCAATGGCCATCACGGCGATATGGACTGGCTGGAGACCCGGCGCGAACAACGGGCCTCGCCCGATGCGCTGTGGCCGGAGGCTCGCAGCGTCATCGCCCTCGGCCTGAACTATGGCCCAGACGAGGACCCGATGGAGAAGCTTGCGCGGCGCCTTGAGGGCAATATCTCCGTCTATGCCGGCAACAAGGATTATCACGACGTCATCAAGAAGCGGTTGAAGCGCATAGGCCGGTGGGTGTGCGAGGCCCATGACTGCTCGGTCAAGGTCTTTGTTGATACAGCCCCGGTGATGGAAAAGCCGCTTGGCCAGCAGGCGGGCATAGGCTGGCAGGGCAAGCACACCAACCTCGTCTCGCGCGAGTTCGGCTCATGGCTGTTCCTGGGGGCAATCTACATGACGCTGGACCTGCCGCCAGACGATCCGGAGGCGGATCATTGTGGTTCCTGCCGGGCCTGCCTCGACATATGCCCGACCAAGGCCTTTCCCGCCCCATACCAGATCGATGCGCGACGCTGCATCTCCTATCTGACGATCGAGAACAAGGGGCATATCCCGCTGGAGTTCCGCGCCGCCATGGGCAATCGCATCTATGGTTGCGATGATTGCACCGCCGTGTGCCCGTGGAACAAGTTTGCCACGCGAACGGAGGAAGTCGCCTTTCACACGCGCGAGGCCCTGCGCGGGCCCTTGCTGGCGGAACTGTCAGCGCTGGACGACAACGCTTTTCGGGAAATGTTCCGTGCTTCGCCGGTCAAGCGCATCGGCCGCGACCGCTTCGTGCGCAATGTGCTGATTGCCATTGGAAATTCGGGAGAACAGGCACTGGCCGCAAACGCGCAAGCGTTGCTGGCCGATCCTTCACCGCTGGTCAGGTCGATGGCGATATGGGCCCTGAGCAAGCTTGACAGGGCCGCTGCAGGGCGTGCCAGAGAACAATACGCGACGATGGAAACGGACGACGCCGTCAAAGCCGAATGGCAGCGTATTGCTCAGCCTGCTGATCAGTAACGGTCACGATCTCTATCCCTGCCCCGGTCACGACCCCTGCCACGGTCGCGATCATAGTCATCGTAATCGTCGTCATAGCGATCGCGGTACTTGCCGTCACGCGGCCCCTTGTAGGGACCGTCGAGCGACCGGTCACGTTCCCAGCAGCTGCAGCTGTTGTCCCAGACAAAGCCCTCGCCCCGTCCGTTCACCCGGGAATATTGCGACGAATACGAGCCATCTGAAGTATCACCCCACATGTCGGCATAACCATCGCCATTGGAATCGCAGGTATAGAAAGTGCCCGTGTTGCGGCACTGATAGGCGCCGACCCAGCTGCCATAGCTGTAGTTCGGTACCGGCCAGTATCCTGTACCGAAATTGTTCGGGCGATAGAGGCTGTAGGGGGAGGGTGTATAACCGGTACCGTAGCCTGCGCCATACCCGCTATAGCCATTATAACCATAGGAGGATTCGTAACTCGCCTGGGCCAGCCCCTCGCTGAAGGCCTGCATGGTTTCGGCGTCGCACGCACTCAAGCCTAAAGCGGCGGTCACGGATAATATAACGCTGCGCATCATGGGGTCTCTCTCCATCTCTCTGGGTGGAGATTACGCGGCGGCGTGGTTAACGGTCAAGCAGATCTGACAGGCACGAAAGCAAGCGCTCGCTTACCGTTCGGCCCGGATATCTGCTCCCAGCCCCTTCATCAGGGTAAGGAATTCCGGGAAGGATGTCGCGATCATGTCCGTTGAATCGACCCCGACAGGGTCGGCGGAAACGAGCCCCATGATCAGGAAGCTCATCGCGATACGATGGTCCATATGTGTACTGACCATATCGCCACCTTTCAGCAGCGCGCCCCCGGAACCGGTGACCTGAAGCCAGTCCGCCCCCTCGACGATCTCCACACCATTGCCGGCGAGCCCGGCTGCGACAGCGGAAAGCCGGTCGGATTCCTTGACCCGCAACTCTTCCAGACCCTCCATGCGCGTCGCGCCCGTGGCGCAGGCAGCCGCGACGGAAAGGATAGGATATTCATCGATCATGGACGGCGCACGATCGGCCGGCACATCGACGCCTTTCAGCGCGCTGTGGCGAGCGGTTATATCCGCAAGGGTCTCACCGGCCAGCGTGCGCTCATTGGCGAAGGTCAGGTCGGCACCCATCTCGATCAGGGTCTTGTAAAGCCCCGTACGCTGAGGGTTCATCAAAACGCCCTCCACGGTCACCTCAGAGCCCGGCACGATCAGGGCGGCAACCAGCGGGAAGGCCGCCGATGACGGGTCGGCCGGCACGGTGATGTCGCAGGCTTTCAGCGCCTGGCCGCCTTTCAGGTGGATCGTCCGGCCGCTGGTCTCTTCCGCCCCTTCCAGCGGCCCGAAGGAAATCTCCGCCCCGAAGGCTGACAACATCCGTTCGGTATGGTCACGGCTCAGCACCGGTTCCTCGATCACCGTCTCGCCTTCCGCGCCAAGGGCCGCAAGCAGGATCGCCGACTTGATCTGCGCCGATGGTTTCGGCAGGCGATAGCGCATGGCGGTGAGCTGGCCGCCGGAAATCCTGACCGGCAGACGACCCTCGTCACTGTCGGACGAGCCGCCCATCTGGGCCAGCGGTTCCAGGATGCGGCCCATCGGGCGCTTGCGCAGGGAGGCATCGCCATCGAACGCCGCTTCCACGCCCTGCCCGGCGACCGCGCCCATCAACAGGCGCACGCCCGTGCCGCTGTTACCGGCATAGAGAATGCGCTCCGGTGCCTGCCATGGCGCGCCCTCGATGGTCCAGACCGGTCCGTCGGGGGTCATGTCGCGCTCGATCGAGACGCCGAGCGCGCGCAGCGCCGCGGCGGTGTGCAGCACGTCTTCTGCTTCCAGCAGGCCGAGCACATGCGTCACGCCTTCAGCCAGGGCGCCGAAGATCAGCGAACGATGGGAAATCGACTTGTCGCCGGGCACCTGCACCCGACCGTTCAGGGACGCACCGCGGTGCGCGAATGTACTCATGTTAAGGCCCGCCTTGAGAATTTGCGTTTTCCTTTTGACAGCGCCGGGGTTGCATGGCAACACCCGTGCTTTAGCTGCTTTACATTCAAGACAAAGGTAAGCCCGTGGCGAATGAAGAACTAGGCCAGAAGCGCGATTGCCCCGAATGCGGCGCCCGTTTCTATGACCTGAACAAGGAACCGGCCCATTGCCCCAAATGCGGCAATGAATTCGTGCCCGAAGCCATCCTGAAGCCGCGCAAGACGCGCAAGGAAGACGATACGGCCGAGGACAAGGATGACGAGGCCGATGAGGACGAGGATCTGGATGACGAGTCCGAGGACGATACGTCCCCGGACGAGGAAACCAGCCTCGAGGAAGCCGACGAGGAGGAAGCCGCTTCCGCCAAGTCGCGCAAATCCTCAGCCAAGGTCGACGAAGAAGATGACGATGACGACGATGATGACGAGCTGTCGGACATCGAGGATATCGACATCGACACTGATGATGACGACACCCTGCTCGACGACGATGACGAAGACGATGAGGACTTCGACGACATTGTCGGCGGTGCCGGCGACGACGACGACGATCGTTGATCGCTTGTTGATTTCACGCTGATTTTTTAGCGAAATTACACTTGCAAAGCCGGGAAACTGACACTAGTTTCCCGGTCTTCCCGGCGCCGCCAGCGCACTTTCAATGGCGGCACCGATTTCCGAATGGAACGGGGCTATAGCTCAGCTGGGAGAGCGCTTGCATGGCATGCAAGAGGTCAGCGGTTCGATCCCGCTTAGCTCCACCATTCGAACCCGATTGGCCGCCAGGCCAGGCAAACGATCCAGTGAATCGTTTGCAGGGTAAGAATGCTCCGGCAGGAGCCAATCAGAAACTCTTGTTTCAAGTCGATCTGCCGAAGGCAGAAAAATTTGATCCAGTGAATCAAGTTTGGACGGAGAATGCCCTGGCAGGGGGCCACACCGATCAATCACCCTTATCCATCTTGTCGCACCGCAAGCCAATCCGGCTTGTGCGGCGCCATCCCCGCTGCTATCGGCAGGACCATGAGGGATTTCCGTATCTGGCTGTTGCGCATGATGCTGCTCGCCTTCGCCGTCCAGGCGGGGTTTGGCGGCGCTGCCATGGCGCGCCTGGCAGAGCACAGCTATTCGATCTGTTCCCCGTCCGGCACCGGCCTGACAGCCGAGGCCAAGGCTGCGGCGCGCGAATTCGCGGCGCTGACGACCCGCAAGGATATTCCCCGCAACAGTGCCCATGAAGACCAGTGTTTCCTTTGCCATCTTGCTGCATCCCCCGCTTTAACGGGCGAGCCAATGGTGGTCGATGCACCGGCCCGCTCGCGCGAGGCTCTGCGCCCGCTTGAGAATGCGGCGATTGCCGCCCTGCCCCAGGGGCCACCGCTTGGCGGCCGGGCCCCGCCCGCCGTCTGATGATCCATGCCGTGCTGACCGCCGGGCGATGACGCCTGCGCAGCAGCAAACAATATCATCAGACGAAAGACCTTTTACATGACCAGACTGTTGTTGGCAGGCGCAAGTGCCCTGCCGTTTTTCATCCTGCCTGCCCTTTCCGCTACCGCGCATGCAGAAACCGTCACTGCCGGAGCCATGGAGAGTGACGAGACCATCGTCATCACCGGCGAACGCCGCGATGCCCTGAGCGACGCCCTTGCCGAGAAGGCCCGCCGCCCGGGCAATGTGGATGTTGTACCGGCTGAGGAGTTTCAGGACCGCTACACCACCACCTTCCGCGATGCCCTCGCGCTGACCCCCGGGGTCATCATGCAGCCGAGTGCCGGGGAAGATGGCCGCCTGTCGATCCGCGGCTCCGGCCTTGCCCAGAACGTGCACCTGCGCGGGGTGGAGGTATTGCTCGGCGGCGTGCCGATGAACGCTGCCGATGGCTTTGGCGACCTGCAGGAATTCGACCTGCTGTTTGCCTCGCATGTCGATGTGCTGAAGGGCGGCAATGCCTATCGCGTCGGCTCAGCCACGCTGGGGGGCGCCATCTCTGTGGAGACACTGACAGCGAAAAGCGTGGCAACGCCGCATGCCATCCGGGCCGAGGCAGGCTCGTTCGGCACATCCCGGCTGCATGCCCGCGCCTCGCGCGATTTCGGTCGCTTCGACATTCTCGTTGCCGGGACATGGCAGCGACAGGACGGCTTCCGCGATCATGCGCAACAGAACAATGAGCGTGCCTATATCAATCTTGGCTATCAATGGTCTGATGCGGCCGAGACCCGCGTCGGCATCTTCTACAATGATGTCGACCAGGAACTGGTCGGCTCTGTCAGCCTGGAGACAGCTTTGGAGCAGCCTGCAATGGGCAACTACGGCGCGATCAGCCAGGACTGGCAGCGAGATATCGATTCGCTTCGTGCCTATACAACGACGACGATCGAGCTTGGCACCGGAAAGCTGACCTTTGGCGGGACGGCAGCTCAGCGCGACCTTTACCATCCTGTGCCGGTCTTCCTTATTCAGGAGGCGGAGGATTATTCCGGCTTCCTGCGCTATGACGGTGACGGCTCCATTGCAGGCAGACCGGCAGAATGGTCGATTGGCACGCGCCTGCGCGACACGACGAACAACGCCGATGTCTACCTCAATTTCTCGGGTGCCATCGGGCCGCAGATCACAGATTCCGTGCAGAAGTCAGCCTCAGCTGAACTCTATGGCGAGGGGCGTATCGAACTAACGCCTGGCCTCTGGGCAATCGCCGCAGCGAGCTGGCTCGACACGCGCCGGGATTTCGAGAACAGCAATGATGCAAGCCTGAATGCGGAAACATCCTTCTCCCATCTCAGCCCCAAGGTCGGCTTGCTCTATGAGGCGAGCGAGACAATCCAGCTCTTCGCCAACGCCTCTGCCTCCTATGAGCCACCGACATTCCTCGACCTGACCCAGGGCGGTGTTGCCGGCTTCCAGCCGATCGAGGCGCAGGATGCGGTATCGTATGAAGCGGGTGCCCGCGGCAGCATCGGCGATGTCAGCTTCGAGGCCGCGCTCTACCGCCAGCAGATCGAGGGTGAATTCGTTGCCTTCACCACGACGCCGGGCATACCGGCAGCGATCTTCAACGCCGGTGACACGATCCATCAGGGGGCGGAGATTTTTGCCTCATGGAAGGCTGTAGGCACGGATGGCGGGCTGTCGGTCACACCGCAAGTGTCTTGGACATGGAACGACTTCTCTTTCGATGGGGACGCAATATATAGCAACAATCGTCTTGCGGGCATGCCGGAGCATTTTGGCAGGCTGCAGGTCGTCTTCGAGCGGGACAGGTTTCGCGTGACACCGAATATCACCGTGCAGGCCGGGGACAACTTCCTCGACTACGCCAATACAAGCGATGTGCCTGGCTATGAGCTTTATGGCGTCGAGGCATCATGGGATGTGTCCCCCGACATCACGCTCTTCGTCGAAGGCCGTAACCTGACCGATGAAGGCTATGCACTGAACTATTCGACCCTGGCCGATGCCAGCGATCCGGCCGCGAACCTGGATGTGTTCGTGCCCGGCGAGGGGCGCGCTGTCTATGGCGGCATAAGGCTTGGTTTCGGCGGTAGCCGGTAGCACTATAATCCGGCTGCACCGTCGCGGGCAGCCGGCGCATCAGAGGATCTTTGTCATGTCCAATACACAATCAAAACCATCGCGCCGCTATCACGCCGCCGTCTGGCGCTGGCATTTCTATGCCGGCCTTGTCGTGATGCCCTTTTTCGTCATGGCCGCCCTGACGGGGATGATCATGGTGCTCAAGACACCGTTTACGGAGCTGGCGCATCGCGACCGGCTGAATGTCGAGATCGGCGGCGAAATGCTGCGTCCGTCTCAACAGGTCGCGGCAGTCCTGGAGCAATGGCAAGGGGCGGAGTTGAAGGCCTATCTGCCACCGACCGCGCCCGACCGGTCCGCCATCATCCATGTCGCCCACGGCCACGGCAATGGCAACGGCAACGGAGAGCAAAACGAGCATTCCAGCCATGATGGCCGCGATATGCTGACCTACGCCGTCAATGTAAATCCGTATACGGGCGACATCACCGGTTTCGGACCACTTGGCATGTCGCCCGCTGACTTTGCCGAAAGCCTGCATGGCACGCTGCTGATGGGCGATGTCGGCGATGTCATCATTGAGGCGGTTGCCGGGTTCGGCATCCTGATGATCTTCACCGGGCTTTATCTTTACTGGCCGACAGGCAAACGCCAGCGGGCAAAGTCTGGCAGGCCATTCTGGCGGCGCATCCACGGACTGACGGGGATGGGTGTCTCTGTCGTTTTATTGTTCTTCCTCGTCTCGGGTCTCGCCTGGACACCGATATGGGGCGGAAAGCTGACCCAGGCCTGGCAGGGTTTCCCGGCGGAGCGCTTCAGTGCTCCGGTCGGCGAAGCGCGTCACGAGGCGTTGAACGCCCCCGGTGCCCGCATCGTCTCATGGGCCCTGGAAAAGACCCCCTTGCCGGTATCGTCTTATACCGGCGAAACACCGGTGACCGGTCTCGACAGTGTGGTCGAGTACGCCCGCAGGGAAGGCTTCACGACCTTCCGTGTCCTGCCACCACGCGGGGCTGGCGGCACATGGACGGTTTCAGCGACGACGATGGCAGCAGATATCACCGACCCCACTATGGATCGCACCATGCATATCGACCCGGCCATAGGCACCGTCCTCGCAGACGCACCGTTTGCGGACTATTCTGTCATGGGCAAGGCCATGGCGGCCGGAATCTCTATCCACATGGGTAATGCCGGTGCACTGAACCTGATCCTCAATCTCCTGTTTTGCATCGCGATCCTGGCAATGGCCGTGTCAGGCTTCGTCATGTGGTGGATCAGGCGACCGAAGACGGGCGGCACACTCGCAGCGCCAGTCACCGATGTCACGCGCCGCTGGACAGTTGCCGGGATAATGCTGGTCGCTGCCCTCCTGTTTCCCGTAACGGCGATCGTGATGGCCGTCATCTATGCCGGTGAAGCTGTCGCCGGAATAATTTCAGGAAGGGGTCGGCCCGCAGGGTGAGTTCCCACTATCGGATTTGCTAGGCGCCTTCGGACTTCTTCAGCTTGCGCATGACATAGGTCGCGGTCACGCCGTGACCCAGGATGGACAGCAGAACCACAAAGGCAACGAGCGACCAGAGCTCTTCATCATACGCAAAGTCAACTTCCGTCAGGGCAAAGGCCAGGTAGAAGAAGGACCCGATCCCGCGAATGCCGAAGAAACCGATCGCCAGCTTTTCCTTCAGGGAGATGTTCTTGCCGGCCATGCCGAGATAGCCGGACAGGGGCCGGATCACGAGCAGGAAGACCAGCGCCGTCAGGACGGCGGGCCAGGTCAGGCTGCCCAATATGCCATCGACGAGGCTGCCGCCAAACAGGATAAGCATCACGGCGAGCAGGATGTGTTCTATCTGTCCGATGAACTCATGCAGCTTCTCGTGATATTCATGCTCCATCTCCTTGTTCCGTATGGTGATGGCCGTGACGAAGACGGCGATGAAGCCATATCCGTGCAACAGCTCCGTGACGCCATACACAAAGAGGGTCGCCGACAGGGCGACCAGCCCCTGTTGCACATGAACGAGATCATGCGTGTCCGGCAGGTGGAAGAACAGGTAGCTGACAAGCCGTCCTGCCAGGTATCCGCACACAATGCCGGCAGCGATCTTGTAGACGACGCTGTAAGCGCCCCATTCCAGCAGGGAGAAATCTTCCCCCGCAGCGGACAGGGCAAGGCCGATGGCCAGCCAGACGAAGGGAAAGGCAAGGCCATCGTTGATCCCTGCTTCGCCCGTAAGGGCGAATTTGACGATTGGCGTATCCTTGCTGTTCGGCGGGCCGACCTGTACATCGCCCGCCAGCACCGGGTCCGTCGGAGCCAGCACGGCGCCGAGCAGCACCGCGGTCGCCAGCCCCCAGCCAAGCCCCCAGTACCCAAGCGCTGTCAGTGCCGCGATGGAAAGCACCATGGTAATCAGGACGAGCCGGAACGGCGCACCCCAGTTTTTCAGACTGAACGGAATATCGATCCGCAACCCCGTGCCCATAATGGCGACGATCACCATCAGTTCCGTGAGGTGCATAGTCAGCGTCTGGCTGCGATAGGGAGATGCCCATGGCAGTTCATCCACCACGAGATAGAGTACGATCCCCAGAATCAGGAAGACGATCGGGTAGGAGATATTGATCAGGCTGGTGACATGCTTGACCCATGAAATCGACAGGGCAACGAAGCCGACCAGGGCGACACAGATGATATAAGGATCCATCCTGCAGGATTTAGCACCGCATTTCCGCTTGTCATCTGAGTCGGTGATTATTTCCGGCGGGGATTCCCCGGGTTATCCCTTACAACGGCCTGATCCTGATATTGCGGAACCAGACCCGGTCGCCATGATCCTGCAAGCCGATATGGCCTGATCCCGTCCTTGCGAAATGCGGCATGTCGGCGAACTTGCTGTCGGCGACCATCGCGCCCCACTCGCCGGTTCGATAGGGCGCCTCGACCAGCTTGCGGCCATTGAGCCAATGTTCGACCCGACCATCGGTCACGATGATCCGGGTGCGGTTCCATTCGCCGATGGGCCGCGCGTTCGACCAGGCCGGCACGACCATGTCGTATAGGGCGCCGGATCGGTGGGAGGGTATGCGCCCGTCTGGATGGGCATCATCGTCGAGCAGCTGGTATTCCGCCGCCGTCTCGAATGACCACACGCCCTGTTCAGTCTCCGTGACATGATAGAAGACGCCGGAATTGCCGCCCTCGGCGATCCGCCAGTCGAGTAGGAGTTCAAAATCCTCGAACGTCTCGCGGGTGATCAGGTCGCCGGTGCCGGTCTGCGCCATCGTGATGGCGCCGTTCTCGACCCGCCATCCACCCGGCACAGCCTCGCGGCCATAGCCGCGCCAGCCGTCAAGGCTCTCGCCATCGAACAGGATCTGCCAGTCGTTGGCATCGGCCTGCCCACTGATAGTGTCGACATTCCCGCCCGACGCTGCCAGCCCGTCCGGGAACGCCCGGTCAGTCGGCACGGCATTGACCGTACAGAATGCTTCGGGCGACCAGATCTCCCGGCCGCTCTCACCCGCCGGTGGGCGTGACAGGTTGAGGTGTACCACATGGCCTGCCTCGATACCCGGGACGGTGAGATAGGCGCGTTGGCGATCCCCGCTCAGCCGGACAGACGCCACAGCCAGCTCACGCTCGTCGAGCTTCGGCCCGCCATAATTGACCGTTGGTTCGTAGCGCCACTGGGTGACCGTCACATCCTCAGCGGTCAGCGGCGTGCCTGCGGCCAGGGGTTCGGTAAAGACGATCTCCAGCCCCTCATTCATCGTCCGTACAGACAGCATTTCGAAGGCCGGCGTGCCGTTATAGCGCATCTTCTGCAGGCCGTAGGTCAACAGGCCGGGCACGCCCCAATTGCCACCAACGCCGAGCTGGCCGGCATAGATCGCACCGTCAGGACCTTTCACCAGTCGGTGGGACGCGGACTCCAGCCCTTGCGCAAAACGGAACACACAGCCTTGCGCGACACCGCCGACCTCGTCCATCGCCGTGCGCTTGTACCCGCCATGGTGAATGTCGCCATGGAGCAATTGCCCGGCATAGGGGCCGTCCTCCAGAACCACCATCTGCGTCGGGGAATTGCCGATCTCGAAATGCGGCAACCAGATCAGCGGCGGGTCTTCCTTCAGGTCCTTGTCAGCCTCCCAGTCTATGCTGCGATAGCCGTAAAAGCCCCCTTCCTCGACCCGCACGATCTTGCTCGCCGGCAGCCAGTTGCCTTCATTGTCGGACACATAAAGCGCGCCATCCGGGCCTTCGCCAACGCCATTGGGCGCGCGGAAACCGTGGGCATAGCGACGGGCCTCGCCTGTCTCCGGGTCGATCTCGATGACAGAGCCGCGTCCTTCGCCCTGGTTTTCGGCAATACTGCCACCGGCCATCACGGCGGCGGCGAGGGTCGCGTAGAACTTGCCATCGCGATGAACGAGGCCGAAGCCGAACTCATGGAAATTGTCCGTCACCGCCCAGTCATTGCTGACAGTAACATAATCATCGATGATCTCGTCGCCATCGACATCGACCAGCTTCGTCAACTCCTGCTTCTGCATGACGTAAATCTCGTCATCGACCACCTTGAGCCCGAGCGGTTCGGCAAGGCCGAATGCAATCTGCCTTACACTGATCGCTTCCGGATCATCGCCGGTTACGCCGTCAAGGATATAGACCCCGCCCTCTCCGTCCCATGCGGAGACGACAAGACGGCCGTCCGACAGGAAGTCCATTGCCCCGATGCGCTTGTCGAAACTGTCCGGTCGCGCCTGGGACAGATCATAGGCCGGATGCATGGCGGTGAGCTTGATACCGTCGCCCGGCACCGTGGCCGGTGGCATGACCGTGAAGGGCTGAACGCCCTGCGCCGTTGCCTTTTCTTCCGCACCTATGGGGGCAACGACATATCGGCCGTGCAGGAAGTCCATCTGCTCAAGCCCCGGGCCGGACGCACTGATCAGCGCCTGGCTTTCCCCGGCACCATAATAGAGCACCTCGACCTCGATCGGGTGCCAGCCTGCTGTCAGCGTAATCTCGCCGCCATGTGAACTCGACCGGTCCGTGTCGACCAGCACCGTTCCGGCAACGCGCATCTGTCCCGTACCGTTGCGTGGTGACATGCGGAAGTAATAAGTGCCGTTTTCGGGAATATGGATCTGGCCACTCAACCGCGCGACAAAATTGGTCGCCTCGATGTATTTCCCGCCCGCCATGTCACGCTGGCTTTCCAGATTGACCGTCCACGGATCAAGGGCGAAGCTAGGATGGGTAACCCTGACCACATCATTCGGGCGTGCATCCGCGTCAAGCACGGGCAATTGCTCCAGCCTTTCGCCGACCTCGTAGAACTCCACCAGAAAGCCCTGGGCATAGCCCTCAGGCGGCGGGGCAACCGGCGTGAAATCTTCCTCCGTTGCTTGTGCAACCTCGGGCTCCGCTTCATCCGGCAGGTCGGCGATCTGCAGGATATAGGCCATCATGCTTTCGGCGTCCTGCTGCGATAATTGCGGGTGGGCGGTCATCGGCACCTCGCCCCAGACACCCGCGCCGCCGGAAATGATCTTGCCCGCAAGCTGGCTGACATTCTGGCGCGTCGCCTCATAGCGTTCGCGCACATCGGCATAGGACGGACCGATGATCTTCGTGTCCTCGGCGTGGCAGGAATAGCATCCGGTTGACTGCATCAGGCTCTGGGCCTGTGCAAAACGCTCATCGGCCGCCGGGGCGGCAACGTTGCTTTCGCTCACGGTACTGACTTTCGGTTCGCCGAAACTGGCCGAGAGAGAGGTAATGCCATCCTTTCGAAGCAGAAGATCACCCGTCACGGTGTAACCGGTATCGAGCCTTCGCACCTGCCGGTCGACCCACTCAGCATTGGTGGCCAGCGAATCCTGTTCCTTCAGCGACTGCAGGGTCACGGCGAGAACGGGCGTCAGCTGCCCCTCGTTTGTGGTAATCTCGAAGCGGCGTTCCAGCGTTGCGCTTTCACCCGCTCCGCCTGCCTCCGGATGCTCCAGTATATCGACAAAGGCGCCCGATGGCGCTGTCAGGCGATAATTCAGGGCGATGCGGCCATCACGCACCTTGTGTCCCAGATAGCGCACCTGCGCAGGCACGGATTCGCTCCCCTCCATCAGGCGCCAGCTGTCATCATCCGTTGTCAGAACATAGCGTGCCTCAGGGGCATGAGGCTGCGGCCCATGGGCACCGTCATACACCGCCCCTTCATAGATAGCTGGTGCTGACCAGGCCGAGCGCAAGGTGGCATCTTCGGTGCTGTAGGCGATCCACAAATTGTCTGACAATGCGAGGGTAAGCATGCGTGGCTCGCCATCGAGGACCGAGCGCGCAATCCACGGCTCGTGTCCCCGTTCCGGCACCGCGCCATCGGCGAAGAGGGACGTCTCTGCCCTTTCCCCGCAAGCCGCCAACGCGCCGAGCGCTGCGCCCGCAAGCATGAGTTTCCTGTACATAGACCATCCCTCCCTTGCCGGATTTTTCCGGCAGCCTTTGCGGCTTTCTTAAACCGTCTTTATTTAATCGTATGAAAAAGCGGGATAGCTGTCGAGGAGACTCTGGCAGATTGTCCGTGTGCAATCGATAGTTCGCGCGGATGATACCGCTATCACTCTAGATGCCCTTCCCGACAAGGCTTTCCAGCGCCTTGAGATAGTCGGCAAAGGCCTTGCGGCCCTCTTTCGTCAGGCGTACCTGCGTGCGGGACTTCCGCCCGAGGAAGGACTTCTCGATCGTGACATAGCCGGCATCCTCCAGCTTGCGCAACTGGACCGACAGGTTTCCCTGCGTCACCTCCAGCACCGACTTCAGCTCGGTGAAGTCGGCGACCTCTGCATCGGCAAGATAGGTCATCACCCCCAGCCGCAGGCGGGAATGGATAAGGTCGTCAATCTTGCCGATATCGAATCTGCTCACGCTGGGCATTTAATCCTGATTTTTCGAAAGGCGCACCATAACAATGCCGGGCACGGTCATGAAAAGGAACAGCGCACCGCCAGCCACAAGAAGATAGGCCAGATTGCCGATCAGCAAGCCCAGCGCCACAGCCGAAACCATCCAGCCCAGCGCCACACCTAGAAGCCAGAGACGGCGCCGCAACTGGTAGGCTGTCAGCCATGCAGCCCCCTGCAGGGCGAAGACGACCGCCGGATAGAACAGCCAGATGGTGAAATCATTACGGCCAATCGCAGTCGGCGCGAAAATCAGGATCAGGGCGAGGTTGGTAAAGCCTGCCGCCTGAAACGCCGCGGTGATGGCGCGGGAGGTCGCGTTACCGGTATTGCTCGCGCCGTATCGCACTCCCTGCCAGACGCAATAGGCGAGGAAAATGACTGTCGGCAGGCTGTGCAGCGTGATCCAGACAATGCCGGGAAGGTCCAGCGCCAGGATGACCAGCAACCAGTTGGCAAAACACTGGAAGGCATAGAGCCCGCCACCGACGGCAAAGGCGTGACCGGTGAGGTATTGCGTCCGGTTGCCGCCGCCCTCGACCAGCCCTCGCAGGAAGTCCAGATCAGGCTCCAGCGTGTTCTTGCCATCCATCATGTTCATGCTCCCGCCCCGTCGGCCTGTGGCAGGCCTTGCTCGTCGTTATGGCGCTTACTTTGACGCTGTTTCTTCCTGCCGTTCAACAGCGAGCCGATGAAGCTGTAGCGTACCAGAACATGATAGGTACCGAGAAGGATCGCCATTGCCACCCCAAGCACGATGGCAAATTTCGCCAGCGCGGGCAGGGCCATGTCGCTGACCACGACCTGCAGGGCCATGACGAGCGGCAAGTGCATCAGGTAAACCCAGTAGGAGGAGTCCGCCAGATAGCGGATCACCGGACTGTGCCGGTCGAGGAAGGCAAGTGCCGCTCCGGTCAGGCCAAAGATCCAGAACCACATGGCAAGGCCATAACCGCCGGCATAGGCAAGCGAGAGCATGCCCTGCGGTGCCGGGGTGGCGTCAGGCAGGTCACGGGACAGGACCAGGCAACCGAAGGTCAGGGCAACAGCCAGAACCAGGTTCACCAGCCAGCGCCCACGCCAGATCGCGAACAGGTCAATCCGTCGGTTCATCAGCCAACCGAAGACGAAGGCGAGGCCATAGGCGGTTGCTGCCTGCAGGTTCGGGATCAGCGAGTTGTCCGGCGTCGGCACACCGCCCAGCACATACCAGCCCTCATTCGCCCACAGGGCAAGGGCGACCGGGACAGCCAGCAGGATGGGAGCCAGGTGGCTTTTCGTCAGGAAGGCAATCACCTTGTCGCCAAAGCCACGCAAATGGCCGCCCCGGTCGATCAGGGCAATCGGGGCACGGAGGATCATCGTCCCGAGATAGAACCAGAGAAGGACATACAGGAACCACAGATGCGTCAGCGGGAAAGGCAGTGGCACATCGGCCTGTGGCGGGGGCTGGGTGAATTCCTGCGGGATCGGCCAGCCATGGGCTTTCGCGAGTGCCCAGGTCGCCACGACGATGATCAGGAACATTGTGATCGGCCAGAAGATCACGAGAGGCAGCGCGATACGCTTGCCACGGCTCAGCGCAAACCGACGGGCACCCATGCGATGAAAAACCATCCGCCCGAAGAAACCGGCGAGAAAGAAGAAGGTCGCCATGCGGAAGATGTGAATGACATAGAAAGTCAGGAACAGCCCCTGGCTGCGCTCTGCATCGGCAACGATCCAGATCTGTTCGCCAGGCCAGAACGACATGGTCGCGTGCAGGACCACGCCCAATAACAGGGCAAAGCCCCGGACTGCATCGAGCGCATGCAACCGCTCGGTCGATATATCGGACATGGCGTCCCCCTTTCAGTAGCGGATCGTTCCGCCACACTCATATAGGTACATAAGTTTATTTTGTAAACTGGTTTATTTTGGGCCGAATTCGTCCTTAACCCGATTTTTATCATGTTGCCCCACTCTCCGGTGATGAGGGGAGCATTTGCGATGTTTATGGGGCGGTGGCTGTTGCTGGCCGGAAAAGCGATGCTGAAGTTTATTACTGGCCTGCCGGGCCAGCTCTGTCTTCTGGTCATGGGGCTGATGTCAGCCCTGACTTTCGTACTCGCTGGCTATAATGCCTATATCGATTCAAAGGCCGAGGCGCAGCGTATCTACAATGTCGCTGTCGAAGACGCAGACTTCCTCGCCCGCAACATCGAATCCCTGCTGCGCAATTCCGACCTGAGAACGATCGACCAGGCACTGATGACGGTACGTACCCGTCGTACGGTCCACGACATCTATGTGCTCGATGCTGGCCTGAACTATCTGATCGATGGTACCGGTGAGCAATCCGCCACCTATCGCTTCTCTGGCGAGCCCACTGCCGACGAACAGGCCATCTTCAAGGGCGCCAATCGCACTATTCACGAAGAAGGCTCGATGCTGACCGTATACGAGCCCCTGCTTTGGAACGATCAGACGCTAGGCGTTCTCTCGCTCAGCATCCGGCGCGACAGCCTGATGACGCTTGCAAGCGACAATTTGTGGCGCAATGTCGTCGGCGGCATGCCGATGATGATGATCGCCTTCGCCCTCGTCCTGCTGATCGCACACCAGATCACCCGGCCGGTACGTGACCTGGCGGCTGCAGCACAGAAGATTTCCCACGGTGATCGCAGTATCGATATTCCCGTTCGCGGCACGCATGAGACGCGCCACCTCGGCAACACGATGCGCCAGATGGTCGCCGACCTGACACGCAGTGCGGCCCGTGCAAAGAATCTCGCAGCCGAGGCAAGCGAAGCTGCCCAGAAGGCCAATGCAGCTTCCACAGCCAAGTCCAATTTCCTTGCAAACATGAGCCACGAGATCCGTACGCCGATGAACGGTGTGATCGGCATTTCGGAAATCTTGCTCAAGACGGACCTCGACCCCAAACAGCGGGAGCTGGCAGAAATCATCCTGTCATCCGGCTCCAGCCTTGTGACGATCATCAATGACATCCTCGACTTCTCCAAGATCGAGGCGGGCAAGATGCGCCTGATGCCGGAACCGTTCAACCTGCGCACCTCGATAGAGGACATCATGTCCCTGCTGTCGAGCCGGGCCCGCGAAAAGGATCTGGAGCTGCTCGTCGATTTCGACCACAACTTGCCGGAGGGCTATATCGGCGATCCGGGCCGCATTCGCCAGATCATCACCAACCTTGCCGGCAACGCAGTGAAGTTCACCGAGCGCGGCCATGTCATCGTCAAGGTCAGGGGCGTCGAGACCGACACCCATGCCACCATCAATATTGCCATCGAAGACACAGGCATCGGTATCGATGAAGACAAGCTGGAAAGCATCTTCGACCAGTTCGAACAAGCCGACACCACCAGCACGCGCAAATACCAGGGTACTGGCCTTGGCCTTGCCATCACCAAGCACCTTATCGGCCTGATGGGCGGCAAGGTCAGCGTTGACAGTGAGCCGGGCAAGGGTTCGACCTTCCGTGTACAGCTTGTACTGCCTGTCGACGAGACAGTTTCAGCCGGGCGCTATGCCGATGCACCCGCAGTTGACGGGCTCGAAGTCCTGATCATCGATGACAACGAAAACAACCGCCGCATCCTGACCGACCAGGTCCGTGACTGGGGCCTTGAGCCCACTATCGCCACATCCGCTGACGAGGCACTGGCCATACTGGACAAGGGTTGCCGTTTTGACCTGATCATCACGGACTATCATATGCCGGACAAGGACGGCGTCATGTTGGCGCGCGAGATCAAGGCGGTACCATATTCCTATACCGGCCCGATCATCATGCTGTCGTCGATCAACGAACGTTCGGATGCCAGCAAGGAGAATGTCGACCTCTTCGACATCTGGCTGACAAAACCGGTCCGCGCTTCCCGCCTCCTCGACGCAATCTCGACCGTTGTCTATAACCGGCAGATCGTCAGCCTGCGCCAGACCGCGCAGAAAATGGCAGAGCCCGAAACGGTCTCTCACGAGCCTGTAGAGAAGATCGATATCCTCGTCGCCGAAGACAATGTGGTGAACCAGATGGTCATCAAGACCATGCTCGACGCTTTCAATGCCGATGTCCGGCTCGCCGAGAATGGCAGGGAAGCTGTCGACATGTTCGCCGAGCAAAAGCCTGCCCTGATCGTCATGGATGTCTCCATGCCAGGCATGGACGGGCTGGAAGCGACACGCCGTATTCGCGCGCGCGAACTGTCAGAGGGCATGCCACGCACGCCGATCATCGCTGCGACGGCCCATGTGCTTGAAGAGGATCGCCAGCGCTGCCTAGATGCCGGTATGGATGACGTGATCACCAAGCCGGTCCAGCAGAAGAAACTGCACGAGACCCTGAGCGCCTGGCTCAGCCATGCCGGCCGCCAGCCGCTTCGTCGCACGGCCTGAGCCCCCCTCACCTGAAGTGGGCATCCAGAAACTGAAGGAAGGCCGGCCAGTCTTCCTCGGTAATGCCATGGGTCCCGGGCCGGATGAAAACTGATATGTCCGCTTGCGGATCGAATGACCTCAGCGTCTCCTGCTCAAGGCCTTCGCTGCCCAACAGCTCCCATGCCGGATCAGCGCCCTGTGCCGCCAGGAATGTCCCCGCCGGATCGGACCAGACGTCCCTGCGGGCATTGCCGAGAAAAACCGGCCGTGGAGCGATCAACGCCAGCAGGTGATGCTGGTCGATGGGCAACCCGCCCTCCCGGCCTGCATAAGCGGCATAGCTGTCAGAAAACCAGTGCGGATAACCGTCGGTAATCTGACCAACCGACTCGCCCACCTTTTCCTTGCTGAGGGCAGCACCGCCCGTGCCGGACTGGTGGGCAATGACGCCGTCTATGCGATCGTCCCATGCCGCGCCAACCAACGCTGCCTTGCCATAGCGCGAATGCCCCCAGCTGATCATGGCGCTGTCCGCAAGGCGCTCATCCGCCTCCAGAACATCCACAGCGCGTGAGAACAGCCAGCCCCAAGCAGCGATAGCCCCCGGGCGTTCACCGTCGCCAGTCATGGGCGCAGCCATGTCGTTCAGGGCAGCTTGCCCGGCGGCCGCTTCATCCGGCACGACATCGCCGGGATGGAATGCCGCGATGGCATAGCCGTTACGAGCGATCTCTTCCAGGGGCGGCGTCGCGATATACCGGCCAAAGACATAGCTCATGACATCGTTCATGATGCCGTCGCCATCGCACATGCTGTCACCCTCGGGCCGCCAGACATCCGTACCCGGAAAGGTATTATGGTTGCGGCAGAAGGTTTCCATAAGGATCACAGGCGCATTTGCCTTCGCAGCGGGGATCATCACCGCCATATGAAGGAGGGCCGGCTCGGCCTGCTTGCCGCCATAGATCGCCGTGACGGCGATATCCCAGTCCTCCAGCACGGCAAGACCGCCCAGATAATTGTCATCGATGACCCGGCGCTCGACCAGCCGGGCCTCGCCCCCTGTAGGGAAGGTGCCATAGACGTTCTCTTCCAGCGCCTGTCGGATGGCAGGCCGCTGTGCCTGCCATTCGCCAGCGCTGGCCACCGTGCCACCGCCATCCAGCATCTCCAGCACCGGCGGGGATGCCTCCGCGCGTTCTGACGGGTCAAGATCGGCCCAGGCCATGGTCAGCCGTACGCAGCCGCTGGTGGCCAGCAGGATCAGGAGGGCCAGTATCGGTCGTGTCACGGGATCAGCCCCTCTTGCTTCGGTGATGGATGCATTCACCACAAGATAAGCGTTCAGGCGGCCCGGAAAAGAGCCTTTTGCATTTCAGCGTTGAGGAAGGTGCTGTTGAGGGGTCAGGCGAGGAGGCGGGTAGCGATCCACCAGACTGCGAGCCAGAAACCGCCGCAGGTGGCAGCGACGAACAAGACGGTGCTGCGCGGCGACCAGCGCGAGGCGGAAATTTCGCTGTCTGCGTGGAATTCATCGCCGAGATAGTTCTGCAGGCGGCGCGCGGGAGAATCGAGACCGTCCCGCACATTCAGCGGAGCGGCGTCAGCGGACCTGGCATCACCAAGATCCTCTTTCGTCTCGTACTCAGTCTCTATCGCGCGCTTTGGCATAGGTCACCTCTGGCCGCAGGCTAGCGTGAGTTCCGTAAACAGGGCCTTAACGGGATAACAACAATTGCGGTGATCCGCAGGTTCCCGCAACCATCCCGCCTTTACCTGTATCTGGAGCATGTTAACCGCTCCTTACAGCTATTGATATATACGCCTTGGTCATGATGACCAGCCAAAGGCAGCGTGAATGGCCCGCAAGCATCTGAAAACACCAATGAAAATCGCAATGTCCAGCCTTTTTGCCGGGGCCGGCGTCATGGCATTTTTCGGCTTCTATGCGGAGATGCAGGCCGCAGCCATGGGTCCCGAGGCAGCTACAAGCCTGTCCGCTGCTGTCTCCACCCCCGCGTCCGTGCGCGGATATGAGGCGCTGGCAGAGGCTGCGCTGGCCCGCCAGCCGCTGGAGCCGGCCGATCTCGACCTCGCCCGCACCGCCAGCCTGAAGACCCTGTCGCTCGATCCTGACAATGTCAGCGCGTGGAACCGGCTTGCCTATATCGACCTTGCCGATGATGGCCGCCTGTCGCGTGACGGCATGGCCGCGATTTACAAGAGCTATGAGGTCAGCCCCTATGGCAATCCGCAGGTAATGACGTGGCGGGTCGATTTCGCGACGCGGGCCTGGAGTTCCCTGCCCGACGATATCCGCCGGGCAACGCTGGACCAGCTGCCGGTGATCGGTGGGATCTACGTCACCTGGGACTGGCGGGTGGAAACCTGCCGGGAAAATCCGTATCCGGAAATCTGGCAACCGATCTGCGAAGCAACGCCGGGTATCGACCGCCCCGCCAGCCGTCAAGCTATTGCAGGCTAGGTTCTCTCAGCGCTGCTGCCGGCGGCAATCCCGGCCCCCAGGCCAAGCACCAGCGCGAACCACCACATGAAGCCCGGTATCTCCACGGCATAATCGACCATGGAATGCAGGCTGACGAACAGGGCGATCATCAGCACACCGCGCAGGTAAAGCTTGTGACGACGCCGCGTGACCAGACCCTGCCAGATCTTCCAGTAGATGACCGCGACCGTGCCGAACATCGCAAGTGCGCCGAGCCAGCCCTTTTGCAACAGCCATTGCAGGAAGACATTATGCGCCGCCCCCTGCCCGGCCAGCAACGCAGCATTGTCGGCTGACATGACACGGGCATTGACCTTAGAGAAGCTGTCGAAACCGCTGCCGAGCAGCGGATGGGCCATGCTTGCCTCCCAATAGGTCGCGAACATCACCGCGCGCATATTGCTGTCTTGCCCCAGTTCCCCATACCTCTCCGCCGCCATGTCGCCTGACATCGCAAAGACGGTGATCGCGGCAAACACGATGAACGCCATCCCGCCAGCGATCAGCCAGCTCAGGCTACCACTAGTCTCTCCCGTGGCGCGAGCCTGCGAGCGGCGCAGGGCCGCGAGCTGCCAGACGACGAGGATGACCAAGCAGACGAGCGCAAAGGCAATCCCGGCACGCGAGGCAGTCAGCACAAGGCAGACCGCACAGAACAGGAAGCTGACAAGGCTGAGCGTGCCATGACGGAACAGCCCCTCGACCAGATCGATAGGCCGGAACGTGCCGGTGCGCTGGACGGCCTTCAACAGCCCGGTCATCGCCACCAGCATGCCGGTGCCGAACAGCGTCGCCGCCGTGTTCGCCGACAGGAAGGCTGCCGACAGGCGCCCGAGGTGATAGGGGCGCGGCCGGTCATGGATCGTATCCGGGTTGATGACGAAGTCGAAGAACGCCCAGCCGGCCAGTAGCAGGAAGGCAAACATGAGCCAGCTCCATGCTGGCGCGACATTGTCGGAGTTCAGCGCAATCGTTCGGGCGGTAAGGAACACCGCCGCCGCCGCCGCGAGACCGGCATAACCCGGCAAGCCGCCGATGATCGTACCCGTAACAATATCGAGAACGAGAAACCCGATGAGCAATGCCGCGGCAATCATCATCGGCGGCGTGACGGTGGAGCGCGGCGACAACGTCACCGTGGCAGCACCGATCACCATCAGCACACCGGAAAAAAAATACACGGCCAGCGGCGTGTCAGCCCCGAAGAACAGGCTCGCCCCGATCAGCACGAGGAGTATCAGCCCGAACGGAAAGACAAGATGGGTCGACAGCTTCATGACGCTTTGGCCTCGAGTGCCCTCGCCGGGACCGGAATCTGTCCGGCAGAGAGCCAAATTTTAAGCATTATCTGTGTAGGATCGACCGTCGCATAATTTGCTTGATGAGCTGTTAACCCTGTTTTCCCGCCAATAACGGGCATGAGAAGGGTACCGCACTCCGTGTACGGGAAATGGCACGCCGCTTGCACAGTATGGGGCAAAGCGAACGGGACGGATGTTGCGTAATGACCAAGATCAAGACTTTCGACGGTAGCGTTTTCGATATCGCCGACGACCGGGTGGAATTTGCCTTTACCGGTATTGATGGCTTCGCCAAGCGTGCCTTTGACTATACGACCTCCCTCAGCCTGATCCTGTTTACCCTGCCTTTACTGCTCGCCATTGCCGTTATCATCAAGCTGCAGGACGGCGGACCGATCATGTTCAGCCACAAGCGCTGCGGTCAGGGCGGCCGGCTTTTTCCGTGCCTTAAGTTCCGCACCATGCGGACCAATGCCGACAAGGCGCTGGAAGAATTGCTCGCCCGCGACCCGGCTGCCCGGGAAGAATGGCACCGCACCCGCAAGCTGAAGAACGATCCGCGCATCACGCCGATTGGCCGCTTCCTGCGCAAGTCGAGCCTCGATGAACTGCCGCAGCTGTTCAACATCCTGCGCGGCGACATGTCGCTGATCGGCCCGCGCCCGGTAACGACGCAGGAACTCGACCGCTACGGTGCTCTTCTCGCCTATTATTACGCCGCGCGCCCGGGTATCACCGGCATGTGGCAGGTCAATGGCCGCAACCGCCTGACCTATGAAGAACGCGTCATCTATGATGCGGAATATGTCCGCGACTGGACCTTCGCCCGTGATGTGAAAATCCTGGTAAAGACGGTTCCGGCGGTACTCAGCTTCGATGGTGCCTGCTAGGCTCAGGAAGTCTGTTTACCGGCGTCGGCGTATAGAGCTTCTTCGCGGACCTTGAACAGGGTCGAGACGACACCGGCATGGAACGTGCCGCGCAGCGCCCAGAAATTTCTCTTTTCTTCCGACCAGAAGCAAAGTCCTGCAACGGCATAACACAAGACGGTCTTGACCGCCGACCCGGCGATCATGGCCCGCCTGCCGCCATCCTCGCGGGCGTGATAGCCATAGCTCTGGCCAGCTCTGAACTTGCGTTTCGACAACCATTCATAGCTAAGCCGTGACGGCTCGACGGGCTCGAACACCATCGCTGCCGGGGCGATACCCATGGACGCGCCGGCGCGCCAGGCACGGAAAAAATAGTCCGTATCTTCCCCGCCGGAAAGGCCCTTGGCGATATCGAACTTTAGGCTTTCAAAGGCAGGCGCACCCCGCCTGATCAGCGCATTGCTGGTGTGCCCGGTCTCGACGACGCCGTCACGGGCGAGCGGAATATTCGAATGATAGTCCCGCGCCACGATCCATGCAGGGTCTTCAGGCTTGTAGCGGGCGATGGACGGGCCGAAGACCGCATCGAAGGGCCCATGCCGGGCCACTCGCAGCAACTGCCCGAGCCAGTCCGGCGCGGCCGTCTCGTCATCATCAATGAAAGCGACAAAATCGCCTGTCGCAGCCTCGAGGCAGGCATTGCGCGCGACGGAGATATTCCGCGCCGGGGCGTGGACATAGATGATCGGCGTCTCGATCCGTGCGGATAGGGCGATGGCGAGCGGCTCTGCGCTCGGCTTCTCGTCATTGTCGGCGATGATGATACGCAGGCTGACTTCAGGGTCGATTTCCTGTGCCGCAACAGAGAGAACCGTTTTTTCAAGGCTGGGCCGCCGGAAGGTAGGGATACAGATATCGATGGCGGTCATGATGCGGCCTTCACCTCACTTGCAGAGAGCGCAGCGTCAAGCATCCGGTCCATCATGTCCACCGGCTCGACAAAAATATCATCTGGCAGGGCCAACACCGTGCGCTTGGCCTCGGCCAGTGCTGCACGATCATTGTCCAGCCTTTCCAAAAGGGCGGGCACGGACATTTCCACAGGGTCATCAACGGCAAAGCCGGTGCAATGCCGCGCCAGCCAGCGGGCGGTTTCCGTCCCCTCCGGCGCAATGGCGGGCACACCGAAATAGCCGCCTTCATAGACACGGTTTGGCAACAGCGCCTTTGAATTGAAATCGGCCTGATAGAAATCACCGGCCCAGACGAGGTCGACGCTGCCATAGAGGCCGGGCAGATCATCCGGCCCGCGATAGGCACCGGTGAAACGGATATTGCCGATCCCTTCCAGCGCCTTTTCGAACCCGTCGATGACAGGCTTGCCCGCAATATGGATTTTCACCTGCGGCATGTCCCGCGCGATCTTCACCATCATGGCAAGGGACCGGCGGCAGCGCAGCACGCCGAACCAGCCCAGTATCAAGCGTTCACCACCGCCCGGCAAACCTTCAGGACGCGGCGGCAGACTGCCCGCGGCGATGCGATTTTCCAGCAAAAACGGCGTATACGCACCGCCATGGTGCCGGGCGAAATAATCGCGCTCGAAGGCAGGTGAAGAAATGACCAGCAGGCTCGACTGGCGCAGCAGCGAGCGTTCCATCCTCCGCAGCATTGGCGCCGCCGGCCCGGACGCGGTCAGCATGTGATGCACATCGAGACACTCATAGACCAGCGGTGCCTGCGCCCCGGCACGCCGCGTGGCGAGGCTGGCGCAGATCATCATGTCGAGATTGCGGGCGATGATCACATCCGCATCACGCAGCACCTGACCATGGCTGGCAGCAATCTCAGCCCCCTTCCAGATCGAGCGCAGGCGCTGCACATAGGCCGCATCATGGGTGCGCCCGAGATCGACATTTTCCCATGGCACGTCATTGACGTCGCCTCGGCGCATCATCAGCCCTGTGACCTCATGGCCGGCCGCCGTCAGCGAGCGCACCCGCCGGGTAATCGCGGCATCGTAAGTATCATGGCCGAAATAGGCGATCCGCATGTCAGAGGTCTCCGTTGCGATAGGCATGGAAAACCTGGCGCAGGAAGCCGAGCCCCCATGCGGTGTGCATCACGCCCAGAACCGGCCCGCACCACAGGCCGCAGAGAGATTTCTTGAGAACCGGCATGACAAGCGATGTCCCGGTAAGCAGCGTCAGATAGGCTGACGGCCAGACGAGGCCGAGCCATGTAAACGGCAGGATCAGCACGGACAGCGCTAGCAGGATAATATTCAAGACCGGGATCATCTGGCGCAAGCGCGGTCGTTCCCTGTTCTTCAAGACATTACGGGCGCGGCCCCGGCCATAGCCGGAATATTGCCGCCACAGACCGACGATGGTATCGCGCGGGAAATACCGGATACGGATTGTCGCGTCGAGCCAGATCGTGCCGCCACTTTTGCGCAGGCGGGCATCAAACTCGGCGTCTTCGTTATGGCTGAAACTCTCGTCATAGCCGCCGAGCGACAGGAACCGGTCCAGCCGCATGGCGGCGTGGTGGCCATGGTCAACATAGCCTGACTGGGTACCGCCGCGATGGGCCGACCCGCCGGAGCCGAGCGGCGTATCCACGATCCACGCATTGGCCGCCTGGAAACAACCCTGCCCCACCGCATCCATCGGCACGACCAGGCTGTCCGAACCCCTTTTCTCCATCGCCTCCGCGACGGTGATGACGTAGCCTTGCGGATAGTCAGCATGGGCATCGCAGCGCACGAGGATGTCGCGGCCCTCCCCGGCGGTGCGAGCAACGGCATTCACACCGGCAGACTGCAACCGGCCCGGATTGTCGATCAGGCTGATATTGGGAAACTCTTCTGCCAGCCTCTTCACGATCTCCTGCGTCCCGTCGGTGCTGCCGCCATCTGCGACGACCAGCGCAACATTTGCCAGCGCGTCCTCGCCTTCCAGCAGGGATCGCAGGCACGCCTCGATCGCCCGCGCCTCGTTCAGCACGGGCACGGCAACGACGATGCGGCGGGCGAGCGCCGCGCGCGGCTTTTCATCGGTCAGTATCGCGGATCCATCCATGGCGGGAAATCTAGCAGCACTGTCTTGCCGCCACGTTAAACCGGCAAAAGAGCAAAAGCGGTAAACCATCCCTTAACGCGGGCTTGGCACACTGTGATCTGACCTTTCGCAAAGACGAGCTGCATGCCCTTGCCGACCACGCCCAATACGATCCGCAACATGGCCCTGATGCCGGGGCAGCGGCTTCTGTCCTCCCGTCTTCAGGCCGGGCGTGGGTCGATGATCGACGAGGCGCTTGCCATCGCTATCTTTCTCGCCATCCCGGTTGAATTCACAGAGCTTGCCTTCCTGCGCTTGCCGCTACTGGCGCTGGTCCTTGGCCTTGCCGTTCTCGCCTGGCGCGACCTCGTGCCTGTCCTGCGCCGCGGCTGGGTGTTCTTTCTCATCCCGGCGTTCTGCCTCATCTCGGTATTGTGGAGCGCGTTTACCTTCGAGACGATCCGCTTTTCGATCTTCACCGCCCTCGCCCTCGTTACCGCCGCGCTGATGGCGGTGCGTCTCGACCATCGCCAGATCGTCGTGGCACTGATGCTGGCGAAGCTGCTGATCGCCATCGCCAGCCTCCTCTTCATGGAACAGACCTATGTCGGTGGCCTGAATGGCGGCTGGGCGATTCTCGGGCTTTATCCGCACAAGAACGTTCTCGGCGGGCACATGGTGGCGATGATGATCGCCGCCGTCGTCATCCTGCTCGATCACCGCTATGAGAAAATCTGGCGGCTTGCCGCCCTGCCGACGCTCGGTCTCGGGGCTTTCTTCGTGTTCAACGCCCAGTCGGCGACAGCCATCGTGCTGATGGCACTTGGCTGCGCAGGCGCTGCGACAATCGGGGGTGTCTGGCGCCCGGCTGCTGCCGTGCGCGGCCTGCGCACCATGTTTGTTGCCGGTGGCATCTTCGTTGCTGCCGCAGGCGTGCTCGCCCTGTCGACTTTCAGCCAGGTCGATCCGTGGACATACGCGCTGGAAAAGCTGGGCAAGGATTCATCGCTGACCGGCCGCACCGCGATCTGGGACCGGGCGGAGGTCATCATAGATGAGCATCCTGTCCTAGGTGTCGGCGCAGACGCCTTCTGGCGACCGGGTGTCGGCCAGGCCCGCCAGATCGTCGGCATGTTCGGCGACAGCCCGGACAACCACTTCAACTTCCACAATGTCTATTATGAAGTCACGGTGCACACCGGCTATGTCGGGCTGACGCTGTACCTCACCGTGATGGCCATCGCCCTCTACACGCTGGTCATCCACTGGTGGCGCAATCAGCGGGCCGTCGACGGGTTCTTCATCGCCATGCTGGCGGTGATCCTCGCCCGGTCGCAGACGGAGTCGGAGATGTTCCTGTTCCTGTCGCTGTCCATGGTCACATTATGGACAGGCGTGTTCCTCGCCATCCGCGACCAGGTCGAACGCGGCGGCAAAGCCGTTTGACGGCTACCAACTTAATCAGTCGTGATAGTATTTCTGGTGGGTGGCGTAATAGCCATAGCTGCCATCATAGCCATAGGCGCCCTGCGCCTTGGTATCGACCTGCGTCAGGATCGCCCCCAGCAGTGGGGTCTTCAGCTTGGTCAGCACCTTCATCGCGGCTTTCGATGCGCGCACCGGCGTCTTGCGCCAGCGCACGACCAGCATGGCAATGTCCGCGGTATCGATCACCGTGCGCGTGTCGGCAACGGCGTTGACCGGTGCGGTATCGAGGATGATCAGGTCATATTTGGTCTTCAGCATGTTGATCATCGAGCGGAAGGCATTGGTGTTGAACACGTCTTCCTTTCCGGGCTCCTCGCCGGAAACAGGCAGGACATGCATGTTGACGCGCGGGTCCTTCTGGATCGCGTCGCGCAGTTTCGCCTTGCCGGTCAGCACTTCCATCAGGCCGGCATCGGTCTCGCTGACATTACCGGACAGTATATGACGGCGTACGTCGCAATCGATGACCAGCACCTTGTCGCCCGAAATCGCGCAGATGCGGCCAAGGCACATGGCAGACACCGTCTTGCCCTCGCCCGACACGGCGGATGACAGCGCAACGACGCGCGGACGGCCATAATCGCGGTTGATCAGGATGTTGGAGCGGATCGTGCGATAAGCCTCGGCAAAGGCGGACATGGGCCGCTCGACAAGATAGTCTTCGGGCTTCATCCCCGCGGCCTTGGCAGCAAAGATACCACTGCTGATCGACGGGACCGTGGTGATCATCTGGGTACCGAGAACCCGCTCGATATCCTCACCCGTGCGGATGCCATTGTCGAACACCTCGGCTAGCACGATGAGGAACAGGCCGAAGGCGCCGCCCATCACGAGACCCAGCATCATGTTCAGCGATTTGTTGGGATAGGCCGGTGCACGCGGGATCGTGGCGAGAGAGGCGATCGAGGCATCGGCCTCGGTCAGGGCTTCCTGCTCGCTGACCTGCTTGGTGCGCGAGAGGATCTGTTCGTAGAATTCGCGTGTCGCCTCGGCTTCGCGCTCCAGTTCGCGCAACTCGACGAGCGCCTTGTTGTTGGTCGCCAGTTCGCCGCGCATGCCGGACAGGGAGCCTTCCAGCGCCGCGACGCGCTGGCGGGCGATCTCGACCTCGTTCTGGATCGACGCGACGATGCGGGTGATTTCCTGATCGATCTGGCTCTGCAGGTCGGCTTCCTCGCGCTCGATCTTCTGCATTTCCGGCCATTCCGGGCCGTAGCGGGTGGCGAGTTCCGACTTGCGGCGCGACAGGCTCGCCATCTCCGCGCGCAACTGGCTGATGACTTGCGAGCCCAGCACCTCCGTGATCGTATCGGCACCGCGGCCATTGTCGATCTCGTTGCGAACGGCGTTGAGCCTTGCGCGGGCTTCGGCAAGATCAGCCCGCTGATCGATCAGCTGGGCGTTGAGATCGGAAATCTGCTGCTCTGTCAGGCTGGCACCTTCGGATTCGAACAGGCCGTTCTCCTCACGATACGCCTCCACTTTCGCCTCGGCGGCGCGCACTTCGTCCTGATACTGGGCACGTTTCTCGTTCAGCGTATCGCGGTTGCGCTGGATGAAATCGAACTTTGCTTCGAGCTGGTGGACAAGATACTGGTCGGCAAAGGCATTGGCGATTTCAGCGGCCTTGGCCGGATCGGTACTGACATAGCCGATATCGATCATGTAGGTCAGGCCGGAGCGCGACGCCGATAGCTTGCCCATGACGGCGTTGACCGTGCCTTCGCGTTCAAGACGCTCTGCGATCACCGGATCGACGGCTTCCTTCTCGACCTGTCCCGGCATCAGCCCCTTGATGAAGGCCTTGATGCCACCGCTTGACTGGCCAGCCTCGGCACCTGCAGCAGGGTTGAATTCAGGATCGTTATAGAGCTCCAGCTTTTCCGTCACGCGCTCGGCGATAGCGCGCGACTTGATCAGCTGCACTTCGGTATCGACCGAGGCGGAATCCGCCGGCAGGCCGGAAATCATCGCCGAATAATCCAGCACCTGTTTCTGGCGCGGATCGATGACGACCGTCGCATGAGCAGCATATTTCGGGGTGATCTGCCAGGTGAAGATCATGACGAGGGCAAGAACCGTAATCGCCCCGCCCAGGAACAGGCCGAGGCGGCGGCGGAAGATCGCCCATAAGAGCGGCAGGTCGATCAGCGCGTTGTCCGATGGCTGCTGGAAATTTTGCTGGTAGGCCGGATACGGAGCATATGCCGGCTGCTGTGGTGGCGCGTCCTGCCGTGTGGATTGCCAGCTCTGCGGTTGCTCGTTGCGGCCAGTATCCTGTCTGGCAGTGTCCTGGGGAATATCGCGGCGGATACGGCCCGGTGCTGTTTCACCGTCGAAATCGACACCGCCTGTGCGGGCTTCCTGAAAATCGTGAACGACGCGACGAGAATCCATGTCTTTTCCTGTTTCCGTACGCGGGGCGTTCCATGCCCCACCGGGGGAGGTGTATGCCGGCGGGCGCGATCGGGCGTCCCGCCGGTGCTGTTTCAGTCCACCGACCGGCAGCCCTTAGCGCTGGGCCGTCAGGGTCAGGAGGATTTCGTTGGTTTCGTAGTCACGCAGGAAGAAGGACGGTGCCGCGGCGGCATTGTCGACTTCCTGTTGCTCGTAGGTGTATTCCAGCTTGGTACTGAGATAGCGATTGATCAGGTACTGACCGGCGAGGTTGATGCCATAGCGCTCCTCGGTACGGTCGATATCCTGATAGTCGCTCTCGCCATAGCCTGCCGTCGCCGACAGGATGATGTTTCGGCGCAACTCGTAATCGAGGCCTGCAGTGATGTCGCTGGCTATATAGCCACCGGTTTCCTGAAGGGCCGAGGCGCGAACGGCGCGCGAAGCCTGCAGGCGGGCGGTCAGGGTTTCGGTCGGGAACCACTCGACCGCGCCATCGATACTCAGGCCGTCAATCGTCTCCAGCGCTGCATCGTCAAACTCTTCCTGCAGATAGCCGACGGCGACAGAGCCACGGGCAAGGCGGGTGATGTCGAAATCGACACCGGCAGAGATGGTGTAACCTTGCGAGTCACGGTTAAGGCCGGCTGGCGTCAGGGTGTCGTAACTACGCTCCGTATACGTACCGCGCAGGAAGACCGAAGAGTCGCGGGTCACGGCATAGCCAGCCTGCAGGAGAACCGATGTCTCCTCACGGTCACGGAAATCCTGGTCGAGTTCGGCACCGGTGACGAAGTCCTCGGCGTCCTTGAAATCGAAATTGCGATAATTCAGGCGGCCGCGATAGCGGATGCGGCCAAGCTCGTGCTCGATCCCGCCATAGACGGACGAGCGCTCATACTCGACCGGGTCGACGGACAGGAAGGCAGTGTTGGTCGCCTTGCGGCCTTCATGGAGCAGGTCATAGCTGCCGCCGGCAACGAGGGCCATCTGGCGACGAACGTCAAGGCGGCCATCGGCGAAGACGCCGTAATTGACGACATTGTTCTCGTCGAACCTGTCATGCTTCCAGGCTTCGACATAGGTACCACCTGACAACGAGTGGCGGTTCCAGTCACTGGCGACGCGCGCGCTCGGGCGCAGGATGAAATAGTAATCGTCGCGATCGCCGAATTCCGGGCTGACATCCTCGCTGACGGCGAAGACGTTGTCGGAGTAACCGGCCATCAGGTCGACCTTAGGCTTGATGATGAAGCTGCCGGCACGGATGCCCGGCGCGTCATATTCAGGCCGTTCGCGTTGCAGGACGCTGACATTGCGGTCGCGGGTGAACAGGGACTCGGCCATCGCGCTATCAGTCGCCACCATGGCACCAAGAACGACAAGGCCGGTCAGTAAATGTTTCGCACTGGACATACTCTTTACCCCTCCGGGTCATTTTGCAGGCAATCCGTCCGGCCATCCTTGGCCATTTTGGCACAATCCGGATCATCGATACCGGTAGACGTGCAAACGGGATGCCTGATGACATCTATTAGGCGAAATCACTCTAGTCGCTGAGGATATAACGATCTGTTAATCACGAAAGAATTCATGAAATCAGATCGTTACAATGCACTGTATGGTTTCGGTGGCCGTTTTGCCGTCAGGATCAGAAGATACGCTCGCCGATCCTGATCGTATCGCCCGGATTGACCTGGGTGGTCGAGCTCAGCGGATAGCGCTGTTCCTCACCTTCGCCGGCGCGGCGGATATAGACGTTGCGCTGGTTGGCGCGATAGGTGAAGCCCTCTGCCGTGGCGACGGCGTTCAGCACCGTCAGCCCGGAAATATATGGATAGGTCCCCGGGCGGTTGACCTCGCCGAGGATATAGTAAGGGCGGAAATCCAGCACTTCGGCACTGACGCGCGGGTCGCGCAGATAGGCGCCACGAAGCGAATCCTCCACGGCTACCTCGAACTGGCGCACGGTCTGTCCAGCGGCACGTATTTCGCCGACCAGCGGCATGGAGACGAGACCGGAGCCATCGACCTGGAATTCGCCGGAAAGCCCCTCTTCTTCGAAAACGATGACACGCAGCTTGTCGCCGGAGCCGAGCCTGTAATCGTCAAGCGAGCCATGGTCCGATGCGCCGATGTCCTGTGCTGCTACTGCTGGCTGTGCCGTGGCAGGGCCTTGTGCGGGCGGAACCGGTGAAGACTGGCAGGCGGCAAGCATGAACATGGCGATGAAGACGGAAATCAGGGCTCGCATGGATCATTCTCCTTTATTCAGGACAGGTTAAGCCGGACACGCTAAACAAAGGCTTAAATGGTTACCGGCTAAGGTCTCGCTGTCTGGTCATCCAGCCACGCAAGAAGCCTGCCAGCGCCATAATGATGCCATCGGGGATCGCGAGGGTGCCGGCTCCCGCCTGAAGCAGTCCAACAACAAGATAAAAGCCAAAAAGTAGAATGCGCCCATGCCCATCCTTCAGCTGATCATCCTCGCCATCATCCAGGGCCTGACGGAATTCATCCCTGTCTCCTCCTCGGCCCATCTCGTCCTGGCACATTACCTCGTGCCCGGCTGGCAGGACCAGGGGCCGCTGATCGACATCGCGGCCCATGTCGGCACACTCGGCGCGGTGATGATCTATTTCCGCAAGGAGACCGGCCAGCTGGTGACCGGTGGCATAGACACGCTGCGCTTTCGCGACAGCCAGGAGCGTACGCTGTTCCTGCTGCTGGCGCTCGCCACGATCCCCCTCGTCATCGCTGGCGGTCTGTTGTTCGTGCTGGATGCGACATGGCTGCTGCGCGACCCGCTGATTATCGGCATGGCCTTTATCGGTTTCGGCATCCTGTTGTGGATTGCGGACAGGCCCAAGCCGGAACCCGCCGACAACACGCTGTCGATCCGCAAGGTGGTGCTGATTGGCCTTGCCCAAGCACTCGCCGTCATTCCCGGCGCCAGCCGGTCCGGCGTGACCATCACCGCTGCCCGTTTCCTCGGCATGTCACGTCCTGAAGCTGCCCGCTTCTCCATGCTCCTGTCGATACCGGCGATCCTGATTTCCGGCGCAGTCGTTTTTCTCGACATTCTCGGTGGCGAGGCGACAGCCACCGCGACGGATGCCGTCATCGTGGTCATCCTGTCCTTCCTTGCCGGATATGCGGCGATCTACCTGTTCATGAAGATGACAGAGCGGATGAGCTTTACGCCTTTCGTCATCTATAGGCTGATAGTCGGGGCGATTCTCATTGCGGTTGCACTGATCTAGAACAGCACACTTGCAATGTTATATAGTTACACTATATTGACCATATAGACGTTGCGTCCGCCTCCAGGCATCACAGTGATCCTGACCAGCCTTTACGGTTTGCTAGAAATTCTCTGGTACAGTCTCTGCAACAGTCGTTGGGCCTTTACAAGAAGTCAGTCACTGAACTGTGAGGAGCGCACTCGCATCGTTGCGGCGTTCCCGACTGTTTATGTCGTATGCGCCGGGGTGAAAGGAGCTTGTGAGATGAGAACCGATAAGAACACCGATGATATGCGTGACATGAGCCATCAGGCCTTTGCCGAGTTCGGCTCCAGCAACCTTGTCTACGTCAAGCCGGTCATTGCCCGCGACGTCATGGATGACCTGTCCGACGAGGAAGATCAGCAGATCACCGCCCAGATTACCGACGAGACCGTGCTTTATGCCCTGCACGCGGCGGATGGCGTGCGCCTCGCCCTTGCCGGTGACCGTGATCTGGCTTTCGCTGCGGCCCGCCAGAACGAGATGACACCGGTCAGTGTACACTGACCGGCAATAGCTACTCGACAAATCAGAAGAGTTCCAGGAAACCCCGCGTCATGCAGCGCGGGGTTTTTCCTGTTCGATAACGATCGCAAACAGCGCATCGTCGGACGAGGCGCCGCGCATGGCGGCACGAACTTCGTCGCTGCGCATCAGGCGCGCGACCTTGGACAGGCTTTTCAGGTGCATGGCGTTGGCGCTTTCCGGTGCCAGCAGCATGAACAGGAGGTCGACAGGCTGGTCATCAACCGCATCGAAATCGACAGGCTTGGCCAGCCTGGCGACAATGCCGACCATGTCCTCGAGATCGGCGAATTTGCCATGAGGAATCGCGACGCCACCGCCGACACCGGTCGAGCCCAGCTTTTCGCGGGCGATCAGTGTGTCGAGGATGGTTTCAGCGGAAATGCCTGTCAGCTTGCTGGCTTTCTGGGCCAGCAGCGTCAGTGCCTCGCGTTTGCAGTTGGCATGAAGATCGACCATGACATGGTCAGGCGCCAGCATACACTTGATTTCACTCATTCTTACTCAAACCTCCAAGCAGGGTAGATCCACTGCCTGATGCGTTATCCTGCCTTCGATGCCAGAACTGTGCCGATGGAAAAAAAATTCCAGCGGCACGTTGGCTCAAATCATTTTGTATTGCTCACTATCGGCATGAGGGTGGGGCGTTTACGCCTCATCCCTGCCTGTGTCAATCCACCCGATATTGCTGTCCGCGCGGCGATACACCACGCTGATACGACCGTTGGCGGCATTCTTGAACACAATGACCGGCTGGTCGGCCAGATCGAGCTGCAAGACCGCCGTACCGACAGTCATTGTGCGCAGTTTGGTGGTGCTTTCGGCGATAATGACCGGGTGCGGGTCTTCGCCGTTCAGGCCATTATCCTCTTCCTCATCTGCCTCGAGCGGCTGCAGGATATAGGAAGGGGTCGATTCCGCCGGCAACGGGTCCTTGCCATTGGCATGATGGTCCTTCAGGCGGCGCTTGTAGCGGCGAACGCGTTTTTCCAGCTTCTCCAGCGCGTCGTCAAAGGCACCATAAGCGTCGTGGGCATCGCCCTGGGCGTTCAGAAACACGCCGGAGGCCAGGTGAGCCGTCGTCTCGCAGCGGATCGACGAGCCGTCGCGCGCGAAGGTGACCTGCGCCTCTGCCGGACGCTCGAAATATTTATGCACACCGCTGGATATCCGGTCCTGTACATGGGTCTGCAACGCTTCGCCGAGTTCAATGCCCTTGCCGGTGATCTGTACGTCCATGGGAGTGCTCCTTCTGTTTATAAGTATAATATATTTCAAGGACCTGCCATCGCAAAACATTCGAGGCAGTCGCGTAGTTCACCCTGTATATATAGGAACCTAGATCGCCTGTTTCTTGATTCGGCGGCGCTGAACTGATGACGGGATGTGCATCGCCTCGCGATATTTTGCCACGGTACGGCGGGCAATATCGATGTTTTCGATCTTCAGCAGCTCCACGATGCGGTCATCGGACAGGATCGCGTCCGGCTCCTCGGCATCGATCAGCTCCTTGATGCGATAGCGTACGGCCTCGGCAGAGTATGTCACCTCGCCTGTCGCCGCCGCGATCGAGGCCGTGAAGAAATATTTCAGCTCGAATATGCCGCGGGGCGTCTCGATATACTTGTTTGCCGTGACACGGGACACGGTCGATTCATGCATCGAGATTGCCTCGGCCACCGCCTTCAGGTTGAGCGGTCTCAGATACCGCACCCCCTGCACGAGGAAAGCATCCTGCTTGCGGATAATTTCGGAGGAGACCTTGAGGATCGTCCGGGCACGCTGGTCGAGACTTTTTACCAGCCAGTTGGCACTCGCCATCTGTTCGGACAGATAGGTCTTGTCGTTTTCCTGCAGCTTCCGGTCCGTGCTCAACCTGGCAAAATACTGCCGGTTAGCGAGGACCTTCGGCAAGGTCTCCGTGTTCAGTTCAACCCGCCAGCCGCCATCATCGCCCTCGGTGACGATCACGTCAGGAATGACCACCTGCATTTCGTCGCGGCCAAAGGCGTAGCCTGGCTTCGGTGTCAGCGAGCGGACTTCGGTAATCAGCTGGTTGATGCGCGGCTCACCCAGACCGGTCGCCCGGTGCAAGCCGATGCGGTCAGCAGCGCCCAGCAGGTGCAGGTTCTCCAGGAACCTTGCCATCTCGCCATCGAACCGGCCGCGGTCGATCAACTGCAATTTCAGGCATTCCTGCAAGTTGCGGGCACCAACACCGGCAGGCTCGAAGCCCTGAATATAGGTCAGCACCCGGCGCACATCCTGATGGGAGATGCCAAGCCGATCCGCCACTTCCTGGATATCGGCACGCAGATAGCCGCCTTCGTCGATCATGTCGATCAGATGCGCTCCGATCAACCGCTCTACTTCATCACGCGTCGCCAGCATCAGCTGGTCGGTCAGGTGATCATGCAGGCTCTTTTCACGGGAGATGTTTGCGGCGCTGTCGAGATCGGAGAAATCGCCAGTCTGGCGCTGGCCGGCGCTGGACCAGTCGGTCAGGCTTGAATCGGCACGCTGGGTTTCCAGCTTTTCGGCGCGGGAGGCATCCGGGTCGACACTGTCATAGTCGCTGTCAATGGACTGGTCGGCCTGGCTGGAATGGCCGTTATCGAAGGAAAGCTCGCTATCGGCGGACTTGCCGTCGCCCTCGTCACGAGTGACAGAGCCATCGCCGCGTTCGGGCTTGCTGGCCCGCTCATCGCGTTCGAGGAACGGATTCTCAAGCAGCTGGGTCTCGACGAACTCCTGCAGCTCCAGATTGGTCAGTTGCAACAGCTTGATCGCCTGCTGCAGCTGGGGTGTCATCACCAGCTGCTGGCCCTGCCGCATCTCCAGTTTGGGTGAAAGCGCCACGTGTCCCCGTTATTCCATCCATGCAAGGCCGCGATTGGCCCGACTTCAGGAGACACTCTACATGGCGAAGGTTTCTCCAAGATAAACGCGGCGCACATCTTCATTGACGATAATTTCGTCAGGCGTGCCCTCGGCCAGCACCTCACCCTGGTGGATGATATAGGCGCGGTCGATGATCTCCAGCGTCTCGCGGACATTGTGGTCAGTGATCAGCACGCCGATGCCGCGATTCTTCAGCTCGGCCACCAGTTCGCGGATATCGGCGATGGCGAGCGGGTCGATACCGGCGAACGGCTCGTCGAGCAGCATGAATTCAGGGCCTGTCGCCAGGGCGCGGGCAATTTCCAGACGCCGCCGCTCACCCCCGGACAGCGCCAGGGCAGGAGACTTGCGCAGATGCTCGATCTTGAATTCCTGAAGCAGGCGCGTGATCAGCTGGTCGCGCTCCTTGCCGTCCTTGAAGACCAGCTCGACGACGGCGCGCAGGTTCTGCTCAACCGTCATGCCGCGAAAGATCGACGCTTCCTGAGGCAGATACCCGATGCCGAGCCGGGCCCGCTGATACATGGGCAGCTTGGTGACATCGAAGCCGTCGATATAGATCTTGCCGCGATCGACCGGCGCAAGGCCGGTCATCATGTAGAAACAGGTGGTCTTGCCGGCACCGTTCGGGCCGAGCAGGCCAACGACTTCGCCGCGCTGGACGGTCAGGTTGACCCCATGGACGACGGCACGGCGGCGATAGGATTTCTGCAGGTTCGTTGCAACCAGGCCCTTTTCGGTCCCGGTTTCGGTCTCGCTCGCTGTTTCGGTATCGCTCATGGCACCATCCGGCATTGTGCAGTCAACCTGTCTTATTATTATGGGGTGATGCGGTGATAAGGCAGTCAGCCCTCAGTTGCTAGCCCTCAGTTGCCGGCCCCGAGTTTGAAGGGGCATTGTCTTCGGTAAAGAAGACACCGCGCACGCGGGCCTTGGTCTCCTTGTTGAAGACAATCTTGCCTGTGTCGAGATAATAGGTCATCTGCTGACCGGTCATGACCTGACGGCCCTGAACCACAACGACATTGCCAGTGACGACGATAGTCTCGTTTTCCTTGCGATAGACAGCCCTGTCACCGGAGATGGCCTCGAGACCATTGGTATAGCGGATGCCGCCCGTTGCATCGACGCGGTTGAAACGGCCACCACCGATGCCATAGATCTTAAGCTGGGGCGCGGTCAGGATAACCTCGCCCTGCACCACCTGAACGTCACCGGTCCAGAGGGCATAATCCTCATTCTGGAAGGCCTCGAACTGTGCGCCCGTGATGTCGATCGGCGCATTGGAGTTCTGCGAGAACTGCGCCGCAGCCGTGCCCATCATCAGGGCCGGTATCAGCGCGGAAACGAGACCGAGACGGCCTGCTGCCCTGAAACGTGAAAACATGTGCTTATTCCCCTCTCTCAAACAGCGAGTAGCCGTCATCATTCTGAATCCCCGTCATCCGAAGGGACATTGCCGGTATCGTCATTCTCTTCCGGGCTGTCAGTCTCTTCAGTTTCTTCGCTTACATTATACCGCATATGCGCATTACGGAAGACAACCTTGTCTTCATCGCGATAGGCCGTCATGCCCTCCGCCGAAATCGTGCCCTGCGAGCTTTTGCCGAAGACCTGCACATCGGAAGAGAAGGTGCGGTCTTCCAGGGCGATCTTGCCCGTCTCGGTCGTCAGCTCGAAATCATCTGAGCCGATACCCTGGTGGATCTGGACATTGTTGCGCAGGTCGACAGTCTTGTTCTCGGCACTGTAAAGGCCTTCCAGCGCCTTGATATATTCGCGGCCCTGGTCGCCCAGATCCTTGAAGGCTTCCGGATTGTCGAGTGCAACCAGATCAGGCGCATCCGGGCTCTGCTTGGCCGCCGCTGCCAGCAACTCGAAGGTCCGGCCGGCAGCGTCCTCG
The DNA here is from genome assembly GCF_009712425.2 of Aquisalinus luteolus. Lineage (GTDB taxonomy): Bacteria > Pseudomonadota > Alphaproteobacteria > Caulobacterales > Parvularculaceae > Aquisalinus > Aquisalinus luteolus. The sequence goes on from NZ_VCJR02000005.1 coordinate 106,963, forward strand.
CCGACGAAGCGCGGCTTGTCGAGGCGCATGTCCTCGGTCGCCATATCGAGATTTTCGAACTGGTTGGCGAAAGTGCGATCCACGGTCTGCGGTGTCGCCATCACGACGTAGGTCGAGGCGATGCCCACGATAAAGACCGGCAGCACGAGGCGGGCAGTGCGTACGAGCGCACTATGGCGGCGCGCCTGCCGCCTGGAGCAGCGGCGCTCGGGGAGATCGGTTTTTTTCAAGGACGGGCCCATAGGTTCCTGATCCACACTCAATTCGCACCTAAATCATTGTGCAGTGCATAACAAACTAAAGCACACATTTATACGCACTGGGCAGCATTTTCATCATAACTGACCATAATTTAAGGCAGAATTCGGCCCATAGGGTTACGAATGCGCAAAGATATCGCTTTCAGCCCATCCAGCCAGATCGAGCGCTGCCCGTGTCGGCAGGAAATCGAAACAGGCCTTCGCCAGGGGCGTGCGACCTTCCCGGGTCAGCATGTCTTCCAGCCGCGCTTTCACCTCATGCAGGTAAAGAACGTCTGACGCGGCATAATCCTTCTGTGCATCGGACAAGGTCGTTGCGCCCCAGTCGGAGGATTGCTGCTGCTTGGACAGCTCGATACCGGCAAGCTCGCGGGTCACGTCCTTCAGGCCATGACGGTCGGTATAGGTGCGTACCAGCTTGGAGGCGATCTTGGTGCAGAAGATCGGTGTCGTCTTCACCCCCAGGTAATGACGGAAAACCGCGACATCGAACCGGGCGAAGTGGAAGATCTTCTCAATGGCCGGGTCGGCGAGCAGCGTCTTAAGGTTCGGCGCGTCATACGTCTCACGGTCGAGCTGGACGAGATGGGCGTCGCCGTCGCCTGCCGATACCTGCACCAGGCAAAGCTTGTCGCGCAGCGGATTGAGGCCCAGCGTTTCTGAATCGACCGCGACAGAGCCGGAAAAAGTCACATCAGCAGGCAGGTCGCCCTTGTGCAGGTGGATGGTCACGGCGCGTCGCTCCTCATATCGTTTCGACTTGCTGTGCTAGTGCGCGGGCGGACGATGGTCAATGTCTTTGGGCAAACTCACCCGGCAGAAACGGCCGGACCCTTGGGGTCCGGCCACTGTGGCTAGAGATCCTCGACTGCCTTGTGCTTGATCGACGGCCACATCTTCTCGGCGTCGCGCAGGATCTTGGCCTTGTTCTTCTTGTACTTCTCGAAGACATCGGCATTGACGAACAGATAGAGCTTGCCGTCCTCGATATCGGCAAAATACGGATCGCCGTCGAGTTTCTTGCCCAGCGCCACGGCATAGGCACAGAACCCGCCATATTGCGGTATGTACTTGCCCGGATTGGCCTTGAACAGGCGGGCTGTTTCCTCGGAGGCAAAGTAATAGGCGACACCGTCCTCCACGACCGTGTGGCGGGCATTACCCTCGGCAACAGCGTTATAGGTCGACAGGGCGACGGTATCGACACCATGCACGCCGAGGGGCTTGCCCTCCAGCGTAGCGCCGGTGGAGACGTTGTATTCGTCTTCGGCAATAGCCTGCGTCGTGACGGTGCACAGGGCGATGGCAATCGCTGCAATGCTGATCGTGTTCTTGTTCATGTCGGTATTCCTTTCAGGTTGAGCCAATAGTGGCGGGGTAAAAACTCTGTACGGATCGTCTGGAATTGACCCCGGCAGGCATTCGTGGTGGGGCCTGCCGGGACCAGGGCAGCAGCCATCCATGGGCGGGGCAGGATGGCCGAACGGTGATCGGGTCAGCCGCGCCACGCGTGGCGGATCGCCTTTACCGTGTTGGCGGTGTTGTCGACGGCGCTGGCGATCATGCGGAAATTCGTCAGCGAGGCCTGATAACCGTCATAATGCTCGGTGATGGCGCCGGCTATCGCATCGGTGACGACCATGACATCGAAACCCTGCTCGACCAGCTCGCGCATATGGGATTCCGTACACAGATTGGATGACATGCCTGCGAGAATGACTTTCGAGATTCCGGCCTTGCGCAATTGCAGGACAAGGTCATTCGTCTCCGGACCATAGGCCTTGTGCGGACTGGTGACGACCGTGCGGCCATTGTTGATGAAGGGCTTGTAGCGCTCCAGCCAGTCGGCGCCGGAACCCTCGAAGCCTTCCAGCGACAACGCATGGGGCCGGTCGAACATGCCGATCGCATGCATCAGCGTTTCCAGCGTGCCTTCGAACTGCCAGCGATGATCGTGGGTGAAGTAGTAATGCGGCGACACGAACAGCGGCATGCCGGTGTCGTCGGCGACGGCAAACAGCGCCTCGAGATTTTCGACCGTGCCGTTGTCGGTCACGTTCTTGCCGACGACAGCCCAGGTCACGCCGTCGGGCGAGAGGAAGTCGTTTTGCGGATCGGTGATGACAATCGCCGTATCGGCGCGGGTTATGTCGAAGCCCGGCATCGGCAGGCCGTCATTGACGGGCGGCGATTTTGCCGTGACGGCACGGGACATTTCGCTCTCGGCTGAAACCTGGATGAAGGCGGCCGCGAGAACGGCGCTCGACGCCAGCACGGCGGTTCTGATGGTTGGCATGGTGGTCATGGTCTCGTTGCTCCTTGGTTGCTTCCAACGAGACCCACGCTAGTCGACGGGGACCCCAACCGTATTGACCGGCGGTGCCAGAGTTTTGACGCAGGGCGCCAAAGCTGCAATCTTGCCTCCAGGGCACGAATATTCGGGATGGCAAAGGGGGAGAGAACTTGCCGCAGATATCGAGTTTTTTTGTCAGAAAGAATATCGAGCAGGCGCAGGGCCTCGCAGACGCCGCCGAGCTTTACGCGCTGGTCGGGCTGGAGCCGGGCTGTTCAGATCCGTCCGCCACGATCGACAGTTCGGATTATTTTGCCTTGCTGGAAGCGCTGGCCGCGCGGGAAGCCCCTGATGTGGGCTTTCACATGCGCACCTCCGCCTCGATGCGCTGCGAGGAATATGGCGCCGTCGGCCTTGCCTGGAAATCCGCACCGACCTTGCGTCATTCATTCTCGCGCATGGACCGATACTCCCGTCAGTACAACAAGATCGCCGCTTTCCTGCAGGAAGAGGACGGCGAGCTGATCCGCTGGACCCATGTGGCCGCAACGCCACCACGGCTCGGCTCTCGCTTGTCGACAGAGGCGGCGCTCGGCACCTTCATCAGCCTGTGCCGTGAAGCGACGAGCCCGGATTTTGCGCCCGAGGGCGTAGAATTTCGCCACCAGCCCATCGGCACGACCGGGGCGGTCGAGGCCTATTTCGGCTGTCCCGTCCGCTATGGCGCGGAGCGCGACGCGCTCGTATTCACTGCCAGCCAGTTCGATGCGCCCAACACCATCGGCGATGAAAGCATCTGGCGGTTCTTCTCCAGCCACCTGCAGGAGATTTTCCCCGACAGGCAGGACACGGATTTTGTCGACCGCCAGGTCGTCGTCGAGATCGCCAACGTGCTCAGCAACGGCGTGCCGACCCTGCAGCAGATCGCCGACCGGCTGAATATCGGCAGCCGCACCCTTCAACGGCGCCTGTCCGAACGCGGCCTGACCTTTCAGGACCTGATCGACGAAGCACGCCGGCGGCTCACCCGCAAGCTGCTTGCCAATACGCGCTATTCGCTGGCGGAGATCGCCTATCTCGCCGGCTTTTCAGACCAGAGCGCCTTCACCCGCGCCTTCAAGCGCTGTTTCGGCCAGACGCCCCGCGCCTATCGCGAGGAAGTGCTGGCGGGCGCAAGCGTCATACCCCGCGAGATGGCCAATATGCAGGAAACAAGGGCGGAGTAGGCAGCGGATGAAGATGCGTCACGGGCGCTGCTGGTCGGTCGGACGAATGAAATCGTGAGAGGAACTGGCCGCTGCCGCGGCATCATTTTCCTCCAAAAGCGTCACTGGCGCTTTTGGTCTGCCGGAGGCAGACCGGAAAATGATGGTGCCCAGGAGAAGACTCGAACTTCCACATCCTTACGGATACCAGCACCTGAAGCTGGCGCGTCTACCAATTCCGCCACCTGGGCCCTTTCGGAGACGCGCTTATTAGGCATCCACTGCGACGATGTCAAATATAATTGAGTGGCCGCCAGCGAAATTTTACCGTGCGGAACGCAGCACCCCTGCGGCATGTTCCTGCATTGATTGGCGCGGGCTTTTGGGCTAACCCGCTCGCAGCAGAAACATCAGGGATTTGAGGCACATGGCAAGCAAGCTGGCAGTCGTATTCGGTGGGTCGGGGTTTCTCGGGCGCAATGTCGTACGCGAGCTGGCGGCAAGGGGCTGGCGGGTGCGTGTCGCCGTGCGCCGTCCGCACCACGCCAACTTCCTGCGGCCGATGGGCGCCGTCGGCCAGATCCAGCTGTTCCAGGGCAATGTGCGCTATCGCCCCTCGATCGCCGAGGCGCTGAAGGACGCTGACGCCGTCGTCAACCTCGTCGGCATCCTGTCCAAGGCCGGCAAGCAGAATTTCGACTCGGTTCAGGCACAGGGTGCGCGCAACATTGCCGAGCTGGCCGCGAAAGAAGGCATCAACAATGTCGTGCATGTCTCCGCCATCGGTGCCGACCCTGACAGCGATAGCGACTATGCCCGCACCAAGGCAGAGGGAGAGGCCGCGATGCGCGAGGCGCTGCCGTCCGCGACCATCCTGCGCCCGTCGATCATCTTCGGTGCCAAGGACGAGTTCTTCAACCGCTTTGCCGAGATGACCCGCTTCTCCCCCGCCCTGCCCTTGATCGGCGGCGGCAAGACGAAGTTCCAGCCCATCTATGTCGATGATGTCGCCGATGCCGTCTGCGCCGCGCTGGAAAGCGACGCCACCGATGGCCGCACCTATGAGCTGGGCGGACCGGACGTTAAGACGTTCAAGGAACTGATGGAAATGATGCTGAAGATCATCGGCCGCAAGCGCGCGCTGGTGCCGGTACCGTTCCCGATCGCCGGGATGATGGGCGCGGCGGGCGACACGGCGAGCATCCTGCCCTTCGTCAGTGCACCGATCACTGCCGATCAGGTCAAGCTGCTAAAACGCGACAATGTCGTGGGGCAGAGTGGCGAGGAAAATATCGGCACGATCCAGGATCTCGGCATCGAGCCGGAGACGCTGCTGTCGATCCTGCCGACATACTTGGTGCGCTATCGCAAGTATGGCCAGTTCTCGCCTGAGACTGTTTAGCCAGCCAAACCCGCGCCGATTTCGGCGACCATTAGCTGTCCTTCCCTGTAAAACGCTTTAAAGTGAAAGCGTTTAAGCAGAGGAGAGACAGAAATGATCGATCAACTCATCCAGCAGGTATCCGCGAAACTCGGTATCGATGTCGGCATGGCCAAGCAGGCCGTGGGCGTCGTGCTTGGTTTGCTGCAAAAGGAAGGCGACGGCGATGCCGTATCAGCCCTGTTCTCGCAGATCCCGGGCGCGGCGGACCTTGCCGGTGAATTCAAGGGCGTCGGCGGCGGCAACAGTGCGCTTGGCGGCCTGATGGGGCGCATGGGCGGCATGCTCGGCGGCGGGGCCGGTGATGCCATATCGGCAATGGCCGCGTTCAAGTCGACCGGCCTGTCCATGGATCAGGCAAAGGACATGATGCCGGTGATGAAGAATTTCCTGATGGAAAATGCAGGCGAGGATGTGATGAAACAGGCGCTGGGTTCAGTCCCCGCGCTGAAAGGTTTCGCGAACTAGACAATCTGCCTACCGATCAATAATGATCACCGCAGATGCCGCACCGGATTGCGTCTGTCAAGGACGGCCCGAAGGGCCGCCGCCTCCGGCGGGCATGCTCCTTGACAGACACAATCCGGCACGACAATGGGCAGCCATGCCTGTAAGGCAGACTCTGCCTTACAGGCACTTGGCGAGACTTTATCTGCACCAAGATCGCCGCATAAAATAAGCTATAGACAGCAAGAGGATATATCCGTCAGCTTAGGATGGCAGACTACCCTAAGGCGTCCAGCCCTCGTCGTCGCCTTCTTCCTCGGCCTCAATAGCAGCTTCTTCCGCCGCTTCCTCGCCGCGGGTGGTCTTGATGACTTCCAGCAGCTTGCCGAGCAGCTTGTCGATGTTCTTCGTCGTGGCGCCTGAGATGACCCAGACGTCCTTGCCGCTCGCTTTAGCCAGCGCAGCGCGCTTTTCTTCCAGCTCTTCCTCGCTGACGATATCGGCCTTGTTCAGCGCCAGGATTTCTTCCCGTTCGGCAAGGCCGTGACCATAGGACTCCATCTCGGTGCGGACGGTTTGCCAGCTGGCGACGACATCGTCGACGCTCGCGTCGACCAGGTGCAACAGCACCGCGCAGCGCTCGACATGGCCGAGGAACCGGTCGCCTATCCCCGCGCCCTCATGGGCGCCCTCGATCAGGCCCGGAATATCGGCGAGCACGAAGGAGTTCGCCGGGCCGACGCGCACGACGCCCAGATTGGGGTGAAGCGTCGTGAACGGATAATCGGCAATTTTCGGCTTGGCGGCGGAGACGGCGGCAAGGAAGGTCGACTTGCCGGCATTGGGCAGGCCGACAAGGCCGGCATCGGCGATCAGCTTCAGGCGCAGCCAGATCGTTCGCTCCTCACCCGCCTGGCCGGGGTTGGCGCGGCGCGGTGCCTGGTTGGTCGAGGTCTTGAAGCGGGCATTGCCCCAGCCGCCATTGCCGCCTTTGGCGAGCAGCACGCGCTCACCCACCGTGTCGAGATCGGCAATCAGCGTCTCTTCATCTTCCTCGAAGATCTGTGTGCCGACGGGCACATAGATGGTGATATCCTCGCCCGCCGCGCCGGTGCGGTTGCGGCCCATGCCGTGGATGCCGGTATCCGCCTTGAAGTGCTGCTGGTAGCGGTAATCGATCAGCGTGTTGAGATTGTCCACGGCCTCGGCAAACACGTGCCCGCCTCGCCCGCCATCGCCGCCATCGGGCCCGCCGAACTCGACGAATTTCTCACGCCGGAATGACAGGCAGCCTGCACCGCCTGTACCGCTTCTGATATAGATCTTGGCTCGGTCGAGAAACTTCATCTTCCATACCTTTCGCGCGTCAACGCATATTTCGTGCCGGGGTCGGCGCGGCCGCGCGCTTCTGACCACACGGGCGGATCATAGCCCATACACTCGAACCCGGCTTTCTGCAAAACCCGGCCCGACGCAGGATTGTCGAGATAATGGTCGGCGGTGATGGTGTTCAGCCCCATCACGGCAAAGCCGTGGCGGCAGACGGCGGTGACCGCTTCTGTCATCAGGCCTTGTCCGGAGACCGACATGCCGATCATGTAGCCGAGCTTGCCTGTCCCCTCTTCATTCGCGTGCAGCCCTATAAGCCCGATGCACTCGCCCTGAAACAGGATCGAAAAGAGGGTGTCCTTCATTGCATCCCATGCCGCCGCCCTGACGAAACGCGCGCGGGCGAAATCCTCGGTGAAGCTTGAGGGCCAGCGCGCTGTCATCCGCGTCACATTGAAATCGTTGCAATGGCGCGTGAACGCCGTCGCATCCCGGGCGACGGGCTGGCGCAACAGCAATCTCTCTGTACGAATCGTATGCGGCATCGCTTCAAACCGGTCGGCCCCAATAAAAAAGGAGGGCCGGACAGGCCCTCCTTCGTCAAAATCCTCGAAAGGGATATCCGTTATTCTGCAGCCTGGGCCGGCTCGACGCTGACGACGGACTTGTCATCGCGGGTCTTGCGGAAGGAAACGCTGCCTTCGACGAGAGCGAAGATGGTGTGGTCCTTGCCGATGCCGACATTGTCGCCCGGGTGGTACTTGGTGCCACGCTGGCGGATGATGATGTTACCCGGCACGACCGACTGACCGCCGAATTTCTTTACGCCAAGGCGGCGACCAGCTGAGTCGCGACCGTTACGGGATGAACCGCCTGCTTTTTTATGTGCCATTGTCCATTACTCCTTGTCAGCTGCTCGTTGATCGACTTTCGCGCGCGGCGGCTTGCCGGCAACGAGTTCCTGTGCCTGCTCGACCCACTCGTCGCGTGTCGGGCGGCCGCCGAGGGACAGTTCTTCGTCCATCTTGGCGACAGCGGCGTCATCCATCTCGGCGATCTGCTTCAGCGAGGTGATGCCGTAGCCGGTGAGCTTTTCTTTCAGTTTCGGGCCGACGCCACCGATCAGGGCGATATCGTCCTTGAAGTCAGCCGCTTCGGTTGCGACTGCCGGTGTCTCGGCGACGTCCTTCGGCGTGTTGTCCGCTTTAGGGGCCGCTTTCTTTGCTGCCGGTTTGGAGGCAGCTTTTTTAGCCGGCTTGGCGCCATCGGTCAGGATGTCGGTGATGCGCAGGACCGTCAGGTGCTGGCGGTGACCGGCCTTGCGGCGATAGTTCTGGCGGCGGCGTTTCTTGAAGACGGTGATCTTCTTGGAACGCGCCTGCTCCAGGATTTCAGCGGCGACGGAAGCGCCATCGACTTTCGGGACACCGACTTTCACGTCAGAGCCGTTGCCGACCATGATAACTTCTTCGAGGGTGATTGTGTCACCGGCGTCGCCGTCGAGGCGCTCTACCTTGATCACATCATTCTGGGCAACGCGATACTGCTTGCCCCCTGTCTTTACGACTGCGTACATCTTCCGACCTTTCAAATGCCCTGCAATTCCGGGCGGTTAATAAAGAGAAGTCCTTTTTCATCCGCCGGACTGCTGCCAGCGTTGTTTGCCGCACCCTTCACGGAATACGCCAAAAGAGGCGGCGTCATACGAGAATAAACCGAGGCCGTCAATACTCTCGGGCCTACAAAAAGCCCGTAAACACAAGAAAGGCCGGGGGTTGCCCGGCCTTTCCTCTCTTCAGGCTCTAGCGAGCCATCAGATCTTTTCCATCACTGGCGCAATGATCGCCTTGATGTGCTCGCGGTGCGCAGCAGAGGCTGCGTCCTGGCCGAAGGCGAACCAGCCGATACGGCCGTTCACATCCTTGATCGCGGCAAGTGCGGCGGACTGTGCCACCGGACCATACCCGCCATTGCCTACAATGCCGACGAGGCGTTTTGTATATTCGACCTGCAGGTTCTGGCGGAAGGTGTTCGGCTTACCGGTCAGATCGCCGCCATAGATCGCGTCATTGAGGTCGAGCAGCATCTCCGCCGGCTTGTACTCGCCGCCATATAGCTGGTAGTTGGTCATCCGGTCGAGCACATTGGCGCTCATCAGGTGGTTCAGCACACCCGACTGGATCGACAGGGCACGCTCATGAACTTTGGGATCCTCGGTGTCGCCGAAGAAGTTGAACCCGCGGCGCTGCGGCTGCAGGCTGGCAACGAGGTCAGCCGGCACGTCGAATGCGTCCGCGGCGAAGATCTCGTCTTTCAGCAGCTTCATTGCTGCCTTCTGATAGTCCTTCGGCACCGGCGTATAGCTCTGCGTCTCGCCGTCCTGACCGATCGCGGCCCGCTCGACATAGACACCACCGATATAACGCGACACGGCACTGCCCATGCCTGCCTGGTTGGAGGTCAGGATCAGATACGCGTTGCGCAGTGCTTCCCAGCTGTCGCCCTCATTGGAGTATTTCTCCTTCAGGCCCGGCATTAGCGACTGGACGAGATCGATACGATCCCTGCCATAGGTCACCATGTCGGAGGACATGTCACCGATCATCACGCGCGGGTCGATACCGCCGCCACCGGCAGAGCGCATGTCGTCGGCATCGTTGCCGAAGGCATACCCATGCTCTGTCGACTTGGACAGCAGCTCGGCGCGCACGCCGGCATCATCGACATCCGGCGAATAGCCGAAGGTGATCGCCCAGTTGTCATAGGGTCCTGGACGACGGTTGGCATAGTCGCCCTGGGTCATGCCCTGCGGGGCGACGTTCAGCGCCGGATAGTCCATGACGGAGCCCGCAATGATGCCCTGCGTCAGCTCCTTGTCGTGGACTTCCACCGCATCCCACATGATGGAGGCCTTCATGTTGTGGTTAAGGCCCAGCGTGTGACCCAGCTCGTGCAGGATCAGGTAGTACAGCCCGTCCTCGACCAGCTGGCTGATTTCTTCATCGCTTGCGCCGGCCTGCATCGCTGCCGTTCTGGCAACCATCAGGTCCTGCTGCAGGCGGATGCCGGCATTGCACAGGCCCTTGCCCTTGTCATGGGCATGGTTGAGGGCTTCAAGGGCCTCCTGTGACGCTGCGCCGTCCTCGGGGAACAGCTCCGTATACGTGATACGGTTGGTCAGGAAGACATACTCAAGCATGATGTCGGCACCGATAATCTCACCGGTGCGCGGATTGGTGAAGCTAGGGCCATAGCCACCGAATGGCGGGTTGGGCGAGGATGTCCAGCGCAGGACGTTGTAGCGGATATCGCCTGCATCCCACTCGGCATCGTCAGGCTGTACCTTCACTTCCATCGCGTTGGAGAAGCCGGCCGCCTCGAAAGACTCGTTCCAGGCCAGCGCCGCATCGCGGATGATGTCGCGATACTCGACCGGGGTCGTGTTCTCGATCCACCAGGTGATCGGCTCGACCGGGTCGGACACGGCAGCGCTCGGGTCCTGCTTGACCAGGCGCCAGCGGTTGATCATGTCGCGATAGGGGGTCGCATCCGGCGAGGTCAGGTCGGTAACCTGATCGAAGAAATAGCCGACGCGGTAATCGTCGAAGCGCGGCGTGAATTCTTCCTCCGGCATGGCGATCAGCGAATGCTGCATGCGGATGGTGACGGAACGCGCATCGGTCACATCAGCCCCGCCATAATTGGTCGGGCGCGGCAGGTCGAAGACATAGCTGACGATGACGTCGGTGTTTTCCGGATAGTTGCGGACGTCCTCGTAATGGGTCTTGGAGCCGGACAGCTCGCCGATACGGAAATCCGTCGGCTGATCATTCGGTCCGGAAGAGGCTTTCACCTGGTGCAGGTTCTCGGTCAGGAACAGGTCGTTCGCCTTGATCAGGTAACGGGTCGGCGTTGCTTCCTCGCCGTCACCCGAGCCGGCGGTCTCGCCCTCGATCTTCACATTGGCGAGGATCGCATCGGAGATGTTGGCCTCGGATGCACGCGACAGGGCATTGTCTTCGTCGAAATAGAAGGCCGTGTTGACCTCTACAACGTCGATCGTGCCATAACGCTTTTCAAAGGAGATGACGCGCTGGTCGCGGTAATTGCCCCGGAAGTGGCCCGCACCCAGAACACCGTTCTCGGTATAGGAGAAGGCAATGAATTCCTCGCCCAGCTGGTCCTCGGTGATCTCCATGTAGAGATCGCCGTTTTCCGGGTCCTGCCACATCGGGAACAGGCCATCGAGCTCTTCATAGTCTTCGACCACATCGGCGATGGTCTTTTCTTCATCCTCGTCTTCATCATCCTGCGCAAAGGACGGCTGGACGGTCATCACGGTTGCCAGCGCCGCCACGCTGGTAAAGCTGGCAACGCCAGCCAGCAGCGCATAGAACGGCTGCGCGAGCAAAGAATTCCTGGTCATAAACTGCCCCTCTTACTGATTGCAGACGAAAGAATTGCACGGGAATCAAAGGCCTGACAAGCGTTTGCGCCGCCAACTAAATAAATCGTATCAAACGCGAGAAGATTCCCAAGATTGCCTTCCGGTTGGAGCTTTTCACCAAAAACACCAGCAGTTCCGGAACGCGGGAGACCCGTGACATCTCGCTCTGGCACGACTTTTGGATCTCGTTAATGCGTTTGGTTGACACCGGACCTGAAACCGAGAAGCTAGTCCCCTTACCTGAAAGTGCGAATTGGGGAGCGTACATAGAGTGAAGCCACAGCCTGTCTTGATACTGGGTATGCACCGGTCTGGCACGTCATGTCTTGCCGGTTCGCTGGAGCAGGCTGGCCTGTTCCTCGGCGAGGTGAACACCGCTGCGCCATTCAATCGCAAGGGCAATCGGGAAAACCTGTCCCTGATGAAGCTTCACGACCGCGTCCTCGCCGACAATGATGCCGCCTGGGACAATCCGCCCGAGGGCGAGATTACCTGGACATCCGGGCAGCTGGACGACCTGCGCACGGCGATCGAACCTTATGAGGACAAGCCGGTCTGGGGCGCGAAAGATCCGCGTGCGCTGTTCCTGCTCGACGGATGGCTGGCGGAAACAGCGCCGCGCTTCGTCGGCACCTTCCGGCACCCGGCTGCCGTCGTCGCCTCGCTCTGCCACCGGGCGAAAAAATGGAAGAAAGAGATGTCGTCCGATCACGCCCTGTCCCTGTGGCAGGCCTATAACGAGCGGCTGATAGCCCGCCATGACGCGAGCCCTTTCCCGATCCTGCGCTACGGCACCCCGGACTATGCCGACAGGCTTGCCGGCATCATCGAGACCCTCGGCCTCGACACCAGCGCCCGGATCGATTTTTTCGAAGACGGGCTGATGACCCATCAGGCAGAAGATGACGTGCCGGCCTCAGCCAGGCCCTTGTGGGACAGATTGTGTGATGCCGCAGGATAAGCCCCTTATCTCGATAGTCATCGTTGCCTACGACATGGCCCGGGAAATTCCGCGAACGGTCGCTTCCTTCCTGCCGCCATACCAGATCTGTGTCAGCGCGACCGACATCGAGATCATCGTCGTGGAGAACGGATCGCCATCGCCGGTGGCTCAGGAGACGATTGCAGGCTGGCCCGCCAATGTACGCTACATGATGGCCGACCCGGTCACGACCACGCCCGCCACCGCCCTCAACCAGGGCATTGCCGCTGCAAGGGGCGACTATATCTGCGCGGTCATCGATGGCGCGCGCATGGCCTCGCCCGGCCTGCTGAAATACACGATGCAGGCGACCGGTCTTGCCGCCGAACCCGCGGTCGCAACTGTCGGCTGCCATATCGGCTACAAGCTTCAGGCTGTCGCGGTGAAGGAAGGCTATTGCCAGGCCATCGAGGACGAGATGCTGGCCGCCATAGACTGGCAGAACAATGGCTATGACCTGTTCAACATTTCCTGCTTCGGCGGCTCGGCGCCCAGTGGCTGGCTCGGCAACCTGGCCGAAAGCAATGCCATCACGCTCAGCCGCAGGATGATGGCAGAGCTGGGGGGATTCGATGAACGCTTTGACATTCCCGGCGGCGGGATCGTCAATCTCGATTTCTTCCGCCGTGCCGTCGAACATCCGGACACGACCTATATGCTGGTGATGGGTGAAGCCACGTTCCACCAGTATCATGGCGGCGTCACCACCTCCCGGCCCGTCGCCAGGGCGGATGCCGAAACCCCCGGCCTGTCGACATGGCAGCGCTATGCAAGGCAATATCGCCAGATCACCGGCAAGGCCTGGGCCGTACCCACCGTAGAGCCGGTCATGATCGGCGGCTTCACCCCCCAGGGCCGCAAGGCCCTGCAACGCGCGGCGACAGAGTTCCTCGCCCGCCAGAAGGACAAGACTGCCGCTGCCTCGACTTGACCGGACAAGAATGCCATCCCCCTCACATACCCTCTTGCAATAACTGCTTTCAAAAGATAATACCTGCCTTCCCCGCGGAGAGGTGCCGGAGTGGTCGAACGGGGCGGTCTCGAAAACCGTTGTGCGGGCAACCGTACCGAGGGTTCGAATCCCTCTCTCTCCGCCATCTCGCCTTGTGGCACAGCAAGATTGTTTAAAGCCCTGAATGGGTAAGAAATTGCTGGAGTTCGAAACCCGGTTTTCCGGCAATATTGAAGTTTCTCGGTAAAGGCCAGTTTCAGGACCGTGTGGCGGTGTGCCGGATGGCCTGTATTCCAGAGCGCAAGCGGGTTCGACAGGAACCGCATGGCCAGTTCGAATACATCCTCGAAAGCGTGCGCTGGGCGGCCCTGATTTTCGAGCTTTTCGATCATTATCAGCTTATCTTTTTCCAGCGATGCAATGCGCTTTTCGTAGGCGGCCACCACACTGTGGTTTTCCGCGACAACAATGCGGTCGAGGAAGTTCTCGATCTGGCCTTCAACGTCCTTGATCTGCTTTTGCAGGGTGCGGCGTTGCTCTTCACCCTGAGCTAACTGGTAATCCCACATCTTACTAAACATCGCCCGAACAACGGTGACCATTTGTTCAACTGGCTGGAGTTGGCCCAATAATTTTTCGAAAGCGCCTTCCAATTCATCGCGGCGGATAGATTTGCGATATGACGCGCAGCCCTTCAGGAAGCACATGTAATAAGGATGCTTCTTCCCTGACTTGCTCTTGGACCAGCAGGCAGTCATGGCGTGACCGCATTCGGCGCAGGCGACCGTGCCGCGTAAAATGAAGTCATGATTAAGGTTGGCGCGAACTGGTGCGTACGCACCTTCTTTTAGGCGCTTCTGGATACGCTCGAACGTCTCGAACGAGATCAGCCCTTCATGCTGTCCCTTGCGAAGCGTGACGCCCCAATCTTCCTTCTCGACCATCCCGGCATAAAGCGGCTTGGTTAGAATGTCGGTGACAAGCTGGTTGCGAACCTCGCCCTTTTTGTTTTTCGGAAAGGCGGGCTGGCTTTCGAAGAAGCGTTTGACCTCAACCTGTAGCTGGAAGCGCCCGGCGGCATAGCCTTCAAGGCCTTCCTGAATGATTGAGGCCAGCGGTTCATCGCGCACCAGCATCTTGCCCCGGCCCGGCACTTTCTCGAAGCGATAGCCCATGCAACCGATAAAGGTCCAATAGCCATTCATGAGACGCGCGCGCATGCGGTTCTTGGTTTGCTCTGCATTCTTCTGGCGCTGGTGCTGTGAGACGGAAGCCAAGAGATTTTCGATCAGGCGCGAGTCGCTATCCTCGCCGAACTCGATGGACGGGCTTTCCAGTCGACCGCCGCTAGACGCAATCGCATCGCGCAGATCGAGGTGGACGCGGATATCGCGCGATAGGCGGGAGATATCGTCAATCAGGACGACATAGCTTGCCGTCTTCTGGTTCGCCTTCATGAAGGCAAGCATGGATTGAATGCCGGGGCGCTGCAGCGTGCCGCCGGAAACGGCCTTGTCGAAGAAGACGTCTTCGACCTCATAGCCCTTCATCTTGGCAAACTCGCGGCAGCGGGTTTCTTGGCTGGCGAGGCCATGACCTTTTTTAAGCTGCGCGACGGAAGATATACGGGCGTAAATCAGCGCCTTGGTTTTGGTGATGGTTTCAGCGTGTGTCATGACTCCCCCTTCTCTCCGGCAGGCTCCTCATTGGACGGCCCGGAACGGTCGTTAATCGGTGTACGGTTGGATGTGGACAAGCATAGCACATCGCTGATGGAAAAGAGCAGAGAATCTTCATTCTTTACCGCATTTTCATTAGGATTTTGCTGGTGTTGCTGCATAGGGTGCAGGCCAAAGCCTAGCTCGACGAAGGCCAGCAATACGTTGCCGAGAGTTCGAACAAATTCCTCTTTGGCCTCAGGCGAAATGTCCAGATCATCCAGCTCGGCGATCAGCTCTTCCATATCGGGTTTAACAGGGGTCGGTGCGTGGTCCGTTTCTGGCGAACCGCAATCAGGCGGCATGGCGTCTCCTTTGTTGGTGTGGGTAGTACCTTTCTAGCGCAAACAAAAAACCCCGCCGGGGGAATTGGCAGGGTTTCGTATCATTCGATGGCTGCGAATTGCGGGCGCATTAATAGGTATTCTGTCCTAATTGAAACATGAAATTCCGAATTTGTCGATGTTTTTGTTTGTGTACGGTTCTTTCTGACATCGTCTATCTGGATCAAAGCCGACACTGTGTGGTAGCATCCACCCATGAGTGAAACCTATTTGAACGGCAAAATCACTGTGTCTTCGCTGACTGCGCCGACCGAGGAAGATATCCGCCAGATTGAGGCACTATCGCCTGACGAGCGGCTGGAATTGATGCGTGAAGCCATCAAACAAGGCATCGAGAGCGGCGTTTCCAAGCGCAGCATGGAAGAAATTCGCCAAGCGGCGCGTGCCAAGGCCCTTGGTCGATCCGGCTAACCGTTTTGCTATTTCATTGATTCAGCGCGTTGGAAGATGGTATTATAAACTATGAGCACCGAGAAAACAGACACACTCCAGATCGACCATGACCTGCAGGTCCGCCTGCTGGCAATTGCCGAGCGCACCGGGCATTCCGTGCCGGAGCTGGCCGAAACGGTGCTGCGTTCTTACGCCGACGATGCCGAGCGCGAACAGGCCGAATTCGCCGAGGATGAAAGCCGCTGGCAGCGCTATCTGGAAACGGGCAGCGCCATTCCCTTCGATTCGATCAAGGGCAAGCTGCACCGCCTCGCGGCAGAGGCTGCCCGCCGGGCCGATCCTCAATGAAATATGTCTTGCTGCCGGAGGCAGAGGACGACATTGATCGGCTCTATAATTTCCTAGTCGAGAAAAACCCGCTCGCCGCTCAAAAGGCCATGCTCGCCATTGATGAGGGCTTGAGCCTTCTGCAGGACAATCCGCATTTCGGAACGGCGATGCAGAATCACAAACCGTACCGACAGCTCTTTGTGCCGTTCGGCAAGAGCGTCTATGTCCTGCGCTATCGCATCTATGAGGAAGCCGAAACGCTGGTTGTGGTTCGCATCTGGCACGGTAAGGAAGCGCGGGAGTAAGCACAGTTCTTGAAGCCCTGGCATTGATGCAGGAACGGTTCACACTAAGGACAGAATTTATTCGGATTTGCGGGTTTCGTTGATCGCAAGATGTGCGTGGTAATACCACGCCTCTTGGCAAGGGGAACCCGCTGCGCGTCCCCCGTTGCATCCCCTCCGGCAATGGTGGCTTTCAGGCATTGAGCCTTCCCGCCACCATACAATCGTATCGCCGATTGATCTCTCGTCAGGGTAATGGCCCCCGACACCCGCCAATCAGGGGAGCGTTCCAGCTACCCCCGATACCCCCATGACCAACGCTTTCGTTCGTTGGATCACGACCAAAGAGCCTGCCCGTGCTCTTTGGAAAC
>NZ_VCJR02000006.1 GCF_009712425.2 Aquisalinus luteolus
GAGACCGCAGCCGATGCCTTTGCCAAGCTGAGTGTCGTACAGGATGGTTCGGACACAGTCGTGTCCATCACCGGCGATACCTACAACTCGATCACCCTGATCGGCGTCGATACATCGGACATCGATGTGAGCGATTTTAACTTCGGATAGGGGGTAAACAGGCTGAGGCTTGCCTGTCTGGCAGCCTCAGCGGCCCTGATATTTCCCGACACCCTCACCTAGGAATGAATTATTCTGCTCACGGATCTTTGCGGCAGCATCATCGTAAAGAAATGGCAGGAAGGCATAGCGTTTGCCCCGGGTTACGGGACGAACGCAGTGCAGTAATGAACATGAGAACACGACCGCCCCGCCGGCGGGCATCTTGAATCCGCGCTGACCGTATTCAGGAAAAACAACTTCGCCGCCCTCGAAGTCATCATTCAGGTTGACCGAAACGGCGAAACGGCGATGAGCCGTTCCCTTGGTCGTATTGTCCCTGTGCGGACGGAAATGACCTTGCTCCTCGGCGGAGTAACACGACACTATGTAGCGTTCCATTCGCTGGACATTGAACTGGTGGATTTTCGCAATCTCGGGAACGACCCGCCGCCGGAAAAGGCTTTGTGAGTGACGGATTATCTCGTTCTCCTGAATGAGATAGTCGCGCCGGCGCTTGTGGCTGTGATCATGCATTGTCACCGTCTTGCCGTCTCGTTCGCGCATGAAGCCGGACTCGGTGCCACCGTTCTTTTCGTATAGACCTATCAACTCATTGCAAAATGCCCTGTCGAAAACATTCGGCAGGACAATGACAGGCGCCTGCAATGGTGTCCCGGCAAATTCTGCAGCAGGCGGCAACCCATCCAGATAGGTTACAAGATCGGATATATCGCTCCGGTCCTGTCGAAACGGGATCACGTTCATAATCCTCAGGGTCGGGTCGAGTACGAACCAGCGTCGCCGCGCAGGCAGGTTCGTGATGTTGGTGCCGGTGGTTTCCTGCGCAGGCAGGACGCCATAGGACCGCGAGACACTGCCATCATAATCCAGCACAAACCGATAGCCGGGATAAAACTCGGCTATACGCTTCTGGCCCTCGTCATCCGGGTCTGTCGAAACGCCGAAAAATATCGCTTTCGTCTCGTCGAACAGATCCTTGCGATCCATGACCGCCTTGATCGCGGACCTGGAATGTTCGTCAGCGGCGCTTGAAAAAAAGGACAGAACGATATATCGGCCACCAGCCGTGTGAAAGGCGAACCGGTCATTGGCAAAGGTGCGTTGATAAAACCAGGGCGCAGGATCGCCAGCATCCAGTCTCACATACCTGGCCGTGTCTTGTTTGATGTCTTTCGTCATTCGCTTTCGCCTGGCGCAGATTGGTACAGATACACCAAACTTTATCACTACAGAAACCGTCATCTAAGGCAAGGGAGCAGCAGTCCGGGCAGTACCGTCATGCGTGCGCCATTCTCATTTACACAAGCATTTCAGTTGGCTAGGGTCACGACACCCTGACCATGCGGCGAGCTGCCCGAGCTGACTTAATAAAGAATATCAATAAATGACATCTCAAGACATCGACGCAGTGATCGACAGCCATCGTAATGGTATCATGGTTGTGACCGACCGGTACCCGCCCAATTCGCATGGTGGCGCGGAACTTAGTCTGCACATTACATTATCGCGGTCTGAGTACCGCGAAAAATGCCTCGTGGTGACTTTCAACGATACGATCGATGCCCCGTCGACCTATGAGCTGGATGGTGTCAGCGTCATTGAATTCCCCGCGCCAACATTGTGGCCATACCACGCCCAATCGATGAAGCGGTTTGCCGACAATCAGTCCGCCCGCAGGCCAATGCGTGCTGCAAGAAAGGCGCTATGGTTATTGGGCTATCTGTTTCAGGGGGAGGTTTGGCGCATCCCGTTGCGTTTGCGGATGATTCATCTGAACTACATGGTGGGTGTACAGGGGGGGGTGCCTGCGGACTTCGACCAGGTCGACCATTCACTGCGGCGTCGTTATCTTGCCGATGTAGTCAAACGGATGCAGCCTGCTACTATCCATGCAGATAATTACCGCTCGATCCTTGCTGTTGCGAGTTTGCGGCAAAAAGCCAATGCGCGGATGATTGGCCTTGTGCGGGACAATCGCTTTGCCTGCATGAACCACAATCAATCCATGATGATCAACGGGAAATTGTGCGGCGTGTGCAACTTCGAGTGCTATGAGCACAGAAAAAAGCATAGCGGCTTCATAAAATCACTTTTCGAGCGTACACGCAGACACCGGCAACACGCATTGCATCAAATGGATACCGTGGTGGTTACCAGTAAATTCCTGCATGATCAGATTGCCGGGATTTTCAATAGTGCACGCATCGTCTACTTGCCAAATCCTGCCGACGATATGGACAGTATTATCGCGAGTTATCGCGGTGTTGCGGAATTACCCGGGTTCAACATTCTGGTCGTCGGTATGCTGAACGAGAACAAGGGGCAGGCTGACCTCGTCAAGAAAATCGACGAGCTTGTTGCGCGGGTGCCTGATGCAAAGATTTATTTTGCCGGGCGTGGCGAGCGGATCGAGGCGCGGATTAACGAGATAGCAGCAGAAAAAGGGCTTGCTGATCGTGTTGAGGTGCTGGGCTACCTATCTCGGCAAGACCTGTATCGCTGGATGAGGCGGTGCCAGGTGGTGGCATTGCCAACCATGTGGCCGGAGCCTTTCGGGCGGGTTCCACTGGAAGCCGGCATGGCATGCCGACCCGTTGTGGCGTTCAAGGTCGGTGGCCTGATTGAGACTATACGCCACGAAAAAACGGGCTTGCTCGTGCCGCATAAGCAAATGAGCGATTTCATCGAAGCGCTTGGTACCCTTGCTGACGATCCGGGAAAAATGCGGCGAATGGGTTATGCCGCTTTTGACCACATAGGCCAGAACTTTCAGGCTTCCGCGCGGGCGAAAGAATTGATCAAGGTCTGGAAATCACGATGACGGCTGATCTGTGCCTGTCTCGTCGCTGGCTGGGGTAAAGCCCATCCAGCGCTCCAGCATGACCTGCGCGATAGTTTCCCAGTTGAAGCGCGATTTTAGTTGAGACCTCGCGCCCTGAAGGATGCTGGTCGCGTCCTGTGTGCCGAGAATGCCTGAAAGGCGTGCCGCCGCTTGCGCTGGCGGGAGGGAAGGGTCGACCAGGATACCTGTCTCGGCATCGCGCACAACATCGCCCATACCGCCGGTGCCGGAGGAAACGGGAATACACCCTGCCGCCGCTGCTTCAAGCAGGACAATTCCGAAGCCTTCTACCTGGCCGAACGTATCGTTGGGTTCGGACAACAGCGCTAGAAAGTCGCTCGCCACCAAGGTTTGCCACTTCTCGGCCTCGCTGACATAGCCTTTGAGGAAGACACGATCCTCAAGGCCTAGCTCCGTAACCTGCGCCTGCAGGGCGGTACGGCAGGGGCCGTCGCCCAGAATTATAGCCTGCAGGTTTGGGTCGGCATGGCAAATATCTATCAGTCTGTTGACTTTCTTGTTGTCGACCAGGCGACCGACATAGGTAATGGTGGGGCGATCGGGATAGCCAAGTTTTTCGCGCATGTGGGCGGGGTTTCGGCTGCCTTCAAAATCTTCGGGAAGGTGGCTGATATGGTCCGTATCCAGACCGCAGCCGGAAACATGGACCTGCTTTCCCGTTCCAAAACGGTCCAGTACCGCTGCAGTATGGGTGGAGTTGGCGATCAGTTCATCTGCCTCGCTCACGACATAAAAGGCGCGATGATCAAGGCGATGAACCATCCGGTTATCGACAATTTCTCTCAGGTCTGAGGGTATGCCATCGACCATCTGGCTGCGGATTTCGAAGCCGTGAAAAAGCGCAGATACAGGGATATTCATTTCATGGGCGATGTCGATCGCCATGACGCCGTAATGAAACGGATGCGCCAGCAACACACGGTCTATGTTATAATGCGTGTACAGCTCTTTCAATTCCCGCCCGATACGCTGGTCTTCTGCCTCAAATTCCTCACGATCCTTCGGCTTTAGGACAGAAAAATAGTCATCCTGAAGATGATAGAGCCTTTTGAAATCAGATGGTACAAATGTGCCACGCGGCCCCAGGAATACGACGTTATGACCTGCCGCCGCATAGGCATTAGCCAGGTGGTGTGCCATCGCAGAGACGCCGCCTACTTTTGGCATGGCGTCGACACTGATAACGGCGATATTGAGCTGCCGTTTTACCTCAGCCATTACTGTCATCCAGCATTTGGTCGGGTTGTGGCACTTCGCTGGATACTTTCATCGAAGCTTTATACTGGGCCCATACTTCTTCAACATTACCCAGGGCTTTCATTCGCCCACGGTCAATCCATAGCCCGAGATTGCAGTTTTCCATGGACAGGCGCTCGTTATGGGTGGCGAGAACCAGTATGCCGGAGCTGCTGGACATCTCGGTCATGCGTTCTGCACTTTTTGCCCGGAACTCAGCATCGCCTACGCCAAGCCACTCATCCATGAGGAGTATGTCGGGCCTGAAGGCTGTGGCTGCGGAGAAGGTTACCCTCATCGCCATACCCTGCGAATAGGTTTCCATGGGGCGCTCTATATAGCGGCCAATATCCGCATAGGCCTCCATCTCGGGCAGTTTCGCCTTCACCTCTTCGTACTTCTCACCCTGCATGAGTGTACGAATGATCATGTTCGTCCGGCCGCTTGATTCACGCCGATGACCAACACTGAGATTGAAGAGGGCGCTGACCTTGCCGTCGACTTTGATGTCACCTGTTGTGGGCAGATAGACGCCTGAGAGCAGTCTCAGCAGTGTCGACTTGCCGGCGCCATTGCGTCCGATCAGGGCGAGGCGGTCTCCCTGATTGAGGGTGAAGCTGAGTTCCCGCAGGATATACTCGTCCTTGCCAAACAGGCTGTTCGACAGGGCAAGGCTTACGTTATCGAGTTCAATTTTCGCCATTGCTTATAATCTCGCTGCAAGTCTTCTGTATTCCAGACTGTATAGCCCGAGAGAGCTGATGATCGAAATGGCAAGCAGTCCAAGATACACGTACCAGTTCACCGCAGTTGGCATGCTGCCAAGCAATGGTTCCCTGATGATGGCCAGCAAATGGGTGAACGGATTGTATTGGGCAAAAGCTCGTGCCCCGGCACTGACGGCACTCGGTATCCACAGGATGGGTGTCAGGAAGAACATAATCCGCATGAATACATTGACCAGTTGAACCACATCCCTGATCCGGACCGACAAAACGGCCAGAAAAAGCTGTACCCAGAACATCAGGAAAATGAGAAGCAGAAAGGACAGGAACGAGACGGCGACATAGGGCAATGGAACCGGGCGGACGGTGTAGACGATGATGAGAGCTACGATCAGCGTGACCAGGTAGGAGACGATATTGCGCAGCATGCCCTGATAGAGGAACAGGGAATAGGGTGCCGGAATCCCCAGTATCCAGGACTTCGCAGCGAGGAAAGTCGTGCAGCCCTCGCTGAAGACCTGCACGATGAACATCCACACAAGAAAACCGGCACAGAGATAAACCGAGTAATATTGCAGGTCTCGGCTCATCGCGAAGGAGAATATGAAAATCTTGACCCCGACAAAAGCGGCGAAGGAAATCGCAACCCAGAGAGGGCCAATTAGGGTGCGGTGATACCGTACCCGGTAATCTTCGATAGCCAGCAGTGCCCATGTGCGCCATGCTCGCATGCCGGCGGCAAGGTCGGTGAAACCGTTCAGGTCACGCGGCGCGGTGCTGGTCATCTATCATGGTCTCCTGCTGTGACGATACTGGTCCTGCCAGACAATGGCACCCAAGTCAGCATCCTTATCGTGTTCCGTGGAAATATAACACCGTCTACTCTGCCGCAACACGGTCGTGTTCGGCGAGGTAGTTACGGATAAGGGTATGCTGGGGAAGGTTTTCCTGCATGAGGTCGAGTGCCTGTTCGTGCTCGCTCATCGCGCCGGCCAGTTTGGCGTAACGCGCATAGCCGATGAGATATTCGTGTGCTTTCGGACAGATGGCAGCTGCCATCCTGGCGGCATTGAGGGCATGATCCTTGCGCCCCATGATCCGGAAGCCATGCGCCGACTCCAGGTGCCAGCCAGCGTTGTCCCAGTCATCATGGCTGGACAGGAGCGTGCCGAGGCTCTGTCTGTCCTGGCGGGAGCAGGCAAGCGCCAGTGAGTAGAAATCCCTGTAGCATTGTCTGTCAGCGGCGGTGACAGGCAAGGCAAGGCCGCTGCTGACCATGCTGTCCATGGCTTCGAATGGCTTGGTCAGGAGGTGATGATATTGCCGGCGGGCGGTGAAGAACTCGGTCACGCCATGGTGATAGGGGCAGACGAGAATTTCGCCGAACCTGCCATCATAGGTGCGCTCATCCGCCAGAAACAGGGAATCGACGGCATCGTAGGCGCCGAAGACCGTAACACCCTGACCGGTATAGTCCCGTTGTTCCAGCAGGTCGTACAATGATTTAAAGTTGCGATCCGTCCGCACATTATTGCGCACGCTGCGGCTGTGTGGATGGTCCAGCTCAAGTTCCGGGCTGGTAGCGATGAACGTGCCCTCGCCGAGCCAGCCCCGGGCGGCCAAGCAAGCATATGCTCCCATCGAGTGACCCACCAGCTTGATTTCGCTGGCGCTAGTTTCGGAGACGAGATCGGACAGCCAGCTGAGGACACCGGTCAGGTCACTGGCGATACCCGGAACCCCTTCCTGATACCAGCTATTGCCAGGACAGTTCAGGAATACCTTGTTCCCACCCAGATGGCGCGCGACGTTACTCTGCGCTGCCTTTCCCGCGGGGACATCCACATGGGCAAAGAATATCCAGAGCGTATTGGCGATGCATTGAACGCCAGCATATTCACCCTGGAAACTTTCCCTGTTTTGCAGCGCGTTTCTTACTGCCCAATCGCTTGCTTCACTCATATTTCAATCCGTAACCGCGCATTCGGACCGCAATAAAGGCATCCTACGGGGAAGGAAAGGCTATTCCCAGTTGATATATCGCCTGAGATACTCGTCCGCGGTAATCTTTTCAGTCTTCCTGAAAAGATAGGTATCGTCCTTGTCCCACCACTCCAGGCCCAGCTTATCTGCAACGATCGGCTGTATCGGTACCTGGTCACCTGACAGATATTCGTTGTTTCCCAGTTTTTTCAGAAACTCGTCATAGTAAGGCGCATAAACGCTTTCGTCCTTGAACGTATCCATAAGTAGACGTTTAGCCATCTGGCGAAAGACGTGCCGAGTCGGATGATTTGGAGACCAGAACAAACGAACCTTTGGAACATAATTTACAATCCATTTGCCGATATGGACATCGCAATGACGCTCTCGCGCGACATAGCGCTGAAGCTCCATTTTCTGCATACGGTCAAATGACCCGACAACTTTTTCCAGTTCTTCCTGGTAGGAGTCGAGAATTTCTTCCCTGGTGCAGCCCTTATTCATGAGCTTAACGACAATGCGGTCACCGTAGGGGTACCGGCCATACGGAAAGTCAGGCGGTTCCTTCTTGTTGCGAGGATCAAGCGCATAGGTAGGCCACATCATTGAGGTGTCCGCGCTCGGGAAAACGAGCTTGCGGCTTGTGTCAGGGAAGGCCGACAGAAACTCATCCGTTATGTTCTGGGTGTATTGAGCCCAGACAATCTCGCAACGCTCGATCTGATCATCGGTCAGTTCAGTGTTCCGCGTAGGGTGGTTGAAGCTGTACTTGAAATGAATATCATACTTGTCAGTCAATGACGGCGTGTCAACGAACTGCTCGAAAATGATTCTAGCCTGGCAATTGCCGAAGATAATCAGTGTAGGTTTCTTACTCATAACTTTTCTGTCTGAATCCGTCGGGGGAGAGCGGAGGGCGGGGATCAGCGAGCCAATTTAAGATTGTCCCGAAGAGCTTAATTCACTAACAACAACCTGTCGTACTTAGTCCAGAGATTCATGCCATGTCCACTATTGTCGAGGCGCTTGCCCATCATGCCGAAAATAACCCGGGCAAGCTATTTATCAACATAAACAAGCCGCAAGGTTCACAATGCCTGAATTTTGGTGATTTTTACAGTAAGTCCCTGAAATTTGCCGGTTTTTTGAAAAGCA
This sequence comes from Aquisalinus luteolus, assembly GCF_009712425.2. Lineage (GTDB taxonomy): Bacteria > Pseudomonadota > Alphaproteobacteria > Caulobacterales > Parvularculaceae > Aquisalinus > Aquisalinus luteolus. The sequence goes on from NZ_VCJR02000006.1 coordinate 8,125, forward strand.
AGGGAGTTGGCCGGGGTGACATCGTCCTGATTGTGCATCCCATGGACACGCTACTCCACATAGCCTTTGCTGGTTCTATGATGATTGGTGCAATACCGTCGCTCATGCCAGCAGAAAACGCCAAGCAGGACAAGCAAAAGTTTTACGATAATCACCGCGCACTCTATAGTTTGATTGCCCCTAGCATGATCGTGGCTTCGGCAGAGATCCGCGACCAGTATCGCGAAAATCTTCCGGACTATGGCGACATTACCCATGCTGTGGATCCTGATGATCCTGCCCTAGATGGAGTGGCGCTGACGGAGCCCGAGGCGGTCAGCGGTTCTGATGTCGCCTTCATCCAGCACAGTTCAGGGACAACCGCGAATAAAAAGGGCGTCATGCTCAGCCACGAGAAAGTGCTGGCCCAGGTGGCGATCTACCAGGACGCGCTGGACATGGATGACAACAGCGTGATTGCGACCTGGCTGCCGCTCTATCACGACATGGGACTGATCACGAACTTCATGTTGCCGCTCATTCGCGGCCTGACCGTCCACGCCATGGACAATTTCGAGTGGGTGATGCGCCCGGTAAAGCTGTTCGACATGATCGAGCGGGAAAAGGCCAATTATTGCTGGCTGCCCAACTTCGCGTTCTCGCATCTGGCCCAGCGTGCCCGTGACTGGAAGCATGACCTGTCGAGCATGAAATACTGGGTCAACTGTTCTGAGGTCTGCCGGCCGGAAACACATGCCCAGTTCGTCAAGGCCTTTGCCGACAATGGCGTCACTGAGGAGAGTCTCAAGGTATGCTATGCCATGGCAGAAACTGTCTTTGCCGTCTCCCAGACGCCGCTGAAGACGGCTGCGAGGTCTCTGGATCTCGATCAGGAAGGGCTCGATCGTAGAGAGGTCGTGCCGGCAACCCCGGGCAAGCCGACAGCACGGGTCTTCTCCTGTGGTGTGCCCTTGTCTGGTTATACCGTAACCATCGTCGATGACCGGCGCGAGAATACGCTGCCGGAAGGGCGGATTGGCGAAATCGCCATAAAGGGGCCTTCGACATTCGAGGGATATTACAAGCGCCCGGAGCTGAACGAGAATGCCATTGTCGATGGCGTCTATTTCTCCCGTGACATGGGTTTCATGAAAGACGGCGAACTCTATGTCCTCGGGCGCAAGGATGACATGCTTATTCTCTATGGCCGGAACTTCTTTGCCCAGGAGATAGAGGTTATTCTCAATGACACGGCAGGCATCAAGCCGGGGCGCTGTGGCGCATTTGGTGTCTATAGCGAGCGCATGGGCACGAACGAGCTTTATGCACTGGCGGAACTGACCGATGATGGCGATGCCGAGACGGCGGAGAGAGACGCGCGCGCACGGATCAGCGAGCAGCTGGGCGTGGGGCTGCGGCGATTGTTCGTCGTCGAAAAGGGCGCCCTTCACAAATCAACTAGCGGCAAGCAGAACCGCCATCTCAACAGGCTTATACTCGACAAGTTTCTTCAAGGGGAAAATATCGCATGACCAGAGACGAAATCGCCAACATCGTCAAAACGACGATTGCCGAAGAATTCAGCTACGACAAGGAAAAGATCAGTGAGCAAACCGTCGCCGCGGATGTGCCTGGCTGGGACTCCTTTTCCCATGGCGTTCTGATTATGCAGATCGAGTCCGAGGTGAAGGTCGAGCTGCCCGTCGACAAGATCATGGAAGCTGCCAATGTCGGCGAATTGATCGACCTGATCAATACAGAGCTGAAATAGCGCGATCCAGTATCCGGATATGGCGGGAAGCGTGCCCGCCATTTATTGGCTGTATCCGCGTAAAGGTCAGCCCTTCATCTTGTCGTAGAATGTACCAAGAATGGTGCTGATCCGCTCGGGGCGCAAATACCATGCGCGCTTGCGGTTCAGCTCGTTGATCTCGTCAAATTCATCCGAAGTCAGGGTAACGGCTTCCCGGATTTTTTCCGCGAGGCTGGTGGCGTCGCCCGGCTCGAACAACAGGCGCTGGCAGGTCGGCGGGAACAGCTCCCGCATCTGGCTGATATTGGGGGCGACCACAGGCACACCATAGGTCAGGCCAAGCAGCGCGACGCCTGATGTCAGAAACTTCTCGTAGGGTATGACGATGCAGCGGGCTGAGCGCATCAGGCCGGGCACGTCCGGGTCCTCAACACGTTCTGCATGAATGTCGTAGCCCTCGATGGCGCTGTAGGTCTGCAGCTCCTCGGCGAAAGGGTCGCCCGGTACGGTCTTGCCGTGAATGGCGATCTGCAGGCCTGGTTCCAGTTTCTGCGGCTCCGGTACGGCGCGGAACAGCAGGTCCAGACCCTTGTAACGTCGCAACATGCCAAAGAAGAGGGCCTTCTTCTCGTCTGGCTGGGCATGGGGCTGCACTGTCTGTTCAGTATCCTCATAGGCACCGATATAGGATGGGTGCGGGATGTACACGATCCGTGACCTGTCGATATCGGTCTGGCTGGCGAGTACTTCGATGGCGGCCAGGTTATGGACATGGACATGATCGGCCAGGCCGGCGAGAGCCTTGCGATACCGCAGGAACTGGTCGCGAAATTCGCCTTCATGGGGTTCGATATTGTGCACGGTCCAGATGATCCGGCCACCGAGTTTCCTGAAGTAGGAGAGACGTGCGATCAGATAGTCCGCCACCACCGCCGCTTCTGCGCCGGTGCTGCATTTGCGCAAGGGGTGTTCTTCCCAGTGTATGTGAAGGAGGTTACCCTGCTTGCGCTGCAGGGACAGGATTGCGTCGTCAACTGTGCCGCGCCTGGCCGAGTAACGCCCGCCGAGGGCACGATAGAGCAGGCTGTGATACGGGTTTTCCTGATAGATGGTCTGGTTGATGATCTGCATGGGAATTATTCAGTCTCTTCCTTGACCGGCAGGATAATGCCCGGTGCCTTGAATTTTCGTTCCGACAGCGGGAAGGGCATGTAGGCGGTGGTATTGCCGGTTTCGATCTCGCGGTGCCAGTTTGCCTGATGCAGCTGATATTCCAGTCGCGGTGCACTGAAGCCGGTCCGCGAAATGCCGAATTCCTCGTTGCCGGTCAGCGAGTCGCTGCGGGCGCGGCCAAACAGGAGAGGCCAGCGCAAACGCAGGATCGACGATTCCCCGAAGGTCAGCGAAATCCGCCGGATATATTCCATGTCCGCCTCGATCCTGACGGAATCGAAGAATCCAATGGCCTTCAGAACCAGTTCGCGGCGGAACACCAGGGAGATACAGCATACGTGCGAAATCTGGCCGCCCGCCTTGATCTGGATTTCGCCATTCGTCGTCATGCGTATCCAGTCGGTCGTCAGGCCCATCACGTCAGGTCGCTTCTCCAGAGCGCTGACGCTCTTGCCGATCCGGTCGGGGTGGGACCAGTCGTCGGAATCCTGCAAGGCGATATAGGTGCCGCGCGCCAGCAACAGGCCCATGTTCTTGCTGACATAGGTGCCGCTGTTTTCCGACTTCAGGATTGCCCTTACGCGTGGGTCACGGTCTTCCCAGTCCTGCAGCATTTGCGGTGTGCTGTCAGTCGAGCAATCATCGACAACGATCAGCTCGATATTCCTGTAGTTCTGCTCCATGATCGACCGGATCGCCGTGTCGAGATACTGTTCGGAGTTATAGCTCGTCATGATGACGGAGACGAGCGGCCCCTTGTGCAGCGGCGGGTAGGGATCATCGGGATTGCCGGACTTCTCCGCTGCCTGAGCGATCGTTTCCTCGTCAGGGACTATGAAGTCATCGAAGGTGTTTTCGCTGCCTTCGGCAAAGCGTACCGGCACACACCCCATGGCCCCGAAAAGCGGATCCAGCTTCTCGGCGACCTCATCCTGCTTCAGCTTGTGGGCGATGGCGTAATCGAACAGGCAGAGCTCCTCCATAAAGCTGCCCGGCGGTGCTACCTCATGTGCTTTCTCAATGTGGGGGCGAACCATGTCGAGCGTGCCCGCTTCAAGATGGGCGGCGGCGCATAGCAGGTGCAACTCGGTATCGTCAGGCTGCTGGGCGCTTGTTTCCTCACCCATACGGCGCGCGGCATCATAGTCGCCTGCAAAGAACAGGTTTCTGACGCGCTCGCGGGCGATGGATGCGCGTTCGGGTTTATAGTGCTTCTCCAGAAGCGCCCCTGCCTCTTCGATTCGTTCCATGGCGCGCAGTGCCCGCACATGGTTGACGACGGCCCATTCGCTGATCTGGTCTTCGGGAATGGCCTCGGCCAGTCGGCAGCATTCCTCGTAATCACGCATCTGATAGGTGATGTTGATCAGCTGGACCTGGCTGTCGATGCTGCCCTTGCCGGAGCTGACGACATTGGCGAATATTTCCCTCGCTTCCTGCCTGCGGCCTGCCAGCAGCAGTGTCCGTGCAAGATCTTCATGCACGGAAACATTTCCCGGTCGATTCATGAGCGCTTTCGTCCGGGCCTCCAGCAGTCGCTTCAGGTCGCGGTCGAAACCGTCCTTGCGATGCAGCGGATTGCGGGCGATCACATCGCTTTCGATGCGCAGTTTCGTCTCCAGCAGGCGAAGATTTTTACCATCAAGCTTCAGCACTTTCTCAAACAGATCGAGCGCTACTCGTCTGTCTCCGAACTTTCGTGTCAGCTGTGCCGCCTGGACCAGAGATCCGATATCAGCCCAATTGCGCGCTTCTGCTGCTGCCATGGCATAGGTTATGGCGTTGGCGTGTTGTTTTTGCTCTTCGAACTTCTTGGCGACGGCTCGAGCCAACCTCAGGCGTGCCGCAAGGGAAGGCTCCAGGCAAGCAGCCGGTCCAAGCAGGGCAATCGTGCGTCCGGCCTTCTTCAGTTTGTCAATCACATTGTCCAGCGCGTTGCCATCGCGTTGGTCGGCCTGGACCAGCCATCCCGCAACAGCCTCGTCTGGGGCCTGAAGGATTATGAGGGCGTTCAGAACATCAGTATAGTGATCATCAAGGCTGACCTCATCCGGCACTAAGGTGTCGAGCGAATACCCCGCCGCACCATCCAGGATGGAGTTCACGGCAGATCGGCATAGCTGCCCGCGCGTTGTATCGCTGTTTTCTTCGTGCACGTCGCTCCCGTCCAGTCCGAGACGGTACAAGACAGTGCCAATGTAGGGATAATCCAGGCTGGCGTTGTTGAGTGTGCCAAGCAAGTTTGCCTGTAGCATATCAGGCAGGTTGCCTGCAGCCAGGCATGTGGCAATCACGTCGATCGTTTGCGTGCTGTCGCGCTGGACCACCGATTGCAGGTAACTGCACGCTTCTTCCAAATCGCCAGCATCGCGTAGATGGTCAAAATAGACGAGGGCCAGTACCGGGGACGGTTTCTCTGCAAACGCCAGGCGTAGCATCATCGTCATGGCACGGTTGGCTTCACCATTTTCCAGCAGCCAGAGAATTTTCGGCAGATCCGCATCTTCGTTGCCGGTTTCAAGCCAGCGAACGAGCGTGGCAGATTCACTGTTGTCCTGATCGATGAGGAAATGCGGCGCGGTTAGTCGGGCCGAGCGGGAGTCCTGGCGCCAATTGGAGAATTCCACGACTGTTATCGTTTCAGACGAGGTCGGCTGCAATTGAGGCTCAATGCCGAGAATCGATCCGTTTACGGAGAGCCGGGAATTCTGCGCGACATTGGTGCCCGGCTCGTGCCGGACACAGGCTCGAACACTGCCATTCGGCTGAAACAGCGCAAGAGTTGTAACCGGTAGCGGGACATCACCAAAAACTCGCTGGCAAAGTGTCGCCAAATCTTCGTCGCACACAAGTTGCCCGCACGTCTCTCCACTACCGAGTATAAGCGAGCCGGTCTGCTCCAGGCGGAACATGTCCTCAAAAAAAGCCTGCCAGGTCTCGCATTGGACAAGTGCATCACGCTTCTCGCCCATGATTTTGAACAAATGGGCAAACTCTATCGCACAATCGGTGATCGAAGGGCCGGGCTTGGTAATATGAGGCAAGTGCCCGCCGCCGGCGGCACGCAGAACAATCTTGCGGAACTCTGCAGAGCCGACAAGCTTGCGCACCAGGGCGGCGCCGCCTGCCTGGATTCTCTGTTTAATGTCATCATTCGCATTGATCGTCCGCCCAAGGAAGATCCGGAGAAGGCGGTTGACCGATTCTTGGGTGATCTGTTCACTGAAGACAGGAAGGTTCAGGAAGGAATGCTGAGCCTCGATGAGATCCCTGAATATGTCGAATTTACCAGCATCCGCAGTGTCAGGGATTTCGATGGTGATGCCGTTCGTCATTCCGCCAAGTCGAGAATAAATATCTCTTATCCGTTCCAGCTCGGAAGGGGCGCGTCGGAAGACAGCTTTGGCAAGGTCCCGCGTTGCGGCGGTGCCCGGCAGGCAATCCCAAAAGGTGGCAGTCCATATGCGGTTGGAAAACAGTATGCTGAGTACGTCTTTGCGGTCCGTCGCGGTCTGAAGCTGCGCGGTCATGTCATCTGGCAACGAATACAAGCTTGCCAAGGTCCTGGCCGTGGCAGCAAGGTCAATGCCGTCAGGCATAGCTAGTGGGTGATCTTCCAGCGTTGCCGTTTGCAGTGTGTACCAGAGGCCATCTGAATCACTGATCGCCTTTATAAGACGTTCATAATCGCTAACCGTCTCGCCGGCGCCGTTATCTGGTTGTTCGAAATCGGCGAGTGTACCGGTAAAAGTCTGGCCGGTGAAAATCGTCCAGACTGCAGCGGCTTTCTCGTTATCGAGCTTGAGTGTGGCAAAAGAGAGAAAACCAGGCTGGGCCTGCTCTATCTTGTCCCTCAACTTGGCCAGGACAGGGTCATCTTCGTGCGACTTGTTCAACTCGACAATGAGAACTTTCAACTGCTCGCGCTTTTGACCGGTCTCGCCACCTTGCTGGAAAAGCAGGTCTATGACAGATCGAAGTGGCCGATTGGCAAGGCGTGTGGTCGGCTGCCAGTCCGTACTATCCGTGACTGGTTGACTTTCGTCTGCCTGATCAAGCCTGGCCAGAATGAAACGGGCAAAATCATCGGACTGGAACACGCTGTACAGGGCATCATGCCATGTCGATGGCGTGCTTTGATCCGTACCAGAATTATCTTTCTCAAATGGCAGGATGAACTGGCCATGAAAACTTGAAAGCGCCTCGGATGGGGACGAGCCGGTCCGATTCTCGTGGTGTAGGTCGCCAGACAAGCCGTAAGCAGCTAGCATTTCCACGCACTCGCGGGACGTGAGCAGCTTCTTTACAATGGCTGGCGTGCCCATGCTGGCCAGCACTTGGGCATCGTCATTCTTGTTAAGGGGGCGACCGAGAAACAGAAGGTACAGGTCATCAAGCGTCTTTTTGTCCGGCGTTTGCGTGAAGAACGGCGCAAGCGCAGGTTTCAGGAGATCCTTGTCTTGTTCACCCAGCCTGGAAATGTTTTCCAGTGCCTTGGCGGCGTCGGCATCCGCCGAGCTGAGATTGGCCAAGGCCTTCATGGCCATGCTGTCAGGCCGTAGGAGGCATTGCAGGATCAGGCTTTCCCAACTCGACGCGCTCAGGAGGGCGGAAAGGTCGCTCTCGGGGGTGAAGAAGATCTTGCCTGCCAGCGCCTTTTGTTCCTGAGACGGTTCAGGACCCTGAGCCCTTATGGCCGGGGTGACCAAGGCGTCGATGGTGGCAGGCGGGTTGGATGCAAAGCGTTCGATCAGGAGCGACAGGGTGTAGGTTTCCAGATTGCCCACAATACTTCGGGCCAGATGAGACGCTCTGGGATGACGACCGCTGACCAGCAAGCTCACCAGCACAACTTCTTTTGTACGCGTTTCGCCTACCAAGCCGTGCAAAGAAGATTTTACGAAGCCGCGTAGGGTGTCAGTACTGATCATTCTGGTCACATGCCGTGCCGGATGCCCGGCCAATTTTTATCTGGAAGGACGGCGCGACCCGCGCGGCCGCACCGACGCAGTAAGTTGCATATGGTTACTTATGGTTCAAGAGATTCTTCAATCAATACAATTGCGAAGCCCTTTTTTGCGGCGCAAAAAGTTTCGCCTTGATAATCTGTCCCTTGCTGGTTTAATCAGATCATTCGGGTTCGGAGGGAGAGCATTAATGGCAATCCTGTGCAAGTCATGCATACCGGTGCAATCTGTGCACCCGGGGCCGGATAATTGTATGCGTGGGGAGGCGGCCGACACGGTCGCCATCGGTCCCGCAGTTCAGGCTGGAGGATTGTTGTGTTGATAGAGGATACGCCGCTTGAAGGGGTCAAGGTCATCACGCCGAAGCGTCATGGCGACCATCGCGGGTTCTTCAGCGAAAGCTACAGCCGCAAGGCCCTTGCCGAGGCCGGCATCGATGTCGAATTCGTTCAGGATAATCATTCCCTGTCCCAGGCTGTCGGGACGGTGCGCGGGCTGCATTTTCAGGCGCCGCCGCGTGCCCAGGACAAGCTGGTGCGCTGCGGCCGCGGCGCGCTTTTCGATGTGGCCGTGGATATCAGGACCGGCTCGCCAACCTATGGCCAGTGGTTCGGGGCCGAGCTGAGTTTCGAAAATGGCCGCCAGTTGCTGGTTCCGGCGGGCTTTGCCCATGGTTTCATGACCCTGCAGCCGGATACCGAGATCGTCTACAAATGCTCAGACTATTACGCGCCGGAGACCGAAGGCGATCTGCTGTGGAACGACGCCGACATTGCCATTGAGTGGCCTGATGCCGGTGCCGATCCCGTGCTGTCGCAAAAGGATGCCGTGGCCGCGACATTGAAGGGCTTTGTCAGCCCGTTTTCCTACAGGGGGTAAGTCCATGAAACTGATCGTCACCGGAGGGGCCGGCTTTATTGGCTCCAGCGTTATCCGGCATGCTGTCGCCAGGGGGCATGAGGTCGTCAATGTCGACGTGCTGACCTATGCTGCCTGCCTTGAGAATGTAGCGTCCGTCAGCGACAGCGACAGTTACAGTTTCGAGCAGGTCGACATTCGCGACCGCGCGGCGCTCGACAAGGTCTTTGAAAAGCATGCCCCGGACGCTGTCATGCACCTGGCTGCAGAAAGCCATGTCGACCGGTCGATCGATGGCCCCGGCACCTTCATAGAAACCAATGTCATGGGCACGTTCCACCTGCTGGAGGCGGCGCGCGCCTACTGGATCGCAAAGGACAGGCCCGAGGGCTTCCGCTTCCACCATATCTCCACCGACGAGGTCTTCGGCAGCCTGGGCGAAGAGGGCCAGTTCACGGAAACGACGGCCTATGACCCGCGCAGTCCCTATTCTGCGTCCAAGGCGGCGTCCGATCATCTGGTCCGGGCGTGGCATGAAACCTATGGCCTGCCTGTCGTCCTGACCAATTGTTCGAATAATTACGGTCCCTATCATTTCCCCGAAAAGCTGATCCCGGTGGTCATCCTCAACGCCCTCGCGGGCAAGCCGATCCCGATCTATGGCAAGGGCGAGAATGTGCGCGACTGGCTCTATGTCGAGGATCATGCCGACGCGCTGCTGACCGTTCTGACGAATGGCAAGGTCGGCGAAAGTTATAATATCGGCGGCGAGAACGAACTGCGCAACATCGATCTGGTGCAGATGATCTGCAGCATTCTCGATGAGAAGCGCCCCGCCGATAAACCCTATGCCGAGCTGATAACCTATGTCACCGACAGGCCGGGGCACGATGCGCGCTATGCCATCGACCCCACCAGAATACGCACCGAACTGGGCTGGCGGCCTTCCGTGACCGTCGAGCAGGGGCTTGAAAAGACCGTTCAGTGGTATCTCGACAATGAAGACTGGTGGAAGGCGCTGCAAAACCGTGACGGCGTCGGCCAGCGGCTCGGCAAGGCCTGAAATGCCTCTCGTCAGGATCGGATCGAAGCTCGTCTATTATGCCCATGTGCCAAAATGCGCCGGCAGTGCCGTCGAGCATTATCTGAGACAGAATTTTGGCCCCATTGCCTTCTGCGACACGAAGTTTCTATCCCATCCGCCTGCAACGAAATGGACGAAGTCCTCGCCCCAGCATGTGGATGCGATGAGCATGGGGCGCTTGTTCCCGCCGAAATTCATCGATGCGCGCTTTGCCACCGTCCGCCATCCGGTCAAGCGGCTGGTTTCTGTTTATCGCTTCCAGCGGGACGTTGAAAAGACGATACCGGAGGCGACCAGTTTTGCCGCGTGGATCGATACGCTGGCGGAGGCCCGTCAGGCCGATCCATATATCTATGACAATCACGTCCGGCCGATGACGGAGATCGTGCCCAGGGGCGCGCGCACCTTCAAGCTGGAGCAGGGGCTCGGGCCCCTCGTCGACTGGCTGCAGAAGCTGGCCGGGGAAGACTATCAGCTGCCGGGTGAAATAGAGCCGCGCAACGTCCTGTCCGACAGGCTGGAAAAGGATGGGCTCACGTCAAAGGCCGTGCGGCCGGCAAAGGCTGTGCGCGAGAAGATTTACAAGCTCTACAGACAGGATTTCGACCGGTTCGGTTACAAGATCGATCTGTAAACCAGCCGAGTAGGGCAGAAAGAGGATAGCTGCATGAACATTCTGGTATTCGGCAAGACTGGCCAGGTCGCCATGGAATTGCAGCGCCGCGCGCCTGATGCGCGATATCTGGGGCGCGCTGATGCGGACCTGACGGACCCGGAAAAATGCGCCGCTCTCATCACCGACATTTCGCCCGATCTGGTCATCAATGCCGCTGCCTATACGGCGGTGGACAAGGCAGAAGATGACGTGGACACCGCCCGGCTGGTCAATGGCACGACGCCCGGGGCCATCGCGAATGCCTGCGCGCAGGGTCAGATCCCATTCGTCCATGTCTCGACCGACTATGTGTTTGACGGCAGCGGATCGGATCGCTGGCAAGTGGGCGATGAAACCGGACCACTCGGTGTCTACGGCCAGACCAAGCGGGAAGGCGAGGAGCTTGTGTTGGCGGCTGGCGGTGCCAGTGCGATCCTGCGTACATCCTGGGTGTTCTCTTCCCACGGCAACAATTTCGTCAAGACGATGCTGCGCCTGTCGGAGAGCCGCGATGCGCTGAATATAGTCGATGACCAGATCGGCGGGCCAACCCCGGCAGGCGATATCGCCGCGGCCCTGCTGGAAATCGGCACCCAGCTCGCTGCCGCACCCGACAAGGCCGGGCTTTATCACTTTGCCGGGCAACCGGATACGAGCTGGAAGGGCTTCGCCGAGGAGATCTTCGCGCAGGCAGGCCGGCAGGTTGCCGTATCGGGCATTCCTACATCGGATTATCCGACACCGGCGCGCCGGCCGCTGAATTCGCGGCTCGACGGTTCGGCGCTGGAAAAAGCCTTCGGTATCGCGACGCCTGACTGGAAAGCCGGACTGGCACGCGTCCTGAAAGAGCTTGAGGTAACGCCATCCTGACCATCATCCGAACGCGGTATTGCAGGATGCCGGTACAGGAAGTATGCGTTGAACTGAATAAAGAGGGGAATATCAAGAATGACACAGCGTAAGGGCATTATCCTGGCCGGGGGATCGGGCACGCGGCTCTATCCCATCACGATCGGCGTTTCAAAACAGCTGCTGCCCATCTACGACAAGCCGATGATCTATTACCCCCTGTCGGTCCTCATGCTGTCGGGTATCCGCGAGATCGCGATCATCACCACGCCGGTCGACCAGGACCAGTTCAAGCGGACCCTCGGCGACGGCAGCCAGTGGGGCATCAGCCTGACCTATATCACCCAGCCGAGCCCGGACGGGCTGGCGCAAGCCTATCTGCTGGCAGAGGATTTCCTCGATGGCGCTCCCTCTGCGATGGTTCTGGGGGACAACATCTTCTTCGGCCATGGCCTGCCTGAGCTGCTGGAGGAAGCCGACAGCCAGAAAAGCGGCGGGACCGTTTTCGGCTACCATGTCTCCGATCCGGAGCGGTATGGCGTTGTCGATTTCGATGAGGAGGGCAAGGCCCGCACGATCATCGAAAAGCCTGAAGTGCCGCCGTCGAACTATGCCGTTACCGGGCTCTATTTCCTCGACCAGACCGCGCCGGAGCGGGCCCGCAACGTCAAGCCGTCGCCCCGGGGGGAACTGGAAATCACCACGCTGCTGGAGACCTATCTGACCGAAGGCAATCTGACGGTGAAGCGGATGGGGCGTGGCTATGCCTGGCTTGATACCGGCACCCATGAAAGCCTTCTCGATGCCGGCAATTTCGTGCGCACGCTGGAGACGCGTCAGGGCCTGCAGACCGGCAGCCCGGATGAGATTGCCTACAATCTCGGCTGGATCGACCGCAAACAGATGGAAGTCCGTGCCGAGAAATTCGCCAAGAACAAGTATGGCGAGTATCTGACCGGCCTGGTCGAGGACGACGAGGCATAGCAGGCATAAAGGCTTGTCGCCTGCTCGATGAAAGGTCACATCATGCGGTTGATTTTGCATATCGGTACGGAAAAGACCGCAACGACCACCATTCAGCATTTTCTCTATGCCAACAGAAAGGCCCTGGCCGACAAGGGCATAGCGCTGAGTTCGGTTCTCGGCAGCCCGAACAACCGGCGGCTTCCGGCCTATTGCATGCCCGAAAACGCCTATGACGACTTCTTCCGGGTGCGCAACATCAGGACGCCCGAGCAGAAGAGGGCGCTTTTTGCCACATTCGAGGAAGACTTTGCAAGGGAAGTGCGCAAGCTCCAGCAGGGCGCCAACACCATGGTGATCAGCAGCGAGCACCTGCATTCGCGTCTTGAGCGTCCGGAAAGCGTCGAAAAGGTCAGGGAAATTCTCGCGCCCCTGTTCTCGCAGATCGAGATCGTGTGTTATTTTCGCGAACAGTCCGCCGTCGTCAAAAGCCTTTATTCGACCTCGATCAAGTCCGGCCACGTCAAGACCTTTGCCGACTTCACCAGGCAATGTACGCCGGAAGAGCATCGCTACAATTACGAGACATCCTTCTCGCTCTGGGCCGAGGCGTTCGGCAAGGACGCCCTGCGTCCGAAGATCTATGGCCGGGAGCATTTCGTGGATGGCGATATCTGCGCCGACTTCCTTGCCATTATCGATCCGGCGCTGAAGGTGGCTGATTTCGATGCCGCGGTGGGGGAGCAGAACACCAGTCTCGGGCAGGCCGGGCTGGAGATCGGCCGGATCAACAACATGGTAAATCCGCGCAAACTGCAGGGTATCAGCAATAACAATATGCGCCTGCGGATCATGAATGCGGCCTTCTCCACTGAACTGGCCCAGCGTGGCTCGCTGGATTTCGACGCCGCCACGGCAATCCATGACGCCTTTGATGCATCCAACCGTCGCTTCGCCGCGTATTTCCTCGGGATGACGGAGAACCCGTTTCCGAAACCCGGCAGGTCTGTGCGGGAGGGTGACGAAATCCGGACGCTGGAATTCAGTGAATTCCTGCAGTTCTGGGAGTCGTTTCTGGTTGAATTCAGCAAATACGCGATATTTGCTGACAAGGACGCCGATACGTTGATAAAAGTTGCGGACGCCATTGAAAGGAAAAGAGAACTGAGCGCCGAGGATGCGGCCAGGCTGGCAGATATGGCCAGGCAGATCCGCACGAGGAAAAGCAAGGCAGATAAATGATCATGAAGAGTGCCGGCGGGGAACGCAGAGACCGTCGCCATGGCATCGAATTCGCACCGTACCCTGACCGTGATCCGGAACGGGACGCCTGTTTGTCCATCTTGCCCGCTACGTTCCAAGTTGAAGTAGGTTATCGATGAATTCCCACAATCGCCGAACGGTCTATTTGCATGTAGGGCACGGAAAGACTGGCAGTAGTTTCCTGCAATCCGCCCTGGCACTTTCCGCAGACAGGCTTGCCCAGGGGCATATCTTGTATCCGGACCTGACGAACAGTTTTGCGGCGGCAAAGGCGGGCCGGATCACGTCCGGCAATATTCACGTCGACAAGAGTCCGCTGATCGAGTTCATACGGCAGGCAGACAAAAACAATCCGGGCGACCTGCCACTGCTGTTTTCGAATGAAATGACCTTCGGCTACATGCTTCGTCCCGAAAGCCCGGAACGGCTGAAGAAGATTATCGAGGAAGGCTATGAGCTGAAGGTTCTGTGCTTTACCCGCAATCCTCTCGACCATGCTGTCTCGCTCTATCAACAGACGGTAAAGCGTTCCGGCAATACCAAGGAGCTGGCCGACTTCCTGCAGGTCTATCGCGTCCCGGGCGAAGTGTTGCGCTTCATCAAGATGCTGAATGAGCTCGGTGTAGAAACCAGGATTTCAAATTATAATAATAACAAGAAGCGCCTCCTGAATGTTCTGGAGGATTGGCTGGGTCTGGAACAGAATTTCCTGGAAAAGCCGGAGCGCAAGACGGTCAACCGGTCGGTCACCAATGGTGAGTTGATGCTGCAGCTTGAGTTCAACCGCCACCTCGGTAAACGGTCCTCGAGCCTGATCAGCGATCCGCTATGCAACCAGCTGCCGGATATCAAATCGGAATATCCGGCCATTTACCGTGAAGAGCTGGCCCCTTTCATCGAGCGGATGAAGCAGGCTGTTGCCCCGGTAAACGCACTATTGCCACCCGAAGAGGCATATGTCGTTCCATCGATCGATGAGGCGATACAGAAATTCGGCAACCCGGACGATCCGCAGCTGATGAGCTTCTCTCGTCAGCAGCTCGAGGTAATTGCCCGGAAACTGAGCAAATTTATCATATCCCTAGAGAAAGAATGACTTAGGTCAGCATCTGCTCTTGCCAGCAGCCGGTCAGGCAGGTTATTTCAGGGTACCAGCATTTTATGCCGGGGGAGCATTACGGGCAGACTTGCAGCAGCCAGGCCACGCTAGTGGAGGGGCTTGCTAACATATGGCTGTAATTTGAAGTCTGTCATGACAGCGCCGCTCTGCTTCCCTCTGCAACGAAACGTATCAGCACTATTGCGCTGGTAGTTTAGTAGTCTGAACTGAGTACGGAGAGAGGGCTTATGCCGGATGGGATTGTTGAGAGAACCGGTGACAAATCCGAGGTGGAAACCTTGGAGGACCGGGGCGCTTCCTCTAGTGACGCTGTAGCATCCACCGAAAGTGACGAGGGGTCAGACGAAGATACCTTTGCCCGCTCACCATTGGATGATAGCGGTGAGCCCTATGGCGCCGTCGATGCCCCTGCGGCAGACGACACGGTAGGGGGTATAGCTTCGCCCAATCCTGTTGAAGCTGTCTCACAATCAGAAAACAGTAACTTGGCCAAGACCAGTTCGGCGATGGACGCGCATAAATGTTTTCCAGGAGGTCCTGTAAAGATCGAGCCAGGAACATGCCATCTTGGCCTGAACGACGTTCTTTCTGTTGAGTGGAAGAATGCCGATGTCCCGGCAGGTGGCGAAGGCGTGACGGCGCGCATGACTGAGGTCGACGACGTCGAATGTCTGGAAATCAAGACACCTGTCACAGATGGCTGGGTGCGCCTGTGCTGCGATATCGATCGTGTCTCGACCCAGTCACTGCTGGCTGTGCGGATGCTTGTCCGTGTCACTGGCGACGGTCCGGCGGAAAAATGCACGCTACGGTCAAGCCTGTCCCGGACCAAGACCAGTATCGGCCGTCGCACGGGCATTGCCGAGAGCGCAGTCAATATCAACGCCGCATCCGGCAATTGGCAGGAAGTGTGGGGCGTTTTCCTATGTGGCGTGGAGCAGGAGGGGTGGCGCATCGACCTGATGGTCAATCTTCCCGAGGAAAGCGTCATAACCTTTGCGGCCATCGATACATACTGGTTCGATGCCGATATCAGCCAGTCCCTGGCAACTGTGCTGAAAGAAGAGCCGGTCGTCAGTATACTGCCGTTCAAGTATCACGAACTGAAGCCGAAAAAGCTGGCGGGACGGACCCAGTCGCCAGCGATCTTTACATCCCATTCAAGCATATCAGGCCTTGATGTCCAGGGCTGGCTGCTGACCGAAGCCGATGGCGAGATGGTGAGACTTTCCGCCAACGGAAAGTCAGTCATGGTGCCAGTCGACAAGACGGTGCCCATAGCCGAGGGTGTTTCCGTGAAATGCGGTTTCGAGGCCTCGCTGACCCATCTGCTTGGCGGGTCCGACTCCTCACTGGTTTGCAGCTTGGCTGGCACACCGGAGTATGGATTCAGCGAAGTCGCACTTCCTGCGGCACTGCGGCGCCTTCAGACAGACGAAGACGAAGGCGATGAAGTTGCGGAGGAAATCGACGCTCCCGTTGTGGATACCAAGCTCTTTTTCTTTCCGGATTATTCGATCACAAATCCATATCAGACATTGATGTACCGCAGTATGCCAACTGCTGCGTCACAGCCTGGCACTATCGATGATGCTATAAGCGAGCTTGAGCGACCTGACGCACCGAACCGGGTCGTCATGCACTTGCACTGGCTCAATCCATTGTTGGCGGGCGCAAAGACCCCGGCCCAGGCCGAATCTATGCGCCGGGCCTTTTGTGACAAGCTTGCCTATTTTATCCATCTGGGCGGTATTGTTCTGTGGACGGTACATAATACAGTTTCTCATGACGCCAAATTCTATGATACCGAGCGCAAGCTCGGGCAGAACGTTGCCGATCTTGCCTCGAAAATACATGTGCATTCGGCGACCCTGCTGGAAGAGCTGTCTGAATATTATGACCTGAGCGAAGACAAGCTCGTCATTCAGCCGCATCCGAATTATGTGTCGCACTACCCCAATTATGTCAGCCGCGAAGCGTCCCGCCGCAGGCTGGGACTTGATGAGAATGCCAAGGTGTTCCTGTTCCTTGGTCAGCTGCGGCCTTACAAGGGGATTGAAAGGCTTGTCCGGGACTTCGCTGCCGTACAGAAGAAGGAACCGAACGCGCACCTGCTCATCGTCGGCTCGCCGGTCTTCCCCTATTCGGCAGGTACGCTGAAAAGAAAGTATCAGGGCTACAAGAACGTCCAGGTCATCGAGGGCCATGTCTCAAACGAGACCATGCAATGGTATTATAATGCCTGCGATTTCGTCGTGATGCCCTACAAGAAGATCCTGACATCAGGCTCCCTGCTGTGCGCTATGTCGTTCTCGCGCCCTGTAATCGCGCCGGTCATGGGCATGATCCCTGACCTGCTCAAGGAGGGGAAAAGCGGTTTCTCGTTCAAGCCGGAAGACCCTGAGGGCCTGACAAAGGCAATGATGAAAGCCGCTGCTACGACGCCTGCCAAGGCCGAGGAAATGCAGAAAAAGGCGTTCTCCACGGTCGAGCCATTGACCTGGAAGAAGATGGGCACAGCACTGACGAAAGCAATCGCGCAAAGTCATTGCTTCTCGCTGGTCAAGATACCGTTTGACGATGGCGACCGCGACTGCATCCTGATGGGTCAGAAGTTCCCGCCGAAAAAGCCAGCGCGCACCGCCGTCATCATCCTGAACTACGAGCATGTGGATGATGTCCAGCGTTTGATCGGCACACTGAATGACTCCACGACGCAGGATTTCGATATCTATGTCGTCGACAATTATTCGCCCAGCCTGTCGGAATTCGATGTGGCGGCCAGCTTCCCCTCCGTTCATGTTCTGCGGTTGCCATCAAATCTGGGCTATGCCGCAGGCAACAACGCAGCCATGCGCCTGATCCGGGGACTGCCCTATGAGTTCATCTGGATCCTGAACCCTGATATGGAGGTTACCCCCGAGGCGTTGGAACAGCATGTCCAGGCTGCCGAGGAGCATAAGAATATCTCCCTGTTCGGCGGCATCATTTGCCGCGGGGATGACAAGAAAAGGGTGGCCTCGGCCGGGGGATATATCAGTTTCGAGGACGGCATGTCCACGGGCCAGATGTATGCCGGTGAACAGGTCAGCGTATTGCCTAAAGAGCCCTATACCGTCGATTTCGTGACAGGGGCATCGGTGTTCCTGCGCAAGCCTGTCCTCGACAAGATCGGGTATATCCCGGAAGACTATTTCCTGTATTTCGAGGAAACCCACTGGCTGATCGAGGCAAGCCGCAAGGGTGAGCCATGCATGGTCCTGCCGAACGTCTTGCTGGCCCATCACAAGCGCTCTGAAGAAGGTGGCCTGCCGGCGAAATACTATTTCTATTACTACCTGCGCAACTCGCTGGTTTTTGCGAGCCGCATCGGTGGTGAGCATCCAAATATCACCACATCACGCCTTCAGAGCGGGTTCATCTCTGCCTGGCTCGGCAAGATCGAACAGCGCGCGCCTGCCAAGCTTGCCCTTTACACCAAGCTAGCCGAACAGGCTCTCGCGGACGGTCGTGAAGATCGGACAGGACGCATCGATCTCATCGACCTTGAGCTGTCTACAGAAGCCTTGCCCGAAATGCGCGATGGCGATCTGGTCGCCTGTACCGCGCGTATTGACGATGAGGCCCAGATTTCCGGTGTCGTGCACCTGTCCCGTCCAGTGCCGTATTCCTGTGTCATCTCTATTGTCAGTGCCGAGAAGATCATTGCGCAGGTCACGTGCAAGAAAGCTGGTAACGAGCAGGCGGAACAGTTCTTCAGTCACAAATTGCCGCTGCCGTTCCGTGACGGCAAGCCGCGCACATATGATTTCTATGTCAACCGCAGCCTGGAAGCGGATGCCCGGATCGTGAAGCGGCTGCCGCGTCCGGCGCCCGAGTACAAAGGGCGGATTGACGGGTTGCGTCAGTATTGTTGCGCCGGCTGGGTATGGAACAAGAACGACCCGGAAGAAAAGGTCATGGTCGAGCTGCTGCATAACGGCGAAGTCATTGGCCGCGGCATTGCAGATATCTTCCGTCAGGACCTGTTGAAAAACAGTATCGGCGATGGTTGCGCCGCTTTCAATATCCGCTTGCCGAAGAAATTTTCCAGCGGGCAGAAGTATCGCATTCAGATGCGTATTGCCGGCGAGACTGAAATGCTCTTCGAGCGTGATGTCATTGACGGTGAGATTCAGGGCGGTGCCACACTCATGCCGCCAAAGGATGCGCTGGAAAGCCTGTTCTATAAACGCCACTTCTGGCTCGCCAAGCACGACCTGGAAGAGTTGCCTGTCGGCCGTTATATGAAAATGGTTCAGGACAGGCTCATCGCCAAGCATGAAGGGCAGGCGCAGGATGCAAAAGTCAGCGTCATCATGCCGGCCTTCAATCGCGAGGAGACGATCGTCTCGGCGATAGAGTCCGTCCGTGGGCAGACTTATGAGAACTGGGAGTTGCTGGTCGTCGATGACGGCAGCAGCGACAGTACGGTAAAGACCGTACAGGCGCTAATGGATGAAACCGGTGACGAGCGTATCAAGCTCATCGTCATGCCGCGAAATGTCGGCGTTTCGGCTGCGCGCAATGCCGGGCTGAAACAGGCCGAAGGTGAGATGATCGCCTATCTCGACAGTGACAATATCTGGTATCCGGAATTTCTCAGCGTCATGGCCGGTGAGCTGCTGAACAGCGTCGACAAGGCGCCGGCTGCCTATTGCGGGCAGCGTATCGTCCAGGTCTATGGTTTCGAAGACGAAAAGCACGAGGAGCTGATCGCGATCAGGACTGGTGAATTCCACCTGCCGCTGATGGAGAACCGCAATTTCATCGACCTGAACTGCTACGTACACCGCAGGTCCATGTTCGAGAAGCATGGGGGCTTCAATGAGACCATGCGCCGTCTGGTCGACTGGGAAATGATCCTGCGTTATGCGCGCGTGTCGCCGCCTCTTTATGTGCCGGTGCTTCTCAGTAACTACTATTTCGACCGCGCCGACAATCAGATCACGAAGCTGGAGAATTATGTCGACAGCTTCGAATTGCTGAAACAATCGGCGGACCGCGATGCGGCTTCACAGGATGTGGCTGCGGTGAAAGAACTGCGACCGGTCGACATGGCGCTCATCTGTCCGGACTTCAAAGATGGCGACGCCTTGCGGCAGCGTATCACAGAACTGCTTGCCAGCGTCCGCGACGAAACAGATCTGCGTGTGCTGGTTCATGCCGATCCCGCCGTAAGCGAAGAGCTGCAGGACATGACGAGCGACAAGGTGGAGTTTGTCGTTCTGGAAGAAGATGGCTCGGGCAAGCCGGTTCAAGCCGGTGCCTATATCAGCGATGCATTTTCCCGCCGTCGGGCCGAGGCAGACATTGTGCTTGTCAATGAGACAGTCTTCCTCACCCAGGGCTGGCTTGAAGCTTACAACGAAGCGATGGCCGAGGCAGCAGATGGTGGCATCTTCATCAGCCGGTTCACGGTGAAGGGAAATGACCCGAACGCGTTGACCCATCAGCCATTCGCCAGCCGCGAGCGGGACATCTGTATCGCCCTGTCCGATCGCCAGAGAAACGTCGTCGATCCTTCGCTCAACAGAAAACTGGGTCTGGTCGAGGTTTCCGGGTTCACGCCTTTCTGTACCTATTTCAGGCGGGAAAGCGCCGAGCATCTGGTCAGTCTGGACGCATCCGATCTCGATCAGGGCAAGGCGTATGCGCAGATTATCACGTTTGTGCGCGATTACCTGCACCAGAAGGTCGTCTATTGCAGCCGGGTCAATGCATACCAGTTACCAGCCATCGGTGAGGGGTAATCCTCTTCTGAAGGCTAGCCGCTGGCAAGGCGCAAACAGTGCCGGGCAGGCTAACCTTTTGGAAAGGCAAGCCTATTGCCATTGATCGCCCATGGAAAATGCCCTATCTGACGACCTGTTTTGGTATGGGACCTCTCGCAGGCGGGTAAGGCTGCTTGCCAGACATGAATTCGGATCTGAGTGGAAAGACAGTATGATTAAATCGACCCTGCATATGGGAATTATCGTGTCCGCATCTCTGGCTCTGGCGGCTTGTGGAAATGGCGGCAACGATGCTCCTTCTGAGCCAGTCAGTGCAGAGCCGGAGACTGAGATTGTTCAGGGCGACGACATGGCAGGTGTCAACGAGGATGTGGCAGGTGTCAGCTTTGATGGCCAATCCTTGATGCGCTACGAAATGGCTGACATGCCAAACGACTTCTCCGTTTTCATGACCCTGGCCAGCGCGTCCCGCGGGACGACTGATTTCTCCACTACGACACCGCAAATGCCAGCAGTCATCGGTGATATCGCCGTTTACCAGCTCGATGACAGTTACTCGTTGCGGTTTGGCATGAGCGAGGAGCGCATTTATGTAGACGGCGCTACCACCAGTCAGGACATCCAGATCGACGTCGCCGCCGGAACAGGCATTACAGTTTATCGTAACGGTTCTGTTGTGCGAAGCCTTCAGTTGGCAGAGCCTATCGACCTCGACGGTCTTGTGGTTCTCGGGAAAGGTTTCCAGAGCCGTTTCTGGCGGGGAAGTGTTTCTGATTTCCGTATCGTTGGTTCTGACGGCGAGACATTGGTCAGCCTCGACCAGCTGGAAAGTCGCTAGGATCGGGTTGTGGCTTTCGCTTTTCAATCTACCCCATACAAAAAAAGCCGCACAATCGTGCGGCTTTTTTTTGGTACCACCTTCAGGCCATTATCAATGACGGTGGGTCGATAGCTGTTCCAGCGTCTGCCTGTGACCGGAAAGGTCATAGCCGCCCTTCGCCGCGTCGGCGATGATCTCGTCGGCATTGCCACCGCGATGGGCAAGGGCGAAGGCGCGCAGCGTGGTCGAGCGCGTGCCTGTCCGGCAGAAGCCGAGGACCTTCTGATGGCCGTCCGTGGCGTCATCGAAGGCATTCAGGTCGGCATGGGAAATACCTGCCCGCCCGATGGGGATTTCCCGATAGTCGATTCCGGCCTCGCTGGCGGCGGCGGCGATTTCGGCTGCGGCAGGCTGACCCGCTTCCTCACCGTCGGGGCGGTTGTTGATGATCAGGTCAAATCCCTGTTCTGCGGCCCGTTTCACGTCGTCAGCATCAAGCTGCGGCGCGGCATAGAAATCGTCGGTGATACGGATGAACTTGTCGGACATGATTTACTCCGTTCAGTCGCTGATCTGTTCGAACTTCCCGGTTTCCGGATCGCGCAGCTTCAGGCTGCCCTCATAGACCGAGTACCATAGTCCGTGCAGGGACAGTTTCGAGGCTTCCACGCGATCACGCACGATCGGGAATGTCATCAGGTTCTTCAGCGACACTTCGATTGTCCGGTATTCGCCGAGGCGCTGGCGCGCTTCATCAGACCCGTTGGGCAGTTCGCGCTCAACCGCTTCGCGGGCAGGGGCTGCAAGCTCGACCCAGGACGGAATGAAGTCGCCGGTCACATTTCCGCTCGGCGCATGCAGGCACGCATTCACCCCGCCGCAAAGACCGTGTCCCATGACAATGATATGGGAAACATTCAGGGCGGTAACGGCAAATTCCAGCCCGGCGGATACGCCGTGCAGGCCCTGGTCGGGCATATAGGGCGGCACCAGGGCTGCGACATTGCGCAATACGAACAGCTCACCGGGTCCGGCAGCGAAGATGACGGAAGGGTCAACGCGGCTGTCGGCGCAGGCGATGATCAGCGTGTCGGGGTTCTGGCCCTCGGCAAAACGCAAGTATTTTTCTGCTAGCGGAGCATACTGTTCCTGACGGAACGTGCGGTATCCATCGACCAGTTTTTGAGGAATCCCCATAATCCTAAACTCCTTTTTGAGGAGATGGTCGGAGTGGCGAGATTCGAACTCACGACCCCTGCCTCCCGAAGACAGTGCTCTACCAGGCTGAGCTACACTCCGACGAAGCGTCGATATAGCGTCCGGCAACAATCATTGCAAACGGTTTTCTTCATATGGTCAATGACCCGGTGAAGTCGGTGCGTGGACTTATCCCCGCCGCTTGCGCGAGGCGTATGATCGACGCCCGATCCAGCAAGTCCGAGGTAAGAATGTCCGAGAGTGAAAGACTGTCCCTGCCATATATGGCGTCCGGCCAGGCGCAAAAGCATGTGACCCATAATGAAGCGCTGCGCAGGCTCGATGCCCTGGTGCAGGCAAGCGTGAAGTCGCGCCAGGTTGATGAGCCGCCCGCCAGCCCCTCTGCCGGCGATGGTTATCTGCTGCCTGAGGCTGTCTCGGGAGACTGGACTGGCAAGGGGGGCATGATCGCCGTCTGGCAGGATGGCGCCTGGGCATATCTTGCGGCTGCTACGGGCTTTCGGATTTTCGTGGAGGATGAAGCTGCATTACTGGTTAGGGCTGAGGAGGGCTGGCAGCGCGTGGCGCCCCTTCCAAACCCTGTCGATCTTGTCGGGATCAACACCAGCGCGAGCCTGCCCAACAGGCTGGCAATCAAATCGGACGCCGTCCTGTTCAGCCATGACGATGTCACCCCCGGCACCGGCAGCATCCGGCACACGCTGAACCGGCAGGGGGACACCGATACGGCGAGCCTTGTGCTGCAGAGTGGATATAGCGGGCGAGCAGAACTGGGGCTGGTCGGCGACAGCGATTTCAGCGTGCGCGTTTCCGCCGATGGCAGCGCCTGGCAGGATGCGATACGGATCGATCCGGCTGATGGCGTCGCACGTTTCCGCGGCAGCAGCATCGCGGAAATAAGCGAGGCTTTTGCCCGGCTTTACGAGTCCAAGCGCCATTTCCGCGAAGGCAATATCGCAAAGACACGCTCCGTCAGCCTTGCCAGCAATGCGGCGAGCGGCAGCACGCTGGTGCTGGCCTCCGCCGCCGACGCGAACATGCTTTTCATCGACGGCTCCTACGTAAAGACCCTATCGTTGGGGGAAATGTTCCACGGTGCCTATCCGGCCGGTACGCGTATCGAGACGGGTCATGGCCATACGGGCGTCAGCGCGATGACCGGCGGCCCGATGCCGCTGGGGCACGAGGCGCTGGCCGGCACACTGTTCCTGCTGTTTGCCTTTCGAGGTTCGGACAGCGGGTATGTCGGGCGTGTTCATGTCGCGGCAGGTTCCGTGCCTGCCATCGTGACACTGTATGACGGCACGGGCAGCACCATTATCGATGGTCCGGTGGAGCTTGGCGCCTTCGAGCGAGCCCAGCTGACGGTAAATGCCAATGCGGAATTCCGGCTCGTATCGGACCAGCCAGTTTTTGCGGCGATTTCATCCTTCGACGATGTCAGGGATTATCGCCTGCTTCATGCTCCTGATACGGAGCTTATCGGCTGGAACAGGAATGCAAGGGTGTCCGCCCTTTATGCAGGCACGACGGTCGACTGGTACAGGCGTAGCGGTGAAAGCGGCAGTTTCGTCGTGTCGCCCGGCAGTCCGGTCAACCTGTTCGAGATATCAGGCGCAGGGGACAATACGGGGTATGAGCAGGCCGGTGCGATCATCCTTCGGGCGGACGGGCCGATCAGTGCGTTGTCGGGTGCTGACGGTGCGGGCTTCGATGCGACGGCCTATCAGTCCGTCTCGTCACTCGGCCAGCGCTTCGCAGTGCCACTTGCCACGGGAACCAGCAGCAATACGGCTGAATCCTGCATTGCAGTCGCCAGTCCCTATGAGGGCACGGCGCGCATACATGCATCGGACGGGACACTGGTTCACGAGATGGCGATCACGCGCAACACTTCGCCCGCGGCGACGGCATCCGATCAGCTTTTTCCGGCAAGTGCGCTGTTCAATCCCGCGACCCATCTGGGCTCAGGCATGAGCTTCGGTCCTGGCGGCTATGTCGATTGCGACGTGCCTGCGTATGTGGTGCTGAATTCGATGGGGGATTCGACGATCTACACCGAGGGAGACGAGATCGTGCTGGCGGGTATCGTGCCTGATGTCATCAAGTGTGAATTGACCCGTGATGATGCAGGTCTGATCCGCCGCCGCGAGGTAACAGGCGGCTCAGGCATGTGGGTCATCGCCTGAGCCGCAATAATGTTTTATTCGCCGATTTCGTAGCTGATACCTGCAACAACGACGTCGCCATAGGCACCCGGCAGGATGCCGATATAGTCCGTAGCCGTCTGATCGTCAGCTGGAACCGGATAGGTGAAGCTGTAATCCTGCATGTCTTCGGACAGTTCGAATTCCTGCCAGCCGCTATTGCCGACCCGGTTGGTGGAATAGGCAACGCGCATAGTGGAGCCGGCATCGCCTGCTGCACGCACGGTGATTGTCACCGGCTTGCCGGATACCGCTGCCGCGACGTCTTCGCTGACTTCGATGCTTGCGCCGCCGGTCTCTGCACCGGCGGAAGCTGTTGCCGACGTGCCGGAAAGGCTGACGCCCTTGTCAGCCCGTGAGACAGTTACCCATTCTCGGCCAGTCAGCATATCGGCATCGGCCGGGAAGTTGGCGAGCACAGTGCCAGCCATGGGGGCCATGACCGGTGTACTTGCCGCCGGGGTCGTGGTGTCCGGAGTTGTCGTGGAAGTGGTCTGCGTATCGTCACCGCCGCCGCAGGCTACAAGCGCAAGGCTGAGCGCCCCGAAAACAATCGTGTTTTTCATAGACTTTCACTCTCTCTAGAAATGTCTTTACCAATCAAAGTCTTAAACGCGCGATGACCCCAAATCAAGATCGGTATCCATGAGTTTTTGGTCATAAACGCGTGTAGTTCACGTGCATTTACTATGCCAGTACTGCCTTGACGCGATCTGTTTCTCCCGCCGCGCATACAAGGTGATAGAAAGTGCTGGTTTCCATGTAGGAACCGACCACATTTCCGTTCGCATCGTACTGGTCATACCAACCGCCTGCCAGCGGTGGAGAAAGGTAGGTATCCAGTAACAAGGCTGTTTTTTCGGCCGCTACTTCAAACATCCCATGCTGGCCCGCTTCGGCCTGGGCAAGACTTGCCTTGATATATTCCGTCGTGCTCCAGGAACGGGCTGTGGGCTTGGTTACCGTGCCATCAAGGCGCAGCTCGTCGTAAAGCAGGCCGGTCTTTTCGTTCAGGCCCAGCTTGATCGCATTCTGGTACATCGCATCTGCAGGGGCGCTGACATTCGTGCCCGTCAGCCGCTCATACCAGCGCAGCAGCCAGACCCATTCCATCAGGTGACCCGGCTCGATCAGGTCGCCGGTTTCGGCGTGGGGTGACCAATCCTCGTTGAAGAATTCCAGCAGCACGCCGTGGCGATCATCGTAAAATTTGTCCGTGAACAGCGCATGGATCTCTCCTGCGCGCTCAAGGCAGGCAGGATCGTTGGTCGCCTCGAAGCACGCCATGAAGGCTTCGAACAGGTGCATGTGAGGGTTCTGGCGCCGGGGCAGGGCCGGTGTGTCTGCTTCCTGATAGCCGCCATGTGGTGTACGGATCGTATCGAGATACGCAAAACTGTCCCTGATCACTTGCGCAGCACTGTCATCACCGAAGCTGCGCAGGCGCCACGCGGCAGCCAGCAACAGGAATGCCTGTGCATAGGTGTCGCGGTGGCCGTCATGAAGGGAGCCGTCATTGTTCAGGAGGTGGGCAATGCTGGCACCGGGCAGGGGCGTGCCGTCTCGCTGCATGCCCCTGGACGTAACGAAAGCCCAGCCATGATCGCTCACTCTCCGTGCATCACCATACCAGCCGAGGCTGGCAGCATAGGCATAGGAATAGGTCTGGCGGGCCTGCACCCTGACACGGCGCAGGCAATCGGTCACCGGGCGGCCTTCAAGGTCCAGCTTCTCATAAAAGCCGCCAGCCGCGTCAACGGCGTGGTCTGCCCAGAAGGGCAGGGCATCATCGCGAACCCATGCCACGAACCTGTCGGCGGTGCTTGAAAAACCTGTCATTACACTGTGCTTCTAGAGAAGGTCCGTTTTCTTGCCTGCCTTCAGCGCCTCGACGACCCGCTTTACGTCCTGTGCCCGGTCAGCCCGTGCGACGAGTACGGCATCGTCAGTCGCAACGACGACGACATTCTCCAGACCGATCACGGAGACGAGGGGACCGTCAGAGCGGACATAGCTGCTTCTGGTGTCTATCTCGATGACATTGCCGACGGTTACCGTAGCGTCGCTGCCGGCCTCGGCGAGGATTTCCCGTACGGCAGACCAGGCGCCGATATCGTTCCAGCCGATCTCGACCGGCCCGACGATGGCGCCGCGGCGGGTCTCTTCCATGATGGCATAGTCGACGGATTCAGACCGGCAATTGGCGAAAGTGTCCGGGCACAGAGTATAGACCTTGCCGTCGCGCCCGCCGCCTTTCAGCGCCGAGTGGCAGCTATTCGAAATGTCGGCTGCGATCGTGTCGAACTCTTCCAGGATTGCAGTGGCGGAAAACAGGAAGATGCCGGCGTTCCAGTAATAGCTGCCATCATCCAGATAGGCCTGCGCCGTCGCCAAGTCCGGTTTTTCGGCAAACCGGTCGATGCGATAGGCCATGTCGCCGATGGTCTCGCCGGTCTTGATATAGCCATAACCGGTTTCCGGATGGGTCGGCTTGATGCCAAAGGTCGTGATGAAGCCGTCCGCGGCGATCGGCTGGGCGGTTTCCACCCAGCGCCAGAAGCCTTCCGGATCGCTCACATGGTGATCGGCGGGCAGCAGCAGAATCAGGCCGTCCGGGTCGATCTCGCGCACGACCATGGCGGCCAGCGCAGCGGCGGGGGCGGTGTTGCGCCCGACAGGCTCGATGATCAGGGCGTTCAGGGAAATGTCCGCCTGCTTGCACTGGTCGAGCACGAGGTCGCGGTGCTCCGCGCCACAGATGATGATCGGGTCGGCAACCGAGATGCCGGTGCCATTGCCCGAGACGCGCGCCAGCGTGTTAACCAGCATGCTGCTGTCCGTGACAATGCCGTGATACTGCTTGGGCGTCTTTCGGCGCGAGAGGGGCCAGAGCCGTGTGCCTGAGCCTCCCGCCATAATGACTGGATAGATGGTCGCCATGAATCCCCCGATACAAGAACAAGTTACCGGGGCATTTTCGCTGCAAGTGCGAAAAGTCTCAAGCCTTAAATTGACCAAAGATGCTATCGGCCTTTGACGCCCCCGGATTTGCTGGCTCACGGCAATTGCTGGCGGCAAAACCTGCCCTTTTTCCGGGCGGTGATTTTTTGCGAAGAAAGGCGTTGAAATCCGCAAATGATGCGTCTAAGAACACGCTTCTCGCTGGGGCGTCGCCAAGTGGTAAGGCAGCGGTTTTTGGTATCGCCATTCGTTGGTTCGAATCCAGCCGCCCCAGCCATCTCTTTCTTTCAAAAGACGATTTCAGGCCCGCAAGCATGTGGGTGACCACGCCTGAAGTCGCATCCTGAGCTCGCTATCGATCACGATTGTCGCCCCTGATTTTTGCCCTGGCCGGGTCAGAAAACGGATGACACCCCCGATAGGGTGTGCAATGAGATAACCCTGGTTTTTTGTGCTATGCAGCATGCTTCCGGAGCTTGCCGTTCCTCGTTGCTGTTGTATGGAGTAGCTGAAGGATGACGGGGGATTTCTCATGAAAGTCGCAATGATCGGTACCGGATATGTCGGCCTGGTCTCTGGTGCATGTTTTGCCGATTTCGGGCACCGGGTAGTCTGTGTCGACAAGGATGAAAGCAAGATTTCGCGCCTGCTCGATGGCGAGATTCCGATCTTTGAGCCCGGTCTCGATGCGCTGGTTGCTGACAATGTGAAAGCCGGTCGCCTGTCCTTCACCACCGATCTGGCAGAAGGCATGAAGGACGCCGATGCGGTCTTCATCGCCGTCGGCACCCCGTCCCGCCGCGGCGATGGCCATGCCGATCTTTCCTATGTCTATGCCGCGACCGAAGAAATCGCCGCGCTGATCGACAAGTATACAGTCGTCGTCACGAAATCCACTGTGCCAGTCGGTACCGGTGCCGAGGTCGAGGCGATCATCCAGAAGGTGCGCGATGGCTTCACGCCGGGCGAGCATTTCTCGGTCGCATCGAACCCGGAATTCCTGCGCGAGGGCGCAGCCATCGACGACTTCAAGCGTCCTGACCGTGTGGTCTGCGGTGTCGAGGATGATCGCGCGAAGGAAGTCCTGACCGAGCTTTACCGTCCGCTGTTCCTGAACGAGACACCGATCCTGTTCACCCAGCGCGTGACGTCAGAGCTGATCAAATACGCCGCCAACGCGTTTCTCGCGACGAAGATCACCTTCATCAACGAGATGGCTGATCTGTGCGAGAAGGTCGGTGCCGACGTACAGGCCGTCGCCCGGGGCATCGGGCTCGACAAGCGTATCGGCTCGAAATTCCTCAATGCAGGTCCCGGTTATGGCGGCTCCTGCTTCCCCAAGGATACGCTGGCCCTGGTGCGCACGGCACAACAGCACGGCGCGCCGGTCAGGATCGTCGAATCCGTCGTCGAGGCAAATGACACCCGCAAGAAATCCATGGCCGGCAGGGTCAAGGCTGCAGTGGGTGGCGATCTCGAGGGCAAGACGGTTGCCGTTCTTGGTCTCGCTTTCAAGCCGAACACGGACGACATGCGCGACTCACCGTCGCTCGACATCATTCCCGCGCTGATCGGCGAAGGGGCGAGCGTTCAGGCGCATGACCCTGAATCCATGAACGAGGCGCGCAAGCATTTCGGCGATACCATCACCTATTGCGATGGTCCGTATGAGACGCTGGAAGGCGCCGATGTTCTGGTCATCGTCACCGAATGGGACGAGTTCCGCGCCCTCGATCTTGCCCGCGTCAAGGAAGCGCTCAGCGCGCCGGTCATCGTCGACCTGCGTAACATCTACCGTCCGGATGACATGGCCGAAAAAGGCTGGCAGTATCACTCCATCGGTCGCTAGACGAGTAGCCTTTTCAGAAAGGCGGCGCGTCGCGATACTGAGCTGAAAAAAGTACAAGAGGTATAATGATGTTCCGTCTTTTCCTTGCCGCCGGTGCCTGCGCCTTGCTTGCTGCTTGCGGCAATTCCGCCAATGATGATACCGCCGAGATCGATCTCGAGGCGCTGGATATCTGTACATATGCGGATCCGGTTGCGCGCAATGACTACCGCCTGTCAGGGGCTGAGGTTGCCTGCAGCAGCGTGCAGGAAGGGGACCGGGTCATGGTCTCCGGACTGACCGGCCCGGATGGTGAACTGACACAGGTTCAGGGCACGATCGTCACGCAACCGCGCATCATCGTGCCAACGACGGACAATGTTGCCACTGGCACAATTCATGAGCAGGCCGAAGGCCGCTGGAAGAATTTCCACGCTCTCTACATTGTCGAAGCTGGTGAGCAGGACATGTGTGTCAGTGTCGAAAATTTCTCACCTGACGGTGCGGCCAATTCAATCTTCTTGATGGCCGAAGGCGATCAGGAAGCGACCGAGTTCGCCTTGCGCGTCAACGCGAGCGAAGTCGAGCAGTCTTCCTTTGGGGAGCCTGTCGTACCGGCAGGCGAGACACGTGTTGTCACTTTGCTGGCACGCGAGCCGAACTCTGCGATCGTTTCCGTCGAATTCCACACTTGCCGCTGATACTGGCCGCTGATACTGGCCGCTGACACTGGCCAGCCGGTTCGCGGCCGGTCAAGTCAGGTACTGCCGATGGTGAAGGAGGGAAATGATGGATAGCCTGGCAGGTCTGGTCTTTCTTTGTCTGTCCCTGATACCGGTCGCCATCAGCGCAGTGGCGCTTGTGCGGCTGTTTCCTGTCGCTGGTCGGCGCATGCGCTGGCTACAGGCCCTGCTGCTGGTCATGGCACAGTGCGTACTGACCAGCCTTGTCCTGGGCACTTTCGATATCCTGCACGACTGGCTCTTGTTGCTGTTCAATATGGTCATCGCCGCTGGTCTGGTGTTTCTGGTTTATCGACGCAAAGTCCCGTCACGGGCTTTCGGTATCCGCGAGCTTCCGACCCTGATGCGCCAGTGGTTTGTGCAACGTCCTGTCAGCACAAGCGTTATCGCAGCAGTCATCCTGATCAGTGTGGTGAACATTGTCTGGGCGGTGTTCGTCGGGCCACTGTTCGGCGATGCCGAGGCCTATCATCTCGCGCGGGCCTATTTCTGGGACCGGCTTGGCTCTCTCGATCACTTC
Organism: Aquisalinus luteolus; assembly: GCF_009712425.2. Lineage (GTDB taxonomy): Bacteria > Pseudomonadota > Alphaproteobacteria > Caulobacterales > Parvularculaceae > Aquisalinus > Aquisalinus luteolus. The sequence goes on from NZ_VCJR02000006.1 coordinate 38,860, forward strand.
CCCACAGCCGATGCCCGCCAGGTGGAATCGCCACTGAACGGCAATTTGCTGCAATACTGGGTTATTGCCTTTGGCGACAATCACGCGCTTACCCATCTGCATCAGGCAGCGGGGCTGGCAATGATCGTCCTGTGCACGCTTGAGCTGGGGCGACAGTGCCGGATGCCGGTGCTGGGCGGGTTGCTGGCAGCAGGTACGGTCATCTGCGCCCCGCAGCTTGTACTGGCTGCGACCAACGGCTCCAACGACCTGCTGACGGGCGGACTTGGATTTTCCAGCCTTGTCTTTGGCTTGCGGGCCATTGCGAGATCCCGTGGCGGATGGCGCAATGAGGCGCTGATGGCCAGCATTGCGGCGGGCCTGGCGGTGGGGGGCAAGGTGACGGCAATTCCGTTGATCTTTGGCGTCGCCTGTGCGCTGCTGGCTTTCATTATCGTACGGCGTATGGCCATCAAGCGTGTCGCCATGTTTGCTGCACTGGCGGCGGTCGGGGCAGTGTCTCTTGGTACCTATGGCTATGTGCGCAACATCATCGAATTCGGCCATCCGGTATATTCGCCGACTGCCCAGGCAGAGCATGGCGAGATATTCCGCAATGACCGTCGTGACCCGCTACAGAATATTGCCGTGACCATGTTGCAATCGCCCGACCTGCATGGCTTTGCGGTTGGTCCGCTGAAACCCTTGCGAGATGGCGAGCGGGTACTGATCGAAAAGGGCCTGGATGCGGTCGGTGCCGACGACACGATGAAGCGCGGCGTGCTGGGCTATTTCGACCGGGCGACGCGCAATGCAGACTGGAATGGCAGTGGCTATGGCATCATCGGTTTCCTGTTGATGCTTGTCAGTCCCGTACTTGCCATCATCCTTCTGGTCCTCAAGAAGTATCGCAGGAGAGCACTTCCTGCTGTCCTGGCGATCGGGGCGGGTTGGGCCTATCTGCTTGTCGTCTCAGGGATCGTGCCGTGGAACGTGACCGGCGAGATCCGGTATTTCCAGGCCGGCTTCCCGTTGATTGCGGCGGGTGCCTTGCTCGGCCTTGCAATGCTGGTCTCCCGCCGGCTCTTGCTTGCGCTCTGTATCCTTTCCCTGGCGCCACTAGTCTATACGACATGGAGTGGTGGCGAGGCTGCGCGTATGCACGGCGATGCCAAATACGCCAAGCCATTCAAGGGCGCGCTCTACTACCTCTATGGCGGCAAGCAGGTCGAAAATATCGATCTCTTTGCCGATAATTTTTCCGGCCAGAAAGTCGGCATCTGGACGCGGAAACATACCTATCAATATTACTTCCTCCGTGACCTGAAGGGTGTCGATATCGTACCGGCAGACGGCAGCCAGATTGCTTCCCGTGTGGCGTCGGGCGACCTCGCCGCGGGGATCGTCTCCCCGATCACGGAATTGGGCGAGGACATTTACATGGCTGTGCCGACGATATTTGACCGGCGCCGGCAGTTCTGGCTGGTCGTGGCTGATCCGGCTGCCTTTATACGCGATAATGCGCTTCTCTATGGGCTTGGCATTGCCGGCGGCAATGGCGGGTCATCCGTCAGTATCTCCGGTGAAAACATGCTTACATTCCTGGCGGAAACGGACAGGCCGGACGGGCGTGAGGGCGGGTTATTGTCCCCGCGGTGGAACCGGCGTGTGCTGGTTGTCAGCGCCCCGACAGGGGCGCTCGCCGATCCGGCATCCACTGAAACGCTGCAGCTAACACTGAATGCTCCTGCTGCAGAGGAAATTGCAGTCACCGCAAGCTGTGGCGATGGCGTTCTGCCTGCCAGATTTGACCAAACGCGCAAGCATATCATCGTAGAGATATCCGGGAATGACTGCGTTGATCCGCGTGCCGGTATCACGCAAATCACTCTCGACAAGGCAAGTGATCAGCGGCTGGAGATCAGGTCTTTTGCCCTGACGTCATAGCGCTTGCGGATTATCGCGGCTGCCCCCGAAAAACCACCTTGCTCGACCCGATGAAGTTCCACGCAAGTCCGGCTATAGAGCCCATGGCGACGGCGGCGACAAGATGCGTGGCGAAGAAGGGTATGAACGCCACCAGCAGGGCATAGACGCCGTAATTGATCAGCCCGCCAACAGCATTGACCGACACGAACCGCGCCCACTGGCGCAGCCAGAGCGGGTCATGATCGCCGAAAGTAAAAACGCGGTTGAGATACCAGGTCACGGTTACTGCGACGGCAAAGGAGATCAGCCTGCCAACGTACGGCCCGGCGCCGAGCCATGTTACCGCAGACAGGACGCTCGCATCGACGAGGAAGCCCGCCGTGCCGACAAGGGCAAAGCGGATGAACCGGTGCGTCATTTCCCTGTAGTCCTGACATGGGTTTCGTCAGCCGCCGGTGTGCGGTGTGCTGGAGGGTTGATATGCAGAACGCCGGGAATGGCCAGATAGGCGATGCGCTTGGCTTCCTGCCTGCCACGGGTGACGGTATCCAGGATCAGGCCGCATGCGGTGCTGAGCATCGCGATAATCAACAGGGCCGAGGCAATAACCACCGTCGGCATACGCGGTACCAACCCGGTCATGAAATAGGTGGTCGCGACTGGTGCCAGCAAGACGACGCACAGGAGGAACAGGGCGAGGGCGACCAGGCCGAAGACCATCATTGGCCGTTCCTGCTTCATGATCAGGGCGATGGTGCTGAGAATGCGGATGCCGTCACCGATGGTGTTCAGCTTCGAAACCGACCCCGGCGGGCGCTCGCCATAATGGGTGTCGATCTCCCCGATCGGCATGTTGAGCTCCAATGCATGAATGGTGAATTCGGTCTCGACCTCGAAGCCGCGGGCCATCATCGGGAAGCTTTTCACGAAGCGACGCGAGAAAGCGCGGTAGCCGGAAAGCATGTCCTGAAAGCGGGCATTGAAGGTATATTCGACAAGGCCCGTTAGAAGCTTGTTGCCGAACTGATGGCCGGCGCGATAGGCGGCGCTGTTTTTGTGGCGACGAACGCCGGTTACCATGTCGAGGCCCTCATCTATCATCGCATTGACCATCCGAGGCGCGGCATCGGCCTCATATGTGTCATCGCCATCGACTAGGATATAAATGTCCGCCTCGATATTCGTGAACATCCGGCGCACCACATGGCCCTTGCCCTGACGGTTTTCGGTGCGCACGACAGCCCCGGCGCGACGCGCTTCCTCTACCGTGTCATCCGTTGAATTATTGTCGAAGACATAGATCGTTGCCTCGGGCAGTGCAGCACGAAAATCGCGGACCACGTTTGCGATGGTGGCTGCTTCGTTGAAGCAGGGAACCAGGACGGCGATCTCGACATTTTTCGGTTGATCGTCGCGCGGTGTTGTAATGGGGGATACGACTGCAGAACGGGTAAGCATGGTGCCTCAAATATTTTTTTGAAGTGTAGGAAGAATTGTTCCGTCCCGCAAACTCTCGTTAGGGCGGTTGGCCCTATAGTGGGGCTGACCGGCCACCGGCACCAGTGCCGGGCCGTTGTGCTGAAATGGCAATAGCCATATATGCGTTACCAACGAGGCATCGCAAACACGAGAAGAGGCATCATGTCATCCGGCTTTCCGAGGCCTCTCGCCCGGTTTCTCAAAGGTCAGTATTTTTCCTGGCGCCTGCGGGCGCTGGCGGCACGACCTGAAAGTTTTGCAAGCGGACGGACGGCCGTTGCCGGGTTTCTGTCCTCGCCATTCGGACTGGGCGTCGGTGCCAGGCTGGTCGCGCGGGGGCTGGCACAGGCCGGCATGGCACCGTCGCTGATCGATATTGCCCCCCAGCTGCAACCTGATCGCTCCCTGCTGGATTTTTCGATGCCCCATGACGATGACGGCAAGGGACCGGTCATCATCCACGTCAATCCGCCGGAACTGGTTGCCTGTCTTGCGGCGATCGGACCCGACAGGCTGCGCGGGCGACGCCTGATCGGTTATTGGGCATGGGAGCAGTCCCGGATGCCTGAAAGCTGGGTCGCCGCTACGCGCTGGCTGGACGAGATCTGGGTGCCCAGCGAGTTTGTGCGTCAGGCGGTGCAGGGACAGGTGAGTATACCGGTCTACAGCGTCGGTTACCCTGCCGGTCTTTACACGGAAAAGGATATCGAAGAGGTGGACTGGCGTGGCCGCCTGGGTCTTGCCGCCGATAGTTTTCTGGCACTCAGCGCATTTGATCCGCGGTCGAACATTTTCCGCAAGAACCCGCAAGGAGCGGTGGAGGCCTTCAAACAGGCCTTTCTCGATGACGATGACGCACGGCTGGTGCTGAAAGCCACCGGCCATATCGAGCCGTCGCTAAAAGCGGAACTGACCGGTGGCGACCCGCGCATCATTGTACAGGAAGGATATCTCTCGACCGATGAGATGCTTGCGCTGATCGGATCGGCAGACTGTATCATCAATCTTCATCGGGCGGAGGGGTATGGTCTCTTGCCGGTCCAGGCGTTGTGCCTTGGTGTTCCGGCAATCATGACCGGGTGGTCGTCGGTAACGGATTTTGCCGATTGCCCGGGCGCGTTTCTCATAGCCCATACGTCCACGAAACAGCCCTTCAGCGAGGGGCACTACGACAGCCGTTACGGGGCATGGGCGGAGCCATCGATCGATGAGGCGGCGGCCTTCCTGCGCCAGGTCAGGCAGATGGACAGGCAGGAACTGGAAAGCCTCGGCAAGTCAGCGTCCGCGTGGTGGAGGGAAAACCATTCCCCGTCGGCCTTTCTGTCGCGCCTGCCACAGTCGACGCGCAATCTTTTCACAACTGCCGACAAGCAGGAGACACATTGATGAGCAACCACATCCTTCTGACCGGCGGGGCCGGCTATATCGGCAGCCATGTCGCGCTGATCCTGCTGCAGGCCGGATATGACATCACCATCATCGACAATTTCTATAATTCCTCGCCAGAGGCCGTGTCGAGAGTCCGTAAGCTGACGAATAGGGAGGTGTCGCTGATCGAGGCTGACCTTGCAGACAAGGCGAACATTGACAGGATCATCGATGAGCTGAAGGGCAAATCCCTTGCCGGTACCGTTCACCTCGCCGGCCTGAAGGCCGTGGGCGAGTCGGTCGAGAAGCCAGGCTTCTACTACGAGAAAAATCTCAATTCGACGCTCAATCTTGTCGAGATCCTGAATGCCTGCGATGCGCGGACGGTCGTTTTCTCTTCCTCTGCCACGGTCTATGGCGACCGCAACAAGAGCCCGGTCGACGAGAGCGGCCTGACCGGGCCGACCAACCCCTATGGCATGACCAAGCTGTTCAATGAGCAGATCCTTGCCGACCAGCATCATGCTGACAACAGGTGGAAGGTGATCAACCTTCGTTACTTCAATCCGGTCGGCGCCCACCCGTCTGGCCTGATCGGCGAGGACCCGCTGGGCATACCGAACAATCTCTTTCCCTTCATTGCACAGGTCGCAGTGGGGCGCCGCGACAAGCTGAATGTCTTCGGCGATGACTACGACACGCGCGATGGCACCGGCATCCGCGACTATATCCACGTCATGGATCTTGCCGAGGGCCATGAGGCGGCACTTTCCCACGCGCTGAAAAGCGATGCGGGCTTCGTGCGCAACATTAATCTGGGCTCGGGGCAGGGGCATTCAGTGCTTGAGGTGCTCAAGGCGTGGTCGCACGCCGTCGGCAGGGACCTGCCCTATGAAATCGTGCCCCGGCGCAGCGGCGATATTGCCGAGATTTTCGCCGATGCGAGCCTCGCACGGGACCTGCTGGGCTGGCAGACACAGCGCAGCCTGAAAGACATGTGCGCTGATCACTGGCGCTGGCAATCGGCCAATCCGCATGGATATGGCAATGAAACGGCCTAGGTCGAATGGGTGTCTGCAATCAGGTGACCTGTCGCGTCAGGCATTCAGCCTTGCCGGGGCAAGTCAAAGCCTTTAATTCTGAACCTCAAGCTTTCCGGGGAAAATAAATGTCAGCAACAGTCAAGAAAGTCGTCATTCCAGTAGCCGGTTTCGGGTCGCGCGTCCTGCCGGCCACCAAGGCCACGCCAAAGGAGCTGTTGCCGGTCGTCGACAAGCCATTGCTGGAATATGTCGTGGACGAAGCACTGGAGGCGGGGATCGAGCACATCGTCATGATCACCGGGCGTGGCAAGGGCGCGATCGAGGATTATTTCGACCACGCCTACGAGCTGGAAGACGCGCTGAAGGCGAAAAAGAAAGACGCAATCCTCGAGACTGTGGTCAAGCCGATCCTGGCGCCGGGGGCGGTCTCCTTCACCCGCCAGCAGGTTCCGGCCGGTCTCGGGCACGCCATCTGGTGCGCGCGCGATATCGTCGGAAACGAGCCTTTCGCCATTTCCCTGCCGGATGTGATCATCCGCGGCAAGCCGGGCGCGCTCAAACAGATGGTCGACGAGTACGCCAAGGTTGGCGGCAACATGATCGCCGTGGAGGAAGTGCCCGAAGACCAGGTCAACAAATACGGAATCATCGCACCGAAGGAAGGTGCCTCAGGCGACCTGATGGAGATGACCGGCATGGTCGAAAAGCCGCCGGTTGAAACTGCGCCTTCAAACCTGTCGATCACAGGCCGCTATATCCTGCAGCCTGAAATCTTCGGCCTGCTGGCCAAGACCGAACGCGGTGCCGGGAATGAAATCCAGCTGACGGACGCCATGGCCGAGTTGATGAAGCAGCAGCAATTCTTTGCCTATCGCTTCAAGGGCGAGAGCCATGATTGCGGCGACAAGCTGGGCTGGCTGAAAGCAAACATGGCCTTTGCAAAAGACCGCGAAGAGTTTGCTGCCGGTCTGGCCGATTACGCAAAAGAACTGTTCTAGCGGCGGAACACGACGGTCTTGTTGCCATTCAGGAAAACCCTGTGCTCCAGATGATAGCGCAGGGCGCGGGCGAGGGTGAGGCATTCGACGTCGCGCCCCGCGGCAATCATGTCGGATACGGAATTGAAATGCTCCACCCGCTCGACCTGTTGCTCGATGATCGGGCCTTCGTCGAGATCCGCCGTGACATAGTGTGCAGTGGCGCCGATCAGCTTCACGCCCCGTTCATGGGCGCGGTGATAGGGGCGGGCCCCCTTGAAGCCGGGCAGGAACGAGTGATGGATATTGATGATCCGTCCGTGATATTTTTCCGCCATGCTGGCTGACAGTATCTGCATGTATCGGGCAAGAACGATCGTATCTGCCTGCGTTTCCTCCAGCACTTCTTCGATCCGTTTTTCCGCCTCGGCTTTCGTATCTGCCGTCACCGGTATGTAGTGGTACGGAATATCGTGCCAGTCAGCGAGTTGCTGCAGATCCGGATGGTTGGAGATGATCGCGGGGATATCCATGCGGATGTCGCCGGTGCGATAGCGAAACAGGAGATCGTTGAGGCAGTGATCGAGTTTGGACACCATGAGCACGACCTTTCGGCGCGTAGCGCGCTCGTAAAGATCGAGCTTCAGATCCAGTCGATCTTTAATCGCAGCAAAGCCATCCATGAACGCTTTGGGATCGAAACCTGGCCTTGTCGGACGGAACCTGATGCGCATGAAAAACTGCCGGGTCTGGGGATCGCCGTAATCGGAGGACTCCTCTACGAAACAGGCGTTTTCGGTCAGGTGGCCCGTTACGGCAGAAACGACGCCAATCTGGTCCGGGCAGGATACATTGAGGATATAATGGAGCTGTGACACTGGGGGTAACATTTTCTGCGACAAAGAGTTTTTCCTTTGGCAGAAGATGGCGCGCGTGACAACAGTTTTGACCGGCGTCACAAGGCGATTGCCAGCGGCTGAAAATCCGGGGAGGCTGGATCATCGTTAAAGGCTGGGGGTGGGGTAATTGCGCCGCTTTTATGGCGATGTGAGATGAAATAAACAGCACGCTTGTTTTTTCGGTCGCAAATCTCCTAAACAACCATCACACTAAGTTCACAGACGCGTTAGCGCCCCGATCCGGGGCGTTCACTGTATAGGTAAGGAAATCCTGATGGCTAAAGTCATTGTTCTTGGGGGAGACGGCTTCTGCGGTTGGCCGACCAGCTTGCATTTGTCCAAGCGGGGTCATGATGTAATCATCGTCGACAACCTCTCCCGCCGTAAGATCGACGTAGAACTGGAAGTCGATTCGCTCACCCCGATCCGTCCGCTGGGCGAACGTCTCGACACATGGGAAGAGCTGACCGGCAACAAGATCCGGTTCGAGAACTTCACCATCGGCGAGAACTATCATCGCCTGCTGACCCTCATCAAAGAGGAAAAGCCGGACGCGATCATCCACTTTGCCGAACAGCGCGCCGCGCCTTATTCGATGAAATCGTCCTGGCACAAGCGCTACACGGTTTCCAATAACCTTAACGCCACCAATGACGTGCTCGCCGCGATCGTGGAGTCTAAGCAGGACATCCACCTGATCCACCTCGGCACCATGGGCGTCTATGGCTATGGCACGGCCGGCATGAAGATCCCTGAAGGGTATCTGACAGTCAAAGTTGAAACCGAGGAAGGCCTGACGGACCAGGAAATCCTCTATCCGGCCAATCCGGGTTCGATCTATCACATGACGAAGACCCAGGATCAGCTGTTCTTCCACTTCTATAACAAGAACGACAAGGTCAAGATCACCGACCTGCATCAGGGCATCGTCTGGGGCACCCAGACCGAAGAGACCCGTCTGGACGAGCGCCTGATCAACCGCTTCGACTATGATGGCGACTATGGCACGGTGCTGAACCGCTTCCTAATGCAGGCGGCCGTCGATTATCCGCTGACCGTGCATGGCACGGGCGGCCAGACCCGCGCCTTCATCCATATCCAGGATACCTGCCGCTGTATCGAGCTGGCCTTGACGAACCCGCCGCAGAAAGGCGAGCGCGTCAACATCCTCAACCAGATGACGGAAACCCACCGCGTCCGCGATCTCGCCCAGATGATCGCCGACAAGACCGGGGCCGAAGTTGCCTTCGTCCAGAACCCGCGCAAGGAAGCAGACGAAAACGACCTGCATGTCGCCAATGACCGGTTCATCGGCATGGGGCTGGAGCCGATCACCCTGGATGAAGGGCTGATGCAGGAAGTCACGGAGATCGCCCGCAACTATGCCCAGCGGTGCGACCTGAACAAGATCCCCTGTATCTCCAAATGGTAAAATAGAACGATGGCGGCCCGATCGTTAAGGCCGGGCCGCCGCTCTCCATCCTGCCAATTGGACCGAAGCGAGGAGCATGTGACACGATGATCGCTATTCCTTTTGGCAGCCCGCTGAACAGCCGCGGCGCGATAGCGCGCCTGCCTCGTGCCGAGCCCGGACAGCGCACAGCCGGAACCACGTCGGCGATTCGCCTTCTCATCCTCCATTTCATCGTCATGGCCGGTGCTGTGACCGCGATGTACTTCATCGTCGATCCTGCCGGTGCAATCAGCGTCGAGGAAGGGCAGATGGCCCGCGATTTCGGCTTCGGCGCAGGGGTAATCGCCCTGATCAGCGCGCTGGTCGGCCGCTTCAGGCCAACATTATGCATGGTAATGGCGCCCGTTTTCGCGGTGACGGGAGGGCTGTTCATGGGTGGTCTCGCGCTCGCCGCGGAGGCGCGCTATCCGGGTATCGCCTTTCAGACCGTCTGTGTCGCCGGGCTCGTCTTCACCACGATGCTGATTCTCTACCTGACCCGCCTGATCCGGCTCAGCGAGCGGTTCAAGATGGTGCTGGCTACGGCAATATCTGCTGTCGCCCTGATCTATCTCGTCTCGTTCGCCAGCCTGATCTTCGGATACAGGATAGAGTTTATCCACGGGTCAGGGGCGGGGGCCGCGCTCTGGTTCGGGCTGACCGCCGGGCTGGCGGCGCTCAACCTGCTGGTCGATTTCCAGCGAATCGAGGCGCTCGACGGAAGCGGCAAGGGGACGATCGCCGAGTGGCATGCGGTCCTTGCCGTGCTGACCACCTTCGTGTGGATGTTCCTCTCGCTGCTCCGGATGCTTCGCTCGATACGGCGCTAGGGGAGACTGGCTGTCTGCCTTGAACCCATGCCGGAACAAGCTGCATCACAGTATACAGGCCGTGATGACGATATGCTGTGTGCGGACGATAAATTTAACATTCCATCGGTGCGCAGTTCTCTGCCAAAGGGCGGGGGTGCGGCGGGAATTTCCTGCGCGACCGCTGGATTTGTTATCCGGTAAATGCTAAATCGCTCACACTCTGGCGATGCCGTCCTGTAAATAAATAGTTTACAAGGGCTGTCTGGTACCGCTAAAGTGTAACAAAATAACAGAGCCAGACACTGGCCAAGAGGCGTGGGAAACGACCCGCACACCCGTTTTCAGGGATTGAGAAATAAAGGCGTTGCCTTTTGCAGCGTTTTTTCCCAATCTTGGTACGGGGTGTGATTGGGGACAAACTTTTCCACCCTTTTTTATGGGCGCCGCGGGCGTCTTTCTATGGCACCTTACGGGGTGTTCATGTGTTAACAATTCTGGCGGCCATCCCGGTCGCCTTTGACCGAAGCAATGCGGTAGGTGAACAGGATGATTAAACAAGTCGCTTTTTTGGGAACGGCCATCGCTATGGTGGCGTCAGCAACTGCGCCGGCTGCGGCCCAGTTCAGTGCTGCCATTGACGTCAGCAAGCAGACCGTCGCCGAGGCAAAGGCCTCCCAGCAGCGGATCGACAGCCTTGATGAAGAGACCAGCCGTCTCCTCGTCGATTATCGCGCGAACCTGAAGCAGTATGAGCTTCTGTCGCGCTTCAACCAGTCCCGTGCTGTCGAGGTGGAGCGGCAGTCCACCCAGATCGAGAACCTTCAGCTCGACGTCGACAACATCGAGAACATCCAGCGCGCCATGCTGCCGCTGATGGAAGAGATGCTCGCCACGCTGGAAGAGTTCATCGCAGCCGACATGCCGTTCCTCGAGCGCGAGCGCGCCGACCGGATCGCGCGTCTGCGCAATGTCATGACCGACTCGAATGTTTCGGAAGCCCAGCGCTACCGTCTCATCGTCGAGGCTTTCCAGATCGAGAACGAATATGGCCGCACGATCGAGGCCTATGACGGTACGGTCGCAGCCGAAGGCGGCGAACTGTCTGTCGAGTTCCTGCGGATTGGCCGTATCGCGCTGATCTACAAGACGGCCGATGATTCGGTTCTGCGGATCTATGATCGCGACGCGAACGCCTACGTCGATCTCGACAACAAATATATGTCCGACGTTAAGCTTGGCATTCGCATGGCCAAGGAACAAACAGCGCCAGCCCTGCTCGGTGTGCCGGTTCCGGCCCCGGTCCAGGCTCAGTAAGTAAGGCGAATTGGAAGGAATTCTCGACATGAAACTCATTCGTAATCTTGGCATTTCTCTAGTCGCCGGTGCCGCCGCGCTGTCCGCTTTCGGGACGGGCGCAATGGCTCAGACCTCGCTTCAGGATGTCCTCAACGCAGCCCGCGCCGAGCGTCAGGCTGTGCAGCAGACCAACCAGGAGCGTGAGCAACGCTTCCTCGCAGAGCGCAACACGCAACAGCAGAAACTGTCTGAAATCCGCAGCCAGGTGAACGCTGAAACGGCTCGCTCGAACCAGCTGGACGCTGCCTTCGCGGCAAACCGTACCCGCATCGAGGAGCTGCAGGCAGAACTCGACAGCCGTCAGGGCGAATTCGCCGAACTGTTCGGTGCCGCCCGTTCGGCTGCTTCCGACCTTGCGTCGCGTCTGGATGACTCGATCATCTCCTCGCAATATCCGGGTCGTTCCGAATCCCTGCGCGAAACGGCCGAAAGCGAAACGCTGCCGACCGTGACCGAGCTGGAAAACCTCTATTTCACGCTCCTGCAGGAAATGGTTGCCCAGTCCGAAGTCGCCACCTACGGCGCTGAAGTCGTCCGTGCCGATGGTACAGCAGAAGAGCGTGAAGTTACCCGCATCGGACCGTTCTCGGTCTTCAACAACGGTAACTACATGACCTATGAAAACGGTGAGCTTGAGCTGCTGGCCCGCCAGCCGGCCGTTGCCGATGCCCAGTCCGCTGCCCGTACGGTAGAAGGCTATAGCGGCGAAGGCTTCGTTCGCGGTGTCATCGACCCGTCGCTCGGCACGCTGCTCGAGTTGGTCGTTACCCAGCCGTCCATCATGGAAACGATTCAGCAGGGCCGGACCGTCGGTTACGTGATCCTCGCCATCCTGGCCATTGGCCTGCTGCTTGGCCTGTACAAGCTGGCAACGCTCTGGGCCGTCAATGGCGCCGTTCGCAGCCAGATGCGCAAGAAAACACCGTCCAAGTCCAACCCGCTTGGCCGTATCATGATGGCTTACGACTCCAACCGTAATGCCGATGTTGAAACGGTTGCGCTGAAACTGGACGACGCGGTCCTGAAAGAAGTGCCGAAGCTCGAAGGTGGCCTCAACCTGATCAAGGTTCTTGCCGCTGTAGCACCGCTGCTCGGCCTGCTCGGTACGGTTATCGGTATGATCCGGACCTTCCAGGCGATCACCCTGTACGGTACGGGTGACCCGCAGCTGATGGCATCCGGTATCTCCGAAGCACTCGTCACCACCGTTCTCGGCCTGGTCGCGGCTATCCCGCTGCTTCTCATCCACGCCTTTGCCAGTGGTGCTGCACGCAGCGTCTCGCAGGTTCTGGAAGAGCAGTCTGCCGGGATGATCGCCGAGCACGCGGAGTCTCGGTCTTAAGGGCAACGCCTGTAACATAGGAGTTCGTTAAATGCCCGAAGCCTTGAATCCACTCAACGCGATTGAGTCCCTGAATAACTTCCTGATCGCCGGCGGCAACGTCCTTGTTGTCATCATGGTCGCGACGTTCATCATGTGGGCTCTGATCCTGGAACGGGTGATCTATTTCACCACGGCCCAGGGCGGCGTTAAGTCCCGGGCGGTCCGCGCCTGGCAAGCCCGGTCCGAGCATACCTCCTGGTATGCTCTGGCCGTCCGCGAAAAGCTGCTTTCCGAAGTCAAGCTGGCCGCGAATTCGAACCTGACGGTTATCAAGGGCCTGGTTGCGATCGCACCGCTGCTAGGTCTGCTTGGCACCGTCACCGGCATGGTCGAAGTGTTCGAAGTCATGGCCGTGACCGGATCGTCCAACGCCCGCCTGATGGCCGGGGGTATCTCCAAGGCAACCATCCCGACGATGGCTGGTCTCGTTGCTTCCCTGTCAGGCATCCTGATGACAAACATCCTTGAGCGCGCCGCTGCCAAGTCCGTTTCCGATACGGCAGATGCGTTCGACAAGGTCAGAGACTGATAGGACCAAACCATGCGTAGACGATTTGGATCCCAGAACGACGAGACCGAAGTCAACGTCACACCGTTGCTCGATATCGTCTTCATCATGCTGATCTTCTTCATTGTGACGGCAACGTTCGTGTATGAAGATGGCTTCAACCCTCAGACGCCGGAAGACACACCGCCGGATGAGAACACGGTACCGCCGCCCAGCCTTCTTCTTTACGTGCAGGCTGACGGGTTTGTCGCGGTCGATGATGCCCGCATCATCGATCCGGGTTCGACCCAGCCGGTGGTCTCGGAATTCTTCGCGTCCAACCCGAATGGCGTCGTCATCGTCAGTGCCGCTCCCCAGTCCAAGGTCGGGGTTGCCGTGACGGTCTATGACGAAGCGATGCAGGCCGGCCGTTCCGTCGGTACGACCAGCGTCACGATTACGAAATCCAGCGAATAGGGCGCTCGCGCCCCGTTCCTGCCAGTTCAGTTAACAGCGATACGGAACTAATATTATGGCAAGACGGCCAATCAGATCTGCAGGGGGTGGCGACGACGAAGACGTAAACGTCACGCCTTTGCTCGACATCGTCTTTATCATGCTGATCTTCTTCATCGTGACGTCGACCTTCATCAAGGAGCCGGGGGTCGAGACCGATCGTCCGGAAGCCCAGATTTCCGAAAAGGTTCGCCTGATCGCTCTTCTCGTCGGCATCAGTGCCGATGACGAGGTCTGGATCGACAACGAGGTCTACTCCATCGATGAGGTCAAGGCGAAGGTTCAGGAGTTGCGTCGTGAAACACCAAAGGGTCGTGCCGTTCTGCGGGTCGATGCCGATGCCAGCTCCGAGACCATGCTCGATGTCATCGAGCAGATGAAGCAGGCGGGTGAAGAGCAGATTCAGATCGCTACGGAGGAATAAGATGGGATCAATCGTCAGATTTTTCGTCGGCACACCGCTGGCGGTAATCGTTACCGCAGCATTGTTCCTGATCATGTATTTCCTGATCAGCAGTGGCGATCTCGCTCTCGATGAGGATGCCGAAACGGTTCGTATCGAAATCGGCCGCCAGATCGAGGACACGCCTGACCAGGCGACCCAAAAGCAGTTCGAGCGTCCGCAGCTCGACCAGCCGCCGCCCCCGCCGCCGGCGATCAACGACGCCAACTTCCGTCCTGAAGTGGCCGGTGTTGCCGCCAGCGCGCCTTCCTTCGACGCCAATGTCGATATCGGCACAGGCTTCAACCCCGACCGCGACGCCCAGCCGCTGGTGCGTATCGAGCCGCAATATCCGGATCGCTGCCAGGGCCGTTCGGGTGATATCGAGACCGTCGTTGTCGAATTCGATGTCGATCCGGCAGGCCAGACGGTGAACGCCCGGGTCCTGCGCAGTACGAACAGCTGTTTCGACCGCAACGTCCTGCGCGCCGTCGAGCGCTGGAAATACCAGCCGAAGATCGTCAACGGTCAGGCAGAGCCCCGCTTTGGCGTCCGCACGACCTTCAGGTTCCAGATCCAGGAATAAGCTATCGCGCGGCCAGCACCACACCGGCGCTGGCCGTACCCAACAGTACAGGCACCCAAGAGCAGTATAATGAGCAAATTGTTCCACAAGTCCTTCATGGCGCTGTCTGCAGGCGCTTTTATCCTTGCAGCCGGCACCGTCGTGACGGCGGTCAGCGTACCGTCTGCCTGGGCGCAGGATGACGAGGAAGAGAACACGAACCAGTCGCTGTCGACAGCCGTCGCGACTGAAGTGCAGAAAGCCTACATACTCGCCTCTGAAGAAGAGAAATTTGCCGAAGCCATCACGGTTCTGGACCGGCTTCTGGCCAACCGCAGCGGCGGCATGACGCCCTATGAGCTCGGCACGACCTATGAGCTGCGCGCCAGCTTCAAGGCCAACCTGCCGAACCCGAACTACACATCGATCCTCGAGGACCTGGAGCGCGCTGCAGCCTCCGGTGGCCTGCCGACCGACCGTGTCCGCCAGATCCGGTTCAACATGGCGCAGATCTACTTCCAGGAAGAGCGTTATCCCGAAGCGATCCGCCTGCTGACCGAATATATCCAGTATCAGGAAAGCGTCGGCGAGCCCGTCAACGCCAACACCTATCGCCTTCTCGCCGGTGCCTACATCGCACAGGATAATTTCCAGCAGGCCCTCGGCCCGATGGAAACAGCCCTGCGCCTGCACCGCCAGGAAAACAATCCGCAGCAATCCTATTATGCGACGATGAACTACGTTTATTCGGAGCTGAAACTGGAAAGCAAGCGGGGCGACCTGCTGGTCGAGATGATCAACATCTGGCCGGAAGAAGAACAGTACTGGTCACAGCTTGCCGGTGCCTATTCCCAGGCAGAACGCGACGCTGATGCTGCCGCTGTTCTCGAGCTGGCCTATCGCGCCGGGATCATTACCGAATCTGCCAAGGTCCTGAACCTCGTGCAGTACTTCACCATCCTGGACAACCCGTATCGCGGTGCCCAGCTGCTGGAACAGGAAATGGCGGCAGGCAATCTGGAGCGTGATCTCGATAATCTTCAGCTCCTCGCCCAGGCCTATAACCTTGCCCGCGAGCAGAAGAAGGCGCTGGTGCCGCTGCGTGAAGCAGCCCAGATCGCCCCGACCGGTGAGCTCTATTACCGTCTTGGCCAGATCCTCTTTGCCGACGAGCAATGGCAGGAATCGGCGGAAGCCCTGACCGAAGCCATCAATCGCGGCGGTCTTGAAGCACGCGACATCGGCGATGCATGGCTGCTGATCGGCAACGCGTATTACAACATCGATACCAACTCGGAAGCACAACGCGACCGCGCCATCGATGCCTGGAACCGGGCCCAGAATTACAGCAACAGCCGTCAGGCGGCGAATGGCTGGATTTCCTATGTCCGTGAAGTGCGCCGCGTCGAGCAGAACCAGGACCGCGTCGAGCGCCTGCAACGCGAAGAGGCATACAAGAACGAACGTCGTCGCTGCACGACCAACCTCGAGATCTTCGAGCGTCTTGGCAATTCCTCCGGCTTCTCCGAATCTGACGCTGAACGCTGCCGGACGATCCTCGCTGCGGAATGGCGTAATGGCCAGATCGTCCTTGCCGACGGCACCACCGTCGTTGCCGTCGAGGACATCGAATAGTCCACGACTATCTGACTGAATGAAAAAAGCCCGGCGCAGGACGCCGGGCTTTTTTGTTGCGCGCTACTGAAATGTGTCTGCAATGGATCATTGTCGCCCATAAGGGCATGAAAAAGCGCAAGGACGACTGACACGCATCTCCCATATCGTCACAGTCATGTTGCGACGTCGTGCAATGACCTTGAGGCGCTTTGTCTTTGCTTTTTAATCAGCGCTCAGGGCCTTGGCCACCGGCGCTTTCGACAGAAAAGAGGCCTTCTTAGAACGGCTCGAAACCGTTGCCGGCCCGGTCGGGGGAATCGATCTGCTCTGTCTTGCAGGAGGAAAAGCCCTGCCGCCAGCCGGTGCGATAGCTGCGGTCATTCTTGAACAGGGTCTCGTCCTGGATCACCTTGGTGGAGAAGGCACGGTCGGCCTCTCGGGCGCTGGCACAGCCATCGGCATAGCCTGCCGGGTACATCGGCCCGTCGATTGCCTGCTGGGTCGTTTCCATGCTGGTACACCCGGTTGCCGCAAGGGTCAGGCCTGTCAGGAGGCCGACTAGGGCCAAAGTTCCGGTTTTCATGCTCATCCCACTCACATAGTGCCGGAACGCGGTCCGGCGATTAACGATTTCCTGCCGACACTCGCATGTCCTGAGGGGAATTGGAAAGCAAGAATTAACGGGATTGCGCCTAGACTGCCCCCGAAAAGGCCAACAGAGGACGATGAATGGCTGAACAAGCAAGAGTGATGGAGCAGCACCATGCCGCTTCCGGGCCGGTTGCAGGGCCGGGCGAGCAGCTGACCCTGAGTGGCCAGATGACGACCCGCATGGCACTCGTGCGCAAGCTGACCGACATCGTTGTCCTGCCGCTCGGCAAGATCAGCGGCAATGAGCGCTCCTTCGCTGCCGATATCCTGATCCGTACCTTACTCAATGTCGACACCCCGGCCCGGGTAGAAGTTGCCCATCGTCTCGCCGGCATCACCGATATCCCGCGCCACCTGCAGCGCTATCTCATGACCAGCGATATCGAGATCGCCCGCCCGATGCTGGAGACGCGCACCCATGTGCCGGAAACGATGCTGATGGAGGCGGCCGCCTGCAGCCGCGAGCACCGCCAGATCATCATGCGTCGCGACGACCTGACGCCGGCCGTGGCCGATGCCCTGATCCGCCATGGCGAAGGCGACATCATGCGCCGCCTGCTGGACAAGGACGAGGTCCTGTTATCCGACCAGGCGATGACGACGATCATCCACAAGTCGCGCACGGACGAGCATTTGCGCGAGCCCCTGCTCAAGCGGCTGGAGCTGCGCCCAGACCAGGCGTTCGTCATGTACTGGTGGATGAACACCAGCCAGCGCAAGCACCTGCTCAAGCGCTTCATGACCGATCGCTCCGTCATCCAGGAGGCGATGCACGAACTGTTCGTCGTCACCTTCACCAGCGACAATCCGGATACCGTGGTCAAATCCAGCCTCAAGCTGATCGACCGCCGCCACCGCCCGCGCGGCCGCAATGGCGAGATGGTGACGATGGATATCGTCCAGAAGACACTGACCGCGGCCCGCTGCCAGCCGACCCATGAATTTGCCCACGCCGTCGGCCTGCTGGCCGGTGTTTCCACCGACACCGCTGAAATGGTGCTGTTCGATGTGACCGGCGTATCCTTTGCGATCATCTGCAAGTCCATCGGGCTGTCGCGCAGCGCCTTCCGGGAGGTGATCTCCGACAGCCGTTTCGCCGATGAAGGCTCCAGCGCCATCCTCAACGAGGATCAGGTCGACGATCTCGTCGGCATTTTCGATTCCATCGCCCGCGACTTCTCGCGCACCATCCTGCGCTACTGGGACTGGAAGACCGACATGTTCGTGATCGGCGAGGAGCAGCTGGCCCAGAACGGCCAGAGCGACGTCCACAAGACCTATTTCGGCGAACTTTAATCGAGTTACTGAAAATTGTGCCTATCGGCTTAAACCCGTTTTAAGCCTGTTGTGGCATGGTGTTTCTCGTCGGCCGCTGCCTTGCGTATTTTGGTGGTGGCCGACCTTCCTTCAAAATCCCTCCTGTTGAAAATCTCCCTGTCATGGCCGGAAACGCCAAGCCCTGCGGCTTTTGTGCGTTTTCTTGCAAGAAGGGATTGATTTCGTCGCGAAATTTGCCAATTTCCCCCAAGACTTCCGGTGCGGTTAAGGCTATGCCTGCCGGTACCTTCAACAGCCGTTGCGGGACGGCGCCACAGATAACAGAACGGGCAGACAATCACAGCCATGCTGCGTTTCCTGACAAAAATTGCCGGTCGTCACCTGGCGCTTGCCTTGTCGATGTTCGGCTTGTGGCTTCTGTTATCGGGCTATTTCACCTATCCCACACTGCTCGCTTTCGGCATCATTTCCGTCCTGCTGACGACATGGCTGGCCCAGCGCGCCGGCATGCTGGACCGCGAAGGCGTGCCGACCCGCGTATTCCCGGGCATTCTCACCTACATGCTGTGGCTGACGGTCGAGATCGGCAAGTCTAACATCGCCGTGACCATGCATGCGCTGTCGCCGAGGCTGAAGCTCAGCCCGAAAATGGTGACCGTGCCTGCCTATCAGACAAGCGATCTCGGCAAGGTGATCTTCGCCAACTCCATCACGCTGACGCCCGGTACCGTTACCGTCGACCTGCATGAAAACGACATTCTGGTCCACGCGCTGACCGAGGACCTGGCCGATGTCGGCGGGATGACGGCGATGGGCGAAAAGGTTTGCGGCTTCGATGGCCTCGAAGGGCGCGAATGGGCCCGCCAGCGCAAGGCAGAACGTCATGCGGCAGCCGACAAGGCCGCCGCTGAAAGGCAGGCTGGCGGAAGGCAGGTTGGCCAATGATGTTCGCTGCTGCCGCTGCTGCCATCATCGTCGCGATGGTGATCACCTTCGCCCGCGCCGTGCTCGGTCCGTCACTCTATGACCGCATCCTTGCGGGCAACTCCTTCGGCACCAAGACGGTGCTGTTGCTCGGCATCATGGGCTATCTGACCGGGCGTCCGGATTTCCTCGATATCGCGCTGCTTTACGCGCTCATCAACTTCGTTGCCACCATCGCGATCCTGAAATTCTTCCGCTATCGGACCATGTCACCGACAATGGACGATTTGCGCCAGATCGAGAAGGAGAAGGCGGAATGATCTTCGATATTCTCAGCTGGTGTCTTTTCCTGCTTGGCGCGCTGTTCATCATCGCGGGCTCGCTCGGCATGTTGCGTTTTCCGGATTTCTACACACGCCTGCATGCGGCCGGCGTGACCGACACGCTGGGTGTCGAGCTGATGCTGCTCGCCATGATCTTCCAGTCCGACAACTGGATCACCATCGTCAAGCTGTTGCTGATCGCACTTTTCATGCTGCTGACGAGCCCGGTCGCCACCCACGCCATCGCCCATGCCGCATGGGTCGGCAAGCTGAAGCCGATGCTGGGGCCGGACCTGCGCCGCGATGGTGACGCCGAAACGCGCGAGGAGGACGCCTGATGGAAGATTTCCAGACGCCACTCCAGCCGATCATCCTGCTCGACCTGGCGATCCTGTCGCTGCTGATCGCAACCGCCTTTGCGATGATGCGTGTACGGCGCCTGTTTGCGGTCGTCATGCTGTCGGGCATTTTCTCGTTCCTGGCCGCGCTTTTCTTCGTGTCGCTCGATGCGGTCGATGTCGCCTTCACCGAGGCGGCGGTCGGTGCCGGTATCTCCACCGTTCTCATGCTGACCGGCATGCTGCTGACCGCGCGGCGGGAAAAGCCTGCCGTGCCGGGGCACAAGAATATCGCCATGGTAATCTGCCTCGTGACCGGCGCTGCACTGTTCTATGCGACGATCGACATGCCGGCCTTCGGCGATCCGAATGCGCCCGCAAACATCCATATCGGCCAGGAGTTTGTCGAGCGCACGCCGCAGGACATTGAGATCCCGAATATCGTCACCGCCGTGCTCGCCTCCTATCGTGGTTTCGATACGCTGGGCGAGGTTCTGGTCGTTTTTGCCGCCGGTGTCGGCGTCATGCTGCTGCTCGGTGCAGGCTCCCTGCGCGGCGGCCGCAAGGTGAAGGATGACCGTCCCGGCGATGATGAAACCGAACACGATGGAAGGGAGTTCTAGACCATGATGGCTCACCTTATCCTGCGTGTGACGATCAAGCTGTTGTTCGCGCCGATCATCATTTTCGCCCTTTATGTGCAGTTTCACGGCGATTACGGCCCCGGCGGCGGCTTCCAGGCCGGTGTGATCTTTGCCGCTGCCTTCGTGCTGCATGCCCTCGGCTTCGGCATCGACGAGACCAAAAAAGTCCTGCCGCCAAAGGTGCTGCCATGGCTGATGGTCATCGGTGTCCTGTTCTATGCGGGCACCGGCGTCGCAACGCTGCTGCTGGGCGAGAACTTCCTCGACTATGACATCCTGCAGCCGGACAGCCATCACCATGCAGGCCAGCATATCGGCATCATTCTCGTCGAGCTTGGTGTCGGCATCGCCGTTGCCTCGACCATGCTGACGATCTTTTACCACTTCGCCGGCCGCGAGCCCGAGATCAGGGACGAGGACTGGTAATGGACATTATCGAATTCATCGTTGGTCGGTATAACTACTGGATCTTCATCACGCTGATGATGATGGGTCTTTATATCGTCATCTCGCGTGGCAACCTGGTGAAGACCATTGTCGGCCTGAACCTGTTCCAGACCTCCGTTTTCATTTTCTATATCTCCATCGGCAAGATCGTCGGCGGCACGGCACCGATCATTGTCGGCAATTACAAGGCCGATGACAGCTATGGGGATGGTCACGGCGATGGGTATGGCGCAGACGCCACGGTCACCGATCACGGGAACTCCGGCGCGTCGGAAAACCTGCACGACACTGACGGTCTTGATCTTCCGTCCAACAGCCTGTCTGCCGATGTTCCTGCAGGGGGTGAAGTTTCCGCTGCCTCCGGCAGCCTGCACCAGATGCCGGAGACCGCCGCTGACATGGCGAGCGGCACCGATGCCGCCTATGCGAGCGTTGCCGATGCCGCCGCACAGGGCGCGGAAGTCATCTATACCAATCCGCTGCCACATGTGCTGATCCTGACGGCGATTGTGGTCGGCGTTGCAACCACCGCTGTCGGTCTCGCGCTCGCGGTTCGTATCCGCGAAGCCTATGGCACAATCGAGGAAGACGAGCTTGAAGCCGAAGATCATTTCGCCGAGTTCGGCGTGCCGCTGCATCCTGAACAGGGGCAGGGGCGAGGTCAGGGCAGCCAGACCCAGGGAGGGGCTGCGTAATGGCAATTCCGGGTCTTGAACAATTGCCGGTGCTGCCGGTCGTCATTCCGCTCGTCGCGGCGCCGCTGACGCTGCTGATGAAGCCGGGGCGCGCGCCATGGGCGTGGGCGACTCTGGTCAGCTGGGTCACCTTTGTCACCACGCTGCTTCTGCTGGAAGGCGTCTGGGTCAACGGGCCGATCGAGTATGCCATGGGCGGGTGGGGCGCACCGGACGGCATGACCGCGCCGCTGGGCATCACCTATTACATCGACCTTGCCAATGCGCTGGTGCTGACACTGGTTGCCGGCATTGCCTCCGTTGTCTTTCCGTATGCCTATTATTCGGTCGAGTCAGAGATCGACCATCGCCAGACGCCGGCGTTCTACACCGCGCTGCTGATCTGCTTTACCGGGCTTCTCGGCGTGACGATCACGGGCGATGCGTTCAACGTCTTCGTCTTCCTCGAGATTTCATCTCTGTCGACCTATGCGCTCGTTGCCATGGGCGCGCGCAATGACCGCCGGGCCCTGACGGCATCTTTCAATTATCTCGTCATGGGCACGATCGGGGCGACCTTCTTCGTCATCGGCATCGGCCTTCTGTATCAGGCAACCGGCACGCTCAACATGCTCGACCTGCACCAGCAGCTTATGGGCCAGTCGAACCGAATGGTCGAGGCGGGCTTTGCCTTCATCATCACCGGTATCGGCCTGAAGCTTGCCATGGTGCCGCTGCATCTGTGGCTGCCAAACGCCTATTGCTACGCGCCCTCGGCGATCTCTGCCTTCCTCGCGGCGACCGCCACGAAAGTGCAGGTCTATATCATCCTGCGGTTCATGTTCACCGTGTTCGGGTTCGAGTTCGCCTTCCTCGATGTCGCGCTGAACGCCTTCATCATCCTCGGTATCGCAGGCATGTTCTATGCGTCCTTCGTCGCCGTCTTCCGCGATAACGTGAAGCAAATGCTGGCCTATTCTTCCATTGCCCAGATCGGCTACATGCTGCTCGGCATCTCCTTCGGCACGGTCGACGGCGTTGCCGCCTCACTGATCCACGTCTTCAACCACGCGCTGATGAAGGCCGCCCTGTTCATGGGGGTCGGCTGTGTCGTGCTCCGCATCGGCTACAGCAATTTCTCGGCGTTCAATGGCCTCGCCAAGCGCATGCCATGGACGGCGTGGGGGCTGATCATTTCCGGCCTGTCGCTGGTCGGTGTGCCGCTGACGGTCGGCTTCATTTCCAAGTGGAAGCTGATGGAAGCGGCCTTCCAGACCCAGACCATCATCCCGCCGCTGCTGATCGTGCTGTTGATCGGTGCATCCTCGCTGCTTGCCGCGATCTATATCGGCCGTCTTGCCTATGCGATGCTGCTCCAGCCGGTGCCGGAGGATGCAGAGCCGGTGAAGGAAGCGCCGCACTTGATGCGGATCACCATGTGGATCATGGTGCTGGCCAATATCTGGTTCTTCTTCCAGACCGATGTCACGGTCGGCGTTGCGACCCGCGCGGCGCAGGCATTGCTTGATACCGGCCTTGGCTATGGGGGGGCATACTGATGTTCTCTCTCCTCAGCCCTGAACTGGCGATGTATGTCAGCCTGATCGTGCCGATCTTCGGCCTTTTCGGAATCATGCTCGCCGACAAGGCGCCGAATGTGCGCGAGGGCGTGACGCTCGTGACCGGTGTCATCGTCTTCTACATGGCGATCATCGTGGCTGTTGCCGTCTCTGGCGGCGCGCGGCCGGGCTTTGAGGTCGCCGAGATCATCCCGGGTCTCGCTATCCGGTTCGAGGTCGAGCCGCTGGGCGCCATGTTCGGCGTCATCGCGTCCGGCCTGTGGATCGTCAATTCCCTCTATTCCATCGGCTATATGCGCGGCACCCACGAGAAGCACCAGACGCGCTTCTACATGTGCTTTGCCATCGCCATCATGTCGGCGCTCGGCATCGCCTATTCGGCCAACCTGCTGACCTTCTTCATCTTCTACGAAGTGCTGACCCTGTCGACCTTCCCGCTGGTCACGCACAAGGAAAACGAGGCGGCAAGGAATGGCGGGCGTATCTATCTCGGCATCCTGCTCGGCACATCCATCGGTCTCCTGCTGCCGGCGATCGTGCTGACCTGGGTGATTACCGGCACGACCGAGTTCACCCTGGGCGGGCTGTTTGCCGGCGGTGCCGACGGGCCATTGCTGATGATGACCTCACCGGTTGTCTTCGTGCTGCTCGCCCTGTTTGCCTTTGGCATCGGCAAGGCGGCGCTGATGCCAATCCACCCATGGCTGCCGGCAGCGATGGTCGCGCCGACGCCGGTCTCTGCTTTCCTGCACGCCGTTGCGGTCGTGAAGGCGGGTGTCTTTGCGATGCTGAAAGTCGTCATCTTCATTTTCGGCATCGACTTCCTGGCAGGGGGCTGGGCCGCTGATTTCTTCCTCTGGCTTGCAGCCTTCTCGGTGCTTGCGGCCTCCGCCATCGCGATGACACAGGACAATCTTAAATCCCGTCTGGCGTTCTCAACCGTCTCCCAGCTTTCCTATGTCACCATCGGCGCGATGCTGGCGACCTCCATGGGCGCTGCCGGTGGCGCGGCGCAGATCGCCGCCCACGCCCTTGGCAAGATGACGCTCTTCATGTGCGCAGGCGCGATCTATGTCGCCCATCACAAGTCGCTCATCTCCGACATGCGCGGGCTGGGGCGCAAGATGCCGTTCACCTTCATTGCCTTCATCATCGGTGCCTGTTCGATCATCGGCCTGCCGCCGATGGCGGGCTCGTGGCCGAAATTCATGCTGATGTGGGGCGCTGCCGATGCCGGCCACCAGCTGATCTTCCTGGTGCTGATTGCCTCGTCGCTGATGAACATCGTCTACCTGCTGACGCCGATGCTGCGCGGCTTCATGGATCCGCTGTCGCCGAGCCTGAAATTGGAAAAGGGCGGCCTCGCCGAAGCACCGCTATTCTGTCTCGTGCCGGCCTGGATCACCGCGATCGGCACCATCGTCCTGTTCTTCTATATCAAGCCGCTGCTCGCCTTCCTCGAACCGGTGACCGGTGCCATGGGCCAGTTATCAGCAGTGGTGGGGGGCTGACATGAGCGATCATCATCAAGACCCTGACGATCTCGGTTTTTTCGAAAAGCCCGGCACGATCCGCATGATGTGGATCGTCCTGATCGCGCTTTGCGTCGTCGTCGCAGCGCTGGGCGTCGCCGGCATGATCCTGCACTGGATGCATCCCTATTTCACGCTCGATGCCTTGCCCGTCTTCTATGCCCTCGTTGGCGCGGTCGCTGCGACCGTGATCGGGGCAGGCGGGCGCCTGCTTTCGCAGATGCTGACCATGGCACCGGACTATTACGACAGCGATGCCGATCTGCGCCATCCGCAGGACGGGAACGCGGAGGGTGGCCATGACTGAGCTCCTGACCGGCCTCGCCCTTAATCCCGGCATGTTGCTGATCGCTGCGGGCATCATCGTCGCGCTGTTGCCCGGCCGCCAGGTCAGGGCGATCGCCTCGCTCGTCGCCGTTGGCGCGGCATGGGCGCTGCTCGCATCCTATGGCAGCGCGCCGATGGAGGCCCCGGTTCTGGCCGGGCAGGGATCGCTGTTCGGCTTTGAACTGACGTCCGTGCGCATCGACCGTCTGAGCGTGCTGTTCTCGACCCTTTTCCTGATCGCTGCGGCACTCAACGCCATTTACGGCTGGCTGCACGCAACGCGGCTAGAAGCATCCATGGGGCTGATCTATGCCGGTGCCGCCATCGGCGGTGTGCTGGCAGGCGACCTGCTGACGCTGTTCATCTTCTGGGAGCTGGCGGCGCTGTCTTCGGTCTTCATCGTCTGGGGCGGTGGCACCCATGCAGCCTTCAAGGCAGGGATGCGCTATCTGGTGATCCAGGTCGGCTCCGGCATGGCGCTCATCTCCGGCATCGCGCTGATGGCGGCGACGGGCGGCGATCTCGCATTCACGGCAATGAGCCTGACCGATGAGGCCGGCGCGCTGAACCTGCCCGTGCTGCTTATCTTCATCGCCTTTGGGGTGAAAGCCGCGTTCCCGGTCCTGCATTTCTGGCTGCCCGATGCCTATCCGCGCGCCAGTGCGGTCGGCGCCGTGATGCTGTCTGCCTTCACCACGAAGATGGCGATCTATGCCCTCGTGCGCGGTTTCCCGGGCGAGGACATCCTGATGGTCATCGGTGCGGCGATGGCGGTGATCTTCATCTTCTTCGGTGCCGCAGCCAGCGACCTGCGACGGGTACTGGCCTATTCGCTGAACAGCCAGCTCGGCTTCATGGTCTGTGCCGTCGGTATCGGCAGCGATCTGGCGCTGAACGGCGCGGTCGCCCACGCCTTTGCCAGCGTCATCTACAAGGGGATGCTGTTCATGGCGATGGGCGCGGTGCTGACCCGCGCCGGGACCATGCGCGCTGGCGAACTGGGCGGCCTTTATCGCGCCATGCCGCTGACCGCCGTGATCGCCTTTATCGGGGCGATGACGATTACCGGCGTGCCGTTCTTTGCCGGCTTCGTGACCAAGTCGATGACCATTTCCGCCGCCGGTTATTACGAGCACCTGTTCGTGTGGCTGGCGCTTATCGTTGCCACTGTCGGTGCCGTGCAGAACATCGGTGTGCGTATCTTCTTCAACACGTTCCTCGGTCCGCGCACCACGGCAGCGAAGGTCTCCGGCGATGCGCCGCTGCCGATGCTGGTCGCCATGGGGCTGGCCGCGGCCATCTGTTTCATCGTCGGCCTGCAGCCGAACCTGCTCTGGTCGATGCTGCCGTTCGACTATGAGTATCACGCCTATACGACCGATCACCTGATCACGCAGATGCAGCTGATCCTGTTCTCGATCCTGCTGTTCGCGCTTGCGCAGAAGGCCGGCCTCGCCAGCACGCCGCGTGACGGGGCGCTGGTCGATATCGACTGGGTCTACCGGGTGCCGGGGCGCGTTGTGCTGATGGGCCTCGTCCATGGCACCGCTGCCGTGTGGCACCGGGTCTGGTGGGGCATTCAGGCCGGGGTAAAGGGCGTCGTGAAGGGGCTTTACAACACCCACGGGCCTGAAGGGGCGCTGTCCCGCTCCTGGCCGGTCGGCTTCATGGCGCTGTTCACCGCCCTGGTGCTGGGCCTGATGCTGATCGTCACCTTCATCGCCTACTGATTGACGGATCTCGAAATTCGGATTGTCTGAGCTGGTTGGCGCCGCACAACCTGAAGTGCAATTGTGCTTGCCTCGCGCGCGTGTTCATGTTATGTTCTTGTTGCTGGCTGTTTCTACATCGTGATCTTTCGTTGCTGTCCTGACGGGGCAGGCGAGACCCGTTGAGGAGACAGTTGATGGTTGGGGACAGGAGAGACGGCGCTGCCGACGCGGTTGGCGGTGCGCCTGCGGACAATGCGCCCGGTGCCGTGAGGCAGGACGGCAGGTCCCAAGGCAGGCATGAGCGGCAGGGCGATAGTTCCGCTCGCATCCTGCTGAACGAAGAGGGCTGGAACGCGGCCTGTGCCGCCGCGGCGCAGGCGATTGCCGCCCATGCCTATGACATGACCCTCGACCAGATGCTGGCGAAGAACCGCTGCCGCGCCTGGATCGCCGAGGGGCGGCAGGTCGCCATGTATCTGACCCATGTGATCGGGCAGGTGCCGTTGAGCGATACCGGCCCGCATTTCGGACGTGACCGGACAACCGTCGCCCATGCCTGTGCCCGGATCGAGGACAGGCGCGACGAGGATTATTTCGACAATGGCCTGATGCGGCTTGAATCGCTGATGATGAAACGCGTTGGAGAGTTGAAGATGCAGCGCCTGCTGGCGGTGGAAGCGGCACGCGAGGCCGGCAATCGCGACCACGAGATCACGATCGAGAAGCCCCTGATCATCCGTACCGCAAAGGGGAAGTTCTATACGTTTCAACCGATAGAAGGTCAGCAAACGGAGGATCGATAGGACAGGTGCGCCGTGTCAGGTCAGGGCGTCAAACGCCTCTGCATAGAGCACTTTCGATGCCAGTTTATCCGCCGCACCGTCTTCCAGTTCGAGGATCTGGAAGTACTCTTTCGGGTACTGCGTCTCGAACCGGGCGGCCTTGTCGACGGAAAAGCCGAAACGGCCATAATAGGCCGGATCGCCGAGTACGAAGATCGCGCGCCAGCCATTGGAAACGGCGCGGTTGATTGCCTCGCGCACCATCTTGGCGCCAAGGCCGGCCTTTCGGTGTTGGGCGGCAACCGCAATCGGGCCGAGACCAAGGCAATCGGCAGGGGAGCGCATCTGCGACATAAGGCAATAGCCATCGACCTCGCCATCGCTCTCATGGACGATGGAGACCGGATCATATCCGCCACGATTGATCGCCTCGACGAGGGAGGCCTCCGCCGTCGTCTCGAAGGACTGGGCCAGAAGGGTAATGATCGCGGGCTGGTCTTCCACCTGAGCGGGTCGCAAAGGCATGCTGCTATCCCCCTTTAAATCCAAACTTATCCGTTTTGCCGTTCTGCCACGGCCCTGATCCGTGCGATCATCGCCGTCAGCCCGTTGGAGCGTTGCGGCGTTATGTGATCCTGCAGGTCGATTTTCGCAAGCGCTGCCGACGCATCGATTGCCAGCACGTCGCCCGCGCTCTTGCCATTATACAGCCCATGGAGCAGGGCGATAAGCCCTTTCACGATGTGGGCGTCACTGTCGCCACGAAAAGCGATCCTGTCCGATGCCGTCTCGTCAAACACCAGCCAGACCTGGCTTGCACAGCCGCGCACCTTGTTGGCGTCGCTGTGTTCGTTCTCGCTCAGCGGTTCGAGTGTGCGGCCGAGATCGATGATGTATTTGTAGCGCTCGTCCCAATCGTCGAGAAAGGCGATGTCGTCGGCTATGGTCTGAAAATCGTTCATTGATCTCAATATAGTGGCTACGAAAGCAAAAGGCCGCCATTGCGGCGGCCTTGATAGCGGATCGGGCAGACGGCGCAACCCCGTCCGACGTCCTATTCTTCCGCTTCGCCTGCGCCGGCAACCCAGCCAAGACAGCCGGATACGTCGTTCAGGCCATGCTCGCCAATGCAGAAGGCTTCTTCATAAGCGGTGCGGGTGGCCGCAATGCACTGGTCGAAGTTCAGCATCGCCATGTTCAGGCAGCGGCGTGACTGGTCGGACTTGGCATAGCCATCGACGACCGGGTCGGTTACTTCGCCGACGGAATACCGGGCAGCGAGAACCAGCACACGGTCGATGATCGGTGTGGCGCGCGGATTGATCTGCGGTACTGCATCTTCATCCGACCACGTCGCCTGCCATTCCGGGTCGGTCTGGTCGAGGGCGGGAAGCTGCACACCGGCAGAAACATAGGCCGGCAGCACCGGCGTGCCGGCGCGTTCGCGCGTGGCGGCATAGTCACGGGCCTCATAGACACGGCTCATGCCTTCGCTGAGCTTCTTCTTGGCCCAGCCGACATTCTGCATGGAATAGGCGCGGTCGATGAAGCTTTCACCGAGGGAATTGATCTTCGTTGCATCACGGGCCGCCATCATCATCACGGCCTCGATCGCCTTGTCAGCACCGGGCAGCTCGCGGATCGAGCGTGGCTCCATGCGCAGGCGGGTGAGAAAGACCTTCTTGGTTTCCGGCGTGGCGATGCTCGCCTGGATGGCCTGCGCGAATTCAGGCGTGTCAGCCGCGACAAGGGCGGCATAGGCGACCCAGCCTGAAGACAGGGCCGTCGGGTCGTGGGAGGCGAGGCGCATATGCACGTCGCGCATGGCGGACTGGCTGTCGATCGATGATCCCGCGATCAGCCCGAGGTCGCCGCGAAACTCGACATATTTGATCGCGCTTTTTTCAAGGGGGGTGGCAAGTGTCGCCGCCGAGACCGGCTGGGCATAGGCTGCTCCGACGGAACAGGCCATCGTCGCCATCATGGTCATGATAAACTGCTTCTGGGGGGATGGTTTTTTGGGGGTCGTAACTGCAAATACTGACTTCAGAAATCCTGCCCGGGATACCATGAACCTGCTCCTTAAACTCTACAACACTTCCCGTTTCATCCCACGGGACTATGGGTAACATATTTCAGCCAAAAAGAATCGCCGAAATGCCATCTGTCCAAAAATTTAACATTTGACCTGCTGAAAATTGCTTATCCGAACCCGTAAAATTCGCTGGATACCAATATTGGAGCGGATTCTGGCAAATGGGGGCTATCTTTAGGAAGCGTTAAGATTCGGGGTTCAATGGTTAACCCGATGATCAATGCGTTGCGCACATTCCTGACCGGGTCTTCCCATGCCGACAGTCTGTGGACTGGCGATAGCGACGACATGATCGCGCTGCATCACGCGGACGGGCGCTTCAGCCGGATTTCCGAATCGGCGCGGTTGGTCACGGGGCATGATCCCGAGGCCCTGGCAGGCAAGCCACTCAGCGCCATTATCGCCCCGGGTGACCGCGGCGCGGCCTTCAACGCACTCGCCAGTGCGTGTTATCGTGGCGGCAAGGCGCGGGCCGAATTCCGTATCCTGAAAGCCGATGGCTCCATCGGCTGGGCCGAGATGGCAGTCTCCGCCGATGGCAAGGGCCGTGTACGCTCCATCATCCGCGACATCGGCGAACGCCATGCCAATGTGCAGGCCCATGCCGCGGCCCGCGAAGAAGCAGAGGAACAGGCGACGGCCCACACCACCTATCTCGCCGATCTCAGCCATGAAATCCGCACACCCCTGAACGCCGTCATCGGTTTTGCCGAGATGATGAAGCACGAAACGTTCGGGCCGCTGGGTCACCAGAAATACGAGGAATATGCAGGCCTCATTCACAAGAGCGGCCAGCATCTTCTCTCGCTCGTGTCCGACCTGCTCGACCTGTCGAAGCTGGAAGCGGAACGCTATCAGCTGGAGCCGCAGCCGACGGATATTGCAGGCCTCGTCAATGATTGCGTGGAGATGACCCGTCTCGGCGCAGAGGAAGCGGGCCTGACCATGACCGCCGATCTCGACGCCCTGCCGGATGACGTGCTGGTCGACCAGAAAGTGCTTCGCCAGATCGTGCTGAACCTCATTTCCAACGCAGTGAAGTTTACGCGCGAGGGCGGCATCGAGGTGCGCCTGCGCCATGATGGCGAGAGCATGTGGATCTCCGTTATCGATACCGGCATCGGCATGAATGCCGATCAGCTCGCCAATATCGGCAAGCGTTTCACCAAGGCCCAGCGCGATGGCGTGCGCGGTGCCAAGGGCACGGGCCTTGGTCTTGCCCTGTGCGATGCGCTGGCCCGCCTTCATGAGGGTGAGTTGCGCCTTGCCAGCCGCGAGGGCGAGGGTACGCGCGCGGTATTGTGCCTGCCACTCGTCGCAGCCGGCGAACAGTCTGCTGACGATGAAGACGCCGACGCCAGCTCTGTGCTCGACCGTCTCGGCCTTGCTATCGCCAGCGAGACCGCCACCCGCGAACGCGGCGTAGCATAAGCCATTGCGCCATCGCACCCGGCTGCCTATACCTTTTCCATGATCCGTATAAAGACCGCCATATTCGTCGATGCCTGGCGCCGCCGCTGCCAGCAGGGTGGTGCCTTTGCGACCATCTTGCGCAAGGGTGACGAGGATGCAGGCATGGTTGCCGTGAGGGTCTATCAGCGCGGTGAGCCGATGCGCGTGTGGATGGAAACGCGTGACCTCGATGGCGAGAAAGCTTGGCGCGACCTGACCAGGGGCGGGGCAAGCGAGCAGGAAGCCGACAAATTGCTTGAGCGGGAAGTCAGCTTCGATCCGGATCTGTGGATCGTCGAGGTCGAGGACCGGGAGGGGCGGCCTTTCCTGCAGGAGAAGCTGCTGGACGGTGACAGCGCTTGAGCGGTTCAGCGACGGCCGAAGGATTTTCCGGCCGCATTCGTCGCCGGTTTCGGTCCCGGTGCGGGGTCATTATTGTTCGCAGGCGGACCGCTCAGAACGAAGTCGTCATCATACGACATTTCCTTTAGCGCAGAGACCCGCACCTGCCAGAAACGCATGACCCGATCGGCCGATTCGCGCGGGATCTTTTCATAGAGCCCCATGATGCGTAACGCGCTCTGCTTGTCGTCTTCGCGCTTGTGCATGGAATTTATGATCACCGAAAAGGCACTGCGGGAGATACGGGAGGCACGGCAGGCGATCGCCAGTGATTCCCATGTCGCATCGTTGAGGATGCGCAGGATCGTCGTCGTATCGACATCGAGCATGTGGGTCAGGCTGAGAGTGAATTGCAGCCTGTGGCCGGTCGCCAGCAGTTCTTCAAGGAACGCCTCGTTCATCTTGCGCTCGCGGATCCGCTTCTGCACGGCTGTGCGCGCTTCGAGGATTGCATCGCGTGCCTCGACCGAGCTTTCCTCGATCAGGCGCTGGCCATTGAGCTTGACCGAATGGGCGATCAGTGGCGCCAGCTTGCCCTGTCCCCTGGCGACAGCCTCGCGGGTAATCGACAGGCGAATGAAGCAGAACATTTCGTTCAGCAGGGCAGATGGCAGGGTAAAGCGGTGTTCAGGTATATGGATCTTGCCCGCCGGGGCCAGCGCATCCGGCCCGAAATGCGAGCGGGTCTTGTCGCGGATCATGTCGACGAGATCGGGCAGCGTCTGTGTTGCTGACCGGCGCAGGATCTGGCCGAGCATGGATGGTGGCGCGATGATCAGCGCATGGATTTTTTCTCTGGGCAGGCCGGCCTTGGCCAGCGTTGCGATCATCAGCTTGCGGGTGTGGGTGTCCATCTGCCGCGCTGTATTGGAATAGAGAAGGTCGAAGAACTCCATCTCGCGGATGCCATAGCGGTCCGGTGCGGCCAGCAATCGGTCCGTGCACAGGCGCATCAGCTCACGACGCTCCGCGCTTTCCCCGTCCCTGGGGAAGTCGATCAGCTGTTCCAGCGGTGTCTTCTGTGCGGGCATGGGCGTTTTCTCTCTGGATGCACACTATCCCTGGACCCTTAAAGAAAGCGCTAACATTACCGTAAAATTGCGGGTTTATTCAGCCTTAACATAGGATAAGACCGGCCTAGTTGCGGCCGAAAATCCACCAGCCGCGTCGCTTGCGTGGCTGTTCCTGTTCGCGGTCATCCTCGCGCGTGCGCGCCGGTTCAGGATCGTTATAGGCCCGCCCGACAACCTGCCGTGAGCCGCTGTCCTCAGGATAGCGATTCTCTGCATAATTTTGCTGGCTGCCATAGGCGAGCGCTGCCATGTCGGCCTGAAGGTTGCCATAGAACTGGGCGAGGCGCAGGTCGTTGCTGTCATATTTCAGGCGGTCCGCGCCGGGCAGGGCGAGGCGTGGCTTGCCTTCATGAGCGGCGAGCATGAAGTTCTTCCAGATCGAGGCGGGCACGCCGCCGCCGGTGACCTTCTGCATCGGATTATTGTCGTCATTGCCGACCCACACGCCGGTAACGAGCTGGCCCGTATAGCCGACGAACCAGGCATCGCGCCAGTCATTGGTGGTGCCGGTTTTGCCGGCAGACTGTCGGGCACCGAGATTGGCGCGCGACCCCGTGCCATTCACCACCACCTGGTGCAGCAGGTAGTTCATCTGCTCGGCCCGCTCCGGGTCGAAGACCTGGCGTTCCTGCGTGGGTTGGCGTTCATACAGCACTTCCCCGCGCCGGTTCTCGATCCGGGTAATCGCATAGGGGCTCGCCGTCACACCGCCGCGGGCGAAGGGAATATAGGCGGCGGTCAGTTCATCGAGGGTGACGTTCGCGGCACCCAGCGCGATGGAGGGCAGCGGCTTCAGCGTATGGTGGATGCCCATAGCCTGCGCCGTCTCGACCACACGCTCGCGCCCGATCGCCTCGCTTGCCTGCACCGCGACAGTGTTGATGGAGCGGGCCAGCGCTGTCGTCATTGGCATCGGCCCGCCATAGTCGCCGGAATAGTTCTGCGGTGACCAGCCATCGACGGTCACCGGCTCGTCGATGAAGACGGTGCGCGGGCTCATGCCGGATTGAAGCGCGGCGAGGTACACGAACGGTTTGAAGGTCGAGCCCGGCTGGCGCAGCGCCTGCGTCGCCCGGTTGAACTGGCTCTCCTCATAGGACAAGCCGCCGACCATGGTGCGGATCGCGCCGTCCGTGTCATAGGCGATGAGGGCGGCCTGTTCGGCGCCCAGTGCCTTGATCTCGTCAGTCATGGCGGTGCTGATCACGCGCTGGCCCTGGCGCTGCATGTCGAGATCGATGGTCGTCGTCACCACGATGTCGGTCTCGACCGTGCCACCGAGCAACTCCTCCGACTGCGCCATGACATAGTCAAAGAAATAGCCGACATCCGGGTTGTTATCGATGACGATCAGCTCCGGCGGGGATGCCTTGGCGATCTCGGCCTCTTCCGGCGTGATCTTTTTCGTCTCGACGAGATTGTCGATCACCTCTGCCGAGCGGGTGGTCGCACCGCCGAAATTGGTGGTGGGAGCGAGCGCAGAGGGCGCCTTGGGCAGGCCGGCCAGCAGCGCGGCTTCGGACAGGGTCAACTCACGGGCCGACTTGGAGAAATAGAGCTGGGATGCTGCCTCTATGCCGAACGTGCCGGCGCCGAGATATGTGCGGTTGAGATACAGCGACAGGATCTCGTCCTTGGTCAGATGCGCTTCCAGCCAGAAAGCGAGGTTCAGCTCCTGCAGCTTTCGGTCCAGCGTCTTCTCATTGGTCAGGAACAGGTTCCGGGCGAGCTGCTGGGTGATGGTCGAGGCGCCCTCGGCCAGCCTGCCGCGACGGATGTTGGTGACGATGGCGCGGGCAAAGCCCTTCGGGTCGAACCCGAAATGGTCATAGAAGCGCCGGTCCTCGGTCGACAGGAACGCCGAGATGACATAGGGCGGCAATTCCTCGACCGGGATCGGATCGCCGTAATAGCTGCCGCGCGTGCCGATCACGTCGCCATCGCTGTCGAGGAAGGTGATGCTGGCCGGGCGGTTGATCGCCCACAGATCGACATCTTCCGGCGGGGTATAGGCGCGGGTCAGGTGAAACAGGCCGAAGCCCGCAACCAGCATGGCGGCAAAGGCCAGCGAGGAGGCGTGCAGCGCGGCGCTTTCCCACGTCTTGCGCTGTTTAAGGCGGCGGCCGATGGGCGCGGCGGCAGGCTTCACGGCCTGGCCGAAGACCCAGCCGAGCGTGCGCAGGCCCGCCCACAAATCGAGCGCGACATTGCCCGCCTGATGCAGCAGCTTGCTGTTTTTGTTGGTGCTCTTCTTCTTGCTCACCCGGAACGCCCTGACTTTTCCCGCTCTGCGGCATGGTCTATCATGAAACGGGCCGCTTTCTGCGAAAAAGCGGGTAAAATTATGGCAATGATGCTGCGGGCGTGTTTGTCGCAGCGGAGGCGATGCGTATCACCCTGACCGACCGATATTGGGAGACCAAATCCCTGGGCGAGATGACCGCCGAGGAGTGGGAAGCCCTGTGCGATGGCTGCGGCAAATGCTGTCTGATGCTGCTGGAGGACGAGGACACTGGCGATGTCTGGGAGACGGATGTCGCCTGCAAGCTGTTCGACCAGGGCTGCCGCGCGTGCTCGGACTATGCCAATCGCCAGAAACATGTCCCCGGCTGCGTCCAGCTGTCTGCTGACAATATCGAGGAACTGCGCTGGATGCCGAAATCCTGCGCATATCGGCGGCTGGCAGAGGGGCGCGGCCTCGCCCACTGGCATCCGCTCGTTTCTGGTGAGCGCGACAGCGTCGCCCGGGCGGGCAAGGCGGTGCGCCTGCCACTTGCCCGCGAACAGGATGTGGATATGCGCGATCTGGAGGATCATGTTGTGACGAGACGGTTGAGTGGCAAAGACCTGAAATGAGCGATCTGACTTTCCGTGATGCTGCCTCTGACGACATCGCCGCGATCCTGTCCTTAAGCGATGCCGGTCGCCCGGCGGGCGTGGCGCTGGCCAAGTCCGATGCCAGCGACCCGGCCTACGCCACCGCCTTCGAGCGCATCGCAGCCGATCCGAACAACCGCCTGATCGTGATGGAACGGGAAGGCGAGGTCATCGGTACACTGCAGATCACGATAATCCCCGGCCTGACAAAGGGCGGGCTGACCCGTGGCCTTCTGGAAAACATTCACGTCAAGCCCGATTGCCGCGGGCAGGGGCTGGGCTCGGCCCTCGTCGACTGGGCGATAGGGGAATGCAAGGCAGCAGGCTGTGGCCTCGTTCAGCTGACCTCTGACAAGCGCCGCCCCGACGCGCACCGCTTCTATGGGCGGCTGGGGTTCGAAGCGACCCATGAGGGGTTTAAGCTGTTACTCTGACAGTTGGTGGTTTCACCGGACAGGATCTGTCAAGGGTGAAACCGCTTCGCGGCGGCAAAGCCGCCCTTGACTGATCCTGCCCGGCAAAACAATTGCTCGGCAAGCCTGTAAGGCGGATTCCGCCTTACAGGCCTTGGCTGACTAATTATTTTCCGATCCTCCAAAACTTATCCCCGCCCTCTCCGGCGCGCCTATTCTCGCGCTTGTCGAAACAGCCAGCACCGGGACGGGGCAGGCGGTAACCCGCGGCGGATAAGCCATCACCATACGGAGAAATAATGCCGGAGGATATCCGCACCGATCACCCTGTCCTGTCCCGACTGGGTCTGCTCGAAAAGCGGCTGGACGAACTGGTGGCACAGTTCTGTCACCAGCCGGATAGCGAAGAACCGATAGACCGCACCGCGCGCACCTTGTCGACCCTGCTGCGCGAGAGCGAAAGGATCGAAGAGATGAAGAGAAAATATGACAAGTCAGGACAGGACGGCGACAGCGAATACAGCCCCGCCGAGGTCGAGCGCATGCGTGCCGAGCTTGAACGCCGTCTCGATCGCATTGCGAAAAACCTGGAAGAAAAAGTGGCTGACCCTGCTGCCGCCGGACCTCGTCGTTCACCTGACGCATGAGTGGCCGTTCTGGGCGCGGCCCGACCAACTGGCGCCCCAGCACGAAGACTGGTTTACCTGGCTGGTGCTGGGCGGGCGCGGTGCGGGCAAGACGCGCACCGGCGCGGAATGGGTGAGAGGGCTCGCGGAAACCGGTGCCGCCTCACGCATCGCACTGGTCGGCGAGACTTATCAGGATGTGCGCGAAGTGATGATCGACGGCGAGTCCGGGCTGATGGCGATACCGCGGGCAAAATGGCGGCCAAGCTATGAAGCCTCGCGCCGCCGCCTTGTCTGGCCAAATGGTGCGACCGCCCAGTGCTTTTCTGCCGAAGACCCTGAAGGCCTGCGTGGCTATCAGTTCGATGCAGCGTGGTCTGACGAATTATGCAAATGGCGATATGCCGACACGGCGTGGAGCAACCTCCAGCTCGGGCTGCGCCTCGGCGACCGACCGCGCCAGGTGGTGACGACGACACCGCGTCCGACGGTGCTGATCAAGCGATTGATGGGCTGCCAAGGGCACGAATCTGACCCGCGCGTCCACTTGGGAGAACAAGGCGAACCTCGCCGAGACGTTCCTCAGTGAAATCACCGCCGTCTATCAGGACACGCCGCTTGGGCGGCAGGAGCTCTATGGCGAGCTGGTCGAGGACACCGCCGGTGCCCTGTGGCGCTGGTCGATGATCGAGGCCTGCCATGTCGACCATGCGCCGGAGATGGACCGGCTGGTCATCGCCATCGACCCGCCGGCGACAGCGGGCGCGGAGGCGGATGAATGCGGCATCATCGTCGCCGGACGCTGCGGCGGCATCGCCTACGTGATGGAAGACTTATCCTCGCGAGGATTATCGCCCCTAGACTGGGGTCGAAGGGCAGTTGCCGCCTGTCACCGTCACAAGGCCGACCGCATCGTCGCGGAGGTCAATCAGGGCGGAGACATGGTCGCGGCGATCCTGCGCCAGGTCGACCCAACCGTGCCGGTGCGCGCCGTGCGCGCCAGCCGGGGCAAGCGGGTGCGGGCAGAGCCGGTCGCCGCCCTCTATGAGCGCGGGCTGGTGCGCCATGTCGGGTCCCTGGCAAAGCTGGAAGACCAGCTCGTCTCATGGACCGGCGAAGGGGCAAGCCCCGACCGCCTCGATGCCCTCGTCTGGGCACTGACCGATTTGATGCTGGGTGCCAGGGCACCCGACCCGACGATAAGAACGATCTAGGAGACAGTCCCGATGCCGACCATTCTTTCCAGCCTACGCGCTGCTTTCGATCAGAAAATGCCTGCGCCTGTAGAGGCCAAGCACAGCGCGACGCGCCAAGTCATCGCGCTGCAGACGGCCGCCGGGCCGGTGTGGACACCGCGCGATTATGCAGCGCTCGCCCGCAATGGCTTCATGCGCAACGTCATCGCCTATCGCTGCATCCGGCTGGTGGCGGAGGCGGCGGCCTCCATCCCTTTCGCGGTCACCTGCCGGGGCGAGACGATGGCCGATCATGATCACCTGCGCCTGCTCAAATCGCCGAACCCGGACCAGTCCGGCACGGCGCTGATGGAAGAGGTCTATGGCTATCTCCAGACAGCGGGCAATGCCTATGTCGAGGCAGTCAGGCTCGACGGTGAGGTGCGGGAGCTCTACGCGCTGCGCCCGGACCGGATGAAGGTCCACGCCAGCCGTGATGGCTGGCCCGGCGGCTATGATTATGAGGCCGGCGGGCGTCGGACAAGTTTCCGCCGTGAGGAGGACGGCTTCATGCCGGTCCTGCACCTGAAGCTGTTTCATCCGCTCAATGACCATTACGGGCTCGCACCACTGGAGGCGGCAGGCAATGCCGTCGACATCCACAACGCCGCATGTTCGTGGAACAAGGCGCTGCTCGATAACGCGGCCCGGCCGTCGGGCGCCCTCATCTATAAAGGTCCGGAGGATGCCGCGAACCTGACTGCCGACCAGTTCGAGCGCCTGAAATCGGAACTTCAGGAAACCTATCAGGGCCAAGCCAATGCCGGTCGGCCCATGGTACTCGATGGCGGGCTCGACTGGAAGCCCATGTCGCACTCCCCGGCAGAGCTGGACTTTATCGAGGCCAAGCACTCCGCCGCACGCGACGTGGCGCTCGCCTTCGGTGTACCGCCGCAACTGCTCGGCATTCCGGGCGATAATACCTATGCGAATTATCGCGAGGCCAATCTTGCCTTCTGGCGTCAGACGGTGCTGCCGCTGGCAAGCCGCGCCGCGAGCGCGCTGTCGGGCTGGCTGTGCGGGGACGGTGAGGCGATCACGCCTGACACCAGTGGCATCGAGGCGCTGTCGGGCGAGCGCTCCGCCCGGCTCGACCGCATCATGCGGGCCGATTTCCTGACCGACAGGGAGAAGCGTGTTGCACTCGGCTTCCCGGCTGACCCTGTAATGGAGAACGACGATGAGTGAGATGAAACTGCCCGCAACGGAGCTGAGATTTTCCCTCGCTCTTGGCACCGGCATGCTGATCCAGGCGGCGGTGGCGCTGATATGGGCTGGCGCCGCCAGCGAGCGGCTGAACCAGCTGGAGCGCCGCGCCGACTCAACGGCGCAGGTCATAGAGCGCACCGCGCGGCTGGAAGAGCAGATGTATTACATGCGCTCCACCCTCGACCGGATCGACACGCGCCTGCAGCAGATCACCGAAGACGAATAGCCCTACGAATAGGCGAATAAAATCATGAGACTGATGAATGATAGCGCGGGGCTTTCCCGCGAAGGCGGACCCGTGGCCGTGATCGAGGGCTATGCCTCGATCTTCGGCGAGCGCGACCTCAATGGCGATATCGTGAAAAGAGGCGCCTTTGCCGAAAAACTTATCCCCGGGCGGCTGCCAGCGGTGAAGATGCTTTACCAGCACGCGGCGGACCAACCCATCGGTCGCTGGCTGGAGATGAAGGAAACGGCAAGGGGGCTTTATGTCCGTGGCGAGATCATTCTGGACAGTCCGCGCGCCCGGGAGGTGGCGACGCTCGTCGCCGGCGGGGCGCTTGATGGCCTGTCCATCGGCTTCCGCACCAGGGCGGCCCGCAAGATTGCCGGCGGGCGGGAGCTGACCCGCCTCGACCTGTGGGAGGTCTCGGTCGTCACTTTCCCCATGGCGCCGGGCGCACGGATCACCCGGCTGATCCCGGCGGACGCAGATACAGCGGACACTATCCGCGAAGCAACACGTCAGTTCACGTTATAACAGGAGAAGATGAGATATGACACTGGAAACGAAACAACTGGAAACGAAAGCAGGCGGCGATTCGCCGGAAGTGCGGGCCGCCATGCACGACTTCCTCAACGCCTTCGAGGAATTCAAGAGTGCAAATGACCAGCGCCTTGCCGAACTGGAGGGCAAGTCCCGCGAAGATGTCGTGTTGACCGAGAAAGTCAGCCGCATCAATGCCGCGCTCGACGAGCAGAAATCGGCCATCGACCGGCTGTTGCTCGATCGCCAGCGGTCCTCACGCGGTGGTGCAGAGTTTGCTCGCCCTGACGAGCGCAAGCATGCCTTCGAGCGCTATGTGCGCACCGGCGATGCCTCGCGTATGCTGGAGGAAAAAGCGCTCTCCATCGGCTCCGACCCGGATGGCGGTTATCTTGCACCCGACGAGACAGAGCGGCTGATCAATGCGGCGGTCAAGGACATCTCCCCCATCCGACAGATCGCGACCGTGCGCCAGATCGGTGCCAGTTCCTATCGCAAACCGGTCTCGACCACCGGCATGGCGGCGGGCTGGGTCGGCGAGGCCGGGGACCGTACACAGACGACCACATCGACGCTTGCCGCTGTCGACTTCCCCACCATGGAACTCTACGCCATGCCGGCAACAACGCAGGCGCTGCTGGACGACTCCATCGTCGACCTGGAACGCTGGATCGCTGACGAGGTGCAGACCGAATTCGCCGCCCAGGAAGGGGCGGCTTTCGTGTCAGGCAATGGCACCAACAAGCCGCGCGGCTTCCTCGACTATGACAAGGTCGCCGAGGGCAGCTGGGCGTGGAACAAGATCGGCTATATCGCCACCGGCGCCGATGGCGCGTTTGGCACCAACCCGATGGATGCGCTGATCGACCTGATCTATGCACCCAAACAGGCTTTCCGCGCCAATGGCCGCTTCGTCATGAACCGCTCTGTCGTCGGACAGTTGCGCAAGTTCAAGGATGGCGATGGCAATTACCTGTGGCAGCCATCGGTCCAGGCCGGTGCCCCGGCGACGCTGATGGGCTATCCGGTGACCGAGGCCGAGGAGATGGAAGACATCGACAGCGATTCCTTCTCGATTGCCTTCGGCGACTTCGCCCGCGGCTATCTGATCGTCGACCGTGTCGGCATTCGCGTGCTGCGTGATCCGTTCTCGGCCAAGCCCTATGTGCTGTTCTACACGACCAAACGCGTCGGCGGTGGGGTGCAGCATTTCGATGCGATCAAGCTGCTGAAATTCGGCACGTCGTAAGGTTTCCCTCCCGACTGCCCCGCGGGCTGCTTGGCTGCCCGCGGGGGCTCATTCAAACACTTCCCTGAGGATCTCATGTCCCTGACCCTGATCACCGCCCCCGCGGGCGAACCCCTGACGCTGGCCGAAATAAAGTTCTTCCTGCGCGTCGCTCATGACACGGACGATAACCTGATCGCCGATCTCGCCG
Organism: Aquisalinus luteolus; assembly: GCF_009712425.2. Classification (GTDB taxonomy): domain Bacteria; phylum Pseudomonadota; class Alphaproteobacteria; order Caulobacterales; family Parvularculaceae; genus Aquisalinus; species Aquisalinus luteolus. Next base: position 79,965 of record NZ_VCJR02000006.1, read on the forward strand.
AAGCCGCGCGCGGCCAGGTCGAGGCGGTGACGGGCCTCGCCCTGATAACACAGGGCTGGCGGCTTACGCTCGATAGCTGGCCGGAGGAGCCGATCGCGCTGCTGCGTCCGCCGGTACAGGCGATAACCGCCATCAGTGTCCAAGGCATAGACGGCGTTTGGACCGAACTGGACCAGGGCGACTATGCCCTCATCCCCGGCTATCCGGCGCGTGTGTTGCTGAAAGCCCCGCCGCCAACCCCGGGGATAGCCGCCGGCGGCATCCGCATCGACTTTACCGCCGGCTTCGGCGATGCTGATGCCGTGCCGGGCACGCTGAAACAGGCCGTGCGCCTGCTCGCCGCCCATTATCACGAACACCGCACCCCGGCGTCGGAACGGCGGGTGACGACCATGCCGAACTCGGCCGGGGCGCTGCTCGCGCCCTTGCGGGAGGTGCGGCTGTGATCGGTACGCTGACAGAACAAGTCACCCTGCTGACCCGCCAGCGCACGCCCGATGGCGGCGGCGGGGCAGCAGTCACATGGGAAGAAGGCGACACCCTGCCTGCCCAAACAGAGAGCCTGTCCTCCCGCCGCGACACGACAGGCGAGCGCGATATCGGCCTCCTGCGCTTGCGCGTCACCCTGCGTCATCGCGCCGATATCGGCCATGACACTCGGCTTTCGCATGACGGCCGGACATTTCGCATCACCTCGATCCAGAGAACTGGTGAGGGGCGCGAATGGCTGCAGCTCGATTGTGAGGAGGTGTGCCGATGAGCGAGACCCTGACCGAGGCAAGCTGGCCGCTGCAGCAGGCGGTCTATGCGCAGCTCACTGCCGATGATGGCGTCAAGGCGCTGCTCGGCGATCCTGCGCGGGTGCATGACGGTGTGCCGGAGGACACGATTTTTCCGTATCTCACCATAGGCGCGGCCCGCACCCGCGATTGGCCCGGCGTCGATGGCGGGCAGGAGCATGACCTCCGCCTCACCGCCTGGTCGCGGTATGGCGGGCGCAGCGAGGTGAAGCAAGTCATCGCCGCCGTCCATGCCGCCCTGCATGACTCAGCCCTGAGCGTCACCGGCTTCCATCTCATCAGTATACGCTATGTCTTTGGCGACACGTGGCGGCTGGCGGACAATGAAACATGGCAGGGCGTGATGCGCTTTCGTGCCGTAACCCATCCACTTTAGGAGAAAGACATGACCGCCCAGAAGGGAAAAGACATTCTGTTGAAGATCGGCGATGGCGAGGCGAGCGAGAGCTTTGTGACCGTAGCCGGGCTGCGCACGAAAACGCTGTCGCTCAACGCCCGCGCCATCGACGTCACCAATGCCTCGTCCGATGGCTGGCGCGAATTGCTGGCCGGGGCAGGAGTGAAGCAGGCGAGCATATCCGGGGCTGGCGTCTTCCTCGACGATGCAGCGGCGGCGGAGATACGCGGCGTTTTCTTCGCCGGCACGTTGCGCAACTGGCAGGTCGTGCTGCCGGATTTCGGGGTCATCGAGGGCGCGTTCCTGATATCAAATCTCGACTATGCAGGCGACCATGCCCGCGAGATGACTGTCTCGCTGGCACTGGAGTCGGCTGGCACGCTCACCTTCACGGAGGCAGAATGATGGCCAATGGGATGAACAGGTTTCGCGGCGACGTAGCGCTGGAAATCGACGGCGAGACCCACACTCTGCGCCTGACCCTCGGCGCCCTGGCGCAGATCGAAACCGCGCTCGGTACGGACGACCTTGCCGGGCTGACGGCGCGGCTTGCCAACCCGTCCGCCCGTGACCTGCTGGTCATTCTCTCGGCCCTGCTCGGCGGTGGCGGACATGACGTGGCCGTCGACACATTGAAATCGAAAAGTTTCGACCTGAAAGCTGCTATGGCTGCTGTCGCGCGGGCCTTTGCTCTCGCGCTCGGTGCTGACGATGGAGAGAGGCCGGGAAAGCCTCTATCCCAGAACACTGGCGCAGCTGGTGCCGGGCCGGGCTCGGCCTGATGCGCCTGCCGCCTGACCAGTTCTGGGCCATGAGCCTCGCCGAATGGCGGCTGGTCTCGGGCGGGGAGGCAGGCGGCGCGGCGCTGACCCGCGAGAGCTTCGACCAGTTGAGAAAACTTTATCCGGACAAGGATCGATCATGAGAGTGAGCATTGATACAGACGACGCCAGCGAGACCATGCGCGCCATGGCCGACGATATGGAACGCACCGTGCGCGAAGACATCGTGCCGCTTGCCGCGGTAATGGAGGAGAGTTTTGCCAGCGCGTCGCGCTCCATCGCCGACGAACTGGAAAAGGCGGCCCGCTCCGGCACGCTGTCGTTCAGGTCGATGGTGCAGGAAGTGTTGGCAGACCTCGCCGGGCTCGCCGCCGACACGGTCATCCGCCAGCCGCTGGAAGCGGCGCTCGGCCAGATCTTTTCAGGCTTTGGCGGCGGCAGGGCAGGTGGCGGCTTCGTTGCGCCGGGCAATGCCTTCCTGGTCGGGGAGAGCGGGCCGGAGATGTTTGTCCCGCCACAATCGGGCCGCATCGCGCCGCTTGGCGGTGGTGCAGGAAACGTGACCGTCAATCTGAACATGCCCCAGACAGGTGATGCGGAAAGCTATCGCCGATCTGCCCCGCAAATCGCCGCCGCTCTCCAGCGGGCACTCGCCCGCGCGAACAGGAATGGCTAGACCCGCCCCGTCTCTGCCTTGGCGGCTTTTGTCCCGGCACCATAGATCCTCTGTTCGACCACATTCATGCCGCCATCCGCAATGGTCTTCATCGCCATGAACAGCATGATGTCGAGCCCGGCATAGACGCCGCCCAGCATGATGATCAGGTGCATCGGCACGACACGCAGATAGGGTATGAACATCATCGAGCCAATATTAAGCTTTACCTTTTCCGGGCGGCCACCACGGATCAGCGAGGCGATATGCGAGACGAGGAAAACGAGGACGGCAAGCCCCATCCCCGCATTGCCGAGATCCTCGTGATACTGCACCAGCAGGAAGAAACCATAGACTACGTGGAAGAACCCATAGTGCAATGCGAAGAAGATCGCGACACGGATCTTCGTGCCAGTCGTCGGCTGGACGCTGCGCCCGTTCATGGTGAAATTCTCGGTCGAGAAATCCTTCAGCGCCAGCAGGCGGAAGAAGTGCAGGGCGCCGATGATGACGCTCTGCAGCCAGTAGACCCATAGCACCTCGCCCAGCGGCCAGTTCTGCATCTTGGCAAGACCAATGATGAAGAGATTGCCGAGCACGATGAACCACAGCCCGGTATCGCCGATCAGGGAATAGCCCTTCGGCTCCAGCCCGGCCGGCTGCGTCGCGTCATATGGATCCTGCCTGCTCATCGTCACTCCCCCGAGCTGTTTGTCTCACCTTAAGCGCGACTGCGATCTCGCGCCAGTGAATTTATCCCCGCTGTCAAGGCAGCCAGTACAAGGATCGTATAAGGAGCAACCAGAATGGCTTTTCACGACATCCGCTTTCCCGTCGATATTTCCCTGTCCTCCGATGGCGGGCCGGAACGGCGCACCGACATCGTCACCCTTTCCTCCGGACACGAGGAGAGGAACTCCCCCTGGGCCGGGTCGCGGCGGCGGTTCAATGCCGGCTATGGCATCAAGTCGCTGGCAGAAATCGAACAGGTCATCGCCTTTTTCGAGGCCCGCCACGGGCGGCTTCATGCCTTTCGCTGGCGCGATCCCTTCGACTGGAAATCCTGCAGCATAGCCGATGCGCCTCAACCGGACGACCAGCCCATCGGCACCGGGGATGGTGAGGCAACGCAGTTTCAACTCGCCAAGACATATGTCAGTGGCGGGCATGGCCATACCCGTAAGATCACCAAGCCGGTCGATGGGACGGTCGTGGTTGCCGTCAATGGTGTAACTGTTGATCCGGGTAACTACGGCATCGACGAAACGACCGGTCTCATCACTTTCGACACGGCCCCGGCGGATGGCGCGGCGATCACCGCCGGGTTCGAGTTCGACGTCCCGGTGCGCTTTGACAGCGACACGCTGTCGATCAGCCTTGCCGCGCTAAAGGCTGGCGACATTCCCAACATTCCGGTCATCGAGGTGTTGTCCTGATGCGTATCATTCCGCCCGCCCTCCAGACCCATCTCGACTCAGGCACGACCACGCTTGCCACCTGCTGGCGGCTGACGCGCAGCGACGGCACCGTGTTCGGCTTCACCGATCATGACCGGGCGCTGGTCTTCGACGGCACAACTTTCGCCGCAATGACCGGCGGCACGCTCTCCGCGCTGGAAAGCTCCGCCGGGCTATCGGTCGACAATGCCGATATCGAGGGGGCCTTCAACGCCGTCGCCTTGACGGCGGCTGATCTCGATGCCGGGCGCTATGATGGCGCGATGCTGGAAGTATGGCGTGTCAACTGGCAGGACACGGACCAACGCGTGCTGCTGAAGACCGGCACGCTGGGTGAGGTCCGCCGGGGCGGTCAGTCCTACACCGCAGAATTGCGTGGCCTCGGCGCGCGCCTCGACGAGGAGACGGGCCGCGTCTATCAGCATGGCTGTGACGCCGTGCTTGGCGATGCGCGCTGCGGCGTCGATATTGACGCTCCCGCTTACAGGGGCAGCGCCACGGTCAGCGCTGTGCCGGGCCATGACCACGGAAGGGGCGAGATCGCCGTCACCGGCCTCAACGCCTTCGCCGATGGCTGGTTCACCCATGGGCTTGTCACCTTCACGAGCGGGCAGAATGAGGGCCTGCGCGTGCCTGTCCGCCGCCATGTCGCGGGCACAACCCACAGGCTGATCCTGTGGCAGCTGCCGCGCCGCCCGGTCGCCGAGGGCGATACACTCACCGTCACCGCCGGATGCGACAGGCGCTTTGCCACCTGCCGCACGAAATTCTCCAATGGGCTCAATTTCAGGGGCATGCCGCATATTCCGGGCAATGATTTCGTCACGCGCTATCCGGTCTCCGGCGAGCCGAACACAGGGGGCAAGCGCTCATGAGCATACCCAACGGACCTTCACGGGAGGAGATCGTCGTCGCCGCCCGCGACTGGCTGCGCACACCCTATATCCATCAGGCGAGCTCAAAAGGGGCAGGCACGGACTGTCTCGGCCTCGTGCGCGGCCTCTGGCGTGAGCTTTATGGCGAGGAGCCGGAAGCCCCGCCGCCCTATACGCCGGACTGGATCGAGCGCCATGGCGATGAGCGCCTGTTGGCCGCCGCCAGCCGCTGGATGGTGTTGCGAAATGACGGCGCCCTTGTTCCCGGCGATGTCGTTCTCTTCCGTGTCGTGCCGGGCGGCCCAGCCAAGCATATGGGCGTGCTGATGGGCGATGATCGCTTCATCCACGCCTATGCCGGGCGGGCCGTATGCGAGAGCTGGCTATCGCGCTGGTGGAAGGCACGCATCGCCGGTCTCTACGCCTTCCCCGGCGTCGAATAACAGCTTTCAGTAAGAGGATCATTTCATGAGCCAACTCGTCATCACTGCCGGGCGCATCGCCGGCGGCGCTGCCAGAAGCCTTGGCCGCGGTCTCGCCTCCGGCATCGCCAGGGGCGCAGCGGCTTACGTTACCGGTCAGGCGGAAAATCTCATTTATGGCCCGGTCAAGCGCCAGCGTACAGGTCCGCAGGTCGATGCCTTCCGCCTGCAGACGGCAAGCGAAGGCACGCCCATCCCCGCCGTCTATGGCCGTACGCGATTGTCGGGAGAGATCATCTGGGCGTCGGATTTCCTCGAAACCGTTTCCACCGACACGACGACAAGAGGCGGGAAGGGCGGCGGCACCCGCCGCCCGGTGGAGACGACCACCACGACGTACCTATATTCCGTCTCCCTCGCCATCGGCCTGTGCGAAGGCGAGATCAGCCGAATCGGGCGGGTCTGGGCCGATGGCAAGCCGGTCAGCCTTCAGAACTACACTCACCGTCTCTATACGGGCACGGAGGACCAGTTGCCCGACAGCGCCATCGAGGCGGTGGAGGGGGCAGGCCTCGCGCCCGCCTATCGCGGCCTTGCCTATGTCGTGTTCGAGGATTTGCCGCTGGCCGCCTTCGGCAACCGCATCCCGCAATTCTCCTTCGAGGTCGAGTGCCCACTGACGAGTGAGGACGGCGCCAGTCTTGAGAACGCCGCCCGGGCTGTCTGCATGATTCCGGGGTCAGGCGAGTCTGCCTATGCGACCACGCCAGTACTCGTCGATGATGGCGAGGGCGTAACCCGGCAGGAGAATGTCAACAACAATGCCGGCGGCACGGACCTTGTCGCCTCGGTCCGTGCGCTGACGGAGACGCTGCCTGCCTGTTCCAAAGTGGCGCTGATCGTCTCCTGGTTCGGTACCGATTTGCGCGCAGGCTTCTGCGAGGTGAAGCCCGGTGTCGAGCTGGCCGACAAGGACACGACGCCGTTCCAATGGTCCGTGGGCGGCACGAGCCGAGAGGACGCCCATGTTGTCTCGACCATTGATGGCCGCCCGGCCTATGGCGGCACGCCGTCAGACCGCTCGGTCGTCGAGGCGATCCAGCATCTGAAGGCGCAAGGCTTCGAGGTGCTGTTCTATCCCTTTATCCTGATGGATATCGCGCCGGGCAATGCGCTGCCTGATCCGGACAGCGGTACATCCGGTCAGCCGGCCTTCCCGTGGCGCGGGCGCATCCGGCCAGGCAGTCTCGACAAGACCGCTGCCGCGCGGACCGCCGTCAACGCCCTGTTCGGCACGGCTGGGCCATACGATTTCTCCGTGTCCGGTATCAGCGTCACCTATACCGGCCCGGCTGAGTGGGGCCTCAACCGCATGATCCTGCATTATGCTCATCTGGCGAAGGCGGCGGGCGGTGTCTCGTCCTTCCTGATCGGGTCGGAGATGCGCGGGCTGACGCGTACCCGCGCCGGGGCGGGGGCGTATCCGGCAGTGGAAAAATTCATCGCGCTGGCGGCGCAGGTCCGCACTGTGCTGGGCGTCTCTACAGAGATTTCCTATGCCGCCGACTGGTCCGAATATGCCAGCTACCAGCCTGTTGACGGGTCGGGCGATGTGCTGTTCCCGCTCGATGCTCTGTGGGCGGACGGGAATATCGACTTCATCGGCATCGACAATTACTTGCCGCTCGCCGACTGGCGCGACGGGCAGGGCCATCTTGACGCGCAGCTCGGCTGGCGTAGCCCGTATGAGCTTGCCTATCTGCAAGGCAATATCAGGGGCGGTGAAGGCTATGACTGGTACTATGCCACCGACGCCGACCGCGCGGCGCAACTGCGTACACCCATAGACGATACGGCCCATGGCGAAGACTGGGTCTTCCGCCCGAAGGACCTGTGGAATTGGTGGGCCAATGTCCACCACGAGCGCCCCGGCGGCGTGCGCAATGCCAGCGAGACACCTTTCGTGCCGCGCGCCAAGCCGATCCGCTTTACCGAGCTTGGCTGCGCCGCGATCGACAAGGCCGCGAACCAACCGAATGTTTTCTTCGATCCGAAAAGTTCCGAAAGCGCCTTGCCGCATTTCTCCAACGGTAATCGAGACGATTTCATCCAGCGCCGCTTCATCGAGGCGCACTTGTCTTTCTGGTCCGAGGTTGAGAACAACCCGGTCTCGCCCATTTATGGCGGGCCGATGGTCGATATTTCGGGCATCTATCTATACGCCTGGGATGCGCGGCCTTTTCCTGATTTCCCGGCGCGTACGGAGCTTTGGTCCGATGGCGACAACTGGACCTTCGGTCACTGGCTGAACGGGCGGGCAGGGCGCGTGCCGCTGGGCCAACTGACGGCAGCAATCGCCGGGCGCACAGGGCTGACCGAGATCGAGACCGGCGCCTTGCAGGGCCTCGTCACCGGTTATGTCATCGACCGGCCGATGAGCCCGCGTGCGGCGCTGGAGCCGCTGCTCGGGCTCTATCAGGTCGATGCGCTGGAAACCGCGACCGGTATCTCCTTCGTGCCGCGCGGCGGTGAAGCAACGCTCACGATCTCGCCCGACCGCCTTGTCGCAGGCGAAGGGGAGCCCTTTGAACTGACCATGGCGCAGGCCGGTGACCTGCCAGCGGCGCTTGAAATCGCCTATCTTGATGACGGGCAGGATTATGCCCTCTCCGTCGCTGGCGTGCGGCAATCCTACTCCATCAGCAAGCGGACGGTCAGCCTCGATGCGCCGGTGATCATGGAGACAGGCGAGGCCGAAGGCCGGGCCCGGGCGCTGATTGCCGACGCCATGGTCATGGCTCGCGCCGCCAGCTTTGCCCTGCCGCCATCGATGATGGCACTGGAGCCGACCGATGTCATCGCGTTCGACCTGCCGGAAGGCGCAGTGACATTGCGCATCGGTGAAATCCTCGACGGTCAGGCGCGGCAGGTCCAGGCGGTCGCGACGGCGCCCGGCATCTATGGCATCGACATCGCGGCCTCCCGCCGCCGCACGGAGGCGCCGCCCGCAAGCTATGGCGCGCCGGTGTTCGAGCTTGTCGACCTGCCGCTGCTGGGATCGGGCGACACGCCCTCGCTCCATGCCGCGGCCTATGCCAGCCCCTGGCCGGGTGGCATCGCCGTCTATCGCGAGACGGGCGGCGACCCGGTGCTGGAGGAGATACTCGAAGCGCCAGCCCGCATGGGCCGGTTGGAAGCGGACCTGCCCGCCGGCCCGACCGGGCGCTGGGACAGGGCATCGTCCCTCCGTATGCGCCTGTCGAGCGGCACGGTCTCATCGGCGACGGAAGAAAACGTGCTCGCCGGGGCGAATGGCCTCGCCGTACAGTCCCTGACCGGCGAGTGGGAAGTGCTGCGCTTTGCAACCGCCAGCCTGCAGCCAGATGGCAGCTGGTTGCTGACCGATCTTCTGCGCGGGCTTGCCGGTACGGAGGGGGAAGCCATGGCTGGCGCTGAGGCGGGTGCCCGCGCAATCCTGCTGACCAGCGCCGTCGAGGCGTTCTCCCTGCCGGTCGAAGCGCGGCTCCTTCCTGTTACCCGGCTGGCCGGACCGCGCCAATATGCGCCCGACAGCGACGCCTACGTCACGCGCACCGATACCCCGCAGGGTCTCGGCTGGCGGCCACGCTCTCCGGTATTCCTAAAGGCAGAGGTGGTCAGTGGCGGGATCGCGATCAGCTGGATACGGCGCACACGGATCGGTGGCGACAACTGGGAAGTCGAGGAAGTCCCCCTTGGTGAGGACAGCGAGTTCTACGATATCGACATTCTGGACGGTGAAAGCCTGAAGCGCACGCTCACCTCGACCGTCCCTGCGGTGATATGGGATGCGGCGATGATTGCGGCAGACTTCCCCTCAGGAGGCACGGTGACCATTCGCGTCGCCCAGCGCTCTGCCATTTTCGGGCGGGGCCGGGCCGCGACAATCACCGTCAGCCTTTAGGCCCGCTTATCGCCACCCTTGAAAAACCGGATGAAAAACAGACATATGGAACATTCCATGAAACAGGCCGTATACTCCCTGAACGGCTCTATTCCGGTACTAAGAAGGACTTCGACTTGGCTAAAGACCCCTATACGGTTCTGGGCGTACACAAATCTGCGGATCAGGACACGATCCGCAAGGCCTATCGTGCGCTTGCCAAGCAGTATCACCCGGACCGCAATCCCGGCGACAAGTCTGCCGAGGACAAGTTCAAGGCTGCCTCCGCCGCGTTCGAGATCGTCGGCGACAAGGACAAGCGCGCGAAATACGACCGCGGCGAGATCGATGCCGACGGCAATGAACGCGCCTTTGCCGGGCGCGGCTATGGTGGCGGTGCAGGCGGCCCGGGCGGTTTCCGCGCCGGCGCTTATGGCCATCCCGGTGGCGGCCAGTCGCGCACCTATCGCTCCACCGGCGGTGCCGGTTTCGAGGATATCTCCGATATCTTCTCCGAGATGTTCGGCGGTGGCGGTGCGCGGGCCTCGGCTCCGCAACAGGGCCGCGATGTGCGCTATCGCATGGAGGTGGATTTCCTCGAGGCGGCACGCGGCAATCGCAAGCGGGTGACCATGCCCGACGGGCGCACGCTCGATATCAATATTCCGGAGGGCCTGCGCGACGGCCAGTCCCTGCGCCTGCGTGGCCAGGGCGAGCCGGGGATGAATGGCGGCGAACCCGGCGATGTCTATGTCGATGTCACGGTCAAGCCGCACCGGTTTTTCAAGCTGGAAGGCGACACCGTCACCCTTGACGTGCCGGTCACCCTCAGCGAGGCCGTGCTGGGCGGAAAGATCACCATCCCCACCGTTCATGGTGAGGTCTCGATTGCCGTGCCCAAGAGCGCCAGTTCCGGCACGGCCCTTCGCCTGCGGGGCAAGGGGCTGAAGAATTCAAAGACCGGCACCCATGGCGACCAGATCGCCCGCCTGCGCATCGTCCTCCCCGACAAACCGGACGAGGCCTTGGAAGAATTTGCCAAGAACTGGGATGGCGATCGCGAAGACGACCCCAGATCGAAGCTAAAACTATAGGCTCGGCTATTGCGCCGCCCGCCCGACACACTTTACCCTTGATAGTTGCTGATTGTCTCGACAGGCAACAAGGGGCGGCACACTTGATTGGATCCGCAAAGGAAGAAAAGCTTTTAGCGCTGTTCCAGGCCGTTCCGGCGGACCTGTTGCGCGGCCTTTACGCTGCCTTGGGCAAAAGCGTTTCGGGCGAAAAGAGTGCTTCCGGCGATGTCGATACCATCCTGCTGCGCCTGATCGGTGACGCCGCCGCAGGGCGCGGTATCGAGCTTGGCAATCAAGAAGCGATGGCTGAAGAGATCGATAGCGAAGAACCGCTGATGCTCGATGCCGATAGCGAGGAGGCGGAAGACAGCGATGAGCTGTCTGTCTTCACCCCGCCGCGCAACGCGATGCATGCCTTCTTCCTGCCGTTCGAGTCGCTGATCATCGATCCGCCGCGCTATGCCGGCCGCATCGATGGCTATCTGTGCTCGACGTCGCTGCCCGGTATATGGCGTATGCTGAATGACGAAGGCTCCGGCGCCGTCATCCGTGATATCTGGATGCGGGCAGAGCTGGAAGGGGCAGACCAGCCGGAAGAATATTACCGCCATATCACCAGTGAAATGCATGCAGCAGCCCGCGTGATCGTCGATAATCTCTGGGTTCGCGCCCGCGAGGACAAGGCAACGCGCCGCGCGCTCGTTTCACGGCTCGGTGGAGAGACCGGCCTTGGCGACTTCGCCGAGCTGCAGAAAATGCTGCCGCTCATCCTGTCATTCCAGGGGGAGTTCAACAAGGTTCGTCCCCTGATCGACCAGCGACTGAAGGCCAATGCCGGGGATATCGCCGCCCATATCATGGACGTTCATCGCGCCAGGCCTTCGCTCGCGACCTATCTGCAATTCGCGATCCTGTCGAATCTCGAACAACCCTGGCAGGCGCTATGGCTGCATGCTGCCCTGAACGAGGCTGCGCAGGAAGAAGGGCGGCAAAAGCCCGTTTCCCTGATCGCGCGTCATTTGCTTTCTGTACTCGACCTGCAAAGCGACTGGCTCGCGCGACGCGTTACCTCAGAGGCGGGAGAGGCAAGTGCCCTCGACCCGTTCCTCGGCTTCTCCGAACTCTTGTCGGGCATTATCGGCAAACGCTCGCTCCTTGGCGGCGAGGAGCTTGAAGACCGGCTAGACGACCTGGTCGAGGCTGGTTCCGACATGTTCGAGCAGTTGATCGAAACCGCCGCCGGTTCGCTTGAAGCCGTGTTGCGGGTGCGTGCCGACGATTCCGATGGCGATGTGCCCGACCTGTCCTGGCAGACCGGTTCAGAAGAGGTTCGTCGTCTTGTCCGCATCGGGCATGACGCCGCCCATTTCCTGCAGGCCGGCGACATGATGGCGCCGCTCTATGGCAAGAGCGAGGTCTGGCGGTCACTGCATCGCGAGACGGTCACTTTCTTGGACCAGTATCTCGGCCAGGTGATCAGGCGGTTGCAATCACTCTCCGGTCCGGAACTGGAGGATTATGCAACGCGTGCAGCCTTCCTTTTGCCGATCGCCGAACTGCTGGGCAGCGAGGGGGCAAAGGTCTCCCTTCAGGACGCACTTGAGCAGGCAAAGCTCGCCGCCTGACGGTCCGTCCCGGTTAACATTCCATTTATTCTGTTAAAACAGTCACTTGCGTGCAGTGTCCATTACTAAGATGTAACTCCTGCGACACGGTCATGTAAGAGTAATGTCACCATATTACAGGGGAAGTTGGCTGCCAGTGGGGCTGGCCGGAACTAGAGATAACCGTCTCGCTGCCCTCCGCTTCGAAAAACCGGGCAGGTTTCGGATCAAACTGGAGATAAGGGTAAGAAGATGACACTCCGCACGATTGCAAACACACCATTCAAAAAACTAATTCTTTCAGGCGTGGGGGCGCTCGCCATCGGCGCAGCAGCCATCGCGCTTCCCGACACGACCTATGCCCAGGCACCGCGCCTGATGACACCGCCGACCGGCTTTGGCGGTCAGATGTCCTTTGCCGACCTGGTCGAGCAGGTCAGCCCGGCCGTCGTCTCCATCCATACCGAGAAAACCATCGAGCAGCCGGAGATCCCCAGCGAGTTCCAGTGGTTCTTCGAGCGCCAGTTCGGCGAGGATTTCGAGGAGCGCTTTGGTGAGGAACGCCAGGCCGCTGCCGAAGGCTCCGGTTTCTTCGTGGATGGTGACGGCCATATCGTCACCAACAACCACGTCATCGATGGCGCGGAAACTATCACGATCCGCCTGAATGACGGGTCAGAGCTCGATGCAGTGCTGCTCGGCACCGATGCCGCAACGGATATCGCGGTGCTGAAGGTCGATGCACCGAACAACCAGCCTTTCGTGACCTTTGCCGACAATGTGAATTTGCGCGTCGGTGACTGGGTTCTCGCCGTCGGCAACCCGTTCGGCCTTGGCGGCACCGTCACCAGCGGTATCGTATCCGCCATCGGTCGCGACAATGGCATGGGCGTCTACAACGATTTCATCCAGATCGACGCGCCGATCAACCGCGGTAACTCCGGTGGTCCGACCTTCGACCTCAATGGCCGTGTCGTTGGCGTCAACAACGCGATCTATTCCCCGACTGGCGGTTCTGTCGGTATCGGTTTCGCGATCCCGGCCCAGACGGCGAGCTTCGTCGTCGACCAGCTGATCGAAAAGGGCACCGTGACCCGTGGCTGGCTCGGCGTCGAGATCCGTCCGTTCGACAACAATCACGCTGCTGCTGTCGGTCTCGACAGCGATGACGGCGCGCTGGTCGTGAATGTCCAGTCCGGTACGCCTGCGGCAAAGGCCGGTATCGAAAGCGGTGACATCGTGCTCGATTTCAATGGCACGAAGGTCGACAATGCCCGCACGCTGACCCGCGCTGTCGGCGCGGTCGCACCGGGTGAGACCGCCAAGCTGACCGTCTGGCGCAATGGCGAACAGAAAAACCTTCGCGTCAAGCTGGGCGAGCGCAATGAAGAGCAACTCGCCGAAGCCGACATCCCGAGCGATGATGGTGCCAGCCCGACGCCGGAAATCACCTCCGAGCTGGGCGTGCGCTTCAGTGCACTGACGGATCAGGCTCGCCAGCAATATGACCTGCCGGCAGAACTGCGCGGTGCGCTCGTCACATCCGTCGCGCCAAACAGCCCGGCTGCACAGGCAGGCTTGCAGCGTGGCATGGTGATCTACGAGATCGACAATGATGCGGTCAGCTCGCCAAGTGACGTCGAAAGCAAGATCAAGTCGTTGCAGGACAGTGGCAAGGAAGCGGTGCTTTTGCGCGTCCAGGCCGGTGATCGCAAGGACTTCCGCGCGCTGCCGCTTAAAAAGTCCTGAAGGCTGTTCGTGCTGCAGCTTCTGAACCATTGTTGCGGGCAAGTATTATAAGCAAGCAGGCTGTCTTTATTCAGGGCAGCCTGTTTGTCCTTTTTTGTGCCACACGGTGCTGATAGACCGGCGGCAAGATATTTTCGGGGAACGAAAGGAAGTTCGAACATGCGGATCCTGGTAGTCGAAGATGATGCGGATGCGGCGGCCTATCTGGTCAAGGGCCTGCGCGAGGCAGGTCACTCTGTCGACCATGTGATCGATGGCGCGACCGGCCTGAACATGGCCGAGAATGGCGGCTATGACGCCTATGTCATCGACCGTATGCTGCCGCAGATGGATGGTTTGACCATGCTGGAAAAACGCCGCGAGGCAGGTGACGAGACACCGGCCCTGTTCCTGTCGGCACTGGGCGAGGTCGATGACCGTGTCTCCGGCCTGCAGGCTGGCGGCGACGATTATCTCGTCAAACCCTATGCCTTTTCCGAACTGCTGGCCCGTGTCGAGGCCCTCGGCCGTCGCCGTGCCCCGTCCAACGTGACGACCAAGTTTTCCGTCGGCGATCTTGAGATGGATATCCTGTCGCGGACCGTGCGTCGTGGCGGCCGCAAGATCGACCTGCAGCCGCGCGAATTCCGGCTTCTCGAATATCTCATGCGCCATGCCGGCCAGGTCGTGACGCGCACCATGCTTCTGGAAAACGTCTGGGAGTATCATTTCGATCCGCAGACGAACGTTATCGACGTCCACATCTCCCGCCTGCGCGGCAAGATCGACAAGGACTTCGATACACAGCTTCTCAAGACCGTCCGGGGGGCAGGCTACACGCTCTCTGACGAAGACTGATCGTCAGGGCGAGGGGCATGGCAGAGGAAAGACAGGACAACAGCCGGAAGGGCTCTAGCCGCCTTTTCCGGTTGGTGAGGACGACATCGTTCAGGTTTACCCTGATCACCATGATCCTGTTCATCATCTCCGTGTTCGTGCTGAGTGCCTTCGTCTATCGCGCCACGATCGGCGATGCCATCGGCGATATGGAAGACCAGATAACCGAGGAAGTCGCCGCGCTGGAGCAGGTCTATGAACGGGCCGGCTATCCCGGCCTGCGCCGTGTCATCGGCCTTCGCTCGTCTTCATACAATGCCCGCGGCAGCGCCTATACCAAGGATGCGCTTTACATCCTGATTGATCCTGACAATCGCCAGCCCCCGGTGCGTGACCTCTCACAGATCCCGCCGGAGGCACTCGACAGCGAAAACATCGTCGAGTTCAGCTATGAGCGGATCACGGCGAGCGCCCGCAACAATATTCTGGACCCGGACAAGATCGAGATGCGTTATGGCATCGGCGGGATGCGGCGCATGTACAATCCCGAAACGCGCCGCCAGGAGGCGATTGTCTTCGTTGCCCGCGACATCACAGATCTCGTGCGCATCCGCGAAGCGGCGAGCGATGTGTTCGTGCGCATGGCGGGGGTTACCTTCATCCTCGCGCTCGTCGTTGCATATTTTTCCTCGCGCGCCTTCCTTGCCCGCCTCGACGACGTGAATCGCACGGCAGAAGCGATCACGGCGGGCGATCTCGGCAAGCGTATTCCGCTGTCCGGGGCTGGAGACGAGTTCGATGCACTGGGCCGTAACCTCAACTCCATGCTCGACCAGATAGAGCGGCTGATGACCGGCATGAAGCAGGTCTCCGACAACATCGCCCATGACCTTCGCTCGCCGCTGACCCGTATCCGCAACAGGCTGGAGTCTGCCGTCAGCGAGCCGGAGATCGATTACAAGACGGTGGTCGAGCAAACGATCCCTGATGTCGACCGGCTGCTCGCGACTTTCAACGCGCTCCTGTCGATCACGCGCATCGAATCCGGCGAACGCTACGGCACGATGAAGCCTGTCGATCTCGTCGCCCTCGTCGAGGAAGTGACGGAGCTGTACGAGCCGGCCGCGCAGGATGCCGGCTTCCGCCTGAATGTGGACCTGCAGGCAACGCCGCAGGTGATGGGCTCGCGCGAGCTGATCTCCCAGGCGCTCGCGAACCTTCTCGATAATGCCTTCAAATATGGCCGGACGAGCGAGGAGGGGGTCGAGCCGACCATCGAGGTCAAGGTCGCGCCCCGTGTCGGTGGCGGCGCACTCATGTCTGTCTCCGATAACGGCCCGGGTGTCTCTCCCATCGATCGCGAGCGCATTCTCAATCGCTTCGTGCGTCTGGAAAAAAGCCGTTCCACCCATGGCTCCGGTCTCGGCCTGTCGATGGTCACGGCCATTGCGCGCTTCCATAATGGCCAGCTTTCCGTTGGTCCGGGCCTGCCGCGCCATGAGGACAAGCACTCCCTAGACCAGCCGGGCAATTACGGTCTCGGCATCAGAATCGCTTTCCCGCCTGCGCCCAAGAACCTGTTCGAGATGATCAAGATCGGTAACCAGAAAGGCTGAGGCCACAAACGGCCCCTGATTCTGGACCCCGCAAGTGCCTTTTCGGCCTGAAAACCCGCAAAAACAAGGGATTCATGGCACCTTCCCGCTTGAAACCCTGTAAAAATCAGGTCTTTGTTTAAGCATCCGCCCACGGAATGAGGGCGGGTCCGTTTCAACAAAGATCTGGGAAAAATCCAAAATGAGCAAAGCAGACTTTATCGCCAACGTTGCCAAATCCGGTGACATGAGCAACGCCGAAGCAAAGCGCGTTGTCGAGCTGGTTTTCGGCGAAATCGAAAATGGCCTGAAGAAAGCGAAAAAAGAAGGCAAGTACACGATCGGTACCTTCGGCACGTTCACCATCACCAAGCGCGCCGCCCGCAAGGGCCGCAATCCGCGCACGGGTGAGGAGATCAAGATCAAGGCCTCCAAATCGCTGCGCTTCAAGCCGTCGACCAATCTGAAGGAAGCTGCAGGCACAAAGTAAGCGCCGCGCATGATTTTCCAGGAAAGCCCGCCTTGATGGCGGGTTTTTTTGTGCCCGCTCTGCCTTATACTCTTGTGAAAAGAGTTGGGCAGATGCAGCGCCAGCCACAATTCAGGAAGGAACGAGATGGCTGAGGGCCGTACCATCGAAGATCTGATCGCCGGGGCGGACCGTGCCCGCTGGCCACGACGCCATAACAACGAGCGGGCAGACCGCATGCGCAGCGAGCTGGATGGGCGTGCGGGCGATCTCGATGCTGCCGTCATCGATCTGCTCTGCCTGATCGCTTCTGGCTCCCCCTTTCTGGAGCGGACGTTCCGGCTGAACCTGGAAGTGTTGGTCGATCTGCTGAGACTGTCGCCCGAGGCAGCCATCGACCGCATCGTGGAACAGGCCGAGGCCGCACGCACGGACCCGCAGGCCCCGGCAACGCTCCGCTCACTGAAAAAACAGGTCGCCATGATCCTGTCGGTCCTCGACCTGTCCGGCCTGTGGGATGATCGCGCGGTGATGTCGGGTCTCAGCCGTTTTGCCGACTCCGCCGTGCGCGCTGCCTTCGACCATGCCATGCGTGAGTTGACCGGCATTGCGGGCACTGAATTGGTGGCTGAACAGGCAGGCTTTGCCGTTTATGCCATGGGCAAGCATGGCGCCTGCGAGCTGAACTATTCCAGCGATATCGACCTTGTCATCTTTCATGAGACCAAACTGGTCGAGGCGTTCCTCGCGCCGAGGGACATGACGGAGAAGATGAAGGAGACGCGCCGTTTCCTCGACCGCACGATCCAGCGGGCGATGGCGACCCTGCAGGACCAGACGGCGGAGGGATATGTTTTCCGCACCGACCTGCGGCTGCGCCCCGATCCCGGCTCGTCCTCTGCATCTGTCAGCGTTTCGGCTGCGGAGCATTACTACGAGACCTATGGCCAGAACTGGGAACGGGCGGCGTTCATCAAGGCGCGCTTCATCGCAGGCGACGAGCGGACAGCCGATGCGATGAACTCGATCTTCACGCCGTTCATCTGGAGGAAATATCTGGATTATTCGGCGATCGAGGATATCCACTCGATCAAGCGCCAGATCCATGCCGTGCGCGGGCAGGCGGATTTTGTCTTCGAGGGGCATGACATCAAGCTCGGGCGCGGCGGCATCCGCGAGATCGAATTTTTCGTCCAGACACAGCAATTGATCCTTGGCGGGCGTATCCCGTCCCTGCGCGAAAAGACGACCCTCGGCGGCCTGCAGGCGCTGGTCGGGGCAGGGCAGGTGGCGCAAAAGACCTGCGAAGAGCTGAGCGCTGCCTATCTGTTCCTGCGCCATCTGGAACACCGTATACAGATGGTCAACGATGAGCAGACCCACGAGATCCCCGAGCGTGCGGAGGAAATCGCCCGTCTCGCCCACCTGTCTGGTTATGACGACAGCGCGACGCTGAAGCTGGATGTGGTCGAGACGCTGAAAATCGTTCATGATCATTATGCTGACCTGTTTCACGAGGAGGAGGACCTGTCCGCCGGTATCGGCTCTCTCGTCTTCACCGGTGTCGATCATGATCCGCAGACCCTGCGCACGCTCGCCGAGCTTGGCTTCAAGAACCCGCAGGCCGTGTCTGCCACCGTGCGCAGGTGGCACCAGGGCAATATGCGTGCAACGCGCTCTGCCCGCGGCCGGGCGCTGCTGACGAAACTTGTCCCGTCGATCATCCGGGCTTGCGCCAATGTCGATGACCCCGATGCTGCGCTTGCCGCATTCGACGGTTTCCTGCGCAATCTGCCGGGCGGGGTGCAGGTCTTCTCCCTGATGCTGAACAATCTGGAGATTCTCGATCTCGTCGCCGGGCTTGTCAGCATATCCCCGCGGCTGGCACGGGAAATGGCCGTGCACGGACGGTTGGTCGAGGTATTGCTTGACGAGGCTTTCCTGCAACGCTCCGATGCCGATATCACCATAAACGATGAGGAAATCCTCGACGCGGTGGAACGAGCCGTCGATTACGAGGAGGCGCTAAACGCGCTTCGCCGCGAAGACCGCGAAGTCTGGTTCCAGATTTCCTGTCGCCTCTTGCTGGAGCGAAGTGCCCCGCGCGATGCCGCCCGCAATTATGCGGCATTGGCCGATATCGGCATCGGTGCCTGTGTCGACATCGCCATGCGCGAGATGGTCGAGGCCCATGGCGAGATTGACGGCGCAATCTCGGTCATCGGCATGGGGCGCCTCGGCGCGGTGTCGCTGACCGCGACATCCGATCTCGACCTGATCTTCATCTATGATGCGCCGCCTGATGCGGAGTCCAAAGGCGGTACCGGCAAGGCGCTGGATGCGACGACCTGGTACACCCGCTATGTCCGCCGCCTCGTCACCGCCCTGTCGGCCCAGACGGAGGAGGGCGAGCTATACGAGATCGACATGGCCCTGCGCCCGTCCGGCGGGGCTGGCCCTGCCGCCGTCAGCCGCAACGCGTTCGAAACCTATTACCGGAAAGACGCATGGACGTGGGAGGAGATGGCGCTCGTCAAGGCGCGGATTATCGCCGGTGATGACGACCTTGCCGACCGGCTCGACCGGCATGTCGAAAAGATCCTGACCCGGCAACGCGACCCGGCAGACACCGCGCAGGATGTCATCGACATGCGCCGCCGCCTGCTGGAGAACAAGCCCGGCCGCAGCGTGCTCGACGTCAAGCTGGCCCATGGTGGCCTGACCGATATCGACTTCATCTGCCAGTATCTGAGCCTTGTCCACGCCGCCGAGAAGGGTCGCTTCCCGGCGCATATCCTTGATGCCCTGCCGGTGATGGCCGATCTCGGCCTGATGGAGCGCGCCGATGCCGAAACGCTGATGGAGGCGGCGCAGGGCTATGAGGCGGTGATCCAGGTCACCCGCATCACGCTGGATCGCGGTGCCGACCCATCGACCATGCCCGCCGCCGTACGCCGCCTGATTGCCCGCAAGATCGGCATCGACGATCCTGACGGTATAGAGGGCTGGCTGGAAGCACGTCAGGCCGAGGTGCGAGGCCTGTTCGAGCGCTATGTCGGTGCGCTATAAGCTTTTTCGCAGACCCGCGACGGATTTGTGCCGCTGGCCCGTTATAGTCATGTCAGCGAGCGGCAGTCGCCTTGCGCCTCAGGAGACCGGAAAACAGCCTTGTCCTTGGAAGACCCTGACATCGAGGATATCCGGCTGCTGGCCGGGGGTGATGCGGCTGCCGCGTCGCGGCTGGTGCTGCGCCATTCCGACCGACTGATGGCGGTCGCCTATCGCATGACCGGGGCGCGTGATGCTGCCGAGGATATTGTGCAGGAAGCTTTTATCCGGATGATGCGGCAGGCTGCGAAATGGGAAGAAGGCAAGGCGCTGTTCTCCACCTGGCTGCACCGGGTGACGGTCAATCTGTGCTATGACCGGCTGCGCAAGGCATCGACACGCTATGAGCAGGCTGCAGGCGATGACCTGCCGGAAGAGGCGGCAGACGAGCCCGCGGCGGATGCGATGCTGGAAGGGCGCGAGCGCGGGCTTGCCGTGCGCGAGGCGCTGGACCGGCTGCCGGAGCGCCAGAAGATGGCGATCGTGCTGTGCCACTATGAGGATCTGTCCAACCAGGAAGCGGCAGAGGCGATGGACATCAGTGTCGAGGCGCTGGAATCGCTGCTGGCGCGCGCGCGCCGCTCGATGCGCAAGGACATGAAGCTGGCCGCCGCATTGAACGACGAGCTGGCTGACGATATGGCTGAATGATGAAATTGCGGGGGCAATGATGAGTGATGGTAAGAAGATGAACACGTATACAGACAGAAATCCTGAAGATCGGGAGCTTGCCGCGGCGATTGCCCGCGACAGGGCGGATGATCCGGCACCGCGCCTCAGCGAGGCAGCGATGGCGCGGATCATGGCGGAGGTGCCGCAGGCCAGTGCTGCTGCGACGGTGCAGCCAGGTGGCTCATCCGTGCGGCCGGGTTCTGGTCGGAATTTCGGCCTTTCGGCCATCGCCGGGCTGTTTCGCCCGCCCGTCTGGCAGGCCTTCGCCATTGCCGGTGTGGCAGGGCTTGTCGCGGGGGGTATCCTGCCAGCTGCCACCCTAGCCGAGAGCGATGTGACGCCGGAACAGGAATTTGCCATTTATCTGCAGTCTGACGATGCATTCGCCACGCTGCTGGAAGAGGACCTCTGATATGCGGTTTGCCCTGATTGCTTCGCTCGTCGTCAACGTGTTTCTTGCCTTCGCCATCCTCAGTGGTTCACTGCTGCATAATGGCAAGCCGCCGAAAGACGGCCCCCGCCACCATGATATGAGAGGCGGGGAAGACTTGTTTCTCTCGCCCCGAGCCTTTGAGGACCTGCCAGAGGAATTCCGGCAGGAAATGCGCGAGAAGATCCGTGCGCAGATCCCCGCCGCCCGTGACCTTCACCGTGAAATCTGGAAGAAGCGCCGCGAGGCGCTGGAGCTGATGCGCCAGGCTGATTTCGACGAGGCTGCCTTCCGCCAGCTGTCGCAGGAGATCAGGACGCTGGACGCAGAGGGCAAGGCCCTGATGTATGCAACGGTGCTGGACATGGTGGCGAGCCTGCCCGACGAGGAGCGGATTGCCTTTGCCGAACGCGTTATCGAGCAGGACGAGGAAATGCGTGCCCGCTGGCGCGACCGGGCGGACAAATGGCGAGAAGACCGGGAAGGGTCCCGTGACATGCGTCCTGTGCCCGTTGAAGATATGGGGCCGCCGGAAGAGGAATAGTCGTTATTCCGCAGCGCGTTCCTGGGAACCGCCCCTCGCGGCTTTTGCCGGGCTTGGTAGCTTGGTCAGCACATGGCCCTGGCGGCGCAGGAGTTCCGGCACCTTCACCGTTACCCCGGCGCGGCGCGGGATGGTGAAGGCGGCAACGGTGCCACGGCCCTTTTCGCTCGCCAAGACGAGAAGGCCGCTTTGCAGCTCCATCAGCGATTTCGACAGGGCAAGGCCGAGGCCCGAGCCATTGCGGCTCTTGGCCAGATGATCCTCGATCAGCTCGAACGGCTCGCCCAGTTTCTCCAGGCGATCCCGGGCGATGCCGATGCCGGTATCGGCGATCAGTACCGTGACGGAATCAAGATCGGCCTGTGCCGTGACCGTGACGGAGCCACCGGCCTCGGTGAATTTCACCGCATTGGACAGGAGGTTGACGAAGACCTGTTTCGTTGCGCGATTGTCCGCCCAGACGGAGGGCAGGGCGCTGATCGAGGAGGTCAGCAGGATGTCGCGCTCGCGCGTTTCCGGTTCGACGAAGCGCAGGCCCTCGCCAAGGATGCGTTCGAGGTCGACGGGCTGCGGATGCAGTTCCATCCGGCCGGCCTCGATCTTTGACATGTCAAGGATGTCGTCGATCAGCGCCAGCAGGTGACGGCCGGAACCCAGAATATCGTCGATATATTCCTTGTACTTCGCATGACCGATCGGGCCGTACAGCTCCGATTGCATGACCTCGGAAAAACCGTTGATGGCATTCAGCGGGGTGCGCAGCTCGTGGCTCATATTGGCGAGGAATTCTGACTTGGACAGGTTCGCGTCCTCGGCCCGTTTCTTCTCGATCTGGTAATTCTGCATCGCCTCGCGCAGCTCGGAACGGGACTGTTCCAGCGTCTCGACCGTCATTTCCAGTTCACGTTCCTTGCGCTTCTGGGCACGGGCGCGGCGTTTCATGTCGGTGATATTGGTGACGACGCAGACCCAGCCGCCTTCCTGGGTGCGGCGGCGGGAGACATGGCCCCAGCGATTGCCGGGCAGGCGTACTTCCAGCGATTGTTCCCGGCCATCGGCCGGCGGGCCGAAATATTCGGTGATCGTTTCTGCATCTTCCTCTGCGAGATCGGAGACCAGGCCGATGGTCTGACCTGCAACGAGCCGCGTCGGCTGGATACGGAAGATGTTGCAGAACTTCCTGTTCCAGGTGACGAGGCGCCCCTGATCGTCCCACAGCAGGAACGCTTCCGGGATACTCTCGATTGCGTCAGTCAGGCGGGCTTGCAGCTTGGCGGCGCGGCCATTGTCGACCGGGCTGTCGCCCAGCGGCACGATAATGCCATGGCACGGGTCGGACAACTCGTTCAGGCGCGTCATGACCCAGATCCAGCCGCGCGTGCCGGAGCGCATGCGGAACTGCATTGGCTGGGCACTGTCGGACTTGCCGGACCACAGCGCGAGGACCGGGCGCACATCCTTCGGGTGGATCATGCCGGAGATTTCGCGCAGGACCAGCTTGCGGTCCTTCGAGCCGATGCCGAGATGCTGCATTAGTGCAGCTGGCAGCGTGATCAGGCCCGCCTTGGGATCGACCGACCATGTCCCGCCGCCAATAGTCTCAAAGGCGGAAAGACGCTCCTGCGCGTCGGCAAGGGCATTGCTGGCGCGGGTCATCGCCATCGACTGACGGCGCACGAGCAGGAACAGGCTGCCGGCGATCAGCAGGAACACGGCGAGGATCATGGAATAGGTGATCCATGGCGGGGTGCGGGCGAAAATGTCCCGTGCTGGCGACAGGACCACGATCGCCCGGCCATCGGCCATTGGCCG
The DNA here is from genome assembly GCF_009712425.2 of Aquisalinus luteolus. GTDB lineage: Bacteria > Pseudomonadota > Alphaproteobacteria > Caulobacterales > Parvularculaceae > Aquisalinus > Aquisalinus luteolus. The sequence goes on from NZ_VCJR02000006.1 coordinate 103,150, forward strand.
CCAGGTCACCATGGTTTCACCGATGGTGCCATTGGCCACTTCGCCCTTGTCGAACAGCGAGACACCGGGCTGGGCCAGGTTGAAGCCTGCCATGTCATTCGGATGCAGGGCGTAATAATCGGTCGCACCAGCGCTGATATAGGAGGCGCGATCGGCCGCAAGCTCGTATACCGCCGTGCGCGGGCCGACGGAATTGTCCAGCATGGTGCGGCGGATGAGGCTGGTTTCGGCAGCGGGGTCCGATGCCCTCAGCGCCTCGACCTGATCGGCAGCGGCCACGGCGATGCGGTTCTGCACCAGTTCGGTCTCGATCCGGCGGTCACCCGCCTCGCCAGCGGCGCGGAACATGATGAGCAGGGAGATTGCTGCCATCAGCACGGCACCAATGATGCCGACGGCTTTCAGGGACGGCATCTCGATGACGAAGCGCTCGTCAGTTGCCTTCTCCGGTCCGGACTGGTGCCGGGAGATGGCCTCCAGGATCTCGTCATCACCGGACAACTCGCCAGCCCGCGACCGGGGATGGTCCGCGCTGTCATCGCGCGGTATGCCCAGTGCCAGAGGCGATTTGGTGTTGTCGAGGTCAGCCATGAGTGCTCGGGTTCTCGTGGTCAGAAGATTCCGGATATTTACTCTTTGGAAACTATTCCGGTTCGACTCACCCTGTCACGCCCAAAAGGGTTAACAAACCCCTGATTTCACCGGTTATTTCTCCCCAATCCACAATTGTGGAGGGTTTATCTGAAGCACAAAAAAGCCGCTTCGCGAGATGCGGAGCGGCTTTTAAGGCTGCGGCGCCCGGGCAGGGGAACGCCACAGCAATGATGTTGGATATTCCTAGAACTTGTATTCGTAGGAAATGGTGCCGGCATCGCCATTAGCGTCGTCATACTCGTAGCGGGTGTAATCGGCGCGGATGGAGCTCGATTCCGTCACGTCGAATGCAGCACCTGCACCGAAGGCCGGGCCGTTTTCGGAGCCACCGACCTGAACCTCGGAACCATCCGGCAGTTCGATCGTGGAATCGATCTCGGTGAAGCCATAACCGGCACGGGCGAAAACGTCGAAGCGGTCATTAACCGGGATCGTGTAACGACCGAAGATCGCGGCCTGGTAATCGAGGCCGACGTCGCCGGTGCCGATCAGGGCGTCGTCGATGTCGCCGTCATTGTTGGCGTCGAAGTCGAAATCATCTTCGTTGCCTTCATAGTCGAACTCGCCATCATCGATGCCGAACGTGCCTTCACCCTCGATCGACCAGTTCGGTGTGAACTGATAGCCGATGCGGCCGGTCAGGGCGTTGGTGTTGTCACCGATGTCATCCTCTGTTTCCACATCAAGGAAGGTGTAGCCGCCGCCGACATAGAAGCCGGTGTCTTCAGTGGCATAGTCCTGGGCCATGGCAGTCGTGGCACCGCCCATAACAAGGGCACTTGCGGTCGCGATAAGGATTTTCTTACTCATGATGTCGTCCTTTCCGTTTCAGACATGTGCCAGAAACGACGTGAGGGGAGGATTGTTCCGGTAAGAATTTGGGTATTATTGTGGCATCTCTCAGGGTGTGTTGATCGTGCAACAGGCGGGGTGTACTGAGCTTAAATCGCAGTAAGAATGGAATGATCACATTCCTGCCTGATTTCACAGCGTTTAGACTACGGGCACAAAAAACCCATTCATCCACTGCAGGATGAATGGGTTGTGTACGTAGCTGTCCGTTTATTAATCCGACAGGCGTTCGGCCATTTCGAACGTGTTGTTTGACAGGCCGTCTTCCTGCGACAGGGCCTTCAGGCGGGAGCCGAGCATGTCGCGGCGTTTCGGCTCCAGCTTGCGCCAGCTCTCCGTCGCAGTAAGCAGGCGTGCGGCTACCTGCGGGTTGCGTTTGTCGAGTTCGCGGACCTTTTCGAAGAAGAAGTCGTAACCTGCCCCGTCGGCGCGGTGGAATGCCTTGGGGTTTTCTATGGCGAAGGCACCGATCAGCGAGCGGACCTTGTTCGGATTGCCCATGTCGAAGGCCTCGTGCTTCGTCAGCGCGATGATCTTCTCCAGCGCATCCTCGCCACCGGCGAGCGCCTGCCAGACCAGCCATTTGTTGACGACCAGCGGATCGTGCTTCCACTTGTCATAGAAGCGCGACAGGGCGCCCTCGCGCTCCGGCCTGTCGGACTGGGCGAGCAGGGAGACAGCGCCCGCCTCGTCGGTCATGTTGGTTGCGTCAGCCGCCTGTTTCAGGGCGAGGTCGACGGTGGAATCCGACGGTTCGGCCATCAACAGGGCGAGGGCGGCGTTTTTCAGCGCGCGCTTGCCTGCCTGGTCGGCACCGGGATCGTACTCATCCGTGACCATATTTGCCTTGTAGAGATCGGATAGCGTGCCGCGCAGCGTTTCCAGCAGTCCGCGGCGGAACTTGCGGCGCGCCTCTGCGATGGCATCCGGATCGATCTGCGGGACGGCGCGGCCGATATCGGTCTCGGTCGGCACGCGCAGCACCTCGGCGCGGAAGGCCGGCTCCAGCGTGTCGTCCTTGATGATCGTCTCGATCGCCTTGGCATAGGAGATCAGCGCCTCGTGCGTGTTCTCCATCTCATGCTGACCGGCCATCGATTTAAGGAGGTCCATGGCGAAGGCGTGGGCGGTGGCCCAGCGGTTGAAACTGTCCGTGTCTTGAGCGATCAGGCGCAGGCGCTCCTCGGTGTCGAGGTCACGCTTGACGGTGACAGGGGCGGAGAAGCCGCGGAACAGGGAGGCGACCGGCTTGGACTGCAGGCCATCGAAAGTGAAGGTCTGGCTCTCTTCTTTCAGCTCCAGCACCTTCTCATCGACCATCGGTCCGTCCGGCCCGATCAGGCCCATGCGCACGGGGATGTGGCGCGGTGCCTTCTCGTCCTGTCCGGGCGTCGGGTCGGTATGCTGGGTCAGGGTCAGCGCGTAAGTGCCGTTGTCCCATGCTTCCTGCGCTTCGATTTTCGGCGTGCCGGCATCGGAATACCACCGGCGGAACTGGGTCAGGTCGAGGCCGGAAGCCTCTTCCATAGCGCCGACGAAATCTTCCACCGTGGCGGCGGTGCCGTCATTCCTGTCGAAATAGAGATCCGTCGCCTTGCGGAAGTCCTCCGGGCCCAGCAGGGTCTTCATCATGCGGACGAGTTCTGCACCCTTGTCATAGACCGTGGCAGTGTAGAAATTGTCGATGGTGATATAGCTCTCGGGCCGGACCGGGTGGGCGAGGGGGCCTGCATCTTCCTGGAACTGGCGTTGCCACAAGCGGCGCACGTCGCGGATACGGGCAACGGCGCGCGAGCGCTGGTCGGCGGTGAATTCCTGGTCGCGAAAGACGGTGAAGCCTTCCTTCAGGCACAGCTGGAACCAGTCGCGGCAGGTGACGCGGTTGCCCGACCAGTTGTGGAAATATTCATGGGCGACGATGGATTCGATCAGTTCGAAATCGCCGTCGGTCGCGGTTGTCTCGGAGGCCAGCACACAGGAGGAGTTGAAGATGTTCAGGCCCTTGTTCTCCATTGCGCCGAAATTGAAATGGTCGACGGCGACGATCATGAAGATGTCGAGATCGTATTCGCGGCCGAAGGTTTCCTCGTCCCATTTCATCGAGCGCTTCAGCGCGTCGAGGGCATAGTCAGTCTTGTCGAGATTGTGCGGCTGCACGAATATCTGCAGCGTCACCTCTCGGTCCGACATGGTGGTGAAACTATCCTGCTTGTGGGCGAGGTCGCCGCCGACGAGGGCGAAAAGATAGGCGGGCTTGGGGTGCGGGTCGGCCCATTCGGCGAAGTGGCGGCCATTGTCGAGGTCGCCCGTGTCACCCGGATTGCCGTTGGCGAGCAGCACCGGATAGGCGCTCTTGTCGGCCTCGATGCGCACATCATAGGTCGACAGCACGTCCGGCCGGTCCGGGAAAAAGGTGATACGGCGAAAGCCCTCTGCCTCGCACTGGGTGCAGAACATGCCGTTGGAGATGTAGAGACCGGACAGCTTGGTGTTGGCATCCGGGTTGATGATGACTTCCGTCTCCAGCGTGAAGCTCGCGGGCACCTCTTTCACGGTAAGCAGGTTGTGCTCGTAGGACCAGGCATCCTCGCCCAGCGCCTCGCCATCGACGGCGATGGAGACGAGATCGAGGTCCTCGCCGTTCAGCACCAGCGGCGCGTCATCGGCAACGCCCTCATTGCGCTTGACCGACAGGCGGGCCGTCACCCGCGTCTTCGTCTTGTCGAGGGCGAAAGTAAGGCTGACATGCTCGACCAGATAATCCGGTCTGGCATAGTCCTTCAGGAAAATCTTTTTCGGGGCCGATTGCGGCGCTGTGTCTGTTTTCATGGGACATGATGTAGGCCGCTGCCCGGCACCGTGCAACGGGGGCGCGGAAGAGAAAATCAGCCTGCGGGATGTGGCTGAAAGGCCCTGCTGACAGGCCCTGCTGACAGGTTTGGCGAAACCCGCCTATAACAAGGCGATGCAGGAATTCGTCATACTATTCATGGCTGCATTCGCCATGCTGGGCTCGCCCGGGCCCGCGCCCATCGCGCTGGCGGCCAGCGGTGCAGCTTGGGGCTATCGCGCGACGCTGCCCTTTTATGCTGGCATCATGTCCGGGCTGTTCGGTGCGATGCTGTTGAGCGCGTTTGGGTTTTCCGCGCTGATCGCGGCGGTGCCAGCAGCGGCGATCGTGCTGCTGGCCCTCAGCCTGTGTTATGTCCTCTATATCGCCTGGGGCATCGCCTCGGCGCCGCCGATCGAGCGCAGCCAGTTGCAGGCGGAAGGCAAGCGCCAGCCGGGACCGGTCGACGGGTTCATCATCAATATCGTCAACCCCAAGGTCTATGCCGCTTTTGCGACGCTCTATGCCTCCTTCGTGCCGGCACAGCTGGAGGGGTGGACTGGCATTGCCGCAGCCGGGTTGACCGGGTTCGGCATTGCGCTGGTCATGAACAATGTCTGGATGCTGGCGGGCGAGGGGCTCGCCAGGCTGTTTGCCAGTCCGCGCCAGAACCGCATCCTGCGGCTGGTGCTGGCCGGTCTGATGGTTCTTGCCGTGCTGCTCGCAGTCTACAAGCTGTGGACAACCGGCCTGTTTGGTAATGCGTAAAAGGGGGAGAGATCATGCCATACGCACTCATGCAATCGGGATTGCCGGAGAAACTCAGCCAGGCCTGGGAGGCTTTCTGGTCTTTCGCCATGAGTTTCGATGGCTCCAGCTTCATCCTGCTGATCATCACGGCTGTTGGTCTCGGCATCGGTATCTGGCAGACATCGCAGAACATGCTGCGCACACAGAAAACCGAACAGGCGCAGCTGTATTTCGAGATCGCGACCCGCTGGTCGGCGGTGCTGCAGAAACTCTATGTCGTCCGCGCCGCGCCGCCGCCATCGCTGCAGGAACTGGAGCAGTATTACGATAACTGTGCTGACTTCATGACGACGTCCCAGTGGAAGGACGAGTACCGCATGATCTGCAATTTCTTCGAGGATCTGGGGTTGCTGGTCTATAACAAGAATATCCCCATCGATATCATCCGCGTTCTGGTAACCGTCTCCAATGACGACTATATACTGATGAAGCCGGTACTGGACTATTTGCGCAAATGCTATCGACACGACATTTACAGCTTCTGGAACTATCTGTTGAAGGAAGCGGAAAAGACCAAGCCGATCCGACCCTTCAAAGGCGAGCTTTATGAGCCAGACCAGACGAAAAGCTGATCCAGCGCCTGTCGGTCCCGCACAAGGGCCTGGCCGTCGCGAGCGCCTGCGCCTTTTTCGTGACGAGGCGCGGGGGCTGATCCTCGATGGTGCCAATCGCGGTATCGGAAACATCCGTACACCGGCAAGTTTTTCGCTGCACCGGCTGGCCGAGGATCTCGCCGGTGGTGGCGGTGAACCCTGTATCGGTATCCTGACCGGCTTCCCGATCCTGCTGCCGGATGGCGCTGTCCAGTTCGAAAATGATGGTCCCATCGGCGCCGGCATGATGGCCGGTGCGTTTGCGGCGCTGGGCTGGAAAACGGTCATGCTGTCGGACCACAAGGCCGGAGGCATTGTCGAAAATGTCATCGAAGTCGCGGGTTCCAGCGCGGGCGGCGGTATCGACAAGATACTGCTCGACAGCAATTGCTCGCACGGGACACCTTATGGCCGGGAAATCCGGACGCAGTTGAAGAAGCTCGGCATCACCCATCTCATCGCCATCGAGCGGCCGGGCAAGGCGCGGGATGGCGAGTATTACAACATGCGCGCCCAGCAGATCAGCTCCCACATCATCGCAGCCGATGCCCTGTTCCGCGATTGCCCGTGGAAGACAGCGGGCTTTGCCGATGGCGGCAACGAGATCGGCATGGGCAAGGTCGGGATCGACCGTATCGCGCAATATGTCGACAAGGGCAGCACCATCGTCAGCCGCACCAAGGTCGATTACCTGACTCTGTGCGGCGTCAGCAACTGGGGCGGATACGGACTTGTTGCCGCCCTCGCGGTGGCGATGCCGGAGCGGCGCGACCTCCTGTTCCCTTACCTGTCCCCGCAAATGAACAGGAAGCTGTTTGCCGCCTGCAAGCGCGCCGGGGCAGTGGACGGCGTGACACGCCGCCAGACATCGACGGTCGACAACATTCCCTTCGCCGAACACGACGCGAAAATAGACGCCTTCCGGGCATTGGCAGACCGACTCATAAAGTAGGCACCATACGTTGAGCCGGAGCCACCAGAAGATGTTTTGCAGCTATTCTATCGTGGCGGCCAGCAGAAGGGTGATCTCCAGCAAGTATCGCGACTTGAGACCTGTTTCATTGTATTCGTTCATGGCGGCGTAGGCACTCTCGGCATAGGCTCTGGCAACATCTGTCTTACCGTCAGCGAGGGCGCGCCAGCCAAAGGCCTGCACGATTTGCGAAATCGCTACCATTTCTATATCTCGACCAAACTTTATGGCTGCAACGGGGGACTCGCCGATTTGGACCAGTGGCGAGTTACGTAGAGCCAAACAGGTTTGCAGATATTGCTGGCCGGGATCGATGGACGGGGATGTGGCGGCTGCGAGGCGTTTCATCCGTTGCTCGTATTTTGTACGGGACAAGGCCTTGACCATGTGGTCGAAGTTTTCGTCGTCCAGAAACGTCCGGATCGGCGTATCCCTGAGCGGGTCCCAGCCAAGGAAACCGAAATAGATATTGGCGCGCTCCGTGAATGGCCAGAACAGAAAAGCCGCACAATCTTCACGAGCATCCGGGTCTTCCATACAGGCGTTCAGTGTGTCCAGCATGACCGGGTCAGGCAACATGCAAGCTTGCTCATCAGTCAGTATACGGTAGCAGCGCGAAAACATGACATATTGCACATACTTTCCCGGTGGATTGCTGCCCAGATCCAGCTCGCGGGCATACTCGCTTTGCTTCGTTTTTGCCGGGTGCGATTCTGCATCGGGCAGTATGGCAAGCGGATAGAGGCTTCCCATCGTTTGCTGAAAGCGCGCCCTGTCACCGTCTATCGTATAAAGCCGTGCCGCCGCCTCACTTGCCGGTATCAGGGCGTGGGCCCTGTAGTAAGGATTCAACGTTTCCCAGTCGAGGATGAGGGTCTGATCTATGACGGCTGCGAAGAAGATCGTTGCCCGGTCAGGGTCACCTGCCTTCAAGGCGGCATTTGCAGACAACAGCAAGCGACGCAGGTGGCCGGCATCTTCTTCTGGCCTGGCGTCTGCGATCGACTGGGGATAGCGTTCATATTCGCCATAACGCCCATCCATCCTGCTCATCTCTCGCTCATCGATATGGCGCGCCACTGCCTGCGCCTTTTGCCATTGGCCGGCGCGGTCGAGCATGCGCAGGTAATCCTCCCAAAGCGAGCCCGGGACTTCCTTGCGAACCCCGGATTGTCCTTCCTGCTCTGCTGTCCAGAACGCGTCCGGGGGTGCGTCGCAGGAGCTTGAGGTGAGACATGCTTGGTCATCAAAGGAGGCTGAATAGGCTTCGATCAGTGTGGCGGCCTCATCGGAAAGGCGATTGCCGCGCTGTATATCGCCAGCGGCGTAGGCGGCTTCAGCAACCGCAAGAAGCCCCTTGTAGAGGTAATGCTGCTGTGGGTTCCAGCCTGTGGCATTTTCAAACCGCATACTGCCTTCGGGATGGGCGCCGGGGGCGTATCCAGCAACAAGGTCTCGCATGTATTTCTCGGATCGGTCTAACAGAACCGAGTGTTCCTCCGCCGGCAGATGGCTGCGCAGAGTGCTTTGAAAATCAGGGTCAAGGGCAAACTCCAAATCCAGAAGCATTGCCCTCTCAAAGACGCCTTGAACGGTTGGCCGGTCAGCAGGGTCGAGACCATCACCGGCGCATGGTGCGGGTAACTCGGCATGGGCGAGGATAGCGGTGCAGAGAACAACTGCTGATGACAGGATAATTGCTGCTGTCTTGTTCATTCTCGATGATCCCTGATGCACCTATGGTTGTCACTATGTCCGGAAATATCGCAAATGCGCAAACATGAAGATCGCATGGTTCAGGGGTGCACCGGCGGAAAAAAGCGGCTACAGTCAGCTTAATTATATTTGAAATAAGTTTCATGGGATGGAGGAAACATCATGCGCCTTGCCGCTGCGACCGCACTTGCCACTATTGCTGCCTGCCTTGCGGGCACTGCGTCTGCGAAAGACTGGACCGTTACATCGCCGGATGGCGAGCTGTCGATCACCGCCCGGCACGAGGCTGGTGAGGGCGTTTCCTGGCGCGTCGATTTTGCCAGTGACGGGGAGAGCCGGCAGGCGATCGGCTGGTCGCCGCTGGGATTCTCGATGGCCACGATCCAGGGCTATGAGCGCATCGAGACGGTGTCGGATTTCAGCGATGGCCTGAGCTTCGTGTCGGCTGATGAGGATGAAGGTACCGACGCCTATACCATGCATACCGGCAAGCAGCTGGAGAACGAGGCCGACTGGAACGGCCTGTCGCTGACCTTCCGCGATGACGAGACCGAGCGCCTGTTGCGCATCGACCTGCGTGCCTATGACGAGGGCGTCGCCTTCCGCTATGTCGTGCCTGAGAAGGACAAGTTCTTCCACGAGGTGACGGGCGAGGCGACCGGCTTCAATTTCGGCGAGGGCGGAACCCATTGGGGCGCGGCCTATGATTTCTACACGGCGCATCACCCGTCCTACGAGACGTTCTATACCAGCCAGCCGACGGGCACGCCGACGCCGGATGATGCCGGCACGGCCTGGGGCTTCCCGTCGCTGTTCGAGGTCAACGATCTCTATGTGCTGATCCATGAATCCGATGTCGATGGCAGCTATCAGGGTTCGCACCTGGCCAAGGACGCGCCGGGCGGGGTCTACACCATCGCCCCGCCGATGGCCGAAGAGTCCCAGGGTTTTGGCAAGAACACGGCGAGCTGGACGCTGCCCTGGGAAATGCCGTGGCGCTTTGCCATCGTCTCCGATGATCTGGCGGATATTGCCGAGAGCAATCTGGTCTTCCACCTCGCCGAACCATCAAGGGTCGAGGAGGACGGTTTCGTCGAGCCGGGCACGGCGACATGGAGCTGGCTGTCGGATCATGCTTCGCCGACCGACATGGCCAAGCTGAAAAACTCCATCGACGCAGCCGCCGAAATGGGCGTCGAATACACGCTGATCGATGCCAACTGGAACACGATGGGCGACACCGCCATGGAAGACCTTGTGGCGTATGCAGACGAAAAGGGCGTCGGCCTGTGGTTCTGGTACAATTCAGGCGGGCGGCACAATTTCGTCGGCGAGGAGCCGCGCAACATCATGAACGATCCGGTCAAGCGCCGGGCCGAGTTCGCCAAACTCCAGCGCCATGGCGTGCGCGGCGTGAAGGTCGATTTCTGGCAGTCCGACAAGCAGGACATGATGGCTTATTACCACGCGCTGATGGCGGATGCCGCCGAGTTCGGCATCATGACGAATTTCCATGGCTCGACCATCCCGCGCGGCTGGGAGCGGACATGGCCGCACATGATGACGATGGAGGCCGTGCGCGGCGCGGAATTCTATTCCTTCGACAGCCAGGCGGATTACACCGCCAAGGCCCCGGCGCAAAATGCGATCCACCCGTTCCTGCGCAATGTCATCGGATCGATGGACTACACGCCGGTGCATTTTTCGCAGTTTGCCAACAATACGCGTATTACCACCAACGCCCATGAGGCAGCGCTGGCGATCCTCTTTGAAAGCGGCGTGCTGCACCTGTCAGACAGTGCCGACGCCTATCGCGCGATCCCGGATGAGTGGCGCGATTTCCTCGGCTCCGTGCCGTCGGCGTGGGACGAGACGAAGCTGCTCGCCGGTGAGATTGCCGAATACGCGGTCGTCGCCCGGCGCAAGGGCGATGCCTGGTATGTCGGCGCGATCAACGGCACGGGCGAGGCGATGGAGATCGATCTCGACCTGACCGGCATCGCGGAGAGCGGCGAGGCCCTGTTCACGCTGTCCGACGATGGCGAAGGCGGTTTTGCCAGTGACGAGGGCACGCTGGAATCGGTCACGCAAACGGTGACGCTTGAGCCCAATGGCGGCCTCGTCATGGTGCTGGGCGAGGAATAACCCTATTGCCGGATGGTGATCGTCGCTTCGATCACCACCGGCTCGTCCATGGGGATATCGGCCATGGTGTTGCCGGGCCAGGCGCAGTTCTGCATCGACAGTTCCTGGCGCAGCACCCAGTTGGTCCACGGCTCGCCATCGACGGTACAGGCAACGCTGATCTCCTGCGGCCAGTCGGGCGGTACATCCGTGCCCTGACCATCCCACAGAAAGGTCACCGTCTCGCCGGTCTTCACCGCGGCGCTTGTGGCGGTGAGGCTTTCGCCATCGCTCTCAATGTCCATCTTGTCAGGGTGTGCGAAGCGGAACGACATGCCGCCATAGCCCTTCTCGTCATCTGTGCCGCCCAGCTGCAGGCCGGGGGTGAGGGCGGTGAGGGAGGTGGTAATGATGACTGTTCGCGTATTATCTGCCTCTGTGGCCGTCACTGTCGTCTCATCCGACAGGAAAGGCATTGGAGGACCGGCAATATCGGTGAACCAGTTTGAGCGAAAGCGCAGCGATGTGCCGGTACCTGCCGCCGAAGCGTCGCCCAGATACTTCGTATGCGCAAAAAAGTGCCGTCCGTCCCAGGAATCGCCGATATCCTGACCATCGACCAGCATGCGCCGCCATCCAAGCCAGATACCGCGATGGTGAATGTGATCTTCCGGCTCATGCTCGGTGATAACAATGCCCGACGGGGCAAGTAGAGGGTGCAGATAATTCGATTGCCAGCGCTCATCACCCTGTACGGGCGCCGGCTGATAGGCCAGTACGGTTGTGCCGCCGATTTCATAAGTGATGGCAGACGGTGATATAGCCGCCTCTTTCACTGGGGTATCATCCACTGGGGTGTCATCTTCCTGCTGGGCACCTGACGTGCCTGTAGTCAGGACGATGAGCGTTATCGCTGCTGTAAGGTATGTCTTCATCGTTCCCATCCCTTGGTTCCCATTCTGATTACCACAAGCTGGTGCTGTAAACTACGTTACCGCCCGATGATCTCGTCGACGCCGAGGGTGATCGCGTAATGGACCAGCGCCACGATAGCCAGGATGCCGTTGATCAGCGCGATCGAGGCGACTTCCACCACCGGGTCGGCATCTGGCAGCAGGCCGAGCGAAAGGTGCAGGAAGATGAAGAGCAGACTGCAGAAGCCGGTCAGGATCGCCCAGCTGGCAAATGTCGTAAGCAGGCTGCTTTTCGGGAACAGCCTGTGGCCGAGCCATGTGGTCAGGTGGAACATCGCATAGATGAACAGGCAGCCGCCGCCGACCGTGGCGATGGTGCGCCAGTTCTCCAGGCTGAGAGGGCCGAATTCGTCACCACGCGCCCACATCATCACGCCAGTGGCGATGCCGACCGGCACGCCGACATAGGCGAGGAACAGCAAGGCGATGGTGACATAGCCAAGTGTCACCAGAACGGGATGGGGACGGCGCGCCGCCATAGGGATCATTCCAACAGTTTCGTCCGGAATGGCAGAGTATAGGGGCGAGGGCACCGCCGCGCCACCGGTCAGTTGATCTGGCAGCCTAGTCGCGTGCAGCCGCCTGTTCCAGCCGCTGCCGGGCTGCCGGATAGAACTGGGTGAACACCCCGTCATGAGCGGCATCCGTGGTGTGGCAGGTTACGCAGTCATTGGGCAGGTCCAGCGGTTCGGCTGTCTGCGCGCCCGGGGGGAACATGTAGAAATTGAAGCCCGACTCGGGGAAGCGCTCTGCATCCTTCAGGTGGATTTCCGTCAGCATCAACTCGCCCATCGTATAGCCGGACTTGGTAACCGACGCGCCCTGTTCGACGCCATAGAAGTCGAGCGAGAACATCGCCCCGTCGGGGAATTCGCCAGTGTCGATGAACTGCAGATACGCCGCCGGTTCCATCCTGACGACCTGGAACATGCCCGGGCTGTCAGGGTCGAACATTGCCGGGTTATAGCCCTGGCCGAGGGTCGAGCCGAGAAATATCCACTCGTCGAGATCGCCCGGTCTTTGCATCTCGCCGTTTTCGGTGAACAGGGCCGGATGGGCTGAGTTTGTGTCGTCCTGCGCAATGCCGTGCAGGCTGAAGGCAAGGACGGCTGTTCCAATCGCCACCGATGTGACGAGGCTGAAAATTCCTGTACTGATTTTCATGTGTTGCTCCTGCGGCCCTCAGTTTCATGATAGGCGGGCAGGGGATCAGGGATGAAGGACATTCACCCCGCAAATCCAGCCAGATCAATCCGCCGGGCCTGGAGAGAACTGGTCCCGCCATGCAGACGGGGCGATGCCGAAACGCCGCTCGAATGCGCGGCGGAAACTGTCGGCAGTCGCAAAGCCAACGGCGCTGGCGACCTGGCTGATGCGGCCCTCGCCATTGCCCAGCATGACGCGGGCCGCATCGAGGCGCATGCGCTCGACATAGTGCGCGGGGGAGACGCCCATGGTCTCGCGAAAAATGCGGGTGAAGTGGCGCAGGCTCATCCCCGCCCGGGCGGCGAGGGTCTCGTTATCAAGCGGGCAGGACAGGTTCGCGCCGATCCACGCGATCACCGAGCCGAGCCGCCCCGCATCGATATTCTGGGCCCGCAACGGTTCGGAGAACTGGGCCTGGCTGCCGGGGCGGCGCAGATAGACCACCAGTTCCCGCGCGACGGCGGCGGCAATCGTATCGCCCATATCCTCCGCGATCATGGCCATCGCCATGTCGATGCCAGCGGTAATGCCGGCTGATGACCAGACCTTGCCGTCGCGCACGAACAGGCCATCCGGGTCGATGGACAGGCCCGGGCAGGCGGCGGCGAGTTCCGACAGATGGTTCCAGTGGGTGGCGACACGGTGACGGTCGGCAAGGCCGGAGCGATATAGCAGGAATGTCCCCGTACAGACCGATGCAACGCGGCGTGCATTGTTCCCTGCCTGTGTGAGGCCGGCGACAAGACCTTGTGACGGGATCAGCGTGCGCGGGCCGCAACCGCCGGGCAGGATCAGCGTATCCGCCAATGGTGCATCCTCGATGGCACAGTCGACCAGCACTGTCAGGCCAGTCGCGGCCCTGACGGGAGCAGCCGTCTCACCCGCTATCGTCCAGCTATAGGCGCCCGGCGAAAACGCGTTCACAGCGGCGAACGCCTCCAACGGGCCGGTCAGGTCCAGCGTGTTGATGCCGTCGGTGATAAGGAAAACGATATGGCGAGACGCGGTCATGGCTGACTATAGCCGGAAGAGGTCGTGGCCGGAATGACAAAGCTCAGGCAATTCAGGCCATTTAGTGAATGACGCGCGCTTGCGCATCGGATCGTCCAAACCGGGCCGGATTTCAGCTTTATTCTGCCAACGGGATCGGCTAAATCCCCCGGATGAAACATTTTCTGAACACCTGTGACTACACCCGCCCCGAACTGCAGGCGATGCTGGATGAGGCAAAGCGCCTGAAAGATTCCCCGATGGGAGATGCCCTGAAGGGCAAGACCGTGGCGCTCTTGTTTCTCAACAATTCGCTACGCACGCGCACCTCGTTCGATATCGGCGCGCACCAGCTGGGTGGCTATGCGGTGGTGCTGTCGCCGTCTGGCGGCATGTGGCCGCTGGAGTTCGAGGATGGTGTGGTCATGGATGGTGACGCTGAAGAGCACATCGCCGAGGCGGCGGGCGTGCTGTCACGCTATTGCGACCTGATCGGCGTGCGTGCCTTCCCGAAATTCGTGAACTGGGAAGAGGACCGCAAGGACAAGATCCTCAACGGCTTTGCCAAATATGCCTCCGTGCCGGTGATCAACATGGAGACGATCACCCATCCGTGCCAGGAAATGGCGCATATCATGGCGCTGCAGGAGCGGTTCGAGAAACAGGGTAAGGGCGAACTGGACGGCAAGAAATTCGTGCTGACCTGGACCTATCACCCCAAGCCGCTGAACACGGCGGTCGCCAACTCCGCGCTGATGATCGCGGCCAAGTTCGGCATGGATGTGACGCTGCTTTGTCCGACCCCGGACTATGTTCTCGACCAGCGCTATATGGATATTGCGAAAAAGGATACCGGCGAGCAGGGCCGTTCCCTGACCGTGACCCACGACATCGAGGAAGCCTATTCAGGCGCCGATGTGGTCTATGCAAAGAGCTGGGGCGCACTTCCTTTCTTCGGCAACTGGGAGCCGGAAAAGCCGATCCGCGATGCCCACAAGCACTTCATCGTCGATGAGAAGAAGATGGCAATGACCAATGACGCCGTCGTTTCCCACTGCCTGCCGATGCGCCGCAATGTGAAGATGACCGACGCCGTCTTCGACTCACCGGCCTGCATGGCCTATGACGAGGCGGAAAACCGCCTGCACGTGCAAAAGGCGATCATGAAGCACTTGCTGGGGTAGGGTGCGGCTCCAACCCGCGCTTGCACTTTGCGCCGTCGGGTGTGAAGCTGTCGTCTGTTCCTGGGAGAATGCCGACAGATGCTTCTTGCTGCTATCATCATGCTTGTCATGGCCGATCCGTCCGCCGGCAGCGACCCGCTCGCGCCGGAGCGCAAATATGAGGATATGGAGCTGTACGAGCTGTGCGAGATCTATGACGAGATTTCCGACCGGCTGGCGGAGGAGTTCATCGCGTCACGCTCCGGCAAGGCGACAGACGGCAGCGACACGCGCCCGGTGACCGAGGAAGAGCTGGCAGAAGAGCGCAAGGCGTTCTTCGAACAGGTCGAGGCGCAAAAGCGCTATACCGCCACCAAGCAGGAACTGCGTGCCGTCGTGACAGCGCTTGGCACCCGGGAATGCCCGGCGCGGGAGTATGAGTTCGAGCCCCTGATCGACGATATCTAAGCTGGATCGTCGGGAGATCCGGTCTCGCCGTCCGCCGCTTTATCCTTCTTCTTGGCTTTGATATTGATGTCATATAGCAGGCCCAGAATGATACCGAGCGCGACACCAAGGCCGATATTGTCGAAGATCGCGCCGACGATGATGCCAATGATGATTCCCGGGATCATTCCGTTCCCTCCCATGTCTCGTTGAAACATAATCGCCTTCACGGCGGGATTGAAGCCCGTTCGTACCAGAAATGGCCGACTTGACGCTTGCCGCCCCCGGCATTGCCCGATAAAGCACTGTCCATGAGCAAACAGACCGATATCCGCAGTGCGATCGTCCAGCTTCTCTCCTCCATGAGCGGCTCGAAGGAGGTGCGCACCTATCTGCAGCGCTTCTCGACTGTCGAGGCGGACCGGTTTGCCGTGATCAAGATCGGCGGCGCGATCATCGAGGAAGAGCTGGAGGCGACGGCTTCTGCGCTTGCCTTCCTGCACCAGGTCGGGCTGACGCCGGTCGTCATCCATGGCGGTGGCCCGCAGCTGGACAAGGCGCTGGAAGAGCGCGGCGTCACCTCAGACAAAATCGACGGGCTGCGCGTGACGACACCGGAAGTGCTGGATGTCGCGCGAAAGGTGTTTCTCGACCAGAACCTGAAACTGGTCGAGGCGGTGCGCCGGCAGGGCGTCGAAGCCCACACACTGAATTCCGGGGTGATCGAGGCTGAGTATCTGGACCGCGATAAATACGGTTTCGTCGGTCGCGCTCGGGGCATCCAGCAGAATTTGATCCGCTCGGTCATTTCCTCCGGCGCGATGCCGATCCTGACCTGCCTTGGCGTTGCGCCCGGCGGGCAGATCGTCAACATCAATGGCGATGCGGTGGTCGCCGCGCTCGTCCATGCCTTGCAGCCGATGAAGATCGTTTTCCTGTCCGGCGTCGGCGGCCTGCTCGATGAAGAGGGCAAGGTCATCGACACGATCAATCTGACCGCTGACTATGAACGGCTGATGGGTGAGCCGTGGGTGCATTCCGGCATGCGGCTGAAACTGAAAGAGATCAAGCAGCTGCTTGATGACCTGCCGCTGGAAAGCTCGATCTCCATCACCCGCCCCGGCGAGCTGATCAAGGAGCTGTTCACCCATGGCGGGTCCGGTACCTATATCCGGCAGGGCGAGGCGATCCACCTTCACCAAGGCAAGGATGGCCTGGACGGGGCGCGCATCTGTGCCCTGATCGAGGAGGGCTTCGGGCGTACGCTGAAGGCCGACTGGTGGAGCGCAACCGACCTTGAACGCGCCATCGTATCGGAGACCTGTCGTGCCGCCGCGCTGGTCACGAAACCCGCCGGGCTTGCCTATCCCTATCTCGACAAGTTCGCGGTCGCCGAAAGCGCGCGGGGCGAGGGGCTCGCCAAGGCGGTCTGGCAAAGGCTGTGTGCCGAGGTGCCGGTGTTTTTCCTCCGCTCCCGGACGGAAAACCCGTTCAACGAGTTCTATCGTGCCAATTCCGATGGCGCGATCAAGCGCGGTCGCTGGACCGTATTCTGGAAAGGCAATGTCGATCTCGCCGCTATCGCCGCAGAGGTCGAGGCGATTACCAGCCTGCCGGAAAGTTTCAAATAGAAGAGCCTGCCGCGATGATTGCCGCGTCCGGCATCTCGTCAGGCAGGACAGGGACGACCGTCGCCATCTTCGCCGCCGCGAGGTGCCCGCGATGTTTCTTGGCCATCTGGCATTCAAACGACCCGGCGCGGAAAGCGCGGCAGGCCTCCGGCCTGTTGTCATAGTCGCCGCAGGCGAGGCGGCCATCGGCCGTCAGGGTGAGGAGGGCGCAGTGGCCGCAGGTGATATCCATGTTCAGATATTGCGCGCCATTGGCCTCATGCACGTTGAGCGGCGAGATCGCCCGGCCGGCATCATGCGGCAGGATCTGGACGTAATGGGGGTTGGACGAGAAACAACAGGCGCCGCAGCGCGTGCAATCAATCGCGGTGGTCATAGAAGTCCGATAAGGCTCCGCCCTGCGCGGCGCCATGCCGGGCTCCGGTGAGCGGCGGGTATCTAGCGGTTTTCCTCAGCGCCGGGAAGCGGAATATATAGGGCCGCGCGAGAGGGATAAAATCAGGCGAACATAATGCCGGGGAATGTGTTCTCCTGCGGACAAAACGGGGATTACCGATGAAATTGTTCGAATGCCAGAATTGCGGGCAACTGCTGTATTTCGAGAATGTCGCCTGCGAGAAATGCGGACACCGGCTGGGTTTCGATCCGCAATCTTTGAGCCTCATCACGTTGAAAGAGGCTCGTGACGGCTGGAAGCCGCTTGGGCGTCTGGGGGGTAGCTGGCGCGGCAGCAAGGTCCGCTTTTGCCGTAACGCCGAGGAGGGCGTGTGCAACTGGTTGGTACCTGCCGAGGGCAGCGAAGACTACTGCATTGCCTGCCGCCTGAACCGCACCATCCCCGATCTCGGCCCGCCGGAAAACCGCGATCTGTGGCGCAAGTTCGAAAGCGCCAAGCACCGGCTGGTCTATGGCCTGCTGCGTCTCGGCCTCAGCGTACCAAGCAAGGCTGATGACCCTGATGGCGGCATCGCCTTTGACTTCCTGTCGCCGCAGGCAGAGCCAGATGGTGTTATCACCGGCCATGAAAGCGGATTGATCACCCTGAACCTCGACGAGGCCGACGATGCCAAGCGGGAGTTGAACCGCAAGAATTTGCACGAGCCCTATCGCACCGTGCTCGGCCATTTCCGCCACGAGATCGGCCATTACTACTGGGATCAGCTGGTTGCAAACGGTCCGTGGCATGAGCGTTATCGTGCCATGTTCGGTGATGAGAGCCTCGATTATCAGGTCGCGCTGCAGCAGCACTATCAGAACGGTCCTGCGCCCGGCTGGCAGGAGAACTATATCAGCGCCTATGCGACCTCCCACCCTTGGGAGGACTTCGCAGAGACCTGGGCCCATTACATGCACATCACCGATACGCTGGAAACGGCAGGTGCCTTCGGCCTGAAGGTCGAGCCGCAGGCAGGGCGCAAGGGCGCCAATCGAATGGCGGTCGACTATGCGCGCCGCGCGCCGGACTTCGACACCATGATGGATCGCTGGGTGCCGCTGACGACCGCGCTGAACACGCTGAACAAGTCGATGGGCGCGCGCGATCTCTATCCCTTCGTCCTGACACAGACGATCACGGCCAAGCTGCGCTTTGTCCACGACCTCATCGCGGACAGCACGGGCCGATAGCCAACATGAAAAAGCCCGGCAGGGTGGCCGGCTTTTTGCTTATGTGGGCAAGTCGTCAAGTCTCTCTTTGAGAGAGAAGAGGCTTACGCAAAGTTGAAGTCACTTACGTCGATATCGCCTGCATCGACGTCGACCAGCCTGATGGAGTTGAAGGTGTCGCCGGTGATGGACACGACTGTGTCCGAACCATCCTGTACGACACTCAGCTTGGCAAAGGCATCGGCTGCGGTCTC
>NZ_VCJR02000007.1 GCF_009712425.2 Aquisalinus luteolus
CATAAGGGTGCCTCCTGTTGCGTTGACCTTGCGCTCACATCGTCGCGCGATGTGCGGAGGCCATCCACCCCATCAGGTTTGGCCCATGTTTCTAAAGAGCACGGGCAGGCTCTTTGGTCGTGATCCAACGGCGAATGCGTTGGTCATGGGGGTATCGGGGGTAGCAGGAACGCTCCCCTGATTGGCGGGTGTCGGGGGCCATTACCCTGACGAGTGATCCATCGACGATACGATGGCATGGCGGCGAAAAGGCTCAATGCCTGACAGTTGCCATTCGCCGGGGGGTGCAACGGGGGCCAGCATGGCCCCCTTCCGAGGCGCGCCAGCGCCGAAGCAAGCGGTGCGCTACGCGCACACAGCTTGCAGTCATCCTGAATTCTCTCTCGATGGCTCAAGTGAAGCGTAACTGACGCAATAGGGAAGTGTCAGTTCGAGGCACCAACTGCCCCCCTTCCCCGATCTGCAGCAACTCGAAGAAATTAGACAATTCCCCCAAATGGACCGAGGCGGCATTCTATTGATAGGGCGAAAGGACCTCGCTGCGCCTGCCTATGAAAACGGAAATTGATCTTTCTCCAGAACTTTTGACATGGCTATTCTCTCCGGAATGGCCAGACAAATTTCAGGATCAAAGTGTTTCTGAGAAAGTCCGCTTACTGCTCTTACTTCTTGCATCCGGCGAAGCACCATTTGTTACGGAGGACATGCCCACGTATGCCACCGAACTGCGCAAGGCATAGCCATATTTCAATAAGAGAGTGCGAGCCCGAGGCGCAGCCGAGAGCGAGCGCAACAATGCCCCCTTCCGCTTAAGCAAAATTTGCAGGCGAAGTCCCTGGGCGCAGACCAGTGACGAGCCCGCGTGAACTCGGCGCAGGACGTAGGCGAAGCACGAAGCCGGAGAGACGGGTGAGCTAAGCGAGGTCGTCTTCTTCGGCGACCGGCGAGCCGTAAAGCGGACTAGCCGGGTGGCTGCGTGTGCCGCATATCGATCATCAGATCTTTCGGCAGAAAAGAGCCTTCAAAGCGCCTCTTCGCCAGCCGGGATTTCAGGTGAAGATTCCGCGAACATTTGACGCCACCCCGAATCTCCTGGGTTATAGAGAGAATACTCGATTGCTCTCTGGAAATACTGAAAGGCAGACCTTTCCTTACTTTTTCGAATTACGATCTCCGGACGTTCTGCCGAGCCCCTTAGTAACAGTCTGGGAGAAAGTATGGCCACGCCCCGTTCAGAATTTCGATCAATGAACTTTATCGAAAACGGAAGGAAATACGCTCCCCAGATAGATAACCGGCCGAGGCCACTATCGGTGCTCATTTCCTGCCAGCGATCGGACCATTTCTCAAGCAAATTCCAGCAGTTTTTTGCTTGTTCCTTAAATCCAGGCGACTCCATATACAAGGACCAAACATCTGACGCAGACGGACAATTATTTTTATTCACTTTAGGTGGAATTGCAGATTCGTGCATCCCAATAATCGTGACATTGACGTTTCGAGCTAGGGCATCTTCAAACAGAGGCCAGAAGCGCTCGTCACCTCCCTTGTCAGCATTGGTCATAAACCAGTGATTTTGAGCTACCAAAACCAAATCCTGTTGAGCAACTTTTATGCACTCTTCCAGATCGTATGGGGAGGTCTCTTGTGCGGGAAATAGCAAGGGTCGTCCATAACCTACCCACCGACTCGTTTCATCCGTCACATAAGTGCGTGAGTGAGCAGTAGTAATGTCCGAAATCTCTGAGAATAGTTTCTCAAATTCCTTTGCCGTAACGCTCTCCTCCTTTCCCCCTAAGACATCAGAAATCCAAGTTCTAAGTTCCGTTTCTTGAAACTTTTTATACTGAAATTGTTCCATCGTTGTTGGCAGCAACTTTTCGGAGCAGTTAAAGAGAAGAATAGTTATCTGGGGGTCATAATGCGAAAGAGCTGCAAACTCGTAATCTATGTACTCGCTATCGATGGAATCTTGTGTGTAAATCACAAGGCCATGCGCAGATTGGAGCAATCCATCTTCAAGCTTTTGACGCCATACGCCGCTACCGATACTTTCGGAGGATAGGAAAGTCTCAACTCCGCCAATACTATCGAGGAACCTCTTGACCGCGCTAGCAATCTCGCCTCCATACTCGCCGGACCAAGACAGAAACGCATCATAAGAAATCTGTCGACCAGTTTCAATTTCGTCTTCAAACCCACGGTTTTCTAAGAAGACCTTTATCTCACCACAACGGCGAGCCAAAAACCAATCTATGATGCCATACGTAAAGGCTTTGCCACGCCCCTCGGGCACACGGTCAAGCTTTCTCATAAAATCTTGACGTTGAGAGTTAAGTTTCGATTCCTTTCCGAAGCCTTCAGTCTTCAACGGCGCGTTGCGTTTGTTGAGATAAGGGGATAATTCCTTAATTAGCGAGATATAGAAACGATTTTGCGGGTCCGTATTCTGCTCTCGCACAAGATCACGAAAGTCATGAAGGCCACTTTTTCCCTTTGCATTCTTGGTCTCAAATAGAAAATCATAGATTTCTTTTGAACTGCTCATTGCATTCTCCCTCGAAAGTTCTGGACTTGAGGTAGATTGAAGCAGTAATCCCAATAGGTCTAGTTACTCACGGATTAAGGTTTGGCAAGTTATTGTCTGGCGGGTCATACTTTTTTCCGTTCGACCAGTACTCTTGCTTTACGACTTTTCCAGTTGAGGGGTCACGTTCTATTATAGCGGGGCCGTCCGCTCTATGACATTTACCGTCAAGATACCACTCTTCTTTTTTAATTATCTTGGAATTTGGATCAGTATCGATGATCGCGGGACCATCTGCTCTTGAGTATCTACCGTCCTGAATAAATTCCTCATGATCGACGAATCCCTCTGCGTTGCGCTCTATAATAGCCGGTCCTTCGTCTCGATGATGTTCACCTTCGAAGTAGTAGCGCTCTTCAAAAATGACCCCACTTTCACAATCTTGAATTATCATTGCCGGTCCTCCGACCCGATGCAGCTGACCATTGAAATACCATTGCTCGGTACGCTGATCGCCATCGGAATGGAGAACAGCGGGACCGGAGGTCCTGTGTAGACGACCGCGCGAGTAGTACTCTTCGATAACTGTGTTCCCTGAATTTTTCTCAGTCACCGTTACGGCTGGCCCATTGTGGCGATCAAGTTCTTTTGCGAGATTGCGCCATTCTTCGCGCAGGTATTTTGTTCCCAATCGCCCCTTGTCGTCAAAAATATTCACCGCGTAACGCCACATACTCGTCATTATACAGAATATAGAAATTTCATTCAACAAAAAGCGCGCTAAGTGCGTTCCGGAGGTTTTGTGGAGGTTTTGGAGGGAAGTCCGCGTAGTCACAGCTTCTCTTGTTCCGTCCATACATGAAGTGCGCCTCGAGGATCGCAAGGGATGCGTTCTCGAGAAACTAACGGCCCGGGTCGTTCTCAAACCTTGGAGAACGACGATGTCATTGGGATTAGATGTATTTACGGCAGTTTCTGACGAAGCTCAGCCCGCAAAAATCGCCGCATTACTGAACACGGCAAGCATGTTGGTAGTCCCGCCGGACTTTATCCTGCTTTCTCCACGCTACAAGCATGAGGTGGCGAAAATCTTGAAAGAAACTAAGGAGTCTTTGAAAGGTACAGAGTACGCGTCAGAGCGCGAAGGTACAGCCGATTTCATATGCGCTTTGCTGAGCGCTCCCGCTTTTCCTCGCATTCAATACGTGTCTGGCAAAGGGTACCACATCTATCCGGACATGCTTTATGACGTCCTTCCGGAAGATATGTCGCTCTCGTGGTTCAGCGAACTTCTAAGCTATGCGGATGAAATGCCTAAGCGCAAATCCAGCGTCAAAATCCTTCCGCGGATGCGCCTCATGAGCGTGGTACTGGCCTTGTACGGTCGCCCTGTGCCGTTGCGGTATTAAACGTAGGCGGCGACGCCCAATAAGAGCGTCGCCGCACATCATAGTAGTGACATCTGCGTGTCATTTGGATCACTAATCCGATAAACCTGCCTCGTCATCGCGATAGTTGCTTTCCCCTGCCAGATTGGTTTCATGGAGACATGGTTATGGACCTCATGGGATACCCAGAGCTTCAGGCCTGCGCCCTGACGGGTGATGGAAAATTCATTTGGTCCGCCTGAACCGCTGAAGATGCCAAAGCAGGATTTTAACGCCTCGGCTATCTGCTCATCCGTCATACCGGCGGCAATCTCACCCGCATAGCGTCTCGCAAAATCGCGGGTGGCGGCCCGGAAGGCCGCCACTTTCTCAGATGGTGTCAGGGAGGACATCAGTATTCCTCCGCCAGCATGATGGTGAGAACCCGGTAGGACTTCGCCGGGTCAGCCGGGTCTTCTGCTCCGGCGCTGAAACTGTCATCGGTGTAGTAGTCGATCTTGAAGAAAACCCTCTCGCCCGTCGCCAGAATGATGCTGCCAAAGTCATGCTCACCATAGGGATCATTATCCTCGGTGAAGGCAGAGAAGCTGCGGACGCGCATCCAGACATCGACGATCTGTTCGGCCTCCAGGGCCATGATCCCGTGCGTCATCAGGATGGTGCCAAGCTGTGGCTCGTTTGCGCCGAGGAACACTGGCACCCCGACGCGGGCGCGAAGCTGATCGTTCAGCTTCGCTATGGTCTCGCGGCGGCTCATACGTCCAGCTCCGTATTGGCCGGACGATCGTCCTCGTTCACGGGGAGTAACAGGAGCACTCCATCCCGAAGGTCCGGAATCATGCGAAATTTTGCGACTAATCCGCGCTCAGCCTGTGCTCTTTGCCAGCACGACCCGAGTTCGATTGGGTAGCCTAGTTTTCGCTGTCCGTTGTTGTCGACACCATCATAGGGCGCAAAGCCGATGCGATAGACGGGTTTGGATTTTGGTTGTGTATCAGTCATGGTCTTAACCTTTCTTGTTCCGAACGGGGAAGTCCGTCCGTGAAAGGCGACAGGCCGGGCGCGATCCGGCGACGATCATGGGCAACACGGGCCTACGCCTTGCAAAGCAAAAAGGGGGCTTCAGCCCGCAAGGCGTTTGGCTGGTGCGGGCAGCCCATTGATCGCCCGTCAGGGTTTATCGGCGGGCAGCCAGGCAGGCTTTCAGATTGGACGGATATTCCCGAAACCGGCGGAACAGGTGAAGGCCAAGGCCCCTGATCACAGATCCAGACGATCCATAGCCCGCGAGAGCGAGGAGCGGCTGACTTTGTAAAACCGCGCCACTTCGGACAGCTTCTCGCCCCTGATCGAAATACGATGGTGTGCGTGCAGCGCCAGCGCAGGCGATACGACAGGCTTGCGCCCGATACGCTTTCCCTTGCGGCGGGCAGCATCAATGCCCTGCGTGGTCCGCTCAATGATGAAATCACGCTCGATCTCGGCAATAACGGAGAAGAGATAGAAGACGAGACGGCCACTATGCGATGAGGTGTTGATCCCCTCGCTCGCGGAATAAAGGTGGATGCCATCCTCGCCGAACTTGGCCAGCAAATCCGCCAGATGCAGTACGGAACGCCCCAGCCGGTCGAGCTTGAACACGATCAGCATGTCACCCTCGCGTAGTTCGGCCAGCGCCGCATCGAGGCCCGGACGCTTGGTCTTCGCGCCTGAGACGCCATGATCGCGGAAGATTTTCTCGCAGCCAAGCTGCTCTAACGCATTGATTTGCATATCGATCTTCTGCGAGGGCAGAGAAACCCGGGCATAGCCGAGCCTGCGCCCCGTGAAGTCCAGGTCCAGCCAGGTCATAACGCTTTCTCCTGCAACGGAAAAAACCGTCCGAAACCGAACGATTTCGGACGGGCGCCATATTTTGATCTCCGGGAAAATGCGCAAACGCTAAAATGCTGTAATTCCAATATAACCTCTCTTCAGATTTTTTCCATATCAAAGTTTTTCGGAACTGTCCGAATACGTTCCTTTTTGAACATGGCAGACCCAGCCCTCCCCGTCCCGGCAAAAGGCCGCTCCGCGCCGATTTATCCCCAGAGAACTCGCGCGGGAAGCGACGCAACTCAACCTCACCCGGAGGCCTCAGTCCATTTTCTTGACTTTGCCATGAAAAAAGAGCATATTATGCTCCGTATACGCACCAATATGGAGGGTGCAGGAATGAAACAGGCCTTTAGAAAATCACTGGCACCTTTTGCCGCCGTCGCTTTCACAGCGTTTGCGCCGCTGGCCGGTAATGCGCTGGCGGGAGAACCGGCAGAGCTCTCCAGAGAAGCGAGAGAGTATATGTCAGCGACAAAGCGAGCTGATGACTTTTCAAAAACACCTTACGGGTTTGGTATGGTCATTACCGGATATGTGGATGATGGCAATGGAAACAGAATTTCCGGTGAGCAGATCAAGGCGGATTTTGAACAGGCTCTCGTTGATAAATATCGTCTTTCGAGGCAAAACATTCTAATTGTGACGGCTAAGCCGGACCGCCGCGGAGCAAGCTGCGTTGTTTATATTGGAGGAACACCGATGGAAACTGGCGGGATTGATAAATGCGCCAGAAACATGAAAAATCTGGTCCGGCAATATCGTGAGCATTACGGTCTTGATAGTTACGCGATGAATAACCAGCCGAATTAAATCATCCCTGCACTGTAGGTATTCGACGCCTGATTATCTCGCTTGTTTGCAGCCTCTCCAGCTTCTACTTTCAATTCATTATCCGCAGAAGTTTCGTTGCCCATTTCGAGTAAGGCATCGTGGTTTTTCGATTTGAGCGCCTCAAGCTTTTCCGGGCCTTCGGGCAGTTCCGAGATTTCCTTCTCTATTTCTTTCGCGCGCTTCTCAACTGCTGACAGCTGACGTTCGTTGTCTTCGATCATCTCGGCATTGGATTGATCGGTATCGACGCCGATCAGGGCGGCTAATCGCATGTGCTCGCCATTGTCGCGGTCGAACTTTCCGTCCGCCAAGAGCTTGCGCAGTTTCAGACCGGCTTCCTGCTGCTCGCGCAGCATCTCATATTCTTCCATCAGTGCCGCGAGCTGCTCTTCCTGCTGCTGGCGCAATTCCTCAATGGCGAGCTGCAGGGATATATCCCCGTCCTTTTCTTTCTTCGCCGTATCTGTCTGGGTGTCATAGACCTCGGCGGCCATGTTCGCCGTCAGGAGTGATTTTGATGTGCTGTGGCCGCTACGCGCCGCCAGGACAAGCCCTTCATTGAACTTGTCGAACGCTTCCTGATTCACGCTTTTGGCAAAGTCTTCCGCCAACATCCACACTCCCCCGCCATATCCCCATACGGCGCATGTTTATTGTTCTTTATACTGATTATAAGGAGGTATGCTTAATAAAATGCTAACAATATGTAAAAGTCGTTAACTCGATCTTAACTTTCGATAAAATTTGTTTCGAATTTTATGGAGTTGAATCGGGCAGCGCGCGATAGGTGGCGAGGACGTATTCAAGCCGTTCCGGTGCTTCGTGCCGGATGATATCGCTCAGCCACTGGCGGATGCGGGCGGGCTTCACCTCGTGAGGCAGCTCCGGGTATTGCGCGAACAGCGCTTCGGGTTGCTGGCCAGTCCGGGCGATCTGGGTTTGCAGGTCTTGCAGATAGTCCTTCGAGATGCGGACCTTGCCGCTCGCGATGCTGCGCAGCTTTGCCAGTTCCTTTTCGCCCTTGCTGGCAAGATCGGATAGTGCGTGACGCAGGCGTTCATACTCTGCCTCCGGCATGGTTTTGCGGGAACCGGTGAAATATTTATAGAGCGTGATCGGCTTGCTCTCGATCTCGGGATAAAGGTCGCAGAGCGTTTCCGGTGCGATGTTCAGCCGCTCGAAATCCGTGCAAAGCTCCCGTCCTTCGGGACTGTCCATGCGTATAATGCCCCGGCGGCGCAGGTGGCGCGTATCAGTGCCCGCTCCATCGGGCAGCGAGGCATAGAGCGCAACATAGAACGCATACACATCGGCGCGTATCGTTTTGTAGTCGCCAAACAGCGAGCGCTCGACATTGCCCACGGTGAGGTTTTCGGGCCGGTTCTTCACCCCGCGCACAACGGCTTTCAGCCCAAGTCCCGTCCGTGTGATCTCCGCCTCGATATGCTCCCGCATATCATCCGTTACCGTCGTATAATTATATCTGCTTCGAATCTTCCCAGCCATTGCAGCAAAATTTTATCACGAAACTTCGCTCGCATAAAAATTCTTGTTTAATTCCCCCGGGAACGAATTCCGCCTGATCTATAACGCCTCCATCGGCAAACGAAATGGAGGCTCGATATGTACAAAAAGTCCGGGGACGGTGATCTCAGCGGCTTCTCTCGCACCCAGCGCTGGCTGGCAAATGCGGGGTCGGTCGTTTCGACATTCTTCATCACACCCCTTGTGTTCGGCTGGTCGATCGATTTCGTCATCGACTACGCAGAAGCTCAGTACTTCAACGGCATTGACTGGCTCGTCACCCTTGTCTGGGGTTTCATCCTGACCGTGACGATTTTCTTTCTGAGCCGTGCAGTCCTGGCCGTTCTCATCGAACTGAGCCGCATGCTTACCCACAAGCGGTTCTTTTAATCCCACAACAACCTGGAAGGAGGTCTCCAATGGGTAACCTTAGACATAAACGAACGACGGTCTCAAGTCAGTTCGAAGAAGAACCAGACGGCGGAGGTTTTTGGGGCTGGCTGCTGCTCGGCGTCATTATCCTCGTCATCCTGATCGCCGCTTCGTAACTGAAAGGAGGTCCGGCTATGGGCGGGAGCATTGCTCCCGCCCTTTTTTTGCGTGCAATACGGAGGATTTATGACGCACGGGCTTTTTGATCCCGAAGATCAGCGCTTCGGGTCCGCCCGCTTCGCGGGGCACGATGAAATCGCTCGGGCGGGTCTGATCCGTAATGACGGCATTCCAATCGGGTTTCATGAAAACAGGGCCCTGAAATTAAGTGGGGACGCACCGCTTCTCACAGTGGCCGGTTCGGGGTCCGGTAAACTCCGTGATAATCTGGCCTATGTCGTATGCAGCGGCTCAAACACGCCGATGATGTGGCTCGATCCGCGCGGCGAACTCGCGGCGATTTCGCTATGGATGCTGTCCGCGCACGGGATCTACGGCTTTACCTGGAACCCGACCGCGATGGCGGGCCTGCCGCAGCACTCATGTAATCCTCTGGACATCTTACGCCTCAACAGCCCGACATTCGAAGCCAATTGCAAATTCATTGCCGAGGGGCTTATCCCGCTATCAGGATCAGGCAATGGGAAATATTTCGAACTGCGGGCGCGGGACTGGGCTGAAAACATAACAAAGGCCCGCGTTGAACAGAACGGAAGCACCAGCCTTCCCGACCTGTACCGGACGATCAACATCATCGAATCCGATCCTGAAGCCTGGGCCGCTCAGCTGGAGTTCATGCTCTCATCGCGGTTTGAATCCGTTGCGCGGTGCGCCGCCGAGATGCTGACAAAGCAGCAGGAGGCACCGAAGGAATTCGGATCGATCCTTGGCGAGATTTATGCCTACACGTCCTTCTTGAACGATGCCGCCTTGCGGGAGTCCCTTGAAGGCGGAGATTTCTCTCTTGCCGATCTTGTCGATAACCCGCGCACCGTGCGAATTTACCTGAACGTCCCGGCAGACTACCTTTCCATGTGGTCTCCGGTCCTGCGCATTTTCTTCACCGTGGCAATGCTCTATAAGACCCGCTCGCCGCAAGCTCCGCGAATTTTACTGGGGGTTGATGAGGCCGGTCAGCTTGGTCGCTTCGAGGCGCTCAAGCGGGCATTCACCTTCGGGCGCGGCGCAGGCATTCGGACAATAGCCCTGTTCCAGGATATTGGCCAAATCAAGGACAACTTCGGTGCCGCAGGTGTGCAGGGTTTTATCGGCTCGTCCCAGTGCCGCCAGTTCTTCGGCGTACGGGATTACGAGACGGCGCAGCTGATATCCAACATGCTTGGCAACCAGACTCTGACTTATGATGACAGGTTGCGGCAGGAACAGGCCGAACGCCAGCGCTGGGCGGCGGCGCAACATATCATTTCAGGCGGCGATCCCCTTACCGCTGCCTATGATCTTCACCACTTTGAACAAGAAAGCCAGCATCGCACCAAGCAGCAGCGCCCCTTGCTGAGCCCGGATGAAATCCTGAGCCTGCCGGAAGATAGGCAGCTTCTTTTTGTCTCGGGCAAGAACCTGAAGCCGATCCTGGCTGAAAAGTATCCATATTTTTACCGGCGCGAGATGGCTGGGAAATACTTTCCAAACCCAAACCATCCGCCAATCGATTCAATTCTGATTCAAGGCCGCTTCCGGCGTCATCGCATACCCGTTCACAAGGGACCGGTGCCAGAAAACTATCGGCATTTCCCCCAGTACAAGGATGGTTACGGGCTATGGCTAGAGGGTTATCCACTCTAACGAAAGGAACTCTATGACCAAGGATCAAGGCCAGCATAATGCAGGCGAAGCCACGAAAGATACTGATATCAACAAAAAACAACCCAAAGAGGTTCTGCATGCAGATGATCGCGGGAAAACGACATACTACAACAAGGTAGGTGTCGCTTTCGACAAAAAGGATGGTAATGGGCTAGTCGCGCGGACGGTGTTTGGTACTCTTATCATTCGATCACCAGAAGAACGCCTCGAACAGCAAAAATCCGGCAGCGGCGTGCGTGAAACTGCTGACAAAGAACGCGAGGCCGGTGAATGAAAAACAGCTTCACCCAAGCCTCAAGAGGTCCGAAGCCCGATATTAAAACCAAAGCCGAGCTTCTTCATCACATCGCAAACCGCAAGAGGCCCATGCCGGAGCGCACCCTGACGCCCATGGGGCCGCAAAAGCTTGTCGCTCACCGGCAAGCATACCTGAGCACTGAAAAGCGCATCGCTCAATTAAAAGAGGGGCTAAATGGCGCTCAGGGAAAGCTGGAGAAGGGTCTTGCGCATACGAGGCTTCACGGAAAGGCGAGAATGGATTTCGGGCACTCAAGATAAAGCTGGACAAATCCGGAATTATTTGTTTGTATAAGGAATACTTTCCTATTATTGCGTCTGGATTCAGGCCTAAAGCTCGACAAAGCCCCGCCAATTCCCCCGGCGGGGCTTTTTTCATGCGGTAATATCCGGCGCATTTATCTTCAAGCCAAAACGGAGAACAAGCTATTGAAACCAACGCCCCCGCCATCCATTCAATTCAACTATGAAACCTACGCCCATCACCTCGCCGGACTTGACCTGACAGAAGATCAGGGACGGCAACTTCTGGACAGCCTCTTTACCATCATGGAGCAGTTCGTCGATATGGGTTTCGGCGTCCACCCGATCCAGGTCGGACAATTCGAAAGCGCCTGTGGAAAAGATCGTAAAATCGACTCTGACAGCCGTTTTTCAGGCCATTCCGTGCTATTATCAGATGACATGATCACTGCCTTGGATACGGCTAATGTTCAATCAGAGAATGATACGGGGGCAGAGTAATGCGCAAGAAATATGAAGGCTCGACAAGATCAGAAATCACCAAGGCATTGGTTTATTGCAGGGTTTCGACGGTCAAACAAACGGTCGTGGGAACGGGGCTGCAGACACAAGAACAACGCTGCCGCGCATACTGCCGCGATAAAGGATATGAAGTCGAGGCAGTGTTTCCCGATGATGCGTCTGGCGGCGGCGACTTTATGGCCCGTCCTGGCATGGTGGCGCTTCTGTCTTTTCTCGATGCCAATCCGCACACTAATTATGTAGTCGTGTTCGATGATCTGAAAAGATTCGCGAGGGATACGATCTTCCACTTCAATTTGCGACAAGCGCTCGCGATGCGTAAAGCAACCGTCGAGTGCTTGAATTTCCGCTTTGATGACACTCCAGAAGGTGAGTTTGTCGAGACAGTATTTGCCGCTCAAGGTCAGCTTGAGCGTAAGCAGAATGCCCGGCAAACGCTCCAGAAGATGAAAGCGAGAACGGCGGCAGGATATTACTGCCGAAACAAAGTCTGGGGCTACCGCTACAAGAAAATTCCCGGCAACGGAAAAATGCTTGTCCCGGACGGGGCCAGAGCAACGGTCATCCGGGAAGCCATTGAAGGATTTGCGTCCGGTCGGTTTGAAACCCCCGCTGAGGTCGCCAGATTTCTGAAAGCGCAACCATGCATGCCAAGTGGAATTACGCGCCAGAGAGCTACGGACGTGCTCAGGCGATCACTTTATGCAGGGTACATCACGCTGCCCTCCTGGGGCTTTCATATGCACCCGGCAAAGCATAAACCGCTGATCAGCCTCGCCACATGGCAGAAGGTGCAGGATAAGCTGGATGGCAAGAAGAAGCGCCCGGCGCGTAGCGACATCAATGAGCTCTTTCCGCTGCGGAATTTCGTGGCCTGCGAGTGCTGCGGGCGGGCGATGACCGGCGGCCAGTCGAAAGGCCGGAACAGGAAATACGCCTACTATGTGTGCCAAACCAAAGGCTGCGACTACCGCAATAAGTCTATCCGCACGGAAGTCGTGGAAAGTGCTTTTTCAAGCCTTATCCGGACAATTCGGCCCGCCCCTGAATTGATCAATGCAGCGAAGGATATGTTCGCTCGCATCTGGGATAACCGCGCGGCAATGGCTGAGCATCGCCAAGCCGAGATGAACGCGGCGCTAGCCGATCTGGAAGCCGAGAAGAGCAAAATGATAAAGCGGCTGGTAGCGACCAACAACGCCAGCGTTATCGCTGCTTATGAGGAGGAGATTGAGAAAATGGACCGTAAGAAAAGCGTCCTGACAGCACGGCAGTCAGCAAGACTTGAACCGCAAAATCCGTTTGATGAGAGCTTCAAAATGGCCATGAATTTCCTCTCAAACGCTTGGATTCTCTGGGAAAAAGGTGACTTCATGCAGAAGCGTTTTTTGCTCCGCCTCGTGGTGCCCGAACCTATTCGCTTCTGCAGGGAAAAAGGGTTCTTGAACCCGGATTTAGCCTTGCCTTTCAAGACTTTGCAGGCGCTCAATATTCAAAACGAAAATATGGTGCGGACGGCGGGACTTGAACCCGCATGCTCGAAGAGCGACAGATTTTAAGTCTGTTGTGTATACCAATTCCACCACGTCCGCGTCTTGGCACCATATCAGGCCAGGTCCGTTATAGACCGGTTTTCAGCAGCGGATGCAAGACCAACTCACCGGCAGGGGCAAGCGACTGCGGCCGGGCCTTGATGCCGGTAGAGAGCAGCCCGATACTGGCTCATGTCAGCCACATGCACACCAAGGACTGATCCGATGAGCCGGCCTGAAGCGCGCCTGCGCGATGCATACCCCCTGTTCCGCCCGATCCAGACCCGCTGGATGGACAATGACGTCTACGGTCACGTCAACAACGTCGTCTACTATTCATGGTTCGACACGGCGGTTAATGGCTGGCTGATCGAGGCTGCCGGGCTGGATATCCATGAGGGCAACGTCATCGGCCTTGTCATCGAGACACAGTGCAATTATTTCGCGCCGCTGGCCTTCCCGGACCGGATCGAGGCGGGCATCGCTACAGCCCATATCGGCCGGTCCTCCGTGCGCTACCAGATCGGCCTGTTCGCCGAGGGTGCGGACAAGCCTGCCGCGCAGGGCCATTTCGTTCATGTCTATGTCGACAGGGATGGCAGACGGCCCGTCGCCGCCTTGCCCGAAAAGATGCGCGCCGCACTGGAGATGATACAGCGCCCATAAAAAACCCTCCGCGATCAGGCGAAGGGTTTGTTTCTTGAAAATGTCGATCAGCCTTGCCGCGCCGGAATTGGCTCGATCAGGCCCCGTCAGGCGGCGGCAGGTCACGTGGGCTCGGGCGGTTCCCGTTGCCGCTGCTGGTCGCCTTGACGATAAGCCAGACGATCAGGGCAATGAACAGGAACGGGCTGGCGACCACCAGAATCGCGACGAATATACCGAAAAACGCGCCGAGTATGCCGATCATCGCGCCGATCAGCCCCATCAACACACCGAAGATGGTGGCGACAATAGCGACCAGTACGGCCACAATCGTGGCGAGCACACCGACAATAACGGCGATGATAGCCTCGAACGGGTTCAGGTCATGCAGCGTCTGGCCGTCAACGGTGACGATCCCGCCTCCGAAATGATGCAGGGACAGGCCGCTGACCGCGAACAGACCAGCGACGACG
The DNA here is from genome assembly GCF_009712425.2 of Aquisalinus luteolus. Taxonomy (GTDB): domain Bacteria; phylum Pseudomonadota; class Alphaproteobacteria; order Caulobacterales; family Parvularculaceae; genus Aquisalinus; species Aquisalinus luteolus. The sequence continues at coordinate 14,117 of NZ_VCJR02000007.1, forward strand.
AGAAGGACGATCAGCCAGGTATGGGTGCGGTTGGAGCGACGCTCCGGATTCATGTCAGTCATAATTCATGGTTCCCTTTCAGGAACGCCCTCATGACTATCATTTATTGTTTTTCGATAAAAAGTCAAGGGCGCGAGGTAAACTGACAGCCATTATCTTTGCGTGGTCCAGCAAACCAGTGACCGCTCGTAACCGCTTCATCACCCGGCCTTGCGCCGGAGAGCCGCTACAGACCATCCTCTCTACAGGATATTGTCATGACCGATCACGAAATCAAACCTGCCCTGTTGCGCCGTCCGGTTACCTGGCGCGTCGATAATGCCTGCCTCCACCGGCAGGATCGCGCGCGTGAGCCGATCACCCTGCCCTTTGACCGGATCACCAGCCTGCGCATGACGCGCACCGTGTTCCGCGGCCAGCGGCTGGAAAGGTTCGAACTCACAGGCCCGTGGGGCAGCGAAATCATCAGCGTCAATACAACTGATGTCGTTGCAGCATCGAACGAGCAGCTTGCCGCCTTTCACCGCCTGCTGATCGATACCCTGCCCCGGATATCCGAGGTGCGCCCCGACCTGGCCGTTATCCTTGCCGAGCGAAAAGGACCGAAATGGGCGCTGTTCTCCATCGGCGTCATCGCCGTCGTGGCAGCGAGCCTGATGCTTGTCATCGCCATGCTGACGGCACAGGACCGGCTGTGGGCCGCCGCCGTGCCGCTCGGTACGCTGTTCCTGTTTGGCCTGATGATCAGCCTGAATGTGCGGCCGTGGCAGGACCCGCCATCGGTGACGCCGGACGACCTTGCCGCCGAACTACGGCAGGGCCTGGAAAAAAAGGCGGAAGCATCGAAGACAAAGACCTAGCCGGCAGGCTTCTCCGCATCATCCTCCGCCTGCGGTGTATTCGGCGGTTGCTGACCGGGTTCCTGGGCTTCGGATCTGTTCCGGCGTCGTGCCTCATCTGTCTCCCGCGCGAGGCGGATATAGTCGATCTTAGCCGCACGCCGGTCCATCCGGTTCTGCATCTTCTTTTTCGACGACCCGCCAAGCCCCAGAAAGACGTGGGCGTAAACCACACCGAACATCACGACGAAAGCAAGACCAAGCCAGATCACGGGAACGCACTCCATCAAAAAAGCCCTGTGCAGGATTGCTGCACAGGGCTTCGTTATTACGCGATCGTCGCGGAAGTGAAAAGCCCGTTCAGAAGGCCTCGGCATCCAGCGCCATCATCGTCTCAGCGCCGGTCTTCAGCTTGGCGAGGTGGGCGGATGTTTCCGGCAGGATGCGCTCGACGAAATATTTGCCGGTGATGAGCTTGCCCTTGTAATAGGGGTCGTCATCGCCCTGCTTCTCGATCGCGACCCTGGCCATCTGTGCCCAGACGAAGGCGAGCGCCGTCAGGCCGAACAGGTTGAGATAGTCATGGCTGGCGGCCCCGGCATTATCCGGGTTCGCCATGGCGTTCATGCCCAGCCATTGGGTCGCTTCCAGCAATTCGCCCTTGGCTTTCTTCAGGCCCTCGATGAACGGCTTCAGCTCTGCATTGCCCTCATTGTCAGAGCAGAACTCATCGATCTCGGCAAAATAAGCCTGCCAGTAGCGGCCACCATCGGCCATCAGCTTGCGCCCGACGAGGTCAAGCGCCTGGATGCCGTTCGTGCCTTCATAGATCATGGAGATGCGCGCATCGCGATAGAATTGCGACATGCCCCATTCCTCGACAAAGCCGGACCCGCCGAAGACCTGCATCGCGTCCTGACAGCCCTGCACGCCCTTCTGTGTCAGATATGCCTTGATGACCGGCGTCAGCAGCGCCATGTAATCATTGGCCTTCTGCTTTTCGGTTTCGTCCTGCGACTTGTGCGACAGGTCCTCCTGCAGCGCCGCCCAGTATGTCAGCGCCCGGCCACCCTCGGTGAACGCTTTCGTATCCATCAGCATACGGCGCACATCAGGGTGAACGATGATCGGGTCGGCCGGCTTGTCCGGGAACTTCGTCCCGGTGATGGAGCGCGACTGCAGGCGGTCCTTCGCGAACTCCAGCGCATTCTGATAGGCAACTTCAGACGCGGCATAGCCCTGCATGCCGACGCCGAGACGGGCCTCGTTCATCATGATGAACATGGCGCGCATGCCCTTGTGCTCCTCGCCGATGAGGTAACCCGTCGCCTCGTCATAGTTCATGACGCAGGTTGCATTACCGTGAATGCCCATCTTCTCTTCAAGGCCACCGCAGGAAACGGCGTTGCGTTCACCCGGCTCGCCATTTTCGTCGAGGATGAATTTCGGCACGATGAACAGCGAGATGCCCTTGATGCCTTCCGGCGCGCCTTCGATCCGCGCCAGCACCAGGTGGATGATATTATCCGACATGTCGTGTTCGCCGGCGGAGATCCAGATCTTCTGGCCGCTGATCTTGAAGGTACCGTCTTCCTGCGGCACGGCCTTGGAGCGGATGAGGCCCAGATCGGTGCCGCATTGCGGCTCGGTCAGGTTCATCGTACCGGTCCATTCGCCAGTCGTCATCTTGGGCAGGTAGGTCTGCTTCTGCTCGTCGGAGCCCACTGCGTGGATCGCGCGCATGGCACCGGCGGACAGGCCCGGATACATGGCGAAGGAATGGTTCGCCGAGGACGTCATCTCGTTGATCGCATAGGCGAGCACCACAGGCAGGCCCTGCCCGCCATATTCCGGGTCCTGCGCGATCGAGCCGAAGCCGTTCTCTCGGAACTGGTCATAGGCTTCCTTGAAGCCTTTCGGTGTCGTCACCGAGCCATCGTCATGGCGCTTGCAGCCTTCAAGGTCGCCGACCCGGTTCAGCGGCGTCAGCACATCGCGGTGCCATTTGCCGCTTTCCTCAAGGAAAGCGTCGATGACATCCGGCGTTGCATCGGCAAAGCCCGGCAGGTTGGAATAGTTCTGCAGGTTCAGCACCTCGTGCAGCAGGAACTGCATGTCACGGATCGGGGCATTATAGGTCGGCATGTGAGTCTCCTCGAATTGATCGAAAGCGGGCGTTCAGCCGCCACGCGTGGTTGAGTAGGACTTTAGCCGTCGTGCCGCTCCGATAAAAGCCGCTCTTGCAGTTGGCACAGGGTCAGATCGTAGCAGATCGAAAGAGGGCTGCAGGTGGCGCATTGAGGGCGTCTGATGTGCATAGATTTTTGCCCTTTTGGTCTTCACCTGCCCGGCGAACCAGCTTAGCGATTGAAAGGTTAACGCGCTGGGGTACCTCCCGGAATAGATGTAAAAACAGGGCGGACGCCATGAAACCGAATACGCCGTGGAGTATCAAGGGGATAGACCCGGACGCACGTGATGCTGCAAAAAAAGCTGCGCGCGCCGCAGGCATGACCCTTGGCGAATGGCTGAACCACCAGATCATGGAAAGCAGCCAGGGCGCCTCCGAAGACGATGAACCGGCACCCGCCCGTGCGCAGGCGACATCGATGACGGCAAGCCCGATCACGCTGGACCATCTGCGTGAGCTGGTCGCTTCCCTCAACCGCCTGAACGACAAGCTGCAGCGCAATGAGAAGAACAATCGCGAGGAGATCGCCGGGCTAAACCAGGGCCTGACCTCGGCGCTGGAGCGTATCCATTCCATGGAAGCTGCTCGCGCCAGCAATTCCACCGACGCGCTGATCGCCCGCATCGAGCGGATCGAGGCAGGCGGCGTCAACCGCCAGTCCATCGACGGGCTGAAGGCACTGGAAAAGGCGCTGAGCCGCACGCTCACCCAGTTCGAGTCGATCCGCGAAGAGACCATCGGCCGGGTCGAGGCGAACGAGACCGCGATCGAGGGGCTGATGTCCCGGGTCGAAACGATCGATGCGCAATTCTCCGAAGCCATCATAGACCTGCGCCAGAACGTCGATGCCGTGACGATCCAGATCGGCGCGACGGAGAAATCCGTCAGCGCGCTGATGCAGGAGGCGCGCGAGGCCTCGAGCTCCAATGACGAGGCCTTTATCGAGCGCACCTCGAAGAAAATGCGGATTCTTGGTAACGAGATCAAACGCACCAGCGACCGCATCCAGGCGCTCGATTCCAAGATCCTGAAACTGGCCGGCCGCATCGATGCTTCCGAACAGCGCTCGGCTGAAGGCATCAGCGAGATTTCCCGCACCGTGTCCGAACTGTCGAGCGAACTGACGGCCTTTGATCGTGATCAGGGCAGCACGGTTACCGAGGCTCGCAAGGTGATCGAGAGCGCCTCCAGCGCCGCTGATGATCGCCTGGCCACGCTGAAAAAATCCTTCGACACGATGTTGTTGCGCATCGAAGGCATTGCCGATGGCGAACGCGCCGCGCGCGAAAACCAGCAACCGCGTTCAGAAGCACCTCGACAAACTCTGGCGACCACACCGGCACCGTCGGTATCGGAGCCGGTCACGCCGGAGCCTGCCCCGTCAGATGATGACGAGTTCGACAGCATGGCCGCCGAGCAGGCCGCCCTGAACGAACGGGAAGAGCTCCTCGCTGATGAACCAGCCGAAGACGATCTGCCGCCGCCTGTGGCCGACCTTCAGGAAGAGGTCGAGCTACCGGAAATCGATGAGGAGCTTCCGCCTGAAGTCGTCACGACCCCACAGGTGACGCCGGAAAAGCAGGACCCATTGCGCAGCGCCATGAAAGGCGCTGACGATGCCGCGCCTAATGAAGAGGATTTCGACGCCATCTTCGGTGAACCGGTCGCACGCGATCCATCCGACTGGGATGATGACGACACGCCGGAGCTGGATGTCACGCCCCAGCGACCTGAGGAAACAAGTCAGACCGCTGATGTGAAACGTCCGGCAGCCTCCCGCCCCGAGGAGACGCTGACACCGAAACAGAAAGTCATCCTCGCCGCCCGCGCCCGTCGCAAGCGGCTGGAAGAGCAGTCCCGCCCGGTCCCGGAGCAGAAAGCCACCACACCTCAATCTGCACCAAAAGCCGCAAGGATGATGGCAGAACGCGAGGAGCCGAAGACTGAAAGCAACAGCCTGATCGCTGGCATCACCGCGCGCCTGCGTGGCAATGGCGACAAGGAAGACGCCCGCGAGACACAGGCCGAGAAGCTGCGCCGCAAATACAGCACCAATGGCGACGCCAAGGGCGGCCTGCCGATGATCCCGCTGATCCTCGCCGGTGTCTTGGCTGTCTGTCTGCTCGGCTGGTTCCTGCTGAGAGATACGCTGCCGCAGAACGTGTCTGCCATCGACAGGCCGCTGCAGCCCCAGCAGCAGGCCCCGGCCCAACCGGTCGCGACCCCGTCAGAAAACTACGACCGCGCCGAAGCTGCTTTCAGCGCCGGCCGCACGCCAGAAGGTGTCACCCTGCTGCGGCAGTCCGCACAGGCAGGCTATCCCCCGGCCCAGTTCCAGCTTGCCGAGCTGACCCGCAATGGCGAGCTTGGCGTCACCGCAAACCCGGTCATGGCCCGCCAGCTCTATAGCGATGCCGCAGAGGCTGGCAACGTGCCCGCCATGCACAAGCTCGGCTCGCTCTATGCGTCGGGCGAAGGTGGCGAAAAGAACGACTTCACCGCCCTGACCTGGTTCGAACAGGCTGCTCAATATGGCTATGTGGATTCCATGTACAATCTCGGCCTGCTCTACGATCCGGAGGTCAGCCTTGAGGTCGACGACCAGGTCCTCGATAGTGCAGCCCAGGCCTATTACTGGTATTCCCTCGCCGACATGCTCGGCGATCCGGATGCCGGCGAGCTTGCTACCGAGACCGGTGCCGGCCTGTCGGAAGCAGACCGAGCCCAGCAGGACCAGCGCATCGCCGCTTGGTCGCCGCAACAACCGATCCAGTCCGCCAACCGCGAATTCACCGGTCGCTGATCGAACGCGCTTGGGAAACCGATTCCCGGCGCTGTGCAGATCCGCCTCACTGCCCTATATTGTCTTCGGGAGAAGCAATAGAGCGGGGATCTGATGGAACGGCCCTTTTTCAAGACCAGTGAGGAACTGCTTGTCGAGCGGGCCACTCTGCTCGGCTATTGCGGCCTCATGCCATTCGTCATCACTGCGTTTGTCTTGTGGACATCTCCCCATGTCATCCCCTTCGGCTTCGCCGGTCAGGTGATGCAATGGGAGCTGTATTACGCAGCGATCATCCTGTCCTTCATGGGGGGTGTCCGCTGGGGCCTTGCCATGATGGAGCCGACGATCCACACGATCAGCGAGTTCACCATCACCCGGCTGACCGGCTCGGTCGCCCCGGCCCTGATTGGCTGGATCGCCCTCGTCCCGGACTGGTTCATCCCCTTCGGCGATCCGGGCTATGCCCTGCGCCACGTGATCATCCTGTTCGCGTTCGTATACCTGCTGGTCTCTGACCTGCAAGCGGTGCGCGATGGCGCCGCACCGCTCTGGTACGCGCCGCTGCGGCGCAAGCTCACCTTCTTCCTGGGCCTGCTGCTGGCGCTGATCATCCTGCGGCTGATCATGTGGGGCTGGTAGGCGCCTTAGCCCCTGAACATCACGCTCTGGCTGTCCGCCCGCAGCGCCTTGCGCGGCACACGGAAGGTCGATGACTTGCCAAGCATGTGGACATCGAAACCCTTGGTGAAAAACGGCTGGTAGGCAGCGTCCAATACATTCAGCCCGCCTGTATAGGCGCCGAAGGATGGCAGGATCAGCCGCTCGCCATCGCTGACAAAACAGCGCCGCCGCAACGACCGTCCCTCATGGGCGACCCTGGCGGCGGGGTGCATGTGGCCTGCGACCTGCCAGTTTCCGCTGGCACAGGGCTCGTGTCCGAAGGATAGCCCGCCGATCTCGACGTCTTCATGCACTTCCCCGGCGAACCGTGCCGGCGGCTCGGGGTCGTGGTTGCCGAGAATCCAGACCCAGCGCTGAGGTTTCATCAGCCCTTCCAGCGTGGCGCCATCGGCCTCGCTCATGCGGCCCTCGGCGCGGCGGTCATGGAAGGCGTCTCCAAGCGAAATGATTATCATTGGCCGGTATCGCTCGATCACCTCGCCCATCATCCTCAGCGTACGGCGCGTATCGTATGGCGGCAGGAAAATACCCTTCTCACCGAACGACGTCCCCTTCTCGAAATGAAGATCCGAAAAGACCAGCGTTCCGCACTCCGGCATCCAAAGCGCACCGGAGCAGTCATAGACCACGGGCACGTCGGCAAGCGTGGCGGCAGCCTGGCAAGGCGCGGGCGGCGGAGCTTTTCTCATCGGGGACGGATGCATGATGTGCACCCTAAAGCGATGCGCACGAAAGGGGAACAGACCATGCTGCCGCAGGGGCAGATTTTTCTCCCCGGCATGAGGGCTAGTCTTCGAGCGCCTCGAAACGGATCTCGTCGGTGTTGTCATCGATACGTACCGGTTTGCCGTTCCGTTCCGCCGGGGTGTAGCGCATCTCGCCGACATAATAGAGCGCAAGATCCTCGAATGTCGCCGGATCGGTCCCGCTAGCCACGGCAGAATCATAGACTCGCGCATTCAGTGGCACACCATCGGCACCGATATCATAGGTGACGACGACGCAGGCACTGTCGCCCGTGCCGGTATAACTTTCGGGCATCGCCACACCGCGATCGTCAGTCGTGTCGAGACCACTGATCAGCGATGGCGGGTCATAGTCGATATACTGGCCCGGCTCCGGGCGGAAGCCGTGCGGATGGGGCGTAAAACCATCGCCCGGGAAGGTGCAATAGGCAGGGGCGAGCGCCACAGGCAACGGTTCTGGCTCTGGCTCAATGACAGGTTCAGGTTCGATGACGGGTTCAGGGTCAGGTTCGATTTCTTCCACAGTCACCGGCTCGGCGACAGGTTCAGGCACATCGTCCATGCTGCACATGAACAACAGGAATGCGGCGATCGCCAGCACGATCAGCACGGCCATAATGCGTCTGAGATTTTCCATCCGTACCTCCCTCACCACCCTGAACATGGTAAACGACAAAGCGGTTCCATTCCAGTCGCTTGTGAGGGCCAGCCTTCAATGGGGCCAGAAGCTAGTCGCGCATATCGGCGAGCAATTCCGCCTGTAGCTCTTCAAGGATAGCCTCCGTCGCCTCCCCCAGCACCGTTTCGCGGTTGATTTCCATCATCACCGGCACGGCGAGCGGCGAGACTTTCTCCAGCGGCTGGTGGCGGATATGCCCCTTCACCCGCGCCAGCAGGCCGGACAACCGCCCGAGCGACAGGAACCCGCCTGCCGCATCGGCCCATGCCGCCTGCATCAGGATGTGGTCCGGCTCATGCTCGCGCAGCACGTCATAGATCAGGTCGGCGGAGAACGTGACCTGCCGCCCGGTCTTCTCCTGTCCCGGATGGCGCCGCTCGATCAGCCCGGCAATGATCGCGCAATTGCGGAAGGTGCGCTTCATCAGCATCGCGTCGGACAGCCAGGTTTCCAGGTCATCGCCCAGCATGTCCTCGTCGAACAGGTCGTCCATGTCGACATCGCCCATCGGCTTGCGGCCATAGACCGAAAGCGCATATTCGGTCGGGCAGAATCCCAGCGGCTGAAGCCCCATCCGGTCGAGCCGCTTGGTCAGCAGCATGCCCATGGACTGGTGCGCCAGCTGCCCGTCAAAGGGATAGCAGACAAGATAATGCCGGCCTGACCGCTCGAAGGTCTCCACCAGCAATTCATTCGGCTTCGGGATGATCGATTTTTTCTGCTGCAGCTCCAGCCACTCGCGCACCTGGTCGGGCAGTGTGTGCCAGCTTTCCGGCGTGTTGATGATCTGGCGCACCCGGTCGGCAAGAAAGGTCGTCAGCGGGAACTTGCCGCCATTCCAGGACGGTATTTTTACCTCCGAATTCGGCGCACGCGTACATAGCGCCTCCATCTCGGCCATGCCCTCGAATTTCAGTACCTCGCCGCCGAACAGGAAGGTATCGCCGGGCACCAGCTGCTCGATAAACCATTCCTCGACGGTGCCGAGCTTGCGCCCGCCACGTACGCTGCCGCGCATCTTGCCATCCGGCCCGCGCCGGGGGCGCCCGAGGCGCAGCGTGACCGCTGGCGCTTCTACGATGGTGCCTACATTGAGGCGGTATTGCTGCGCCGCCTGCGGATTGCGGATCTTCAGCATGCCTTTTCGCTCGTTCTTCGCATCAGGCACGATCCTGCGGAACCGCTCATAGGCTTTCAGCGCATAACCACCGGTCGCGACGAACTCGACGACCCTGTCGAACTGCTCGCGCGTCAGGTAACCATAGGGTGCAGCGGAAGAAACCTCCCGGTACAGATCGTCAGGATGGAAGGGCGCGGCGCAGGCAACACCCCAGACATGCTGGGCCAGCACATCGAGCCCGCCTTTCCTTGGTGGTTCTCCGTCGAGAATGTTCTCGATGATCGCCCCTTGAGCGGCGGTGCATTCCAGCACCTCGAACCGGTTGGCCGGCACCAGCAACGCCTTGGACGGCTCGTCGAGGCGGTGATTGGCCCGGCCTATGCGCTGGATCATCCGCGAGGAGCCCTTGGGCGCGCCGATCTGCACGACGAGATCGACCTCGCCCCAGTCAATGCCGAGATCGAGCGTCGACGTACACACCACCGCCCGCAGCGTACCTGCAGACATTGCCGCCTCGACCTTGCGCCGCTGGGTCACGTCGAGCGAGCCATGATGCAGCGCAATCGGCAGGTTGTCGTCATTCATCGACCACAGCATGGAGAAGATGATCTCCGCCTGGCTGCGCGTATTGGTGAAGATCAGTGCTGTCTTTGATTTCTTGATGCGCTCATAGATTTCCGCATAGGCGTGGCGTGCCGAGTGGCCGGACCACGGGATGCGCTCGCCGGAGGACAGCACCTCGATATCGGGCCGCGCACCGCCCTGCCCCAGCACCAGGTCAGCCAGCGGCAACACCCCATCCTCATCCGGCAATTGCGGCACGAGAAAGCGCTGCAGGGGCTCGGCATCGGGCACGGTCGCCGACAGGCCCGTGGTGCGCATGCCGGGCGCCAGCTGCCACAGCCGCGCAAGACCTAGAGAAAGGAGATCGCCGCGCTTCGACGCGACCAGCGCATGCAGCTCATCAAGGATAACATGTTTCAGTCCACTGAAGAATTCTGCGGCAGACGGATGAGACAGCAACAGCGCCAGCTGCTCAGGCGTCGTCAGCAATATATCCGGCGGGTTGTCGCGCTGGCGCTGGCGCCGGTTCTGCGGCGTATCGCCAGTGCGCGTCTCGATCCGGATCGGCAGCTTCATCTCGGCCGCCGGCATCTCTACATTACGCGCGACATCCACCGCCAGCGCCTTCAGCGGCGAGATGTAGATCGTATGCAGGCGCGGTTCCTCGGACGGGTTCGCGGCGAGATCGATCAGCGATGGCAGGAAGCCGGCCAGCGTCTTGCCGCCGCCGGTCGGCGCGATCAGCAGGACGGATTTTCCCTCCCGCGCCTTTTCGATCACCGCCGCCTGATGGTCGCGCAGGTACCAGCCACGCCCGGCGAACCAGTCGGAAAATGTCCGGGGCAGCACCGAAGTATCCACCTTCGCTTCGGGGGCCGTTCGCCGTTTCGTGGTTCTGGTCTTCGCCATGGAGACAGATATAGCGGCGGGTCTCGTGCCGCCAAAGCGCAATCAGGCCTTCGCTGCCCGGCTCGCCCTTTGGTCGGCAACGGCAGCAGATTCCATCAGCGCGATAGCTTCGTCCAGCAGCTCGATGAACAGCCGCATGGCGAGCGCCTCGTCGCGCGCCCTGATCGCATGGTAGATCGCTTCATGGGCATCAAGGTCAGCCTTGCTCACCCCCTTGGCCTCATTGGTCTTGCGGATGGAAAAGCGCAGCGCCGTTTCGACCATGGGCGCGAACTGGCGCAGGAACCGGTTCCGGCATGCCTCGAGAATGGAAACGTGGAAGGCGATGTCTGCACTCAGCGCTTCCTCGCCGGGTGAAGCGCGCCGGAAATCAGCCATCGCCGCGCCGATTATGTCGATATCGCTGTCGGTGCCATGCTTGATGACCTCCACCGCTGCCGCCGGCTCGATCACCCGGCGTACGACCAGGAACTCGCGCATCAACTCCGGCGAAAACTGGCGCTGGAGGATCCATTCCAGCACATCCGGATCGAGAAAATTCCAGTTCGATTCCTGCTCTACATAGGTCCCGCGCTTAGGGCGCTGTCCGACCAGCCCCTTGGCCGTCAGCATTTTGACGGCCTCACGGGTTACCGTGCGGCTGGCATTGAACATGGCGCACAGATCTGCCTCGATCGGCAGGTTTTCACCGGCCGCCACATCGCCGCGCACGATCATGGTGCCGATTTTCTCGGCAAGGTCGTGGGTCAGGTTCTTGCCGCTCTCGCTGCGCACCATCTTATCGGGAAGTCCTCTTGCACCGGCCGACCGCGCCGACCCGTGATTTCCTAGTCAAAGGCGTAAAAGCTGATATTCACGCTGGGATAAAAGAATGTCGACGCGGAAATCTTGATCTGCCCCGGCACGTCTCGCATCTCGCCGGTTTCGCGGCCATAGAAGCGCGTGATCGATGCTTCCTCCGTAGACAAATCACCTGCGCCATCGCTCTCGACGCGTTCCAGCATCGGCATGTTCATATAGGTAACCGGCTCACCGACGATGCCTTCATCGAGGCAAGCCTCGACCGAGGACGCAATGGCCGCATAGGTCTCACCGAGTGGCAGGTCCTCTGCAAGGCGCCAGGTACAGCTATAGACGGTACCGAGCGCGTCGGTTTCTGCAACCTGGCAGCTCTGGGCGGCGAAGGGCTTTACCGTGCCGGCATAGAGCTTGCCGGTGCCGTCTTCCTCAGGCGTCACATCATCGCCCTTCAGCCCGTCAAACCCGTCATAGGCAGCGCGCACGATCTCCGCGACCGGCGCACAAAGGTTTTGTTCGTTTTCTTCGACCGCCCCATGATCGTGGGCCATGACCGCGAGCCCGGCGATAGCGAAAATTGAAATGAACATGTATCTGCTCCCCTCTGCTTAATTCCAACACAGAATCAGAAGCTTACTCTTTCGATTTGCCCATTTCCACCATTTTGCGGGCCTCGTCGGCGAACTTGCGCGCTTCCTCGCTGTCATCGCCCTCCTTCAGCAGCTTGATGTCATAGGGCACCTTGATGCCTTTTTGCGCTGCAGGACGCTCCCTGATCGTGTTCACCCACCGTTGAAGATGCTCATGAGGCGCGATATCGACACCGGACCATTTCCATGTACGCACCCAGCACCAGTTGGCTATATCGGCGATGGAATAGTCACCGGCCAGATATTCATTGTCGGCAAGATGGCCATCGAGCACGCCGAACAGCCTCCCGACCTCGCCCTGATAGCGGTCGATGGCTGGCTGGATCTTCTCCGGGAAGTAGCGATAGAAGACGTTCGCCTGGCCCATCATCGGACCAATCCCGCCCATCTGGAACATCAGCCACTGTATCACCCGGCTGCGGCCCTTTTCATCCGTCGGCAGAAGCTGTCCGGTTTTTTCGGCAAGATAGATCATGATCGCGCCGGATTCGAAGACGGTGAAGTCGCCATTGTCCCTGTCGGCAATCACCGGGATCCGCCCATTGGGGTTCAGCTTCAGGAACCAGTCTTCCTTCTGGGTGTTCTTCATCAGGTCTATGGCATGGACCTCATAGGGCAGGCCCAGTTCTTCCAGCGTCACAGAAGCTTTCCAGCCATTCGGGGTCGGTGCTGTGTAGAGATCGATCATATTCTCTCCTTTTAGAGGTTCTTCAGATTGGCTGCTTCTGTCGCAATCAGCTCGCGGCCGGTTACGCCAGCCTCCTTCAGCGCGGCATGCCAGTCTTTCATATGGGGTGCATTGCCATGGGCCTTGAGGGCCTCCCAGCTTTCCCAGTATTCCAGTATACGGAACTTGTCCGGCTCGACCACATCTATGCCATAGGTATATTCAATACACCCCTTTTCCGCACGCGTGGCCGCGATCTGCTCTCTCATGGCGCCCCCGAGGTCAGCCAACGCCTCCGCGCTGCTGATTGTGACTGTGCCGGTTACGATTATCATATCTGGACCTCCGCTGTTTCCAGTGATTATGCCCCGTCCCTTTGCCGGAGAACAGATCGCAAAGCAGTCACGCAAACGAGAGGCCATCTCATCTTTGTAATGAAACTGCCCCTGCCCCCAGCGTGTAGATGGGTGTGACGCAACACCATAGGAGTTTCATCATGACACAGATCGACAATGCCAAGATCCTGATTATCGCGACCGACGGCTTTGAACAGTCTGAACTGTTCGAGCCCTATGAAAAACTGAAAGAATATGGCGCCGAAGTTCTGATCGCCGCCCCGGAAGAAGGCTCCATCAAGGCATGGAACAAGACAGACTGGGGCAAGTCCATCGACGTCGACATGACCCTTGAAGCCGTCAACGCCGACCAGTTCGATGCCCTCGTTCTGCCCGGCGGGGTGATGAACCCGGACAATCTGCGGGCCAACAAGACCGCGATCGCGAAGATTTATGACTTCGTCGCCGCCGACAAGATCGTCGCCGCAATCTGCCACGCACCCTGGCTACTGGCCGAGGCTGGCGTCGCGCGTGGCCGGGACATGACATCCTATCACACCCTCAAGACCGACATTATCAATGCCGGGGCGAACTGGAAGGATGAAAAGGTTGTTGTCTCTAACGGGATTATCACATCTCGCAATCCCGACGACATTCCCGCCTTCATCGAGAAAATCGTCGAAGAGGTGCGAGAAGGTGAACATGAACGCAAGGTCGCGTGACACCGGCCCTGTCATGACCGCTGTCAGTCACCTCTCCTGACACGGTTGCTGGAACCCGCCTTCGGTCGTGACTGCCGGGGCGGGTTTCGAGCATTTTCTGCAGGCAATCCGCATCATTTTGCGACGCAATAATTCAATGGTAACCTGCTGAAGAGTATGGAAGACTTGGAAAAGCGCACGGGATTGTGGCGCTGACAGTATCTGGGGGCGTTTTACGGCATGGCTATTCAGGCAGCGATCTATCACCTGACCCACTATATTTACGACCGGCCCGTCAGCCTCGGGCCGCAGATCATCCGCCTGCGCCCAGCGGCGCACTCGCGCACGAAAGTGCTCAGCCACTCGCTGAAGGTCTCGCCCTCCAACCACTTCGTGAATACCCAGCAGGATGCCTACGGAAATTTCCAGTCCCGCTTCGTGTTCCCAGACCCGGTTCGCGAACTGAAGATCGAAGTCGACCTCGTTGCCGACATGACGGTCTACAACCCGTTCGATTTCTTCGTTGAATCGGCAGCCGAGGAATGGCCGTTCGACTATGACGAGGCAATCCGCGAGGACCTGTCGATCTACACGACGCCGGAACCAGCCGGGCCCGAGCTTCAGTCCTTCCTCGCCGGTGTCGACCGCACGCCGACCCGCACCATCGATTTCGTCGTCGAGCTGAACGCCCGCATCCAGCGCGAGATCGGCTATGTCATCCGCATGGAGCCGGGCGTGCAGACCCCGGAAGAGACGCTGAAATCGGCCAAAGGCTCCTGCCGCGATTCCAGCTGGTTGCTGGTCCAGGCGCTGCGCCATCTTGGTCTCGCCGCCCGTTTCGTCTCCGGCTACCTCATCCAGCTGAAGCCGGACCTGAAGGCCCTCGACGGGCCATCGGGCACCGAGGTCGACTTCACCGACCTTCATGCCTGGGCCGAGGTCTACCTGCCAGGCGCGGGCTGGGTCGGCCTCGACCCGACATCAGGCTTGCTGACCGGCGAAAGCCACATCCCCCTCGCCGCAACCCCGCATTATCGCAACGCCGCGCCGATCTCCGGCACCATCGGCACCAAGGCCGAGGTCGATTTCAAATACGACATGAAGGTGACCCGCGTTGCCGAGCATCCGCGCATCACCAAGCCGTTCTCCGACGACAGCTGGGACGATCTCGACGCCCTCGGCCAGAAGGTCGACGCAATTCTGAAAGAACAGGATGTCCGCCTGACCATGGGCGGCGAGCCGACCTTCGTCTCCATCGATGATTTCGAGAGCGCGGAATGGAACACCGCCGCCGTCGGCCCAACCAAGCGGGCCAAGGCCGATGTGCTGATCCGCCGCCTGCGCGACCGCTTCGCGCCCAGCGGCTTCATTCATTACGGTCAGGGCAAATGGTATCCGGGCGAAACCCTGCCACGCTGGACTTTCTCTCTCTACTGGCGTCATGACGGCGAACCGCTGTGGCAGAACACCGACCTAATCGCCGAAGAAAAGAAAAGCGACCAGAAAGATAACAGGACGCATACGGAACAGGAGGCAGGCGCCCTCCTCTCTGCCGTCGCCGATGAGCTCGACCTCGACCGCGATTATGTCAGGCCCGCCTATGAGGACCCGGCAGAATGGCTGCTGCGCGAAGCAAAGCTGCCGAACAATGTCGACCCGTCCAATTCAAAGCTCGCCGATGCCGAAGAGCGCTCGCGCATGGCGAAGGTCTTCGAGCGCGGGCTGACCGAGCCTGTCGGCTATGTCCTGCCGGTGCAGCGCTGGAACACGCGTGCCAACGGGCTGAGCTGGCTTTCGGAAGTCTGGCAGACGCGCCGTGGACGGATCTATCTCGTTCCCGGCGACTCCGCTGCGGGTTACCGCCTGCCGCTGGGCACCCTGCCCTATATCTCCAAGGCCGAATATCCATACGTTGTCGAGGAAGACCCCTCGGTCGAGCGCGAGCCGTTGAAAAAGCCCGAGCGCAAGCCGAACCCCGGCGAGATCAGCGCCGATGCCCGCGAACAGGCAATCGCCTCCTTCCAGCGATCCGAGCCGACCCGACAGGTCCCGCAACAGGTCAGCGAGATCGAGGGCCGTGTCCGCACAGCCTTGTCTGTCGAGGTGCGGGAGGGCCGTCTGTGCGTGTTCCTGCCGCCCGTCGAACGGCTTGAGGATTATCTTGACCTGCTCGATGCCGTCGAGAATGCCGCGATCAAGACCGGGCTTCCCGTCCAGATCGAAGGCTATCCGCCGCCCCACGATCCGCGGCTGAACGTGATCCGCGTTGCGCCCGACCCCGGCGTGATCGAGGTCAACATCCACCCCGCCGCCAGCTGGCAGGAATGCGTGGAGACGACCAACACGGTCTATGAGGAAGCGCGCCAGAGCCGTCTGGGGGCTGACAAGTTCATGATCGATGGCCGCCATACCGGCACGGGCGGCGGCAACCATGTCGTCGTCGGCGGGGCGACACCGAACGACTCGCCCTTCCTGCGTCGCCCCGACCTCTTGAAGAGCCTCGTCCTCTACTGGCAGCGCCACCCGTCGCTGTCCTACATGTTCTCCGGCATGTTCATCGGCCCGACCAGCCAGGCACCGCGCATCGACGAGGCCCGCCATGACGGGATGTACGAACTGGAAATCGCGCTCGCCCAGGTGCCGAAACCGGGCGAAGGTGACGCGCCCCTGCCCTGGCTCGTCGACCGCCTGTTCCGCAACTTGCTGGTTGATGTCACCGGCAACACCCACCGCTCGGAAATCTGCATCGACAAGCTGTTCAACCCGGACTCGCCGACTGGCCGTCTCGGTCTTGTCGAGTTCCGCGGCTTCGAGATGCCGCCAGACCCGCGTATGTCGCTCGCCCAGCAATTGTTGATCCGTGCCCTGATCGCCCGCATGTGGAAGGAGCCGGTTACCGGCAAGTTCACCCGCTGGGGCACGCAGCTGCACGACAAGTTCATGCTGCCGCATTATGTCTGGGCCGACTTCATGGAAGTGCTGGGCGACCTGCGCGAGCATGGCTTCGACCTGAAACCAGAATGGTTCGAGGCGCAGCTGGAGTTCCGCTTCCCGTTTTGTGGCGAGACCAGCTACTCCGGCGTCAAGCTGGAGCTGCGCCAGGCGCTGGAGCCATGGCACGTCATGGGCGAGGAAGGCGCGATCGGCGGCACCGTCCGCTTCGTCGATTCCTCCGTCGAACGCCTGCAGGTGAAGACGCAAGGCCTGAACCCCGACCGCCACGTCATCGCCTGCAATGGCCGCCCTGTCCCGATGAAACGGACCGAGACCGCCGATGTCGCCGTTGGCGGCGTGCGCTTCAAGGCATGGCAGCCGCGCTCCGGCCTGCACCCCATGGTGCCGGTCAACGCGCCGCTGGTCTTCGATGTCTATGACACATGGTCGGGCCGCGCGATCGGCGGCTGCGTCTATCACGTTGCCCACCCGGGCGGGCGCAATTACGACACCTTCCCGGTCAACACCAACGAAGCCGAGGCCCGCCGCCTTGCCCGGTTCGAGGCCCATGGTCACCAGCCATCGGGCTATCAGCTGCGAGAGGAAAACCCGGCACCGGATTTCCCCTATACGCTCGACCTGCGCCGCCCGGCTGGCCTCTAGACATGTAATCGGTCTATGCATCTGGCAGGGAAATCTGACAGATTGACACGATGCTGACGGTTAACGACGACCATATCCCCCTGTTGAAGGGCTACAGGCCGCTTGAGGGCGCCGCCGACGAGATGGTCGACGAGACGGGCGCACTCAGGCCCGTCTGGCAGCGCTTCATGAAGGAGATCGGCCGCCTCGGCCCCGAGGAAATCGCCGCCCGCGCCCGCCGCGCCGACCAGTATCTGAATGATGCAGGCGTCTATTACCGCTTCTATGATCAGGCCGGCAGCCGCGAGCGCGACTGGCCACTGGCCCATTTACCGCTGCTGATCGACGAGGCCGAATGGCGCACCATCGCCGACGGCCTGTGCCAGCGCGCCGACCTCTTGGAACAGGTCGTCGCCGACATTTACGGCCCCAACCTGCTGGTCGAACAGCGCCTGCTTCCGCCTGAACTGATTGCCGCGAACCCGGAATATCTCCGCCCCCTCGCCGGTCATATCCCGCCCGGCGGCAATTTCCTGCATTTCTGCGCGTTCGAGCTTGGCCGTGGCCCCGACGGGCGCTGGTGGGTATTGTCCGACCGCGCGCAGGCCCCCTCCGGTATCGGCTTTGCGCTGGAAAACCGCGTTGCCACGACCAAGGCTTTCTCAGACATCTACAACCGCCTGCATGTCCACCGCCTCGCGGGCTTCCACCGCCGCTTCCGCGATGCACTGATCCAGTTGGCCGGCAGCCAGGACCTGACCGCGATCCTAACCCCTGGGCCATTCAATGAAACCTATTACGAGCAGGCCTATATCGCCCGCTATCTCGGCATTTCACTACTCGAGGGCGAAGACCTCATCGTCACCGACGGGCAGGTAAAGGTTCGCACCGTGTCCGGCCTGCAGCCGGTCAACGTACTCTGGCGGCGACTGGATGCCGGCTTCGCCGACCCGCTGGAGCTGGACCAGGACTCCCAGATCGGCACGCCGGGCCTTGTCGAGGCCGTGCGCAACCGCTCCGTACACGTAGTCAATTCGCTTGGCTCGGGTGTTCTGGAAATGCGCGCCCTCCTCGCCTTCCTGCCCCGCATCGCCCGCGCGCTCACCGGCCAGCCGCTGAAGCTGCCCTCCATCGCCACATGGTGGTGCGGACAGGACGCAGAGCGGGAGCATGTGCTGGAGCACTTCGACAGGATGATGATCGGCCCGGCCCTCTCGGCCCGCATGCCGTTCGAGGATCTCGACAATACCATCCTCGGCGGCCTCCTCGCCGACACCGACAAGTCGAAGTGGCAGGAGAAACTGCAAAAAAATGGCCCCGGCTACGTCGGCCAGGAATCCGTACGACTTTCAACGGCGCCCGTCTTCACCGATGGAAAGCTCGAACCACGACCCGTCACCCTGCGCGTCTTCCTAGCCCGCACCCCCAATGGCTGGGCGGTTATGCATGGCGGCTTTGCCCGCATCGGCCAGTCGCTTGATGCCAGCGCCATCGCCATGCAGCGCGGCGGCCGCGCTGCCGATGTCTGGGTCGTGAGCGATAATCCCGTGCCGCAGGAAACCCTGCTGGAAAGCGGCGAGACAGGATTCGTGCGCCGCCTGCCCGGTACCTTGCCCAGTCAGGCGGCAGAGAATCTGACCTGGCTCGGTCGGTACACGGAACGCCTTGAGGGTACCACCCGCACGCTGCGCGCATGGCATGTCCGCCTTGCCGAGCGCGAGGACCCTGATGCGCCACTTCTCGCCCTTGTGCGCGACCACCTCGCCACGCTGGAGGTCGATGTCGCCGAGCCGGTACCCGCGCGCCTCGCCGACTATATCGACCGCGCCGTCATCACCGCCGGCAATATCCGCTCGCGCTTCTCGCCCGATGGCTGGCTCGCCCTGCGCGACCTGTCCAAGACCATCCATCAGCTATCGGCCAGGGTCGAGCCCGGCGATGACGCGACCCGCGCCATGACCGTTGTCCTGCGCAAGCTTGCCGGTTTCTCCGGCCTCGTGCACGAGAACATGTACCGCTTCACCGGCTGGCGCTTCCTCGAGATCGGCAGGCGGCTGGAACGGGCGATCCACATGACCCGCACCCTCGCGCTCTTCACGCAGGACGATGTGCCCGTCGGCGCGTGGGACATGCTGCTGGAGATCGCTGACTCCACCATGACCCATCGTCGACAATATGAATCGCAGCTCAACCGCCTGACGCTGATTGACCTGCTCGCGCTCGACCCGAACAATCCGCGCTCGGTCATGTTCCAGCTCGACGCCCTGCGCACGGAGATCGCCGCCCTGCCCGTCCCCGCCGATGCAGACCGCCACCACCGCCTGCAGCGTCAGGTTCTAAAGCTGCACACGGACCTTCAGGTGCTGGAACCCGGCGACGTCACAGGCGAGTTTCTCGGCACCCTTCAGGACGGGATAGAGGCGCTCTATGACAGCCTCTCCCAGACCTATTACTGAGGGCGCGCGATGCTGTACGATATCAGGCTGAAACTCTCCTATCGCTATCAGGGCCTTGTCGGGGGCAGCCGCCATCAACTGCGCGTCGCCCCGCCCTCGATCGAGGGTGTGCAGAGGGTTTTCTCGCAATCCCTGTCGATAGACCCATGGCCCACCGAGCAATCGGGCTTTACCGACTTTTTCGGCAATGCCGTCACGGCCTTCGCCAATCGTGACCCGCACGACCGACTCGACGTAACGATGGAGACCCGGGTCGAAGTTACGAGGCCCGAACCCTCCCTCGACGTCTCGGCTGATCTTGACGGTCTCGCTGCCGATATCGCCGCCAGCCACTCCCTCGCCCCGCAAAGCCCCCACCATTTCCTGCATCAGGGCAATTATACACCGCAGACGGAGGAGATGACGGCCTATGCCCGTGAGTGTACACAGGACAGCCCGTCCGTCCTCGCCCTCGCCGACCGGCTCTGCCGCCGTATCAAGGACGAGTTCCATTATGACGGCACGGCGACCACCGTCACCACAACGGCCGCCGAAGCCTTCGCAGGCAAGAGCGGCGTCTGCCAGGATTTCAGCCATGTGATGATCGCGGCCCTGCTTGGACTCGGCGTACCCGCCGGCTATGTCTCCGGCTGCCTCAGGACCGAACCGCCGGAGGGCGAGGAGCGACTGGAGGGCGCCGACGCCATGCATGCCTGGGTCAAGGTCTGGTGCGGGCGCGAAAGCGGCTGGCAGGAATTCGACCCCACCAACGGCATCCCGGCGTCAAGCGATCACATCACCATCGGCCATGGCCGCGATTATGCGGACGTCACCCCGATCCTCGGCATGCTGAAAACCGCAGGCGAGCAAAGTGCCGCCCAGGCCGTCGACGTGATCCCGGTGAAATCATCCTGAAGACGGATCATGTAAAACCGGGACCGCCTCAATGCGGCCCCGGCTAAAGGTAGGCTGTTGATAAAGGCGCCTACCTTATGGCAGCGCCTTGTAAACGAAGTCCGTATACAGCACGTCCCCTGATGCGCCTGCAGAGAAGAAGGCAGGACGCAGGCTGAGGAAGTCCCCGAAGACATTCTGGTGGAGACCGGAAGTCTCATAGCGCCACGGATGCCGCTGCCAGTCAGTGCCGTTGACGCTGTATTCCATCGTCACGATATGCCGGTCATTGGTCATGCGCATATGCAGCCTGTCCGTGTCGACGGGAATGCGCAGCCATCCCTGATCCTGATTGTAATTATAGGTATAGACCTCGCCATTGCCGAAACCGAAGCCGACAAAGCCCTTGCCATTGTAGAACTGCAGCAAGCCGCCAATTGCCTCGCCACGAGGCTCGCAGATGATCGAGACCTGATAGGCATGATCGCCAGCCTTGCAGGCGATGGGTGAACAGTTTTGCGGCCCCTCACCCTTAGCAGCAACAAGAAGACCGCCTTCCGTATACTGAAGCCTTCTGGCTTCATTCGCACCCGGCTCACAGAAACTCCACTGGATGCCGAACTTGTTGGACGAGAAATCGTCCGACAGGGCGCGTCCTGCGGGGCCAGCCTTGCCACCCTTCGGCTTTGGCAATGGCTGTGACAGGTCACCGCCCAGCGCGCGGAACCAGCCATCTTCGGTCCATTCGATCGGGTCGAGCAATGTCTGCCGTCCCAGCGTGCGATAGCCGTTTTCATAGCCATGGTAGACCATCCACCAGTCACCACCCGGGCCTTCGACCACCGTCGCATGACCACGGGACCACCAGCGCTCGTCCGGGTCGCTGGTCCGCACAATCGGGTTGTACGGACATTGCTCCCACGGTCCGTGGATCGACTTCGACCGGGACACGACAACCATGTGGCCGGTCGGCGGACCGGCCGTGCCGCCGACGGCAGCGACGAGATAGAAATACTCCCCGCGCTTCATCAGCTTGGGGCCTTCGCCGGCATACATCTCGACTACCCAGTCATCCGGATACTGCCATAGTTCGAATGTCTGCTCCACGGGTCCTGCCGTCGCCAGGCCGTCATCGGTCAGTTCCACACGGCTGCCGGCATTCATGAACAGGTAGCGCTTGCCATCCTCGCCGACGACATGGCCGGGATCGATACGGTTCGGGATCCCGAGGTCGATGGGCTCGCTCCATGGCCCCTCGATATCGTCCGCATAGATAACCAGAATGCTCTGGCTGTTGTTCCTCAGTGCCGGGATGTAGATGAAATAGCGCCCGTCATGCTTGATCAGGTCCAGCGCCCAGACGGAGCCTACCGATTCAGGCAGAGCTGCCGTCACCGGCGTCCAGTTGACAAGATCCGTCGACTTCCAGATGACGATGCCGGGCACGGAATCGAACGACGAGAAAGACATGTAATAGACGTCGCCATCCTTCAGGATGGTCGGGTCCGGATGATCACCGGAGACGATCGGATTGAGGAACATGCCATTGCCCAGATCGGCGATGCGCTGTCCCTCGATACCTCGCCGCCATTGTGGCAGATTTTCAGGCGGGCACGGTGCAGGTGCGCTGCCATCCTGCGCTCTCGCCGTACCGCCAATGGCAAGGCTGCCAGCGCCGCCAAGCAGGGCGGATTTCATCAAGTCTCGTCTTGTGGTCACATCATTCTCCAAACAAACTCTGTTTACCTGCCTCAGGCAATATCTGTCGCATTCTTGGCAAGCTTCCTACGGCGCGCGCTGGGTATACATACCGGCAACAGCCCCGGTGAAGCCGCCTGCCTGTGCCGTAGTCAGGACTGAACTATCACCCGCGTCAAGCAGGTAGGCATAGTCTTCCCCGTTACTTCTATAGGCAAAAGCGATCTCGCCTTTATCGATTTCCATGCGCAGCTGCCATGGCCCATCGCCAGACAGCGCGCTTTGTGCGAGAACTTCTCCCTCTGCTGGCTCGTCGGTGGAGCCGCGACGGCGAAGGACGATCGATCGCTCACCATTCTCTTCCACCACGATGCCGAAGGCGTAGTAATGGGCGCTGTTCTGTATGGCGAGCAGGCCCGCCTCGTCACCAGGCGTTTGCGACATCGCTGAAAGCTCCGTCTCGACAGTGGCTGTCATATGTTGCAGGCGGCGACCGATGAAGGAGGGTTGTGCTCCCGCGCCAACCCGTTCTGCGCGGGGCTCCAGTTTCAATTGCCCGTCTTCCATCTGCCACCACTCGGCCTTGGGGGTACGGATGAACAGCCATTGCGGCGCGAGGCTGTCGCGATCGAACTCTTCCCGCACGGTAAAATTACCCGTCGTCGGCGGCGTTGCCACATCACCAGCAGGCAGGTCCGGCTTCTTGGCGACGGCAGGCACAGCCTCACCCGGCTCAAGTATGATCGGCCAGCCATCCTGCCAGGTGACGGGCAACAGGAATGTTTCCCGTCCGGTGTGGAAGCGTCCCGGATCCTGCGGCGGCACATCGAGATCGTAGACGCGCGTGGCAAGGAAAACTGCCCACCAGTTGCCATTCCCGTCATCGAAAATATCGGCATGGCCTGTGGCAGTAACGGGGTTGTCCCGATCATCCGGCAAGCCGAACTGGGTCAGCACAGGATTGCCCGGATAGGGCTCATAAGGGCCAAACACGTTATCAGAACGATAGACAAGCTGGCCGTGATAATACCCGGTGCCCCCGCCCGGCGCGGAGAGAATGTAGCTCCCATCAACTTTGTAGATATGCGGCCCTTCGATATACTCCGTATGCCAAGGGGCTTCTGTGGCGCCATCAACCAGCATGACATCATCAGAAACCTGCTCGAAGGTTTCCGGATCGACCTCCATGACATACAGGGCTGAATGGGCATCGAACGACTTCTCGGGCGGAGTGCGCTGGTGCACGATGAACATCCTGCCGTCATCGTCGAAGAAAATGGACGGATCGATCCCTTCAAGATGAGGAAGCCACACAGGATCAGACCACGGTCCTGCCGGATCCTCGGCCGTCACGATGAAATTGCCACCACACGCGATGCAGGTGGTGGTCATGTAAAAGGTGCCGTCCTTGTGTTCGATCGTTGGCGCATAAATGCCGGTCTGCCCCAGATGAAGCCTGTCGAACGGCATCATGTCCGGCCTGTCGATGACATTGCCAAGCTGCGTCCAGTTGACGAGGTCCCGACTGTGATGAACCGGAACACCGGGGTAAAAGCCGAAAGTCGAGTTGACCATGTAGAAATCCGCGCCCACACGAACGACGCTGGGGTCAGGATAATACCCGGCCAGAATGGGATTCCTGTACTGATCATCGCCGATCGAACCGGCAAACTGCTCATCGGCACCCGTATATTCAAACCATGAGAAGTTCGCGGTTTCAGATACCGGTTCCGTTTCAACATCAGTTTCGACGTCAACGGTATTCCCACCTGATTGCCCGCAAGCGGTCAGACAGATTGCGACAAACAATCCGGACAGAGTCTTCCTGTACATTCCGACATTTCCCTATCTTGTCTTTTGTTGTTCCGTTCTGATCAGGGCAAGCTGGTAGCCCCCTCAAAACGCCTTTTTAAGCGAAGGTAGCTGGTGAAAGCCGGTCACATCAAGAACGGTCTTCGACACCAGACGTCTCGAGCCACCTGTTTTGGGCCATTTTGAGGGATACCGCGTCCATTTCATTCCCCAAGACACCGATTTCATGAAACTGACGATCCGTCTCGCAACAAAAGCCCGGGGCAGGTTCACGAGCATGTTATGGGATTAATCAGCAGGGATCCGGCTTTTTGTGTGCTTGTCGTCTGACAGGACCGGACTGATGGTTGCGAATATGCTTCCCGGGGGTATGGCGTTGGGCAAACGTCCTCCAGCTCAACAGCCTGCCCATCGGAGGCAAAGGCGGGGAGGTCCTTTGTTTACTCCATCGCCTTTTCCGTACCCATCCGTCCAGAAGTCACGATCCTTGTGACCCAAAAGATAAACTCAAAAACATTTCCGCGTAGCGGGAGTGAGGGGAAGGAACAGAGATGAAGATCAACGAAATGCTCCTCGGAGCAAGCGTAATAGCCTTGTCCATGGCCGGCACCATGCTGCCGTCCGTCGCCTGGGCACAAGCCGATGAGAGTAATGCTTCGGCACAGGAAGAATCCGAAGACGATGGCGACACGATTGTCATCACCGGGCGCCGCCAGGCGCTTCAGAGCGCGGACGAGCGCAAGAAAAACGCCGGTGCCATCCTCGACGCCGTTGTGGCGGACGATGCGGGCAAACTTCCGGACAACTCCATCACCGAAGTCCTGCAGCGTGTATCGGGCGTATCCATCGTGCGTTTCGCCGCCCTTGGCGACCCGGACCACTTCTCCGTCGAAGGTTCCGGCATCCAGGTGCGCGGCCTTTCCGGTGTTGCCTCCCGCCTGAACGGCCGGGAAATCTTCAGCGCCAATTCCGGCCGCTCCCTGCTCTGGGGTGACGTCACGCCAGAGCTGATGTCCGCGGTTGATGTCTACAAATCGACCTCTGCTGACATGATCGAGGGTGGTACAGGCGGCACGGTAGACCTGCGCACCAAATTGCCTTTCGACTATGATTACGGCATGAACTTCGCTGGCTCGGGCGAATTGAGCTATGGCGACCTCGCCAAGGAAACCGATTATTCGGCCTCCGGCCTCATTTCCGGCAAGTGGGACACCGATATCGGTGATATCGGCTTCCTGATTGACGGTGCCTACAGCCAGTTCTCGTCGAACTCCGACTTTTTCCGTATGGAGACCTACTACCGCACGCGCCTGAATAACTCCGACTATTTCATTCCGGGCGGCTATGACTATGGCGAGCAGGACTTCCAGCGCAAACGCGAAGGCATCTATGCTGCCGGTCAGTGGGCGCCAAATGATGAATTGCTCTTCACCGGTATCTTCTTCCAGTCCCGGTATCAGAATGAATCCCATGAGTATGGTTCGTTCGTGACATCGCAGACGCTTGCTGTCGATCCGTCGACGAGCACGTTCGACGACCAGGGCGGCCTGCTTCAGTCGGACGCCGTCTTCCAGCGCGACACGGCGACCTTCGCCCCCAGCGGTGCAACGATCACCAGTGGCGGCAATATGGGTGTCGCCCTCAGCGACTCCAAGACACAGGATATGTCGCTCGCCTTCGACTGGAGCCCGGCGAATTCCCGCTGGCAGGTCCAGGGTGCCTATCAGCGTATCGTCTCCACCGCTGATGCAGACAGCGTCTCGATCTTCCGCGATGTCCAGTTCCCGACCAGCTTCGGCCTGGACCTGACCGGTGACCTGCCGCAGGTTTCCCTGCCCGCCAACTTCCAGGAAAGCCTGGACGATCCGGCAAACTATGTCTGGTCGGCTTCCATGCCGCATGGCGAAAACAACCGTGGTACGCTCGATGCCTTCAACATCGACGCCAGCGTCCTGATCGGCGATGGTTTCTTCCGCTCTGCCAAGTTCGGCGCGCGCTGGTCTGACCGCTCCGAACGCGACTTCAATAATGGTTATGCATGGTCGGCCCTTGGCCGTGGCTGGAACGGCGATCCGCAAATGACCTTTGCAAACGCCGCCCCTGGAGATGTCAGCCAGCACCTGTTCGAAGACTTCTTCCGTGGTGATGCAACGCTGCCGGGCGAATTGCTCTTCCCGAGCCTTGATCTCGCCCGTCGCTTTGCATCCGATCCATCCTACCGTGACGTGCTGCACTCCTCCCCGCCGGACAATTTCTGCGGTGCGCCGTTTGCCAGCGATCTCTGGTTCAACTGCTCACCATCCGGCCCCGCTCCGTCGACCGGCTATGGCGGCGCTGACTATCGCCAGCCCGGCTTCGTCCTGCCACAGGACCGCACTGACTACTCCACCAAACAGGTTGCCGGCTACGGCCTCGTCCGCTTCGGTCACAACCTGGACAATGGCGCAGAAATCGAAGGCAATGCCGGCCTGCGTGTCGTCGAGGTTGAAAACACCAGTGAGGGCTTCTTCCAGCAGTTCTCGACAACGTTTGTACGCGATGGCCAGACCTATACCCTGGCTGACCGTTCGGAAAATCGGGTCGATGGAGCGAAGTTCACGAAGTACCTGCCATCGGTGAATGTCAGCTATTGGCCGACGGAAGAGATCGTTTTCCGCGGTGCCTATAACATCACCATGGATAATGCATCCTTCAACGCACTGCGCGCCTCTGGCGATCTCGGGGTTGCGACGACGACGAACCCGAACAGCACACCGAGCAACAACCTGCCGGGCGTGTTCACCAACTACACCACGACATCGGGCAATCCGAGGCTTGAGCCGACGACGTCCAACAACTTCGACTTCTCGGCCGAATGGTATCCGCGTGCGGGTACGACATTCCACCTCGCCGCGTTCTACAAGGACCTCGAAAACCTGCCGATCTACTCAGCGACCCAGCAACCGGTCACTGTCTACTTCGACGATGGCACGTCCGAGGAAGCCTTCGCGACCGCGACCGATGTGCGCAATGCCGAAGAGAATGCCAAGGTCCGCGGTGTCGAGGTCGGGGGTCGTATCTTCTTCGACAATGCCCCGGGTCTGTGGAGTGGTTTCGGTGTCGAGGCGAACTACACCTACATCGACAGCGAGAACCCGGGCGACCTGTATCGCGACATCGATGGCGTGACCCGCAACGATGCTCCGCTTCAGGGGCTCTCAGAGCATAACTATAACGCTACCCTGCTTTACGAACGTGAACCGTTCTCGGCACGGATCGCCTATAGCTGGCGCTCGAAATACCTGCAGTCGACCAATGCCAACGGCACGAACGTGACCTACACCTATTTCTCCGAACCGGGTGTCAGCACGTCCATCGCCACGGCCCTGCCGGTCTATGGCGACGCCTATGGCACGCTCGACGCCGGTGTTCAGTACCGGGTCAATGATAACGTCTCGTTGTTCCTGCAAGGCACCAACCTGACGAACTCGACAGAGGAAACGCTGATGGGCGGCTATCCTGATGGCAAGCTCTATACCCGCAGCTGGTTCCAGAGCGACCGGCGGGTGAATGCAGGTGTCAACCTGTCATTCTAGTCTGTAAGAGTGTAAGAAAGGCGCGGGTAACCAATTGGTCGCCCGCGCCTTTTAACCAGTGCCGGGTATGAACGAAGAACACCATATACTTATCGTCGGGGGCGGAACCGCAGGCTGGCTGACGGCAGGTTACCTTGCCCGCATGCTGGGCGCAGACCGTCCCGGCGGCATATCCGTCACCCTTATTGAATCATCAGACATCGGCATATTGGGCGTTGGTGAAGGCACCTTCCCCACCATCCGCAACACGCTTTCGCGCATCGGTATCGATGAGGCCGAAATGATCCGTCAATGCGGCGCGGCGTTCAAGCATGGTGCCATGTTCGCCGACTGGCAGAACACGCCGGGCACACAGGGCCCCGATCACTACTTCCACGGCTTTCAGGAAACAGGCGACCAGGGCGGACCTGAGCTGCTTCCCTATTGGCTGCTGGGTGTCGCCAGCAATACGCCGTGGGCTGACATCAATACACCACAAAAGCGCGCCGCCGATGCTTCGCGCGCCCCGAAACTGCCCTCACACCCGGACTTTGCCGGGCCGCTGAATTATGCATTCCATTTCGATGCAGCCACGCTCGCCGTCATGCTGCGCGATCAGGGCATCAGGAATGGCGTCAAGCATCTGACCGGCACGATCACGAATGTCGAGCTGGCCGAGGACGGATCGATTGCCGGCGTCGACAGCGCTGAGCATGGCCGACTGACGGCCAGCCTGTACATAGACTGCACCGGCTTCCGCGCGGCATTGATCGGTCGTGCCATGGACGTTCCGTGGAACTCTTGCCAGGACACGCTTTTCTGCGACCGGGCCGTGGCATTGCAGGCCCCCTACGAAACACCGGATGCACCGATCAAGCCCTATACCCTGTCAACGGCGCAGGAAGCAGGCTGGATCTGGGACATAGGACTGGAGACGCGCCGCGGCCTCGGCCACGTCTATTCATCGGCGCACACTGACGCAGATACAGCCGAACAGGCCCTGCGCCACTATGCCGGGGCCGCAGGCAAGGAGATGGACGCACGCCATTTCAGCTTCAAGGCAGGCTACCGCAAAGTGAACTGGCAAAAGAACTGCGTTGCCATCGGCCTGTCGAGCGGCTTTTTCGAACCACTGGAAGCAACGGGCATCGTCTTTTCAGAGATCGCGGCCACCCTTGTCGCCAATCTCTACCCCTGGGCAGGCGACCTCGAGACCTCGGCACGACAATTCAATCGCATCATGTTGCAGCGCTATGAACGGGCGCGCGACTTTATCAAGATGCACTATTTCCTCAGTAAGCGGCGCGACAGCCAGTTCTGGATCGATAACGCCAATCCGGATGCAACGCCTGACAGCCTCCATGAATTGCTCGACCGCTGGCGGTATCGCCCGCCGAACGAGATGGATTTCGACACCAATATCGACATCTTCACCCAGTCGAGCTGGCAATATGTCCTGTACGGCATGGGATGGAAAACCGACCTGTCGCACAAGGCGGGTTTCTATCGCTATCATGAAGATGCCCGCGCTGCCTTCGCCAAGATCGACAGTCAGGCGGCCTATGCCATCAACCAGCTGCCGTCGAACCGGGAACTGGTCAGCTACGCCCGTGACCACTCGTTCGGGGGGCACGCATGACGACGCAACAGGCCGCTGCCCCACTTTCCAGCATTGTCATTGTCGGCGGCGGTACGGCCGGATGGATGACGGCTGCAGCCATATCCCGCATGGTCGCCGCCGGTATATCCGTTCAGCTGATCGAGTCCGACCAGATCGGCACTGTCGGTGTCGGCGAGGCGACCATTCCCTCACTGCGCGATTTCAACCTTGCGCTCGGCATCAACGAAAACGAGTTTCTACGCGCCGTACAGGGTACGTTCAAACTGGGGATAGAATTTTCCAATTGGGGCAATGTCGGCGAGCGGTATATACACCCTTTCGGGAAATATGGCCGCAAGACCCACGGCATCGATTTTCACCAGATCTGGCTGAAACAGAAGCATCGCGGCGGCCAGGCAGACCCCGGGCCGATCGATGATTATTCCATATCCATCGCGGCGGCGCGAAACGGCCGTTTCTCCCGCCCGGTCGCCAATCCGGACGCAATCCTCTCGGCCCTGAATTATGCCTATCACATCGACGCAGGCCGCTATGCACAATATCTGCGCGACTATGCCGAGGACCGCGGCGTGAAACGCATCGAGGGCAAGATAATCAGTGTCGAACAGGCCCCGGACAGCGGCAATATCACCGCCGTAAAACTGGAAGACGGCAGCCTGGTCGACGGTGATTTTTTCGTCGATTGCAGCGGCTTCCGCTCTCTGTTGTTGGGGGAGACACTGGGCGTCCCCTATATCAGCTGGCAGCACTGGCTGCCCTGCGACAGGGCCTTTGCCGTTCCCAGCGCACCCTCAGGGCGTCCTCGCCCCTACACACGAGCGATGGCCGAAGACAGCGGCTGGCGCTGGAATATCCCCCTTCAGCATCGTACGGGCAATGGCCACGTCTTTTCCTCAGCACACGGTGATGAAGACACGGCCCTGCGCAAGTTGGCGGACGGCATGGAGGGACAGGCCATCGGCGAGCCACGGCTATTGCGCTTCGTTGCCGGGCGACGCGAGAAACTGTGGGAGAAGAACTGCCTCGCCATCGGCCTGTCAGGCGGGTTTATCGAACCTCTTGAATCGACGAGCATACACCTTATTCAGTCCGGCATCTTCAGGCTCATGGCCCTGTTCCCTGATGCCGGGTTCGATCCTGTGGAGATCAGGGAATATAACCGCTGGCTGATCGAGGAATATGAACATATTCGCGACTTCATCATCCTGCACTACAGGGCAACAGAGCGCTCCAACACCGACTTCTGGAAGTATTGCCAGACCATGGAAATACCGGACAGCCTTGCCGCGAAGATAGAGCTGTGGCGCGGCAAGGGGCGGATATTCCCTGCTGGCAATTCACTCTTCACCGAGGAGAGCTGGATTGCGGTTCTGCTGGGGCAGAATATTATTCCCCATTCCGTAGATCCGGTAACTGCCATGCTCCCGCCAGAGGCAACAGACCGCTTCATGCAGCAGCTTCAGACGATAATCGATCAGGCAGCACAGTCCTTGCCGTCGCATGCGGATTACATCCTGGCGAATTGCCAGGCAGAAAAATAAACATCAGGAGGAAATAGATGTTCTTACGTTGGGTACTTACTATTGCAATTGCCGCCGTTCTGACCGGTTGCTCAGGCGGCGGCGGTGGTGGTGGCGGGGGTGGCGGCACAGGTGTTGCGCCGCCTCCGCCGCCGCCCCCTCCTCCGGCAAGTTCGGGCTTTCCGGACTACAATCCCAACCCGATCGCCCCGGACCCGAATGGCATGTCCAGTACCGCCAGCGAGATCATGGATTCCATCGCGGTCGGCTGGAACCTCGGCAATACTCTGGAGGCGATTGGTGGCGAAACGGCATGGGGCAACCCGGAAACGACACAGGCGCTATTCGCCCTCGTCAAGGCAAACGGTTTCGACGCCGTCCGACTGCCTGTCTCGTGGGATCAGTATGCCAATCAGGACACGGCTGAAATCCAGTCAGCCTGGATGGATCGCGTCGAGGAGGTCGTGGGCTTTGCCCTCGCCGAAGACCTGCACGTCGTCCTGAACATTCACTGGGATGGCGGCTGGCTTGAAGAGAACGTCACGGCGCAGGCCGAGGATGACGTCGCCGACAAGCAGCGGGCTTTCTGGCAACAGATCGCAACCCGCTTCCGCGACTATGACGAAAGGCTGATCTTTGCCAGCGCCAATGAACCCAATGTCGATGACGCAGCGCAGATGGCTGTTCTGGCAAATTACCATCAGGTCTTCATCGATGCTGTCCGCGATACCGGCGGGCGCAATGCCTATCGAGTCCTGATCGTTCAGGGGCCGCGTACGGACATCGAACTGACCGACGATCTGTGGAACCAGATGCCAGTGGACCAGGCCGTCAACAAGCTGGTTATGGAGATTCATTTCTACACCCCCTTCCAGTTTACACTCATGACCGAAGACGCGAGCTGGGGCGACATGTTCTATTTCTGGGGTGAGAATTTCAACTCCACGACCAACCCCGACAGGAACGCGACCTGGGGTGAAGAAGAACAGGTTACGGCGCTGTTCCAGTCAATGCACGACCGGTTCGTCACGGCTGGCATTCCCGTCATCATCGGCGAGTATGCCGCCATGCGCCGCACCAACCTGACAGGCGATGACCTCGATCTCCACCTCGCCTCGCGTGACTGGTATCTGGAATATGTCACCCGTGAAGCCGTCAGCATGGACATGACCCCGTTCTATTGGGATGCCGGCGGCCTCGGCAATTTTGGCTCGGGCCTGTTCGACCGTGACAACAACACTGTCTTCGATGACCGGGCACTAGACGCCATCATGGAAGGCGCTGGTAATACGCCTTGAGTTGAAGGGGTGTCTTTCTGACCTATGGAAAGACACCCCTGTCTCTTTGGAATGCCATTAACCGTGACAGCCAGCGAACGGGGGTCTTATAGTTCCCCGAAATACAGCCCCTGAGGACAAGCAGATGGCACAAGCAGGCATCGACAAGATCGCTGACAAGAATGACCGTCGGAAATACCGGCCAGGCTGGTGGCTTTGGTTGAACTCAAGCCCCTATGAAGCTGATGGCTCTCCGGTGCTTCCCTTTGCCAGCCATGAACTGACCCGGGCAGGCCTTGCCTGGCGCGTATTCCTGATCTGGACCGTGATCGGCGTTCTCGTGGCTCTACCCAACGCCATGCTGGAACCGCTCTGGGTCATCGTCCCGGCTAAGGTTCTTGAAGCGTGGTCCTGGGCACTATTCACCCCCCTCCTTCTCTATATCGATATCTATCTCAGCCGAAAGGGCATAGAGGGCTATCGATACATCCTGACATTTGCATTGCTGAGCGTCCCGATCTGCCTTGCGGAGGTCGTTGTCTCCGGCATCATGCTGTATCCGATCGAAGCCG
Organism: Aquisalinus luteolus; assembly: GCF_009712425.2. Taxonomy (GTDB): domain Bacteria; phylum Pseudomonadota; class Alphaproteobacteria; order Caulobacterales; family Parvularculaceae; genus Aquisalinus; species Aquisalinus luteolus. The sequence continues at coordinate 46,741 of NZ_VCJR02000007.1, forward strand.
TTATCTGGAACCCCTTGCGCGATCCCGAGTTCACCGTGCACTTCTTCGTAGGCGGATGGTTCACCTATTGCGCCATCGTCGGCATCATCCTCGCCGTCAGATATTACAGGAATTTCGTCACCAGCCGGTTCGAACTGGAGAGGATGGAGAGACGGCTGCTTGAATCACACCTGAACACATTGCGCCTGCAACTCGAGCCACATTTTCTTTTTAACGCCCTGAATGCTGTTTCGTCAGAGATAGGCAACAGTCCGGTCGTTGCCCGGAACATGGTCAGCAACCTGGCCGAGCTGTTGCGTCATTCGCTGGCGTTCAAGGACAGCACCCGGATCACCCTGGCGCAGGAATTGGCCCTCCTGGACCATTATCTGGCAATACAACGCATTCGTTTTGGCGACAGGATCGACATCAGTATCGATGTAGATCCTGACACGCTTTCTGCCGTGGTGCCCTGCATGCTGCTCCAGCCACTTGTCGAAAATGCCATACGACACGGTATCGAAAAACGCTTGTCCGGCGGGGCAATCACCATCACAGCACACACGACCCCTGATGGCATACAGATCAGTATTCTCGACGATGGCGTGGGCCTGCACCCGGGGTGGCGTATGGAAAAGCAGACCGGCCTTGGCATCAGGCTCAGCCGCGAGCGCCTCGCCGGCTTCTATAACCTGCCCGCCGAACAGATGTTCTCGATGAGTAACCGGCCTGACGGTGGCACAATAGTCGTCATCAATATTCCGCATCAGGAAAAGGTGGAAGATGAGTCGCGTCATGTCGCGGAATGAAAAATACCGCGTGCTTGTTGTCGATGACGAAAAGCCCGCCAGAAAGCGACTTGGCAATCTGCTGGAGCAGCACGACGCGATATCCGAGATCGTCGAGGCGAAAAACGGCGTGGAGGCGGTATCGCAGATTGAGACCAATCCTCCCGACATCGTTTTCCTTGATGTGCAGATGCCCGGCGTCGGTGGATTTGACGTCATCGATACCATCGGTCCCGAACATATGCCGCTGACGATTTTCGTCACGGCATATGACAAGTTTGCGCTGAAGGCGTTTGATGCCAGTGCGCTCGACTACCTGCTAAAACCATTCAGCGACAGCCGGTTCGAAACAGCCATGGACAAGGCTCTGGACCGGTTGGCTGAAAAATCGCCCCAGTCCCTTCACCAGGGGCAGGACAGCGAGGTGCTGGAGCTTATCGCAAGGCGCCAGAGACCCGGCGAGTTATGGAACTGGCTGGTCATCAAGACGGGCGGCGTTACCAGGTTCATCATGGCAGAGGACATCGACTGGATCGAAGCGGCCGGCGTCTATGTGAACATCCACTCCCAGGGCAAGGAATATCTCTATCGCGTCGGCATCGGCACAATCCTTGAACGCCTCGACCCGTTCCAGTTCGTCCGCATACATCGATCCAGCATCGTTAACGTGAAATCCATCAAGCACCTTGAGAAGCGCTCGCACGGGGAGTTCGATGTCGTGCTAAAGGACGGCACATACCTCACCCTGACGCGCAGCTATCGCGAAGCCTTCGAGAATGCCCTGGGCCAGTCTCTCTAGTTGCGAACGCCCGAAACCTAATAGGATTTCGGCAGGGAGCGTGACTCATTGCGCGCTTCATAACTGCCAAGCGTCACAATGAAGATTTTCTGGAGGTCGGTAAAGTTCAGGCCGTAATCCGTCTGATCACCATTCCAGCGACGCTGGAACACCCATGCACCATTCTCGTACATCACTTCATCCGCAGAAACGATGATCGCCTTTCGGCCCGGCTGGTCATCCTCGTCTGCGGTGAATTCAATCCGCGCATTGCGCCCGGTCACCAGATAGCGATCATCGTCCATCTTCGCCACGATGACGCCGGCATTGGGAAAATCGTCAGGGTCCTTCAGCCCTTCTGCATCGGGTGCTGACCAGGCCCGGTACCCGAATGGCCATTCATCGAAGCTGATTTCCCCTTGCCATTGCCCGAGATCGAGCAAGCGGTCGCTATTGTCATCCGGGCGACCAGCACCCCAGATACCATTTTCATATCCAAGCCGCGCCCACTCACCAGCCGCATCGCCGAGAAGCCGGTAGTTTTTTGCAAACTCCTCAATGGCATCATGCTCATAGCCGGGAACATCGCGCGGGATACCCTTGTAGGCATCGTCATCGATACCGAATGGCGAGAAACCGACCGCGCCGCGCCCGATCACCTCAAAGAAATATCTCGGATAGGAGGAATTCGCGCCGGTTTCGGAAACGAACAGGGCATTGTCGGTCCGCTGGTACTGGTCAAGCACATTAGAATAGTCCTCAGACCCCGGAAGATAGATATCGGGGCTCAGCATATCGATCGCGGGCGCTCCCGCTTTCCAGATATCCAGCACGTTGAATGTCGGCCCGCCTGTCGCATACTGGCCGGGCTTTGCCGGTGCAGTAGGATGGCGTAGTGCCGCGTTCGTATACATCGGCAGGTCGTATACGGCACGTCCCGCCTCTGCGAGCTCGCCGGTATACCGCGCAAAACCATAGGCCGTGAAATACTCATCGGCATCTTCTCCGAAGGCCCTCTGCCAGCTCCCCTCCTCCACATTCATGGCCTCTGCCAGGCTGGCGGGTATGTCCCGTTCGAACAACGAGGTCGCATAGGTGGAATGGTCCCGCACCAGGCCGTAAACACCGACTTCGTTTTCGACCTGCACCATGATGACGGTGTGCTGCGGATCCACCTTCTTCAAATGCTGCATGAAGGCGATGAATGCCTTCTTCTCGACCTCCAGCAATTCCGGTGTATGAGGCGACAGGGCATAATGATTGTCACCGTCCGGACGAACCATGCGGGGGAACCGCTCATTGTCCAGCTTCACCCATGCGGGACTATAGCTGGGCGAGGTATTCTTGAACGCGCCGAACCACAGCGGCACGAAACGGACGCCGCGCTCCCGCGCCTGTTCAACCAGCATGTCCACGAAGGAGAAATCATACTGCCCCTCGACGGGTTCGACCTGCTCCCAGGCGACCGGAATTTGCAGTGTATTGGCACCTAGCCGATCAACCATCTCCCAGACACTATCGAGTGCCGCAGGATAGTTGCTGGAATTGTTGGTCTGTGCGCAAAGCATCAGGAAAGGTTGGCCATCGACGAACAAAGCCGCCCTGCCATCGTCATATCTGAACTGCGGCATTGAGGTGCCGCCTGCCCTGTCAGCGGCTTGTGGCGACACGGTCATGAAAAAAAGGGCGGCAAAGATCATCAGGATTTTGGGCATGAATGCTCCCTTTGGACTATTTTGTACTGCCATCTGCATAGCAGCATGAACAAGAATAACCCGGCAGCAGGTCACAGCAAAGACCTGTCGGATTAGCCCAGATTGTCGTAGATCCGAATGTCAATTTGTGTACCGAGTCCGTTTACGGATCTTTTTTTCAGGGGTCGACCCGCAAAATGTTCGCGCGCCCGCGCACCTACCCGTCTTGTTGTTTTTAAGATGATATCTTACCAGCCCAGGCGGTACGCACTACCTGTCAAGCGATATACCACCAGACTTTTTCACCAACGGGTTCAGCGCAACGGCAGAGCGGTTCTGTACCGTGCTGAATAGGTGCTTGAGCCTTCAGCTCAAGTACGTCGCGCGCGGCTTACCGGGAAGAACGCAGTTCGTTCCATCTGTCATATTGTTCTTCATCTGTGGAATCAGGCTGTTCCTGACCTTTCAGCCAGAACAGGAACCACTCAAGATTAAGTATGGCAGACGCGCGCTTTAATTCAGGGTCGCGCAGATTGTGTCCGCTTTGCGGGTATATGACAAACTCGGTCGCGACACCCGCCTGCGTTGCTGCCTTCGGGCCACCCATCATGGTTATCGCCTGGGAATAAGCGCCAGCCTCAAACAAGATGGCTGTTTCAACACCATCGAAATGGAATTCCGGCGAAGTTTCCAGATAACGCTCCGGCCGCTCCCAAAGTCCGCCACCCCACAATTCATGATAACCTCGTTCATAGAGGTATGTCGGGCTATACAGATATGTCAGCATATTATTCTGCGGACCTTCAGCGAAAGACGCAGCGACAAACCGGTCTTTTTCTCTTGTCACGATCAGGGAACCAAGCCAGGCGCCATGGCTGTGCCCCGAAAGGCCCAGCCGCTCCGGGTCTGCGGTCCCCCGCGCCACCAGGCTCTCAATGCCGTTCAGAACATCTTCCAGTGCCTCGTCATCTGACGCACGGGGATTGGCAAAATCATTTCCAAAGCTCTGTGTACCACGATAATTCGGGATGAAGACTGCCACGCCCTCGAGAGCCAGGAGTTCAAGGGGATACGGCCAGATGCCACCATATTGAGTATAATATTGCGCAAATCTGGAGGTCATCGGCATCGCCGGGCCGCCATGGAGAAACGTCAGGAGCGGTAATGGTACCTGTGACGCAGAAGCGTCAGGTGGTAATAACAGCCAGCCCTGCAGCGCATCGCCATCCGCCCCTGTCCAGCTAACCTCCTCGGCAACCGGCAACTCTTTCCCGGCGATTGTGTCATTCGCACGGGACAACTGGACGAGCTGCCCGTCCTGCAAAAGGAAAATTTCCGGCGGGGCACCATGCTGTTCGTAAACAAAAGCGATGGTTTCGCCGCTTTCATCGAATGAGGCGAGATAGCTATCCCCCGAAAATTCTCCCAGAACATCAACCGGGCGGGCGCCTAACGTGCCTGGCTGGAAGACACTTTGTTGGCCAAGATACATTCCCTCGGTAACGGCTCGCCCATCGCCGAGCAGCGAAACCTCCCGACCCGGAGGATAGATATCATAATCATACCACGTTTCCGATTCACCTGTAGATCGATCATTGACATCGACGTACCGAATATGGCGCCTGTCCCGCCAGAGACTGGACTGCAAGACTCGGCGAATGATCAACTGATCACCACCGGCTGTCCATTCACCGCCGTTGTAATAGACTGCGTCATCACTCGTATCGAATGGGCGTGCCTTGAGGAGTGTCCAAAATTCATTCGTCTGCAAATCGAAAACACCGATGCTCGTATAAAGCGGGGCAAACGGGCTGTCTGGTATGTCATCGCCCAGATAGGCTACCGAAAGCCTTGTCCCGTCAGGTGACCAGTGAAAGTCTACTGCATCGCCCGGAATATCGACGGTGATGTCGTCTCCTCCCGAACGCCCGATGTGAAGACTCCGCCTTGAGGATGAGCGTCCCTCGGCAAAGTGTGGATTGACGAAGTGAAATTGTCGCAGGGAGGAATGGTCCACAATGATGGGCTCATTGCCTTTGTGAAATTGTTCAAACAGGGATGGTTCACGTGGTCCGGCAGGCTGCGCCTGTACTGACGTCCACGCGAAGCCGCCACTCCCTGACAAGGCATAAGCCGAAACGGGATCTGCCGATTTAGTCAGCTGTCTGGTTTCTCCTGAAAATATTTCAGTGGCATAAACCTGCCTCTCGCCATTGCTGGCGGACATATATGTCAGGCTGGTCCCATCATTGCCCCAGGCAAGTCCGCGGGCGTCATCCGGAATATCCATATCCAGCGGCTCTTGGTCAGGCAGCGCCCTTTGAACGATGACGGTACGTCCGAGGTCTGCTGCCCCGCCCCGCTGAACATATGCGATCCACTCGCCATCTGGTGACAATGCAAGTTCTTCGAAGGTATGGAGCCGATCATAATCATCTATAGTAAACCGGGTGGTGTCGGGGGTGGACAGCGCACTGTCCACCCCTATCAGTAGTGTACCGATTAATAGAAATAGTTCGGTCACTTACCAGTTCCCTCTATGGTTTCCCCAACACTGTCGTGTCAGAAGCTTGTCGACAGTTCTGCCGATACAAACCTGCCAAGCGGTGATGCGTTTGTCGGGTCATAACCGTAGACAGAGAATGTCGGCGCATTCGTCGTGCTGGGCGGATCGTTATCGAAGATATTCTGCACCGAGAACCGAACCCGTGGATCGCCCAGATTACCGCCGGCAAACTGACTGCCCAGATCATACGATACGGAAAGGTCGTATGTGGTCCAGGCATCCACTTTTTGAGCACCCGGCAAGTCGTCGAAACGATAGCTGTTGGTATAATTAACAAACAGGTTCGTCCTCAACGCATCCTTGGCAAAGCCTGTGCGACCGCGCAGGCGCAGATGTGTCGGATTATACAGAGTATCGATCCGCGAGACGGCAGGCGTTGTAGGAGTAGCCTGCTGCTCATACTCAAGAATATATGAACCGCTTACACCTAGTGAGAACTCACCATAATCAGTGTCAACACCATAATTCGTACTGAAATCGAACCCCTGAACGAGTGTTCTTGTCAGGTTCTTGGTCAGCTGGACAGTACTGATGATCTGGGCATCCAGCGGATCGACATCACCACGCAGCTGGATATTCTGCACACTGTTAAGAAGACTGTTGATTGTCTCCAGTGACGGCATGTACTCGACTGTTCCCGGTGGGAAGGCGGTATCATCCGCCCAGGCAATATTTGGCGCATCGAAAACGCTTCTGTTGTTGGGTACAGGCGTGTTGCCGAGACGGTTCTCAAAGTCGATATCAAGATATGTGGCTTCAAGCGAAAACCGGTGGGCACCGAAGTCCTTATCGAAATCGAACCCAGCCGTGAAGGTCTGCGACTCCTCCGCTTCCAGATTTCTGGCCGTGCCGGAGACATAGATGGCCGTCACATCTGCGATCGAAGGATCAGCCGGCGTTAACCCGAACACGTTGTTGATATCCGCAGTCCCGGCCACAAAGGCGGTATAGTCGAGCGCCCCGACACGCCCCAATGGCGGCGGATTAAACGACTTGCCGAAGGATGCCCGCAGACGAAGTGGTTCAACGGGAGCCCACAGCACACCGATCTTTGGGGTCGTCTGCGATCCGAAGTCACTATAGTCCTCGTATCGGCTGGAGAGGCTCAGATCGAGACGATGCGCACCTGCAATGCCATCCTCTTCGGAGATCAGTGGAACGTACAGCTCACCAAATACCGCCGAGACATTGCGATCTGCTTCGCGTTGCACCGTGTCAGTATCTATTCGAATGTTAGAGAAGGATTCTTCTCGATACTGACCACCGAAAGCACCATGCACATCCACACCCCAGAGCGTACCCAGAATACCGGAGGCCTTGGCATCAAGCGTCCATAAATCTGAATCGAGTTTGGTGTGCCAACTGGAATCCACTTCCGTGACTACATCGCCTTTGGTTTTGCTGTAGGCACCGATGAAATCGGCCGTCCAGTTTTCGGACAAGTTCCACTCGAGAGCCGCTGACGCAGATACGGTCGATGTATCGGGAAGGATACGGATGTAGTAGTTCGAACCAGACCAGTCCCGTTCGCCTGTTCGCTTGCCGTACAGCACATCCGACCTGAATCTCAGGTTTGGCGAAATGTCCTGCGTGACTGCGGCAACGACAGAATGACGCTCCGAACTCGGGAAAAGATCGTTCGGCAGAAACGCTTCCGAGGAGAAAGAACGGTCTGCCGCACTCAGGTTTCCCCGATTGAAATATTCATAGGCAATGATGGCGTTACCGCCGTCCCAAGCCTCACCATAAGTCAGGCTCGCCCTGTACTCGTCCAGATCCCCGTCCGTGACAGAGCCATATCGCACCATGGCTTCGGCACCGTCATAATCGTCACGAAGAATGAAGTTCATGACGCCGGCGACAGCATCGCCACCATAAATCGACGATGCACCATCGGTCAGAACTTCCACGCGCTCGATGGCAGAGGCAGGGAAAAGGGAAATATCGACAAAGTCGCCAAGCCCTGAAGATGGCGCGACACGGTGATTGTTGAGGAGCACAAGCGTACTACCTGAACCGAGACCACGCAGGTTGGCACTTGAGCCGTATGTCCCTGCACGCCCTGAGTTGTAACTCGCGCTGAAGTCGTTTGGCAGGCCACCGATCACCTCGGCATTGGAACCGCCACCGAAGTTTTGCGGCATCGTTTTCAGGAAGTCCTGGATTGTTGATGCACCGCTTTCCTGAATGTCTTCCCGGCTGAACACCTGGGTTGGCGAACTGTCTGGCGCGATCCCCCTGATGTTCGTCCCTGTAACGATGATTACATCATCACGCGCGGGTGTGCTTTCCGTTTCGGTGCTCTCCACCTCTTCGCCGTCACGATCCTCGATCTCTTCGACGTCCTGAGCGTATGCTGTTGCCGATGATATACCAGCGACCCCTGCCAGCAACGCCTTTACGAATTTCTTGCTACCCATTTTCTCTGTTGGCTCCCGTTCAATGCGCGAAATGACAATCACTTCGCTCTCGGTAAGGTCAGCAGAAAACTCAGTACCCCGAAGCAATTCGTTTAACGCCTCGGAGATGGTCATGTAGCCCGCAACGGGGTTTACACCCCGGCTTTCAGCCAATTCGTATGGGTGGAGATATCCAATTCTGGCCTGTCTTGATATTTCGGCCAGTGCTTCTCCCAAGGTCTCTTCATCAACATGAAACTGATATTGATGATCCTGCTCAAAACCCCGAGCTTCACCACCTGCTGCAAGCACACAGCAGCACACGGCGAAAGTCATCGCCGCATTCATCACTGCAACCCTTACAGCACCCACTCTCATTGGCCTAACGGATCATCCCCTCTGTGTTTTCGTCGGCCTTGTTAGTTCAGACTGACGAGAACGTAATATCCACAGTATAAAAACGATTATTTTATAAATTTTCTTTTTCTTCCCTATACGAAAGAACGATCATATCACTCGACTGCTCGACAGCGACAATGCCGAAGGCCCGTTCCAGCGACTCAAACATTCCACTGACGTTACCGGCCTCGAACGAGCCGGAAATCGGGAGCGTAGCGATTGCCTCATCTTCGATACGGATATCAACATCCGTATACCGCCTCATCTCTTCAACCACGTCCGCAAGTGGATCACCCGAGAAAGACAGGAACCCGTCCCGCCACATCAGGCTGCGGGCCAGTGCTGATGTCTCCAGCTTTTCCCTGCGTTCCTGCCGGTCATCGAACACAGCACGCTCGTTGACGGCAAGCGCCGCAATGGAATTCCAGCTTTCGGGATCTTCCCGCTGGAGCTGTGCCTGCGAATTGTTTCCCGTTCGCCGAAAGACTTCCACAATCCCTTCCTCAACCGTCACGTCCACTTCCTTATCGATCACACGGACGGCAAAGGCGGTGCCGACTGCCTCGACCACACCGCCGGCGGCAAAAACGCGGAATGGCCTGTCGGGATCTTCCGCCACAGCAAAATGCGCTTCACCCGATTCCAGGATGACCGTCCTGGAGCGACGACCGATATCGATATGGACTTCAGTGTCGGTGTTCAATACCACAACGGACCCATCGACGAGACCAACCTCACGACGTTCGCCTTTGACAGTTTCAGCCGTGAGTTGCTGTGTCGCAACCCAGAACTGGGTTGTACTGAGCACTATGGCACCGACGAGCAGCAGCAGGCACGCCGCAATGGCGCCGCCCATGAAGCGCGACCACGAGGCATCCGCCTGCGGCTCCTCCGCCAGCGGATCGATAAGCCGGTAGGCGGCAAGCCGGTCTGCATCGCTCCAGACGGTGGCCAGTCGTGTAAACGCCTCCTCGAACCGCGGGCTCTTGCGCATCCGCTCTTTCAGGCTGGCAATCATGTCAGGTGTTACATCTTCGCTGTCCAGCCGGATGATCCAGGCTGCAGCCTCCTCCTCGATAACGGCGTTATCGGGAAACTCGATAATGTTCTCTCTAGTCGCCATTGTGCAATGGCTCCTTCTCCCTTGTCGGCGCACCTGTTATTTTTTGATGGTGCGCTCTTGTTACTGTTTCGCCAAATTCCTGCGGATCATAGCCGTGCTCGCGCATATAGTTGCTGCACTTGATCAGGCCTTGGGCGGCATGTTTTTCGGCAGTAGACACCGCAATACCCAGTTTTTCGGCGACTTCCTTCATGGACAAGCCTTCGATCTTCCGCAAAATGAAGACCTTGCGGCAAACTGGCGGCAGCTGTGAAACGGCCATTGACAGGGTTGCCAGCTTTCGACGCGAGTCATGAATATCTTCAGCGCCGACGCCATCCCTATCCAAAAAGACCGCCTTGTCCTCCGTTTCCTCCATATAGCTAGTGGTTGTATTTGATTTTTTTGCCAGCTCGCTCAGGGCTGAATGCTTCGCAGCACGAAACAAAAGCGCTTTCGGGTTGAGGACAGGCCCCCGCAATTCGGTTGCAAAGACCTTTATGAACGCCTCATGGGCGATGTCCTCAACGTCTTGGGATCGTGAAAAAAATCTGTACAGATATTTCTTTATAGCCTTCTCGTGATGGAGATAAGCTTCCAGAATATTGCTCACATCAGCCCCTTTAACGCCTAGCCCGGTAGCCACAATACCTGCACGCAGGCCAGCCACCTCATGACTCCCCATCCAAAGCTAACCGACCACACAGCGGCTGGCGAGTGGTACAAACAAGAAAAAATCAGGAAAAACAGAAGTTTATGTAGCACCTGCGACACGATCCAGATTTTTTGCAGTTTTTCCAAAAGGTGACTAGCGGATTTTGCAGCCTCACCAGTCTTTACCCTGACAACGCATCCACAAAATCAAGCGAGAATATCATGAGCTCGACTTTTTCCCGCCGTCGGCTGCTGTCACTTGGCGGGGCTGGAACTCTTCTCGGCACGATCGCCACAACCGGTACGGGACTGGCAAGCGCGTCGCCTGTTGCCGGCAGTTTCTTGCATGGCGTGGCATCGGGCGACCCGGGCCTGACCTCCGTTGTTCTGTGGAGCAGGGTCTCGCCGACGGCGTCGCGCCAGCCGGGCATGGTAAGGTGGACCGTTGCAAAAGATTCCAAGATGCAGGATGTCGTTTCCACGGGCCAGATCGTGACAGGCCCCTACAGGGACTGGACGGCAAAGGCACTCATCGACGGCCTCCAGCCCGGCCAGACTTTTTATTACCAATTCAAGACGCTGGATAATGCCTCCCCGGTCGGCAGGACCAGGACACTGCCGGCAGGAGATGTCGACAAGGCACGGTTTGCCGTTGTGTCCTGCTCGAACTACTCGTCCGGCTTCTTTAACGTATACGACGCAATTGCCCGGCAGGACGACCTCGACGCGGTCCTTCACCTGGGCGACTACATATACGAGTATGGCGGCAAGGCCGGAGAGGACATCGGGCGCAAACACCTACCTGAGCACGAGATACTCACTCTTGAAGATTACCGCCAGCGCCATGCCCAGCATAAACAAGACCCTGCCAGCCAGGCGATGCACCGGAAACACCCATTGATACCCATATGGGACGATCACGAGGTCGCCGATAACTCATGGAAGGGTGGCGCAAACAATCATCAGGCAAAAGAAGAAGGCAACTGGGATGAGCGCCGGGGTGCTGCCCTGCAGGCTTATTATGAATGGATGCCTGTTCGTGAGCCAGCGACACCGCCCGAGGCATTCTATCGATCCTTCTCGTACGGAACACTCCTGCACCTCAGCGCGCTGGAAACGCGCCTGATGGCGCGAGACGAGCAGATAAGCTATTCCGCCATGCGCGCGCTGCAGTCATCTGAGGAAGTCGCAGCATTCGAGCGTGATATTCTGTGGAAGGACGACCGCGAGATGCTCGGTGCTGAGCAAATGCGATTCCTTCGCCGGGAGTGGGACGCTTCGGCACTGACGGGCCACAGCTGGCGACTGATTGCCAATCAGGTGCTTATGGCCAATGTCACGACACCGGATCTGAATGATCGTTTCGACGCGCAGGAAATCGATCAGATGACGGAAAAATGGTCCGGCGCACAATCTTTCGTTGATTTCTCGGCCTACCGTCTACCAATCGCCCCTGATTCCTGGAGCGGCTATCCGGCAGCCCGCGACCGGTTTTACCAACTGGCCCGTGAATTCGACAGCGGAGTCGTGGTCCTGACCGGAGATACGCATGCCTGGTGGGCGAACGACCTAATAGACGCAAATGGCAGCAATGTCGGCGTGGAACTCGGCGTGCATTCCGTCACTGCCAGCGCCGCCTTCTCGCCGGGAAGCTATGGCGGAAAGGGGTCGGAATATGCCCAAAGCCTGATCGCCGATAACCGGGGCGTGCGTTTCGTTTCGGGGGAAGGCCACGGCTATATCGACCTTACGGTGACCCCTGATACGGTGGAGGCTATTTTCAAAACAGTATCTACTGTCAAATCACCGGAATATCAGGTCTCTGATTATGCCGAGTTCAAGGTACGCCAGAATGGCGGTGTGTCTTCATTCGTCGATGACATGTAAAAGGAATGGCGCACCGTTGAGGATGAAAAAGAGTACTGGGAGGTCACGCTGAGGACTTAGCTGCTGACCCTGCCGGTGGCAACGATATCATAGGGCTGAGCCTCGGGAGACCTGCCACGTTTTATCTCAGCGCGCCCAGGAAGAAGCCGTAAGCGTTCTTGCGCCAGGAATTGACCCCGAATGGCCGAGGCAGCGGTTACGCGGCTCGGTAAGCGAGCGCCAAAAGGCGCTTGCGCGTAGAGCCAGATACCGTAACGGGGGCACCCTACACATTACTGTCACATTAATCTCTTAGATTACACAACCGAGGGTATATTCACGCCTATGTCGTGTATTCCAAAGCGGGGAATTTCATCGTTTCAAATCAGCTATGCCCAAGGCGTAAGGCCTTTGCTGCCGATCAAAGTTGTGAGCTTTCTCATTTCTCGGGGCATCGTAGGCGAGGTCCGTAAAGACGGTATTTCGAAGAGGGGAAGTCATGGAAACTGTTAAACCAAAGCGCCGGGGCATTTTGATCGCCCTCATCATCTTTCTGCTGATACTAATGGTTGTCGTGGCGTTCTTCATGACAAGGCCCGTGACAAGGGCGGCGGAAACTTGCGAAACGGCTAAATCCCCGGGCGATAATTTTGATTGTGTGAGTGTGTATTTTGCTAGCGCCCGGGCGCTAACAGGGCAAACGCTTCATGACGATCTGGATGTCGATGGTCTGCAAGGGCTACGGCAGTACGTTTCAGAAGAGAGCGAGGAAGAAGCGGTCTTGTTTTCCGATGGATTTGAGATCGGGTACACTGATGAATTGGTGATGGGCCGGGCCATAGTCTTCATGCCCCATTTGAACAAAAAGGACCAGGCCAAACGGCAGCAACCCAGCGAAGGCCGAACTGATCTTGACGCGATGATCCGTGCAAAGTTTCAGTACGAAAATGTTGTGATCCATAATGTGGATATCGCCCAAAGAGGGGACATAACTGTCAACACAAAGTATTTTGACGCGCTTTCATCGGATCTAATAGAAAAAGCTGAACTTCTCGGTGCCACCGATCAAGAAGAAAAGAAAGCAGCCCTCCTATTTGTCCATGGATTTGATTCCGACTACAAACAGAATGTCCGGCAAACAGCACGGTTGGCTGCTGATCTAAACTTTGACAAGCGGGATGCTGTCGGCAATGAAGCACCGTATGCTTTGGGTCAGCCGATGCTCTATACATGGCCGACGCAAAGAATGGACTATTCCAAAATCGGGCCTGCCTTCTTGAAGGGCGCTGGCCTTCAAGTGGTTGGAGCGCAAGACAAAAGATTAGGCGCTGCAGAAACTACCTATTCAGTGACCAGCGAAATCTATGATGAATTTGGCGGCGAAGCCGGACCATATTGTGTCAATGAAGGATCGATTGAAGCTGTAATAGCAAGCTCGCTCGACATGCCAGTGGTTAGTGGCTTTAAAAAGAACGTGGCGATAGCGGCGGTCGCAGGCACCGTAGACGCTAGCCTAGCTGCCTGGGACGGTACGATAGATCGCTATCTTGTATCCACGTGTCGGGCGGCTATCGCGAAGCGAGGCCTTGAAACCTATCTGAAGCGCATTGTTGCTGGTACCGAAGTGGAGCGCATCAATATCATCGGATACTCGATGGGCGCTAAAGTAACTGCTTTGGCTCTGCCGGAGTTCACCGACTGGCTTACAACAGAGTATCCGGGCCGCGCGATTGAACTCAACGTCGTCTATTATGGTGCCGATATTGGCCTATCGTCGTATAAAAATGTAACAGGCACCATAGACAATACGCTTGCAGTAGGGGCGGGCGATGAGGGTGTAGAGAATCGCACGACATTGTATACAAATGAAGAAGACTTCATCCTGACACTTTCTTCTGTTTTAAACGGTGAAGCAAGGGCTGGTCGCCATGGCGGAGAAAGTTACAAAACACCGTTTTACTTTGAGAGCGCTAGTGGAGAGGTCAGATTCTCCCATGAAACAGTAGATGCATCACTGTTTTCTCAGCCGTTCCAAATTGGAAGAAACCACGCATTGTTTGTCAATTCGCCGGAAATGCTGGGTGACATCTCATGCTTTCTCGGCGGATTATCAGCTGGTGAACGAGAACTCGCTCAGCAAGGCAATGGGGAATGGTATGACTTCTCAGGTCGCAGATCAGTTTGTGGCGGCGCCGCTTGGGACGCTGGTGACCTTAACTGCGATAGTTTCTTCGAAATGACCCGCGCTGGCGTCACTTCTATCTTTAGCAAGAACGAGCAAATGCGCTATGAGGAGGCGAAGCGGGAGTGCGAAGCCCTGCAGGGTGATCCGGTGGCGTGGTGCGAGAAGAACGAAGGTACACTGCTTGGCTCATTGTGCCCGACCGAAGAAGAAAAACTCGTATGCGAAGCCGAGATTACGGTTATTCCCGAACAGACTGTACGCGATACCTTCACATTCCAGCTTGGCTACTTACAAGAAGAAATGCCTAAAAGTGCGACCGCCAGAATCGACCGGTCGGTAGATAGAGTGCAGGCTCGTCAGTCATCGGAGCATCCGGATTGGGGATTTGAAGCAAATCCCGTCGAACTCACATTATCGCCTCACCAGGTAGAGGGAAAAACAGTTGGACTATCGGCTGAGCAAGCCAGTGCATTTAGGACCGTCCTCGAGTCCGGATTGCAGAGACCACTGACCGATGATGAATTGACACAGCTTAATGGATTGGTCGTGGATGATCCCGAGAAGAAAATTCCGCGGGGAATGAGCGGTTCCTTCTCTCGATACATCGCAGAAAAACAGATTTCCGAACCACTATGCAGAAAAAACGCACTCTAGGCTTTGCAACCCCTCGCAAGAGCTAGTTGCGGACTTATAGGGCTGGGTCACGCACGGACTGACCTGAGTTTTCTGGCTCACTCGTTGACATAGCGATTCTGTCATTCCTTATTTGAAAGATTTAATCGTCTGTGCTTGCTCACTTCCTTGGCACTCAAGGAAAATGTATCGACGTTCACTTCACACCCCAAAATAAATGGGATAGCTTCTAGACTTCCTCAGCCACTTCCTGAAAATGCGTTAGAGCCTCTTGCAGATTTTCGACAATCTCTGCAGCCAGGATATCCGGGTCCGGCAAACTATCGACGTCTTCCAATTTGTCATCTTTTAGCCAGAAGATATCCAAGTTTGTTTTGTCGCGAGCTATAAGGTCATCATAGGAAAACTCCCGGAATCGTTCTGACTCTTCCCGCTTCCCAATTTTGCCGGCCTTGTAAGCATCGATAAAGTCCTTGAGATCAGATGCGCCCAAAGGGTTCTTTTTCAACGTGAAGTGCTTGTTTGTGCGCAGATCATATATCCACAAGGCTTTCGTCCAGGGTTCCCCATCTTCTCGTGGCTTGTGCTTGTCGAAAAACAGTACATTGGCTTTCACGCCAGGCTTATAGAATATGCCGGTTGGCAAACGTAGCAGCGTATGAAAATCAAAGTGCTGCAGGAGGCGTTTTCTTATCCCTTCGCCGGCATTGCCAGCTTCGAAAAGCACATTGTCCGGCAACACAACCGCTGCCCGGCCGGTTGCCTTCATGATGGTCATAATGTGCTGCAGGAAATTCAGCTGCTTGTTCGAGGTGGTATATTTAAAATCGTCACGCTCGTAAGTTTCCTGCTCTGTCGTTACCTCACCCTCTTCGCCAATGATCTTGTAGCTCGACTTCTTGCCGAAGGGCGGGTTAGTCAGAATAATGTCATAGCTTCCGTAGGCCTCTGAAAGCGCGTCCCGCCGTACAATCGGGCTTTCACCATTTCCCAGTCCCCGCAAATACAGGTTCATCGCCGCGAGGCGCACGACATCGGAGACAATGTCCGCGCCAGAGAAGGTGTCTTCCCGCAGCTTTTTGATAAGGCTTCGATCCCCTTGCGTCTTGTCTTTGAGAAAAGCGTAGGCCGACAAGATAAAGCCACCGGTGCCACAGGCCGGATCGTGAATCGTATCGCCGATCTTCGGGCGCACGCACTCGACAATTGCATCGATCACAGGTCGCGGGGTGAAATACTGTCCCGCCCCGGATTTCACCTCGGACGCATTGCGCTCCAGAAGGCCCTCATAAATCTCGCCTTTGGTATCAACGTCCAGGCCGATCCAGGTTTCTTTATTTATGAGCGAGACAACGCGCGTTAGTTTCGCCGGATCAGAAAGCTTGTTCTGGGCGCGCTGGAACAGCGTTCCCACTAGTCCGGACTTCTTCGACAGAGTTTCGAGAGCTTCGCGATACTTCTTTTCCAATGCTTCGCCGTCGAGTGCGGCCAGTACGTCCCAGCGATATTCTGCTGGAATGATGGAAGGCTCATCAAGAAATTGATCCCGCTCCTGATCCATCTTCAAAAACAGGAGATAGGTGATCTGTTCCAGGTAATCGCCATAGGAAACGCCTTGATCGCGCAACACATGCGCGTAATTCCAGACCTTGGCGACAAGATCGTCATGTTTAGCCATAATAATCCTTCAGAGATCGAATAACTAGCCGATCAATTTCCATTTCCTATAGACGTTGTAGGCATTTTCACCCAAATCCCATTCCTTGATAAATTGTTTGAGCAAAGACGCCTGACGCGCTTGGAGAGCTTCAGGGGTCCATTCGTCAACAGCCAACAACTGTGCCGTCAGAACGAATGGCGTAGTTTCATTCTCGGTAAAATACTTGGTCTTTTTGACTTCCAGTTCCCAGTTGCTGGCTGAGGAGTTTTTTCTCTTGCTGAGTAGCGCAAGGTTTGCAAGGCGGTGTAGCCATTTCTGGTGTACCTTTTCGTCCGGAAACCAGCTTTCCCATTCACTTTCAGTTTTGATCGTTTGCGGACAGACATGCTCTACAGAGATAATCGGGAGTTCATAAGTCGCTGTGCCGTCGGACAAAGCCTGGTCCAAGCGTAGTAGTAAGGGCTTTACCACCCTTGTCTTGGAATAGATGTCGCCATCCAGCGCTTCGAGAAAACGATTAACCTCCTCGTCTGAAAGCTCGGTGCCCCCTGTTCCCCGAGTCTTTCCCCGTTTTGGGTCAAGCTCCTCTAGAACATCCGTATAGCGATAAATCCTGGTATTGATGTCGGCACGAGTAACGAAGAGGTAGTAGGCCAACCGCTCCAGCTTGAAGAGGAAATCGGTTGCATAGTCCCCATCTACAGTCCCTTCTGAAAGCTGCTTGAACATTTCTATGAGAGGAGCCAGCCAGTCCTTGTTATCCAGCCGCTCCAAAGACCGAATAAGCCGCACCGACTTCGCGCCCAACCTCTCTTCAAGGTCCGATTTGTCGTCGACCAATAACAGCGCATCGGAATAGGGCTCCAGCACATCATCGATAAAAGTCAAAGGCTGTTCCCGGAACGGGGTAACATATTGCGGAAAACCTTCCTCCAGAGAGGTTCGCGGTTTTTCGCGTTGGTAAATCATCCTGATCTGGACAAAGAGGTCGACGAATTTGCTCCGCCCCAGGGCAAGTTCGATTTCCTCCCAACGTGACGCCAGCATCTCTTCCTTCCTCGCTCCCGCATGCTCCAGTAGCCCGGCTTTGAGAATGTCTGCAGCAGAAAGGTCCAGACCGCGCGCATTCAGCACCGTGAAGATTCGCCGGGCTGCGCGATCTGTCGGCACCTCGACAACGACAAGAAAGCAATTTCTGAGAATAAATGAGATCAGCTGGTTGCGGTCATCTTCGTCCATTCCCTCCAATTCCCGCCGAAAATAGGCCGCATTTTCCACGATCCTCACCTGGCTGTCATCGAGCCCACCGGTGGGCGGTAGGTCGTTTGTCGCACCGCGATTCTGGATCGTCTTCTCGAAGAACGGTTGATCCTGCTTGCGCAGGAGCAGTCTCAATCTCTCATCTATTCCCTTGTCCGTGTCCGCAGCCTGCTTGATGTAGGACTCGCGCTTGTAGAGCTTCTCTTGGTCTGAAGTGAGGTCACGAAGAACGCTGAACAGGATGGTGAACGTCGTCAGACGCTGCTGCCCGTCAACGACCTTTGCATCGGTACCGTTCGGGCTTTTCACGAGAACGATACTGCCGAGAAAATAGAGCCCGTCGGCACCGCCTTCCGGCTTCATCGCAGTAATCAAATCGTCCAGTAGTTCGCTTGCCTGCTCCACATCCCAGGCATAGGGGCGCTGATAGGGCGGGATGCTGAAGGCATAGGCATCGCTAAATACAGTTGCGAGCGTTTTCTCTCCCGCCTCGATTCGCGCCAGTGCCGGTTCTGTCATGTCATTTCCCCCCTAATATTATCGCTGTGAGCCCTGCAGTCGCTGGATCAGCATTGACCAGTACAATTCCGCAGCGCCCTCCTGCGTTAGTTTCTTTTCCGAGTCGCCTCGCATGATGAAACTCATGCCCATCGGTTTCAGGAACAGGCTCTGATCATCATTCTCGACGCTGAGTTCTTCGTTGCTCGTGTTATCGCGGGCATTGTCACCCTCGGCATAGGCTATGCCACCGCCGAACATGCCGCCCAGTCGAACCGTGCAGGATGATATCTTAGTGCCGGTGCGATAGATCGCGGCGGTGAACTTGTTGCTGTCCACCCGGCGAAACCGGCCCTCGATACCATCATTGCGTTTTTGCAGCTCTTCCAGCGATCCCTCGAAGAACTTCGCGAGAAACTCGAAAGTCTCTTCGCGAAAGGCGTCCCGATCAGCGTCGGAAAACTGTTTCTTCAGGCGGAGGTTGGAGGATCGGGGCAGAACCGCAGCGGGAACCGGTTTCGGTTCAATCGCCCGATGCGGGCTGGCCGGTGCGCTCGCCTTGCCGATTTCCTCGATGGCACGGCGGATGGACTGCGTCACGTCGAGGAAGGCTTCGTCCTTGTCGGGCCAGCGCGTGATCGGTTGTGCATCTTTCGGGGTCAGGACATATCTGCCCAGATCGGTATGCGTCCAGTCACAGGGGCGCAGCACGACCGATATCACGCGGGCCGTTCCCTCGCGGTGCCGCTCCAGCGCATGGGCCTTCTCGATCTTGTAGCAATAGTCCGAGGCGAGGAAATCCGGGCTCAACAGCAACAGTACGATATCGGCGTCATCCAGTTCTCGGGAAACACTATCATCCAGATGATCGCCTGGCGTGAGGCGACGGTCGTGCCAGACATCGATCAGCCCCTGGCGTTTGAGCATGGCGAGATGAACTTCCAGTTCATCCCGCAAGGCCTCGTCCTTATGAGAATAGGAAATGAATACGCGTGCGCTCATGTTCAGCCTTTCTTCTCCTGTCTGATCCGCTTAAGGAGTTTTTCGGCGGGCTCGTCATCCGGGTCCTGCGGCACGAGGCGGCCTTCGAAGGCGGCTTTGAGGATGGATTGCCTGAGCGCCTTGGCGGCGCGCTCCTGTTCGTCCAGCGCCGCCGCGACACGATCGGCCTTGCTGAAAGCTTCCTCGACGCGGGATAGTATTTCTTCTTGCTCTTTTTGGGGGGGGAATGCGAGAGGCAGCTGCTCTATCTTTGAGATGCTTAGCGTATGAAGACCCGAGGTGGATGAAGCAACTTCTTCCACCAATGTTCGTCCGAATGGAGAACGCAACCAAACCATTGAATAACGCGAAGTTATGGAATCAGAGAAGCGCACTTTAATTAGATGGTTTTGATGGACACAGCCTTTTATCGAAGCATCCCAAAGAGCCGCCCGCCCAATTTGCTCTTTGCTACCGTTACCTTCGACAATGAGCAGGTCGAACCTTTGGAGTTCCACTCGTTCAAGCTCTCGTTCCGTTACTCCAATACTATGGATTTCAGTTAGATCGAGACGATTCTCATAAACATTAGCTACCCGGAGATATGGGCGAGTATGAGGTAATTCATTTCGTTTCTTATTTTTTGTTAGCCCACCAGACACATTGCCAATAGTAGAGAACGAAAGCCACAACCAGCTAATTGGCAATGTGGAATTGAATTCGTATTTTGGAGGTTTAGCTTCACCATACTTCTTCTTCCAGGCATCGCCTTTCGGCTCCTTGCCCTTCGCTTTCATCTTTGCCAGCTCGGCCTTTTCCCAGGCGGTGCGGCGGGCGTCGAGGATGCGGGTGAGAAGCTTGTCGGCGGGCTCCAGCCTGTCGCGGTTCTTCTCGCGCCAATCGGCGGTCAGCGCGCCGGTGACGGCGGCTTTCAGGACCGATCTGCGATAACGCTCCAGCGCCTTGCGCGCGCGTTGCAACGCCCGCTCCCCCGCTTCGATATCGCTGAACAGCTCGTCGATTTTCGAGACAATGCGTTTTTGCTCTGCCAGGGGAGGGATGGGTATTTCGGAATTGCGAACAAAGTCGGCGGGGACCCTCTGCTGCCCCACCGCTCCCGACATATTCCGTTTGGCCAAATTGCGGAATTTATCGCTCACGACAAAATAGAATAGATACTTTGAGATGATCGCTTCAGTCGGGCGTAAGATGTGAAATTCGGTAGTACCGCAGCCTCTTCCCTGATGAAGCCCCTTTGCAACTGCAACCTTCCCATTCTCCATACACGGAGTTATTTTTGCAAAAAGAACATCGTCTTCAAGGAAACGAGTAAAATTCTTTTTCACCGAAGCGAACTTGCGTGTTTCAGAGAGGTCAATTGTATTTGAAAGCGGCTCTACCGCCGCCATTGGGACGAAGCTGACAGTATCATCGTCGTCGAGTTTGATCTTGGCTTTGGACGGATTGACTTCGGCCACCTCACCTATGGTCGATACTGACCAAAGCCTGTCACGTTCGTCCAATTCTTCGGCCTTTGTCTTTTCTGCCGCCGCCGCACTCATGCCCCGAGCGCCTCGGTCATCTCATCCAGGAGGCCGGTCAGCTTCTGCCCGAACAAGGCGCGTGCCTTGACGACGCCACCCCGATCGGAAAAGGCGGGGCTCTGCATCAGGTCGCTGGCAGCAATCTCGGCATTGGCGGCAATATGGTCGCGGATCAGCATCAGCCATTCCATCTGTTCGGGAGCATAGTCGATGCCCGCTTTCTTCTGTCGCCCGATCCATAGATTGAATCGCCGCTCGACCTGAACCGAAATCGGCTCAAGCAAGTCGATCTGTCCCAGGGCGAAGCGCACGAGAGCGACAACCTCCGTCAACAGCCTGTCGGCGGGCGCGCCGCGCACCTTTGCCTCCTCGATCCGGCGATAGGCCTGCCAGACATCGGCGACCTGCAGGTAATGGGGCGGGTCGGCCAGCTTTGCCGTCAGCTCCCTGATCTGGGCATAGGTTAGCCGTTGCCTGCCGACCGGCTGGTTATAGAGAATCTGCAGGGCGGTGATCTCGTCGCGGTTCTCCTCGATGAAGGCCTTGAAGCTGGTGATCCGTTTTTGCGCCTCGCGCAGGTCGAAGCTCGCGCTGACGGTCTCGTCCGGGCTGATTTCGTCGATGACGATATCGGCCTTTGTCTTGATATCGATCAGCAGCTGGCGGGTCTTCGGATTGTTGAACGGTCTGCAGGCCTCGTCCTGCAGCCGCTCCGCGATTTCCGCCATGGCTTCCTCACCGGCAAACGAACCGGTCCGTGCCTTGATCACATCCGGATCGATCGAATCGAGCAGGCGGTTCGCCAGCGCGCGCAGGCTGTCACCGCCAGTGGCTGCCGTGATCCTGTCGGAATCCTCCTTTTCGATCTTGCGGTCGAGGGCCGCAAGGCGCGCCGCGAGAGAAGAGATTGCGTCCTCGTCCCTGCGGCCCTGCGCGATCTGCTCCAGCAGCTTGTCGAAGCCGAGCGCGCGTTTGCGTTCCATCGGCTGGGAGGCAGACTTGCAGCTCTCGGTCACGCCAACCGCGTCGATAAGGATAAAGCGGGTCTTCGTGCCGGCATCCGGCGTGACCTGCGCCAGCGAGCCATCATCGATGGTGCGCACGCCGCGCCCTTTCATCTGCTCGAAATAGCCCGACGATTTCACATCACGCATGAAGATGACGACCTCTACCGGCTTGATGTCCGTGCCGGTCGCGATCATGTCGACAGTCACGGCAATGCGAGGGAACGGATCGACGCGGAAAGCCTTGATCAGGGCCTGCGGATCCTCGCTGGTCTTGTAGGTGATCTTCTTGGCAAACTCGTTGCCCTTGCCGAAAACCTCGCGAACGATGGTGACGATTTCCTCTGCATGGTTGTCATCCTTGGCGAAGATCAGCGTCTTGGGCACCCATTCACCCGACCGATCAGGGAAAAGCTCGGTAAAGAGTGACTGGCGGTATGTCTCCAGAACTGTCCGTATCTGGTTGCGCGCCGTGACGGACCGGTCGAGTTCATTCTGAGAATAGTCGAAATCGTCTTCCAGCTCGCGATAACGGGTCGCGCGCGTGCGCTTGTCGCGCACCGGGATTGTATAGCCCTTGTCGATCAACGAGCCCTGGTCGCCAATTTTCGTCCGCACCCGAAAGACCTCATAACCGACATTGACACCGTCGGCGACGGACCGCTCATAAGGATATTCGGCGACAAGGTTCTGGTTGAAGAAACCGAGCGTATGGTTGGTT
This sequence comes from Aquisalinus luteolus, assembly GCF_009712425.2. Taxonomy (GTDB): domain Bacteria; phylum Pseudomonadota; class Alphaproteobacteria; order Caulobacterales; family Parvularculaceae; genus Aquisalinus; species Aquisalinus luteolus. The sequence continues at coordinate 69,452 of NZ_VCJR02000007.1, forward strand.
GGCGTCGCCGTCAGGCCGATGATGAAGGCATCGAAATAGTCGAGCACTTGCCGCCAGAGCCCGTAAATGGACCGATGGCATTCATCGGTAATGATGAAATCGAAGGTTTCAATGGGGATATCGGGATTATAGGCGACAGGCTTTATATCGCCATCTTCCACTTCCCATGTTTCAAAACCGGATTGTTCATCAGCGCCTTCCTCCAGCTCCTCACCGCGAAGCATCGAGTAGAGGCGTTGAATCGTCGTGATGACCACCTTCGCGTCTGGATCGAAGCGAGGGGATCGCAAATGCTGGGTAATATAAACGTCAGTAAAAAGATTACCGGCACCGGGTGGCTCGAATTCCTGGAATTCCTTCAAGGTCTGCCGGCCAAGATTAGCCCGATCCACCAGGAACAGAATTCTTTTCGCGCCTGCATGTTTCAGCAGGCGCCAGGAAGAGGAGCAGGCGGTGAATGTCTTGCCGGCACCGGTCGCCATCTGGATCAGGGAGCGCGGTCGGGCCTCCGCAAGGGATTTTTCCAGCCCATCAATAGCTTCGATCTGGCAGTCTCGCAGCCCTTCGGTCAGGAGCGCCGGCATATCTTCCAGACGGGCGCGCAATGACGCGGCAGCTTCAAGCCACTTCAACAGGGTTTCCGGCTTGTGAAAGGCAAAGACGCGTCGGGAACGCGGATGCGGGTCGCGCATGTCCTTGAAGATCGTTTCCTCGCCAGTGCTTTCATAGTCAAAGACAAGAGTATCCTGCCAGCGGGCCAGATGATCCGGCAATTGCGCCATGTATCTGTCGGACTGCTCGGAAACGCCGGAAAGTGTCGTGCCGATCTTTTTAGCCTCGATAACACCCGCTGCCTTACCCCGAACGAATAGCAGGTAATCGGCTTCATCCCGACCAAGCGCAAACTCCCGTACCGCAACGCCCAACGCTGCCGTGCGATCAAAGTCTTTCCGGTCCTGTATTTCCCACCCTGCAGCGATCAAGAGCTTGTCGATCTTGTGCCGGGCTTCCTCCTCAGGTGTCATTTCTATTTTCTACACCTGTAAGTTTTGGAGAAAAAGCCCTGTTTCGAAAGGCAATTTACCTGAAGAGGTTTCTAACGTAGAATACGAATTCGGATTCTATATCTGTCTCATAAGGAAGTTTGGTGTTCTCAAAATCGGGAAGAAAAAAGAAGGATCCAGTATCCGGCACTATGCAGGACCAACGGACCCGTGCCCTGTATCGGCAGGCCTGCGGCATGCTGACTGAAATGGATATGGACGAGATGTCCATTGCCAGGCTGGCAAAGCGCGCAGAATGTTCGGTCGGAGCCTTTTATGGCCGATTTCCCGATAAGACAGTTTTCCTCGATTTTGTGATCCGACAGACATTTCGGCGTCTTACCGGGGCCACTGAGCAATTCTTCGAAAGCTTGGAAAGAGACGTTAGTTTAGACAGCGCCGTCAAAAAACTGATTGACCATTTGGTCGAGACTTTTGGAGAGTCGGAAACTGCCGGCGTTCTCCGGGCGGCGACCAAGCTCTCTATGACTAACGCATCCACCAAGCAGCCCCTAGTAGACTATCGAAAATTTGTGGAGGAGAAGGCGGCAGAAATCCTGTCAAACATTCCTGACACTGATATTGACTCGGGCGAAACACGTAGCGTGATGCAAATTACTTTTGCCACACTTCTCGACATTGCACTTAACGACGCCGGCCCAATGCGCGCAGGTAGCGGTACCCTCAAAAGTATATTGTCAGAATTCGCGGTCGCTCAATTGGACGGGGCGTCGGGTCGCGTCGAAAGCGACAGTAAAGCTGATAGGAAGCGCGCGAAGTCTGAGCAAGCCACTATCGCGGATAAACTGGGATTAAAAAGGCGCACGGTTACCAAGCCTGAAACTGATAAAAAGAAAAGCAACCGAAATCGGCTCAACCGCGAGACAGAAAATGACAAGCTGTAGCCAAAGCGATCCTTTTAAGATTTCGCAAAATATCTTTTCTGCAGATTTCGTGCGCGATCTAGCGAGCTCGTACAAGATTGATACCGACCTGGAGTCGTTGCGGCACCAATTAATCCGTATTGGCGGTCTGTATCTGGCCGAATGCAAAAATAATCTGGATGAATTGCGCGCAGCGGAGAGAAAGGAATATCAGAAAATTCTCGCCGAAATTGACCGCTTTGGCGAAGCGCTGGAAACGGAAGAGAATTACGGTCTCGCGCCATTGATGCAATTCGCTGCCATACGGGCACAGGAACCACCACCGCAAACGACATTTCACAAAGTCACAGAATTTCAGAAATCACAAGCCGCCCCGTATTATCTCGAACTGGTCAGACTGTTGCGTTTGCTGCGCACCGGCGTGGAAGACCATATCACCATGATGCAGCCCCCAAAAGGTCGGAAGGGAAATTCGGCACTGAGAGATTTCGTCCTTCGACTTTCCATCTTTTGGACAGAGAATACAGGACGAAAATTCAGCTTCGATCACCATGAAGGTCAGCCGCTGACAGAAGCATATGAGTTTGTTCAAAGTGTAGCGTGTCACTTGGACCCGAATATTCCCGAGGCGCAGATAAAAACGGCGATGCGTTACGTTATCGGACAACGCAACGAATGGGAAAAGCGCGCCAACGAGGCTTCTAATGCCGCTTCTCCCTCACGGGAATAGGTCGGAATGAAAGCCTCCATTCTTGTGAGTGCGCCATGAAATGCCAGCAAATATGCCATGAAATCCTGATAGTGTTATGACGTGCACAGAGGGCTATAAGCTGATTGCATTGGTGGCATCGAAAAGGAGTTTAATCGATGCCAAAACATGCCCCAAACAAACCGCTGCCGCCGCCCGCCAACGACAATTTCAGCGATCTTAACATTGTCTGCGATGTGACGCAGGACTTGCCAATTACGCTGTCAGAGCTTCAAATCCTGGAAACCTATTTTTCAGGTGACATCGCAACGTTGATCAAAAATGCCGCCAATGACAATTCAGGTGACAACTGACAGGATACCGGAATGAAAAAAGCCGCTATCTATGCCCGCGTCTCTACCGGCAAACAGGCCGCCGGAGAATTGTCTATCCCTGACCAAATTTCACGATGCGAGGAATATGCGCGGGCACGCGATTATGCAATTACGCAACATTATATCGATCCTGGGGTCAGTGCCCGTTCTGACAAGCGCCCTGAATTCCAGCGCATGATACGAGAGTGTACTTTGGGCTCGCATCCGGTTGATGCGGTGCTCGTGCACAGCCAGTCACGTTTTGCCCGAAACACGCGCGATCTCCTAGTCTATTCCGAGATGTTGAAAGACCATGATATTCAGCTTCATTCTATCACCCAAGATGTCGGTGAAGGCGACACCGCCGATATCATGCGCACCATGCTTGGTGCTTTCGATGAATATCAGTCGAAAGAGACTAGCAAACATGTCTCACGCTCGATGATCGAAAACGCCCGTCAGGGTTTCTGGAATGGCGCACAACCGCCTTTCGGCTATAGGACTTATGTCGCTGAAACACGCGGCGCGCGGGCCAAGAAGAAAATCGAAATCGATGCGCAAGAAGCGGAGATCGTCCGACTTGTTTTCCGACTTTATTTTTATGGCGACGGGAAATCAGGCCCGCTCGGCGTCAAGCAGACGGTTTCCTGGCTAAACGAGAACGGCTTTGTGAACCGCGCTGGCAAAGCATTCCGTGTCCAGTTTGTCGATAAGATCCTGAGAAACCCCGCCTATATTGGCGAACATTATTTCAATCGGCGCGATTCACGGCGCGGTGTTGAGCGCCCTAAAGAGGAATGGGTTCCGTTCCAAATGCCGCGCATCGTCGAAGATGCAGTTTTTTATTCCGCTCAAGAAAAGCTCGACCGTCAGCATCCCTTAAAGACACCACCGCGCCTTGTCCGCAGCGATGTGTTGCTGACTAGTATCGCGACATGCGCGAAGTGCGGATCACCCTTGCGCAAGCAGTCCGGCAAAAGCGGTCAGTATCACTACTATAAATGTTCGCGCAAATCCGACACCGGCGAAACCGGCTGTTCCGGTGTCTCAATCCCGATGTCGCGGCTTGATGATGCCGTTATCGACACATTGGAGGAAAAGCTTCTCAATCCTGCAAGGCTCAGAAAGCTGACAGAGACACTTGTCGCCAGAGCGAGCGAACGCAGTCAAGAATATGGAGCGCGCGCCAAGCGCCTCGACGGGGACCGACGTAAGGCGAAAAGCCAAGTGCAGGAGCTCTACCGCCTCATCGGAACAGGTGAATTGGCGATGGACGCAAGCCTTTCGGCCCATATCAAGGGACTGCAGGACGGCATCGAAACCCTCAATCGCCAGATTGCTTATGTCGAAGATCAACGCGCCGCACCTTGCGACAGGCTGGATGATGTTGCCATCGATCGGTTTGGCCGTGCCGTCAGCACCGCCTTGCGGGACAGGTCAAACCCCGCATTCGCCAAGGCTTATATCCAGTCGATCATCAGTGATATCAGGGTGAGCGAAAACGAAATCCGGATTTCCGGCCCGAAGGCAGCCTTACTAGAGCAAGCAAGCGCCTTTTCAGGCGCAAACCAGCTGGTTCCATCTTTTGCACAGGAATGGCGCACCTCACAGGAGAATGTTCCAACTCCTGCGGGCCTGAATTATTCGAGGAATTGGGGCGCTGGAACGAGGTCCTGAAGACGCTGGAGCATGACGATCTGGGGCCGCAGCCATGACCCCGGTATCTGACGCCTTCGAAGAAGCCGCCAGCAAGCCACCGAAATCCAAGCCGAAATATCCTCCGCCCCTCTCTCTGCGTATGACGCCGGAAGAGCGTGAAAGGCTGGAGCGGGACGCCGGGCAACTCACCCTGAGCGCCTACATCAGGCTTTGCCTGTTTGGCGACGATGTTCCGAAGCACCGCACACGCGGCACCAAAGTGATCAAGGACCATGAGGCTCTGGCACTCGTGCTGCATCACTTCATGCATTCAAACATCGCCAACAATCTCAACCAACTGGCCAAGGCGACACATATGGGCACGCTGCCCATTGATGATGAAACGGCATCCTGCCTGAGGGAAGCGTGCACCGAGGTCGCCGAGATGCGGGCGGTTCTCGTTCAGGCGCTCGGCCAATCCGGGAGGCGTAAATGATCCTCGTCGGCAACTCACGCGGCGGCGGGCAGGATCTGGCCCGCCATCTACTCAAGGAAGAAAACGATCATGTTGAGGTGCATGAGCTGCGCGGCTTTGCCGCCAGTGATTTGCATGGTGCGTTCAAGGAGGCCCATGCCCTGTCACGGGCCACCAAAGCGAAGAAGTACCTGTTCAGTCTCAGCCTGAATCCGCCTGAAAACGAACATGTGGGAACCGAGGAGTTCGAGAGCGCAATCGTCCGCGTCGAAAAGGAACTGGGCCTGACGGATCAGCCCCGCGCCATCGTCTTCCATGAGAAGGAAGGCCGGCGGCACTGCCATGCCGTCTGGAGCCGGGTCAATGGCGAAGCGCTGAAGGTTATCCCGATGGACTTCCACAAGAACAAGCTCCATGCCCTCGCCCGCGAACTATACCTTGAACATGGCTGGCAGATGCCGCGCGGCTTCCTGAACGAAGAACCCAGCGATCCCAAAAATTTCACTCTGGAAGAATGGCAGCAGGCCAAGCGCCGGGGCCAGGATGCCCGGCAAATAAAGGCTGTCTTACAGGAAAGCTGGGCGATCTCGGACTCAAGAGCCTCCTTCACTCATGCCCTGAAGGAACAAGGTCTGATCCTCGCACGCGGCGACCGTCGCGGCTTCGTAGCCGTAGATCGCCACGGCGAGCCCTACGCCATTGCCCGCTGGGTCGGGGTGAAAACGAAAGCCGTCCGCGAGAAGCTCGGCGAAGCCGGAGACTTGCCAAGCATTGAAGAGGCGATGTCCCTCCATGCGAAGGAGATGAAACCCGCCTTCGACCGCTGGTCGGGCGAGCTGACAGATCGCGCAGCCACGCTCAAGACCGTGCAGGCAAAGCAGCGCGAAGCGCTCATCGCCAAACAACGGCAGGAACGGGCCGCGCTTCAGGAAAAGCTGGAACAACGCCGGATCGAGGAAGCCAAAGCAAGGCAGGCGCGATTCCGCAAGGGCCTGCGCGGTCTATGGGATCGGCTACGCGGCGAGCATAGGACCATCACCAAGCAGAATGAACGCGAAACACTCGCCTGCGAGAAGCGCGACCGCAAGGAAAAAGACCGGCTCGTCTTCGCGCACCTCTCCGAGCGTCGCGCCCTGAAAGACCGGCAGCGCGAACAGATCGAGGCATTGAAAACTCAAAGGCAAAGCCTGCGCGATGACTGGACGCACTATCGGGAAATGCGAGACACCGCGCCCGCTCGCGCCTCGCCGCCGCGCAAACGCGGCGGCCCGGATTTCGAGCGCTGATGCATGTGGCGGGTAATCCGGCCTACAGGTCGAACAGATCGCGCTGCTTGGTCAGCATCGTCTCGATCTCGCGCAGGATCGCGAAGTCATTATAGAGATGATTATGCTTGAGGCTGATGGCCGTATGGACATCGTTGCACCCTTGCGCCTCTTCCAATGCCCCGTGATCGCGATAGCGCCGCAACCGATTGACCTGTTTCCTGTAGCCGGACACATCGCGTTTCAGGTCTTCACGGACTTTCTCGCGAAGCTGACGCAGGCTATGGGATCGCTTCGGCTCCGGCTTCGTGTCGATCTCGTCCAGCCTGTCCGGCATATAGCCGCGATAATTGTTCTGCTCGGCTTCAAACCTGATCTGCTTCAGGCTCAGGACTTTCCCGCCGCGCACATAATACCAAGGATGACCGGGGCAATATCCTGTCTCGTTCGGGGGAAGGGAAATGCTCATGACTGCCCTCCCTAATTCGCCCGATAGATCAGCCGCGTTCCGGCGATATCGGTCTCGGTGTAATCAAAGGACAGGTCACGGGTGATGGCGTCGATATCGATGTAATTGGTCAGATGATCGGGAATCTCTCCGAACAGCCCTTCGGCGATGAACTCTTCGGCCAGCTCTTTCAGGCTGCCGAGATGATAGATATCGATCTCGAAATCCTCCGACCCGATGCTGTCGGGATCGAAGGAATAGCCGACTTCGCTCACCGCGATGATGAAACGCTGCTTCTCCTGCTCGTCCCATTCCCCGGCAAGCTCAAAGAACCGCGCCAGAGTGCCCTGGCTCAATCCCCACGCCTCAGCAAAGGCCGCATCGATAGCCTCGCCGTCGATGAACTGAATCTCGAACTCCTCGACCTTCTGGCCGTGATCATTCCTGAGCGTCGCCGCTTTCTCCGAAAACTCATCGGCAGATGAAAAATAGAAGCCATTGGCCGCAAGGTCATAGGGCTGGGCAAAGAGTGTGATCGACATGAATACCTCCCGTCAGGATAAGGGTTGCGCATGCAACCCTCTGCCCCTTGGCGAAAGCGGGGGGTGGGAGCGGAAGGCAAAAATCGGCGCAATTTTCTTGTCTTTCCAAGGCACGCCGGAAAGCAGGAAAATCTGCGTTCTATTTTTGTCGAAGCGACCGGGGGGCTGGCCCCCGAAAGCGCGAGGGATCGACGCCGAATGGCCGGGATCGCCACAAGCGGGCCCGGTTCACGAGAGCCCGGCCCGAAGGGCGCGCCCAATGGCTAAGGCATATCGCGATCACACAAATCTCAATGTTTTGTTTCTAGGTAGGGTTGTGTATATTTATCCGCCAGATAACAAGATAATGGGGAAGGCAATTGGATTATCTAAAACCTGCAGACATGCCTGCCGTTCTAGAAAGAACAAATTATAAGCATACAGATGAAAACTTTCTTCTACCTATTTATGAAGCAATATCAAACGCTATTTATTCTACCCAGAGCCGGTGGGGAGATGATGTTTCTAGTCAGGGACAAGTTCGCGTTTCGATCTCAACAGGCAATTTTGAAGCTGTCATTGCCGATAATGGCTTAGGCCTGAACAAAGAAAATTATGCATATTTTCTCACGCCGTTTACTGGATACCGCCTCAAAAAAGGCGGCAAGGGCTTTGGTCGATTTATCGCCTTCAAAGTCTTTGAAGATATAATTTACACCTCCAAATTTAAAGTTGAAAATAATACTGTCACAAGGGTATTTGGTTTCAACATATATCAAGAACCACAAATACTGGATTCACCCCTTAATCCACCGACTTTGCCTTTTGATCAGGGATGTGTGGTGCGATATCAATACCCGAAAGCGGAATTCGATAAGATAATTGAATCACTAGAAGGTGAAGAGATAGTCGAACGCACAATTCGCTACTTTTTGCCATTCTTCTTATCTGGCGATATGCCTGATTTAGCAATTACGGTTGATGGCGCAAAATTCGATGCCAGGTCACATTTTGCTGAATTTTTTAGCCCTGAGATTCAACAAACTGTCGACATTGATCTCGGTACGGAAACAAGAGAATTTAGAATCGACATTACGAAGGTTAAGCGTGAAAAGCTCTTCAAGGAGCATATGGCATTGCTCTTTGCAGATGGGCGAATTATTGGTACTGGGCGTAAAATATCAGGAAAAATAGGAAACGCACATTTTGATGCTCCTGATGGTTCTAAGCAAATTTACATTGCCTCTATTAGTGGTGATTTCTTAGACGAACGAGCGAACACAGCGCGGACAGAGATTGAAGCTACAAATGAAGAAATTGATGCGATAGTCGACCGCGTAACAGATTTCATCTTGGGCATAGAGTCCGAGTTTGTACAACGCCATCGCGCATCCCAAGCAGGCGGTGTAGCAAAAGCAATTGTACGTAACCCGCTTCTTCGAAGCGCGCTCAACGGAAAAAGTATTGCTGACTATGTCAGCAATAAACCGATGAACTGGAAAGCTGAGAATTTTGTTGCCGATCTTGCGCTTCAGCGTTTTCGCGATCAGAGAAATTGGCAAAAAGAGTTTGAGGAAGGCCTGAAGGCTCCTGAAAAGCTGATTGAGATGCGTGAAAAAATAGCTGAGCAGCTTGACGAGGAAAATAAGGATGCCCTCGCATCGTATGTAGCACACAGAAGGTCCGTTATTGAGCTCGCAGAAGCGGTTCTTGGCTTTCAAGACGATGGAAAAATGAGCCTGGAGGATGTTTTTCACGACCTCGTCCACCCACGCCATGAAGATAGCGATTCTACGAAATTCTATCAGCATAACCTTTGGCTATTGGATGAGAGGCTCGCGTTTTTTTCATACTGTTCAAGCGATCGTACGCTCCATGGAAAGCGTAGGCAGAAAGGAGATAAGGTTGCCGATCTAGTGATGTTCGATGATTGCTCGATCTATCGTGAAGGAGACAAAGATACAGTTGTTCTTATTGAATTCAAAAAGCCGGGACGGGATGATTATAGCTACGCCGACCCCAAGAGAGATCCGATCCAGCAGGTTATCGAAACTGCCGTAAAAATTCGTTCGACAGGTCGTTTGATAACAAAATCAGGCCGAACCATAGCTGTGCCCGATGGTGTGCGGCTGTATGCCTATGTCGTCGCGGATGTGGAGCCTACCCTCAGAACGGTGTGCGAAAACCATGACATGCATGACTCTTGGGACCAAAAGGGCTTTTACATGTATCATGCTAAAAAAGATATATTCATAGAGGTTATGGGCTACGATAAACTTCTAGATGATGCGAAGAAAAGAAATGCGGCATTCTTCGATGTGCTTTTAGGCGAGCTTGCAGATGGATGACACCGAAAACAAGGCTGAGTAAAAGAAAAGTACAAATAGTGGAGGAGCTTAACGGGCGAAGACCAAAGATCGCCACCCTGAACGAGCTACGTGTACGATCTTATTGGCAGGTCATGAAAAAACCGGGCTCGCGATCTTTGGCAGATCATAGAAAATCCTTCACGAGAACGGTGTTAGAGCATGGTGAGCCGCTTACTGTCTATGATCTGTCCCGCACCTATGAAGGAATTCCAGTTGCATTGACGACCGGAATCTTCGCTCGATGGGCTATCTGGGAATTTATTGAAAGAGGATATTTAACTGACCTGCCGGGGGCAGAAGACATTATCTTATATATGGGATGTGATGCCTGTACCGGCTTAGTACGTGTAAATGAGAATCTATATTCGATCACAGGCACTAGCTGCTATCTGCGATCCCTTTATTTAGTAAGCCTTGAAAATGATTATGACCTATTAAAGTCATTTTCTAACGTCGAATGGCCAATTCTGGGCGCGACAAAAGATGGAGCTTTCAGGCAAATCAATAACGACGTCTCAGTATATGAGCTAGGATTGCTACCATCTTACACCTCAGCGTTGAATGGTAAGCATCTTTCCCTAGCTAAAATTTCATTCAGATATTGATGGACACCGTTAATAGCTTAGTGTCCTTAGATTCTAAGACAGTAAGAGTATTTTTTTAATGCAACTAAGGCAGCATAGATCAAAATAAACTCGCCCAAAAAATTAAATGCCTGCAGTGCATCCAATACTAAATCCATACTGATAAATATAATTGACATGCCGTGAGAATGCAAACTTTTGTGCTTTGGTGTTTCAAATTTAGCTTTATCTAAGTGGGCAAAAACCAGATTCACAAGCTCGGGATTAGAAATAACGGCAGACGAACGGTTTGAGTATTACAGCAACTTTCACCGCTTTAGCTTGTCGAACAGATCGACCAGTTCAGCGACCTTGCCACGTTGTTCTTCGCTATTGCCCGAGCGGATCGCATCTTCGACGCAATGGGAAGCGTGGTCTTTCAGGATTTCGCTTTCGGCCCGCGCCAAAGCGGCCTTGACCGCCTGCATCTGGTGCAGGATGTCGATGCAGTAGCGATCCTCTTCCAGCATCTTCGTGATGCCGCGAACCTGTCCCTCGATCCGTCTCAGTCTCGTGATCGTGCGTTGCGATTTCATGATTTGACCTCATACCTATAGGGGGTATATCATGGCTATTGGAAGGAGCGTCAAGCATCCGATGAAGCATTTCGGCAAACAGGCAATGATCGTTACAATCGCGCTGATCCTCGGGATCGGCCAAGCCTGCGCCTGTCTGTCTCATGTCGGTGCATCGAGCCTCCATCAATCCGCTGCCGGGGCGCATGACGTCCACGCTTCGCATTCCAACCACGACGCAACGCATGAGGACCATGCAGGTCAGCAGCCCTGCGATGAGGATTGTCCGCATTGTGCTGACAGTTTCGCGATGGCGCTCCAGAGTGAGGCCAGTGCCTTCACATTATCTGCACCGGCATCGCAAGTCTTCCTGGCCAGTAGGCAAATAGACCCTTTCCCGAACCCGGTCTCCATTCCGCGCCAGTTTCTGGCGCTGAACTGGCATGGCCCGCCCGCACAAACGCCGGTCTCTCTCAAAATCGTCATGCGTGATTAAGCAGCACCGAACCGGCTCCGTTTCGAGAGCCGCTACGGGCGAACTTTGCCCGGCATTCTGCCATTCACCCTGACAAGAGAGAAAAACCATGGTTTCAAGACGACAATTTCTATCAACATCCTTGCAGGCGGGACTCGCGCTCGGCGCAACGAGCCTGCTTCCCGCATGGTCCTTGCCCGCCAGCCGGGGGAATACCGGGCTCAGCACCCTTACGGGCAACCGTTTCGATCTGAAGGTTGACCGTTTCCCCGTCACGATTGGCGGACGCTCGGGCATGGCGCTGGGCGTGAACGGTACGGTTCCAGCGCCTTTGATCCGCTTCCGCGAGGGCGAAGAAATCACCCTCAACGTTACCAACACTCTGGATGAGGACACGTCCATCCACTGGCATGGCTTGCTCGTACCGTTCCAGATGGACGGCGTGCCCGGCGTGACATTCCCCGGCATCCGCCCCGGCGAAACCTTCCAGTACAAGTTCGCTGTGCCGCAGAACGGTACCTACTGGTATCACTCCCATTCCGGTCTGCAGGAACAGCTCGGCCATTACGGCCCGATCATCATCGAGCCGAAGGGCGCGGACCCGGTCGGCTATGACCGCGAATATATCATGGTGCTTTCGGACTGGAGCTTTGAAGACCCCTACCGGATCTTCAAGAAGCTCAAGACGATGAGCGAGACCTATAATTTCAGCCACCGTACGGTGCCTGATTTTATCGAGGATGCCGGGGAGAAAGGGTTCGGCACGGCGCTGGAACAACGCGCCATGTGGGGCGGTATGCGCATGTCGCCGCGCGATATCGCCGATGTGACCGGCGCGACCTATCATTTCCTGATCAACGGCCATTCGACGGCGGATAACTGGAACGCGGTTTTCAATCCCGGTGAGCGTGTTCGCCTGCGGATCATCAATGCCTCGGCGATGAGCATTTTCAATGTCCGCATTCCCGGCCTTCCGATGACTGTGGTTCAGGCTGACGGGCTGCATGTCCGGCCACTTGAAGTCGATGAATTCCAGATCGGCGTTGCCGAGACCTATGATGTCATCGTCCAGCCGAAGGACGAAAAGGCCTATGCCTTCACGGCGGAATCCATCGACCGCTCCGGCCAGGTCGTGGCGACGCTGGGGCCCCGTCCCGGCATGAAGGCCAAGGAACCCGCCCTGCGGGCCGTTCCCACGCTGACCATGAAGGACATGGCGATGGATCACGGCTCCATGGATATGGGCGGTGACACGGCATCAGGCGGCATGAAGATGGCTGGCATGGATCACGATATGAAGGGCCATGACATGGACGCCATGTCCGACAGCGCCGAAGTCAAACGCGGGCCCGGTGTCACCAAGCTCGCCGCGATGCCGATGAGCCGTCTCGATGAACCGGGGCTCGGCCTTGAAGACGTCCCGCACCGGACCTTGCGCTATTCACAGCTCAGAAGCCTTGAACCGAACAAGGATACGCGCGCGCCCGAGCGTGAGATAGAAGTGCATCTCACCAGCAACATGGAACGCTACATGTGGTCGTTCGATGGGGTGAAATTCTCTGAAGTGACCGAGCCGATCATCTTCCATGAAGGTGAGCGTGTACGGATGACCATGGTCAACGACACGATGATGAACCACCCGATTCACTTGCACGGCATGTTCTTCGATCTGGTCAATGGCGGCGGAAATCATATGCCGCGCAAGCACACGGTCATCGTGAAGCCCGGCGAGAAACTCTCGGTCGATATCACGGCGGAGCATGTCGGCGACTGGGCGTTCCACTGTCACCTTCTCTACCACATGCATGCCGGGATGATGCAGGTCGTCTCCGTCCTCCCGAATGACGGCAGGAACAAGCCGATGTCTCATGATCATCCGCCGTCTCACAAGGCGTCGATGCAGATGGACGGGCAAGACATGAAACATGAAATGAGCTCACACGACATGGGCGCGCACGATATGGAGGGTCACGATATGGGCTCCCATGGCGATCACAAGATGGGAGGGCAGCACTGATGAGACAGACAGTCAGAACACTGAGCCTCGGCGCTCTCCTCGCCGCAACTCTTTCCGCAACGCCGGCACTCGCCCAGCACAGCCATGATGGTGACGACAGTCCCGCGCCATGGTCGCAGGCCGATGCCTATTACGACCCGGCGGAGATGGCTGAAGCCCGAGCGCAAGTCCAACACCATGCAGGCGGACAGAATTTCTGGTTCGTCATGGCTGACCGGTTTGAAATCCAGTCTCTCGACGGCGAGGAAACCGGCGTCTGGGATGCACAAGGCTGGTATGGCGGCGACATCAACAAGCTTTTCGTCAAGACCGAAGGCGAATACAGCTTCGAGGGTGACGAAGTGGAGGACGCCGAAATACAGGCGCTCTGGTCACGAGCGATCTCGCCATACTGGGACCTCCAGACCGGCCTTCGCTATGACGTCGAGCCTGACGGCAAGGCCCATGGCGTGTTCGGTGTGCAGGGCCTCGCACCTTATCTCTTCGAAGTCGATGCCGCCGCCTTTGTCAGCGAGGACGGCGATGTCACCGCCCGCACGGAAGTGGAATATGAGCTTCTATTGACCCAGCGTCTGATCCTGCAGCCGAGGCTGGAAGCGAATTTCTCCTTCCAGGATGTGCCCGATCGCGAGCTCGGTACCGGTCTCACCAATCTCGATGCGGGTGTTCGTCTGCGCTACGAAATCAAGCGCGAATTCGCGCCTTATGTCGGCGTGGAATGGCAAGGAGCATTTGGCGAAACCGCTGACATCATCGAAGCCGCTGGCGGCGATGCTCAGGGCACGGCCTTTGTCGCCGGTATCCGGGCCTGGTTTTAGGAGCCTTCCATGACCAATCTGATCGAACCGAACATTCATCCGATCCTTGTCCATTTTTCCTATGCCCTCACGGTCACGGCAGCGATATCCTACTTGCTGAGCCTTGTGGTGCCGGAACGGTTGCAGCGGACCTTGCGTCCCGCTGCAGACTGGATGCTGGCATTTGCGGCACTGGCCGTGGTGGCGACCATCGCCGCAGGGTTTCAGGCCTATTACAGTGTTGCCCATGACGGGCCGTCCCATGAAGCGATGACCACCCATCGAAACTGGGCCGTGCCCACAGGCATCGTCATCCTGCTTCTGGCTGGGTGGCGTTGGATGGGGCGAAAAGCGGCTGCTTCAACCCTTTTCACCGGTGCCGTTTTCGTTGCTGCAGTACTGGTCAGCATCACGGCATGGTGGGGCGGCACTATCGTCTACAAGCATGGCCTTGGCGTGCAAAGACTGCCCGAGGTGACGGGAGACGGGCACGATCACGACCATGGCGATGCGGTTTCAGGTAGTAACCAAGATCATGAAGATGAAGCGCATGGAGATGATCATCATGAGGAAAGCTCCCATGGCGAGGACGATCACCATGCTGACGAAGCGGATAAGACCGTATCGGCAGCACCGGCGGGATCACCGGAATCTGCCGTAGAGGCTTTCTCAGCCGCCCTGAAGGCAGGAGACGAGCAAATGGTGAAAGCCCTGCTGCTGCCGGATGTGATCATCGCCGAAGGCGGCGGCACGGAACGCTCCTTCGAGGAATATGCAGGTCACCACATGCCTGCCGATATGGCATTCACGTCGGCAGTGGAAACGACCCTGAAAGACCGTCAGTCCATCGTTTCCGGTGATATGGCTACAATCATTTCCCAGTCACAGCTTCACGGCAATGTCGATGGGAAAACCATCCATTCATCCATGATGGAGACCATGGTGTTGAGCAAGACCGATGAAGGCTGGCGCATCGCGCACATTCACTGGTCATCTGCGCCAATCACGGGAGAACACGAGCATTGACGGAAAACAAGCAGCAAGACAGGAACAGCGACTACGAAAAAGGAAGCCTCACTCTGGGCGGCACTGTCGCCATGGGAACGGGGGTGATGATCGGTGCCGGGATTTTCGCCCTGACCGGCCAGGTCGCCGAATTTGCGGGGCCTTATTTTCCGGCTGCGTTCTTTCTTGCTGCCGTTATCAGCGCCTTCAGTGCATATACCTATATCAAAATGTCCAACAAGTATCCGTCAGCAGGCGGTATCGCAATGATACTGCAGAAGGCATACGGACAATCCGCAATGACCGGTGCGTGTGCCCTGCTGATGGCATTTTCCATGGTCATCAATGAAAGCCTCGTGGCCCGGACATTCGGTACCTATACGCTCCAGCTATTCGATGTTGGAGACGATACAATCTGGGTACCCATCCTGGCGCTCGGCCTGATCCTTGTTGCTTTTCTGATCAATCTGGCAGGCAACCAGTATATTGGCGCCGTCTCAAAAATAACGGCGGTTTTGAAAGTTGGCGGCATCCTGTTGTTCGCAGGTGCCGGCCTCTGGGCCTCTGGCCTGTCATTCGAGGCCGTGGCCTCATCAGGCAACAGAGATTATTCCGCTGCCGGTTTTCTGGCCGGGGTAGCTCTCGCCATCCTGGCCTATAAAGGCTTTACCACAATCACGAATAGCGGCGATGAGGTCAAAAATCCGCAACGTAATGTAGGCCGGGCGATCATGATCTCGCTTGGGCTTTGCCTGCTGGTTTATATGGCCGTTGCCTTTGCGGTTGGCTCATCCCTTGGCCTCGAAGAGCTTGTTGCGTCAAAAGACTACGCCCTTGCAGAAGCCGCGCGGCCAACTCTTGGCCAATATGGCGTGTACTTTACTGTCGGCATCGCCATCATCGCGACCGCGTCCGGGCTCCTTGCCAGCATATACGCCGTTTCGCGCATGCTGGCCATGCTGACGGAAATGAACCTCATTCCACACAGCCATTTCGGCATGCCGGGACGAATTCAAAAACATACGCTCGTCTACACCGTTGTTGCCGCATCCTTGCTTGCGCTCTTTTTCGACCTCAGCCGGATCGCATCGCTCGGCGCGATATTTTATCTGGTAATGGATATCGCCATTCATTGGGGCGTTTTCCGCCATCTGCGAAAGGATGTGGGGGCGCGGTCCTGGGTGCTTCTCACGGCAATCGCTCTCGACACGCTTGTCCTTGGCGCTTTCCTGATTCTGAAGGCCCAGGCAGACCCGCTGATCATCATCACCGCTGTGGCAGGGATTATTCTGATTTTTGTCTTTGAAATATTCTATCTCGGAAGGCGGCGGGGAGAAAAAGGCGTACAAGCTGCCCAATCGTGATATTTGTTTTTGTACGGACCAAAAAGGAGACTATCAGGAAAGGAACGTAATATGGCACTGCTTCTAGGCTTGATATTGCTGGGCCTGCTCGGCATTGGCCATCACTACGGATTGCTTGGCATACGCGCATTAAAGCCGAGTTCTGATAACAGGCCGCAACTGGCGGTTATCGTCGTTTTCCTCGGGTTGGTCTGCCTGCACATCATTGAGATTGTCATGTTTGCCGCTGTTTACCGCGCAATTCTGGCATGGGGGACATTGGGTACACTCGGGGCCGATTTCGGGAATTCATGGCTCGATTTGATCTACTTCTCAGGGATCAATTTCGTGACTCTGGGCTATACGCAAATAGAGACCGAGGGCCCCTTGAAACTGATCAACATGCTTCAATCACTGGGCGGCTTTATGGTGCTGACCTGGTCTGCCACGTTTCTGTATGCCAATTGCGAAAAGGCGTGGAAAGAGTGATCCCGTGCTTGGGGTTTCGGTTGGCATAACCGAATGCGACCGTCAGATCTCCGAGAAAATGACGCTTGATTATACCCCCTGGGGGTATTATATGTCGCAAGCGCCGCAACGGTCAGGCGGTTGTCTTGCCTGACGTCCCGGACCAGCGAGAGAGAGCACCATGACCACACATCAACATGATCATTGCCACGGCCACGCCGACCATGCCTCCGGCGGCAGTAAAGCGTCCGGCAACTACGATATCGTTCCCGAAGGCTATTCAGGGACTGTCTACACGTGCCCAATGCACCCTGAAGTGCGCCAACCCAAGCCTGGCTCGTGTCCCCTGTGCGGCATGGCGCTGGAAGCGGAGGGCTTCGTCGAAGGCGAGGCTGATACCAGCGAACTCGATGACATGACGCGCCGCTTCTGGATCGGACTGGTCCTTGCTGTGCCATTGTTCGCCCTGGAGATGGGCAGCCACCTTTTCGGCGGTGCGGTGCATGGCTGGATCAGGCCGCAGCTTTCCGTATGGATACAATTCCTTCTTGCAACACCGATTGTGTTGTGGGCTGGGTGGCCGTTCTTCGTGCGTGGCTGGCAATCGGTCGTGCGGTGGAGCCTCAACATGTTCTCGCTTATCGCGCTCGGTACAGGCGCTGCATTTCTCTACAGCGTAGTCGCGCTGCTGGCGCCTGACGTGTTTCCGGATAGTTTCCGCAGCGAGCATGGCGTGGTGCCGGTCTATTTCGAGGCGGCAGGCATCATCATCGTGCTCGTCCTGTTGGGACAGGTGCTGGAATTGCGTGCCCGCGCCGGAACGAACGCCGCCCTTCGCGCTCTTTTCGACCTAGCCCCTGAACAGGCGCGCCGGGTGGCAGAAGACGGCAGCGAAAAGGATATCCCCCTGTCGGAAGTCCAAGCCGGGGATACGCTGCGTGTGCGTCCCGGCGAAAAAGTGCCGGTGGATGGCGACGTGCTGGAAGGCCGCTCGTCGGTCGATGAATCCATGGTAACGGGTGAATCGATCCCTCTGGAAAAATCACCGGGTGATATGCTGATCGGCGGCACGCTGAACGGCACCGGCAGTCTCCTCATGAAAGCGACGAAAGTCGGCAGCGAGACGATGCTATCCAACATCATCCATATGGTCGCCGAAGCACAACGCAGCCGCGCCCCGATTCAGGGACTGGCGGACAGGGTTTCGGGCTATTTCGTGCCAGCCGTGGTGCTCGTTGCCATTGTAGCATTTATCTGCTGGAGCGTTTTCGGGCCTACGCCCGCCCTAAGCTATGCCTTGATTGCGGCTGTCTCTGTACTGATCATCGCCTGTCCCTGTGCGCTCGGTCTGGCAACGCCGATCTCGATCATGGTCGGCATGGGCCGCGGCGCACAGGCCGGTGTCTTGATCAAGAACGCCGAAGCGCTAGAGCGGTTCGAGAAGGTCGATACGCTGGTCGTCGACAAGACGGGAACGCTGACCGAGGGCAAGCCGAAGGTCACTGCCATCATTCCGGTTGCCGATATCAGCGACGATGAAATCCTCAGGCTGGCCGCCGGGCTGGAACGGGGATCGGAACACCCGCTTGCCACGGCCATCGTCGACGCCGCCAGCGACCGGGGCATTTCCCTGCCGTCAGCGGAGGATTTCGATTCCATCACTGGCCAGGGTGTTCATGGCCGTATTGACGGTCAAGACGTTGCGCTCGGCAATGCCAGATTGCTGGAAACGCTCGGCATCGCCCTCGACCCCGCCGCAGCAGACAAGGCAGGTGAACGCAGGCGCGAAGGCGAGACCGTGATGCATGTCGCTGTCGATGGACGGTTGGCCGGACTGATCGGGGTCGCTGACCCAGTCAAGGAAACGACCGCGCAGGCACTGTCCGATCTGCGGGAAATGGGCGTCCACATCGTCATGGTGACCGGCGACAATGAGGCAACCGCGCAGGCCGTCGCCCGCAAGCTGGACATTGACGATATCCGCGCTGACGTTCTGCCGCAGGACAAGGGCGAAATCGTCCGGCAGATGCAGGAGCAAGGCCGTGTGGTCGGCATGGCTGGCGACGGGGTCAATGATGCACCGGCGCTGGCGCGCGCCGATGTCGGCATTGCCATGGGCACCGGCACGGATGTCGCAATCCAGAGCGCCGGGGTTACGCTGGTCAAGGGGACGCTCGACGGGATCGTCCGGGCCCGCCGCCTCAGCCAGGCGACAATGAGCAATATCAGGCAGAACCTGTTTTTTGCCTTCATCTACAACGCTGCCGGCGTTCCCATTGCTGCAGGGCTGTTATACCCGCTGACCGGTATCCTGCTCAGTCCCATCATCGCCGCTGCCGCCATGAGCCTGTCATCGGTCTCTGTCATTGCCAATGCACTTCGGCTGAAACGCTTGAAGCTGTAAGCGCTTTAAATACAGGAACTTTCCGACCATCAGCCCGTTGGACTTACGCTTATGGCTGAAACTTTATGGAGGAAAGTCCTGTGAATAACGGATCGAATTACTTGCGATTTGCAGCGATGATCGGCACTTCCATGGTGGTGATGTTCATCCTGATGTATTTCAACACCTATGCGTTTGAGCATGTACGCTGGAGCGAAACGCGGTTTTACATGACTTTCATCATGGGCGCTGCCA
Source organism: Aquisalinus luteolus (assembly GCF_009712425.2). GTDB lineage: Bacteria > Pseudomonadota > Alphaproteobacteria > Caulobacterales > Parvularculaceae > Aquisalinus > Aquisalinus luteolus. Next base: position 89,038 of record NZ_VCJR02000007.1, read on the forward strand.
TGGCCGTGGTGATGCTCAGCTTCATGCTCGGCATGTATAGCGACAAGAAGATCAATGCGGGCATCTATATCGGCAGCTTTGTCGTGTTGATCGCCGCACTGTTTCTGGTTCGCAGCCAGGTCACGGTCGGCGAGCGCTCTTACATGAACGCGATGATTCCCCACCACTCGATTGCCATCATGACGAGTGAGCGGGCACAAATCGAAGATGTTCGCGTTCGAGAGCTGGCCGACGAAATCATCCGCGCCCAGCGCCGCGAGATCAAGGAAATGGAATGGCTGGTCGATGATATCCGCAAGAATGGTATTGCAGAGAGCCAGGAGGAAGCCGAGGCCAGGCCTGTGCCGGAGTTCGAAGGCAAGCTCAACCCACAGGAACCTTCCGGCTCTGATGTCGAGTAGAATATCAGAATCCCTATCAGTGAGATCAGATGATGGTAATGTCTGGGAAAATGATAATGAAATGCATAGATTTGTGTGCTATCGATATTAGTGATGCGACGCTTCGGATTAAACAGAATTGCGAAACTCCTGCTGATGATGGCCCTGATGGCTTTCATCGCTACCCCGATTGTAGCCGAAGCCCATAACATTGCCGAGCTTTCCCATGAATGCGAAAGCAGCGCTGCATCAGATACTGACGATACTTCAGGCGATGAGAAACCGTCTCACAACAAGCATGTGCATCATTGCGGACCGTGTCACGGGCATATGCTCAACACGTCCCAACATCTCGTTGAACAGACCCTGATAGCGGACAAACAGGTATCCGAATCGATGCTTCGCCTGCCGCCGCCGCTCGTATACGGATTGTTCCGCCCTCCGCGTGGCTAACCGGCCTTTCTCGCCCTTCGAGGGGCGTTTTTCCGGTTAATCTACGTGGAGAATTTATCTCATGAAACGACACATATGGGGCGGCCTGTGCGCCCTTGGCATTCTTGCAATGCCGATCCAGGCCTATGCTGCGGCTTCGTGCGGCGGGACTTATCAGCCACGCCTGACATCTGCTCAGGCCGGAATGATAGAAGAAAACGAACCACTGACACTCGATCAGGTGCTAACGCAAATCAGGCATGCCTCGCCTGAAGTAAGGGCCGCGGCGCTCGAGACCAAGGCAAGGGCTGCCGAAGCGCGGCAGGCGGGCCGATGGTTAAACCCCTCCCTGTCTCTGGAGGTGGAGAATTTCGGCGGGGATGGTGCCTTTGATGGCTTCGACCAGTCGGATCGAACCTATGCCATTTCCCAGACCTTGCAACTCGGCGGCAAGCGCCAGAAGCAGGTGCGTGCTGCCCGCGCGCTTGAGGCACTAGGCAGTGCACAATGCGAAACCATCCTGCGCGAGGCAGAACTGGAAGCGGCGCTCAGCTTTTACGATCTTCATGCCACCATCCAGCTTGCCGAGATGGCGGACAGTGCCGCCGATCTGGCGGCCCGGTTCCGGGATACGGTCATTAAGCGATATGAGGCCGGCGCGGCGGCACCACCCGACGTCTCACGCGCCAAAACCGAAGCGGCGCGTCTCCAGGCCGCAGCAGCCGATCTGCAGGCTCAAATCATAGTGGAAAAACTGGCATTGGCCGCGCTCTGGGGCGCTGACACTGCCCGGTTCGGTAATCCGATCATTACCGCAACACAGGCTGCACCGTCGCAGGGGGAGGTTTCGTCGCATCCGGCGATCGTTGCGGCAGCCGCATCGCTTGAAGCCAGCCGGGCTCAGGAACAGCTGGAACGGGTACGGATCATTCCTGATATCACGGTATCGGCTGGTGTGAGGGAGTTCGAGGCAACGGGTGAAAGCGCGCTTGTTGCAGGGCTTGAGGTGCCCTTGCCGCTGTTTGACCGCAACCGGGATGCTGCCGATGCCGCCGCCTTCCGAGCGCAGGCAAGCGCTATCGATGCCGAAGCGACAGAGGCACGCCTGCGCGCTCGCCTGCAGTCTTCTATCGCCCAGCAACAGGCTGCTAGGCGCCAGCTCGACCTGCTGCAATCAAGTGCGTTGCCGGAAGCTCAGTCCGCCCATGATGCTGCCATTAGAGGGTATCAGGCAGGCAAGTTCGACCTGACAGCAACGCTCGATGCCAGGCAAGCGCTGATCGACACGCAGATCGCCGTCATAGAATCCAACCGAAAACTGAATGCGGAAAATGTGCTGCTGCAGAGCCTGATTGGCGCGGCACCATTCTCCGAGGGAGACATGCAATGAAAAAAATATTGATACTGATGATAGTGCTTATATTCAGTATACCTTTGGTCAGTGGGTGCGGTGAGGAAACTGCTGACACCGGCGCACAAGCCGACCATGCCGCGTATGAAGGAGACGCGCATGAAGAAGGTGATGATGAACATGGCCATGAGGATGAGGCCGATATCGTTGAAATGTCGCAAAGCGCTGCGAGTGCAGCCGGCATAACCTTGGCGAAAGCTGAATTGCAGAAGACCAGTGACGATCTGGAGCTGCCAGCCGAAATACGGACCAACCCGGACCGGGTTGCAAATCTCTCAAGTCCCGTCTCCGGCATTGTTACGAAGCTGATGGTCAGCGAGGGTGATCATGTGATTGCTGGTCAGTCCCTTGCCGTCATCTCAAGCCGAGAACTGGCTGATCTCAAGGCAGAATATCTTGCCAGCGTCTCGGCGGAGGATCTTGCCCGCAC
>NZ_VCJR02000008.1:0-1082 GCF_009712425.2 Aquisalinus luteolus
GTCATCTCAAGCCGAGAACTGGCTGATCTCAAGGCAGAATATCTTGCCAGCGTCTCGGCGGAGGATCTTGCCCGCACCGATCTCGCGCGCGAAGAAAAACTCTACGCCGATCAGATCACAGCGGAAGCGGACCTGCTGAATGCGCGAGCGGCTTCTCGAAAAGCCAGCGCCGCCAGGGAGTCCTCCGAGACGAAACTCCATGCCCTTGGCATCGGTCATGATGTGATTGATAGGCTGGCTTCCGCCCCGGACGGCTCGCTCTCGCAATTCACGCTCGGCGCCCCGATACCGGGGCAGATCATCCGACGCGACCTGACCCACGGCCAGTCCGTCGATGCCGCGAGCGCCGAGCCGCTCATCGTGATTGTCGATACCAGCACAGTCTGGGCCGATATCACGGTCTACAAGGAGGATTTATCACGGCTTGTCGTCGGCAATGAAGCCATCCTTCGCAGCGACGACGGGGCGATGCTGGCAACAGGTGGCATCAGCTTCATCTCGCCCGTGGTGGAAGAAACGTCCCGCACGGCGACTGCCCGTCTCGTGCTGGACAACCCGGATGGCACTCTGCGACCCGGTCAGTTCGTCACGGCTCATATCGCTGCTGGCGAGACAATCGAGGCCCTTCTTGTACCTGAAAATGCCATTCAGCTCGTTGAAGGCCGGACATCTGTCTTCGTTCCGGCGGAGGATGGCTTTCGTCCACAGCCCGTTCAAACGGGACGGAAGGTCGGACAGAAGATAGAAATCCTGTCAGGACTGGACCTGAACGACTCATACGTCAGCACTGGTGCATTCACTCTGAAAGCGGAGCTTGAAAAAGACGCTTTCGGCGACGGCCACAATCATTAGGGAGGCAGAACAATGAAAGACTTCATGCACCGTATTGCTGGTGGCAAGCTTCTCGCTGTTGCTGCCGCTATGATCATGACTATCGGCGGATTGATGGCCTTCCGCGCCTTGCCCGTCGATGCCTTCCCGGATGTGACACCCTCGCTCGTCCAGGTCTTCACGGAGACCGAAGGCCTCGCGCCCGAAGAGGTCGAGCGCTATGTCACCTATCCGATAGAAACATCCATGTC
>NZ_VCJR02000008.1:1182-4394 GCF_009712425.2 Aquisalinus luteolus
GTCTTCACGGAGACCGAAGGCCTCGCGCCCGAAGAGGTCGAGCGCTATGTCACCTATCCGATAGAAACATCCATGTCGGGCTTGCCGAAACTGGAACGTATACGATCTGTTTCGAATTTCGGTCTCTCAGTGGTGAACATCTATTTCGAGGATGGAACCGATGTCTATTTTGCCCGGCAGGTCGTCGCTGAACGGCTGGGCGAGGCCAGTGAGGCAATCCCGCCAGGTTTCGGCGAGCCCAAAATGGGCCCTGTTTCCAGCGGGCTTGGCATTATCATGTATTTCAAGCTGGCCGATGACACAGGCGAACGCTCTCTCGTGGAGATGCGCGAATTGCAGGACTGGGTGGTCAAATATCAGCTCCAGACGGTCAAGGGCGTAACCGAAGTTCTGTCCCTTGGCGGCTATGAAAAGCAGTATCAGGTCCGCATCGAGCCCGATGCGCTCCTGCGCTACGACCTGCAGATTGCCGATGTCACCGATGCGCTGGAACGCGGCAACAAGACGGAAGGCGCACAGTTCATCGAGATCGGCTCGGAACAATATACCGTGCGCGGTGTCGGTCTTGCCCGCTCCATCGATGATCTTCGGTCTACCGTTGTGAAGGTCGATGATGGCAGGCCTGTTCGTGTCGGCGATATCGCCGAGATCGAGGTCGGCGGCGGCGTCCGCCAGGGACTGGCGACCTCCGACGGCCAAGGCGAAGTCGTTGCCGGACTGGTCCTCAAACTCTATGGGGCCAATACCTCCGACGTGATCGCCCGAGTGCAGGAACGCTTTGACGAGATCAACGCAACCCTGCCGGACGGCGTGCGCGCTGTTCCCTATTACGATCAGGGCACGCTGGTGAACAAGGCGGCAGCGACCGTCACCAACGCCCTGTGGCAGGGCGCATTGCTTGTGGCTGTCATCATCCTCGTTTTTCTGGGTGGCTGGAGGCCAAGCCTTGTCGTCGTCTTGTCGATCCCGTTTTCGGTCGGGTTTGCCTTCATCGCCATGCAGGCCGTGGGTATCTCTGCCAATCTTATGTCGCTCGGCGGCGTCGCCATCGCCATCGGTATGATGGTTGATGGTGCTATCGTCATTGCGGAGAATGTCGACCGTGCTCTGAAGAATCATCCGTCCAGGGATATACGCACGGTCGTCGCCGGGGCGACGGCGGAGGTTATCGCACCGCTCGCAGCGGCGGTAGCCGTCGTCATCGTTGTGTTCCTGCCGCTGTTTGCTCTGCAAGGTGTGGAGGGCAAAACCTTCCGGCCTCTTGCGGCATCCGCAGCGCTCGCCATGACAGGGTCGCTGATCTATGCGGTGTTTGTTGCACCTGCGGTCTCCGCTCTGTTGATGCGTGTCAAAGGTAAAGGATTGAGTGAACCCGAGGAGAACAACGGGGCGCTCGGACAGTTGGCCGGAAAAGCCGCTTCGGTGTTCGTCCACGCCCGCTGGATGGCCGTGACCCTTGCGGTCGTTCTGCTGGTGCTGGGCGCTGGTGCCTTTTCACGGCTCGGTTCGGAATTCACGCCCGCCATGGAAGAAGGCGATATTCTGATGCGGATCACCATGGCCCCGTCCATTTCGCTCACAGAAGCCAAATCCACGGTCACGCGGATAGAAGCGAAGTTGCTGGAGGAATTCCCCGAAATAGACACCATCGTCTCACGGATTGGGCGTGGCGAGGTCGGTGCCCATGCCGACCCCGTCAACAGTTCGGAATCCTTCGTTGCCCTCAAGCCAAAGGCCGAATGGCGGGATGGCATGAGTTCGCAGTATTTGCGCGATGCTCTTTCCGATGCCCTGTCGGACTATCCCGGCGTAAAGGCGAATATCGGCCAGCCCATCGCCATGTCCGTGGACGAACTTCTGACAGGGACCAAGGCAGAGCTGGCGGTGAAAATCTTCGGCCCTGATATGGACGTTCTGCTGGAAAAATCGCAGCAGCTGCAATCGGTCCTGAACAGTGTCGATGGCGCATCTGATGTGCAGGCCGACCAGATCACCGGCGCACCGCAGATCATCGCCCGGATCGACCGCAATGCGATTGGTCGCTACGGCTTTGCGGTGGAGGATGCACTCGATGCCATGCGGGCTGCCATCGGCGGCACGCAGGCGGGCGTCCTGTTCGAGGGCGTGCGACAGTTTCCTGTCATCGTAAGATTCCGGGAAGATGCACGCAGTTCGGTGGAAAGCATCCGCCGGGTCATCCTGACCGCGCCTGATGGAGCGCAGGTGCCACTCGGTGCGATAGCCGATGTAGAAACGATTGTCGGACCGCGCCAGATCACGCGCGAGGATGGCGACCGCTTCATCACCGTGCAGGCCAATGTGCGCGGACGCGATATAGGCTCCTTCGTCGCGGAGGCTCAGGACATCGTTGCCGGGCAAGTCGAGCTACCACCAGGCTACAGGATTGCCTGGGGTGGCCAGTTCGAATTGCAGCAGCAGGCGAACAAGCGTTTTGCTGTGGTGATCCCCATCACGCTTGCCATCGTCCTGCTTATTCTGCTGATGACCTTCGGGCGGTTGAAGTCAGCGATCCTCATCCTGCTGAACATACCGCTGGCCCTGACCGGCGGGGCAATAGCGCTATGGTTGACCGGCTTGCCGATTTCAGTCCCGGCAACAGTCGGCTTCATCGCGCTGTTCGGTATAGCGCTCGGCAATGGCATGGTGCTGGTCAGCTTCATGGATGACTTTGCACGGGACGGTCAGCCGCTCGACAGGCTCGCCATCGATGCGGCGGCCATGCGGGCAAGACCAGTCCTGATGACAGCGTTGACGACTGCCCTTGGCCTAGCGCCGCTGCTGTTTGCAACAGGTGTTGGCGCAGAAGTGCAGCGTCCACTGGCAACTGTTGTTGTCGGCGGCCTCGTCACCTCAACCGTCCTGACACTCTTGGTCCTGCCAGCCCTGCATCGCTGGTTCGCACCAAGGACAGAAGGCCATGGGTCGCTGATTCAGGCGGAGCATAAGGCCGCCTGAAGGATAGAACAGGGTGTCCAGAGGGAGAGACCATCTCCCTCTGGTCTCCATGAATTGGTCAGGGGTCTTGGGGGCAGGAACGCTCCCAAGTCGATGGGTGCAGGGAGAGTGAAGTCTCCTTGCGAGTGGTCCAGCGGCGACAGGCTGGCGGCATCCAATCCGCGTATGTGTGGATGGCCTCCGCGATGCAAGGGCAAATTTTGGAATGTTGACGAGAATGCGAATGGCAGCGTGCA
>NZ_VCJR02000009.1 GCF_009712425.2 Aquisalinus luteolus
GCCTCGCCGAACATGCGATCGTCACCATCACCCCCATCCAGCACGTCATCGCCGTCGCGCCCGGCGAGGAAATCATTGCCGACTTCTCCGTACAGGGTATCGGATGTGGCACCGCCAACAAGGCTATCCGCGCCAGAACCACCGAAGAAGGTGGCAGACACAGTAGCGTTAGCGTAAAAGGTGTCATCATGAATACTGCCGCGCACGACTTCGATCGAGGTGAGCTGGTCAATATCACCGAAGCTATCGGTCACCGTGGCAGTCCGCATATCGACTGCTATCCCTGCCACTGCGCCGTCTTCATGATCCAGGGAATAGTCGGCCGTGTCGATGCCGGCCCCGCCGATCAACGTATCGCTCCCGGCAAAACCGTGGAGAACATCATCGCCTTCACCGCCATCGAGAATATTATCGACGTTATTACCCTCGATAGTATTTTCAACATTGTTACCGGTGAGATTTTCGACCGATGTAATCGTATACGTACCAAGGCTATAGAAAGAGTCATACGGCTCGTAATACCACTGGAAGGTGGATGTTCGCAGACTGAGGTTAAGGATATTTCCGGAATAGGTTTCGAAAGAGAAGGTATCATTGCCGTCGCGGCCATCGATGACGTCAGATCCACCACTATAGGAAAAGACGTTGTCACCATCCGTACCAAGAAGGGTATCATTATACCACGACCCGCGAATGTTCTCGATACCGGAAATAATATCGCCCTCGGCGTAACCGCCTGCCCCCGTGCCGGCCCGCAGGTCGATGGTGACGCCTTCACTCCCACCATTGGCATAGTCAACGAAATCGATGCCTGCACCGCCACTCAGTGTATCGGCCCCCGCATCGCCGCGCAGCGTATCATCGCCATCTCCGCCGAGAAGCACATCGTCGCCGCTGCCGCCATATAGCTGGTCATTGCCGACAAGGCCTGTGAAACGGTCTGCCTGATCGCCGCCATAAAACCTGTCATCACCGGAGGAGCCACGGTATTCCTCGATCGAGAGGTAATTATTCGACGCCGTATTGACGAACGCGCCGGTGGTCTGGATTGCCTCCTCGAATGAAACGGTATCGAAGCCGTCTCCACCATCGATGGTGCCGTAATGCGTATAGCTGAAATAGAACGTATCGTCGCCTTCCTCACCGTACAGCTCCATGGAATAGTTGCTGTACCCGACCGAACGAATAACGTCATTGCCGTCACCGCCATATACGATGTTGTTGCCCGATGTGGCCTCGATATCGTCATCGCCAGCTCCGCCATCGATCATATCGTCACCGAAACTGGCTGCTATGATATCGTTCCCGCCACCGCCATCAACAGTATCGTTACCGCCACCGGCCGATATGGTATCACCACCGCCGCCGCCATTGATGATATCATCGCCCCAGGAGCCGGACAGTATATCATGCCCCGCCCCACCGATGAGAGTGTCATTGCCATCCTCGCCGCGCAGCTCATCATTACCATTGCCACCATTGACGGTGTCGTCGGAACCGCCGGCAACGATAAAGTCATTTCCGTCAAGGCCGGAGATAAAATCCTTATCGCGTGTCCCGCTAAAAGTGTCGGCGCCGGAAGAACCGTCAATTGTCAGCGTATCCGTTGCTTCGTCCCAGGAATAGGTGATGCCGGCAGCTGCCAGATCGACATGGTCGCCATACAGATAATCCAGGGCATCGCGGTCAATCGGCCCCAATGTCGTAACACCGCCACCATTCCAGGTGTAACTCATGACTGTGTTCTGTATTGTATCGACTTCGCTATCCAGCGTCACATCGCCTTCAAACGGGTGCTTGAGCCCCATAGCGTGGCCGATCTCATGCAGGAGGATATGATTTCCACCCCATGTCGTGGTGTTGACGTCTCCTTCGATATAAATATTCGATGAACTATTCCGTGTACTGCCGGGATAAAAGGCAAATCCACCTAGGCCAGAACCGGTCACGCCGATGAAGTCGAGCATGCCCCCTTCTTCGACTTCCACGAAGACGATACCGGATTCATCGGCAAATTGCTGAAGGAAGTCGCGTGTCTGCTCACGTTGCAGCTCACTGAAGGAAAACGAACTGTCGATAGGCCGTGACACGTTTTCAGGCCCCGGAAGGTCACCGACCTCGCGGAAGGAAAACGTGACAAAAGTAACGCCGATTGCCCGCTCGCCAGCCGCTAGCCAGTTCCATGCGCTCTCCGAAGAGGTCAGCAAGGCACGGTAATCATCGACAACCAGGCTTTGCGGATCACCGACAGAGTCGGTTACGTATCTGTATTCCTGAGCGCCTGCATCATCACAGGCAGCACAGCCACAAAGACCCTGATGTGAAATTCCAGGCAAGAGAGGCAGCGCCTCATCACCAAGAGTGGTTATCTCCTGTAGAATATCTACTCCAGGACGAAATTGAATATCGTCGGGCCGGATCATGGCGCACTCCCCTTAGCCTTGTGTTTCGGGGCAGAATAACCGATCCATTAGATGTTCAGGTTATCCCGCCCCGTCAGTTCTCATTGGTCTGACGTTAAACCTCAATGGTCAGACTTTCGTCGCAGACAGGAAGATATCAGCTCCCTACCCGAAATTGAAATCACTGACGTCGATATCGCCTGCATCGACGCCGATCAGGGTGATCGAGTTGTAGGTATCGCCGGTGATGGACACGACTGTGTCCGAACCATCCTGTACGA